>NZ_DASQBZ010000033.1:0-345718 GCF_035634955.1 Variovorax sp. | reverse complement strand
CCTGGCGGTCGGGACGGTCTACAACGGGGAGAACCCGGTGCCGTATGACCTGCCCAAGGACATCCGATATTCGGGCATGGTCTCGCGCTCGCTCAAGCAGGGGGAAGTCCAGAACGCCAGCCTGATCACCATCGACGACCAACGCGGCGCAGAGCGGCTGATGCTCCATGCCGAGCGGGACTTGCAGCAGAGTGCAGAGCGCACCAGTTCAGTGACTGTCGGCAACGACCACAACATCAGTGTCGCGGGCATCTTGACGATGTCCATTGGCGGCTTCCTCGACGGATTGCGCGACTCGGTACTGGAAGATTCGAGCGCATCCGTCAAGGAGACCAGCAACTCGACAAACGAGGTAAGCAACTCGGTCACGGGCGAGAGCAACTCGGCGACCGGAACCAGTCGTTCGGTTACCTACATCAGCCGATCCGCGACGGGAATGGTTGTCTCGATGACTGGCACGCGCATCTCGATGACCGGTCTGGCCGTGGGCTGCACAGGAACCGCCACCTCATTCACGGGTTGTGCCACGTCATTCACGGGAAAAAGCGTCAGCTTCACCGGGATGAGCACGAGTTTCGTTGGCGTGTCGACGTCGTTCACGGGAGTGTCGACGGGTTTCACCGGGGTCAGCACCAGCTTCACTGGTACTTCCGTCGGAATGACCGGCATCTCCACCTCCCTCACGGGCGCGGCGACATCGGTAACAGGCGTCAGCACATCGATGACAGGCGTGTCCTGTTCGATGACTGGAGTATCCAAATCGATGACGGGTATGTCGAAGTCCCTCTTGGGTATCGAGTTTGTCGCCATTGGAGTCGACACGGGCGCGACCGGCTCGTTGGTGGCTTGCACTGGCGTGTCCATCAGTCGAACCGGGGTCTTCAACGGCACCACTGGCAGCGCGAACAGCGTGACGGGCACAGCCATCAGCCAGACGGGCTCGTCAACCTCGTCTACCGGCACGAGCTCATCGACGACGGGCACCAGCAAGAGCAGTACGGGCTCCTCGACCAGCACGACCGGCTCGTCGACGTCGACCGCCGGGCAGTCGACCAGTTGCAGGGGCGTCGCACGGGCCAACATTCAATCCACCCGCAGCTCGACTGGAATGCAAGTCAGCTGCACGGGCACGCAATTCACCTACAAGTCCAGCAAATCCAAGAGCTAGCGCCAAGACCCGATGCACGTACACAAGCCACAGGCACTGACAGTCTTACCCGCGCCGACACAGATCGGCTCTCAAGCTTTCATGGGATTGTCGGTTGGATGCGGCTTCCGGCTGAGTGATCCGCGCATCCTCGCCCATGAGTCACAAGTGTGGAGTGCATTCGCGGCAGCTCCGCTGACCGTACCGCTCATGGAGGCGTCCATGCCCAAGATGCATGCGGAGTGGTTGCTCGGTGGCCATGGCGCGTGCGTCGCCGAGGCCATCGAGATTGGCCGCAAGATCGACTGGGAGGTTCACGTCATCCTGCAAGGTGTTCGCAAGGCTGTCGTTTGTAGTGCCGAGGCTCGATCATGGCCGGACGGAGCCGCCACCACGCTTGTGCGCGCGCGTCTACCACTGGACCATGCCTATGCGATGAGGGACCTGACGGCAGAACACAACCCGTCAGGTATCCGCGCGGACGCCGCGCTGCGAATGCTCAGGCCATTGGGCGCGGTTGCCCATCCACTGGCAGGCATGGGGCCGATGGATCCACGCTGGGCTTCGCGCTCCCGCTGGCTGCCCATGCGCTCAGGCACACTCGATCCGTTTGGAAGGGACGGGACTCACATGGGCTGGCCTGCCGACATGGACTTGCGGTACTTCCAACTCGCGCCCGAGGACCAGCGCCTCCCGGTCGACCATTGGACTGGCGGCGCCGAATTCGCACTCACGGGCGTTGGCCGGGACGGCCGTGGGTTCCAGGGCCGCCTTCCGGACCTTGCCGCGCAGTTGATGGTCCGCCGCGGCAGAAACTCTCCCATGGAGTCCGTATCGCTGAAGCTGCAGACGGTTTGGTTTCTTCCGGATGCCGACCTGGGTGTCATGTGGTGGAGCGGCACCACGCCCATTGATTGCCTGCTCTCGGAAGAGATCGACATGGCGGTCGCCGCCGTCCGCGACACGAGCGCCCAGATGTCGGTCGAACAGCTGGAAATGGTCCTGAACCGCCGGACATCCGGCCGAACGTCAAGTGCATATGCCATGCGAGACAGCGATCTCCTGCCGGATCGCGCGCACGGTTGGGCGTGGGAGCTGATTCTTTCGCCGCGCGACCATCCGGATGCCATGCCGGCCGCGTACAGCCACCAGAGCTGTCTTGACCGGATGGACGACTTCGAGTCTCAGATCGACGACATGCTCAATGCCAGCAAGACCCTCGCCGCCCTCCGGAAGCAGGCGAAGGACGAACCATGGAAGGAGGGTGAAGCACTGCTGACTGCGCAGCAGCCTCCGGCGCGGTCATGGCGAGAACAACTTGGCGACAAGGAGCCGCTGACCAACGCCGACATCATTCGCGCAGAACTCCGCGGCGTGCAGGTGGCCGACAAACGGCTCGACAGCGTGCGCTTGACCGAGGCGGACCTGAACCACTCCCAGTGGTCCGGCTGCGAATTCCATGCCGTCGACTTCACAAGGTGTCGCATGGACAACGCAACCTTTGCGCGATGCCGCTTCGTCCGATGCCGATTCGCCGAATGCTCGTTGTCCTTCGTCTCGATCGATGGGTGCGAGCTGGACAGTTGCAGTCTCGGCGAATGCAACGTCGATCACGCAAGGTTCGCCGACAACACTTGCGTCCAACTCACCCATCAGGCGCTTCGCGGCGCCGGCTTTGCCATCAGCAACTCCCGATGGGACGGGGTGACATGGCAGGATTGCAACGTCCGTCAGGCGCGCTGGTCGGATATCCGGGCCACGAGCTGCAGCATGTCGCAGTGCAGGTTCGACGATCTCGCGGTCACTGCATGTCACCTCGAGCGCTTGAGCATCGTCGACTGCAAGCTCGCAAAGAGCACCTGGTTGAGATGCTCGGGGAGCTCGATGAACTGTGCTGGAGGCACCAGCCTGTCAAACGCAAAGCTCGAGGATTGCACCTTCGGAACTTCCAGCTGGGTCGAGGTGGACGCGGCCCACATTCAGGTCCGCCGGTGCGTCTTCAAGCCGCTGTACGCCAAGGGGCTGCAAGCACCCGAAAGTCGATGGGAGCATTCGGACCTGAGTGGTGCAAACCTCATGCATGCGTATCTGCTCGACATGCGTCTCGAAGCGACCTCGCTCAAGGACGCAAACATGTATGGAGCGGATCTGCGCGGAGCCCGCATCAAGGACTCGAACCTCATCCGCCTGCAAGCCGGATGGGTAAGGGAGCCAGAAGCATTGACGCGACGGGGCAACCTGAGCGCACGTGCGCAGCTGGTACCAAGGAGGGGTGCTTGAACGCGGACGATCTCCATCCTGCCGAGGCAGACCTTGCCGCGCACAACATGCCGCCCACGCCCCAGAAGGTCGAGACGGCTTCCTTCGAGGACAGCACCTTGCGCGAGTCGCTGGATCTCGTCGATCTGGTCGACTGCACGTTTCGCGACATCGTCTGGCATGGCACATTGCGTCGCGTTCGATTCGTTCGCTGCCGCTTGGTGAACGTGCAGTGGCATTCGACGTCCTTCGAAGACGTGTGCTGGGACGATTGTGTGTTCGAGCGGGTCCGCTTCGAAGCTTGCTCGCTCGACCGCTGCAACTTCACGGGAGGCACGGCAAAGGGCATCGGCCTCAGAAAAAGCGCCCTGGTGAACTGCACCAGTTCGCAGGCCGAATGGGAGCAGTTGTTGCTGGCGGAGTCGACCGTCGAGCATTGGGCTCTTGTCGACTGCAAGCTTGGCGACGTCGAGTTCAGCGAAGCACGCGTGATCGACCTTGCAATTGCCGAATGTGAAGTGACTGACCTTCGAATGTATTCGCTGGCCTTGATGCGCCTGGTGGCGAGCGGCAGCAAGCTGCACTCCATGATCCTTGTGGACTGCGCCGGAAGCTCCAATCAATGGATCGGTTGCGAGCTTCGACTTGCACGCTATGAAGGGGTGAGACTGAGGCAATGCGGCTGGACTCGCAGCGAGTGGAGAGACGGGCATTTCCTGCGCTCGAATCTCGAGCTTGCGGCCTTCAACGAGGCTGTGTTGCACGGTGTGCAATGGATAGAAAGCCCGTGCGACCGGCTGATCTTCGACGGTGCACGACTGGCCGATTGTCGTCTGAACGCCCAGTCCATGCCCGGCTTGTCGTTGCGCGATGCCACATTGGATGGCGTGGATCTGCGAGGCCTGCAGGCTCGTGGACTGGACGCTCGCGGCGCCAGATTCAACGGCACCAGGCTCGACGGCGTCGACGCCAGCGGTGCGGTCCTGATTGGACAACTGCGGTCGACCTGGCGCGGCGCGAAGCTGCCGGGCGCGCGCTTCGAAGAAGAGCCCGACCTGCGCGATGACGCCTGGTGGGAAACGCACAAGCCCGGTCCGAACCCAAAGGAATGACCAAATGAATCAACACATGCCAGTGCAGGGCGCAGCAATGGCTCTCGGCGGCGAGACCTCCGGTGAACGTGACCTGGGTGTTCTACCGCGTCTGATGCGAATGTCGCCGATCGGAGAGCGCGAGCCAAGAGCCACTGCCGCCGGTGTCTTCACTGTCTGCTTGGGCGAGGCGGGCGTCGATGGGCAATGGCGCATCGCGTGCGCTGGCCGCATCATGCATGTGGTTCGATCGGAAAGTTGCCTTTTGCAACCCATGGCGGGGGACACCGTGCAGCTGCTCGTTCCCGACCATGGTGCTCGCGCCTGGATTGTGTCCGTGCTGATGAGTGCATCTCCCGAGGAACTGACGATCGACGCAGGTCAAAAAGCGCTACGCGTCAAGGGGCGCGAGGTCACGATCAGCAGTGAGACGACGCTGGCGGTAAAAGCCGACAGAATCTCGCAAAAAGCAGTCTCCATCGACGAATCGGTAGCTCGCAAGACTACGATGTGCTCAGGCGCTCAGATCGTTCAGTCCGGCTCGATGATGATTGATGCGGACCGCCATCTGAGTCTCCGCTCAAAGCTGGCCACCGTGACGGCCGAGAGCTTGCTGAAGATTGATGGCGCCCAGATCCACATGGGCTGAAGCGTGAGGGAGGAGATCAAGATGTACGCCAATTGTCAGGCAGGAGGGCAGGACCTTGCGCCTTCCGATGTATGCGCTACGCCGCCATTGGGCATTCCCATTTCCTATGTGAACACTGCCAACGGGCCGGAGGCGATACCAAACATCCCGACGATCGTCTACGTTGGCGGTCCTGTTCACAACATGAACACAGTCATTCCGGTTACGCACGGTGACGAGCCGGGCTCCATGGGTGGCGTGGCCTCGGGAACCGTTGCTTCAAGTTCAAGGCATGTCACCGGCGCTGACTTCTTTCTGATCAACGGCGCTCCGATCACTCGGATGACAAGCGTCAATCTTCCGAATTCACAGAATACAAGCGGAACCCGCATTCAACCGAGTCAGACCAAGATCATGGTCATCGGATAAGAGCATGCTTCATTGTTTGCGGGCACGTGGCGTGGTCTGGCTGTGCGGTGTCATCCTCGTCCAAGGTTGCAGCCTCTTGCGCAATCCTATTGACATCCCTGCTGAAGGCATGCGGGCCATCCGACGCGATCGCGTGGTTCACGTCACGTTGCTTGGTGGCGAGCATCTCAATCCGGGAGCCGATGGACGTGCGCGTCCGGTGCAGTTGTGCGTGTACCTCGTCACGCGGTCCGATTGGGTGCCCGAGGACGTCTGGTCCGACGAGGACAAATGCACCAAGGGCGCGAACGGAGACGATGTCATCGTGAGCGAAAGACGTGTCGTTGCCGCCAATCGCGCTCAGCCGGTCGAGATGAAGATGCCATCCAACGAAGAGGGCTGGCTCGTCGTGGATCCTGACTTTGCCAATGCAAGCCGGACTCAGGCGCCGTTGCGGCTGCGGGTCAACGCTTCGGAGTACAGCTCGCATCTGGTCCTTCTCGACGGGACAAGTGCAATGGACGGCTACGGCAACCGGCCCGTACGCCGTCGCCAGGACCGAAGCAGGGCTCCTGCAGACGTGCCAACGCACACGCGTCGCGATGTCGGAGGCGCCGCCGAGGTCCAGCGTTCTGTTCCGGTGCCTGGCGCCGCGAGCGCGTCGGTGCCTGCGCCGCGCGCGACAACCTGGCTACCCGCGCGCAGTTCTTCGGGGTCGGGGCAATGATTGGGGGCAATCAGTGAGTCAGATCAGCTGCAATCGCGTGGCTTGGGTCGAAGGTATGTTGATCGAAGTCCAGCACTTCCAGCAGATGGAGCGCTCGATCGAGCACCAGTTCACGATGCGATCGGCGTTGCTGGACAACCATCGTTGGGGCTTCACCAGGTTCGAGATCGACGAAGAATCCATTGGACTTGGGCGCTTGGGGATACGCGTCGCCAAGGGCATCTTTCCGGACGGGACTGCCTTTTCCATTCCGGACACCGATGCGTTCCCGGACTATCTCGAGATCGACGCCGCTCAGCCAGGCGAAGTGTTCTGTCTGGCTGTGGCCCGCGCTCATCTGGGCGGTGGCGAGGTGGCGTTCGGCAATGTCGAGCGACCTGCGCGCTATCGGACGCAGGAGATCGAAGTCGCCGATGCCAATCTCGGACTGACCGACTCAGGGGCGCCGCGGCGCGTGGGGATGAGCACCTGCGTGCTGCGCATGCGCTTGTGCACGGAATCGCAGTTGCGCTCGGACGAGACATTTTTACCTCTGGCCCGCGTCCTTGGGCGTAACGGGTCTCGTGAGATCCAACTGGATGCGCGTTTCATACCTCCGCTGGTCGATGCCAGGGCGCATCCGTCGCTGCTTGCGTTGTGCAACGAGCTGCAGAGCATCCTTCGCTTGCGTCTGGGTACCCGCTCAGGCCCTCGATTCCTGTCGGCGGGTTCCGGCGTTGCGGAGCTCATCGAACTTCTGATGGTGCAGGCACTGTCGGAATATCGGCTGAGGCTGGGTCATCTGGAGGCCTTTTCTCCACTGCCGCCAGCGCTCCTGTTCTCGGAGATGACCGGGCTGCTCGGCCGGCTGTCGGTCGTTCCAAGTGTCGAACGCGAACTGGAGGAATCGGATTGGAAGTACAACCACGATGATCTTCAGGGAAGCTTCGAAGGTCTTGCGCGGGCCCTGCGTCGCGCGCTGGCGTTGGTCATCGAGACGCCTCTCGTCATCCTGCCATTTGAAAACCAGGGTGACGGCTTCTACCGGTGCGTGCTCGACCCCCAGTGGAAGTTGCAGAAGCTCGTGTTTGCGTTCTCCGCAGACGTTCCTGCGGACGCCTTGCGACTCAAGTTGCCGCAGCAGTTGAAGTTGGGTCCTGTCGAGAAGATCCAGTACCTCGTCGACCTTCAACTGCCGGGCGCCCGGTTGCGGCCGGTGTCCGTCGTTCCCCGCCACGTGCCGTACTTCGCGCAAAGTGTCTATTTCGAGGTGGAGGCGGCGGATCCGTATTGGCAGCAGACGGTCAACAGCGCAGCCATGGCGCTGCGTGTCGTGGGGGATTTCTCGAACTTGCGCTTCGAGGCCTGGGGCCTCCGAGAGGGCAAAGTGGCATGAGCTTCTTCAACAACATGTCGGAGGTCCTCCGGCGCGCAACCGGCGCGAATGTCAGTTCGCCGCAAGCGGCGCTGAACCGACTGCCCGGCACGAGCGGCGCCGTGACCCAACTCGACTCGGTCCTCGGCTCGGCGAGAGCCATGAGCGGTGGCGGGCAACTCGAGGGGCAGCAACAGCAGACCAGCCTGGTCGAAGACGCAATCGACAAACAAGGAGGCGGCGATGCGGGCGCCGGCGCCCTATGGCAGGACGACGGACCGCGCCGTCCTGCCATAGGGCGTGGATTGACGCCGGCACGTCCAGCGATTCTGCGCCCCGGCCGCAGCGAATCCCGCTGGGCCAACCCGTTCATAGACGTGGCAATGCCCGTGCTTCTACGCCTCGAACAGTTGCGTTCCTTGAAACAGTTGCACGAGCCAGCCGCTCGCGCCCAGCTCTCCCTGGAGATCAAGTTGTTCAGGGATCGGCTGGCCAGGTCCGATGTGGGGTCGGAGCCGACCGCGGACGCGTCCTACCTCCTTTGCGCCTACGTCGACGAGGTCGTGAACGACGCCGCGAGAGAGGCATCGGTTGCCCCCTACGGCGGCGAGCCGAGCCTTCTCGTCGAATTTCATGGCGATGCGTGGGGAGGCGAAGACGCCTTCGTGGACCTTGAGCGCTGGATGCGGGCTTCCCCGCCGCAACTGGCCATCCTTGAGTTCTACGAGTTGATCCTTTCCTTCGGGTGGCGAGGACGCTATCGCATCATCGAGCGTGGTGAAGTCCTGTTGGGCGACCTGCGCTCGGAACTCCACGGGATGATCTGGCGCGAGCAGAAGCTCGGTTGGCTCTCGGCACCCGTCCTCGAAGTCGCGCCCGTACAGCGTCGGCGCAGGTTCGGCCCTGCGCTGTTCCTTGCGGTGTCGGGCCTCGTGCTGGCGGCAATGTACGCCTGGCTGGTGCTGGACCTCGATTCGCGGGGGCGGCCGATCCGGGAGGCACTTGCGGCATGGGATCCGCCTGTGAAGACCATCAACCTCGCCGAGACACTTCCGCCGCCTCTTCCGGGGCTGTTGTCGGAGGGGTGGGTCGCAGCGCAAAAGGACCCGCAGGGATGGCGGCTGGCCTTCAAATCGGACGGCGCGTTCGCTGTTGGCAAGGCGAATTTCCGGCCCGAGTTCAAGCCGCAGATCGATCGTCTCGGGTTGGCCTTCGCGCCATGGCCAGGTGACATCGAGGTGATCGGACACTCGGACAGCAGGCCCATGCGCGGTAGTCGAGAGTTCCCTGACAACATGGCGTTGTCACAGGAGCGTGCGCGCGTCGTGGCGGAAGAACTCAAGCATACGGCGGTGGCTGGCGGGTCGCGCGCGCCTGCCAATGCATTGTCGCGCGACATCGGGTACTCGGGACGGGGCGCCACGGAGCCGGTCGATCCCGCCAGAACGGCTGCCGCGTACGAACGAAACAGGCGCGTCGAAGTGCTCTGGCGTGTCCGCGACATCGAGCCGCAGACGCCAAGGACGGTGGCGCGATGATCCGACTGAGCTTGCGAATCGTGTTGGGGGCGCTCATTGCATGCGCCATCTGGTGGATCGGCCCGCTGATCGCGATCGGCGTCTATCACCCGCTGGGTCCGTTGCTGCTGCGTCAGATCCTGGTTGCGATCCTGCTGCTTTGGGCCTTCTGGCCGATCCTTGTCATCGTCTGGGCGAAGCTCGCAATGGGGCCGCGACGGGTGCGCCGCCAGCCGAAGCCCGCCGCCGCAGCGCCGGGCGGCCTTGCCAAGCGGCTTGCCGATCTGGACGCGCAACTGCGCCAGCGTTGGATGAAGGCCAACCCGGGCTGGCGTTCACGCTGGATCGCGCGCTGGCGCGCACCCCATCTCGCTGCCCAGCCTTGGTTCCTTGTCGTCGGCGCCAGCGGCAGTGGCAAGACCACCTTGCTGCGCAGAGCCGGCGTGGGCCTGAACGGTCATGCCGATCTTCTCGGCAGGAATGGCAGTGAAGAGGGTCATACCGTGGACGCCAACTTCTGGCGCGCCGGGAATGCCATCTGGATCGACATCAACGGTCTTTGGCTGGAGGGCGCGGACGAGGGCGCTGCCGAATCACAAGGCGAATGGCGTTCCTTGCTTGCAGCGTTGCGAAAGATCGGCCGCGCACCGCATCTCGATGGCGTCCTGCTGTGCGTGGATTGCGACTGGCTGCTCAAGGCGTCGACAGAGACCCGCAAGCGCGTCGCCGACGGCGTCAGAGCGCGCCTGCGCGAAATGGCCGACCTCCTGGGGTTGCAGCTTCCGCTGTACGTCGCGGTGTCGGGGTTGGACAAGATTCCCGGAGCCACCTCCTTCCTGAGCGGCCTCGACGACGCCATTGTGGAGAATGGCCTTGGATTCGGTTTTCCGGCCAGCCGGGGGGCGCCGACCGGGGATGTCGTCGCGGCGCTCTACGAGGACGGCATGAAGGCGCTGGAAGAGCGGGTGCAGCAGCACGTGCTCTTCATGGCTCCGGACACCGTGGATCCCGAACGAAACGCCGAGCGTCTGAGATTCGTCGAGCAACTCTCGCGGCTACGGCGTCACCTGGGCGACTACCTGGGCCGTAGTGTGCTCGAAGGCGCGGCCGAAGGGTTTGCGATCAGGGTGCGCGGCGTATGGCTCGGATCGTCGATCGATCTCACAGGAGACGACACGGCGAGCTTGCTGGAGGCGGATGACGTCGAACTGGAGGGATACGGCGTACATCGTCTGGCGCCGAGTTGGAACATTGGTCTGCGGCAGATGCTCGAGGAGCGGGGCCTGGCGACGCCGACGCAACCGGCCAAGGTTCGCCATCGCATGTGGGGCCTCATGGCCTGGGGCGTCGCCGCTGTCGCCGCCTGCGTGATCGGTGCCGTGCTGTTTGCGGGCTACCTCATCGAGCGCAACTATCTCGAGCAGGTATGGGCACGCTTCAACGAAGGCAAGCGTCTTGCAGAAGCGCAGTCCGCCGAGGCGATGCCGGCGGCTGCACTGGTCGACGTGATGACGCAGATGCGCTACGTCAATGACAACGTGGTCAGCACCAGCCAGGCCGTCGTCGCGCCGTACTGGGAACACACACGGGTTTCAGGCGCGGCGCAGGCCACCTACAGAAAGCATCTGCGCAAGTCCCTGATGCCCGGCCTCTACAACTATGTCGGCGAGACGCTCATTGCCCAATTGCAGGGCGAGCCGGGCGACATCTACGAGACACTCAAGGTCTATCTCATGCTGTCGAGGCCGCAGCATCGAAACGCAGACGAACTCATCCGATGGATGGACCAACAGTGGCGCAAGCTGGAACGGGCCGGTTCATCGGGGGACGACCGCTCGGAATACGAAGCGCACCTGCGAGCGCTGTTCAGTACTGCGGGCATGCCCGCGACGCCTGAGGATTCCGCGCTCGTGCAGGAAGCTCGGGCCAGGGCATCGCAGATTCCGAGTGTCTCGCGGGTGATCGACCGCGCCAAGAGTGGCGGACTGCCGGCCAAGGTCGAGGACGTTTCGCTTGCAAGT
Organism: Variovorax sp.; assembly: GCF_035634955.1. GTDB lineage: Bacteria > Pseudomonadota > Gammaproteobacteria > Burkholderiales > Burkholderiaceae_C > Variovorax. The sequence continues at coordinate 334,566 of NZ_DASQBZ010000033.1, read as the reverse complement.
GCAGGCGGGTTCATGGCGTCCACGATGTTGCGCATGCGCGGCGATCTTTCGCCAACCGACGCCGCCATTCCCGGCTGGTATACGCGAGCAGGCTATCAGGATGTCTTCAAGCCGCGCCTGCGCGATGCCGCGATGGATACGCTCGAAGAGGAGAGCTGGGTCCTGCGCGACGAGAAGCTTGACGGGAATACCTTCGAGATCGAAAAGGCCGCTGAGAAGTTGGCCGACGCAGCGCGGGCCCAGTTCCTGCAGGAGTACATCCGCCGCTGGCAGACATTCCTGAACGACGTGACGGTCCGACACTATTCGGGAATGGATGACGCCGCCCAGATCGCTTCGTCGTTCCTCGATCCGCAGTCACCGTTGGCATTGCTGCTGCGCTTTGCTGGCAAGGAGACCAGCCTGACCGGCAACTACGAAGGGAATGTCGACAGCTGGATTGATCGGCAGAAGCTCAATCTCGAGCGCGGGCGCCGGGCGATCGTCGGCGAGCTGGCCGGCGAGCGGGCACGATTCAGGCGCCTGCCAGAGCATGTCGTCGATGATCACTTCGAAGCCATTCGTCGACTCGGCACCGAGCTGGTCAAATCGGCCAGCGCCGGGACCGGCAGCAATCCGCTGGTTCGCCTGTTCGAGCCGCTTGCGCGGCAACTGAACCTTGTCAACGGCGCCATGCTGAGCGGACAGGTGCTTCCGAAGTTCGACGCGTTCGCCAGGTTGCGCGCCCAGGCGGGGAGGCAACCCGAGCCGATTAGAGGGATCGTGCTCGACCTCGTCAACAGCGGGAGCCGAGCCGGCGTCAATGGCGCGAGGAGCGTCCTGGCCGAGTCTGCAGCAAGCGCCAGTCGTTCCTTCTGTCAGCAAGGATTGCAGGCGCGCTACCCCTTCGTTCGCTCGGCGCAGGCCGAAGTGACGGTGCAGGATTTCGAGAGGTTGTTCGGGCCGCAAGGCACGATGGCCACCCACTTCCAGGAGCACCTGGCGCCCTACGTGGACACATCGAGTTCGCCCTGGCGCGCCAGACCGGCCGATGGCGACAAGGGGTTGGTGCCTGCGGATGCGCTGGCTTCATTCGAGTCTGCACAACGCATCGGCGCGTCGATGCTGGATGAACAGGGAAATCTGCGCATTGCCGTCATGCTGCGTGTCGTGGACATGGATCCGCAGATCGGCGAGCTCTTGCTGGAGATCGGCCCCACCGAGATCCGCTACGCGCACGGAAGCGTGGCGAGAAAGCAGATCAACTGGACCGGGGCGGCGGGCGGGCCCGGCGGCAAGGTCTACGTCAGGAGCACCGTGCGCACGGTCGACGGGCGCGTGGACGTCAAGCAGTACGACGGACCCTGGGCGCTGTTTCGCTTCTTCGATTCGGGCCGCGCGGTCGGGTCGGGCGCGGATGTCCGGGAAACAGTCCATCAGACGCCGCTGGGCACTGTGCGTCTGAACTGGCAGTCGCTCAGCACGCCAGCGCCGCTGTGGTCGCGCTTGCTGCGCAGCTTCTCGTGCCCGCGCTAGCGGGGTTGTTGACTAGTAGGAAAAGGGAGAAAACCATGATCGATCCTTCAAAGATCTTCGAAGCCGTCCAGGCCGCACACGACATCGGCGCCAGTGCAACGTCGACCATGTCCAAGCCATTCATGGACAAGGTGCAGACGCGCGACATCGGGTCTGGGGACAACGCCAGCCAGATCACCGACGGGGTGAACCAGGCATGTCAGCAGATGCTCGGACTGATGGGCGGCGTCAAGGAGTCCGTGCTCAACCAGTTGGCGGTCATCCAGGACAAGCAGCGGCGCGAGAAGACCTACGACTTCCAGCCTGCAATGGATGACTTGCGGCCCACCGACGCCCAGGGGTGGCCGCAGGAACTCGGCGACGAGTTCTTCAAGCCGTTCTTCGGCAAGTAGTTCGTGCCCGACTGGCTGCGGGGACGCTGTGCTCAATCCAAACCTCTACATTTCGCCAAAGCCGCTGGATCCAGTGGCGCACAAGGATCTTCGGTTTTCCGATGGCTCGCGCGCGATCGGCTGTGCCGAGCGCGTGAATGTCGTCTTCATCACTGCCCAGGAGTTCGATGCCGCGTGCAAGGAGTTCCCGATTCTCTTCATGACCGCGGGCGAGGATGCGCTCGGTCGGCCCCAGGTCGCACCTGTGGCCGTCATGGGTCTGCAGGAGGGAGAGAACCACTTCATCAGGCTCGGCAAGGGAGGCAGGGCACAGTGGCTCGGACGCTATACGCCAGCTTTCCTGCGCCTCTACCCATTCACCGTCGCGCGGGTCGACGAAGCTCATTGGGGCCTTTGCATCGACGAGGATTGGCAGGGGTGGTCGACAAGAAAAGGGGTGCCGTTGTTCCAGGATGACGGTACGCCAAGTGCGCTCGTGTCCGAGATGCACGGGGCGATCGGCCAACTGGAGGCGCAGACCGAGGTCACCCGCGTCTTCGGTGAGCGCCTGATGCATTTCGGCCTGCTCGAAGACCGGCAGATCAATGTGCGGCTTCCCGACGACAGCGAATACACGGTAGCGGGCTTCCTGAGCGTGTCGGAGGAGCGCCTGGCTTCCTTGTCGAAGATGGAGATCAGCGAATTGCATCGCAATGGCGTGCTTCATCTTCTGAGCCTGCATCGGGCATCGCTGGGCAACCTGACCGAGCTTGCCTGGCGCCGTTGGAAGGCGTCCTTGAGCTGACGCAGCAATCACCGCGTCCCCGGGATATCCGCACCGACGAAAACAGGCGCTGACAGGCGCCGATGGGAGGGAGATTTGGAACTGCTGATGCAACGCGCGCTGAAGCTCAACGCCGCTTTCGCGCATTGGCCAGGAACGGCCCTTGATCGCATACAGCGCGGTGCCTGCTTGCGCACTTACGTAAAAGGAGAAGTGGTGCCAAGCAATGATCGTGATCCGCGGTACGGGTCGATGCTGGTCATTGTCTCGGGCTATCTGCGTCTTCAGCGAGTGATCAACGGAAAGCGCGCGTGCACCGTCGGTATCCTGGGGCCGGGGCGGGTCTGGCGATCACGCTGCAACGACGCACGCTCGACCCAACTTCGGTACGAGCAGGTCGCGCAGGAGCCGACCGTCCTGATTCATGTCGCAAGCGAAGCCTTGTCCGGCGTGTTGGCCCAGTTTCCGGTCCTGTGGCGCGATCTTGGTGCGGTCATGCTCAAGCAGCAGCGCGAACTGATCGAGACCATCGTGGAGCAGACGAGAGGCACTGCTGTCGAGCGTCTGGCGAGCCTTCTGCTTCGTTTCCAGGACCAATACGGCAGCGATACCGTGGGCACGGGTGCGGGTGCCTTGCGCGTGCGCCTTTCACAGGAAGACCTCGGTGCACTGGCGCAACTGTGCCGACAGACCGCCAACGAGGCGCTGGGGCGCCTGCAGGAGCTTGGTGTCATCCAGGTGGACTACAGCAGTGTGTCTGTGAAAGACCCGGCTGCACTGCGGTGCGCCGCAGGAAGATCGGATGTCGTCTCTGCGCCCCCCGTACCGGCGCGCTCGGGCGGATTCGGCGTGCGCTCGGGATTCGCTCCAGTGGCGGGAAAGCCATTGCCGAACGACGCCGCCCCGCGTGCCGCAGATACGGTCCGGCAGGGAGGGTGAGTGTGAGAAGTCCCGGCATGCCGCTCCTGTCGCCGAGCCGGCACCTTCATGGAGTGCGCGATGCAGGCCGGCAGGCGGATCGGGTTGAGGGTGTCGCTGGCGTCGAGACGGCATTGCGCCGCAACAACGCGTTTGCGAACTGGCCAGACTCGACGCTCGGGCGCCTCGGCAGCAAGTGTCGGGTCGTCTGGCTCGAGCGGGGCGAACGCCTGTGCCGCGAAGTCGCACGCGGCACTCTCAGCTATGTCGTGCAGTCGGGCTGGTTGATGCTGCAAGTGCCCTCGCGAAAAGAAGATGTCCCCAGCGCGGTAGCCATGCTGGGCGAAGGAATGATGGTGTGCAGCCTCATGCCCGACAAGAACCTGTTCGGATCGTTCGATGCCTCGGCGCAGCGCGAAACGGCGCTCGTGGAGATCCCCTCGGCCGCGCTGCAGCGCCAGCTCGATGAATCGCCCCATCTCTGGGCTGATCTCGCCTTGGCGCTGCTCGACCAGGAAGAGGGGCTGTTGGCAACGGTTGTTGGCCAGGCGACAGGCACTGTGGCCCAGCGAGTGACGCGGACACTGCTCCAGTACACGCAGTTGTGCAGCGACCATCGGGATGAACACACGGATGCAGTGAAGGTCAGGATGTCGCAGGATGAGTTGGGCACGCTGCTTCAACTGTCGCGCAAGACGGTAGGAAGAGAGCTGCGGGCTCTCGAGGGGCTGGACCTGATCGTGCGCCGCTACAATCACATCCTGGTTCGAGACCTTGTGGCCCTCCAGCACTATGCCGAACGGGGCACTGTGGACCACGGGTCGAACGCTCGCGCACCTTCGTCATGAGCGTCGACAGGCTGCGCCCCGACTACCTGGATGGTTGGTCAGCGGGCAAGACGATTGTTGACCGGCCATCCTTCGACGTCGTTTCGCTCGACCCGCTGTCCGGAACCGGCAGACCGGACGGCGTCACGACCGTGGCGCGTCCGTCCGGCGTCGTGCGTACCACGTTGCCGGGTGTCTTGCCCAGGGCCTGATCGAGCTGTCGGCCGGCGTCGCGTACGCAGGCGTCGCGTTGAGGTTCCGGCAACCGGCCACTGTTGCAGAACGCCAACTGCCGTTCGTAGCTTTGCTGGGGCGTGCTTTGGGATGGTGCGGGCGCCTGGGCCATTGCGCCATTCATGACAAGGATCAGGCACGACAGGGCCAAGGGCGTCTGCACGCCCATCCTGGTCTGCACGCCGGAGAGTCCGCTCGCTTGTGTCATGCGCGGATTGTGGCGTAGCGGATGGCGGCTGTGTGTAGGTGCGGGCCGGTTCGCGCAACCCACCTCGCGGCGAGACGAGCTGCGCCCGCCAGGCGGTCGGCGCCGCTCAGGCGCTGGCGCCGATGGCGGGGCGATGCCGGGCGCCCGTGCCGGCTGAGCCTTTGGCATAGCGGCTCATTGCCAGCCCTTCGGTGCTGATTTCCGGATGGTGGCCCGTCATCTGGTCCGCAAGAAGCTTGCCGCTGCCGCACGCCATGGTCCAGCCCAGGGTGCCGTGCCCGGTATTGAGGAACAGGTTCGACAGTGGCGTGGCGCCGACGATCGGCGTTCCGTCGGGCGTCATCGGGCGCAGGCCGGTCCAGAAGGTCGCGCGGGTCAGGTCGCCGCCGGGAAAGAGGTCATCGACCACCATCTCCAGCGTGGCACGGCGGCGCGGGTCGAGTCGGAGATCGAAGCCGGCCAACTCGGCCATGCCGCCGACGCGGATGCGATCGTCGAAGCGGGTGACGGCGATCTTGTACGTCTCGTCGAGGACGGTGGAATGCGGGGCCAGTTCGGGGTCGACCAGCGGCACCGTCAGCGAGTAGCCCTTGACCGGGTAGACGGGAATGTCCAGGCCCAGCGCCGTCAGCGCATCGCGCGAGTAGCTGCCGAGGGCGAGCACGTAACGGTCAGCCTTGAGGACTTCGCGTGTGCTTGCGTTGGGCTCGGGGGCGAGTTGCACGCCGGTGATGCGGTCGCCGTCGGCAACAAGGTGTTCGACCCGGGTGCCGAAGCGCGTTCGCACGCCGAGGGCGGCGGCATGTTCTGCGAGCGCACGGGTAAACAGGTGGCAATCGCCGGTCTCGTCCAGCGGCAGGCGAAGGCCGCCTGCCAGCTTGTGGCTGACGCGGGCCAGCGCCGGTTCCACCTCGTTCAGGTGTTCGGGCCGCAGGAGTTGATAGGGAACGCCGCACTCCTCGAGTACCGCGATGTCGCGCTGCGCGGCATCGAACTGGGCGGGGGTGCGGAACAGTTGCAAGGTGCCGCCGGTACGCTGCTCGTAGCCAATGCCCGTGTCTGTGCGAAGCTGTTGGAGGCAGCGCCGGCTGTACTCGGCAACGCGCATCATGCGTTCCTTGTTGACCGCATAGCGCGCATCGGTGCAGTTGGACAGCATGGCGGCAAGCCAGCGCAGTTGGAAGGCGCTGCCGTCTAGGCGGACAGCCAGCGGCGCGTGCTCGCGTTGCAGCATCCACTTGAGCGCCTTGAGCGGGATGCCCGGTGCCGCCCACGGGGTGGAATAGCCGGGCGAGACCTGGCCGGCATTGCCGAAGCTGGTTTCCTGCGCCACGCCGTCCTGCCGGTCGAGGAGGGTCACTTCGGCGCCTGCGCGGGCAAGGTAGTAAGCCGTGGTGGTGCCGATTACGCCGCCGCCGAGAACGATGACTTTCATGCTGCCATTCCAAGTCCGTGAAGGGAATATGTGGACTTTATGGAAGAGTGCGGAGAAAATTTCGCCGAAATATCGAGCGAACTCAGAAGAACTTCCTGTCGGAGCGCGCGGACGCGCTCCGGCGCCGCAGAAAGATCGCCGTGCCTGAAAACATCGACCGCATCGACCGAAAGATCCTGGATATTCTTCAGGTCGAAGGCCGAATTTCGAACACCGAACTCGCCCAGCGGGTGGGCCTGTCGATGTCGCCATGTTCGGAGCGGGTCAGGCGGCTGGAACGCGCCGGCATCATCACCGGCTACCAGGCGCGGGTCGATCCCGAGGCGGTGGGTCGGCCCCTGCTGGTCTTCGTCGAAATCGCACTGTCGTCCAAGTCGGCCGACGTGTTCGACAAGGTGCGCGACCAATTGATGCTCATGCCGGAGGTGCAGGAATGCCACCTCGTCTCTGGCAGCTTCGACTACCTGGTCAAGGCCAGGCTGGCCGGCATGGAGGAATACCGCAACCTGCTCGGGGCCATGCTGAAGAAGCTGCCGGTACCGGCGCAGTCGCAGAGCTACGTGGTGATGGAGTCCGTCAAGGAGACGCTGGCCGTGCCGCTGGACCGGCTCGCGAGATGACGCAAATGTCATGTTCTGCCGCGCTTGCAGCAGCTAGCATTGCCAAATGCATCTGTTGATCGTGGAGGACGAGGTCAAGTTGGGCGACTACCTGCGCAAAGGGCTGGTCGAAAGCGGGTTCAGCGTCGACCTGGCGCGCGACGGCATCGAAGGCCTGGCAATGGCGCGCAGCGGCAACTACGACGTGATGGTGCTGGACGTCATGCTGCCGCGCATGGACGGCTTCCAGCTGTTGGCCGGACTTCGCGGTTCGCGCCCGATGCCCGTGCTGATGCTCACTGCACGCGATGCGGTGGAAGACCGCGTCAGGGGCCTGGAGGCTGGCGCCGACGACTACCTGCCCAAGCCCTTTGCCTTCAGCGAGCTGCTGGCCCGGGTGCGGGCGCTGTTGCGGCGCGGGCCGATGCAGGAGGTCAGCCGCTATGTTCTGGGCGACCTTCAACTCGACCTGACCACCCGGCGGGCCGTTCGCGCCGGAACGCGGCTGGACCTGACGGCCAAGGAGTTCTCGCTGCTGGCCTTGCTGCTGCGCCGCCAGGGCCAGGTGCTGTCGCGCGCCGTACTGGCCGACCAGGTCTGGGGTATGAACTTCGACAGCGAGACCAATGTCGTGGACGTGGCCGTGCGCCGTCTCCGGCGCAAGATGGACGACCCCTTCCCGGACAAGCTGCTGCATACAGTGCGCGGCATGGGCTACGTGCTCGAGCAGCGCGCGTCCCAAGCCTAGCGGATCGACCACCGAGACGAGGCCGACCCATGTCCATCCAGGCATCGTTGTCACGGTGGCTTGCCGCGCAGGCGCTGGTGGTGCTGAGCCTGGTGCTGGCGGCGGTCTATGGCGTCACGAGCTTGAGCTTCGGCCTCAAGCAGGCGGACGCGCTCGCGCGGCAGGCCGACATCGTGCGGCACATGGTTGCCGAAGGCGGGCCGTTTGACGCGGTCACGCTGCGCAACAAGGTGGGCGATCATTTCGCTGCCCACCAGGACGCCCGGGTGACGCTGCGCCGTGGCGACGAGTTGCTCTACGAATCGAATCCGCCGTCGCCCAGCGTCGACTGGATCACGCGGCAGGTGGTCATTGCCGATGCATTGCCCGGCGGCGTTCCGGTGCAGTTGCAGTTGAGCCTCGAAGTCGGCGCCGATCGCTTGCTGCTGCGACGCCTGGCGTGGACGCTGGTGGGTGCCGCGGTGGCCGGGACGTTGCTGGTCTCCGTGACCGGTGCGCTCCTTGTGCGAAGAGGCCTGCAGCCCCTGAAGCAGCTGGCCAGGGAAACCGCCGCCGCAGGCCCTGGGGACCCGGGCCGGCGCGTGGATGCGGCCGGCTATGCCAGCGAACTGCAGCCCTGGATCGTGCAGTTCAATGCCTTGCTGCAACGCGTCGAAGACGCCTACGCGCAACTGGAGTCGTTCAATGCGGACGTGGCGCACGAGTTGCGCACGCCGCTGTCGAACCTGATCGCGCAGGCGGAAGTGGAACTCGGGCGAACGCGCACTGTTGGCGAGATGCAGGCGGCGATGGCATCGCAGTTGGACGATGTGCGTCGGCTGTCTGCGATCGTTACCGATATGCTCTTCCTTTCCAAGGCCGACCGCGGCGTGCAGGCACGCCGCGGCGCGCCCGAGAGCCTGGCTGCGCTCGTGCAGCAGGTGGCCGACTACTACGACGCCATGTTGGAAGACAGCGGATTCGTGCTCCAGGTGCAGGGCGACACCAATGTGGCGATGGACGCCAGCCTCGTGCGCCGCGCCGTCTCGAACCTGGTGAGCAATGCCGTCGGCTATGCCACGCCGGGCACGCCGATCGTCGTCGAGATCCGCCGTGATGGCGCATACGCCTCGCTGGCGGTCCGCAACTCCGGTCCGGTGATCGGTGAACAGGCCATGTCGCGATTGTTCGAGCGCTTCTATCGCGCCGACATGTCGCGCATCGACTCGGCGCATCACCACGGGCTCGGGCTGGCCATTGTTGCGGCGATAGCGCGCATGCACGGCGGATCGACGTTTGCGAGCAGCGAGCGGGGGCAGACGCGCATCGGCCTGCGGCTGGCCGAGCCGACGAGCCCCGGGCAGGCCCCCGCCGGCAGCACGACTGGTTCGCCTGGTCCGGCTGTTTCGCCATAGCCCCTGTCGGAGAATCGGCTCGCCGTGCGCGCCCGTGCCGGGCGATGGGATCAGCGCCGGATGGACTGTTGTGAGTCGGCCATGGCGCTGGCTGCCAGAGGAAAGCCCGTGCGGGCCGCATTGTCCCAGCCGGGGTGGCGTTGCGCGGCGCTCAGCTCAGCCAGGACTTCGGCTCGGCTCCTGGCCCCCACGGCCGCGGCAGGTCGTTCACCGGTGCGCGAGGCGACGTCCCAACCGGGCTGCTGGCGCGCCAGGGCCAGCTCGGCCGACACTTGCGCGCGCGAAAGGCGCTGCCTGGCCGCGTCATGGTGATACACGATGCCCAATTCGGTCGGTGCGAAGTGCGTCGGGGCGTCGGCCTGGGCGACGGACGTGGCAGATGCTCCGATGACGAAGAGGGTGGCTACGAGGGTGTTCTTGCGGATCAATCATCTCTCCCGTTGTGTTTGCCAGTACACGATCTGGGCTGGCAGCGCCCGCGTATCGGGCACAACTCAACTTTAGGCAAGCAGCCCGGCAGTCCACCAACAGGCAGATGACATCGCTGTCATTCGAGCGTGTTCAGAACCAGAAGCGGACGCCGGCCATCACCCGAGTTTCGTTGGTGGTCTCGCCGGCCACGCGGGCGAGGTGGGCGGTATCGCCGAAGCGGCCGGCCCATTCGACGCCGACATAGGGCGCGAACTGGCGCGAGAACTCGTAGCGCAGGCGCAGGCCGGCAGTGACGCTCGACAGTCCCTTTCCGATGCCGTTTGCGGGATCGCCCTTGCCGTAGACGGCGGCTTCCAGGCGCGGCTGCAGGACCAGCCGCTGGGTCAGAAGCAACTCGTATTCGACACTGAGGCGCAGCCCGGTGCGCCCGTCGTCGCCCAGATACGCGGCCGCGTCCACCTCGAACCAGTATGGCGCCAGCCCCTCGATGCCCAGCGCCGCCCACGTGCGGCCAGGGCCTGGTCCGGTGTCGTGGCGAACGCCGAACTGGGCGTCCCAGAACGTTGCGACGGCGTGGCTCCATAGCGCCTCGGTGCGCGACTCCTCGATGCGGCCGCCCGAAGCCTCCCCTTCGGCCTTGATGACCAGGCGGTTGTAGTCGTGGCCGATGCGGGCGGTCGCCTCGTACGCGCCGCTGGTGTGCTCGTCGGTGCGCACGGCCTCGAGCCGGTCCACACGCAGCGTGCCCCAGGTCGACTCGTCATGCAGGTGCAGGCTGCGCGCCGGTCCCAGCGTGTACGGACCGCCGGAGAGCGTGTTGCCTGCCGAATAGGCGTGCGGATCGCGTGCATCCGGCGGCGCCGATCCACCCTGCATCTGCATGTCGCCATGGTCCATGGCGCCTTCGGCACCGTGCGAAGGCATCGCGGCCGATCGGCCATGTTGCTCGGCGTGGTCGATGCCGGCGGCAGCGTCCTCCGAAGGCGCTGGCGCGGATGCCGGGGCGTGATGGTGGTGCGCCGGATGGTCGACCGGCTGCGCCCCTGCGGCGCCGGGGAGAGCGGCCGCCGCCAGCAGCGCCGCGGCCAGGATCAGTACGGCGTTGCTGTTCATCGGTGTCGCATGTCGTGTGGCGGCCATCAGGCGACGACGACTTCGCGGAACATGCCGGCGTCCATGTGAAGCATCAGGTGGCAATGCCAGGCCCAGCGCCCGAGCGCGTCCGCGGTGACGAGGAAGCTGATGCGCTGCGCCGGCTGTACCGGCAGGGTATGGCGGCGCGCCAGGAAGCGGCCGTCGGGCAGCTCCAGTTCGCTCCACATGCCGTGCAGGTGCATCGGATGGGTCATCATGGTGTCGTTGTGCAGGATGACGCGCACGCGCTCACCGTGGCGCAGCGTGACGGGCGTGGACTTGCCGAACTCCAGGCCATCGAACGACCACGTGTAGCGCTCCATGTTGCCGGTCAGGTGCAGTTCGATCTCTCGCCCGGGACCGCGAGGATCCATCGGACCGCCCACGGTGTGCAGGTCGGCCAGCGTCAGCACCCGCCTGCCGTTGCCGCGCAGGCCGACGCCGGGGTCGTCCAGGCTGGTGCGCGCCATGTCCACGCGCATGTCGGTGCTGGGGCCGTATTCGGTGCGGGCATGGTGTGCCTGCGCGGCCTGGGCGTCGCCCATGTCGCCCATCATGTCGGCCATGCTCAGCCATTCGCGCCGGTCCGGGGAAGGCACTTCCGCCTGCAGGCCGCGCCGCACCGCCAGCGTTCCGCAGGCGTAGCCGGTCCGCTCCATCGACTGCGCGAAGACCGTATAGGCGTCTTCGCGGGGCTGGACGATGGCGTCGTAGGTCTCGCCCGGGCCGAAGCGGAACTCGTCCACCGGTGTCGGCTCGACGTCGACGCCGTCGGCCTGGATGATCGTGAGCTCCAGGCCCGGAATGCGCACGTCGTAGAAGGTGTTGGCCGATGCGTTCACGAAGCGCAGCCGCACCCGCTCGCCGGGACGGAAGAGCCCTGTCCAGTTGCCCGCCGGGGTGGCGCCGTTCATCAGGTAGGTGAGCGCCACCGCGGACAGGTCGCCCAGGTCGGCTGGGCTCATGCGCATCCGGTTCCACATGCGTCGCTTGTCGAGTGCCGCATTCAGTCCGGTGGCCGAAACGTCGCGAAAGAAGTCGACCGCCGTCGGCTGGTTGACGTTGTAGTAATCGCTCTGGGCCTTGAGCTTGTGAAACACCGCCATCGGGTCGTCGTCCGTCCAGTCCGACAGCAGGACGACATGGTCGCGGTCGGCGCGTACGCGATCGCCGTCGCGCGGTTCGATGATGATCGCCCCGTACATTCCGGTCTGTTCCTGCATGCCCGAGTGCGAGTGGTACCAGTAGCTGCCGCTTTGCGCGACCTTGAAGCGGTAGGTGAAGGTCGCCCCCGGCGCGATGCCGTCGAAGCTGATGCCGGGCACCCCGTCCATCTGGTAGGGCAGGATGATTCCGTGCCAGTGGATCGAGGTGGTTTCGCGCAGGCGGTTGGTGACGCGGATGGTCACTTCGTCGCCTTCGCGCCAGCGCAGCGTGGGACCGGGAATCGATCCGTTGATCGCCGTGGCCATGCGGGGAGCGCCGGTGAAATTCACCGGCAGTTCCGCGATCTCGAGATGAAAGTCGGTGCCGCGCAGTTCGAGCGGCTGCGCGGCGCTGCCGGTCTCCACGCCGCGGGCCGGCGAAGCCAGGGGCGAAAGGCCCAGCATGACGCCGCCGGCGGCCAAACCCGTAACGAATCTCCGACGCCCGGCCGCAGCGGCGGGCATGCCGCGAACGGCAGGGAGGAGCTTGGAGCGCATGCGTTCGTTCGGCGGTTCAAAGCGCGAATGCTATGAACCGCCCCGAACAACACGGCGACCGTGACATTACATTTCTGTCATCTTCGGGCGTGCGCCTTTCGGCCGCCCTGCGCCGGGGCCGCTCGCCGAGCAGCGGGCGTCACTCGCCGGAAGCCGCCGGGCGCAGGTCGTCGTCGATGTGCGGGTCCGCCGGCTGCCCGCGCAGCCTGCGCGACATGCGGCGCAGCCAGTGCTCGATGTCGTCGATGTAGGTGAACACCGCCGGCACCACCAGCAGGCTGAGAACGGTCGACGTGATCAGGCCGCCGATCACGGCCACCGCCATCGGCGAGCGGAAGCTGGAGTCGGCTGCGCCCAGTCCCAGTGCGATGGGCAGCATGCCGGCACCCATCGCCAGCGTCGTCATGATGATGGGGCGGGCGCGCTTGTGGCAGGCATCGCGCAGCGCGTCCCAGCGGCTCATGCCGTGGTCGCGCCGCGCCACAATGGCGTACTCGACCAGCAGGATGGAGTTCTTGGTCGCAATGCCCATCAGCATGATCAGGCCGATGAGCGACGGCATCGAGAACGCCTTGTGCGCGATCAGCAGGCCCACGAAGGCACCGCCCAGCGCCAGCGGCAGCGCGCACAGGATGGTCACCGGGTGCAGGAAGTCCTTGAAAAGCAGCACCAGCACGATGTAGATGCACAGCACGCCCGTCAGCATGGCCAGGCCGAAGCTGGCGAACAACTCGCCCATCATCTCGGCGTCGCCGACCTCGGCCACGCGCACGCCTGCGGGCAGGTTGCGCACCGAGGGCAGGTTGTCGACCGCCGTCTTCGCGTCGCCCAGGCCCACGCCTGACAGTTCGATCTCGAAGTTGACGTTGCGTGAGCGGTCGTAGCGGTCGATCACGGCCGGGCCGCCCGCGACGTCGAGCGACGCGACCTGATCGAGCATGACCGGACCGCGCGCGCCGGGGACGGTCAGGCGCGACAGCAGCGCAAGGTTCTGGCGCGCCGAGTCTTCCAGCTTCACCAGGATCGGCACCTGGCGTTGCGCCAGATTGAGCTTGGGCAGGTTCTGGTCGTAGTCGCCCAGCGTGGCCACGCGCAGCGTCTCGGCAATGGCTGAGCTGGTCACGCCAAGGTCGGCGGCACGGGCGAAGTCGGGCCGCACGGCGATCTCGGGCCGCACCAGGCTGGCGGTCGAGGTGATGTTGCCCAGGCCGGGGATGGTGCGCAGGTCGCTTTCCACGGCGCGCGCGGCGGTCGTCAGCGTCTTCGGATCCTCGCCGGTCAGCACGAGGATGTACTTCTCGCCGGAGCCGCCCAGCCCGACCGTCGTGCGCACCCCCGGCTGGCTTGCAAGCGCGCTGCGGATCTGCTGCTCGATCACCTGCTTCTTGGGCCGGTCGCCGCGCGCGTCGAGCTGGATGGTCAACGTGGCCTTGCGCGTCTCGGGCGTGCCGAAGCTGGCGAACGGGTCGCCGCCGGCGCTGCCGCCGCCGATGGTGGTGTAGACGCTCTTGACGTGCGCCACACCCATCACGCGGCGGCGCGTTTCCTCCGCTGCCGCGCTTGTCTGGGCGAGCGTCGCACCGGGCGCCAGAGAGACATAGACCTGGGTCTGCGAGTTGTCGTCCGGCGGTACGAACCCGGTCGGCAGCAGCGGAATCATGGCGATCGACGCGACGAAGAAGATGGTGGCCAGCACCATCGTCTTGAAGCGGTGGCGCATGCACCACTGCACCAGCCACATGTAGCGCGACAGCCAGCCGGGTTCCTTTTCCGTGCCGACGATCGGCTTGAGCAGGTAGGCCGCCATCATGGGCGTGAGCATCCGCGCCACCACCAGCGAGGCGAACACCGCCAGCGACGCAGTCCAGCCGAACTGCTTGAAGAACTTGCCGGCCACTCCGCTCATGAAGGCGGTGGGCAGGAACACGGCGATCAGGGTGAAGGTGGTGGCGATCACCGCCAGACCGATCTCGTCGGCCGCCTCCATTGCCGCCTGGTAGGGCGTCTTGCCCATGCGCAGGTGGCGCACGATGTTCTCGACCTCCACGATGGCGTCGTCCACCAGGATGCCGATCACGAGCGACAAGGCCAGCAGCGTCACCACGTTGATCGAGAAGCCCAGGTAGTGCATGCCGATGAAGGCGGGAATGGCCGACATCGGCAGGGCCACGGCAGACACGAAAGTGGCCCGCCAATCGCGCAGGAACAGCCACACCACCAGCACCGCGAGCAGCGCGCCTTCGTACAGGAGGTGCAGCGAGCCTTCGTACTCCTCCTGCGCCGGATCGACGAAGTTGAACGCCTCGGTCAGTTCGATGTCGGGCCGCTCGGCCTTGAGCTGCGCCAGGCGCGCGCGCACCGCGGCGCCCACTTCCACCTCGCTCTCGCCGCGCGCACGGGCCACTTCGAAGCCGACCACGGGCTTGCCGTCGAGCAGGGCGGCCGAGCGTTGCTCGGCGATGGTGTCGGAGATGCGTGCCACCTGATCCAGCCGGATGCGGCGCCCGTCCCGCAGCGGAATCTGGATGTCGGCGAGTTGGTCGGCCGATTCCACCGTCGCCATGGTGCGCACGGGTTGCTCGCTGCCGCCGAGGTCGGTGCGGCCGCCGGCGCTTTCCAGCTGCATCTGGCGCAGTTGCTGCGAGATCTCCGCAGCGGTGGCGCCCAGCGCCTGCAGGCGCAGCGGGTCCAGGTCGATGTGCACCTGGCGGGTGACGCCGCCGACGCGGTTGACCGCGCCCACGCCGGGCAGCGCCAGCAGCATGCGCTGGATGTCGTTGTCCACATACCAGGACAGCGCTTCGTCGTCCATGCGACGGGAGGCGATGGTGTAGGCGAGCACCGGCTGGGCCGCCAGGTCGAGCTTGTTGACCACCGGATCGCGCAGGTCGGTGGGCAGGTCGGAGCGCACGCGCTGCACGGCCGAACGCGTCTCGTCTAGCGCCTCCTGCAGCGGCTTCTCGAGGCGGAATTCGACGATCAGCGTGGCCGCGCCGTCCTGCACCTTGGTGGTGATGTGCTTGAGACCCTGGATGGTGGCGATCGAGTTCTCGAGCTTGCGCGCCACATCGTTCTCGAGCTGCGAAGGCGAGGCGCCCGGCAGGGCGGCACTGACCGTGATGGTGGGCAGGTCGATGTCCGGGAAGTTCTGTACCTTCATGGCCTTGAAGGAGAACAGGCCGGCGATGGTGAGCAGCACGAACACCATCACTGCCGGAATCGGGTTGCGTATGGACCAGGCCGAGACGTTCATGGCGGATGTCTTGATTGGGGCGCGGGGACGCGCTCAGTTGCTCTTGGCGGCCGGTGCGGCGGCGGGCTTCGCCGGCGCCTGTGGAGCGGCAGGTGGCGTGCTCCCCGCGGCGGCGGCCGGCGCGGAGGCCGTCGGCTCGACCACGCGCACCAGGTCGCCGTCGTTCAGGAAGCCGGCGCCTTGCACCACCACTTGCGCGCCGGCCGGCAGCGGCGTGGTCACCTCGACGCGGTCGCCCACGCGCCGCCCGGTCTCGACCTTGAGCAGGCGCACGCGCTGGTCGGGCTGCAGCACCAGCACATTGTTGAACCCGTCGCGCGGCACGATGGATTGCTGTGGGACCGTTACAGCGCGGCTACGTCCAAGCTCGAACACGCCGCTGGCGAACATGCCGGCCTTGAGCGACGCCGGCGCCGCGTCGGCCTGCAACAGCCCGGGCAGGTCGACGTACACCAGCGCGTTGCGTGTCTGCGGATCGACCGTCGGCGCCACGCTGCGCACGGTGCCGCGCGCCTGCGCGCCGCTGGCGCCGGTCACCACCGCCGGCGTGCCCACGTTCAGGCGCCCGAGCTCGCTTGCCGTGACCTCGGCGCGCCACTCCAGCCGGCCCTGGCGGATCAGGCGGAACAGCTCGGTGCCGGCCTGGACGACGCTGCCCACGGTGGCAGTGCGCGCGGAAATGACGCCATCGTCGGGCGCCAGCACGCGGGTATTGCCCACGCGCACTTGCTGCGCGACCAGCGCCGCCTTGGCCGCCTCGACGCGGGCCTTGGCCGTCTGCTCCGACGTCAGGTACTGGTTGATCTGCTGCTGGCTCAGCGCGCCCGTGGCATCCAGGGTGCGCGCGCGCTTGGCCGTGGCGGCCGCATCGGCGGCAGTGGCTTGCGCCTCCACCAGCGAGGCCTTGGCCTGGGCCAGGTCGGCATTGACGGATTCGGGCGCGAAGGTGGCCAGCACCTGGCCCTTGCGCACGCGGTCGCCCACGTTCACCCGCACTTCGGACAGCCGCAGGCCGCTGGATTCGGAGCCGATGCTGGCTTCCTGCCACGCGGCGATGTTGCCGTTGGCCGGCAGGGTGATGGTCAGCTCGGCGTCCTCGGGCGGGGCGACCGATACGGTGAGCGCGGGGCGCTGTTGCGAGGCGGCCTTCTGGCCGTCGGCCTTGCCAGGGGCGCCGTCGCCGGGTGCTTGCGGCTTGCGCAGCAGGAAGAGGGCCACGGCCGCGGCCAGAACGGCCAGGACGATGACGAGGACGACAGGTCTGATGTGAAAGCGGCGGGTGGTGCTCATGGTCGGGCAGGGGCGGTGGGCACGTTGGGCGAAGGAGCGGTCGCAGGCTGGGCCGGTGCGACGGCGGGTGTGGCGGAGGACACGGTGGTGGGCTGGACTTCGCTGCCCGGCCGCTGCCAGCCGCCGCCCATCGCGCGGTAGAGGGTCACGAACGCTTCGGCGCGGTCGCGTTGCAGGCCCACCAGGGTGGTTTGCGCCACGAACAGCTGGCGGCGTGCGTCTTCCAGCTCGAACAGGCTGGCCAGCCCGCTGTCGAATCGGGCCTGCGTGGCGGCAAACGAACGCTGGGAGTAGCGCACCGCATCGTCCGCGTCGGCATAGCGGTCGTGGCTGCTCTGCAGCGAGAGCAGGGCGGACTCGACCTCGCGCACCGCCTGCCGCACCGTCGATCGGTATTGCGCCACCGACTCGTCATAGCGTGCGCGCGCGGCCTCGACATTGGCCGCCCGGGTACCGGCGTCGAAGATGGGGATGTCCAGCGCGAGCGGCCCGATCGTCCAGGTGTCCAGCGTCTGCTGGAAGCCGCTCATGCGGAACTGCATGACGCCGATGTTGCCCTGCAGCGTCAGCCGCGGGAAGCGCTTGGCCAGCGCTGCGCCGGCAGAGGCGCTGGCCGAGGCGACGGCGCGCTCGGCGGCAAAGACGTCGGGTCGCTGCGCCAGCACCTGCGCGGGCACCGGCCCTACCGCCACCGCCTCGAGCGGCGGCGGCGTCAGTGCCGCGGCGTCGAGCCGGGCATCGAGCGCTGCCGCATCCATCCCCGTGAGCGCCACCAGTGCCTTGCGGTACAGCGCGCACTGGGTGCGCTGCTGCACAAGGCGGGCGTTGCCGTCTGCGGCCGTGGCGCGGGCGCGCGCGGCATCCGCCGGAGCCTGGAAGCCGGCCTTGGCGGCCAGGTCGGTCAGCCGCGCGGTTTCATTTCGCGAGCGCGTGTCGGAAATCTGGACCTGCAGCTGTCCCTGGCACGCGCGCTCGTCGAAATAGTTGTTGGCAGTCTCGGCAGCGACCGACACGCGCGCCGCGTGCCAGCGCGCCTGCGCGCCCTCGAGGCTGGCCTGCGCCGCGTCCCGGCTGGCGGCGAGGCCGCCGAACAGGTCGATCTCCCAGCTCGACGCCAGCGACCCCTGCAACGTGGTGATCGGCATGACCGGCTGGTTGGGTGCGGCCGCGGACAAGGTGTTGCCGCGCTGGGCCTGGAGGTTGCCGTTGAGGTTCGGGATCATCGCGGCGCCGGCGGCCACGCGGTCGGCGGAGGCCTCGGAGATGCGCGCGGCGGCGCTTGCGATGTCCGGGCTCTCGGCCTGGGCGGCACTGATCAGGTCGACCAGCAGCGGGTCGTCGAGCCGCTTCCACCATTCGGCCATCAGTGTCACGGCTCCGTCGTGCGGCAGCGGCACATGCCATTGCGCGGGCGTCGGATCGGGGGCCTTGTCCGGTGGCCGGGAGACGCAGCCTGCCAGCAGCAGCAGGGCGCCAAGGCAAGGCGTTAGGAGGCTTCCATTCCTCATGGTGTCGATGGGTCGGGCTCGTGGCGAAGGGGTTGCGGCGACGGCCTGCGCCGATCGGCGGCGGCCGGCGTGGGCATTGCGCGCTTGCCGGTGCCAGCGGCGCACGCGAAAGAGCAGGCGAGCATAGCAAGTCGCCTCCGGCACTTAGCGCCATTCCTTGACATGGCGTCGCAGATACAGCCGCGTCCTACACCGCCGGATGCCGATTCGTCGCGCGGGCGCGTCAGCGCTGCAATTTGTGCTGGCCTGAAAGCGGTTGCCCAAGCCTGCGCGGAGCGGTTGGCATGCCAATTGCACAAAGGTTGCACCTTTATCCCGCTTAGGGTTGCACCTTATGCGCCGAAACTGATGCCATGGCTATAGTCGCCGCCGGCTTCAGCAAACGGGAGGAAACCACAAATGAGCTTGACGACGCTGGGAATCAAGGTGGACGAGGAGTTTCGGGCGCGCCTTCGCAGCGCCGCGGACGCGCTGGGACGAACCCCGCACTGGTTCATCAAGCAAGCGGTGGTGGGCGCCATCGAGCGGGTCGAAGGCGGCATGGTGCCCGGCCGCATCCTCGGCGCGGGCGAGCTCGGAACGGCCTTGGACGGCATGGCGCACCTCGAAGGTGCCACCCAGATCTTCGAGGCGTCCGCTCAGGTGCAACCTTTCCTGGAGTTTGCGCAGTCGATCGCTCCGCAGTCGGTTCGGCGCGCGGCGATCACCGCTGCCTACCGGCGGCCGGAGACCGAATGCCTGCCGGCGCTGCTGGCGCAGGCGCGGCTGACGCCGGTGCAGGCCAAGGGGGCTGCCGAGCTGGCGCGCAAGCTGGTCGGCGCGCTGCGCGACAAGCGCGCCAGCGGGGGTGTCGAAGGATTGCTGCAGGAATTCTCCCTGTCCAGCCACGAGGGTGTCGCCCTGATGTGCCTGGCCGAGGCGCTGCTGCGCATTCCCGATCGCGCCACGCGCGACGCGCTGATTCGCGACAAGATCAGCCAGGGCGACTGGCAGTCGCACGTGGGCCATTCGCGGTCCATGTTCGTCAACGCCGCGACCTGGGGCCTGCTGCTGACCGGCCGGCTGGTGGGCACCAGCAGCGAGAAGTCCCTCGGGACCGCCCTGTCGCGGCTCATCGGCAAGGGCGGCGAGCCGCTGATCCGCAAGGGCGTGGACATGGCCATGCGGCTCATGGGCGAACAGTTCGTCACCGGAGAGAGCATCTCGGACGCGCTGGCCAACAGCCGCAAGTTCGAGGCGAAGGGCTTCCGCTACTCCTACGACATGCTGGGCGAGGCGGCCACCACGGCCGAAGATGCCCGGCATTACTACTCGCTGTACGAGCAGGCGATCCATGCCATCGGCCGCGCCAGCGCGGGCCGCGGCATCTATGAAGGGCCCGGCATCTCCATCAAGCTGTCGGCGCTGCATCCACGCTATGCGCGGGCGCAGCAGGAACGTGTCATGGCGGAGCTGCTGCCGCGCGTGCGCGAACTGGCGCTGCTGGCGCGCCGCTATGACATCGGCCTGAACATCGACGCCGAGGAGGCCGACCGGCTCGAGTTGTCGCTTGGCCTGCTGGAGGCGCTGTGCTTCGACGCCGAGCTGCAGGGCTGGAACGGCATCGGCTTCGTCGTGCAGGCCTACCAGAAGCGCTGCCCTTTCGTGATCGACCACCTGATCGAGCTGGCCGAGCGCAGCGGCCGCCGCCTGATGGTGCGCCTGGTCAAGGGCGCCTACTGGGACAGCGAGATCAAGCGTGCCCAGGTGGACGGGCTGGAGGACTACCCCGTCTTCACCCGCAAGGTGCACACCGATGTGTCGTACCTCGCCTGCGCGCGTCGGCTCTTGGCCGCGCCGCAGCAGGTCTACCCGCAGTTCGCCACCCACAACGCGTATTCGCTGGCAGCGATCCACCAGATGGCGGGCAACAACTACTACCCCGGGCAGTACGAGTTCCAATGCCTGCACGGCATGGGCGAGCCGCTGTACGAGGAAGTCGTCGGGCCGGTGGCCGAGGGGAAGCTGGCACGGCCATGCCGCGTCTACGCGCCGGTGGGCACGCACGAGACCCTGCTGGCCTACCTGGTCCGGCGGCTGCTGGAGAACGGTGCCAACACCTCGTTCGTCAACCAGATCGCCGACCCGAAGGTGCCCATCGATGCATTGATCGCCGATCCGGTGGCGCTGGCCGAGCGCATCGAGCCGCTGGGTGCGCCACACGAACGCATCGCGCTTCCGGTCGACCTCTACCGCGACGCCGAAGGCCGCGGCCGCGGCAATTCGCAGGGGCTGGACCTGACCAACGAGCAGCGCCTGGCGTCGCTGGCCGCCGCCCTGCTCGCGGGCACCAGCCAGCCGTGGCGTGCGGCGCCCACCGGCGTGGCCTGGGACGAGGCCCGCGCGCAGCCGGTGCGCAATCCCGCCGACCGCCGCGACCTCGTCGGCCACGTGATCGAGGCGAGTGCCGAGGAGGTCGCGCTTGCGCTGGCCGCCGCCGCGGCCGAGGCGCCGATCTGGCAATCGACCCCGGTGCAGCAGCGGGCGCAATGCCTCGAGCGCGCCGCGCATGCGCTGGAGTCGCAGATGCAGCCGTTGCTCGGCCTGATCGTGCGCGAAGCCGGCAAGACGCTGAGCAACGCCATCGCCGAGGTGCGCGAGGCGGTGGACTTCCTGCGCTACTACGCGGCGCAGGCGCGCGACGAACTCGCCGACGCCGCCAGCCGTCCGCTCGGCCCGGTGACCTGCATCAGTCCCTGGAACTTCCCCCTGGCCATCTTCACCGGCCAGGTGGCTGCGGCGCTGGCTGCCGGCAACGTGGTGCTGGCCAAGCCCGCCGAGCAGACGCCGCTGATTGCCGCCCGCATGGTCGAACTGCTGCACGAGTCGGGCGTGCCCCCCGGCGCCGTGCAATTGCTGCCCGGGCAGGGCGAGACGGTGGGGGCGCCGCTGGTGGCCGATGCGCGGGTTCGCGGCGTCATGTTCACCGGTTCGACCGAGGTGGCACGCCTGATCGCCCGCACGCTCGCGACGCGGCTGGACGAAGCCGGCCACACCATCCCGCTGATTGCCGAGACCGGGGGGCAGAACGCCATGGTGGTGGATTCGTCCGCGCTGGCCGAGCAGGTGGTGCTCGACGTGCTGCAGTCCGCCTTCGATTCGGCCGGCCAGCGCTGCTCCGCGCTGCGCCTGCTTTGCGTGCAGGAAGAGGTGGCCGACCGCATGCTGGCCATGCTGCGCGGCGCGCTGCGCGAACTGGCGGTGGGCAACCCCGATCGCCTGTCCGTCGACGTCGGCCCGGTGATCGACGAACCGGCCCGCGATGTCATCGAACAGCACGTGGCGGTCATGCAGGCGGCCGGCTGCAAGGTCGAGCGCCTGCCGCTGCCGGCCGCCTGCGTCCAGGGCAGCTTCGTGGCGCCGACGCTGATCGAGATCGACAACCCCGGCCAACTCGAACGCGAGGTCTTCGGGCCGGTGCTGCACGTGCTGCGCTACGCGCGCGGCGGCCTGCCGGCACTGATCGATGCCATCAACGACACCGGCTACGGGCTGACGTTCGGCCTGCACACGCGCATCGACGAGACGATCGCGCAGGTCGTCTCGCGCGTGCATGCGGGCAATGTCTACATCAACCGCAACGTCGTCGGCGCAGTCGTCGGCGTGCAGCCGTTCGGCGGCGAAGGATTGTCCGGAACCGGCCCGAAGGCGGGCGGCCCGCTGTATCTGCACCGCCTGCTGGCGCAGGGGCCGGAAGTGGCCCTGCAGACGAACGAATCGATCACGCTGCCGGGCCCGACCGGCGAGCGCAACGCCTACAGCGTGGTGCCGCGCGGCACGGTGCTGTGCATGGCCGCCAGCCGGAGCGGCGCACAGGCGCAGTGGGAGGCGCTGCGGCCGCTGGGCAACCGCGCGCTCTGGGTGGAGGCGCCGGCCGCGCGCGAATTCGTCGCGGCGCTGCCCGAGGCCGAGCGCGCCGCCTGCGGTTTCGTGGACGAGGGCGCGCTCGAGGAGGCGCGGTTCGACGCCGTCCTGTTCGAAGGCGACCCCGACGCCCTGCGCGCCCTGCATCAGCGCGTGGCCGCGCGCAACGGCCCGATCGTGCCGGTGCAGGGGCTTGCCGGGGGCGACATCGAGAGCGGCCGCGGGCGCTACCTGCGCGAGCGGTTGGTGGCCGAGCGCAGCGTCAGCACCAACACCGCGGCCGCTGGCGGAAATGCCTCGCTCATGAGCATCGGCTGAATTGCCAGGGTGCCCGGGCCGGCCGCCTGCGCCGCCGGCCCGACCTGCGCGATTCTTAGAATGGGCGCCCATGTCAGAGACTCCCGCGCTTCCGCTCGACGCCGACGGCATCCTGTCGCTGGCGGCGCGCTCGATGTTCCAGCTCTTCTCCAGCATGAGCCAGGGCATGTTCCTGGTCGACCGCGAGGGGCGCATCGTCTGGATGAACGAGGGCTACAAGCGATTCCTGCCGGCGCTTGACATCGCCTCGCCCGAGGACTTCGTCGGCCACAGGGTCGAAGAGGTGATTCCCAACACCCTCATGCGCCAGGTGCTCGACAGCGGCGAGCCGGTGCTGATCGACCTGCTGACCAACAAGGCCGGCACCTTCGTCGTCAGCCGCATTCCGCTGCACGAGGAAGGCGCGCGCGAACGCGGCGCACGCCCGGCGGTGATCGGCGCCATCGGCATCGTGCTGTTCGACCAGCCGCAGACCACGCTGGCCCCGCTGATCGACAAGTTTGCGCGCCTGCAGCGCGACCTGGAGGACGCCCGGCGCGAACTGGCCAGCCAGCGCGCCAACCCGCTGCTGCGCCACGCCGCCGACGGCCAGCGCCGGTCCAAGTACACCTTTGCGAGCTTCGTGGGCAGCAGCCCGGCGGCGGTGGAAGTCAAGCGCCATGCGCGGCGCGCAGCGCAGACGGCCAGCCCCGTCCTGCTGCTGGGCGAGACGGGCACGGGCAAGGAGCTGCTCGCGCATGCGATTCACGCCGCTTCGGCGCGCGCCCAGGGGTCGTTCGTCAGCGTCAACATCGCGGCGGTGCCGGACACGCTGCTGGAGGCCGAGTTCTTCGGTGTCGCGCCGGGCGCCTACACCGGCGCCGATCGCAAGGGCCGCACCGGCAAATTCAAGCTGGCGGACGGCGGCACCCTGTTCCTGGACGAAATCGGCGACATGCCCCCGGGCTTGCAGGCGAAGCTGCTGCGCGCCCTGCAGGAGGGCGAGATCGAGCCGCTCGGCTCGAACAAGCTGGTGCCGTTCGACGCGCGCGTGATCGCCGCCACGTCGCGCGACCTGGCGGCGCTGGTGCGCGAAGGGCGCTTTCGAGAAGACCTCTACTACCGCCTCAACGTGCTGCCCCTGAAGGTGCCGCCGCTTCGGGAGCGGCGTGCCGACATTCCGGCGCTGGTAGAGGTGCTGGGCGAGGACATGGCGTTGCGCAGCGGCGAGGCGCCGCCCGAGCTGATGCCCGACGCACTGGCGCTGCTGGCGGCGCAGCGCTGGCGCGGCAACATCCGGGAGTTGCGCAACGTGCTCGAGCAGATGGCCATGCGCAGCGATTCGCAGCGCATCGATGCGGCGCAGCTCGAACGCATCATGCGCGAGTGCGGCGTGGAGCGAATCGAGGCGGCGCTGCCGCCCGCGGACGCGGCCGCCAGCGCGCAAGAGGCGCAGGCGCTCCTGCTGCGTCCGCTCGAAGACCAGATCGCCGAACTGGAGCGGCGCGCCATCGGCGCCGCCATGGCGGCGACCGGCGGCAACAAGCTCGCGACGTCGCGCCTGCTGCGCATCTCGCGGGCCACGCTCTATCAGCGTCTGGAAAACCCTGTCTGAAATTCAGTCGGGTGTCTGAATCATTGGCAATCAAACTGTTTGAAGTTTGTCTCTTGAATGGGCTGGTCGAGGGAGATCGCTAGGGAATGCGTGCTCCGCCGCCTTGGCACGGACTGTGCAATATTTGGTCACCGTTTCGTCATCGCATTTCAGGAGACAAAGCAAATGCAACGTCGTTCACTCGTCATCGCCGCCACCATGGCCGGCGCCATCGCCGCTTCAGTCCTGGCGCTCCCGGCCCAGGCCGAGCCGGGCGAGATCCGAATTGCCCACGTCTACAGCAAGACCGGCCCTCTCGAGGCCTACGGCAAGCAGACCCAGACCGGCCTGATGATGGGGCTGCAATACGCCACCGGTGGCACGATGACAGTGGCGGGCAAGAAGATCGTGGTGATCGAGAAAGACGACCAGGGCAAGCCTGACCTGGGCAAGTCTTTGCTGGCGGCCGCCTATTCAGACGACAAGGCAGACCTGGCCGTAGGCCCCACCTCGTCCGGCGTGGCGCTGGCGCTGCTGCCGGTGGCCGAGGAGTACAAGAAGATCCTGCTGGTCGAACCTGCGGTGGCCGACTCGATCACTGGCGACAAGTGGAACAAGTACATCTTCCGCACGGGCCGCAACTCCAGCCAGGACGCCATCAGCAATGCGGTGGCGGTCGACAAGGAGGGCACCTCCATCGTCATGCTGGCACAGGACTACGCCTTCGGTCGCGATGGCGTGAAGGCCTTCAAGGATGCGCTCAAGAAGGCGAAGATCGTCCACGAGGAATACCTGCCGCCGGCCACCACCGACTTCACCGCCGGCATTGCCCGCATGGTGGATGCCCTGAAGGACAAGCCCGGCCGCAAGATCATTGCCGTGGTGTGGGCCGGTGCCACCACGCCCTTCAATGCGCTGGCCGATGCCGACCTGAAGACGCGCTACGGCATCGAGGTCGGCTCGGGCGGCAACATCCTGCCGGCCATGGCCGCGTACAAGCGCTTCCCCGGCATGGAAGGGGCCACCTACTATTACTTCGGCATTCCGAAGAATCCGGTCAACGAGGCGATGGTCGCGGCGCACTACAAGGAATTCAAGGCGCCGCCCGATTTCTTCACCGCCGGCGGGTTCACCGCGGCCATGGCCATCGTGACCGCACTCAAGAAGACCGAGGGCGACGCGAAGGCCAGCAAGCTGATCTCGACCATGGAGGGCATGAGTTTCGATTCGCCCAAGGGCAAGATGACCTTCCGCAAGGAAGACCACCAGGCCATGCAGAGCATGTACCACTTCAAGATCAAGGTCGACCCGGCATTCGCCTGGGGCGTGCCCGAGCTGGTGCATGAGATCAAGCCCGAGGAAATGCAGATTCCGGTGCGCAACACGCGCTGACGCGCGACGCCGGTCTCTCGCGCACTTCATTCCCCGCAGCCGTTCGGGGGTGCGGGACGTTCATGCTTGAAACCAAAGATCTGACGATCCGCTTCGGCGGACACGTGGCGGTCAATGCCGTGTCCTGCGCTTTCGCGCCGGGCACGCTGACGGCCATCGTGGGGCCCAACGGGGCCGGCAAGACGACCTACTTCAACCTGATCTCGGGGCAGCTCAAGGCGAGCGCCGGATCGGTGTCGCTGGACGGCCGGGCGCTGTCGGCGCTGCCGCCTTCGGCGCGCACGCGCGCCGGCTTGGGGCGCGCATTCCAGCTGACCAACCTGTTTCCGCACTTGACGGTGCTGGAGAACGTGCGGCTGGCCGTGCAGGCCACGCGCGAAGGTGCACACCGGCGCGGGCTCAACCTGTGGAGCATCTGGAGCGATCACCAGGGCCTGCGCACGCGCGCGGACCAGATCCTCGCCCAGGTGTCGCTGCAGGCGCGCCAGCACGACACGGTCGCCAGCCTGCCGCACGGCGACCAGCGCAAGCTGGAGGTGGCGCTGCTGATCGCGCTGGAACCCAAGGTGTTCATGTTCGACGAGCCGACGGCGGGAATGAACGCGGCCGAGGCACCGGTCATCCTGGACCTGATCCGCCAGCTCAAGCAGGACCGCAGCAAGACCATCCTGCTGGTGGAGCACAAGATGGACGTGGTCAGGGAACTGGCCGACCGCATCATCGTGCTGCACAACGGCACCCTGGTGGCCGACGGCGAACCGGCCGCGGTGATCGCCTCGCCGATCGTCCAGGAGGCTTACCTCGGCGTGAGCGCGCAGGACGCCTCGGCGCATGACGGGTCGCACCTCGACGCCGGGCCTGGCCGCCGCCGCGAAACGGGAGAGGACGCATGAGCAAGGCCTTGCTTGAACTGGACGGCGTGCACACGCACATCGGGGCCTATCACATCCTCCACGGGGTCGACCTGGCGGTGCCGCGCGGGCAGCTGACGATGCTGCTGGGGCGCAACGGAGCCGGCAAGACCACCACGCTGCGCACGATCATGGGGTTGTGGCGCGCTTCGCAGGGGGCCGTTCGCTTCGGCGGTCGCGACATCGCCGCGCTGCGCACGCCGCAGATCGCCGAGCTCGGCATTGCCTACGTGCCGGAGAACATGGGCATCTTCTCCGACCTCACGGTCAGGGAGAACATGCTGCTGGCCGCGCGCGGCGCACGCCATGCGCGGGACATGGACGAGCAGCGGCTGCAATGGATATTCCAGCTCTTTCCGGCGGTGCAGAAGTTCTGGAACCACCCGGCCGGCAAGCTCTCGGGCGGGCAGAAGCAGATGCTGGCGGTCTCGCGCGCGATCGTCGAGCCGCGCGAGCTGCTCATCATCGACGAGCCCAGCAAGGGCCTGGCGCCGGCCATCATCAACAACATGATCGACGCGTTCGGCGAACTCAAGGCCAGGGGCGTGACCATCCTGCTGGTGGAACAGAACCTCAGTTTCGCGCAGCGCCTGGGCGACACCGTGGCGGTGATGGACAACGGCCGCGTGGCGCACGCCGGCCGCATGGCCGAATTCTCCGAAGACACGCAGTTGCAGCAGCGACTGCTGGGGCTGGCGCTGTGAACGCGCCCGCCACTTCCAGCGCGGGCGCCGCGGCGGCCGCCCCAGGACAACGCATGACCCGTGACATCGACTGGAAGCCCCTGCTGCTCGCCCCCGTGCTTGCGCTGGTTGCGCTGCCACTGACCGGCTCCTTCTCCATCTGGCTGACGCTCACGGTCGCGGGGCTGGCCATGGGCATGATCATCTTCATCATCGCCTCGGGCCTGACGCTGGTGTTCGGACTGATGGACGTGCTCAACTTTGGCCATGGCGTGTTCATCGCGCTGGGCGCTTTCGTGGCCAGCAGCGTGCTGGCGATGATGGGCGACTGGTCGGGCTCGTCCTCGCTCCTGCTGAACCTGATGGCGGTGTTTCCGGCCATGCTGGTGGCGATGCTGGTCGCCGGCGCCGTGGGCCTCGCATTCGAGCGCCTGATCGTGCGCCCGGTCTATGGCCAGCATCTCAAGCAGATCCTGATCACCATGGGCGGCATGATCATCGGCGAGGAGCTCATCAAGGTGATCTGGGGGCCGGCGCAGCTGCCGCTGCCGCTGCCCGAGGCGCTGCGCGGCTCGATCTTCGTGATGGACGCGGCCATCTCCAGGTACCGCCTGCTGGCCATGGTGGTGGGCCTGGCGGTGTTCGCCCTGCTGGCCTGGACGCTGGCGCGCACCAAGATCGGGCTGTTGATCCGCGCCGGCGTGCAGGACCGCGAGATGGTCGAGGCGCTGGGCTACCGCATCGGCCTGCTGTTCATCGGCGTGTTCGTCGCCGGCAGCGCGCTGGCCGGCCTGGGCGGCACGATGTGGGGCCTGTTCCAGCAGAACCTCATCCCGCAGATGGGCGCGCAGGTCAACGTGCTGATCTTCATCGTGATCATCATCGGCGGACTGGGCTCGACCGGCGGCGCATTGATCGGCGCGCTGCTGGTCGGCCTGATGAACAACTACGTGGGTTTCCTCCTGCCCGTGGCGACGCCGTTCTCGACCATCGCCTTGATGGTGGCGGTGCTGCTGTGGCGGCCGCAGGGCGTCTTCCCCGTGGTCAACCGCTGAAGGGAAGGGCACACATGCTGGGCAGACTCCTATCCCACGACCTGCCGCGCAGCCGCGTGCTGGCGGTGATCCTGGTGGCCATCGTGCTGGCCCTGGCGCTGGCGCCTTTCGCCTTCCCCGGCGTCAAGGCGCTGAACGTGGCGGCCAAGATTCTGGTCTTCATCGTGCTGGTGGCCGGCTTCGACCTGCTGCTGGGCTACACCGGCATCGTGAGCTTCGCGCACACGATGTTCTTCGGCATCGGGGCCTACGGCATCGCCATCGCCTCGACGCGCCTGGGGCCGACCTGGACGGCCGTCGGCGTGGGCATCGCCGGCGCGCTGGCGCTGTCGCTGGTGTTGTCGCTGGCCATCGGGCTGTTCTCGCTGCGGGTGCGGGCGATCTTCTTCGCCATGATCACGTTGGCGGTGGCCGCGGCGTTCCAGACGCTGGCCTCGCAGCTGTCGGTGTTCACCGGCGGGGAGGATGGCCTGTCCTTCAAGCTGCCCGCGATCATCTCGCCGAGTTTCGAGTTCTCGGAAGATCCCTTCATGGGCGCGTCGCTCGATGGGCGCCTGCTGTGCTACTACCTGCTCTTCGTGGTGGCGGCGGCGCTGGTGCTGGCACTGCTGCGCATCGTCAACTCGCCCTTCGGCCGGGTGCTGCAGGCGATCCGCGAGAACGAATTCCGGGCCGAGGCGATCGGCTACCGGGTGGTGGTGTACCGCACCGTTGCTTCGATGCTGTCGGCGCTGTTCGCCACGCTGGCCGGGTGCATGCTGGCGATCTGGCTGCGCTACAACGGGCCGGACACGTCGCTGTCGTTCGAGATCATGGTGGACGTGCTGCTGATCGTGGTGATCGGCGGCATGGGCACCATCTACGGCGCGGTGATCGGCTCGGCGGTGTTCGTCATCGCACAGAGCTATCTGCAGGACCTGCTGCGGCTGGCGAGCGAGCAGGTCGCCGGCTGGCCCTGGCTGGCCGCCGTCCTGTCGCCGGACCGCTGGCTGCTGTGGCTCGGCCTGCTGTTCGTGCTCTCGGTCTACTTCTTCCCCACCGGCGTGGTGGGCAAGCTGCGTGCGGCGCGTGCCGCGCACGCGGCCAATCCGTCGTCCGCCGCCGCGGCCCGAGGCACGTCATGACACCGACATCCCACTACCTGCGCTGCGCAGACCACGAGATCCACTATGTCGAATGGGGCTCCGGCGGGACGGCGGGCAACGTCATCGCCTGGCACGGGCTGGCGCGCACCGGACGCGATATGGACGAACTGGCCGTCGACCTGGCGCGCCGCGGCTACCGCGTGATCTGCCCGGACACCATCGGCCGCGGGCTCAGCCAATGGGCCCGCGACCCCGATTCGCACTACCAGCTCGCGTTCTATGCCCGCATCGCGGACGATCTGTGCAAGCAGCTTGCGCTGGACGAGGTGCATTGGGTCGGCACGTCGATGGGCGGCGCGATCGGCACCGTGTGCGCCTCGGGACTGGCGCATCCGCGCATGAAGGCGCGCATTGCCAGCCTGGTGCTCAACGACAACGCGCCCGAGCTCGCCGCGCCGGCGATCGAGCGCATCCGCGCCTATGCGGGCCATCCGCCGGCGTTCGATGCGGTCACGGAGCTCGAAGCCTTTTTCCGCCAGGTCTATGCGCCGTACGGTTGGCTCAGCGACGCGCAGTGGCGGCGGCTGGCCGAGACTTCCACGCGCCGGCTGGCCGACGGCCGCGTGACGCCGCACTACGACCCCGCCATGGCGCGGCAGTTCACCGCCCATCCGGACGACTACCTCATCTGGCCGCACTACGATGCCATCGACGTGCCGGTGCTGTGTCTGCGCGGTGCGCAGTCGGACCTGGTGCTGCCAGAGACGATCGAGCGCATGCGCGCGCGGGGCCCCGGCGCGCGCGGAACGCTGCGGGTCATCGAGGTGCCCGACTGCGGCCATGCGCCGGCCCTCAACGTGCCCGCGCAGCTCGATGCGGTGGCCGCTTTCATTGCCGCCAGCGCAAAGCCGCGCCAGGCCTGACAATCCGCACTTTCATCAGCCGATTCCAGGAGACGGTGCATGGCCCTGTCGATGTATGAAGCCTCGGTCCCGCTGTTCCTGCGCGGCCTCGACCAGCTGGCCCACGTGTTGCGCAAGGGCGCGGCGCACGCCGAGGCGGCCGGGATCGATCCATCCACGCTGGTGCAGGCCCGCCTGGCGCCGGACATGTTCACCCTGGCCAACCAGGTGCAACGCGCGAGCGACACCGCCAAGGCGAGCGTCGCGCGGCTCACCGGCCTGGCGGCGCCGGCCATGGCGGATGACGAAGCCAGCTTCGACGACCTGTTGGGCCGTTGCGCCAAGACGCGCGATTTCATCGCCGGCGTGGACCCGGACGCCTTCAAGGGCAGCGGCGAGCGCGTGGTCGAGATGAAGATGCCTGGCCACCAGGTGAGATTCAGCGGCCAGCACTATCTGCTGCAGTTCGGCATCCCGAACTTCTTCTTCCACGTCACGACGGCCTACGACATCCTGCGCCACCAGGGCGTGCCGGTGGGCAAGCTCGACTACATCGGCCCGTTGGCCTGAGCGTCAGCCAGGGGTTGCCGTCGTGGGCCAGCCCGCCAGATGGCGCTGCGCGATCGCGGCGAGTGCCGAGATCCAGGCCGGGTCGTCGTTCAGGCAGGGGATGTAGCGGAACTCGCGTCCGCCCGCGGACTGGAAGGTTTCGCGGCCCTCGATCGCGATCTCTTCCAGCGTCTCGAGGCAATCGCTGGTGAAGCCCGGGCACATGACGTCGATGGTGCCGCCACTTGCGCCGAGTTCCCGAAGCACGGCGTCGGTCGAGGGCTCCAGCCAACGGGCCTTGCCGAAGCGCGACTGGAAGCTCAACCGCCACTGCGCGTCGGTCAGCTGCAGCCGCGCTGCCAGCAGCCGCGCCGTTGCCAGGCATTGCTCGGCGTAGGGGTCGCCCAGCTTCGCGGTGCGTTCGGGCACCCCGTGAAAGCTCATCAGCAGGACACCGGCGCGGCCGTTGGCCTGCCAATGGCGCTGCACGGTCGCGGCCAGGGCCTCGATGTAGCCGGGGTCGTCGTGGTAGTCGGCCACGAAGCGCAGCTCGGGCAACCGGCGGATCGTGCGGCACCAGTCGTTGACGGCATCGACCACGCTGGCGGTGGTGGTGCCGGAGTACTGCGGATACGCCGGCAGCACCAGCATGCGCCGGATGCCTTCGTTCTTGAACGCATCCATTTGATGGCCGATGGCGGGCTGGCCGTAGCGCATGGCCTCGCGCACCTGTACCGCGTGCCCGTCTGCGCCGAGCCGGCCGTGCAGCAGCGTCGCCTGCCGCGCGCTCCACACCTTCAGCGGCGAGCCTTCCGGCAGCCAGACCTTGGCGTACTTGGCGGCCGACCGGGCCGGGCGGGTACGCAGCACGACGCCGTGCAGGATCGGCCGCCACAGCGCGGCGGGCAGCTCGACGACGCGCGGGTCCGACAGGAACTGCGCCAGGTAAGGCCGAACCGCTTGGGCGGTGGGGGCGTCGGGCGACCCGAGGTTGCACCACAGCACGGCCGTGCCCGACGAGGGGGCCGGGGAAGGCGAGGGGGGGACGGGGGGCGGTTCGGGGCGGAAGGCCATGCGATATTCTCCTGCATGCCTTCGCCCTTCCTTCCGGCCGGCGCGCCAGCGGCCCCGGCCGCCGACGCCGCATTCGACGCCCGCCGCGTGCGTGCCCTCACGCTCGACCTGGACGACACCCTGTGGCCGATCTGGCCCACCATCGAGCGCGCCGAGAAAGTGCTGCATGGATGGCTCGCGCGCGAGGCACCCCGCACCGCAGAGCTGCTGCTCACGCCCGGCGTGCTGCGCGAGATCCGGCAGGCCGTGGACGCCGCGCACCCCGAGTTGGGCCACGACATGAGCGCGCTGCGGCGCGAATCGATCCGCGTGGCGCTCTCACGCGCCGGCGAAGATCCGCAACTGGCCCAGCCGGCATTCGAGGCCTTCTTCGCCGAGCGCCAGCGCGTGACGCTGTACGAGGACGTGTTGCCTTCGCTGCAATGGCTGTCCGACCGGTTTGCTCTGGTGGCGCTGTCAAACGGCAATGCGGACATCCATCTGGCCGGCGTCGGCAGCTGGTTCAAGGGCGCGATCAGCGCGCGCGAGTTCGGCCAGGGCAAGCCGCACGCGCCGATCTTCCAGGCGGCGGCGGACCTGCTGGGCCTGGCGCCGGGCGACGTGCTGCACGTCGGTGACGATGCCGCGCTGGACGTGGTGGGCGCGCTGGATGCAGGCATGCAGGCCGCATGGCTGGTGCGCGATGGTCGGCCGTGGGAATTCGCGCAGCGGCCGCACCTGATCGTGCACGACCTGCACGCACTGTGCGTGGCGCTGGGCGCCAACCCCGCGCCGGGCTGAGCCGCCCCGCCGGCGACGCGGCCCTTGGCTCAGCGGCCGCCCACCGCCCGCGCGATGCCATCCGTGATGGTGCGGGCCGTGTTGATGTCCTTCATCATGCTCATGCTGTTGGTGTCGGCATTGATGACGGTGTGGTTGGCGATGTACTGGTCGTTCAGGGTGTTCTGGATCACCGTGCCGCCCAGCGGCCCGAGCGGGCCCGCCACGCTGTTGCCGGGCCCGTTCTGGACCAGGTTGAGCGTGCTCATCTGTCGGCTCAGCTCGGCCGCCTGCAGCGGCGTGATCTTGTCCAGCTGGCCGAGGTTGAGGGTGGTCTGCGTGACCAGCGCGCCATTGATGTAGGCCGCGCGAGAGATGCCGAAGCTGACCAGCAGGCCGGCCCCGATGTCGAAGCCGCCGCGCTGCGAGTCGAGCGTGTTGTCGCTCACCGCCATCCAGATTTCTTCATGCCGCTGCAGCGCCGGCTCGGCGCTGGCCGGCGTCAGGCCGCACGCGCCGATCGCGGCGGCGAGGAACGGGAGCGCGATGCGACGGCGCATCAGAAGTCCCCGGGGCCCATCTTGGGCAAGGTGAAGTCGCTCATGGCGCTGCGGTCGATCGCGTCCGACAGCGGTGCGCGCGGTATCAGTCGCCATTCGGAGGCGACATTGAAGCGCGCCTGATCCATGCGGTTGTGGATCACGAACAGCAGGCGCTGCTGCCAGATCGCCTCGAAGTCCTTCCTGGCCATCACGCGGGTGCCGCGCGCCGGGTCGCCCAGCAGCACGCGCTGCCCCTGCAGGCCCTTGACGACGACGAAGTGGAAATACCCGCCTTCGTTGATGAGCACGATGGCCGGCACGCGCGCTTCGTTGAGCTTGTCCAGCGGCAGCTCGAAGCCGTCGGCCTGGAAGCCGCGCGCCTCCAGGAACCGCTTCATGTCCAGCAGCGAGAAGCCCTCGCGGTGGATCTTGGCCTGGTCGCCGCGGGTGTACATCTCCTGGAATACGGTTTCCTCGGTGACCGGCACGCCGTAGTGGTGCGTCAGCAGCGTCGCCACGGCGGCGGAGCCGCAACTGAAGTCGTACTTCTGGATCAGCGTGGTGCGGCTGCGGGCCTGCTTCATGCTCGATATCGGCAGCACGAAGTCGCCGCCGCCGAGTCCGGGAATGTAGGCTTGCTGCGCGACGGCCGGCAAGGCCGCCGCCAGCAGGCAGGTGCAGAGCAGTAGGCGTTGCATCGCGCGGCCTTCAGTTCATCTGCACATTGAGGATCACGGCGTTCTGGATCAGCACGTTCGCCCCGGAGTTCTGGATCACCACCGGCAGCCCGCTCATGTTCTGGAACGAGCCGCCGTCGATGGCATTGGAACCGGTGGAGACGTTGCGTGCCGAGTTTTCCGCCGTCGTGCCGGCCAGCACCATGTCGCTGTGCACCTGCGCACCGCCGCGGTACGCATTGAGGGCTTCCTCGCCGACCGGATGGGCGAACAGGCTCGCGTCGGCGAGCGGACCGGAGTCCGCCGTCTGCGCGAGTGCCGGCCCGAGGCCGGTGGCTGCGAACATGAAACAGGCGCTGGCAACGCAAAGGCGTGGTGTCATGACATCGACTCCTGCAGGAAGGCCGCCAGCGTGTGGCGGCTCACGCGCCGCGCGTGCCGCACTCCGGAGGGCGCGACGCGCACGGCGCTGCTCGGAACTACCGTCCCCGCTCAGGGTCCGCCGACCGTCAGGTTGGCCTGGACGTTCACGCTCTGCTGCACCAACGAGGCCATGCCGCTGTTCTGGCTGGCCAGCATGACGCCGGCGGCCGACTGGCCGACGCTGGTCATGGTGTTGGACATGTTGAACGTGCCTGCGTCCACCGTCACGGTGCCGCCGCCGCCGCCCATGCCGCCGTTGCCAGCGCCACCGGTGCCGCCCTGGGCGCTGTTGGTCCCGCCGTTGCCGTTGCCGCCGGCGCCGCCGGTGCCGTCGCCGCCCGCACCGCCGTCGCCGGTGGTGTTGCTGCCGTTGCTGGCGCTGCCGTTGGTGGCGCTGCCGTTGGTCGCCGAGCCGCCCGCACCGCCGGTGCCTGCGGCCGCGGTGTGCGTGCCGCCTGCGCCACCGGTGGCCGTGCCACCTGCGCCGCCCGCGCCACCCGCCCCGCCGGTTCCGCCCGCACCGCCGGCCGCGCCGGCGCCTGCGGTGTTCGTGCCGCCCGCACCGCCCGTGCCGCCGGCGCCTGCGGTGTTCGTGCCGCCCGTACCGCCTGCCGCACCGGCCCCGCCGGTGTTGCTGCCGCCCGCGCCACCGGCGCCCGCGGTATTGGTGCCGCCCGCGCCACCGTTGCGCCGGCCGCCATTGGCATTGCCGGTATCGCCGCCGCCGCCGCCACGGGCATAGCCCGCCGAGCCGCCGGCTCCGCCGCTGCCGGCAGAGGCGCTGCCGGTGTCGCCACCGCCGCCTGCGCCGCCGCCACGCGCACCGGCTGCGCCGCCGCCCTCACCACCGCTGCCGCCGTTGCCGGCGCTGCTGGCGCGACCGCCGCGCGCGCCGTTGGCCGTAGCCGAGGCGCCGTCGCCGCTGCCGTTGGAGTTGCCGCCGGCGCCGCGACCGCCGTTCCCGGCCGTCGCGCTGCCGTTCTCGGCACCGCCGTTGGTGGCATCGCCGTTGCTGGCATCACCGCTGACGGCGCCCGTCGCGCCGCGCCCGACAGCGCCATTGCCGCCGGCGCCGCTGCCCGACGCCGTCCCGCCGGCGCCATTGCCGCCGGTACCGCCCAAGCCACGCCCACCGGCCGCCGAGCCGTAGTTGTAGGCGTTGTTGCCCAGGCCGCCGATGGTGTTGCCGGTCACCGTGCCTTCGAGCCTGCTGATCGCCGCCACGCTGGTGGTGTTGAACGCATTGCTGAAGGTGCCGGTCGAGCCGTTGTTCAGCGCAGCCGAGCGCGCGGCATTGGCATTGGCGTCACCGCTGTCGGTCGCGGTATTGGTGGTGGTCGGCGTCTTGGTCACCGTGATGGTGGGGGACACGGTCACCGTCGTCGTGTCGGTCGAGGTATTCGTTCCGCCGTCGCCACTTGTCTGGTCATTGGCAGTGGCATGTGCCACACCTGTGACCCCGAAGGCCATGGCGAGGGCTGACGCTAACAGTGTCTTTTTCATGAAGGCTCCAGGTTGATTGATGAACAGAGAAGTGCTCGATCTGCGATGCACGCAAATCGAGCGCGGCTCATTGCAACTTCGGGGCCAGCGGGTAGTACTTGTGTGTTCATTTACTTCGCTTTCGAGGCGCCATGCGGCTTGCGGGACGGTGCACGGACGCTGCGCCATGCACGCAATCGGATGGAGGTGCGGTTTTGCGGACGCAAGGTGTCACATCACCAGTACGCCGCATAGGGAAACGCTCCCCTGG
The DNA here is from genome assembly GCF_035634955.1 of Variovorax sp. Classification (GTDB taxonomy): domain Bacteria; phylum Pseudomonadota; class Gammaproteobacteria; order Burkholderiales; family Burkholderiaceae_C; genus Variovorax. The sequence goes on along the minus strand of NZ_DASQBZ010000033.1, from coordinate 298,614 downwards.
CAATGCTCCCGGGGAGACGTTTGCAGGGGGCGCGGCACGGCTCGCGTGCGAGGTGTTGCAGCGCTGTGACTGTCACAGCTCGGAGACGGCATGCACTCCCCTCGGAAGATGACGCTTCGCGGCCGACCGCACGTGCACTGTGCGACTGCACGTCGCCCGACGCGCGAATGCAACCGCCACATTTCCGTGACACCGCGCCGTTGTGTAGGAAGTTGTTTACCTTTGTTTGCAAATTGAGTCTTCCGTCACCATACGCAAAGGCATACGCTGCCCCCGACAAGATCGAACTGGCGGTGAGGGCTCATGCAAGAACAGAATTCGGGCGGCTGGCGCGCGCTCGCACTGGGTGCGTCGCTGGCCGCTGCTTCCATGCCGGCTCTGGCGCAAAGCGGCCGCAATGCGGTGCCGACTGCCAAGCGTGTCGATGCGCTGCAGCAGGCGCTGGAAGCTCAGGGCCGCCAGATCGAGGCGCTGCAGCGACAACTGGCCGACCAGGAGGCGCGCTACCGGGAGATGCAGCAGAAGGCCAATGCGGCGCAGGAGGCGCGCAAGCCGACGGTGCGTGCGCCGGGCACTGCGGAGGCGGCGGCGGCAACGGCCGGCGCTGCAGCGGCGGCTGCGCCCGCGGCGGCCAGTGGGACGACGACGGGGGCCGCGGCAGCCGCGCCCGATGCCGGCGCCGAGCGGCCGGTGCGCGTCGGCGTCGCGCCGGCCAAGCAGGAGGTGGCGCCGCCGATGGCGCAGATCTTCGACGAGCCCAGCATCCTCACGCCGCGCGGCCGGTTCGCGCTGGAGCCGTCGTTCCAGTACAGCTATTCGTCGAACGACCGGGTGGCGCTGGTGGGCTACACCGTCATACCGGCCATCCTCATCGGCCTGATCGACGTGCGCGAGGTCAAGCGCAACATGATGGTGCCGGCCCTGACCGGACGCTGGGGCGTGACCAACAAGATGGAGCTGGAAGCGAAGCTGCCCTACGTGATCCGCTCCGACTCGACGGTCAGCCGGGAGGTGTTCACCGGCGCGGCGGTCGACAACGTGTTCGACACCAAGGGCAACGGCATCGGCGACGTCGAGCTGGCAATGCGCTACCAGCTGTTCAGCGCGCGCGAGAACTGGCCCTACCTGGTCGGCGGCCTGCGCTTCAAGTCGCGCACCGGCAAGGACCCGTTCGAAGTGCCCACGGACTGCGTCACCCGCTGCCTGGGCAACACCACCGGAACCGGCCTGCCGCTGGAGGCGCCGACCGGCTCGGGCTTCTATTCGTGGCAGCCCAGCCTGACGTTCCTGTATCCGAGCGATCCGGCCGTGTTCTTCGGCGGCATCAGCTACACCTACAACGTCGGGCGCGACAACGTCTCGCGCATGCTGCAGAACGGCGAGTCCGAAATGCTCGGCTCCATCAAGCCGGGCGACGTCTGGGGCATGAACTTCGGCATGGGCCTGTCGATCAACGAGCGCTCGTCGTTCTCGATCGGCGTCGAGCTGTACTCGATCGGCCCGACCAAGCAGAACGACGAGACGGTGCGCGGCTCGGTGCGCACGCAACTGGCCTCGCTGCTGCTGGGCTACTCGTTCCGCATGAGCGACCGGACCAACGTGAACGTATCGGTAGGGGCTGGCCTGACGCGCGACACGCCCGATCTGACCCTCACGCTGCGCGTGCCGATGACCTTCTGAGACCGCCGCGCGCCATGCACCCCCCCGACGTCCTGTGCCTCACGCTCGATGGCGACGCCACCGGCATTGCCGCGCAGCTGGTCGCGCAGGGCTGGGCCGTCAGCCACGCGCGCAACGTGCAGGCGGCGCAGCGCATGCAGGCCCACGGCGACTTCCCGGTGGCCTTGCTGGTGGCCGGTGCGGAGCCGGCGCTGACGCATGCGGCTGTCGAAAGCCTGCTCGACACCGGCCCCGGCACCGAATGGGTCGCGCTGTGCGAGCCCCAGGCGCTGCAGGAGCCGGCCTTTCGCGACCTGGTGCTAGACAGCTTCTTCGACCATCAGCTGATGCCGGCCGATGGCCCCGAACTGTCCATCCGGCTGCGCCACGCGCGAGAGCGCGCCTTGCTGCACCGCCTGCGCCGGGACGAGCGGCATGGCCATGATGCGCTCGGCATGGTGGGACAGGGGCTGGTGATCGCCCGACTGCGCGCCGCCATCCGCAAGGTCGCCAGCACCGAGGCCCCGGTCCTCATCGGCGGCGAGAGCGGCAGCGGCAAGGAACTGGCGGCGCGTGCCATTCACCAATGCTCGCAGCGGGCGGCAGGTCCGTTCGTGGTGGTCAACTGCGGCGCCATCGCTCCCACGCTCATCCACTCGGAACTGTTCGGTCACGAACGCGGCGCTTTCACCGGCGCATCGTCGGAGCGCCGCGGCCTTATCGAGGCGGCGCATGGCGGCACACTGTTCCTGGACGAGATCGGCGACCTGCCGCTGGACCTGCAGACGAACCTGCTGCGCTTCCTGCAGGAAAAGACCATCGCCCGCGTGGGCGCCGTAAGGCACGTCAAGGTGGACGCGCGGGTGGTCGCCGCATCGCACGTCGACCTGGCGGAGGCGGTCGCGGTCGGGCGGTTCCGCGAGGACCTGTTCTATCGCCTGAACGTGCTGTCGATCGAGGTGCAGCCGCTGCGCAAGCGCATGGAGGACGTACCGGTGCTGGCGCAGCACTTCTTCGACCGCTGCGCCACCGCCGGCCGCAGCCGTGCGCGCGGCTTCTCGCGCCAGTCCTTCGAGGCGATGCAGGCCCACACCTGGCCGGGCAACGTGCGCGAGTTGTTCAACCGGGTGCAGCGGGCGCTGGTCATGACCGAGCGGCGGCTGATCTCGCCGGACGACCTCGGCCTGCCGACCGTGCAGGGCGCAATGGGCGTGGCGCTCAACGTGGCGCGCACCGCCGCCGAACGGGACGTGATCTGCCACACCCTGCATCGGATGAGCCACAACGTCACGCACGCCGCCCGAGAGCTTGGCGTCTCGCGCATGACGCTCTACCGCCTCATGGACAAGCACGGCATCGTCCTCGACGAACTGCCGCGCGGCGCGTCCGCCGCGGGCTGGGGGGCGCGCGGCGGCATGGCGCCCATCCGCACGCGCGAGGACATGGGCGGCCTCGGCGCCGTCCGATAGCGCGCAGGCAAAAACTTCTCCATCTCGGGAACTTCACCGCCCGGGTGCGCACATACGACTTCGGCTCCGGCGCCACCGTGCGTCGAAGACCTTTTCACAATGATTGCGCAAGAGGAGAAAATACGCATGAAGATGGCCGCCCGATGGATCACCCCGCTGCTCATGGGCCTGGCGCTGCTGCTGGCCGGCACCGTGGCCCAGGCCGCCGACATGGTGGCCACCGCGAGCGAAGGTGCCCACCTGCGCTCGGGGCCCAGTACGCGATACAAGGTGCAGTGGGAACTCAGTCGCGGCTATCCGCTGGCGGTGATCGGGCGCAAGAGCAACTGGTACAAGGTGCGCGACTTCGAAGGCGATACCGGCTGGATCGCCCGTTCCGTCACCAACCGCCAGGCCCACCACGTCGCCAAGGTCGACAACCTGAACATCCGCAGCGGGCCCGGCACGAAGCATCGGGTGCTGGCCAAGGCCAAGTACGGCGAGATCATGCGCACCCTCGGCCGCCAGGGCGACTGGGTGAAGGTGAAGCTCGGCCGGGTTACGGGCTGGGTGTCGCGGCGCCTGGTCTGGGGCTGGTAGCCAGGGCGGCGGCCACCTGGTCCGCGCATCGCGCGGCCCCTTCGAGCGTTGCCGGGTACGGACCGTCGACGTAGTCGCCGCAGGCCCATAGTCCGGGCGCGATGCCGGCCCACGGCCGTCGCAGGCCCGGAACGCAGGCGAATGTTGCCCGTCTCTCCACGATCGTGCGGACCGGTCGCAGTCCTTCCCATCCGAGTTGCTCGCGGGCCTGTGCCAGGACCTGCCGCTGCAAGGTCGCGGCCGGCGCATCCGTGGCGCTGATCACGAAGGCGGCCAGGCCGCGTGGGCCGCCGAGCATGCCGCGGTCGAACACGAACTGGGCCGGTGCCGCGCCGCTGCCATGCAGGGCCATCAACGGAAGGCCGCCTGGCAGCGCCGGCGCCCCGTCCGCGTAGACCGTGGCAATGCCCTCGTATTGCAGGGTTTGCGCGCAAGCGGCCCAGTCGGCGGCAGCGCGCTCTTCCATCCCGGAGGCTTCGCGCACCAGGCGGGCGGTTTCCCATGGCGGCGTCGCCAGTACCACGGCATCGAATGCGTTGCCGTCGATCTGCCAGCGTGCCGCCACCCGCGCGAGCGATCGCACGCGCAGCCCGGGCTCGAGCACGGCACCGTGGCCGGCGAGCCAGGCTGCCGCCGCATCGGGGAGCATCGCGCCCAGGTCCACCCGGGGCAGCAGGAGATCGGCGCTGCCGCGGCCGCCGAGCAGCGCATCGCGCAGCACGCGCAGAAACACTTCGCCGCTGGCGCGGTCGAGCGGCGTATTGAGGGCCGAGACGCACAGCGGCTCGATCAGCTGGGCGCGCACGCGTGGTGTGAGGCTGCGCGCCAGGTCGGCCACCGTGGCCTGCGGCGCACATCGGAACCCCGCCACCCGCCAACGCAATGCCCAGGCCAGCAGCGTCGACTTGTCCCGCCAGTCCCAGCCGCGTGCGCCCCATATGCCGGCCAGAAGCGCCAGCGACGGCGGCGCTGCCGGCAGGGCGACGCCGCCGCCGTCGGCGAAGCGCAGCGTCAGCGGCATGCGCAGCAGGGCGGCGTCCGGGTCCACGCCGACCGTGCGCATCAGGGCCAGCGATGCGCTGTAGGCGCCGATGAGGATGTGCTGGCCGTTGTCGAGCGTGCCCTCGTTCGTCTCGACGCGCCGGGCGCGCCCGCCCCAGGTGCGCGTGGCCTCGAAGACGGTGACCGCATGGCCGGCCTCGGTTGCGCGCACGGCGCACGCGAGTCCGGCCCAGCCGCCGCCGACGATGGCGACGCGCGCCGGCTGCCGTCCGGCGGCAGGCGCCCGGCCCGCGATCACAACCGGCCCAGCGCCTGCACCTTCCACGCCAGCCAGAGCTTGCGCACCGGCGTGAGGCTGACGCGCTGGTGCAGCACCTGGAAGCTGTCGCGCTCGATTTCCCGCAGCAGGGTGCGGTAGATGCTGGCCATCATCAGCCCCGGCTTCTGGCTGCGGCGGTCGACCGCGGGCAGCAGTGCCAGCGCCTCGTCGTAGCAGCGGTGGGCGCGTTCGGCCTGGAAGCGCATCAACGCCACGAAGCGCTCGGAGTGCACACGGTTGAGGATCTCGTGCGCCTTGACGTCGAATTGCTGCAGTTCATTGACCGGCAAATAGATGCGCCCGCGCAGGGCGTCCTCGCCCACGTCGCGGATGACGTTGGTCAGCTGCAGCGCCAGCCCGAGCTTGTGCGCGTAGACGGTGGTGGCCTCGTCGCGCTGGCCGAAGATGCGCGCCGCGACTTCGCCGACCACGCCGGCCACCAGGTGGCAATAGCGGGCCAGGCCGGGGAAATCCAGGTAGCGGGTCTGCTCCAGGTCCATCTGGCAGCCGCGTATGACGTCCTGCAACTGCCGCTCCTCGATCCCGAACGCGGCGGTGTGCGGCATCAGCGCCTGCATGACGGGATGCTGCGGGCGGTCGGCAAACGACTGCGACACCTCGGTTTGCCACCAGGCCAGCTTGGTCGCGGCCACGCCAGGGTCATGAACCTCGTCGACCACGTCGTCCACCTCACGGCAGAAGGCATAAAAGGCGGTGATCGCGGCGCGTCGTGGGGCCGGCAGGAAGAGAAAGGCGTAGTAGAAGCTGCTGCCCGATGCGGCGGCCTTTTCCTGGACGTATTGTTCTGGATTCATGCAGCGGGCGATTGTCTCCGCATCCGCAGCGCTTTCCACGCCAGGCGAGGTGCATCCGCCGCGCCGACGGTGGGCCGGCGCGAGAAGGTGTCGAAGCCGAGCCGTTCGATCTTGTCCAGGATGGCCAGGCCGCCCTGGACCACCAGGCGCAGTTCCCAGCCGGCCCGTCCGGGCACCCGGTGGACCAGCGGCGCGCCTTCGTGCATCAGCCGCCGCGCCCAATCGACTTCGGCGGCGACGAGCCTCAGGGCGGCGGGCGCTGGCGCAGCCGATCCGAGCGGCCGCGCCCCGGCGAAGTCGGCGCGCGACAGGCCATGGGCGGCGCAATCGGCCAGCGGCAGGTAGAAGCGGCCGCGCGGCAGGTCGGTGCCCAGGTCCTGCCAGAAATTGATCAGCTGCAAGGCGCTGCAGATGGCGTCACTCTGCGCCAGGGCGCGGGTGTCTCCGATGCCGTACAGGTGCAGCAGCAGTCGGCCGACCGGGTTGGCGGAACGGGCGCAGTAGTCAAGCAGTTCGGCGCGGTCGGCGTATGCGGCGCCGTCGCGGGTTTTCTCGATGTCCTGGCAGAACGCGCTGAGCAGGTCGGCCAGCAGGTCCTGCGGCAGGTCGAAGGCTGCGATGGCCTCGGCCAGGGGGCCGAACACGTCGGGCCACATGCCCGAATGCGCGGCATTGCCGGCGCAGGCGCGCAGGTCCGCGCGGTATGCCGCCAGCTGCGCCAGGCGTTCATCGGGTGTCGCATCGCCCTCGTCGGCGATGTCGTCCGCCGTGCGGGCAAAGGCATAGATGGCGGCGATCGGCGGGCGCAGGCGCGGGGGGCAGAGCCACGATGCGACGGGAAAGTTCTCGTAGTGGCGGCCGGCGACGGCAGGCGCGGTCGGGAAGGGCGGGGAGGAGGAAGAGGAATCCGGCACGCGCGGATTGTGGGGCAGCGCGCCGGCGCTCTCCCGGCGGCGCACGCGATGTCGTTCGCCGCGTTGACTTTGGGGGTGCTTTGACCTAGATTACTAACCGGTCGGTCATTAACTGGCCGATCTCCCTTGGACCCTTCCCCCGCCTGTGCCATGACTGTGCCGAACGACTCAGCCGCTTTTCCACGCATCCTGGGGCTCATCCTGGCAGGCGCCGTCGTGGCCACCGCCGTGGGCGGCTGCAAGCAGGCGCCGCCGCCGCCGGAGCCGGTCCGGGCGGTCAAGGTGATGGAGGTCGCGGCCGATCGGTTCGGGACCGCCGTGGAGTTCTCGGGCGAGGTGCGAGCCCGCATCGAGACGCGGCTCGGCTTTCGCGTCACCGGCAAGATCACCGAGCGCCAGGCGCAACTGGGCCAGCACGTGACGCCCGGCACGGTGCTGGCGCAACTCGATCCGCGCGACTATCAGCTGGCGGCCGAGGCGGCGCGCGCCCAGGCCGCGGCCGCGCTGACCAGCCGCGACCTTGCGGCGGCCGATCTCAAGCGCTACCGCGACCTGCGGGCGCAGAACTTCATCAGCGCGGCGGAACTCGAGCGGCGCGAGAGCACCGCCAGGTCGGCCCAGGCACAGCTGGAACAGGCCCAGGCGCAGGTGGCGTCCCAAGGCAACCAGGCGCGCTACACGCGGCTGGTGGCCGATACGGCCGGCGTGATCACCGCGGTGGAGGCGGAGCCGGGCCAGGTGGTCACGGCCGGCACGACCGTGGTGCGGCTGGCGCAGGACGGCGGGCGCGACGTCGTGTTCGCCGTGCCAGAGGACCAGGCCGTTGCGGTCCCGGTCGGCTCCCCGGTCAGCGTGCGGCGCTGGGACGGGCAGGGCGACGGCCATTTGCAAGGCACGGTGCGCGAGGTCGCTGCCAGTGCCGACGCCGTCACGCGCACGTACATGATCAAGGTCGCCATCGACGCCGACAAGGCGCCGCCGCTGGGTGCGACCGTCTACGCGCGGCCGCAGGCGTTGTCGCAGGTCGGCAGGCCGGTGATCAAGCTGCCGACCAGCGCGCTGCGACAGGCCGCGCAGGGCAAGGGCAGCGCGGTGTGGGTGCTCGACCGGTCCAGCATGACGGTACAGCTGCAGACGGTCGAGGTGGCCACGGCGGACGGCAACGAGGCCGTCATCGCCTCCGGGCTGGCGCCCGGCATGCTGGTGGTGACCGCCGGCGTGCATGTGCTGTCGCCGGGACAGAAGGTGAGCATCTACAAGGAAAAGTACGGGCGCAAGGAGGCAGGCCCCGACCAGCGCGCCCCGGTGGCCGCCACCCGCACGGCCGAGCGCTGAGGACCGGCCGATGACGTCCTCTTCCCAAGGTCCGGGCGCCGCGCCCGAAGGCAAGCGCGGCTTCAATCTTTCGCAGTGGGCGCTGGAGCATGCGCCGCTGACGCGCTACCTGATGGTGGTGCTGATGCTGCTGGGCAGCGTCGCCTTCTTCCAGCTCGGCCAGAACGAGGACCCGCCCTTCACCTTCCGGGCGATGGTGGTGCGCACCTACTGGCCTGGCGCGACCGCGCAGCAGGTCGCCGAGCAGGTGACCGACAAGATCGAGCGCACGCTGCAGGAGGTGCCGTACGCCGACGTCATCCGCAGCTATTCGAAGCCGGGCGAGTCGCAGATCATCTTCCAGATCAAGGACAACTCGCGCCCTGCCGAGGTGCCCAACGTCTGGTACACGGTGCGCAAGAAGGTGGGCGACATGCGCTCGACCTTGCCATCGGGCGTTCAGGGGCCGTTCTTCAACGATGAGTTCGGCGACGTCTACGGCGTGATCTATGCCCTGGAGAGCGAAGGCTTCTCGCTGGCCGAACTCAAGGTGCATGCGGACGACGTGCGCCAGCAGTTGCTGCGGGTGCGGGACGTCTCGAAAGTCGAGCTGTTCGGCGTGCAGGACGAGAAGGTCTACATCGAGGTGTCGCAAAAGCGCCTGGCGCAGCTTGGCCTTGATTTCAATGCGGTGCTGAGCCAGCTCGGCCAGCAGAACGCGGTGGAAAGCGCCGGCGCCATCCAGTCGACGCAGGACGTGGTGCAGGTGCGGGTGGCGGGCCAGTTCAACGATGTCGAGCAACTTCGCAGCATGCCGATCCGTGGCAGTTCGGGCCGCCAGCTGCGCCTGTCGGACGTTGCCGAGGTGCATCGCGGCTACGTCGATCCGCCTACCGTGAAGGTGCGCCACCAGGGCCGCGACGTGATCGCGCTGGGGGTGGCCATGACGAAGGGCGGGGACATCATCGCGCTGGGCAAGGCGCTGCATGCGGCGACGGACGAGATCGGCCGCCGTCTGCCCGTCGGCATGCGCCTGGCGCAGGTGCAGGACCAGCCGGTCGCCGTGTCGACGTCGGTCAACGAGTTCATCAGGGTGCTGATCGAGGCGGTGGTGATCGTGCTCGCGGTGAGCATCCTGTCGCTCGGGCTGCACAAGGGCGGCCGCCTGGGCTGGCACGTGGACGTGCGTCCCGGCCTGGTGGTGGCCATCACCATTCCGCTCGTGCTGAGCGTGACCTTCCTGGCCATGAAGTTCCTCGACATCGGCCTGCACAAGATCTCGCTGGGCTCGCTGATCATCGCGCTTGGCCTGCTGGTGGACGATGCCATCATCGCGGTCGAGATGATGGTGCGCAAGCTGGAGGAGGGCTACGACAAGAAGCGCGCAGCCACCTTCGCCTACGACCTGACGGCCAAGCCGATGCTGACCGGCACGCTGATCACGGCGGCGGGCTTCCTGCCGATCGGCATGGCGCGCTCGACCACGGGCGAATACACCTACGCCATCTTCGCGGTGACGGTGACGGCGCTGGTGCTGTCCTGGTTCGTCTCGGTCTACTTCGTGCCGTACCTGGGCACGCTGATGCTCAAGGTGAAGGCGCGCGAGCCGGACGCGCCGCCGCACGAGCTGTTCGACACGCCCTTCTACAACACCTTCCGACGTACGGTGAACTGGTGCGTGGCACACCGCTGGATCACCATCGGCGGCACCGTGCTGCTGTTCGCCCTGGGCGTGGTCGGCATGGGCAAGGTGCAGCAACAGTTCTTCCCGGATTCGAGCAGGCCGGAAATCCTGGTCGACGCCTGGTTCCCGGAGGGCACGTCCTTCGGCGCCAACGAGGCGGTGACCCGGCGCCTCGAGGCGCGCCTGCGCCAGCAGGACGGCGTGAAGTCGGTGACCGCCTGGATCGGCTCCGGCGTGCCGCGCTTCTACCTGCCGCTGGACCAGGTGTTTCCGCAGACCAACGTGTCGCAGCTCATCGTCCTGACCGCGGACCTGCACGAGCGTGAGCGGCTGCGCAAGCTGCTTCCTGAACTTCTCGCCCACGAGTTCCCCGAGGTGCGAGGGCGCGTCAAGCTGCTGCCCAATGGCCCGCCCGTGGCCTACCCGGTGCAGTTCCGGGTGCGCGGCGGCGATCCGGCGCAGCTGCGGGTGCTGGCCGACCAGGTCAAGGAGGCGATGCGCGCCAACCCCAACATGCGCGGTGTCAACGACAACTGGAACGAGTCGGTCAAGGTGATCCGGCTCGAGGTGGACCAGGCCAAGGCGCGCGCACTGGGCGTGAGCAGCCAGTCGATCGCGCAGGCCTCGCGCACCATGTTCAGCGGAACCAACGTCGGCCAGTTCCGCGAGGGCGACAAGCTGATCGACATCGTGCTGCGCCAGACGCCGAACGAGCGCGAGGCGATCTCCGACATCGGCAACGCCTACGTGCCCACCGCGTCCGGCCAGGCCATTCCGTTGGCGCAGATCGCCAGGCCCGTCTTCACCTGGGAGCCCGGCGTGATGTGGCGCGAAGGCCGCGACTATGCCATCACGGTCCAGGGTGACATCACCGAAGGCCTGCAGGGCGCCACCGTGACCGATCAGCTCCTGCCCGAGTTGCGCCGCCTCGAAGCGCGTTGGCAGGACGACGGCGTCACTGGCTACCGCATCGACGTGGCCGGCGCGGTCGAAGAAAGCAGCAAGGGGTCGTCGTCCATCGTCGTGGGCCTGCCGGTGATGCTGTTCATCATCTTCACCCTGCTCATGCTGCAGTTGCACAGCTTCAGCCGCGCGATGCTGGTGTTCATCACAGGGCCGCTGGGCATCGCGGGCGTTTCCGCCGCGCTGCTGCTGTCGAACCGGCCGTTCGGCTTCGTGGCCATGCTCGGCGTGATCGCGCTGATGGGCATGATCCAGCGCAACTCGGTGATCCTGATCGACCAGATCGAGCAGGACCGTGCCGCCGGGGTGCCGGCCTGGGACGCGATCGTCGAATCCACCGTGCGGCGGCTGCGGCCGATCGTCCTGACCGCGGCAGCCGCGGTGCTGGCCATGGTGCCGCTGTCGCGCAGCGGCTTCTGGGGCCCGATGGCGGTCTCAATCATGGGGGGCCTGGTCGTGGCCACGGTGCTCACCTTGCTGGCGCTTCCGGCCATGTACGCGGCCTGGTTTCGCGTCCGCCGCGACGCGCCGGACGGGTCGCCCGAAAAGGGCGGGTCGAAGCCGATTAAAATACCGGGTTGACTAATTTCGCGGGCGGCTTCGGCCGGGCGGCGCAGCACGCAGGCTCACGGGTTTGCTGCTCGCGCAAGCCGGTGCGGCCTTCAAGGCAGCCTGCAACCAGAAGAGATCTGCTTGAGTCTTTGCTGAGGCATTGCCAGGTACGTCAGCGCGGGTGGCGAAATTGGTAGACGCACCAGGTTTAGGTCCTGACGCTCGCAAGAGTGTGCCGGTTCGAGTCCGGCCCCGCGCACCACTGCAAAGATATCCTTCCTAGGAAATGGAAATGACCGTGAACGTTGAAACCCTCGAGAAGCTCGAACGCAAGATCACGCTGACCCTTCCGGTCGACGTCATCAAGTCCGAAGTCGACAGCCGCCTGAAGAAGCTGGCGCGCACTGTCCGCATGGACGGCTTTCGCCCCGGCAAGGTGCCGATGAGCGTCGTTGCCCAGCGCTACGGCTACTCGGTGCACTACGAGGTCATGAATGACAAGGTCGGCGAGGCGTTCTCGCAGGCAGCCAACGAGGCCAAGCTGCGCGTGGCCGGGCAGCCGCGCATCACCGAGAAGGACGGCGCGCCCGAGGGCGAGATGAGCTTCGACGCCGTCTTCGAGGTGTTCCCCGAGGTCAAGATCGGCGACCTGTCGGCCGCGACCGTCGAGAAGCTCGACGCCGAGGTGGGCGACGACGCGATCGACAAGACCATCGACATCCTGCGCAAGCAGCGCCGCTCCTTCGCGCAGCGTCCGCAGGACGCCGTGGTGCAGGACGGCGACCGCGTGACGGTCGATTTCGAGGGCAAGATCGACGGCGAGCCCTTCCAGGGCGGCAAGGCCGAGGACTTCCAGTTCATCGTCGGCGAAGGCCAGATGCTCAAGGAATTCGAGGACGCCGTGGCCGGCCTGAAGGTCGGCGACAGCCGCACCTTCCCGCTGTCCTTCCCCGAGGACTACCATGGCCGCGACGTGGCCGGCAAGCAGGCCGACTTCATGGTCACCGTGAAGAAGCTCGAAGCGGCCAACCTGCCGGAAGTGAACGAGCAACTGGCCAAGTCGCTGGGCATCGCCGACGCCACGGTCGAAGGACTGCGCGCGGACGTCCGCAAGAATCTCGAGCGCGAAGTCAAGTTCCGCCTCCTGGCGCGCAACAAGACCGCCGTGATGGACGCGCTGATCGCCAACGCCGAGCTGGACCTGCCCAACGCCAGCGTCCAGGCCGAGATCGAGCGCATGGTCGAGAATGCCCGCGCCGAACTCAAGCAGCGCGGCATCAAGGACGCCGACAAGGCGCCGATCCCCGACGAGGTCTTCCGCCCGCAGGCAGAGCGGCGCGTGCGCCTGGGCCTGGTGGTGGCAGAGCTGGTTCGCGCCAACGACCTGACGGCCAAGCCCGAGCAGATCAAGGCCCACGTGGAAGAAATGGCCGCCAGCTACGAGCGTCCGGCGGACGTGGTGCGTTGGTACTACAGCGACGCCCGCCGCCTCGGCGAGGTGGAAGCCGTCGTGATCGAGAACAACGTGACCGACTTCGTGCTGGGCAAGGCCAAGGTCGCCGAGAAGAAGGTCGGATTCGACGAACTGATGGCGCAACAGCAGCAGGCCTGAGCGGCGCTGCGTCCCTGATCCGGGATGGGGCTTGTGCTTTGGCGCACGAGCCCCATTTCGTTTGGGTAAAGTACAAGCACTTTCCGGAGCAACACATGAGCGCACAGGACACCCAGGCCCTCGGCATGATCCCGATGGTCATCGAGCAGTCGGGCCGCGGCGAGCGGTCGTACGACATCTATTCGCGCCTGCTGAAGGAGCGCGTGATCTTCCTGGTCGGCGAAGTGAACGACCAGACCGCCAACCTGGTGGTGGCGCAGCTGCTGTTCCTGGAGAGCGAGAACCCCGACAAGGACATCTCGTTCTACATCAATTCGCCCGGCGGCAGCGTCACGGCCGGCATGGCGATCTACGACACCATGCAGTTCATCAAGCCGGATGTGTCGACCCTGTGCGTAGGCTTCGCAGCCAGCATGGGCGCGTTCCTGCTGGCCGCCGGTGCCAAGGGCAAGCGTTTCTCCCTGCCCAATTCCAAGATCATGATCCACCAGGTGCTGGGCGGCGCCCGCGGCCAGGCGACCGACATCGAGATCCATGCGCGCGACATTCTGCGCACCAAGGATCAGATGAATCGCATCCTGGCCGAGCGCACCGGCCAGCCGCTTGAGAAAATCAAGGCCGACACCGAGCGTGACTATTTCCTGACGGCCGACGAGTCCAAGGAATACGGACTGGTCGACCAGGTCATCCACCAGCGCTCCTGAGCGCACCTGGACGCCCGGTCCCCCCAGAACGGCGTTTTCCACACGGAGGACGCCGTTTTTGTTTCGCTATCATTGACACACCCCTGTTACGAGGCATCCGCCCATGGCCGACAAGAAAGGCTCTTCCAGCGAAAAAACGCTTTACTGCTCCTTCTGCGGCAAGAGCCAGCATGAGGTGAAAAAGCTGATCGCTGGGCCTTCGGTGTTCATTTGCGACGAATGCATCGACCTGTGCAACGAGATCATCCGTGACGAGTTGCCCGCCGCCGACGAAGGACGCGAGGCCAAGAGCGATCTTCCGGCGCCGTCCGAGATCAAGGCCAACCTCGACAACTACGTGATCGGCCAGGAGCCCGCCAAGCGGATGCTGGCGGTGGCGGTGTACAACCACTACAAGCGCCTCAAGCACAAGGAAAAGTCCGCCGGTGACGACGTCGAACTGTCCAAGAGCAACATCCTGCTGATCGGCCCGACCGGGTCCGGCAAGACGCTGCTGGCGCAGACGCTGGCGCGCCAGCTCAACGTGCCTTTCGTGATGGCCGACGCCACCACGCTGACCGAAGCCGGCTACGTCGGCGAGGACGTCGAGAACATCATCCAGAAGCTGCTGCAAAGCTGCAACTACGAGGTCGAGCGGGCCCAGCGCGGCATCGTCTACATCGACGAAATCGACAAGATCTCGCGCAAGTCGGACAACCCCAGCATCACGCGCGACGTCTCCGGCGAGGGCGTGCAGCAGGCGCTGCTCAAGCTCATCGAGGGGACCATGGCCAGCGTGCCGCCGCAAGGCGGGCGCAAGCACCCCAACCAGGATTTCCTGCAGATCGACACGACCAACATCCTGTTCATCTGCGGCGGCGCGTTCGCCGGCCTGGAGAAGGTGATCGAGAACCGCACCGAGGCCTCCGGCATCGGCTTCGGCGCCGCCGTGCGCAGCAAGCAGCAGCGCAGCATCACCGAGGTGTTCCGCGAGGTCGAGCCGGAAGACCTGATCAAGTTCGGCCTGATTCCCGAACTGGTGGGCCGCATGCCGGTGGTCGCCTCGCTGGCCGAGCTGAGCGAGGATGCCCTGGTCCGGATCCTCACCGAGCCGAAGAACGCCGTCGTCAAGCAGTTCCACAAGCTGCTGCAGATGGAGGGCGTCGAGCTCGAGATCCGCCCGGCGGCGCTCAAGGCCATTGCACGCAAGGCGCTGGCGCGCAAGACCGGTGCGCGCGGCCTGCGCTCCATTCTCGAGCAATCCCTGATCGACACGATGTTCGACCTGCCGAACGCCGCGAACGTCGAGAAAGTGGTCGTCGAGGATTCCACCATCGACGAAAACAAGCCGCCGCTGCTCGTGTACCGAGAGGCGGCCAAGAAGGCCTAGTGTTCAATCGCCTGGGCTTTTTTCCGGCCACGCGCGCAGGCGCGTTTCCCTTGGGTTTGCCGCGCGCACTTGAAATGCGTGCGGATCCGACCATCTTTGTCTGATCTCCCCTGAAGGATTGCCATGTCCGGACACACTCCCTTGCCTTCCGACCCGGTGGACCTGCCGCTGTTGCCGCTGCGCGACGTCGTGGTATTTCCCCATATGGTCATTCCCCTGTTTGTCGGCCGGCCCAAGAGCATCAAGGCACTCGAGCTCGCGATGGAGGCCGAGCGCCGCATCATGCTGGTGGCGCAGAAGGCCGCCGCCAAGGACGAGCCCGCGACGGACGACATGTTCGAAGTCGGTTGCGTCTCGACCATCCTGCAGATGCTCAAGTTGCCCGACGGCACCGTGAAGGTGCTGGTCGAAGGGCAGCAGCGCGCCCGCGTGAACCAGATCGTCGACCATGAGTCGCATTTCAGCGCCAACGTGACGCCGGTCGAGGCGGTGGAGGTCACCAGCCCGGCGAACACCGAGGTCGAGGCGCTGCGCCGTGCGGTCATGCAGCAGTTCGACCAGTACGTCAAGCTCAACAAGAAGATTCCGCCGGAGATCCTCACCTCGATCTCCAGCATCGACGCGCCGGGCCGCCTGGCCGACACGATCGCGGCGCACCTGCCGCTCAAGCTCGAGAACAAGCAGGCGGTGCTCGACCTGGACCCGGTCAAGGACCGGCTGGAGAACCTTTTCGCGCAGCTCGAGCGCGAGGTCGACATCCTCAACGTGGACAAGAAGATCCGCGGCCGCGTGAAACGGCAGATGGAGAAGAACCAACGCGACTTCTACCTCAACGAGCAGGTCAAGGCGATCCAGAAGGAACTGGGCGAGGGCGAGGACGGCGCGGACATCGAGGAGATCGAAAAGAAGATCAAGCTCGCCAAGATGCCCAAGGACGCGCGCAAGAAGGCCGACGCGGAGCTCAAGAAGCTCAAGCTGATGTCGCCCATGTCGGCCGAGGCCACGGTGGTGCGCAACTACATCGACGTGCTGGTGGGCCTGCCCTGGGCGAAGAAGACGAAGATCAAGCACGACCTGGCGCATGCCGAGGAAGTCCTCAACGAGGACCACTACGGCCTGGAGAAGGTCAAGGACCGCATCCTGGAATATCTCGCGGTTCAGCAGCGCGTGGACAAGGTCAAGGCACCGATCCTGTGCCTGGTCGGCCCGCCCGGGGTGGGCAAGACCTCGCTGGGCCAGTCGGTTGCCAAGGCCACGGGGCGCAAATACGTTCGCATGGCACTGGGCGGCATGCGCGACGAGGCCGAGATCCGGGGCCATCGCCGCACCTACATCGGGGCGCTGCCGGGCAAGGTGCTCACCAGCCTGAGCAAGGTCGGCACCCGCAATCCGCTGTTCCTGCTCGACGAGATCGACAAGCTGGGAACCGATTTCCGGGGCGACCCGTCGTCGGCCCTGCTGGAAGTGCTCGATCCGGAGCAGAACCACACGTTCGGCGACCACTATGTCGAGGTCGATTTCGACCTGTCGGACGTGATGTTCGTTGCCACGTCCAACTCGATGAACATCCCGCCAGCCCTGCTGGACCGGATGGAAGTGATCCGCCTGTCGGGCTACACCGAGGACGAGAAGACGAACATCGCGCTGAAGTACCTGCTGCCCAAGCAACTGGCCAACAACGGCGTCAAGGAAGGCGAACTGCGCATCACCGACGAGGCGGTGCGGGACATCGTCCGTTACTACACGCGCGAAGCCGGCGTGCGCTCGCTCGAGCGGGAACTCTCCAAGATCTGCCGCAAGGTGGTCAAGGGAATCCAGCTCAAGAAGCTGCAGCCGCTGGTGACGGTCACGCCGGACAATCTGAACGAATTCCTGGGTGTCCAGAAGTTCACCTATGGCCGCGCCGAGCAGCAGAACCAGGTGGGCCAGGTCGTGGGCCTGGCCTGGACCGAAGTGGGCGGCGACCTGCTGACCATCGAGGCGGCGAGCATGCCCGGCAAGGGCATCATCGCCCGGACCGGGTCGCTCGGTGATGTCATGAAGGAGTCGGTTGAGGCGGCGCGCACCGTGGTGCGCAGCCGGGCGCGGCGCCTGGGCATCCGCGACGACGCGTTCGAGAAGCGCGACATCCACATCCACGTGCCGGACGGTGCGACGCCCAAGGACGGGCCGAGCGCCGGCGCGGCGATGACGACGGCTTTGGTGTCGGCACTGACCGGCATTCCGGTCCGCGGCGACGTCGCCATGACTGGCGAGATCACGCTTCGCGGAGAGGTGACGGCCATCGGCGGCCTGAAGGAGAAACTCCTGGCGGCGCTGCGCGGCGGTATCAAGACCGTGATGATTCCCGAGGAGAACGCGAAGGACCTGCAGGACATTCCCGAGAACGTGAAGAACGGCCTCGAGATCATCCCGGTCAAGTGGATCGACAAGGTGCTGGAGATCGCGCTCGAGAAGGCGCCGACGCCGTTGTCCGACGAAGAGGTTGCAGCCTCTCAGGCGGCCATGGCCGACATTGCCAAGCAGCGTGCTGCGCAGCCGGGAGAAGGCCCGGTCAAGCATTGAGCACGTATCACGTGCGAATTGCTTGATCGAGCTCAAATATCTACGCTATAATCGAAGGCTTCGAGACGCGGGAATAGCTCAGTTGGTAGAGCGCAACCTTGCCAAGGTTGAGGTCGGGAGTTCGAGCCTCCTTTCCCGCTCCAGAGTCACGTACAGGAAAGGGAAGCACGGGCTTCCCTTTTTCGTCAGCGGGTATGCAACGTCCTCGCTCGACTAGCTTTTGAGAGCGGCGCGATAGCAAAGCGGTTATGCCCCGGATTGCAAATCCGGTTAGGCCGGTTCGACTCCGGCTCGCGCCTCCACCCCCTTCAGGCACTTTTCCAGCGCCGCGCATGAATGACATGCGCGGCGTTTTTCATTGGCCTGGCGCGACGGTGCTGCCTGGTTCGTGGAACGTGCAGTGCCGAACATCGAGCAAAGGAATATCGCCTTTGTCCGTGCTCCACACTTTCTGCCCGTGGCCGAGTACCGCGGTTTCGCCGAGGTTGGTCCACACGGTTTCGCGGGCAAGCAGCAAGGTGTCCCGATCCTCCGCCCGCACGGGATAACGCATCGGCATGTAGCCTTCGAACTCTGGTCCATGGCGAAGCTGGAATTGCGCGCGCGACCAGATGAGGTCCTGCAATTGCGTGGGAGCCTCCATGCGCAGGCTTTGAAGGTCGTCCAGCGCGATCCAGTGGTAGCCGTTGGGCAGGACCACTTCGCAGACCGGCCCGAGCCGCGTGTCGCTGTCCGTGATCCAGTCGAAGGCTGCGGGGAGGGCGTCGCACCGTCCCGGCGTTTCGGGCGTGCCGGCGAGCGCCGTCCTGCGCAGGGCGTCGCTGGCTGTGAGGGCGGTCGACGCCATGGCGGGCGGCCGCGCGATGAGCCGCAGCGCTTCGGACAGTTGCAGCATCCACGGTGGCGTAAAGCCGTCCTTGGACCCGAACGTCGATGGGGCGGCCAGCCCGCGGAGCACCTTGGCGCGCTGGCACTCGGCCCGGATCAGTTTGCCAAGGAGCGTGGCGTTGTCCTCGAAGCTGCGATCGGTGTCGGCAAGGATCTGCAATTGCATCCCGGCCCGCTTCCATTGGCCGAGGATGCACAGCAGGTCAAAAAGCAGCCTGCGTGACCTGGGGCTGCGCGGCTGCGCGCGCACGGCTGCCTCGGCGCGTGCAAGGCTGGTACGTAGCGGCCTGGATTGAGACCATTCTCTGAAAGACCGGGAAGGATTTGACGGCATTCTTGCTTGCAAAGTTGAATATTCGGCCCAGGACGGGTCGGCTCAACTGCGACGCCATGCAACCGGAACCTTTGAAAATATACGGTTCCGGCGTTAATTTGCATTGGAATAATGTCCCGAATCCTCGCGCTCGGATGGTCAATTGCATGAATAGATTTGGAATTCTTATTCTTAATCGATTCTAAAAAATGTCGATGACCAAATGGAGATTTTTGTGAGCAAAGTACACTGCGAAAGCCGAGCCAGCCCGCTGGTCGCAGGTGGGCTCCACGCGCAAGCGCTCGACGGCTCGCGTGTGTGCCGCGTGACGGTCGCGACGAGGCAAAGCCACGCGCCTGCGTCAGCTCACGGCGCCGTGCCTTAAACTCAGAAAGTTCAGTTTGGCAGCCCCACCGAGTTGGCGGGGCTGTTTCGTTTTGGGGCTTCGCATGCGGAGGCCCACGGCCCGGATGGTGAAATTGGTAGACACAGGGGACTTAAAATCCCCCGCCGAGAGGCGTGCCGGTTCGATTCCGGCTCCGGGCACCAGTCGAGATGTCGAGCGACACTCGAAGCCCTCGCATGCCACTGGCGGGCTGTCGTTCCCTTGAAGGGCCTGTTGCGACGTCCGGCGCCGTACCTCCCCTGGTCGAATACACTCGCAGACCTGCTGCGCGGTCGTTGGATCGGCGCTACGCTCGAGAATCTGCGGTGCTTTTCACGGTATCCGGCGAGTCAAAATCCAAGGTGCCCAGCACTCGTGCGGGTCTCTCGGCACTTCGCGACCCGTATAGACACCAACTACATGACAAGGGAGCATGACGATGTCACGCTACGACGCTCCATTCGAAATCCATGTGCACGGCGATGTGCCCCTGCGCGCTGACGTGAGCTTTGCGCAGATCCAGGAAGCCCTCAAGCCTCTGTGGCAGTACGCCGGCGCCAAGTCGCTGGCCGACGGCGCCGCCAGTTCCTACGAGGAGGAGCCCGGCATCCGCTTCGAGCAGAAGGAACAGGTCCTGCAGATATGCTGGACCGTGGCGGGCGACGAGGATTTCCGCCATGCCCTCGACGAGATGTGCATGGCGCTCAACGATCTGACCGAGCAGGGCGCGGCGATCGAGGTCACCTTCTACGACACCGACTACGACGAGGACGAGGGCGAGCCCGAGGACGAATCGCGCGACGACTTCCTCATGCTTTTCGTCGGCCCCAATCCTGCTGCCATCATGCAGGTGCAGCGTGACCTTCTCGTCGAGGACGTGGTTCACCTGATGGAGCGCCACTTCGAAGGCGCCGAACTCGGCGGCGTGGTCGCGGAGATCGACAAGCTCTTCTCCGACCGCTTCGACGCGCTCGTCAGCTCGCTGGAAATCGGCAAGCGACCGCGCGGAGGCAGCGGCGGACCGGGTGCCGGCGGCCACGGCGGCGGCCGCAGGCCGCGCCACCTGCACTGAGCGACCGCCGGGCGAGTGCCCGGCGTGGATACGGCAGCGAAGCCACGGCCCGCGCGTTGTGCGTCTGGGCTATGCTTCGCGCCGTTTTGTCCACGAAAGCCCGTCTTGTCGCTCTTTTCCTCATCGGCCCTGCGCTCGGGCGTGCGCCGGCGCGAAGTCTTCGGCTGGGCCATGTACGACTTCGCCAACTCGGGCTACACCACAGTGGTCATCACCGCCGTGTTCTCGGCGTACTTCGTCGGCGGCATTGCCCAAGGCGCGCACTGGGGGCCGCTGGCCTGGACCAGCGCACTGAGCCTGTCCTACGCCATCGTCATGATCAGCATGCCGGCGCTGGGCGCATGGGCCGACCTGCATGCGGCCAAGAAGAGACTGCTGATGATCGTGACGGCCGGCTGCGTTGCCGGCACGGCACTGCTGGCCTGCGTGCCGGCGTTGCCGGCCCAGTGGGCCGTGCTGGCATCGTTGCTCTTCATCGTCGTGTCCAACACCTTCTATTCGTACGGCGAGTCGCTGACCGCGGCCTTCCTGCCGGAACTCGCGACGGCCGAGGGCATGGGCAAGGTCAGCGGCTGGGGCTGGGGCTTCGGCTACATCGGCGGCATGCTTGCGCTGGGGCTGTGCCTGGGCTACGTGCTGTGGTCGCAGGCCCGCGGACTGCCGGCGTCGCACTTCGTGCCGGTGTGCATGCTGATCACGGCGGCGCTCTATGGTTCGGCCGCATGCGCGACCTTCTGGCTGTTGCCCGAGCGCGCAGTGCCGCAGGCGCGCGCGGCCACCAGCGCCTGGCGGCAGTTGCTCGATACCTGGCGCGCCGCGCGGCGCTACCGTGATTTCGTCTGGCTGCTGGCCTGCACCGTGTGCTACCAGGGCGGCGTGGCGGTGGCCATCACGCTGGCGGCGATCTATGCCGAGCAGGTGATCGGCTTCAAGCCGCAAGAGACCATGGTGCTGATCTTCGTGCTGAACCTGGCCGCTGCCGCCGGCGCCTTTGCGTTCGGTTATGTGCAGGACCGGCTGGGCCATCGGCTGGCCTTGTCCATCACCCTGATCGCATGGATTGCCGTATGCCTGATCGCGGCGAGCGTCACGACCAAGGGCGGCTTCTGGATCGCTGCCGCCATCGCGGGCCTGGCCATGGGATCGAGCCAGAGCGCCGGACGCGCAATGGTCGGCGTGCTCACGCCGCCGCGCCAGCTGGCGGAGTTCTTCGGCCTGTGGAGCTTTGCCACACGGTTGGCGGCCATTGTCGGCCCGCTGGCCTATGGGCTCGTGACCTGGGCGACGCACGGCAACCAGCGCGTCGCGATCCTGGCGACATCGGTGCTGTTCATCGCGGGCCTGCTGCTGCTGTTGCCGATCGACATGCGGCGCGGGCGTCGCGCCGCGCTGGAGACGGTCGCGGCCTGAAACCGGATGCCGCGCCGCCGCGCCGCCGGGCCGCGCTCAGGTTCCGGCCGTCGTCGTCGAGCAAGGGCTGGTCGCGTCGGGCACGACGCTCAGCCATTGCGATGCGAACGCGTGCAACGCCGCGGCGTCGCCAGTGCTGCGCAGTTCCAGATGTCCGGCCGCGGCGTCGCGCAGCAGGTGGCGCTGCGAGATGAGCCGGCGCGCCTGCCGTGCCACGGCGATGCCGGTATCGATGAAGGTGACCCCTTCGGGCACATGACGGCGCAGCGTGTCCAGCGCAAACGGGTAGTGAGTGCAGCCCAGCACCACGCAGTCCGCCATTCCGGGGCCGTTGCCCAGAGGGCCGGCCTGCGCCAGGTAGCGCGCGGCTAAGGCGTCGATGCTTGCCGCGTCGCCAGCCTCGATGGCCGCGGCGAGACCGTCGCAGGCGATCCCGCGCACGTCGAGCGCAGGATGGGTGGCGGCCACCGCCTGACGCAATGACTGGTATTTGGCGCTGTGCAGCGTGCCGCGCGTGGCCAGGACCACCACGGCGCCGCTACGGCTATGCAGCGCGGCAGGCTTGAGCGCCGGCTCGACGCCGACGACCGGCAGGTCCGGCCAGCGCTCGCGCAAGGCGTGCACGGCCGCCGCAGTGGCCGTGTTGCAGGCCACGACCAGCAGCTTGATCCCCGGTGCCTGCTCACGCATCGCTGCCGCCACGGCAAGCGTGCGCGCGCGCACCTGGGCTTCGTCGCGCTCGCCGTAGGGCGCATGAGCGGAATCCGAGAAGTATACGAAGCGCTCGCCGGGCAATTCGCTCTGCAGCGCCCGCAGCACGCTCAAGCCGCCGACGCCGCTGTCGAACACGCCGACCGCGGCATCGGGTTGCGTGGCGCCGGCGGCCAGGAAGGTCAAGCGGTGGCGAGTTCGATGCCCTTGAATTCGCCGCTGGCGATGCGCTTGCTCCACTCGGCCGGGCCGGTGATGTGTGCGCTCGTGCCGCCGGCGTCGACCGCCACCGTCACCGGCATGTCGACCACGTCGAATTCGTAGATGGCTTCCATGCCGAGGTCTTCGAAGCCCACGACCCTGGCCTGCTTGATCGCCTTGCTCACCAGGTAGGCGGCGCCGCCCACGGCCATCAGGTAGGCGCTCTTGTGCTTCTTGATCGCCTCGATGGCCACCGGGCCGCGCTCGGCCTTGCCGATCATCGCGATCAACCCGGTCTGCGCCAGCATCATCTCGGTGAAGCCGTCCATGCGCGTGGCGGTGGTGGGACCGGCCGGGCCGACGGCCTCGTCACCGATCGGATCGACCGGGCCGACGTAGTAGATGACGCGGTTGGTGAAGTCCACCGGCAGCTTCTCGCCCTTGGCGAGCATGCCCTGGATGCGCTTGTGCGCGGCATCCCGGCCGGTGAGCATCTTGCCGTTGAGCAGCAGTGTCTGGCCCGGCTTCCAGCTGGCGACCACTTCGGGCGTGAGCGTGTTCAGGTCGACCCGCGTGCTCTTCTGGGTGTCGGGCGCCCAGTCGACCTTGGGCCACAGATCGAGCGAGGGCGCTTCGAGGTAGACCGGGCCGGAACCGTTCAGGACGAAATGGGCGTGGCGCGTGGCGGCGCAGTTGGGGATCATCGCCACCGGCTTGCTGGCCGCGTGCGTCGGGTACATCTTGATCTTGATGTCCAGCACGGTCGCCAGACCGCCAAGGCCCTGGGCGCCGATGCCGAGCGCATTGACCTTCTCGTACAGCTCCAGGCGCAGTTCCTCGACCTGGCTGAGCGATTCGCCCTTTGCGGCCTTGGCCTGCAGTTCGTGCATGTCCAGGTCGTCCATCAGGCTTTCCTTGGCCATCAGCGCCGCCTTCTCGGCGGTCCCGCCGATGCCGATGCCCAGCATGCCGGGCGGGCACCAGCCGGCGCCCATGGTCGGCACGGTCTTGAGCACCCAGTCGACCACGCTGTCGCCGGGGTTGAGCATCACCAGCTTGCTCTTGTTCTCGCTGCCGCCGCCCTTGGCGGCAACGGTTACCTCGACCGTGTCGCCGGGGACGATCTCGGTGAAGATGACCGCGGGCGTGTTGTCCTTGGTGTTCTTTCGGGCGAACTGCGGGTCGGCGACGACCGAGGCGCGCAGGGTATTGTCCGGGTGGTTGTAGGCGCGGCGCACGCCTTCGTTGATGGCGTCGTCCAGGCTGCCGTCGAAGCCTTCCCAGCGCACGTCCATGCCGACCTTGAGGAAGACGTTGACGATGCCGGTGTCCTGGCAGATCGGGCGGTGCCCGGTGGCGCTCATCTTGCTGTTGGTCAGGATCTGCGCCATCGCGTCCTTGGCCGCCGGGCTCTGCTCGCGCTCGTAGGCGCGGGCCAGGTGGGCGATGTAGTCGGCGGGGTGGTAATAGCTGATGTACTGGAGCGCGGCGCTGATCGATTCGGTCAGGTCGGCGGCTTTGATGGTCGTGGGCATGTTTGTTCGCGAAAAGACGATCGGAGGCGACAGGGATTATCCCATCCGGGCCCGTCCTGCGCCGGCGCTGCCCATGCGCTGCCAGCCCTTGGCCGCTGCGCGAGGGGCCGCCACAATCACTGCTGGCCCGCGCTGGCGGGCAGACCCGACCGAAAGGAAGACGACATGCAGACGCAGCAATTGCACCGCGGCCGCCTGATCGACCATCTCCAGCTGGTGGTACGCGACCTGGACGCCTCCCGCGGTTTCTACACCGCCGTGTTCGAGGTCCTTGGAATTCCGATCGGCGGCAGCGCCGAGCAGCATTTCTGGGCCGATGAACTGTTCGTTTCCACGGCCGCCAGCCCGGAGGCGCAAGGCCAGCTGACGGGCCGGCACCACCTGGCTTTCCAGGCCGCCGACCGGGGCATGGTCGACGCCTTCTATCGCGCCGCCCTGGCGCATGGCGGCAAGGACAATGGCGCGCCGGGCGAGCGGGAATACCACCCCGGCTACTACGCCGCCTTCGTGCTCGACCCCGACGGCAACAACATCGAGGCCGTCTTCCACGGCGAGGCGCAGCGCAGTGCGCCCTCCGTGCTGATCACCTTCTGAGGTGCGGCCACGCGAGGTGGCCTGCCGTCGCCTCAGTCGCTCTTGGCCGCGGCCATCGCCTGCGCGATCCAGCCGTCGAATTCCTTCTGGTGCGCGGCGATCCAGCCATCGGTATGGCGGGCAATGTCCGCGGGCTTGTCCTCGCCGGCACGCATGCGCAGGTTTTCCTCGTTGATGTCGGCAATGGGAAGTTGCATCAGCTCGAACAGCTTGGCAGCCGCAGGGTTCTTGTCGATGAACGCCTTGTTGGCAGTGATCCACTGCTCGGAGGGCAGCGTGCCATAGTTCTTGCCGTTGGGCAGCGTGGTGTCGATTTTCTTGCCCCCGGGCGCCGAAGAGAAAGGCACCTGCAGCCAGACGACGTCCTTGCCCGGCACCAGTTCGGCGCTGACCCAGTAGGGCGTCCAGGTGTAGTACAGGATGGACTTGCCGGCCTTGTAGCGCTGGATGGTGTCGGCCATCAGGGCCGGATAGTTGCCCTGCTTGTGGGTCACCGTGTCGCGCAGCTTGTAGGCGGTCAGGTGGTTCTCGACCAGCAGTTCGCAGCCCCAGCCCGGGGTGCAGCCGGTCAGGTCGGCCTTGCCGTCGCCGTCGGTGTCGAAGAGCTTGGCAATCTTCGGGTCGGTCAGCTGGCCCAGGTTGTCGATGTGATGCTCCTGCGCCGTCTTGCGGTCGATCAGGTAGCCCTGGACGGCCCCGCGGATGTAGACGCCCTTGTGCCAGAGCTTGGCGTCGCCGCCGCTGTTGGCGTAGTACGCGTCGTGCAGGCCGGTCCAGTGGTTGGCCATGAAGGTGGCGTCGCCGTTGGCGACGGCCACGTGCGCCGTCGCCGGCTCGATTTCGCTGGTCGGCTCGACCGTGTAGCCCAGGCGCTGCAGGCCGCGCACCACCAACTGGGTCTGGAAAGACTCCTCGGCGAGCGAACTGCGCACCGGTTTGACAGTGATGCCCTCGCCGGGCAGGGCCGCTGCGGCGTGGGCCGCCGCCAGGCTGGCAAGCAGGGCGGCGCCGAAGGCGGCGTGCCGAAGGGTGACGTGCGTTTGATTCTTCATATCGTTTTTCCTCCTTGGTTGATTCAATGGCGAGCCGAGGCGGTGGCCAGGGCCGGGGCGGCCGGGCGACCCGGTCCGCCGGCCTTGCCGGCGTCTGCGCTGCGGACCGGGGCGGTGGCGGTCGTGTCAGCCTGCGGCGCGAGCCGCATGAGCAGGCCTGCCGGGCCGGTGTGCCACCAGTGGCGCGCGCCGCGCCGCGGCTGACCCATGGCCTGGGTCAGGCGGTCCAGCGAAATGGCGAGCAGCACGATGCCAAGGCCGCCGACGGTGGCCAGGCCCATGTCAAGGCGGCCGATGCCGCGCAGAACCATCTGGCCGAGGCCGCCCACGGCGATCATCGAGGCGATGACAACCATGGACAGCGACATCATCAGCGCCTGGTTGATGCCGGCCATGATCGACGGCATGGCCAGCGGCAGCTGCACCTTCACCAGCAGTTGCCACGGCGATGCACCGTAGGCGCGTGCCGCCTCGATCAGGTCGGGCCGCACCTGGCGCAGGCCCAGGTTGGTCAGACGCACGAGCGGCGCCAGCGCGAAGATGACCGTCACGATCACGCCCGGCACGTTGCCGATGCCGAACAGCATCACGACCGGCACCAGGTAGACGAAGGCGGGCGTGGTCTGCATCGCGTCGAGCAGCGGCCGCATGAGGCGCTGCGCACGGTCGCTGCGTGCCAGCAAGACGCCCAGCGGCAGGCCGATGGCCATGCAGAACACCAGCGAGGTGAGCACCAGCGACAGCGTGGTCATGGCCTCGGGCCAGATGCCGAGC
This sequence comes from Variovorax sp., assembly GCF_035634955.1. Lineage (GTDB taxonomy): Bacteria > Pseudomonadota > Gammaproteobacteria > Burkholderiales > Burkholderiaceae_C > Variovorax. The sequence goes on along the minus strand of NZ_DASQBZ010000033.1, from coordinate 272,159 downwards.
ATGGTGACGATCAGCAGCGCGATGGTGATGCCGGCGGCCACGGCGCGGCCGGCAAATTGCCATGCCAGCATGGCCACCAGCGCGATCACGGCGGGCGCGGGCAGGCTGGTGAGCATGTTCTCGATGCTCGTCAGCGCATGGTCGACCGGCACGCGTGCCGACTGGAAGAACGGCCGGAAATTGGTCACGACCCAATCGAGGCCATGGTTGATCCACTGCTCGACCGGCAACGTGCCGTCCCACAACTGGTGGAGGGAGAAGCCGCTGGCGTGGGCATCCGTGGCCGTGGTGGCCGCCTGGGTGGCGGCGCTGGCGGCAGCATCCGCGGCGCTGTGCGCGGCTTGTGCCGCATGCGCCGGGCCGTCGAGCCAGGCATTGCTTGCCGAAGGGTCGGGGGTGGCGGCCCAGGGGTCGACAAAGGCGTCGGGCGCTGCCGCGGGGGGCGGGGCGGCTCCGGCGGCGGCCCAGGGGTCGGCGAAGGTGTCCGGCGTCGAGGCCGCGCCGGCTGCGGGGGAGGCGAGTTCGTTCATGAGTCTCCTTCTTCCGGGTCAGTGGACGGCGGCGGCGCCGGCTTCGATCGGCGGCGTGTCGCGGTCCAGGAACTTGAGCAGGGTGGTCTTGCTGATCACGCCGCAGAAGCGGCCGTCGCGCAGCACCGGCAGCGGGCAGGGCGCCTGTGCGAGCTGGCCGAACAGGTCGGCCACCGGGGCGTCGGCATCGAGGACCGGCACCTCGGGCAGCATGGCATGTTGCAGGCCCAACGGGCCGCTGTGCCCGCGCAGCGCGGTGCGCAGCAGGTCCGTCGACACGGTGCCCAGGTAGCGCTTGTCGGGCGCGAGCACGTAGGCGAAGTCTCGGTCCTGGTCTTCCAGCAGCCGCAGGGCGGCACGCGAGCCGCGATCGGCATGTTCGCTGATCACGGTCATGGCGCGCCGCGCGATGTCGCCGGCCTTGAACACCACGGACGCATCCACGCCCCGGACGAAGTCGCGCACGTAGTCATTGGCCGGATTGCGCAGGATGTCGTCCGGCGTGCCGACCTGGACGACCTGGCCGTCCTTCATGATCGCGATGCGATCGCCGATGCGCATCGCCTCGTCGAGGTCGTGTGAAATGAAGACGATGGTGCGGCGCTTGATCTGCTGCAGGCGCAACAGTTCCGACTGCATCTCCGTGCGGATGATCGGGTCGAGCGCCGAGAAAGCCTCGTCCATGAGCAGGATGGAGGGGTCGGACGCCAGCGCGCGAGCCAGGCCGACGCGCTGCTGCATGCCGCCGGACAGTTCGTCCGGATAGCTCTTGCCGTAGGCGGCGAGGCCGACCTGCTCGAGCGCGGCGTCGGCCAGCGGCAGGCGCTGCTTGCGGTCGACCCCGGCCAGTTCCAGCCCGAAGGCGGTGTTGTCGCGCACCGTCATGTGCGGCATGAGCGCGAAGGACTGGAACACCATGCTGATGTCCTTGCGGCGCAGCGCACGCAGTTGCGCGTCGCTGAACGCGCTGACGTCGGCGCCGTCGATCACGATGCGGCCCGCGGTCGGCTCGATCAGGCGATTGATCAGGCGCACGAGCGTCGACTTGCCCGAGCCCGACAGGCCCATCACGACGAATATTTCGCCGGCCTGGATCTCGAAGCTGGCGTCGAAGACGCCGATCGATTGCCCGGTGCGCTCGACGATCTCCTGCTTGGTCAGGCCCTGGCGCACCAGTTCCAGCGCGTGTTGCGGCTTCTCGCCGAAGACCTTGAAGATGTGGTCGATCTGAATGGACTTGGCCATCTGTTCCATTTCCTCCCTTGTCGGATTGCGGTGGACAAGGCGCGCGCCCCTTTGGCGCGCGCGGCCACGCCATCCCCGAGGGGACGCAGGCTGGGACTGGAGACGCACGAAGGTCGACGACGCCAGTGCCGGCTCTGGGCGTGGCAATGGCCCCGGAAGATCCGGGACATGCCGGGGCAGGCCCGGCGAAGAACGAACCGGTGTCGCGACGGGATGCTCAGGAGATCCGCGAGTAACACCAGCGCGACCCGCGGTGGCGATCGAAATACGCCGGCGGGTCAGTTGAAGCCCACGATTATAACTTCACGTCATGATCTATGGGCAACGGACGCGATTCGACCGGAAATCGAGACGTTGTCGTATGGTGCTGGCCTTGCAGTCCGCCGGAGTCCCGATTCATGAATTCCCCGTCCAATACCCGTACCGAACGCGACACCTTCGGTCCCATCGACGTGCCAGCCGAGCGCCTGTGGGGGGCGCAGACTCAGCGCTCGCTCCAGAACTTCGACATTTCCGGCGAGCGCCAGCCGCGCGAGATCATCCGTGCGCTGGTGCTGGTCAAGCGCGCCTCGGCGAAGGTCAACCATGCGCTGGGGCTGGCCGAGGCACGCAAGACCGACGCCATCATTGCCGCCGCCGACGAGGTGCTGGCCGGGCGGCACGACGGTGAATTCCCGCTCGTGGTGTGGCAGACCGGTTCGGGCACGCAGACCAACATGAACGTCAACGAGGTACTGGCCAATCGCGCCAGCGAGCTGATGGGTGGCGAGCGCGGCGAGGGGCGGCTCGTGCATCCGAACGACGACGTCAATCGCAGTCAGTCCAGCAACGACGTGTTCCCCACCGCAATGCATGTGGCAGCGGTCGAGGCAATCACCCACAAGCTGCTGCCCGCCATGGCCAGGCTGCGCGAGACGCTGGCGGCCAAGGCGCGTGATTTCGACGGGATCGTCAAGATCGGCCGTACGCATTTGCAGGATGCCACGCCGCTCACGCTCGGCCAGGAGTTTTCCGGGTGGGTGGCACAACTGGCGCATGGCGAGCGGCACGTGCAGGCGGCGTTGCCGCACTTGTGCGAACTGGCACTCGGAGGCACGGCCGTCGGCACCGGCCTGAATGCGCCCAAGGGCTATGCGCAGGGCGTCGCCGAAGAACTGGCCACACTCACGGGGCTGCCGTTCGTGACAGCGCCCAACAAGTTCGAGGCGCTGGCGTCGGTCGACGGGCTGGTCAACGCCCACGGCGCGCTCAAGACGGTGGCCGCGAGCATGATGAAGATTGCCAACGACGTGCGCTGGCTGGCCAGCGGCCCGCGCAGCGGCATCGGCGAACTGAGCATTCCGGAGAACGAGCCGGGCTCGTCGATCATGCCCGGCAAGGTCAACCCGACGCAGAGCGAAGCGGTCACCATGCTGGCGGCGCAGGTCTTCGGCAACGACGTGGCGATCAACTTCGGTGGCGCCTCCGGCAACTTCGAGCTGAACGTGTTCCGCCCGATGGTGGCGCACAACTTCCTGCAGAGCGTGCGCCTGCTGGCCGATGGCATGGTGAGCTTCAACGACCATTGCGCCGTGGGCATCGAACCGAATCGCGAGCGCATCGGCGAGCTGGTGTCGCGCTCGCTGATGCTGGTGACGGCGTTGAACACCCACATCGGTTACGACAAGGCCGCCGCCATCGCCAAGAAGGCGCACAAGGAAGGCACCAGCCTGCGCGATGCGGCGATTGCTTCCGGCCACGTGACCGCCGAGCAGTTCGACGCCTGGGTGGTGCCGCAGCAGATGACCGGCCGTTGAAAAGGAACTGGAAGTTTTGCGCGGCCGTGGCTGACAGGATCTGACACAAACGTGTTGGACGTTTAACGTTTCGAGATGGCAGACTCGATCCATAACAACCGAGGCGCTCCCACGGCGCCGAAAGCCATGGCCAATTCATCTGCTCCAGGCCGGCGCGATTTCCTGCGCCGTTCCATTGCACTCGTTCCGGCGTCGGCTGCGCTCGGCGCCGCCGGCGCCGCTGGTGTCGCCGGCACTGCCGACGCCGCCGCCGCGCAGGCGGCGAACCCACCTGCTGCCGCTCCCTATACCCCGGCCTACTTCAACGCCGACGAATGGGCCTTCGTCAAGGCCGCGGTCGGCCGCCTCATTCCGTCGGATGCCGAGGGCCCTGGCGCCATCGAGGCCGGCGTGCCCGAGTTCATCGACCGCCAGATGGATACCGCCTGGGGCAATGGCGGCCTGTGGTACATGCAGGGGCCGTTCGCGCCGGATGCATCGCCGCTGTTCGGCTACCAGAACCCGATGCCGCCGCGCGAGCTCTACCGCGCCTCCATTGCCGCGCTCGATGCCGCCTGCCGCCAGCAGCGCGGCGGCAAGACGTTCGCGCAGCTCGACGCGGCCGCGCAGGACGAGGTGCTGCACGCCCTGGACCAGCGCAAGCTGCAGCTCGACGGCGTGCCGGCCAAGGACTTCTTCGACATGCTGCTGCAGAACGCCAAGGAAGGCTACTTCAGCGACCCGATCCACGGCGGCAACAAGAACGCCGCTGCCTGGGCCATGATCGGCTTTCCCGGCGCGCGGGCGGACTACCTCGACTGGGTCAACCGTCCCGGCGAGCGCTATCCGCTGCCGCCGGTCAGCATTGCGGGCCCGCAGGGTTGAGGGGGCAAGCACATGGCATCGCAGAAGAAACCCTCCGTTGACGTGGTGCTGGTCGGCTTCGGCTGGACCGGCGCCATCATGGCCACCGAACTGACCGACGCCGGCCTGAACGTGCTGGCGCTCGAGCGCGGCGAGCCGCGCGACACCAACCCGGACTTCGCCTTTCCGCGCAACACCGACGAGCTGAGCTACGGCATCCGCGGCAAGCTGTTCCAGCCGCTGGCCAAGGAAACCGTGACGGTGCGCCACACGCCGGCCGAGGCGGCGCTGCCGTACCGGCAGCACGGCTCGTTCCTGCTGGGCACCGGCGTGGGCGGCGCCGGCGTGCACTGGAATGGCCATCACTGGCGCGCCCTGCCGGCCGACCTCACCATCCGCAGCACCTACGAGCAGCGCTACGGGCGCAAGTTCATCCCCGAGGGCATGACCATCCAGGATTGGGGCGTGACCTACGACGACCTGGAGCCGCACTACGAGAGTTTCGAGAAGCTGTGCGGCATCTCCGGCCGTGCCGGCAACGTGGGCGGGCAGATCCGCCCGGGCGGCAACCCGTTCGAGGGCGCGCGCCGTTCCGAATATCCACTGCCGCCGCTGGGCTCGCCCAACAGCGCGCTGCTGTTCGCCAAGGCGGCGGCCGAACTCGGACTCCACCCGTTCCCGCAGGCCGCTGCCAATGCCTCGCGCCCGTACACCAATCCGCATGGCGCGCAGCTCGGGCCGTGCAATTTCTGCGGGTTCTGCGAACGCTACGGCTGCTACAACTATTCCAAGGCGTCGCCGCAGACCACGTTGCTGCCGGTGCTGCGTCGGCGCGCCAACTTCGAGCTGCGCACGCGATCGCAGGTGTTGCGCGTGAACCTGGCGGCGGACGGCAAGCACGCCACCGGCGTGACGTACATCGACGCCCAGGGCAACGAGGTCGAGCAACCGGCCGACCTGGTCGTACTGTGCGCCTACCAGATGCACAACGTGCGGCTGCTGCTGCTGTCGAAGATCGGGCAGCCCTACGACCCGGCCACCGGGCGCGGCGTGGTCGGCCGCAACTATGCCTACCAGCTCAACGGCGGTGCCAGCCTGTTCTTCGACAAGGACCAGCCGATGAACCCGTTCGTCGGCTCCGGTGCCAGCGGCCACGTGCTCGACGACTTCGACGGCGACAACTTCGACCACGGACCGCACGGCTTCGTCGGCGGGGCCAGCATCAACTGCATCAACACCGGCGGGCGACCGATTCAGCAGATGGCGGTGCCGCCCGGCACCCCGGCCTGGGGCGCGCAGTGGAAGAAGGCGGTCAAGGACACGTACCTGTTCCACACCGGCGTCGGCAGCCAGGGCTCGGTGATGTCGTACCGCGACAACTACCTCGACCTCGACCCTACTTACAAGGATGCCTGGGGCCAGCCGCTGCTGCGCATGACCTTCGACTGGAAGCCCAACGACATTGCCATGACGCAGTTCATCGGCGGCAAGATCGAGCAGATCTCCAAGGCCATGAAGCCCAAGCAAATGTCGCTGGGATTCATGAAGCCGGGCGCGCACTACGACGTCCGGCCCTACCAGTCCACCCACAACACCGGCGGCGCCGTCATGGGGCGCGACCGCGAGACCAGCGTGGTCAATCCGTTCACCCAGGTGTGGGATGTGCCGAACGTATTCGTGACCGGCGCCTGTCTGTTCCCGCAGAACTTCGGCTACAACCCCACGGGCACGGTGGCGGCGCTGGCCTACTGGGCCGCGACCCATATCCGAGAGCGCTACCTGAAGAACCCGGGGGCGCTGGCATGAAGCGGGCACCGTTCCTTTCGACCCGCTGGCTCGGCGCGGTGGCCGTTGCCGCCGTGTCCATCGCCGGCGCCACGTGGGCGCTGGCGCAGCGCGAAACGACCCCGGCGCCGCCGCCCGTCACCGGCACCGCCGGCGGCGGGAAGGCGCCGGTCGTCGTCCCTGTCCCCCAGGCTGCGCCTTCGGCACAGGGCACCGGCAACGCGCGGGCCTCGGGCGTCGCCACGCCGGCGGCACCGACCGCGCCGGCCGATCCACTGGTCGCGCGTGGTGAGTACCTGGCGCGCGTGGCCGATTGCGTCAGCTGCCACACCGCGCCCGGCGGCGCACCGTTCGCCGGCGGCCTGCCGATGGCGACGCCCTTCGGCACGGTCATCTCCACCAACATCACGCCCGACACCGGCGCCGGCATCGGCAGCTACTCGGAAGAGGAGTTCGCCCGCGCGGTGCGCGAAGGCGTGGGCAAGGGCGGGCACCGGCTCTATCCGGCCATGCCGTACGCATCCTTCGCGCGCACCAGCGACGAGGACGTGCACGCCCTGTTCGCCTACTTCCGCCAGGGCGTCAAGCCGGTGGCCAACCGCCCGCCGGAGACGAAGCTGTCGTTCCCGTTCAACATGCGCCCGCTCCTGGTGTTCTGGAACTGGCTGTACCTGGACGACAAGCGCTTCGAGCCGGATCCCGCCCGCAGCGCCGAATGGAACCGCGGCGCCTATCTGGTCAACGGCCTGGGCCACTGCGGCGAGTGCCACACGCCGCGCAGCCGGCTGGGCGGCCTGAAGGCCGACAGCGCGGCCGACGGCGACGCATTCCTCTCGGGCGCGCAGGTCGACGGCTGGTACGCGCAGCCGTTGCGCCACGGCGCCGTCCACAGCGCCGCGCAATGGAGCACCGCGGAGCTGGTCCAGTACCTGCGCAGCGGCCGCACGGCGCGCAGCGGCGCCTTCGGCCCGATGGCGCAGGTGGTCGAGAACAGCACGCAGTACATGACGCCGCAGGACCTGGGCGCGATGGCGACGTACCTGCAATCGGTCGGCGCGCCGGCGGGCTACACGCCGCCGCCCGCGCCCGGACCGTCGCCGGCAGCCATGCCGGCCGCAACCGACGCGCCCGCGTCGGCGCCGCCGCTGCACGCCGACGCGGCCCGATTGCGCGACGGCACGGTCGAGGGGCAGCGCGGCGCGATGGTCTACCTGAACAACTGCGCGGGATGCCACCGATCCAGCGGCGCGGGCTGGGAACGCACCTTCCCGGCCCTGTCCGGCAACGGCGTCGTCAACGCGCAGGACCCGACCTCGCTCATCCGCATCGTCCTGCAGGGGGCGGCGATGCCGGCCACCGCCGATGCGCCCACGCCGCTGGCCATGCCGGGCTTCGGCTGGCGCCTGGACGACGAGGACGTGGCACAGCTGCTGACCTTCGTGCGTGCCGGCTGGGGCAACAAGGCGTCGGCCGTGACCAGCGCCCAGGTGGCGTCTGTCCGCAAGGCCCTGCCGCCCGAGGTGAAGGCCGCAGGCAAGTGACGCGCCGCCGGGGCGGGCGCCGTGGCCAGGCCCGGCGCGCCGCCCGGGGCGCGGGCGATCAGTGCTTGGCGGTGCCCGCCATCATCAGGCGATCGGTATAGGCAATCGCCATTGCCGACAGCAGGAACGCGATGTGGATCACCGTCTGCGCGATCAACACCTTGTCGGTGTAGTTGTCGGCATTGATGAAGGTCTTGAGCAGGTGGATCGAACTGATGCCGATGATCGACATCGCCAGCTTGACCTTGAGCACCGAGGCATTGACATGGCTGAGCCACTCGGGCTGGTCGGGGTGCCCGCGCAGGTCCATCCGGCTGACGAAGGTCTCGTAGCCGCCGACGATGACCATGATGAGCAGGTTGGAGATCATCACCACGTCGATCAGTGCCAGCACCACCAGCATGATCACCGTCTCGTTGAGCGTCGCCACCGGCGTCGTCGCCTTGTAGCCGATGCTGGCGACGAGGGCCTGGAGCGCCTTTTCGCTACCGAAGGCGGCTTCCACCAGATGCAGTAGCTCGACCAGGAAATGCACCACGTAGACCGCCTGGGCGACGATCAGCCCGAGATAAAGCGGCAATTGCAGCCAGCGGCTGGCGAAGATGAGCTTGGGCAACGGGCGCATCGGCGAAGACGCGCCGCCCAGCGGGACCATCGGGTCGGGCAGAGACATTGGGTTTGAAAGTAAAAGGAATGTGGGCCGGGTCGGCCAGCCGCGGGATTCTATCGGCGGGCATCGCGCCAGCGCCTACCACTCCAGCGCCGCGTGTGGGCTTCGCTCCGGCGGGCTTGCCGTGCCGGCGCTAACATTCCGATCGCAAGCGTCAGTGGCCCGTAAGAAGGGACGGCCACCATTCCCCGCGTTGAACAGACAGGATCAGGAGACAAGCGCAATGAGCACGACAGCGAAGACCATCGAATCCGTTCTGGTGGAGAACCGGGTGTTTCCGCCCGGCGAATCGGCGAGCCGGGGCGCCCGCATCGCCAGCATGGACGCCTACGAGGCGCTGTGCCGGGAGGCGGAAACGGATTCCGACGGCTTCTGGGCCCGCCACGCCAGGGAAGGCCTGGTCTGGACCAAGCCGTTCACCCGCGTGCTCGACGAGTCGAACGCCCCGTTCTACCGCTGGTTCGACGACGGAGAACTCAATGCCAGCGCCAACTGCCTGGATCGCCACATCGGCACGCCTGTCGAGAACAAGACGGCGATCATCTTCGAGGCGGACGACGGCCAGGTCAGCACCATCACCTACAAGGACCTGCTCACCCGCGTCTCGCAGTTCGCCAACGCGCTGAAGAGCCAGGGCATCGAGAAGGGCGACCGCGTCATCATCTACATGCCGATGACGATCGAGGGCGTGATCGCCATGCAGGCATGCGCGCGCATCGGCGCGACGCACAGCGTGGTGTTCGGCGGCTTCTCGGCCAAGGCGCTGCAGGAGCGCATCATCGACGCCGGCGCGGTGGCGGTCATCACCGCCAACTACCAGATGCGCGGCGGCAAGGAGCTGCCGCTCAAGTCGATCGTCGACGACGGGATCGCCCTGGGCGGCTGCGAGAGCATCAAGACCGTGCTGGTGTTCGAGCGCACCCTCAGCGCCTGGAACCGGGTGGAAGGGCGCGACAAGACCTTCGCCGAAGTCCTGGAGGGCCAGAACGCCCACTGCCCGCCGACGCCGGTCAATGCCGAGCACCCGCTGTTCATCCTGTACACGTCCGGCTCCACCGGCAAGCCCAAGGGCGTGCAGCATGCCACCGGGGGCTACATGCTCTGGGCCCGGATGACGATGGAATGGACGTTCGACGTTCGGCCGGAGGACGTCTTCTGGTGCACCGCCGACATCGGCTGGATTACCGGCCACACCTACGTCGCCTACGGCCCGCTCGCGGCCGGCGCGACCCAGGTGGTTTTCGAGGGCGTGCCGACGTTCCCGCATGCCGGGCGCTTCTGGCAGATGATCGAGAAGCACAAGATCTCGATCTTCTATACCGCGCCCACCGCGATCCGCTCGCTGATCAAGGCCGCCGAATCCGACGAGAAAGTCCACCCGAAGAACTGGGACCTGTCGAGCCTGCGCATCCTGGGCTCCGTGGGCGAGCCGATCAACCCCGAAGCGTGGATGTGGTACCACCGTAACGTCGGCGGCGAGCGCTGCCCCATCGTCGACACCTTCTGGCAGACCGAGACCGGCGGCCACGTCATTACGCCGCTGCCGGGCGCGACGCCGCTGGTGCCGGGATCGTGCACGCTGCCGCTGCCGGGCATCGCGGCCGCCATCGTCGACGAGACCGGCAAGGACCTTCCCAACGGCGCCGGCGGCATGCTCGTGATCAAGCGCCCCTGGCCCTCGATGATCCGCACCATCTGGAACGACCCGGAACGCTTCAAGAAGAGCTACTTCCCCGAAGAGATGGGCGGCAGGATCTACCTGGCCGGCGACGGCGCGGTGCGCAGCGCCGACCGCGGCTACTTCCGCATCACCGGCCGCATCGACGACGTGCTCAATGTGTCGGGCCACCGCCTGGGGACCATGGAAATCGAGTCGGCGCTGGTCGCCAAGACCGACCTGGTGGCCGAGGCGGCGGTGGTGGGCCGCCCGGACGATGTGAGCGGCGAGGCCGTCTGCGCCTTCGTGGTGCTCAAGCGCCCCCGCCCCACGGGCGACGAGGCCAAGCAGATCGCCGCGCAGCTGCGCGACTGGGTGGCCAAGGAAATCGGCCCCATTGCCAAGCCCAAGGACATCCGCTTCGGCGAGAACCTGCCCAAGACGCGCAGCGGCAAGATCATGCGCCGGCTGCTGCGCTCGATCGCCAAGGGCGAGGCGATCACGCAGGACACGTCGACGCTGGAGAATCCCGCGATCCTCGACCAGTTGTCGCAGGTCAACTGATCCGGGCGGCATGCGCTCGGGGCGCCGGCCGCCCCGGGCGAACGTCCGACACCCCGCGCGCCCGGCTTGGGTTACAAACGAGCCTCTCGAACCGACAAACCCAAGACCAGGAGGATTTCAATCATGCGTGTGCGCACCGGAATCGTGCTGCTCGTCGTGCTGCTGATCGCGGCGCTGGCGGCGCTCAACTGGGGGCAGCTGTCCACGCCCACCACGATGTCGCTCGGCTTCATGGAAATGTCGGCGCCGCTTGGGCTGGTGATGCTGGCGCTGACGGTCGCGCTCGGCGTTCTCGGCCTGGCCTACGTGCTGTACCTGCAAAGCACCGTCCTGCTGGAAACGCGCCGCCACGGCAAGGAGATGCAGGCGCAGCGCGACCTGGCCGACAAGGCCGAAGCCTCGCGCTTCACCGAGTTGCGCACCTACCTGGACGCCCAGGAGCAGGCGCGGACGCTGCGGGTGGCGGAGCTGCAGCAGCAGCTGTCTGCCCGGATGGAGCAGCTCGAGAATTCGTTCAGGTCGCGCGTCGACCAGTCGGACAACACCACGGCGGCGCATATCGGACAACTCGAGGACCGCATCGAGCGCCGCAACGTGCCCACGGATATCAACCCGCAGATCTGATGCGCGCGGCTACTTGGCCTCGAGCACCCAGGCAGCCAGCTTCCGGGCGTCTTCCTCGCTGACCTGGGGGTTGGCCGGCATGGGCACCGGGCCCCACACGCCCGAGCCGCCCTTGCGGATCTTGTCGGCGAGCTTGTCGACGGCGCCGGCATCGCCCTTGTACTTGGCCGCGACATCCGTGAATGCCGGGCCGATGACCTTCTTGTCCACCGAGTGGCAGGCCATGCAATTCTTGGCCTTGGCCAGTTGCAGGTCGGCCAGGGCTGGGCCCGCCAGAGCGGCGGACAGGCACAGAAACAACAACGTACGCTTCATGGAACGACATGCAGCGCATGGCTGCGCTACATTTAGTGACTAAGTTGCTGCGATTCTAGGCGCCAGTGCACGGTCGCGTTGTCGCGGCGTCCGGTGCGCCTGCGAGAGTGCCGTCAAAAGACAGAGGGTAGACGATGTGGTTCCTGGGACTGGGCCTTGCGCTGGTGGCCCTCAAGTACTTCGAGGTCGGTCCGGTGGCCCAGCTGACCTGGCTGTGGGTGCTCTCGCCCTTTGCGCTGGCCCTGGTCTGGTGGGCGTGGGCCGACTGGTCGGGCTACACCAAGCGCAAGGCGGTCGAGCGTGACGAAGCGCGCAAACAGGAGCGCATCGACCGCCAGCGCAGCCAGCTGGGCATGCTGGGCGGCCGTTCGCGCAGCAAGCGCCGCTAGCGCGGCGCCGCGGCTGCGTCAGAACTTGTCGAGGACGGCGCCCTCGCTGGCGCTCGATGCATTGAAGGCGAACTTGGCCTGCACCCCGCGCGTGTAGCGCGGCGCCGGCGGCGTCCAGCCTTCGCGGCGTGCGGCGATCTCGGCCTCGGGCACGTTCAGCTCCAGCTTGAGTTCGCGCGCGTCGATGGTGATGGAGTCGCCTTCCTTGACGAAGGCAATCGTGCCGCCGGCGGCCGCTTCGGGTGCCACGTGCCCGACCACCATGCCCCAGGTGCCGCCGGAGAACCGGCCGTCGGTGATCAGCCCCACGCTCTCGCCCAGGCCGGCGCCGATGAGCGCGCCGGTGGGTGCCAGCATCTCGGGCATGCCCGGGCCGCCCTTGGGGCCGAGGTAGCGAAGCACCATGACGTCACCGGCCTTGATCTTGCCGTCCAGGATGGCCTGCAGGGCCGACTGCTCGTCGTCGAACACGCGGGCCGGGCCGGTGATGGTGGGGTTCTTCAGGCCGGTGATCTTGGCCACGGCGCCTTCGGGCGAGAGGTTGCCCTTGAGGATGGCCAGGTGGCCTTGCTCGTACATCGGCTTGTCGATCGGACGGATGACGTCCTGGTCGGCCGCGGGGACGTCGGGCACGTCGGCCAGCGTCTGGGCAATGGTCTTGCCGGTGATGGTGATGCAGTCCCCGTGCAGCAGGCCCGCATTGAGAAGCACCTTCATGACCTGCGGGATGCCGCCGGCCTTGTGCAGGTCGACCGCCAGGTACTTGCCGCTGGGCTTGAGGTCGCAGATCACCGGCACCTTCTTGCGCATGCGTTCGAAGTCGTCGATCGACCAGTCCACGCCGGCCGCGTGGGCGATGGCCAGGAAGTGCAGCACCGCGTTGGTCGAGCCCCCCGTGGCCATGATGACGGCCACCGCGTTCTCGATCGCCTTCTTGGTCACGATGTCGCGCGGCTTGAGGTCGTTCCTGATCGCCTCGACCAGCGCCTTGGCCGATTCCCTGGCCGAGTTTTCCTTCTCGTCATGCGGGTTGGCCATGGTCGACGAATAGGGCAGGCTCATGCCCAGCGCCTCGAATGCGCTGGACATCGTGTTGGCGGTGTACATGCCGCCGCACGAGCCGGTGCCGGGAATGGCGCGCTTCTCGATCTCCTTGAGATCGTCGTCGCTCATGTTGCCGGCGGCGTTCTGGCCGACTGCCTCGAACACGCTGACGATGTTCAGGTCCTGGCCCTTGTAGCGGCCCGGGAGGATGGTGCCGCCATAGACGTAGATGGCCGGCACATTGGCGCGCAGCATGCCCATCATGCCGCCGGGCATGTTCTTGTCGCAGCCGCCGACCACGAGCACGCCGTCCATCCACTGGCCGCCGACGCAGGTCTCGATGCAGTCGGAGATCACCTCGCGGCTGACCAGCGAGTACTTCATGCCTTCGGTTCCCATGGCCATGCCGTCGGAAATGGTGGGCGTGCCGAACACCTGGGCATTGCCGCCGGCTTCCTCGATGCCGGCGATGGCCGCGTCGGCCAGCTTCTGCAGGCCGCTGTTGCACGGCGTGATGGTGCTGTGGCCGTTGGCCACGCCGACCATGGGCTTCTTGAAGTCGCCCTCTTCGTAGCCCATGGCGTAGAACATGGAGCGGTTGGGCGCGCGCGACTTGCCTTCGGTGATGTTGGCGCTGCGGCGGTTGATCTGGATGGTCTTGGTGTCCATGGCGGTCTCTCGGTCCGGTCAATCTCGTGGGGCCCCGAGTATCCCGCGCTTCACTGATTGCTTCCAATCCTATTTTTGCTTTGTATTGATATGCTGGGCGAATGAGTCAAGGTATCGATCTGCGCGCCTGGCGGCAATTCCTCGCGGTTGCCGAGGAGCTGCACTTCGGCCGTGCGGCGGCGCGGCTGCACATGACGCAGCCGCCGGTCACGCAGGCCATCGCCCAACTGGAGAAGACCCTGGAAGTGCGCCTGTTCGACCGCACCCGGCGCCGGGTCGCGCTCACGCCGGCCGGCGAGGCGCTGCTGCCCGAGGTGCGCGACCTGCTGGCGCGGGCGCAGGCGTTGCCCGGGCGGGCGCGCGCTGCCGCTGCCGGCGAGGTGGGGCGGGTGCGGCTGGCGTTCGTGTCGACCATCGGCTTCGAGCATCTGCCGGTGTGGGTGCGCGAGTTCCGGGCGGCCAGCCCGGAGGTGTCGCTGGAACTCGTGGAGGCCACCGGCGACGTGCAACTGGCCGCCTTCGAGCGCGGCGACATCGACGCCGGCCTGATGCTGCACTCGCCCGGCGCCGCCGCGCCCGGTCTGCAGCACCTGCCCGTGGCGCGCGAACCGCTGGTGCTGGCGATGCCCGAGGCACATGCGCTCGCCCGGCTGCCGGCGCTGCCCCTGGCCGCGGTGCTGGCCGAGCCGCTGGTGGTCTTTCCGCGCCGGATCGTGCCGTCGCTGCACGATGCCATCTTCAGCCTGTACCACGCCGCCGGCTGCACGCCCCGCGTGGCGCAGGAGGCGATCCAGATGCAGACCATCGTCAACCTGGTCTGGGGCGGCCTCGGCGTGGCGTGGGTGCCGGCCAGCGTCATGCAGTTTCGCCGCGCCGGCGTGGTGTATCGCGCCGCCGATGAGCTAGCGCTGCCGCCGCGCCGCGCGGCGCGCACGTCGCCGGCGCTGCCGGCCTGCGAAACCAGCCTGGTGTGGCCACCGGAGGGCGAGCAGCCCGCCTTGCGGCGCTTCATCGATTTCGTCCGGGCGCGCCTGGCGCCATTGCCCGGCCGGGCACAATAGTTGGATGCTCATGTATCCGCACATCGACCCGGTGGCACTGCAGCTGGGTCCGATCGCCATTCACTGGTATGGCCTGACCTATCTCGCCGCCTTCGGCCTGTTCTATTTCCTGGCGACGCGCCGCCTGCACCACGAACCGTTCCGCTCGATCGCGCAGCCGCTGCCGTGGACGCGCAAGGACGTGGAGGACATCCTGTTCCTTGGCGTCATGGGCGTGGTGGTCGGCGGCCGCCTGGGCTACTGCCTGTTCTACAAGCCGGAGTACTACGCCGTCCATCCGCTGGAGGTGCTGTTCGTCTGGAAGGGCGGCATGAGCTTCCACGGCGGCCTGCTCGGCGTCATCGGCGCCATGGGCTGGTATGCACATTCGCGCGGGCGGCCTTTCTGGCAGGTGATGGATTTCGTGGCGCCGTGCGTGCCGACCGGACTGGCCGCCGGACGGGTCGGCAACTTCATCAACGGCGAACTCTGGGGACGCTTTTCGAGCCCCGATCTGCCATGGGGCATGGTGTTTCCGCAAAGCGGCTCGATGCTGCCGCGCCACCCTTCGCAGGTCTACCAGTTCCTGCTCGAAGGGCTGCTGCTTTTCGTGATTCTGTGGTTGTACGCGCGCAAGCCGCACCTGCCACGCCGGGTGTCCGCGGTCTTCCTGATCGGCTATGGCGCGATGCGTTTCATCGCCGAATTCTTCCGCGAGCCGGACGACTTCCTCGGGCTGCTGGCATTGAACATGAGCATGGGCCAGTGGTTGTGCATTCCCATGCTGGCGTTGGGCGCCTGGCTCTACTGGAGCGCCGGGCGGGCGGCGCAAGCGCAAGGCCCGGCCAAGGCGGCGGCGCGGCGCTGAGCCGCATTGGGCCCGATCACCGCGAGCCGAGCGGCGAGGGGCCCGCTGCATCCGCGCCTTCGTCAGGCGTGGCCAGCGCAAGGCGCAGGCGGCTTTCGAAGCGCAATTCGCGCCCGTCGAGCGGATCACGAAACGACAGCGACCGGGCCAGCAGCTGGAGCGGGCGATCGAAGTCGTCCGGCCCCTCGGGGTGCAGCACGGGGTAGTAATCGTCATTGACGATGGGCATGCCCAGTGCGGCGCAATGGACGCGCAACTGGTGCTTGCGCCCGCTGATCGGCAGCAGCCGCAGGTGCGCGCGTTCGCCGGCGGCGTGCAGCAGCTCGATGCGGGTCTCGGAATTGGGGGTGCCGGGCACCTCCTGCGTGCGCAGAAACGACGCGTCGTCGCACAACAGGCTGCGGTGCACCGGCGGAATCGACAGGCCGGGCTGCCAATGGACGATGGCCTCGTATTCCTTGTGGACGGACCGGTCGCGAAACAGCGCCTGGTACGGCTCGCGGGCCGCGGCGTCCAGCGAGAACAGCACCAGGCCGGCGGTGCCCCGGTCGATGCGATGCAATGGCGACAGCGACTCGATGCCCAGACGCCGCTTGAGCCGCACCAGCAGGCTTTCCTGCAGATAGCGCCCGGTCGGCACGACCGGCAGGAAGTGGGGCTTGTCCGCCACCAGGATCCGGTCGTCGCGGTAGAGCACCTGCTCCTGGAAGGGAATCGGCGATTCCCGGGCGAGTGTGCGCCAGTACCACAGGCGCAGGTGGGGCCGGCACGGTGCGTCCGCGTCGACCGGACGACCGGCGTCGTCCACGACCTCTCCGGCCGCCATGCGCGAGTGCCATTCGTCCCGCGCGACCAGCGCGAAGCGCTCGGCGAAGAAATCCAGCACGGTCGGCCACGCGCCGGGTGGCACCGCGACCCAGCTTGCGCTCACGCCGTCGCGCATCGGCAAGGGCGAAACCGGCCGCACACGGCGGCGCGGCTTGGGCGCAAGGGGGTTGCCCTGGGCGTCGATCCTTCTCATAATTACGCGTAATTATCGACCCGTCATTCTCTGGTTGACACGAAGGCCTGCATTTTCGCCATGCGCGTGGTTCACAACTCCCTTCACGACGAAGTCGCGGCCAGCCTGCGCGAAGAGATCTTCGCCGGCCGCCTGCCGCCCGGCAGCTTCGTCGACGAGGCCGCTTTGTGCGCGCGCCTGGAGATTTCGCGCACACCGCTGCGCGAGGCGCTGAAGGTGCTCACCGCCGAGGGACTGCTGCGGCACGAGCCGCGGCGCGGCTGTTTCGTGGCCGAGGTGACCCAGCGGGACCTGGACGAGATCTTCCCGGTCATCGCGCTGCTCGAGGGCCGCTGCGCCTACGAGGCCGCGCGCCACGCCAACGATGCCGACATCGCCGCGCTGGCCGTCCTGCACGACAAGCTCGAGCGCCACGCCAGGGCGCGCCGCATCAACGACTACTACGCGACCAACTACGCCATTCACGAAGCCATCATCCTGCTGGCCGACAATCGGTGGCTGGCGCAGGTCATCGGCGACCTGCGCAAGATACTGAAGCTCGCCCGCTTGCAGCAACTGCACGCGCCCGGCCGGCTGGAGCAGAGCCTGTCGGAGCACCTGGCCGTGTTTGCCGCGCTGAAGGCGCGCGACTGCAACGGCGCCGAAGCTGCCATGCGGACCCATCTCGACCGTCAACGCGAGGCGCTGCACGAGGTAGCGCGCCTTTCCACCTCCCGCATCACCGCAACATGAACACCTCCATCCTGACCATGACCGGCAACAGCATGCGCAACCTGGCCGACAGCATGCGCAGCGGTGCGCGCGCGCCACGCTCGATGGAAGAGCGCATGGAAGCCACCTTGCGCAGGCCCGGCGAGGCGCTGTCGCCCCGCGCGCTGCGAAAGGCGTTGGCCGACATGCAGGCCATCGTCGATGCGCGCCTGAGCGAAGTCGAGGCTGGCCGCCGTGCCGCGGAGGTGGCGCAGTGGTACGCCACGCTGTCGGCCGACGAGCGGCGCGACGTGTGGCTGCTGATGAGCGAACGTTTCGCGCCCGACGCCGCCAGAATCCAGGCCGCCCGTGCCCAGTACGACGCGGCGGTCAGCCGCGGCGGGGAGTCCGGCCAGGCCGAGGTGCGACTGCGCCGGGCGCTGGTCTCGCCGCGTGCCCGGCTGCTGCAGCGCTTCGCAGTGGCCGAGCCGGGCATGCGCTTCCTGATCGATCTGCGCGCCGAACTGCTGCCGCACCTGCGGGAGGACACGCGCCTGGTGGCGCTGGAGGCCGAGCTCGAGCACCTTTTCTCGACCTGGTTCGACGTCGCCTTTCTCGACCTGCGGCGCATCAGCTGGGATTCGCCGGCGTCGCTCATCGAGAAGCTGATCCGCTACGAGGCGGTGCACGACATCCGCAGCTGGTCCGACGTGAAGAACCGGCTCGACAGCGACCGCCGCTGCTACGGCTTCTTCCACCCGCGCCTGCCCAACGAGCCGCTGATCTTCGTCGAGGTGGCGTTGCTCGACCACATCAGCGACGGCATCACGCCGCTGCTGGACGAAGCGGCCGCGGCGGGCGACCTGTCGCGTGCCACCACCGCCATCTTCTATTCCATCAGCAGCACGCAAGTGGGGCTGCGCGGCGTGAGCTTCGGCGATTCCCTGATCAAGCGCGTCGTGGAGACGCTCTCGAGCGAGTTTCCCAAGCTGAAGGTCTTCGCCACGCTCTCGCCCGTCCCGGGCTTCCGCGGCTGGCTGGCCAAGAATGCCGCCGCCTTGCTGGAGGCCACCGACGACAAGCGCCGCGCCGAGCTCGGTCGTGCCATCGGCCAGCCCGACGTCGACGCCGCAGCTGTGCTGCGCGCCGCCGAGCAGCCGCTGGCGCTGGAAGCCCGCTCGCCGGTTCGCCAGTGGCTGATGCGTGCCTGCGCCCGCTACCTCGGCGCCGAGCTCAAGGACGGGCAGCCGGTCGACCCGGTGGCGCGCTTCCACCTGGGCAACGGCGCCCGCGTGGAGCGCCTCAACTGGGGCGGCGACCCGTCCGCCAAGGGCCTCAAGCAATCCTATGGCCTGATGGTCAACTACCTGTACGACCTCAAGCGCCTGGACAAGCATCGCGCGCTGCTGGCGCAGGGAAGGGTGCCGGTCTCGCGCGAGATCGACGGCCTGCGCGGCTGAGGCGGAGCATGTCGACGCAATCACAGGCGCGAATGCCGCCCGCGCAAGGGCCCGGGGAAACCGCGGCCGTGCCGGACATCCGCCTCGAGCGGCACGGCGCGCTCGCCACCGTCACCCTGTCGAACCTGCCGCGCCTCAATGCCATGACGCGCAGCATGTGGCTGGCCCTGCGCGCGGCGTTCGAGTCGCTCAATGCCGACGCCGACCTGCGCTGCGTGGTCTTGCGCGGGGAGGGCGGCAGCTTCTGCGCCGGTGGCGACATCTCCGAATACCCCGGCTTCCGCTTCGACGAGGCACAACTGGCGCACTTCCACGAGGTGCAGGTGTGGGGCGCGCTGCACGCCATCCTCGAATGCCCGGTGCCGGTGGTCGCGGCGATCGAAGGCGCGTGCATGGGCGCCGGCCTGGAGATCGCGAGCTGCTGCGACATCCGCCTGGCAGGCGAAGGCAGCCGGTTCGGCGCGCCGATCGCCAGGCTGGGCTTTCCCATGGCGCCGCGTGAGGCTGCGCTGGTGCACGCTGCGGTCGGCGACGCGCTGGTGCGCGACATGCTCTTTTGCGCCGGCGTGCATACGGCCGAACGCCTGCTGCAAGCCGGGTTCCTGCTGCGCGTGCTGCCCGATGCGCAGGTGGCTGCTGCGGCGCAGGCCTGCGCCGGCCGCATCGCCGAACTCGCGCCGTTGGCGGCGCGCGCCAACAAGCGCAACCTGCGCCTGCTCGCGGCCACCCGGGTTGCGCCCGAATTGCTCGAAGGCGCGTATGGCTATGCTGACAGCCCGGAGCACCGCGAGGGCGTCGGCGCCTTTCTGGACAAGCGCCCACCCCGTTTCTGATCGCGCCGCCGCAAGGCGGTGCGTACTTCCTTCCCGTCGATCGCGTCATGAAGAAAACACAAGACAACACCAACCTGTTCGTGGCCCTGCGCGCCGCCTTTCCGGCCGACCTGGACGCCGTCGCCGTCGAAACCGATGACGGCCTGAAATACAGCTGGCGCGACCTCGAGCGCGCCAGCGCCATGATCGCCAACCTGCTCGATTCGCTGCGCCTGGAGCCCGGCGCGCGAATCGCGGTGCAGGTCGAGAAGTCGGTCGAGGCCATGCTGTTGTATCTCGGCACGCTGCGCGCGGGCTATGTGTTTCTGCCGCTCAACACGGCCTACCAGAGCGCCGAGATCGAGTACTTCATCGGCAATGCCGAGCCGGCGGTCGTGGTGTGCACGTCGCGCAACGAGGCGTGGGTGCGGCCGATCGCGCAGGCGGCCGGCACCGCGCACGTCTTCACGCTGGACGACGATCGCACCGGCACGCTGCTCCAAGCGGCCGCCCGTTGCCGCGACCGCCATGTGCCGGCGCGCAGGAAGGCCGACGACCTGGCCGCCATCCTCTACACCAGCGGCACCACGGGCCGCAGCAAGGGGGCCATGCTCACCCATGGCAACCTGTTGTCCAACGCCTTGGTGCTCAAGGACTACTGGGGCTGGACCGAGGGCGACGTGCTGATCCACGCGCTGCCCATCTTTCACGTGCACGGCCTGTTCGTCGCCATCCACGGCGCGCTGCTCAACGGCAGCAAGATGATCTGGATGTCGAAGTTCGACCCGAAGCGGGTGATCGAACGCATGCCCGAGGCGAGCGTGTTCATGGGCGTGCCCACGCTCTACGTGCGCATGCTGGCCGAGCCGGCGCTCGATCGCCGCAACGCCGGCAACATGCGGCTGTTCGTCTCGGGCTCGGCGCCGCTGCTGATCGAGACCTTCAACGAATGGCGCGAGCGCACCGGCCACACCATCCTGGAGCGCTACGGCATGAGCGAGACGGTGATGCTCACCTCCAACCCGTACGAGCCGGCGCAGGGCGAGCGGCGCGGCGGCACGGTGGGCTTTCCGCTGCCGGGTGTCTCGCTGCGGGTGCGCGACGACCAGGGCCAGGACCTGCCGACCGGCGAGATCGGCAACATCCAGGTTCGCGGCCCCAATGTCTTTGCCGGCTACTGGCGCATGCCCGAGAAGACGAAGGAGGAGTTCACCGCCGACGCCTACTTCAAGACCGGCGACGTCGGGAAGGTGGATTCGCTGGGCTACGTGACCATCGTGGGCCGCAGCAAGGACCTCATCATCAGCGGCGGCTACAACGTCTACCCGGCGGAGGTGGAGGCCTTCATCAACGAACTGCCCGGCGTGGCCGAGAGCGCCCTGGTGGGCGTGCCGCATCCGGACTTCGGCGAGGTCGGCGTGGCCATCGTCATTGCGCGCGCCGGTGCCACGCTCGACGCTGACGCCATCGTGCGCGAACTCAAGGCGCGACTGGCCAACTTCAAGATTCCGAAGCGCTGCTTCGTGGTCGACGAACTGCCGCGCAACACCATGGGCAAGGTGCAGAAGGCGCTGCTGCGCGAGCAGCACAAGCAGCTGTTCGCAGGTTGAGGCGGCCGGGTCCGGCACACGCCGGACGCATGGGCGGGCCCTAGACGACCAGCAGCACCGCGGTGGAGCTTTCCGCCACCACCTTGGTCGCCACCGAACCCATCAGCGCGCGGCCGATGATGCCGTGGCCATGTGTGCCCATGACGATCAGGCCGGCGGCGTTTTCCTTGGCCGCCGCGATGATCTGCTCGGCCGCGTGGCCGTGGCGCGCATCGATGCGGAAGTTCTCGATGCCGCGCTCGGCCAGCAGCTTGCGGGCCGGCTCGAGCACCTTTTCCTGCTCTTCGCGGTAGTAGTCCTGCACCACTTCCTTGCTGACGTGGCGCGTGACGTGGCTGGGTACGCCGGCGCAGGCGTGCACGACGATCAACTCGTGGCCATCGACGAACATGGCGCGGTTGGCCGCCACGTAGTCGAGCGCCTTGGTGGTGAACGCACTGCCGTCGACGGCAAGGATGATCTTCATGAGCGTGCCTCTCTTGATTGGAGCGGCGCCGGGCCGCCGGTGCGTGGCATCTTATTCAACACGCACGCGTGCAAGCCGGATGACCTGCGCGGCCGTCGGGGCATCAGCGGCCGGACAGCCCCTTCCAGAGCATGTAGGCCGCCAGCGCGTACAGGATGCTGGCGAAGATCCGCTTGAGCCGGGTCACCGGCAGTGCGTGCGCGGCCTTGGCGCCCAGCGGCGCGGTCATCACGCTGCACAGCGCGATCACGGCCAGCGCCGGCAGCCAGATGTAGCCGAACGAGGCCGGCGGCAAGCCGGTCGCCGCGTTGCCGGCGATGACGTAGCCCACCACGTTCGCCACCGCGATCGGGAATCCCAGCGCGGCGCTGGTGGCGACCGCGTTGTGGATGGGCACGTTGCACCAGGCCATGAAAGGAACGCTGATGAATCCGCCGCCGGCGCCCACCAGCCCCGACATGAAGCCGATGGTGCCGCCCGCGCCGAGCTGCCCGGCGGTGCCCGGCATCTGGCGCGACGGCGGCGGCTTGCGGTCCAGGAACATCTGAGTGGCGGAGAAGGCGACGAACACCGCGAACAGCACGGCCAGCCAGGCGCCCTTGAGCAGGGCGAACACGCCCATGCTGGCCACCAGCGCCCCGCCGATGATGCCGGGTGCCAGGCGCCGCACGATGTCCCAGCGCACGGCGCCGCGCTTGTGGTGCGCGCGCACGCTGGAGATCGAGGTGAACATGATGGTGGCCATCGACGTGGCGATCGCCATCTTCACCGCCAGCCCGGGATCCACGCCGACCTCGGTCATGATGATGGTGATGAAGGGCACCATCACCATGCCCCCGCCGATACCCAGCAGTCCGGCCAGGAAACCTGCCCCGATACCCAGTGCGGCGAGTTCAAGAACGATCAATGGGCTGAGCATAGGAAACGTGAGGTCGGACGGGTAGACAACGGAAAAGCCGACCGCCCCGGGGAGCGGGGCAGTGGCCGTGAAGGGGAGTTGCGCGCCGGGGCGCTGAAGCGACAGCGCCGCGTGCCGGCAGCAATGCCGGTTCGGCGCTATGGTTCTGGAAGCAACAGGCCGAGAGTTTACCGGGCCTTCGGGCAATGCCCAAGGGTTAACCCAGGGCTGCCGCTGCAACGGCTTCGGGCGTGGCGCCGGGTCGCGTGTTGCGCCGCGCCGAAGCGGAAAAAGGTGTCTGCGAATGCCGCCGGACCGTCATCCTGAACGCAGGGTTCAGGTGGGCGAGGGCAGCAGGGCTTCGGGTTCATCTGACGCGAGATGATCACGCCCGCCAAGCAATTTACCAAGCCCGGGCTCCATAGAGCATTGGTTCAAGGAAATATAAAGCCCGACGCGCACCGCAGACAGGGTCGATTTTACGCCGAAGGCCGCGCCGCGCGCGCGCCGCTGGCGCACAACCTTGTCAGAGAAGATGCCCGTCGCCCGCCAGCACCTGGTCGAGGCGCTGCACCAGCTGCGCGAGGCGGGGGTCGGCCTCGTCGACGGAGCCGGGCAGCGGTGCCGGCGCTGGGGCGGGCGCAGGCTTGTCGGCAGCGCGCTGCAACTGCGCCAGCTCGAAGGCCAGGTTGAGCGAGGCCAGCACCGCGATGCGGTCGCGCGCCTTGACCTTGCCGGCATCGCGGATCTTGTTCATGGCCGCGTCCACACGCTCGACCGCCGCGCGCAACTGGGCCTCTCCGCCTTCGGGACAACCGAGCATGTAGCTCTGTCCCATGATCTGTACTTCGATGTGATTCATGCCGGGCCCTGGGGTGTCGCGTCATCGGCCGGCAGCTTCTCGAGCATGGCCTCGATGCGGGTTCGCGCTGCGGCCAGCCGGGACTTGAGCGCGTCGCGCTCACGCGCGAGCGCGTCGACCTGCTCCTGCAGCAGCACATTGGTGCGCTGCAACTCTTCATGGCGAACCAGGAGGCGCTCGACGCGTTCGGCGATCTGGTCGATGGGGCTGGCGACAGACATGGAAGCGCATTGTATGGGGCTGCGGCCGTGGCGTGCCGGGCCTTAGAATCGGCCGCGTTGGTGCTCGCGCCGTGGTTCACGCGGCGCAGTTCAACGGGAAGCAGGAGGTCCGCGCCGTGTCCACGGCCAGGCCAGCCTGCGCTGCCCCCGCAACGGTCAAGCAGCAGGAAGCGCACGCCATGCGTGCGTTCTCCACTCCCGCCAATCAGCCACTGGGTGCCCTGAAACAGGCGCCTGGGAAGGCGGCGGGAGGGCTGTCAGCCCGGATACCGGCCAACGAGGCGAGCCGCTGCACCTGGTGCAGTGCTGCTCATTTGACGCCCACACATCCGGCGGGGAGGCCGGATCGGGTTCTTGTTTTCGGGTTCACGATGAATCAACGTCCCCTCCGCACCGGTGCCGCTTCGCACCGACGCGTCCGCGCGCTCGCGCGTCCCCTGCTTGTCTGTACCGGCCTGGCGGCCGCCAGCGGCGCCGTGCTGGCGCAGACCCCCGCGCGCGCTGCCGCGCCGACGCTGCCCGAGACCGTGGTCACCGCCGGACGGGTCGAGCAGCGGCTGTCGGACACGCTGGCCGACATCTCGGTGATCGACCGCGACACCATCGAGCGCAGCGGCGCCAACAGCGTGGCCGACGTGCTGTCCCGGGTCCAGGGCATCCAGATCGCCCGCAACGGCGGGCCGGGCAGCACGACCAGCGTTTTCCTGCGCGGCACCGAGACGCGCTTCTCCGCCGTCTTCATCGACGGCGTGCGGGTGGATTCGCAGTCGGTCGGCGGCGCGCCTTGGGAGTCCATTCCGCTGGCGCAGATCGACCGCATCGAGGTCGTGCGCGGTCCGGCCGCGGCAGTCTATGGCTCCGACGCCATCGGCGGCGTGATCCAGCTGTTCACCCGCAAGGGGGAGCCGGGCGTGGCGCCCTACGTGGGCGTCGGCGGCGGCAGCCGCGGACTGTTCAAGGCCGAGGCCGGCGTCAGCGGCGCGAGCGGCGCCGTCGACTATTCGCTGGGCGTCGCCACCGAGCGCAGCCGGGGCTTCAACGCCACCACCACGCCAGGGTTCGACCCGGACGACGACGGCTACGAAACCACCTCGGGCAACCTGCGCCTGGGCCTGCAGATCAATGCGCGCCAGCGCATCGAGGGCACGTTGCTGGGCAACGTGATGGACTCCGACTACGACGACTACGGCTACGACCCGGCCAACCCGGTGGACGACCGCAACCATCACAAGCTTCGCACCGCGGGCATCAACTGGCGCTCGCAGTGGACGGACAACTACCGCACCAACCTGGCCATCACCGACAGCTACAACCTCTACCGCAGCACGCCGAACTTCTACCAGACCGAGACGCGCCAGCGCGGCTACCTGTTCCAGAACGAGCT
The DNA here is from genome assembly GCF_035634955.1 of Variovorax sp. GTDB lineage: Bacteria > Pseudomonadota > Gammaproteobacteria > Burkholderiales > Burkholderiaceae_C > Variovorax. The sequence continues at coordinate 247,155 of NZ_DASQBZ010000033.1, read as the reverse complement.
GCAGTTTGGCCCGCATCGCCTGACCGCCGACCTGGAGCGGCGCGAGGACCAGCTGGACAACGCACCGGGCATCGGCCCCTTCGCCAGCCCGGGCGTGACCGGCAAGCGCGGGCAGGACGGCGTCGCGCTGGGCTACGGCTTCCAGCAGGGGCCGCACACGCTGCAGCTGAATGCGCGCCATGACGACGACAGCGAGTTCGGCGGCAACACCACCGGCAGCGCCGCCTACGGCTTCGCGTTCACGCCGGCCTGGCGCGCGACCGTGTCGGCCGGCACCGCCTTCCGCGCGCCGACGCTCTACCAGCGCTTCAGCGAATACGGCGTCGCCAGCCTTCAGCCCGAGGAAAGCACCAACTACGAAGCCGGCCTGCGCTGGGCGCAGGACGCGAGCAGCGTGGCCATGACCGTCTACCGCAACCGCGTGCGCAATCTGATCGACTTCGACTACGCCTCGACCGCCTGCCAGTCGCCCTTCGGCTGCTACGGCAACGTCGGCCGCGCGCAGTACGAAGGGGTGACGCTCACCGCCACTCATCGCATCGGCAACGTGTCGCTGCGCGGTTCGTTCGACTGGCAGGACCCGCGCGACCTCGAGACCGACAAGATGCTGGTGCGGCGCGCCCGCCAGTACGGCACGCTGGGCGCCGACTGGCGACTGGGCGAATGGCTGCTCGGTGGCGAGGTCGTGGCTTCGGGCCAGCGCTACGCCGACGCGGACAACACGCAGACGCTGGGCGGCTACACCTTGCTGAACCTCAGCCTGGCCCGGCCGATCGGCCGCGGCCTGGACCTGCTGGTCCGGCTGGACAATGTCACCGACAAGGACTACGAGCTGGTGCCTGGCTATGCCACGGCCGGCCGGGTCTTCTACGTGGGCGTCAAGTGGAGTCCGAGGTTCTGATCCGAAACGACCTTTCCGGCGCCGTCCCGGTGCGGCGCGAGCTGATCCTGGGCGGCCAGAAGAGCGGCAAGTCGCGGCGCGGCGAGTCGCTGGCCGCGCAGTGGCTTGCGCTTTCGCCGGCGCACCGCGCGGTGCTGCTGGCGACCGGGCTGGCGCATGACGACGAGATGCGCCAGCGAATCGCGCGGCACCGCGCCGAGCGGGCGCAGCGCGTGCCCGGCCTCGAGACGCTGGAGGTTCCGGTGCGCCTTGCCGATGCGTTGCGCGCGCACGAAGCGCCGGGCACGCTGGTGCTGGTCGACTGCCTGACGCTCTGGCTGACCCAGTTGCTGATGCCGCATGACCTTGCCGACGCCGCTCAGCGCAGCGAGGCAGGCGGCGACGCCGCCATCGACGACCTTGTGCTGGCACTGCGCGACGCGCGCGGCCCGGTCGTCCTGGTCGGCAACGAGATCGGCCTGGGCGTGATTCCGCTCGGCCGCGAGGTACGCGCGTTCGTCGATGCGCTGGGCCTGCTCAACCAGCGCGTGGCGGCGGCTTGCGAACGCGTCACGCTGATGGTGGCGGGCCTGCCGCTGGCCATCAAGGAGGTGCCATGATCGGGCGCGTCCTCGCCGGACTGGCGCTGTGCTGGTGGGCACTCGCGGCGTGTGCGGCCGGGCTTGTCGACGACCGGGGCGTCGAGGTGGCGTTCGACGCGCCGCCGCGGCGCATCGTCTCGCTGCTGCCTTCGCTGACCGAGACGGTGTGCGCGCTGGATGCGTGCGATCGCCTGGTCGGCGTCGACGACTTCTCCAACTGGCCCGAGCAGGTTCACAAGCTCCCGCACGTCGGCGGCCTGGAGGACGCCAACGTCGAACGCATCGTCGCGCTGCGGCCCGACGTGGTGCTGCTGGCCACTTCCGCGCGCGTCAGCGGCCGCCTGGAGAACCTCGGGCTGCGCGTCGTCGCGCTCGAGCCCAAGTCGATGAAGGACGTGCAGCGGGTGCTCGGCAAGGTCGGCCAGCTGCTCGGCCGCGAGCCGCAGGCCCGTGCACTCTGGCAGCGCCTGGACGCGGGCGTCAGCGATGCCGCCGCGCAACTGCCGCAGCGTGCGCACGGCAAGCGCGTCTATTTCGAGGTCAACAGCGGCCCCTACGCGGCGGGCGAGTCGTCGTTCATCGGCGAGACGCTGGCACGGCTGGGCGCCGTCAACATCGTGCCGGCTGCGCTCGGCCCCTTTCCCAAGCTCAATCCGGAATTCGTGGTGCGCGCCGATCCGCAGCTCATCATGATGGGCGACCGCAACGCGGTCGACCTGGCGGCGCGGCCCGGCTGGGACGGCATCGACGCGGTGCGCAACCGGCGCGTCTGCGTGTTCAGCGCCGCCGAGGGCGACGTGCTGGTGCGGCCGGGGCCGCGCATGGTCGAGGCCGCCCGGATCATGGCCGCCTGCCTGGAAAAGTACTTCCCGTGACGAGGGCAGGATTCGCGCTGGTCATCGGATTGCTCAGCGCGGCCCTGGCGGTGCTCGGCCTGTGCATCGGCAGCACCGGCCTCGAAAGCCTGCGCCAGATGGCTGGCGACGCCACAGCGATGCAGATCGTGCGCGACATCCGCCTTCCGCGCACGCTCGGCGCCTGGCTGGCCGGCGCGCTGCTGGGCCTGGGCGGCGCGCTGGCCCAGGGCCTGTTCCGCAATCCGCTGGCCGACCCCTACCTCCTGGGCAGTGCGTCCGGCGCCAACCTGGGCGTGTCGCTGCTGCTGGTGGCGTTGGGCGCTTCGCCCGGCAGCGGCGGATGGGCCGCCCGCCTGGGCACGACCGGCGCCGCCTTCGTCGGCGCGCTGCTGGCGGTTGCCGTCACGCTGTCGCTCGCGCGCGGCGTGCAGCAGACGCTGCGCCTGCTGCTGGCCGGCGTGGTCGTGAGCATGGTGCTGGGCGCCACCGCGGCGATGGTGGTGCTGTGGGTGCCCGACATCATGCGTGCCATGCAGGCGTTCATCCTGGGCACCACCGCGTTTCTGGGCTGGCCCAGCGTCGCTCTGCTCGGCGGCGCGCTGCTGGTCTGCCTGCTGCCCGCCATCGGGCTGGCACGCGCGCTCGATGCCCTGGCCCTGGGCGAGGCCAGTGCGCTGAGCCTGGGCATCGCCTTGCCCTGGGTGCGGCTGGCACTGGTGGCGGCGCTGGCGCTGGCCACCGGCGCGGCGGTGGCGCAGGTCGGACTGGTGGCGTTCGTCGGATTGGTGGCGCCGCACCTGGTGCGCGGCATCGTCAAGCCGACGCACGGCTGGCTGGTCTTCCTGGCCGCGCTGATGGGGGGCGCGCTGCTGCTTGCGGCGGACGTGCTGGCGCGCTGGCTGCTGGCGCCGCAGGAGTTGCCGGTGGGCGGCGTGACGGCGCTGCTCGGCGGCGGCTACCTGCTGTGGCTCATGCATCGGAGAAGGCTGTGACGGCCAGCGTGCTCGAAGCGCAGGCCCTGCGGGTCACCGTGCATGGCCGGTGCATCCTCGACGTGCCGCGGCTCGCCGTGCCCGGCGGACGCTGGACCGCGGTGGTCGGGCCCAACGGCGCCGGCAAGACCACCTTGCTCAAGACGCTGGCGCACCTGTTGCCGTCGGCGCAGGGCAGGGTGCACTTGCTGGGCCGCGACATGAACCAGTGGGGCGGCAAGGCGCGCGCCCGCGCCCTGGCATGGCTGGGCCAGAACGAAGGCGGCGCCGAGGACTTGCTGGCGCAGGACGTCGTCATGCTGGGGCGCCTGCCGCACCAGTCGTGGCTGGGCGCCCCGGGCCCGTCCGATCGTGCGGCAGTGGAAGACGCGATGCGCCAGACGCAGAGCTGGGATTGGCGCGAGCGCCCGCTCGGCCAACTCTCCGGCGGCGAGCGCCAGCGGGTGCTGCTGGCGCGCGCGCTGGCGGTGCGGTCGCAGGTCCTGTTGATGGACGAGCCGCTGGCCAACCTTGATGCGCCGCACCAGGCCGACTGGCTGCTCAGCGTCAGGCAACTCGTACGGGACGGCCGCACGGTCGTCAGCGTGCTCCACGAGCTCGGCATGGCGCTGCAGGCCGACGAGCTGCTGGTGCTGGCGCACGGGCGGGTGGTGCACCACGGCCGCACCGACGACGCCGCTTGCCGCCAGGCACTGGTGGACGTCTTCGAGCAGCGCATTGCCCTTCACCAGGTGGCCGGCCAATGGGTCGTGCTGCCGAAGTAACCGACAGGAACCCCGCGACATGCAAGTCGAAAATCCTCCGACCGCCAAGCCCTACGACAAGCCCGAAGGCGAGCGCCGCGGCCTGGTCATCGTCAATACCGGCGACGGCAAGGGAAAGAGCACGGCCGCGTTCGGGCTCGCGCTGCGCGCCCACGGCCGCGGAAAGGCCGTGAAGATCTACCAGTTCATGAAGGTGCCGACCGCGCGCTTCGGCGAGCACCGCATGTTCGAGCAGATCGGCATTCCGATCGAGGGGCTCGGCGACGGGTTCAGCTGGAAGAGCCAGGACCTGGAGCGGTCGGCCGGGCTCGCGCGCGAGGGGTGGCAGCGCGCTCGCGCCGCGATCCTGTCGGGCGAACTCTTCCTGGTCGTGCTCGACGAGATCACCTATCCGCTCATCTATGGCTGGCTGCCGCTCGACGACGTCCTGCAGACCCTGCGCGAGCGCCCGCGCGACGTGCACGTGGCCTTGACGGGCCGGCGCGCGCCGGCCGAGCTGATCGACCTGGCCGATACGGTGACCGAGATGCAGATGGTCAAGCATGCCTTCAAGGCGGGTGTTCCTGCGCAGCGCGGCATCGAGGACTGAACGCGCGTGTGATGATTGCGCACGACCCATGGACCGCCGTGCTGGCGCCGTGCGTGGCACTGGCCGTCGACCGCGCCTTCGGCGAGCCGCCGGCGCGCTGGCATCCGGTCGTCTGGATGGGGCGCTTTCTGGGTTGGGCAGGCCGGCGCATTGCGCCGCCGGACGGAACGGCGCCTGCCCGGGACGTCCGCTCGTTCGCCTGCGGGGCGTTGGCCTGGGCCGCGGGCGCCTGCGCGGTCGTGGCGGTCGCGCTGGCCGCACAGGCGCTGCTTGCCGGCCTTCCTCCATGGTGCGCCGCCGTATTGGCCGGCGTGCTGCTCAAGCCCATGCTGGCCTGGCAGATGCTGCACGACGAAGTGCTCGCGGTCGAACACGCATTGGCCGGTTCGCTGGACGCCGGACGCTCGCGCCTGGGCGCGCTGGTCAGCCGCGACGTCGCGCGGCTCGACGAGGGCCAGGTGCGCGAAAGCGCGATCGAGTCGCTGGCCGAGAACCTCAACGATTCGCTCGTGGCGCCACTCTTCTGGTACGCGCTGGCCGGCTTACCGGGCGCAGCGCTCTATCGGTTCGCCAACACGGCCGATGCCATGTGGGGCTACCGCGGCGCGCGCGCCGGGCGTGTCTGGGAATGGGCCGGCAAGTTCGCGGCGCGCGCCGACGACGTGCTGTCATGGCTGCCGGCGCGCATCACCGCGGTGCTGCTCGCACTGGCCGGCCGGCGCTGGCCGCATGGGCTGCGCGCCCAGGCTCGGCTGGCACCTTCGCCCAACGGCGGCTGGCCGATGGCGGCCATGGCATTGCTGCTTGACGTGCGGCTGGCCAAGCCTGGCGCCTACGCGTTCAATCGCGCCGGCCGGCCGCCCGTGCCGCAGGACACCGCGCGTGCGCTGCGACTGGCCGGGCGCGTGGTGGCCTTGGCCGCGCTGGTCAGCGCAGCCTTGGCACTGGCCGTGGCGGCGGCCGCCGGGGACACGGCATGACGGCGCAGGATGCCCTTGCGCATGGCGGGCCGGACGCGCTGGGCGTGCCGGCCCATGACTTCTCGACCAATGCCAATGCCTGCGGCCCCTGCCCGCAGGCGCTGGCGGCCGTCGTCGCGGCCGACGCCGCGCGCTATCCCGATCCGGCCTACGTGCGATTGCGTGCGCGCCTGGCCGCCTTTCATGGTGTGGCGGTGGCGCGCATTCACCTAGCGGCCAGCGCCAGCGAATTCATCGCGCGCATGACAGCCGCCGTGCTGTGCAGCGGGGGCAGGACGGTCGCCGTGCCGCGGCCCGGCTATGCGGACTACGCGCGCGTGGCCACGGCGCACGGCATGGCGCTGGTGCCGGCTCGCGAGGCCGATCTGGTGTGGCTGTGCGACCCCGGCAGCCCGAGTGGCCAGGCGGCGAGCGCGCCGCCGGAAGCGGCTGCACATGCGGTGCTCGTCATCGACCGTGCCTATGCCCCGCTGCGCCTGGCCGGCACGTCCCTGATGCTGCCGCAGGCGTGGCAGCTGTGGACGCCGAACAAGGCGCTGGGCCTGACCGGCGTGCGCGCGGCCTACGCCATTGCGCCCGACCATCCGCAGGCGTCGGCCCTGGGCGCCAGGCTGGCGGCGCTCATGCCGTCGTGGCCGATCGGTGCGCACGGCGTTGCACTGCTGGAGCAGTGGACAGATGCCGGCGTACAGCGTTGGCTCGCGAGCAGCCTCGAGCGCCTGCGCGCGTGGAAGCAGCAGCAGATCGCGGTCTGCGAATCCCTCGGCTGGCAATGCCTGCCCGGCGAGACCCCTTTCTTCTGCGCCCGGCCGGCGACGGCCGACATCCCGTGGCTGCTGGACACGTTGCGCGCGGCGCATGGCATCAAGCTGCGCGACGCCGGCCCGCTCGGCATGCCGGGCCACGTGCGGCTGAACGCGCTGCAGCCGCCGTCGCAGGCGGCCCTGCACGCTGCGCTGCGGACCCTGCAACCATGACGATTCAGGTCACACTCGCCGCATGAATTCCCGATGCGTCATGGTCCTGGGCACCACCAGCGGTGCCGGCAAGAGCTGGCTGGCCACGGCCCTGTGCCGCTGGTATGCACGGCGCGGCCTGAAGGTGGCGCCGTTCAAGGCGCAGAACATGAGCAACAACGCCCGCGTGGTGGCGGGCGGCGAGATCGGCAGCGCCCAGTACTTCCAGGCGCTGGCCGCGCGTGCCGAGCCCGACGTGCGGATGAATCCGCTGCTGCTCAAGCCGGAGGCGGATACGCGCAGCCAGGTGGTGCTGCTCGGCCGCGTCGACTCCGCCCTGGCCGACACGCCGTGGCGCGCTCGCAGCGAGCGGGTCTGGCCGACGATCGCGCAGTCGCTCGACGCGCTGCGCGCCGAGAACGACGTGGTCGTCATCGAGGGCGCCGGCTCGCCGGCCGAGATCAACCTGATGGCGTCGGACATCGTCAACCTGCGCGTGGCGCGGCATGCGGATGCGCGCTGCCTGCTCGTGACCGACATCGACCGCGGTGGCGCTTTCGCGCATCTGTTCGGCACCTGGTCGCTGCTGCCGCCAGAGGACCGCGCGCGGCTGGCCGGCTTCGTGCTCAACCGCTTCCGCGGCGATGCCGCGCTGCTGGCGCCGGCGCCGCAGGAGCTGGAGCGAATGACCGGCGTGCCCACGGTGGCGACCCTGCCGATGTGGTGGGCGCACGGCCTGCCGGAGGAAGACGGCCTGTACGAGGGCGGCGAACCCGCGGCTGCCGGGCCGGCGGCGGACGCGGCGCGCACGGTCGCCGTGGTCGCCTATCCGCGCATCAGCAACCTCGACGAATTCCAGCCGCTGCGGCGCCTGCCGGGCGTGCGGCTGCGCTGGGCCCGCACCCCGGCGCAGTTGCAGGGTGCCGACACGATCATCCTGCCCGGCTCCAAGGCCACCAGCGCCGACCTGGGCTGGCTGCGCGCCCAGGGGCTGGATGCGGCCATCGCGGCGCATGCCGGCGCCGGCGGCGCGGTCCTGGGCATCTGCGGCGGACTGCAGATGCTGGGCGAGGCGCTGGTCGACCCGCACGGCATCGACGGCAATGCCGCCGGCCTCGGCCTGCTGCCGCTGGTGACGGTGTTCGAGCCGGACAAGACGCTGCGGCGGTGCCACTCGCGCTTCGCGGACGGGTTGCCCGGTCCGTGGTCCGCACTGTCCGGCGTGCCGGTGGCCGGCTACGAGATCCACCACGGGCAGACGGCGCCGCATCCGTCGCTGGTCGCGGCCGGCGACGTGCCGCGGCAGGTGCTGCCCGCGGGCCTGGGCTGGTCCAACGCGGCCGGCAACGTCATGGGCTGCTACGTGCATGGCCTGTTCGAGGATGATCGCGTGCTGCGCGCCCTGTTTGGCGCCGGCGTGCCGACCCTGGACAGCGTGTTCGAAGGCCTGGCCGACTATGTGGACCGATATTTCGCGCCCGGCGTCCTGGCCGGGCTCATCCAACCAGTCAAGACATGAACGACAGTAGTAGCGATCCGCTCATTCCCGCGATCGCGGATCTGCACGACGCCGCCTTCACCGCCGAGGTGCTGGCCGTGCTCGACAACAAGACCAAGCCGGTCGGCTCGCTCGGCCGCCTGGAGGCACTGGCCCTGCGCATCGCGCAGGTGCTGGGGCAGGTGCGGCCGGTGCTCGCCCAGCCGCAGATGCTGGTGTGCGCCGGCGACCACGGGCTGGCGGCGCGCGGCGTCTCGGCCTATCCGGCCGACGTCACCTGGCAGATGGTGCACAACTTCCTCGCGGGCGGGGCGGCGGTCGGCGTGCTGGCGCGCCAGCACGGGCTGGCGCTGACCGTGGTCGATTGCGGCGTGCGCCGCGATTTCGAGGCGCAGCCGGGCCTGCTGGTGCGCAAGATCGCCGCCGGAACCGCGGATGCGTCCCTGGGCAGCGCCATGACGGCGCAGCAATGCGCCGACGCGATCCGCAACGGCCGGGAGATCGTGCGTGGCCTGCCGGGCAACGCCGTGTTGCTGGGCGAGATGGGCATTGGCAACAGCTCGTCGGCCGCGCTGATCCTGGCGCGCCTGGCCGATCTGGACCTGGCGCAATGCGTCGGCCCCGGCACCGGGCTGGATGCCGCCGGCCTGCGGCACAAGCGCGACCTGCTCGGCCAGGTGCTGGCGCGCCACGCCCAGGCGCGTGCGCCGCTGGAAGTGCTGGCCGCCTTCGGCGGATTCGAGATCGCCACGCTGGTGGGCGTGGTGCTGGAGGCGGCGCACCAGCGCCGGGTGATCGTGGTCGACGGCTTCATCACCGCTGCTGCCGTGTTGGTGGCGCACGCGCTCGAACCGCGCGTGGCGCAGCGCTGCGTGGCCGCGCACGAATCTGCCGAGCCGGGACATGCGCTGCTGCTCAGGCAGCTGGGACTGTCGCCGTTGCTGCGGCTCGACCTGCGGCTGGGCGAAGGTTCCGGCGCGGCGCTGGCCTGGCCGCTGCTGATGTCCGCCTGCGCCATTGCGCGCGAGATGGCCAGCTTCGATTCGGCCGGCGTGTCGCGCCAGAGCGCGCAGGCGGGGTCGTCGCCATGACAGGCCTGCGCCATTTCCTGGTGGCCCTGCAGTTCTTCACGCGCATTCCGATCACCGGCTCGCTGGCGCGGTGGGTCGGCTTCGAGCCGGACATGCTGCGCGCCAGTGCCGGCCATTTCCCCGGGGTGGGCTGGATCGTCGGCGCGGTCGGCACGGCCGTCATGTGGGCCGGCCTGCTGCTGCTGCCTGGCGAGGCCGGCGCGCTGGCGGCCGCGCTGCTCGGCCTGGCCGCCACGGTGTGGCTGACCGGCGCCTTCCACGAGGACGGCCTGACCGACATGATCGATGGTCTGGGCGGCTCGGCCGAACGCGAGCGTGCGCTGGAGATCATGAAGGACTCGCGCATCGGCAGCTTCGGCGCGCTGGCGATGGTGCTGACGGTCGGCCTGAAGGTGGCGCTTCTGGCGGCCTTGGCCGACCAGGACGAGTCGGCCGCGCTGGCCGGCCTGCTGGCCGCGCATGTGCTGTCGCGCTTCGCGCCGCTGGCGCTGATGCGCAGCCTGCCGTACGTGGGCGGGGAGGGCGGCAAGGCCAAGCCGATGGCCGACGCGGTGAGCGCCGGGTCGCTGGTGGTGGCGCTGTGCTGGGCCTTGCCGGCGCTTGCGCTGCTGGTGGCCACGCAGCCGGTGGAAAACGTGCTCGGCGCCATGCTGCTGGCGCTGGCGGTGGTGGCCTGGATGCTGCGGCTCCTCCGCCGGCGCCTGGCGGGCTTCACCGGCGACGCGCTGGGCGCGACCCAGCAGCTGTGCGAGGTGGCGCTCTACCTCGGCCTGGCGGTGCAGCTGGCGTGACGCTCTGGTTGCTGCGCCATGGCCCGGTGGACTGCCCGCCGAACCACTGCTATGGCCGCGCCGACGTGCCGGCGCTGGTGCCGCCTGCCGGCGAGATCGCTGCGCGCGTGGCGCCGGCGCTGCCGCATGCGCTGGCGCTGGTGAGCTCGCCGCGCGCGCGCTGCCTGATGCTGGCGCAGGCGCTGCAGGCATTGCGCCCGGACCTGCGCCTGCACACCGATGCGCGCATCGCCGAAATGGACTTCGGCGCCTGGGAGGGCCGCGCCTGGTGCGACATCGACCGCGCCGAGATCGATGCCTGGACCCGCGACTTCGCCGGCGCCCGGGCCGGCGGCAGCGGCGAAAGCACCGCCGGCCTCATGGCGCGGGTGGGCGCGGCGTACGACGCATGGCAGGCGGGCGGGCAGCCGGCGCTGTGGGTCACGCATGCCGGCGTGATGCGCGCGGCCCTGCTGCTGCAGGCCGGCCAGCGCCGGGTGCAGCGCGCCGACCGGTGGCCGGCGCGGGCCATCGGCTGGGGCGAGCTGATCGTGCTCGGCGCGTAGAGCCGGCCGCAAAGCTGGCTGGCGTCGATGTGCGCGGTTCTCAAGCTCACCCGCCTTGAGGTTCCGGTCCACGTTGGCGCCGGCGAGCAGCGCGCCTTTCGCCCGTCGATGTCCCGTCCTTGACGCGCACGTACACCTGCGGGGCGAGCACTTTCTGGACGCTGCCGTCGGGCAGCGTCACAGTCCGCTCGACCAGCCAGACGATGTCGCCGGTCAGGTGCGCCATCTGCTCGGGCGTGAGGGCCGCGCCGGAGCGCAGGTTGTATTGCCGGGCGAAGATGGCGCCGTTGTTCATGAGGACGACGTATTTTTCCGACCGCTCTATGCGTCCGACAACGACTCAGGCCGGGAAGTCGACTTCAATCGGCTTGCGCTCGGGATCGGCGAGGAAACGCACATACGTCTCGACCGCCAGTTTGTATTGAGCAATGGTGACTTCGCCGCCTTCGCCCTGGCTGTACAGGCCTTCGAACCAGACTTTGTCGCGGGTAATGTTCATCACCCACGCGTTCCCATCAACGTCTGCAATATCTATCTCTCCAGATTCCACTTTCCGAATCCACTCAAGTACGCAAGCGCCCGACCCCTCAGCGGTTTGGATGTCGCAATCGATGGCCGCGCACATCAACTCGAACTTCTCGACCAAGGCACCTTGCCGCGCAAAGTCGTACACAGCAATTCGCGGTGTAAGAACAGACTCTTTGTTGATGGCAACAAGTGTTGAACGGCAGGCTCGCAATGTATAGGTTGCGGTCATTTTTTAGTGGGATAGAACGTGGTGCGTTGGTTCTTCTGATCCCAGAAGAATTGGATAGTGATGCCACTGGGAGTTACGCCTTCCGTGCCTCTCCCAGAAAGCATCCCATATCTGCACCGGTGCTTCATAGGTCCCATTGGCGTTGTACTTGATTTCCGCCCCCGGCTTGGGCAATGCCGCCGATGCGGCGCAAGCGAGCAATGCGGCCGATCTCAGCGGTGCTCTCGCCCACCACCGCACCCAGCCCGCCAGCGGCGCAGCCTTCGGAGTTGTCCGTGCGAGCGGCGGCCGCCGCGCAGCCGGCGATCAGGTGGGCCACCTTGTTGGTGAAGGTGTTGAACAGTGGCTCGCTGCCTACGCTGAGGTCGCCGATTTCGTAGGCGCCCTGCGCCGCCGCAGTGCCCAGGAAGCTGGCAATCAGCCCGTTCCTGAGATTGACCCAGCCGAGCCGTCGCCTTGGATGGCGCCGTTGTTCATGAGGACGACGTATTTTTCCGACCGCTCTGCGTCCGACAACGACTCAGGCCGGGAAGTCGACTTCAATCGGCTTGCGCTCGGGATCGGCGAGGAAACGCACATACGTCTCGACCGCCAGTTTGTATTGAGCAAAGGTGACTTCGCCGCCTTCGCCCTGGCTGTACAGGCCTTCGAACCAGACTTTGTCGCGGGTGATGTGGGCAATCCATGCGTTACCGTCGGCCTCGATCAAATCGACTTCTCCGGCCTCGACGCGGCGGATTCCGTCCATGAAATCTGCGCCAGATCCTTCGGCAGTTTGAATGTCGCCGTCAGTAGCAGCGCACATCAATTCAAAATCTTGGACAATTTCTCCGTTGGCTCTACAAACGTGCAGATTGAAATCCACGCTGTAGTGCTTGCCTTGTTCCGGAATCGTGATCCAAGCTCTTGGCTTGCAGGTCAGCTTCATCTTTGATTGATCTTGCATCACTATTTCAATGGATAGAAGGTAATTCTTTGGTTCTTCTTGTCCCAGTGGAACTGGATTCGAATCCCGCTGGGCGTTGTTCCAATGGAACTGGCACCCGGTATTGCCAGCTTGAACGCCTCCGCCACCTCATACTCAATCCGAGCCTTGGACCACGAAGGTGGGAAGAACGTGGACTTTGCGAACTTATCCACCCACACACCCTTGCTCGCATCCCATATCTGCACCGGTGCTTCATAGGTCCCATTGGCGTTGTACTTGATTTCCGCCCCCGGCTGAATCCGCGAAGCCCCATCGGCCGCCCCTTCGGCGTGATAGCCGGTCGCATTGCCTCTTGCGTTGATCTCGCCGGCAAGGACGTGATCCATGTCGAAGTTGTTCTGATCGAGCAGCGCGCGATCCGTCTTGGCGATGTATTCCGCATCGCGGGTCGTGTCTACTGTGACGGACGCCAGATCCTGCAACTCGCCTTGCAGTTTGCCTCCTTCGGCCGCATTGCTCGCGTGCGCCGCATCGACGGCATTGCCCACAGGCTTGATGGTCTCGCCGCCCCTGAAGAGCGTCGTGAGCCCGTCTGCCACCGCTGGCGCGACGCGCCTGAACGTACCGCCGGCGACCGGCACCGCGCCCACAGCGGCCCAGAACCGGCTGACTTCCTCGCCCGACAGGCTGGCCTTTCCGGTAATGAACTGCGCCACCGCTTCGCCCGAGCCCAGCACCGGCAGCATCTCGAAGGCGAACTGCGCCAATCGCTCGGCGTCGTCCTGCGTCAACGTGCCCTTGCGCCGGATGGTCGCAACGCCTTCCAACGCCCCCATCTGCCGGTCGATCGCATCGAAGTCCGCCTGTGTGCACCCGCCCGCCTTGGCTTCGCACTGCGTCGTCAGGCGTGCGTTCTCCTCGGCCACGAGTTTCTTGACGTCATCGAATGGAGAGTGGCTCACATAGTTGTTCGCCGCCGCATTGGCCCCCGCCTCGCCGGCAAGCTGGATCTCATCCGCATCGAGCCCCGCGATGCCCGCCGCCAGCGTCGCGAACATGGCCGCGAACTGCACCGTGTCGGCACTGTTGCCGTAGATCTCAGCGGCGCTCTCGCCCACCACCGCACCCAGCCCGCCAGCGGCGCAGCCTTCGGAGTTGCCCGTGCGAGCAGCACCCGCCGCGCAGCCGGCGATCAGGTGGGCCACTTTGTTGGTGAAGGTGTTGAACAGCGGCTCGCTGCCTACGCTGAGGTCGCCGATCTCGTAGGCACCCTGCGCCGCCGCAGTGTCCAGGAAGCTGGCAATCAGCCCGTCCTTGAGCCGGTCCTCCAGGCTGCCGCCGTTGATGGCCGTGTCCACCAGCGCCCGCGCGGCGCCCGCCTTGACGTTCTGGCCCAACTGCTTGAGGAACGTCTGCGCCCCGCCGCTTTCCGTTGGCAAGCCTGTGGGGTTCAGGTTCAATCCGCCCAGCACCCCGCCGGTGACAATGGCCGTCACCAGACTCTTGACGCTGTCCTTGCTGCCCAGGTCCTTGAAGGTCTTCTTGAGGTTGCCCTTGTTGTTGATCAATGACACCGCCGTTTGCGAGCTCAGCGCGGTGAGGCCCGCCGCCACGGCCCCCTGGATGACCGTGCCGGCGGCGGTCAGGGTGGTCATGCCAGCGGCGGTCACCGTGGTTTGCCCGGCAGCCGCCGCCGCGCTCTGACCCACACCCGAGGCAGCGCCCCAGGTGAAGTAGGTCACCACCGCGGTGACGATGGCTGCGCCTTCGGGAGTGAGGCCTTGCTGCTTGTAGTCCCACTGCTCGTGGGCTTCCTCGACCTGCTTCCAGTCCACCTTGGGGGCCAGCTCTGGGTCGCTTTGCAACTGGCCGATCCACTCCATGCCAGGTTGCTTGGACAAGGCCTGGACGCTGTCCCTGGCGCCCATCTCGGCCGTGACGGCGTTGGCCTGCAGGTCGAGCTTGCCCACGTTCAGCTCGTTGTAGTGGCTGGTCGCGTCAACAGTGCCTTTGTTCTTGCTCTTTTGCCACAACAGGTCGCGGCCCTCGCTGTTGTCGGAGGCCATGCTCAGCGTCTGCTGTACTCCGAAGTTGACGACGTCGCCTTCGAGCTTGAGCGTGCCGGGTGCGTTGACCGCGGTGCCGCTCAGGCTGAGGGCGCCGCGCTTGTCATTGGCGTCGGTGGCTTGCACGGTGACGTTGGCGCCATCGAGCCGGCTACGCACTAGCGTGGTGCCCGACTCTTCATGGGTGTCGGTGTTCTTCGCGTTCTGGCCTTTGCCCAGGTCGTGCCAGCCCGTGATGACGTTGGATTGCCCGCCCTTGGTGTAGTGCTCGGCGCGGCTGTAGCTTGAATCGAGCGCGCCGGTGATGGACACCGCCGGGCCACGCACGATGACGTCGCCGCCGGCCTGGACATCCACACCGCGCAAGGCCACACCCCCCTGGGGAACGGCGCCATCTTCTTGCGCCTGCGCGTTGTCGGTCTGCGCCGGCGCGGATGCCGCTGGCTCGGTCTGTGCGCCGGAAGCCTGCCCAGAGATCGCGTTCGCGAGAGTACTGGCCGCCGCATCTAGCTGGCTCAGCCCGCCGCGCAATACCACGTTGCCACTGGCGCTGGTGATGCGGGTGACGTTGGCGGTATCGCTTTCCTGGTGCAGCGTATCGCGGCTGCCTTTGCTGCCGGGCAGCAGCACGCCGCCGAACGAGCCGCCGCTGAGGCTGCGCTTTCTGGTCTGGATGGTCTGGTCGCTTGTGCGGATGTCGCGGGCCTCGTGCAGATCCAGCACGTTGCCCGCCTCCACGATCACGCCCTGCTCGCCGTTGATCTTGACGCCCTCTCCGGTGAGGTTGCCGCCTGCGGTGATGCTGACCACACCACCGTTGAACCTGCTGGACTGGCTCAGGTCGGAGTGGCTGGAGCTGCTGGTTTGCGTTGTCTTCTTGCTGAGGTTGAACGCGTTGCTGCTGGTGCTGCGGGTGCGGCTCTGCGCATCTTCGATGTTTCGGCCGGCCTCGATGTCCAGATTGCGGTTGGCATGCACGGTCAGCAGGCCCGAGCCAGCATCGACTTGCACTTGACGGGCTTTGAAGTCGTTGCCGGCCTGGAGGTTCACCCAGCCGTTGCCTTGGATGCGAGAGCCCACCTCCTGGCTGGTGGTGCGGGTGCTGGAGTTTTCTGCCTGGCCGTTGTGGTTGGCTGACTCGCGGGTGGTGACGGTGCCCAGGTTGACGTCGCGTTCGGCACTCACGCTGACGATGCCGCGTTGGCCTTCATTGGCAACTATGCCGCCCTTGAGGTTCACGTCCTGTCCGGCACTGGCTAGCAGCGTGCCTTCGTTCTCGCCGCTCACGTACAACCCTGCCACGCGGTCGATGCGGGTGCTCTCGTAGCTGTAGCTGCCGCTGCGCGCAGCATCATCAACCAGCGTGGTTTCCACGTTCAGATCCCGCCCTGCCCGGGCGCTGAGGCTGCGGCTGGCGTCGATGCGCGCGCCTTTGACGGTGATGTCCTCGTCGGCATGCACCGCCACGTCGGTGGCGCTGATGCGCCCGCCGTCCAGGTTGGCGATGCTCTTGGCGTCGATCCTGAGCACCTCGCGCCCAGCCACCGTGCCGCCCTGGTTCTTGAGCTCGCCGGCCTTGAGGTTCAGGTCCACGTTGGCGCCAGCGAGCAGGGCGCCATTGCCGTCGATGTCGCCGTCCTTGACGCGCACGTACACCTGCGGGGCGAGCACTCTTTGCACGCTGCCGTCGGGCAGCGTGACGGTCTGCTCGACCAGCCAGACGATGTCGCTGGTCAGCTGCGCCATCTGCTCGGGTGTGAGGGCTACGCCGGGGCGCAGGTTGTACTGCTTCGCGAAGGTGGCGCCGTTGTTCATGAGGGCGATGTATTCGTCCTCGTCGCTGCTGTAGCCTTGCAGGTAGCGGTAGCCGGTGAGTTTGGCGACCTGCTCGCGGATCAGGCGTTGCTCGTAGTAGCCGTCGCCCAGGCGCTTTTGCACGCTGGCCGGGTCGTGGCCGAGTTGTTCGAGCAGGTAGTCGCTGCTCAGCCACTGGCGGTAGCTCGCAAAGCGCGGGTCGGTCTCGATGAGGTGGCTGCCGCTGGGCGTGGTGTTGAACAGGCTGGCGGCGGGCACAGTGCTGTCGGGCGCGGTGGTGCGCACAACGATGGGCTTGGGGGTGGGTGGCGGTGTGGTGGGGGCGGTGTCTGTCTCCAAGATGGCGTCGGCGGCGGTCCCGGCCGCGGGCGCGGCCCCGGTCGGCGCGGTGTCTGCAGGGGTGGCCTTGGCCGGCACTTCGACGATGGCGCCGCTGCGGGTGGCGGGCTGCACCTGGGCGCTTGCCGTGACGGTGCCGCCGCCTTCTGCGGTGTCGGCGCTCTCGGGGGCGTTCAGGGTGCGGCCGCCGTCCTGGTTCGACTCCTTGCGGGCGATGGACAGGTCGAACGATTCGGTGCGAGGCCTTTCGGTGGTGCCGCTGCTGTCGTCGACGACCCTGTAGTCCTTGTATCTGACGATCTTCTTCTTCCACGTTCCGTATTCGACGGTGCGGCGCTCGCCGGGGGTCTCGGTATTGACCAGCGCATCGGCGTTGCCGCCGAGCGTGGCGCCGGCCAGCACCTGGCTGTTGGTGTTGCTGCCGCTGCCAATGTCCAGCGTCAGGTCGCCGCCGCTGCGGATAACGCCGGGCCGGCCCGGGTCGGTGACCACGGTTTCCGTGATGTCGGCGCGGTTGACGTTGATGTCGACATAGCCGCGCGTGGCGCGGGCCATGAAGTCCTGGTTGTAGGCGCTGAGTTTGGGCAGCAGCGCGCCGTAGTCTCCGTAGTCCACTTCGAACAGGCCCCAGACCGGGTTGTCGGCGCCGTAGCGGGCGTTGGCCGAAACGTCGTAGGGGTGGCGCTGGTAGCCGTCTTCAAAGCGGTACTGGTCGCTCGGGCGCACCGGCTCCAGGCGGTACTGGCCGATGTAGCCGCTGTCGTTGCGATCCGACGCGCACTGGTAGCACCAGCCAAGCTCATCCTGGCGGAACCACCATTCGGTGACGCTGTTGATGGACCGGTACGTCTCGTTGCGCGCCTCGCTCGTGGTCTGGCTGCCGGTCGCAAACCCCACATTGAGGTTGTCGAGCCGCTCGGCGCCGATGCGCATGTTGCCGGCCGATTCGATGGTGGACCCGGCGTTGCCCACGCGCTGGGCGCGGCCACTGGCCTGGCCCGAGGTGTCGTCGATGGCGCCGCCGATACGCAGGTCCTGCCCCGCGCTGATGATGGCGCCGTCCAGGTTGTCCAGGTTCTGCGCGGCGGCAACGTCCACGTCGCCCGTGCGCGAGGCGATGGTGCCTGCGCGCTGCTGGCCGTTCACGTCGCGCCCGGCGTTGCGCAGCGTCTGGGTGGCAATGACGACGCGGTCGCCGTAGATGCGGCCAGCGCCTTCGTTGACGACGCTGGCCGCGTCGATGCGCGTGGTGCCCACGCTGTCGATCAGGCCCTGGTTGTTCACGGTGCCCGCGCTGGCGCTCACGGCGGTGTTGGCGCCGCTGAGCTCGCCTGTGGCGGTGTTGTCCACGTTGGCCGCGCGCACGCCCAGGTCGCCGCCGGCGGTGATCTTGGCGTTGTTGGTCAGGCGCCCTTCGGTGCTGTAGCGCAGCGCGCCGCCGCTGGCGATGTCGCGCGTCTGTTTCACGTCCTGTGTGAGGGCGATGCGCAGGTCGCCGCCGGCGTTGACGGTGCCGTCGCCGCTGAAGCGGTCGGCCGCCAGCGACAGCGCGCCGTTGGCCGCCAGGGTGCCGCCGGTGTTGTTCACCTGCAACTCGCCGCGCGTCTGCGACGCTCCCGGCGTGCCCGGCGTGCCCAACGTGCTGCCGGCTTCCGCGGCGGCGATGGCCAGGTTGCCCACGGCCTGCACCTGCCCGCCGCCGCCGTTGTCCAGGCGCTGGCGCAGGTTGAGCCGGGCGTCGGCGTTGGCGGTGACCGCGCCGCCGGTGTTGTCCAGCACGTCGGCGTCGATCGCGAGGTTGTTCGCGGCGATGCCCAGGTTCGGCGAGGTGATATTGCGGTTGACCACGGTCTGCGCGTTGACGGCGGCGTCGCCGTTGGCCTGGACCTGCCCGGCACTGTTGTCCAACCGGCCGACTTGCAGTTGCAGCGCGCCCAGCGACAGCAGCCGCCCGCCGCGGTTGTCGATGTCGCCGCCCTGGGTGTCCAGGGCCAGCCGGGTGCCGCCGAGCAGCATGCCGCCCTGGTTGGTGGCGCTGGCCGCCTTGGCGTTCACGGCGCCATCGGCAAGGATGGCGCCGCCGATGTTGCCCAGCGCACCGGTGGCCAGGGCAATGTCGCCGCCGCTGACGATGCCGCTGGGCGCCTGGCCGGCGGCGGCGCCGCCACTCTGGGCGAGGGTGGAACGGGTGTTGGTGAGCGCCTGGCCGTGCGTGTCCAGCGCCAGGTCGCCTTGCGCCTGGATCAGGCCCGCGTCATTGTTCAGCGCGCCGCTGTCGATGCGCAGGGCGCCGCCTTGCGCATGGGGCACGGCAGTGGCCTGCGCCTGCGTGGCGATGATGCCGCCCTGGTTGTCCAGCGCACCTTCGCGCGTGTCGATGTCCGCCTGGGCGGCGACGATGCGGCCGCCGTCGCGGTTGGACAGGCTGGCGCTGGCCAGCGTGAGCGTCTGGCCGGCCTGGAGCGTGCCGCCGCTGTTGTCGGCGGCCCCGGTTACGGTGAGGGCAAGGTCCCCACCGACGGATGCGGCCGTGCCGCCCACGTTGCTGAAGCTGCCGCTGGCGATGTCCAGCGCGCCGTTGGCGGCGATGGTGCCGTCGTCGTTGTTGAGCGCCTGGCTGGCGGTGACGCTGGCGGCCTGGGCAGCGCCGCTTTGCTGGATGAGGCCGCCGGCTCTGTTGTCGATGCGCCCGGCGGCGATGTCGATGTGGTCGGCCAGCAGTTGGCCGCCCCGGTTGTCCAGCGCCTGGGCACTTTGCGTGTTGGCCCGCACCTGCAGGCCGGCGCTGCTGGCGAGGGTGGCGCTGCGCGTGTCGATGTCGCCCCGGCGCGCCGTCAGTTGCAGCCCGGCGGCGCTTGCATGCGCGCCCTGCAGGTTCAGCGCGTCGGCCTGGATGCGGGCCTGCCCGCCCGAGAGCAGACGCCCATGTGCGCGGGTGTCGGCGGTGGAGTCGATGCGCAGTTGGCCGTCCGGGTTGACGGTGCCGTCGCGGGCGATGCCGGCGGCCAGTTCGCTGTCCGCGCCGGCTTGCAGATTCTCAGCGTCAATGGCCAGGGCGTTGCCGGCGCGCAGCCTGGCGTCGCCGCTGGCGTTCAGTTGCCCATCGACGTCCAGCCGGGCGTCGCGCCCGGCGATGACGAGGCCGCCCGCGCCGACACCCAGCGCACCGCTGTTCACTTCGAGATCGCGCGCGGCGCTGAGCGAGCCGCTGGCGTTGTCCAGCGAGCCGGCCACATCCAGCCGGGCATCGCCCGCGGTGGATTCGATCCGCCCGCCGGTGTTGAGCAGCTCGCCGGCCCGGACCTGCAGTTGCTGCTGCGCCGCGAGCGTGCCTTCGGTGTTGTCGAGCCGGCCCTGCGCGGCCACGGTGGCGTCGTCGTCGCCGGCGAGGGTGCCGCCGCGGTTGACCAACTCGCCGCCGGCGGTGACGGCCAGTTGTTGGCCGACGATGCGGCCGTCAGTGTTGTCCAGGGCGCCGCCGGCGTTGACGGCGGTGGCGCCTTGCGAGCCGATGGTGCCGCCGAGGTTGCTGATGGCCGCGGCGCTGTCGACCGAGAGCGCGTCGGCGTTGCTGGCGATGACGCCTTCGTCATTGTCGATGCGAGCGGCCTGCACAGACAGCGCGCCGGCCTGCAGAAGCTCCCCACGCTGGTTGGTGAGCCGGCCGGTGGTGATGGCAAGTGCCTGGGGGCCACCTTGCGCGATGCGCCCGTCGGTGTTGTCGATGTGGGCGGCATCGAGCTGCAGGCGCTGCGCTTCGAGCACGCCGCGCCGGTTGTCCAGCCCGGTGGCGCCTGGGCCCTGGGCATCCAGGCGCAGGATGCCGTCCGCACGCACGGTGGCGTCCTGCGTGCTCGCGGCGCCTTGCGTGGCGGCCAGGGTGACGTTGGCGCCTTGCGTGGTGCTGCCGTCCAGGTCCAGGCGTGCGCCTTGCAGGCTGAGGCTGCCGGCGGCCAGCTGGGTGCCGTGGGCTTGCAGGCCGTCGCGGGTGGTGGCGCGCAGGTCGCCGCCATCGGGGTTCAGGCGGCCGTCGGGCTGGATGCCGGCGCCCAGCGTGCTGGCTGCGCCGCCCTGGTAGCCGGCCGCGTCCAGGGCAACATGGCGCCCGGCGGTGATGGTGCCGTCGTTGGCGACGCCGACGGTGGCCGTCACGGTGGCGTCGCGTCCGGCGCGGATGCTGCCGCCGGGCGGCTGCTCGGCGCCATCCGTGGCCGCCGCAGGCTCGCTGCCCGCGTTGGCGGTGCTGGTGCTGCTGGTGCTGCTGGTGCTGCTGGTGCGGTCGCCCGGCGCGTTGACCACACTGGCGGCATTGATCTGCAGGTCTGCGCCGGCCTGGATGATGCCGCCGGTGTTGTCCAGCAGGCCGCCGGCGTCGAGCAGGGCGTTGGCGCCGCTGACGAGGGTGCCGTCCCGGTTGGCCAGGGCGTCGTCCACGCGGATGTCGAGCACCCCGGCGTTGATGCGCCCGCCGGTGTTGTCGAACTGGCCCACCTGGGCGCCGAACTGGCCCGTGACGTTGAGCGTGCCACCGGCGTTGCTGAACTGGGGCCCGCTGGCCTGCAGG
The DNA here is from genome assembly GCF_035634955.1 of Variovorax sp. Classification (GTDB taxonomy): domain Bacteria; phylum Pseudomonadota; class Gammaproteobacteria; order Burkholderiales; family Burkholderiaceae_C; genus Variovorax. Next base: position 226,141 of record NZ_DASQBZ010000033.1, on the reverse strand, counting down.
CTGCCCACGCTGAGGGTGCCGCCGCTGTTGTCGATGCGCGGGGTGTCCAGCTCGACGGCGGCGGCCTCGATGCGGCCGCCCTCGTTATGCACGCCGCCGGTGGCGACGATGCTGCCGGGCGTGGTTGGGGCCGGCGGTGCGGGCAAGGGCGCGGGGGCCGGGTTGGCGCCGCTGCCTTGGTTGTCGCCCGTGGCGCCGCCATCTGTGCCGCCATCCGTGCCGCCACCCGTGCCGCCGTTGCTGCCGCCATCGGTGCCGCCGGTTCCGCCCGAGCCGCTGCCGCCAGTCTCGCCCCCCTCGCCAGCTTCGCCGCCGCCGCTGGCCACCGGCGGCGCACCGATGTACCCGCCAGCGTTGCTGCGCAGGCTGGGCGCTGCGATCTGCAGTGGCGCTGCGCCGGTCTGGCGCAGCGTGCCGGTGTTGTGCAGCACGTCGACCGAGGCCAGTTGAAGCCGCGCGGCTTCAAGGGTGCCGGAGTTCTCCAGCCGCCCGCCTGATGTGATGACCAGTTCGCCCGCGCCGGCGCCGATCGTGCCGGCGTTGCGCACGCCCAGGCCGGCGTCGGTGCCCACCAGCACGATGTGCCCGGCATACATGCCGCCCACGGCGGCTACGTCCAGCGCGTAGGTGGGCATGTCGCCGGCGGGGGTGTCGCCCGTGGCGGGGGATGCGCCATCCGCGGCGCCCGCCGCGCCCGCCTGCGCCACGCTGGTGTCGGCCGCATCGGCGCTGCGTGTGCCGCTGCCGGCCACCACCCTGAGCTGGCTGGCCCAGATGCCGGCGTTGACCTTGACCGCCTTGGCCAGGATGGCCGCGTAGTCGGTACCGGTGGCATCCAGCCCGGCGCCGTCGATGCTGACGGTGCCGCCGCGCACCAGGAAGCTCTCCAGGCTGCCGGCATTGTTGAACTGCGGCTTGCCGGTGGTGAGCGTGCCGCGCGTGGCGTTGATGAACCCGCCGCCGCCGACCTGGATGCCCGAGGGGTTGGCAATGATCACCTCGGCGCGCTGGCCGGCCACCTCCACGTAGCCGCGCAGCTGGCTGGGGTTGGGGCTGTTGACTTCGTTGAGGATGATGCGCGCCGGCCCGTGGCCGAGCCAGGGGTTGCCCTGCACCCAGCCGCCTTGTTGGGTCTGCACGTTGCCGGGGCTGTTGTTGAGGATGACGCCCTGGCGGTCGACGTCGAACTGGCGGTAGGTGTTGCGGCTCACGCCAGCGGCGGAGGGCGCCTGGATGTTGACCAGCGGCACGCCATTGGGTGCGCCCAGCACCGTGGGGCGCTGGTTCGCCGGCGCCGAGGGGTCGGCGATGATCTGCGCGGCAGCCTCCCGCCCGGCGAACGCGCCCAACCCGGCCACGCCGCCCACCACGCCGAGAGACCAGAGCACCGAGGCCGCGCCGGCGCGCGGCCATTTGGAGGTCCGCCAGGCGGCCCGGCCGGCAACGCCGGACGCGCCGGACGCGCCGCGCAAGACCGGCGTCGCCGCGCACGCATCTGCGGCGTCGGCACCGCGGCCATTGCAGGCGCTGGCCCCTGCGCTGCCGCCGCCGCTGCCAAAGTCACTGACACGGTCACTGCCACTACCGCCGCCACTGCCGCTGGCCGCCTTCTCATGCACCACCATGCGCAGGGCGCGCGCGGCGTTGAAGACGACGCGATACAGGTTCTTGTTCATTGTTGTGTCCTCCCTCTTGCCTTCTGCTCTTGTGGCGCCTTCTTGCCGGCGCCGCTGCGTTGTCGCGCTTGTGCCCACCTGGGCCGCCGCCCGCCGGCGTGCGCGCCGGCGGGATGCTTCTTCACTAGAAGCTGTAGGTCAGGCTGAAGCCCGCTGTGACATGCGCCGTCGGAAAACCCTCCGGCTTGGCAATGGGCGTGCCCACGAACAGGTCGTAGCCAAGGCTGCCCCGCGCGCCATAGGCACCGCGCACGCCGATCACCGCGCCCGCCAAGTGGTTGCCCAGCCCCCAGGCCGCGCTGGGGCCGCCGACTTCGCCGTAGTCCAGGCCCAGGTAGATTTCCGCGCCGCTCTGGCCGGCCAGCCAGCCGATGTCGTTTCGCACCAGCCAGCCGCGGTCGCCCATGAGATTGGCCTCGCCGTCGAAGCCGCGAACGCTATAACGCCCACCGATGGCAAAGCGCTCCAGGTTCACCACCGGGGTGCGGTTCCACTGCACGCGCCACAGCCCGCCGTAACGGAACCGCTGCTCGCCGATGCGCCACGGAATGGCAAGCGCCACGTCGGCGTTGAGCAGGCGCATGTGCGAGGTGCCGGTGCCGCACAGTTCTGGCGCAGGACTGTTGGCACGGCAGATCTCCTCGGGCGCACGTGTCGCGCCGAACGCGCCGGTGAACTGGCGCCAGCGCAGGTTCAGATCGAGCGTGGCCTGGCCGAAGTACTCCCGGTGCTGCACCCCCAGCCCCCAGCCGCCAAGCCGGCGCGCCTGGTTCTCGATCTCCGCATCGTCGATGTAGCTGCGGCTGGTGCGCTGGAAGGCCTCCACGCTGGCGCTGGTCTTGCGGGTCGCATCCCGGTACAGGCTGCGCGTGAGGCTCAGTTGCGCGTTGGTGGAATCGCCGGCGTAGACGTAGTTCTCGAAAGCGCCGGCCACAGTCTGGCGGTAGCTGCCCGCGCTGCCCGTGGCCGCGAGCAGCCAATGCCCCCAGGGCACCGAATAGTGCGCCGTGTACCCGTCGGTGTCCTGGCCCGTGTGGTTGAACACGTCGTGGTTGACGTTGATGTAGGCCAGGTCGTTCAGCCCCAGCGGCCCGTCCCAGGCGATGGTGGCGCCGGCTTGGTTGCGGCCGGTGGCATCGGTGCCGCCGTCGTCCAGGCTGAGCGTTGCGCGCAGCGGGAACCGTTGCTTGTAGTCAATGACAAGATCGCTGCGGCCCGGGCCGGCGCCCGGATCGGCGGCAGGCTCGATGCGGATGTTGACTTCGGCCGAGGCCAGCCGCTTGAAGTTCTCCAGGCCCTGCTCGATGTCGCGCAGGTTGAGCAGCTCGCCCTCGCGCGCCGGCAAGGCGCTGCGCAGCGTGCGCGGCATGGGCTGGTCCGCCTGGGCGGCGCGGATGGCGGCAATCCGCCCGGGCACTAGGGTCAGCGTGAGCTGTCCACCGCTCAGGTCCTGCGGGGCAGCCAGCACGCGGGTGGTGACCCAGCCGGCCTCGATCAGTGCCTGCTGCAGCCGTGCCAGCACGATGTTGACGCCGCGTGTGCCGATGCACCGGCCCAGCGGCGAATCGGCGGATGGACCGGGCGCATGCGCGCCAGCGGCCCCGGCGGCGTACCCGGCGGCGCGGACGCTGCCGGCGGGCAGCGAAGCCGCGCCCGGCTCGGCGAGGTCGGCGCGTCCGAGCAGCCATTGGAATCGTTCGGCCTCTTCGCCGACCAGCCGCAACTGGTCGATGCGCTGGCATGGCTGGTCCTGGTCCTCGGCGGGCAGGCGCTCGGCAGTCTTGGGCGCTTCGGGCTGCAGGCGCACGTCGGGGGCGGGCTCCTGCTGCTTGCGCAGTGCACGCTCGCGTTCGAGTTGGCGCTGTTGCTCGATGAACGGATCGGAGGTGAGCGCACGCGCGGCCTGCGCCTGGGCGGCGGGCGCCCCCGCCAATGCGAACGCCGCGGCCATGCCGGCCGCCGCCAAGGCCAACTGCGAGCGGCACGCGCCCCCGTGCCGGTTGCCGCCATCCTCCCTGCATGGGCGCGCTGCGCCCACGTTCCCTGTTGTCATGCTTGCATCCCTGACGGCTTCTTTCCGAGCCGCTGGGGATTGTGCAGCGGCGGCCTCAGGCCACACGTGTGACTAGTTCACGGTGTTGCACGCTCTATTCATTCGCGCACCAAACCTCCCGGCGGCATCGGTATGCCACGAAGACTTTGGCACTCATGCACGTCCAGCAGCTGCCGGGCATGAATGGTGACGACTGAGTGTCTTGTTGATCAGCGCCCGGGCGCGGCCGGCGCCGGCGTCTTGGGCCTGTAGTCGCAATACACGGCCACCGCGCATTGCCAGCACTTGGGCTTGCGCGCCACGCAGACGTAGCGTCCGTGCAGGATCAGCCAATGATGCGCATGCAGGAGGTACTCGGCCGGCACGCGCTTCTCCAGCTTCAGTTCGACCTCCAGCGGCGTCTTGCCCGGCGCCAGGCCGGTGCGGTTGCCCACGCGGAAGATGTGCGTGTCGACCGCGATGGTGGCTTCGCCAAAGGCCACGTTCAGCACCACGTTGGCCGTCTTGCGCCCGACGCCCGGCAGGGCCTCCAGCGCGGCACGGTCGCGCGGCACCTCGCCGCCGTGCCGCTCCAGCAGCAGGCGGCTGGCTTCGACCAGGTGCCGCGCCTTGCTGCGGTACAGGCCGATCGTCTTGATGTAGTCGGCCAGGCCTTCCTCGCCCAGCGCCACGATGGCCTGCGGCGTGTTGGCCACCGGAAACAGCCGCCGCGTGGCCTTGTTGACGCCCACGTCGGTGGCTTGCGCCGACAGCAGCACGGCGGCCATCAGCTCGAACGGGGTGCTGTACTCGAGCTCGGTCTCGGGCGTGGGGTTGGCCGCCTGCAGGGTTGCAAAGAACGGCGCGATATTGTCTTTCTTCATGGTGCGATCATCGGTCAGGAAACCGATTTCACACCACAGGAGCCAGCCGCCCGCAAGTGAGCTGAATCCCTATTGCCGCGCCGCGCCGCGCATGCAAAAAACCGTCTCTTGTCGAAGAACGAATGGAGACTTGCATGAAGTTGAGATCACGCCGTTCCTTCCTTGCCCAGACCGCGGCCGCCGCGCTGGGCAGCCTCGCCCTCTGGGGCGCCGCCGCGCCGGCCCTGGCACAGAACTATCCCACCCGCCCCGTTACGCTGATCGTGCCCTGGGGCGCGGGCGGGGGCACGGACGCCACCGCGCGCATCATTGCCAGCCTGATCGAGAAGGACCTCGGCCAGCCGGTCACGGTGGTCAATCGCACCGGCGGCAGTGGCGTGGTGGGCCATGCGGCCATCGCCGCCGCGCCGCCCGACGGCTACACCATCGGCCTGGCCACGGTGGAAATCGGCATGATGCACTGGCAGGGCCTGACCGAGCTGACCGGCGCCTCGTACACGCCGATCGGCCTGGTCAACGCCGACCCCGCCGGCGTGCAGGTGCGCGCGGACGCACCGTACAAGGGCATTGCCGACCTGCTGGCCGACATCAAGGCCAACCCCGGCAAGCACAAGGCCAGCGGTACCGGCCAGGGCGGGATCTGGCACCTGGCCATCGCCGGGCTGCTGCGCGACCAGAAGATCGACCCCACGGCGGTGCCCTGGGTGCCCAGCAACGGAGCCGCGCCCGGCCTGCAGGACATGGTGGCCGGCGGTGTCGACATCGCGCCGGTGTCATTGCCCGAGGCGCGCTCGCTGATCGACGCCGGCAAGATCAAGAGCCTGGTGCTCATGAGCGACAAGCCGTCCACGCTGTATCCGAACGTGCCCACGCTCAAGTCGGCCATCGGCAGCGACTGGCAGATGGCGGCATGGCGCGGCATCGTCGCGCCCAAGGGCATCCCGAACGACGTGCGCGACAAGCTGGCCGCCGCCGTCAAGAAGGCTGCCGAGAGCAAGGAGTACGCAGACTTCATGGGCTCGCGCGGCTTCGGCGTGACCTATGCGGCGCCGGATGCCTTCGGCAAGTTCATGGCCAAGTCGGACGCCGAACTGGGCGCCACCATGAAGGCAGTCGGCATCGCCAAATGAAGTTCAACGACGCCGTCTTCGGCGTGCTGCTGATGCTGCTCGGCGCCGTCGTGCTGGCCGTGGTGCAGGGGTACCCGAAGATCCCGGGCCAGCAGGTGGGGCCGGCGCTGTTTCCCGGATTGATCGCCACCGGCCTGTTCGTCGGCGGACTGATGCTGGCGGTGCGCGGCTGGCGCGACCGGGCGGCGGCGCCCTGGATCCAGGTCGGTCCCTGGGCGCGCTTGCCACGCCATGTCGTGGCGCTGGTGGCCGTCGTCGGCGGCGTGCTGTTCTACATGCTGGCGGCGCAGGCGCTGGGCTTCCTGGTATGCGCCGCCGTGGTCCTGGTGGCCTGCATGCTGGCCATGGGCGTGCGCCCGCTGGCGGCCGTGCCGCTCGCGGTGGTGGCCGCGCTGGTGATCCACCTGGCCTTCTACAAGCTGCTGCGGGTGCCGCTGCCCTGGGGCGTGCTGCAGCCGATCGCCTGGTAGACGACCGGCGAAGCCCAACGGAGAAAAGATCGGATGGAGCAAGCACTCGCGCAGGCCTTTGCGATGGTGTTCGACCCCTACACCCTGTTGGTGATGGTGGTCGCATCGCTCTACGGGCTCTTCGTCGGCGCGGTGCCGGGGCTGTCGGCCACCATGGCGGTGGCGCTGCTGGTGCCGGTGACATTCTTCATGCAGCCGATCCCGGCCATTGCCGCGATGGTCACCGCGACCGCCATGGCGATCTTCTCCGGGGACATCCCGGGCTGCCTGCTGCGCATTCCGGGCACGCCGGCTTCGGCTGCGTACACCGACGAGGCATTCGCGCTCACGCGCAAGGGGCAGGCCGAGCTGGCCCTCGGCGCCGGCCTGGTGTTCTCGGCGGTGGGTGGCCTGTTCGGCACGGCGGTGCTGATCGTGGCGTCGCCGGCACTGGCCGAGTTCGCCCTCAACTTCAGCTCGTTCGAGTATTTCTGGCTGGTGCTCCTGGGCCTGACCTGCGCGGTGTTCATCACGTCGGACCGGCCGCTCAAGGGGCTGGTGATGCTGCTGCTCGGGCTGCTGGTCGCCTGCGTCGGGTTGAACAACCCGGCGGCCTTTCCGCGCTTCACCTTCGGCAGCGTCGACATGACCGGCGGCATCGGCATGATCCCGATGATGATCGGCATGTTCGCCATCTCGCAGGTGATCCGCCATGCGGTGGACACCACGCCGCCGGGCGAGCTGGTGGTCGAGAAAGTCGGCGGCGTGCTGGCCGGCCAGTGGCAACTGGCGCGGCGCTACCCGGTGCAGATCCTGCGCGGGAGCACGCTGGGCACGGTAGTGGGCGCGCTGCCGGGCGCCGGCGCCGACATCGCCGCCTGGATGTCCTACGCCATGAGCAAGAAGTTCTCGAAGGAGCCGGAGAAGTTCGGCACCGGGCATGTGGAGGGCATCGTCGAGTCGGGCGCAGCCAACAACAGTGCGCTCGCGGGTGCCTGGATTCCGGCACTGGTCTTCGGCATTCCGGGCGACTCGATCACCGCCATCGTGATCGGCGTGCTCTACATGAAGAACCTCAACCCGGGCCCGACGCTGTTCACGACCAACCCGCAGAACATCTACGCCGTGTTCATGCTGTTCGTGATCGCCAACATCATCATGATTCCGCTGGGCATCCTGTGCATCAAGGTCGCCAAGCGCATCCTGCTGGTGCCGCGCGACGTGCTCATGCCGATGATCCTGATCTTCTGCATCGTCGGCACCTTCGCGATCAACAACTCGGTGTTCGACATCGGCGTGATGCTGGCCGCCGGCGTTGCCGCCTGGGTGCTCGAGGACAACGACTTTCCCATCGCGCCGGCCATCCTCGGCGTGGTGCTGGGCGGCATGCTGGAGGAGAACTTCATCACCTCGATGATCAAGGCCGACGGCAACCTGATGGCCTTCCTGACCCGCCCCATCGCCGCCGGCCTGGCGGTGCTGACGCTGCTGATCTGGGGCGTGCCGCTGATCAAGCGGCTGTTCGGTCGGCGTGCAGCGGCGTAGATCGCCAACTCTCATCGCCGCAGTCCTGCTCGCCCTTGACCGGTCGCTCGCCGGCCATGCCTTGGCGCAAAAGCACGCGGCCGCCTGGAGTGGGCCGAACCGCTAGCGCCGCCCCAGCTGCGCGCTGATCGCCGCCGCTTCCTGGCGGATCGCGCGGGCGATGGGGCCGTCGGGCGCGGGGTCGAAGCCGCCGGTGGCGCCCAGGGCGGTCAGCACCGCGCAGATGCGCCCGCCGTAGTCGGTGATCGGCGCCGCCACGGCGCTGATGCCGCGCAGGTGGGTGTCGCGCACGCACGCGCAGCCGGCGGCCTGCACTTCGGCGCGCAGGGAGCCGACCGGATCGCGCGCGGGCAGCAGCCGGCGCAGGTCGGGCGTGGCCCCGGCGAGTTCTTCGGCAGCCATCTCGCGGATGCGCGCGTCGTCGAGCGCGGCCAGGAAGACGCGCCCGGTGGCCGACCACAGAAGCGGCAGCACCGAGCCGGCCCGCACGTTGACGGTGACCGGCAGGCCCGGTTCCTCGAAGCGCACGATGGTCGCGCCCTTGTTGCCCATGACGGCGACGAAGCAGGTGACCTCCAGCGATTCGCGCAGGCGCAGCAGTGCCGGCTCGCTGGCGCGGATCGGGTCGGCCTGGCGCATGGCGGCCACGCCGATGGCGATGGCCTCCGGGCCAAGGTAGTACTGCTGCGAACCGCTGTCCTGTGCCACCAGGCCTTCCTCGCTCAGGCTGGCCAGGTAGCGGTGCACCTTGGCCGGCGCTTCCTGCACATGCGCGGCCAGTGCCGTCAGGGTGGCGCGCCCGCCCAGGCGCGCGAGGCCCTTGAGCACCGCCATGCCGGTTTCCGCCGCCTGCACGCGCTGGCGGCGCTCGCGTGGACGCACCAGGGCCTCGGTGGTCGGGCCGGCAGCGGAGGAGGGCGCGGGGGCAGGGCGGATGGGCGAAGGCATGGGCGTCGAGTGTCGGGTAAATCCGGACGCATCGATTACGCAATGCGCATCACAATTACGCAATACAGGAACACCCTCGTATCCTGGCCCCTTTTGGAGACACCTCATGAAGAAGCTTCTGGCCGCCGGCCTGCTCGCCCTGCCGCTCGCGGCGTCCCTCGTGCCGGTCGCGGCGTCTGCGCAGGGCCCCGCCTGGCCGTCCAAGCCGATGCGCTGGCTGGTGCCGTACCCGGCCGGAGGCGGTTCGGACTTCCTGGCGCGCACCATCGGCCAGCAGTTGTCGACGCAGATCGGACAGCCGGTGCTGGTCGACAACAAGCCCGGCGGCAACACGGCCATCGCGGCGTCCGACGTCGCACGCTCGGCGCCGGACGGCTATACCGTGCTGTCGGCCGACAACGGCACGCTGGTGTTCAACCCGGCGCTCTACAAGACCCTGTCGTACAACCCGTCCAAGGACCTGGCGCCGGTGTCGCTGATGGGCCGTTTCCCCATGATCCTGGTGGTCAGCCCGAGCGTGACGGCCAAGGACGCCAAGGCGTTCATCGCCGAGGTCAAGGCCAACCCGGCGGGCATCAACTACGCCTCCGCGGGCGCTGGCAGCCCGCACCACCTGGCGATGGAGCTGCTCAAGACCGAGGCCGGCCTGAAGATGACGCACGCGCCGTACCGCGGCGCCGCCCCGGCGCTGGCCGACGTGGCCGGCGGCCAGGTGCCGGCCATGATGGTCGACATGGCCGCAGGCGCCGGCTTCATCAAGGGCGGCAAGGTGCGTCCTCTGGCGGTGGCCAATGCCACCCGCCTGCCGCAGCTGCCGGACGTGCCGACCTTTGCCGAGCTCGGCTACAAGAACGTCGAGGCCGCCGCACTGGTTGGCATGGTCGCGCCGGCGGCCACGCCCAAGGACGTGATCGCCAGCCTGAACAAGCAGGTGGTTGCCGCCATCAACGCGCCGGACGTCCACAAGAAGCTGGTGGACTTCGGCGTCGAGCCGGTCGGCAGTTCGCCGGAGCAGTTCGCCGAGCTGCTCAAGAGCGAGACGGCGCGCTGGCACAAGCTGATCCGCGACCTGGGCATCACCCTGGATTGATGTGAACCACCCCCGTTCCTCGCGCACTGCGTGTCGCTCGATTCCCCTCTCGACGGGGCACACCCGACGGTGCGGCAAGGCCGGCCCCGTCGGTGCCCCGGAGGCTTCGCTGCGCTTGCCGGGACGGGGGGCCTTTCCGGAGCCCCGACCATGACCACATCCGCCGCGCCGCAAGCGTGCCCGTTCGCCCCCGGCGCCGCCGCGGCGCCGCCGGCGCCGAACGGTTGCCCGGTGAGCCACCGCGCTGCCGATTTCGACCCGTTCAGCGACGGCTACCAGCAGGACCCGCCGGACTACGTGCGCTGGGCGCGCGAGCAGGAACCGGTGTTCTACAGCCCGCAACTGGGCTACTGGGTGGTCACGCGCTACGAGGACATCAAGGCGATCTTCCGGGACAACCTCACCTTCAGCCCGTCGATCGCGCTGGAGAAGATCACGCCCACCGGCCCCGAGGCCAACGCCGTGCTCGAGAGCTACGGCTTCGCGCTCAACCGCACGCTGGTCAACGAGGACGAGCCCGCCCACATGCCGCGCCGCCGCGCGCTGATGGAACCTTTCACGCCCGAGCACCTGAGGCACCACGAGCCACTGGTGCGCGAGCTGGCGCGCGCCTACGTCGACCGCTTCATCGACGACGGGCGCGCCGACCTGGTCGACCAGATGCTGTGGGAGGTGCCGCTCACGGTGGCATTGCACTTCCTGGGCGTGCCCGAGGAAGACATGGACACGCTGCGCAAGTATTCGATCGCGCACACCGTCAACACGTGGGGCCGGCCGAAGCCGCAAGAGCAGGTCGCGGTCGCCCATGCCGTCGGCAACTTCTGGCAATACGCCGGCAAGGTGCTCGACAAGATGCGCCAGGACCCGGACGCGCCGGGCTGGATGCAGTACGGCATCCGCCGGCAGAAGGAACTGCCCGAGGTCGTGACCGACTCGTACCTGCACTCGATGATGATGGCCGGCATCGTCGCCGCGCACGAGACGACCGCCAACGCCACCGCCAATGCCATGAAGCTGCTGCTGCAGCATCCCGACGCCTGGCGCGAGCTGTGCGAGGACCCGGCGCTCATTCCCAGCGCGGTCGAGGAATGCCTGCGCCACAACGGCTCGGTGGCCGCCTGGCGCCGCCTGGCCACGAAGGACACGACCGTGGGCGGCATCGCCATCCCGGCCGGCTCGAAGCTGCTGATCGTCACCTCGTCGGCCAACCATGACGAGGCGCATTTCGCCGATGCCGACCTGTTCGACATCCGGCGCGAGAACGCCAGCGACCACCTGACCTTCGGCTACGGCGCGCACCAGTGCATGGGCAAGAACCTGGCGCGCATGGAAATGCAGGTGTTCCTCGAGGAGTTCACGCGGCGCCTGCCGCACATGGAACTGGCGCCGCAGCAGTTCAGCTACGTGCCCAACACCTCGTTCCGGGGTCCGGAGCACCTGTGGGTGACCTGGGATCCGGCGCGCAACCCCGAGCGCCGCGACCCGGCGGTGCGCACCGGCGCGCGCGCGGTGGTGCGTATCGGCGAGCCTTCGTCCCATGCCATTGCGCGGCCTGTGGTGGTGCAGCGTGTCGAGGCGGCAGCCACCGACATCGTCGCGCTGCGGCTGGTGGCGCCGGACGGCCGGCCGATGCCGCGCTGGGCCCCGGGCTCGCACATCGACGTCGAATGCGGCGACACCGGGCTGTCGCGCCAGTACTCGCTGTGCGGCGACCCGTCCGATCCGCAGGCGCTGGAGATCGCCGTGCTGCGCGATCCGCAAAGCCGTGGCGGGTCGGCCTGGGTGCACGCGAACGCGAAGGAGGGCGACCGCCTGCGCATCCGTGGCCCGCGCAACCATTTCCGCCTCGACGAGAGCGCCGCACGGCTGATCTTCGTGGCCGGCGGCATCGGCATCACGCCCATCGCCGCCATGGCGCGCCGCGCGCACGAACTGGGCAAGGACTACGAGCTGCACTACTGCGGACGCGACCGGGCCGCGCTCGCCTTCGTGGACGACCTGCAGCGGCTGCACGGCGAACGACTGCACCTGCACCTGAGCGCCGAAGGCTCGCGGCTCGACCTGCAGGCGCTGCTGGCCACGCCGCAGCCCGGCGCGCAGGTCTATGCGTGCGGCCCGCTGCGCATGCTCGATGCGCTCGAAGCGGCCTGCGCGCATTGGCCGCAGGACAGCCTGCGGATCGAGCATTTCGAATCGACGCTCGGCACGCTGGACCCGTCGAAGGAGCAGGCGTTCGAGGTCGAGTTGAAGGACTCGGGCATGACGCTGCCGGTGCGTTCCGACCAGACGCTGCTGGCCGCCCTGCGTGCGGCCAACATCGACGTGCAGAGCGATTGCGAGGAAGGCCTGTGCGGCTCCTGCGAGGTACGTGTGCTCGCCGGCGCGGTCGACCACCGCGACCGCGTGCTCACCCGCGCCGAGCGCGAACAGGGCGAGCGCATGATGAGCTGCTGCTCGCGCGCCTGCGGCGGCGGACGGCTGGTGCTGGCGTTGTGACCGGCGCCGCCGCCGCGCGGGTAACCGCGGGGCGGGCCTAGGCGGGCCGCGCGCCGCCCACGTACAGGTTGAACGAGTCGATGTCGACCACGCAGCGCGCCATCAGGTCGACGAAGCCGCGCAGCTTCGCGCCGGTGTAGCGCTGCCGCTTGAAGGCGCAATGGATGCGCCGGGGTGCGGGCTTCCATTCCGGCAGCACCGCGGCCAGCGCGTGGTGGCGCAACTCGGGCTGCACGAAGTAGTCGGGCATCAGCGCGATGCCCAGGCCGTCCAGGCATAGCGTCTTCATCACCCAGTGGTCGTTGGTGGAAAACGCCACGTGCGGGTGGATGACGGCATGCGATCGCCCGCGCAGCAGGGTCAGGTCGGCCCGCCCCAATGCGTCGTGCATGACGATCGCGTCGTGCCCGGCCAGCTGCGCCGGGGCATCGGGCGCGCCGGCACGCGCGAGGTACTGCGGGCTGGCGTACAGGCCGAAGCCGAGCTGTCCGATCGATTTGGCGACCAGGTCCGGCATGTCCGGCGCCTCGGCGCAGACGTAGCAGTCGGCCTCGTCCGGCGCCAGCGAGCCGGGCATGCCGGCGATGTCCACGCGGCAGTGCACGCCCGGGTAGGACGCCATGTACAGGCGCACCACCTGGCAGACGAAGGCGGTGCCGAACTGCGGGTCGGCCAGCACCCGCAGGCTGCCGGTGCGGCCGGCCGAGAGGTCCTGCACCTCGGTGCGGGCGTCGTCCAGCCGCTGCGCCAGCTCGCCGAGCATCGGCTCGCAGCGGGCGAAGAAGGCGCGGCCGGCCTCGGTCGGGCGCATGTGGCGCGAGCCGCGCTGGATCAGCTCCGCGCCGAGCGAGGCTTCGAGCTGCGCCAGGTGGCGCGACAGGCTGGCCTTGGACATCCCGCTGCGCTGCTCGGCGCGGGTCAGGCTGCCGCTGCGCATGATGTGCACGAACGCTTCAACGGACTTCAGGTCAGCAGGCACAAATTTCGTTCATCGTTTCAAAAATGAAACCGAGTATGCCGCGAATGCCCCTTTCGCGCGGCGCCCCGGGGGTCTATCGTCGCCGGTTCTTCCGCGTCCCAGAACCGACAAAAGCCATGATGAACCGCCGCTCCGCCCTCCTGTCCCTGTCCGCCCTGGCGGCCGCCGGGACTTCCTTGCGCACCCTCGCCGCCGAACCGCTGACGGTCGGCTTCGTCTTCCTGGGGCCCGTCGGCGATTCCGGCTGGACCCACCAGCATGACCTCAGCCGCGCCGAGATGGAGAAGAACCTCGGCGCCAAGGTGTCGGTGCGCGCCGTGGCGGACACCAACGAAGGGCCGGACGCCGAGCGCGTTGCGCGCGAACTGGTGTCGGATGGCTGCAAGCTGATCTTCGGCGCCTCGTTCGGCTACATGAAGCCGATGCTCAAGGTGGCGCAGGACAACCCGGACGTGAAGATCCTGATCGCCAGCGGCTACCAGACGGCGGCCAACTTCGGCGGCTACAACGCCAAGTGGCACGAGGGCGGCTACCTGGCGGGCATCGCCGCCGCGCGTGCCAGCAAGACGGGCAATCTCGGCCTGGTCGGCGCGCTGCCGGTGCCCGACGTCATGTGGTACCTCAACAGCTTCACGCTCGGCGCGCGCAGCGTCAATCCGAAGGCGACGGTGCGCGTGGTGTTCATCAACACCTGGTTCGACCCGCCGCGCGAGCGCGACGCCGCCACCGCGCTGATGAACCAGGGCGTGGACGTGCTGACGCACTTCACCGACTCGCCGGCGGTGGCCACCGCGGCCGAGGCGCGCGGCGTGGCGGTGATCTCGTTCCATTCCGACATGCGCAAGTACGCGCCCAACCATTACCTGACCGGCGTGACGCACAACTGGGGCGGCTTCTACACGCGGGTGGCCAACGAGGTGATGGCCGGCACCTGGAAGCCGTCGCTGTATTTCGGCGGGCTGGCCGACGGCGTGATCCGCATGGCGCCGTTCGGTCCGCGCGTGGACAAGGCGACCGCCGAGCTGATCGAGGCCAAGTCCAAGGAGATCGTGTCGGGCAAGCTCAACGTGTTCGGCGGCCCGATCAAGGACCAGGGCGGGCAGGTGCGGGTGGCCGCGGGCAAGGCCCTGGGCGATGCCGATCTGGGCAGCATGGACTGGTTCGCCGAAGGCGTGGTGGGCGGCAAGTGACGGCCGCCGGTGCGCAGTCCCCGGCCACGGACCGGGGCGAATGGTTTCCGCTGCTGCCGGGCGCAGAGGTGGCGCCGGCCAGCGATGTGGTGGGCGCCTTCGCACGCGGGCAGGAGCTGGTGGTCTGGCGCGCCGCCGACGGCACGCCCCAGGTGTGGGAGAACCGCTGCCCGCATCGCAGCGTGCGGCTCACGCTGGGCCAGGTGGTGGACAACCGCCTGAGCTGCGCCTATCACGGTTGGTCCTACGCCGCCGACAGTGCGCGCTGCGAGCGCATCCCGGCCCATCCGGACCGCACGCCGCCGGCCAACCTGTGCGCCCGGACCTTCACCTGCGCCGAGCGCGACGGCACGGTGTGGGCCTGGCTGGGCGCGGACGCGCCGGCGGCCGAGCCGCCCGCACACCCGCTGCCGCCGGGCTGGGCGCCGCTGCGCACGCTGTCGCTGCGCTGCAGCGCAGCGATGACGCGGCTGGCGCTGGCGGCGCTGGGCTGGCGCCACGAGGGCGGCGCGCTGTGGAGCGGCCGGCTGGGCGACCAGCCGGCGCAGGCGCTGCTGCTCGAGGCGCAATCGGAACTTGCCATGCTGCATCTGCGCTGCGGCGCGGCCGGCGCGCTGCGCGACGTGCATGCCCTGGCGCGCCAGCTGCGCGCCGATATCGAATCGCAGGCGGGCGCAGCGGCGCCGGCCACGGAGGTGTCCTCATGAGCTTCGCGATCCAGGACCCGGGCCTGCTGGGCAGCTGGCTCGTGGCCGGCCCGCTGTCGGCCTTGCGCGCGGCCAGCGCCGACCGGCCGTTCCGTACCGGCCTGCTCGGGCGCGAGGTCGCGCTGTGGCTGTCGGACGACGGCGCCGTGCGGGCCGAATGCGACGGCGCGCCGCTGTTCGCGCAGGGGCGCTACGGCTTCGCCTGGGTGTGCCCGGACGGCCGGCCGGCGCGCGAGCTGTTCGCCTTTCCGGAGTTCGACGAACCCGGCCGCCGCATCATCGACTGCGGGCCGGTCGGCGTCGCCACTTCCGGGCTGCGGGTCGTCGAGAACTTCCTGGACATGGCCCATTTCCCCTACGTGCATGCGCACTACCTGGGCGAGCTGCCCCACACCGAGGTCACGCCGTACAAGGTGGACATCGACGCGGCGACCGACGAGATCTGGGCCACCGACTGCCGCTTCTGGCAGCCGCGCTCGTCCGCGGCGCATGCCGAGGGCAGCGATGCGGCCTACGTCTACCGCGTCATGCAGCCTTTCTGCGCGATGCTCTACAAGTCGAGTTCGCGCGCGGGCGAGCGGGATGCGATCGGCCTGTTCGTGCAGCCGGTCGACGAGACGCGCGTGATCGCCCACACGCTGCTGGCCTACTTCGACGACACCAGCAGCGACGCCGAGCTGATCGCCTTCCAGCACACCATCTTCGGCCAGGACAAGCCGATCCTCGAGAGCCACCGGCCGCAGCTGCTGCCGCTGGAAGGCCGGCTCGAGACGCCGACACGCGCCGACATGCTGTCGGTGACCTACCGGCGCTGGCTGCGCGAGCGGGGGCAGCAGTACGGCGCGCTGGCGGCCGATCGCACGGCGGCCCTGGCCGCGACAGGGTCGGCCGCATGATCCGCCTGTACGACTATCCCCTGTCGGGCAATTGCTTCAAGGTGCGGCAGATGCTCGCCTGGCTGGGCCTCGAATGGCAGCCGGTGGCGATCGACTTCCATCCCGGCAAGGCGCACAAGTCGCCCGAGTTCCTGGCGCGCGTGAATCCGCGCGGCCAGCTGCCGGTGCTGGACGACGACGGCTTCGTGCTGCGCGACGCGCAGGCCATCCTGGTCTATCTGGCCAGCCGCTACGACGGCGAGCACCGCTGGTACCCGGACGACCCGGCGCTGCGCGGCGAGATCACGCTGTGGCTGGCCACCGCCGACGAGATCACGGGCACCGCCTCGGCCGCGCGCCTGCACGACGCGTTCGGCTATTCGCTCGACGTGCATGCCGCGCGCCGGGGCGCGCATGCGCTGTTCCGGTTGATGGACGACCACCTGGCCGAGCGCGCCTCGGCCGGCGGCAAGTGGCTGGCCGGCAGCCATGCCACCATCGCCGACCTGGCCTGCTTTCCCTACGTGGCGCTGGCGCCCGAGGGCGGCATCGTGCTGGACGCCTACCCGGCGCTGCGCCGCTGGGTGCGCGACGTGCGGCACCTGCCGGGCTTCATCGGCATGCCGGGCATCTTCGTGCCGCTGCCGGCGGCCTGAACGGCGGCGCGCCAGGCTCAGCGCAAGCCCGACTGGCGGTCGGCCGCGCCCACCAGCTGGACCAGCTGCGGCCCGATGGACTCGAGCAGTTGCGTCTTCCTGGTGCGAAAGCCCGGCACCGCGCAGTTGAACAGGAGCCGACGCGGGCCGTAGCGCAGGCGTGCGGCCACGCCCACCGCCAGCACGCCGAAGCCGGCGTCTCCCAGGTTGACCGAGAAGCCGCGCCGGGCGTATTGCGCCAGGCTCTCGCGCACGCCTTCGCTGCAGCGCGCGTGCTCCTCGGGGCGCTCGCGCTCGGTGCGCGCCAGGAAGGTCCGGCGCTCGTCCGCGTCCAGTTGCGCCAGCCAGGCGCGGCCCATGGCGGTCTCGACGATGCCCCGCACCGCGCCGACGCCGGGCCGCTTGAGCGTGCCTTCCTCGTGGCTGCAGGTCTCGAGATAGACGACGTCCAGGTCCATGGTCACGCCCACCGACACGGCGCCTTCGATGCGATCGGCCAGCTCCTGCATGGCCGGCCGCAGGGTGGCGAGCATGGGCGTGTTGATCACGTACGGATAGCCCAGCGCCACCGCGGCAGGGCCGATGAAATAGCGGTCCAGCCGTTCGTCATGATCCAGGAAGCCCAGCGCGCGCAGGCTCTTGCACAGCCGGGAGACGGTCGGCCGGGACAGGCCCAGCTTGGCCGCGAACTCGCTGTTGGCATGCGCGCGCGGATCGCTCACGAAGGTCTGCAGGATCAGCAGGCCCTTGGCCAGCGTGCCGGCGAAGTACGGGTCTTCCTCGCGGACGCGGCGCAAGTCGTCGTGGTCCTTCATCTGGTGGAGGGGGTGGGATGTCTGGCGCCGATTCTGGGTGGTGCGGGGCATGGTTGCGAATCGTCATTTCAATAGTTGAAATCGCGTGCCGCCCATTGTGGACCTGCTTCGTACAGTCGCGGCCACCATGATCAGAGACACCGCCCGCCTCGAAGCCCTCATCGCCGACATCCGCGCCTTCGTGCGCGAACGCTGGCATCCCCTCGAAGACCGCGTCAGCCGCGAGAACGACATTCCACCCGACGTCGTGGACGAACTGCGCCGCAAGGGCTGGTTCGGCTGGAGCATCCCCGAGGCCTACGGCGGGCTGGGGCTGACGACGGAAGAACTGGTGCTGTGCGCCATGGAGCTGTCGCAATCGTCGGTGGCGCTGCGCGCGCGGGTGGGCACCAACACCGGCATCGGTTCCGAGGCGCTGGTGGCCGACGGCACCGACGAGCAGAAGCAGCGCTGGCTGCCGCGCATGGCCACGGGCGAACTCACCGGCTGCCTGGCGCTGACCGAGCCCGAGGCCGGCTCGGAGGCGAGCAACGTGCAGACGACGGCGCGGCGCGACGGCGACCACTACGTGCTCGACGGCAGCAAGCGCTTCATCACCAACGCGCCGGTGGCGGACGTGTTCACCGTCATCGCGCGCACCGAGGAGGGCTCGCGCGGCAGCAAGGGCGTGTCGGCCTTCCTGGTCGAGCGCTCGCCGGGCCTGACCACCAGCGAGCCCTATCGCATGATGGGCCAGTCCGGCTCGCACGTCGGCGACGTGCACTTCAAGGACTGTCGCGTGCATGCGAGCCAGCTCATCGGCGGGCGCGAGGGCGTGGGCTTCCAGACCGTGATGAAGGTGCTCAACAAGCAGCGCCTGCACCTGGCTGCGCTGTGCACGGGGCCGGCCATCCGCATGCTGGACCTGGCCATCGCGCACACGACGCAGCGCAGCCAGTTCGGCCAGGCGGTGGCCGACTTCCAGCTGGTGCAGGCCATGATCGCCGACAGCCGCACCGAGATCTTCGCCGCCCGCTCGATGATCCTGGAGGCGGCCCGCGCGCGCGACCGCGGCGACGACGTCGCGATGACGGCCTCGATGTGCAAGTACTTCGCCTCGGAGATGTGCGGCCGCGTGGCCGACCGCGCGGTGCAGATGTTCGGCGGCGCCGGCTACGTGGCCGACTTCAGCCCGATCGAGCGCTACTACCGGGACGTGCGCCTGTTCCGCCTGTACGAGGGCACCAGCCAGATCCACCAGCTCAACATCGCCAAGCTGGCATTGCGCGAGGCGGGCGCGCGATGAGCCGCACCGACCTCGTCGCGCGTGTGCGCGATTTCGTCGAGGCGCATTGCCTTCCGCTCGAATCGCCCGCGCACGTGCACGATCCGGCCGCGCTCGACGCCGCACTGGCGACGCTGCGGCCGATCGCGCGCGCACAGGGGCTCTACCTGCCGCAGATGCCGGTGGAGCAGGGCGGCCTGGGCCTGGGCTGGGCCGACCGCGCCGGGGTCTTCGAGGAAGCCGGCCGCAGCTACCTCGGCCCGGGCGCGCTCAACTGCGCCGCCCCGGACCAGCCCAACATGATCAGCCTGCTGCGCCAGGGCAATGGCGAGCAGCAACGCCGCTACCTCAAGCCGCTGGCGGACGGGGACATCCGGTCGTGCTTCGCCATGACCGAGCCGGCACCCGGCGCCGGGTCCGATCCGTCGATGCTGCGCACTCGCGCGCGGCGCGTGGCGCACGGCTGGGTGATCGACGGCCACAAGTGGTTCATCACCGGCGCGGTCGACGCGCGCTTTTGCATCGTGCTGGCGCAGACCGACGAGGGGCCGACGCAGTTCATCGTCGAGATGGACGCCCCGGGGCTGCAGCTCGTGCGTGCGATCCGGGCGATAGACCCCTTCGCCATCGGCGGGCACGGGGAGCTTCGCTTCGATGCCTGCCGCGTGTCGGACGATGCGGTGCTGGGCGAGGTCGGGCAGGGCCTGGCCTACGCGCAGCAGCGGCTGGAACCGGCGCGCCTGGCGCACTGCATGCGGCTGACCGGCCGGGCCCGGCGCGCCGTGGAAATCGCGCAGGCCTACGTCTGCGAGCGCGCTTCGTTCGGCCAGCGCCTGGCCGACCTGCAGCAGATCCAGGCCATGGTGGCCGATTGCCACATCGACCTGCACGCCAGCCGCCTCATGACGCAGGACTGCGCGCGCCGCATGGATGCGGGCGAGCCGGTCAAGACCGAATCGGCGATGACGAAGGTCTTCGTCTCCGAGGCACTCAACCGCGTCGCCGACCGCGCAGCCCAGATGTGCGGCGCCTTCGGCATGTCCGAGGACGAGCCGCTGGCGCTGATCCTGCGCGAACTGCGGCCCTTCCGCATCTACGACGGCGCCTCCGAACTGCACCGGGCCACGCTGGGCCGCCGCTTTCTCAACACTGCTTCCAGGACCTAGGAGACGACCATGACATCGAACCGACTGACTGCTTTCTCGCGCCTGGCCACCGGCCTGGCGCTCGGCCTTGCCACCTCGCTGGCGCTGGCCGCCTTTCCCGACCGGCCGGTGAAGCTGGTGGTGCCGTTCCCGGCCGGCGGCAGCACCGACCTGGTGGCGCGCGACGTGGCCATCGAATTCGGCAAGGCGCTGGGCCAGCCGGTCGTGGTCGAGAACAAGGCCGGAGCGGGGAGCCTGATCGGCTCCGAATACGTGGCCAAGGCCGCGCCGGATGGCTACACGCTGCTGATGGCGGGCCTGACCAACGTGTTCCTGCCGTACGTGCACAAGGGCCTGAACTGGAATCCGGTGGACGACTTCCTGCCGATCGGACTGGTGGCCGACCTGCCCAACGTGATCGCGGTCAACGCCAGGACGCCCTACCAGAAACTGCCCGAGCTGATCGCCGCCGAGAAGGCCAAGCCCGGCGGCATCGCGTTCGGCTCGGCCGGCGTCGCCACGCCTTCGCACCTGGTGTGCGAGATGGTCAACCACCAGGCCGGCATCAAGATGCAGCACGTGCCATACAAGGGCAACGCACCGGCGGTGAACGACGTGATCGCCGGCCACATCCCGGTCATGTGCAACAACCTGGGCGGCACGCTGCCGTACATGAGCAGCGGCCAGATCCGCATCCTGGCGCAGACCGGCCGCACCCGCTCGCCCGCGGTGCCGGACGTGCCGACCTTCGCCGAACTGGGGCTGCAAGGCCTGGACAGCGGCCTGTGGGTGGGCGTCGTGGCGCCCAAGGGCACGCCGGACGCGGTGCTCGGCCCGCTGCGCCAGGCGTTGGCCAAGGCGATGGCGCTGCCCGACGTCAAGGACAAGCTGCTCAAGCTCGGCGCCACCGCGCTCGACCCGGCGCCCGCTGTTTTCGACAAGCGCATTGCCGCCGACCGGGCCGCCTGGGACCCGGTGCTCAAGCGCGTCGACCTGAAGACCAACTGATGAGCCGCGCCGATCTGCCCCTGCGCGGCGTGCGCATCCTCGACATGGCCACCGTGCTGGCGGCGCCGTTCTCGGCCACGCTGTGCGGCGACATGGGCGCCGAGGTGGTCAAGCTCGAACTGCCCGCCGGCGGCGATCCGCTGCGGGGCCTGACCCCCGTCCACGAAGGCCATCCGCTGTTCTGGAAGACGGCCAACCGGGGCAAGAAGGGCATTTCGCTGGACGTGCGCAAGGCCCAGGGCAAGGCGCTGTTCCTGCGCCTCGTGCGCGACTTCGACGTGCTGGTCGAGAACTTCCGCACCGGCACGCTGGATGGATGGGGCCTGGACATGCGCACGCTGCACGAGGCCAATCCGCGCCTGATCGTGCTGCGCCTGACCGGCTTCGGCCAGACCGGCCCGTATGCGCGGCGCCCGGGCTTCGCCCGCATCTTCGAGGCGATGAGCGGCTTCACCCACCTGACCGGCGAACCCGGCGGGCCGCCGCAACACATGAACTATCCGCTGGGCGACGTCGTGGCGGGACTGTTCGGGGCCTTCGCCATCAGCACGGCCCTGGCCGAGCGCAACGCACTGCCGCGCGAGGCGCAGAAGGGCGCCGAGATCGACCTGTCGGCGACCGAGGCGATGGCCCGCCTGCTCGACCCGCTGGCGGCCGAGCACCGCATCGGCGGCGTGGTGCGCGAGCGCACGGGCTCGCGCGCCACCTACACCGCGCCGTCGAACGTCTTCCGGGCGGCCGACGGCGTGTGGTTCACCCTGGTGGGCACCGGCGGCCCGATCTTCGCGCGCATCTGCCGCGCCATCGGCCGCGAGGACCTGCTGGACGACCCGCGCTTTGCCGACAACGCGGCGCGCATCCGCAACCTCGAGGCACTCGACTCGCTGATCGCGCAATGGTGCGCCAGCCAGCCCTTCGCCGAGCTCGCGGCGCAGCTGGACCGGCAGGAAGTGCCCTACGGCAAGGTGTATTCGATCGCCGATCTGCAGGCCGATCCGCACATGCAGGCGCGCGGCGCCTTCATCGAGCTGCCGGATGCCCGCTTCGGCACCGTACCCGCGCCGGCCGCGGTGCCGCGCTTCGTCGGCCGCGCCGACCCCGCACCGCCGGCCACCGGGCCGGAGACCGGACAGCACAACGACGAGGTGTATGCGGCGCTGGGCCTGGGTGGTGAGGAATTGGCCGCGCTGCGCGAGGCGAAGGTGATCTGACGGCGCCTGACCGTCAGGTGCCGTCGCCCCCGGAGCGGGTGGCGTCGGGCGCGTCGGGCGGCGGTGCCTCGTCGCCATCGTGCGGCGGCCGATGCGGCTGCGGCGCGACCGGCTTGCGGATGCGCGCCCTGTCGTCCCCGCTGTCGCGGTCCCACAGCTTCGACAGCCGAAGGTAGATGAGAAAGGCAACCACCATGGCGACAACGCTGACCGCCATGCCCGCATCAGCGGAGTTGCCGAATACCAAGTCCAGATCCATCGACTGCCAAACTGCCAGGTTCTTGCCCGGCAGCGACTCTAACGCCCTTGCCTGACCGTTGCTTGACGCCCGCGCAGCCGGACGTCAGTGACCGGTGGCGGGGCGTTTCAGCGGCCGCGCACCATGGCCAGGATTTTGGCGGTGTCCAGGCCGCGCGCCGTCTCCTGCATCTGTGGAAGGTAGCGCTGCTGCAGGCTGCGTCCGTCGCGCATCACGTGCTCGTAAGCATCGCGCAGCATCTGGGTGCTCAACTCGCGCCCGCCCGCGTAGTACTGGTTGGCCACATGCCCCAGCGCATAGGTGGAAGCGAAGCTCATGCCGCTGCTGACGGCCTGCTTGCCCAGGCCGCCGAGCAGCCCCTTGCCGGCCTTGCCGAGCAGCCCGCCCAGCAGCTTGCGCCCGGCCTGCTCCAGGTACTGCGAGGTCAGCCCCACGCCGAGGGTGGCCAGCAGGTCCTTGATGTGGCCCGCGTCGAGCTCGAAGCCGTAGTTCTGGCCCACCTGGTAGACCATTCGCATCTGAAGCGGAATGATGGCCAGCGTCGACAGGTTTTCCGGCAGCAGCTCGATCGCCCCGTTCAGGATGGCGGCGTTGAGGATCTTGCGGTCCATCTCCTCGGCGCCGAGCTTGCCCGCCAGGCGGGCCTTGCCCGGGGTCGGCGCCTGCAGCGCATCGACGGCCTGCGGGTGCGGCACCGGCAGGCTGGCCGGTACCACGTCGGGCAGGGCGACGGCGGGCCCGGCCGGCTGCTCCAGGGGCGCGGTGGCCAATGCCTCGGCGTGGTCGGCGAACGCGGCCGGCGCCGCCGGCGCGTCGCCTGCCGCGTTGGCCGCACCGGCCGCGGGCGCGTGGCCCAGCCCCTGTCGAACCTGGGCGAGGAAGGCGCGTTCGGCTTCGCTGGTCTGGCCGTCGGCATCGCACACGCACACGGCCATCTCGTAGGCGAGCTGGCGCGATTCCCCGGTCTTGAGGCGGCCCAGCACGTCGGGCAGCTGGACGCGCCGCATCAGCACGTCCTGGTACAGGCCGGGCAGGTTGACCTGCGCATCCTGGGCCAGCCCCTGAGCCACCTGGCGGATCTGTTCGCGCTCGCGGTCATGCTTGTCGCCGTCCGCATAGGCGGCCAGCAGGCACAGGGTGAGCGTGGCACGGATTTCTTCGGTGTCGAGCATTCGCGTCCTTCCTTGGGTTTGCACAAAGGGCAGTGTCGCACCCGGGCGGCCAGCGGGGCAAAGCCGCTTGGTTGAAAATGGGGGAATTCCGGCCATTGCCCATTGCCGGCCGTTTACCTGAGACACATCCGCATGCAATTCGCTTCCCGCCTCGACAACGTCGAAACCTCCGCCATCCGCGAGCTGTTCAAGCTGCTGGGCAAGCCCGGCATCATCAGCTTCGCGGGCGGCTTTCCCGACAGCGCCATGTTCGACGTGGAGGGCCTGCGCGAAGCCAGCCGCCGCGCGCTCGACGAGGAGCCGGGCGGCGCCCTGCAGTACGGCGCGACCGAGGGCTACGACCCGCTGCGCGAACAGCTGTCGGTGTTCATGAAGACGAAGGGCGTGGCGGTCGAGCCCGGCGGCCTGATCGTCACCACCGGCAGCCAGCAGGCGCTGGACCTGCTGGGCAAGACGCTCATCTCGCCCGGCGACAAGGTGATCGTCGAAGGGCCCACGTTCCTGGCGACCATCCAGTGCTTCCGCCTCTACGGCGCGCAACTCATCAGCGCGCCGGTGGATGCCGACGGCGTCGACGCCGACCGGCTCGAGCAGCTGATCGCCGAGCACAAGCCGAAGTTCGTCTATCTCATTCCCACCTTCGGCAACCCGAGCGGCGGCACGCTGAGCCTGGAACGCCGCAGGAAGGTGCTGGCGTCGGCCGTGCGGCATGGCACGGTGATCGTCGAGGACGATCCCTACGGCGAGCTGTACTTCGGCGAGGCGCCGCCGCCTTCGCTGATGGCGCTGACGGCCGAGGTTCCGGGCAGCCGCGAGCTGGTCGTGCACTGCGGCAGCCTGTCGAAGGTGCTGAGCCCCGGGCTGCGCATCGGCTGGATGATCGCGCCGGCCGACCTGCTGGCCCGCGCCACCATGTGCAAGCAGTTCAGCGACGCCCACACCAGCACCTTTGCCCAGGCCACCGCCGCGCAGTACCTGCGCAGCGGCCGGATGCCGGCGACGCTGGCGAACGTGCGCGAGGTCTATGGGCAGCGCGCCGCAGCGATGGGCGCGGCACTCGCACGCGAACTCGGCGACGCGGTGTCGTTCACCCAGCCCGGCGGCGGCCTGTTCTTCTGGGCGCGCCTGACCGGTGCCGGCGGTGCGCTGGCCGACGCCAACGAACTGGCCAAGCGTGCCATCGAGAAGGGCGTGGCCTTCGTGCCCGGCGCGCCGTTCTTCGCCGAGAAGCCCGACGTCGCCACGCTGCGCCTGAGCTTCGCCACCGCCAACGTGGAGAAGATCGAGGAGGGCATCGGACGCCTCGGACAGGCGCTGCGAGGCGCAAGGTAACCCCATGAGAAAGACCTTTGCGCTGAGCGCCGATGGCAGGCATCCCGATCGCGTTCTGGACGCGGTCAAGCACGAGATCCGCAAGTACCTCAAGCGTGAGCGCCGCCGTGCGCTGCCCGAGGGCATGGACTTCTGGGATTTCGATTGCAAGGCGGGCGCCGATGCGGCGCAGGCCGCGACCGTGCACGTCGCGGAACTGATCGCCGTGGTCGACGCGGCGGCAAAGGCCGCGAACCCGCAGGTGTACGTGGAGATCCTGGCCAGGCCGGCCCGTCGCCAATGGCGGCCGATGCCTGATGCGGCCGCCGACGACGGCAGCGGCGGCGCCGGACAGTAGGCGTCCGGATGGGGCTCGCGCCCACGCAGCTCGCCGGCGGCGGCGCTGCGGGGCCTCAGGCGAGCGCCGAGGGCAAGTCCAGTCCGTAGCGCTGGCCGAGGGATTCGAGCGCCGGCGCAATCGATGGGTGCAGGCACACGCCCGCGGCGGCCTGCTCGGCGCGGCGCCGCAGTCCGCCTTCGCCCGGCAGGCGTACGGGCCGGCCCGGGTCGGCCGGCCGGTTGGTCCGGCAGGCCTCGGCAAGATGGTCCATCTGGCGCAGGAACGCCCGCTTGCCGCCGAATGCATCCAGGTCGTGCAGCGTGAGGTATACCGTCGCGCCCCAGCCTTCCGGCGGATCGGCTCTGCCGTGCCCCGCCAGGCCGCCGGTCAGTGCTTCCACGAGCAGCGCCATGCCGTAGCCCTTGTGGCCGTGATCGAGCCCGCCGAGCGGCAGCAGCGTGCCGGGCGGGTCGTCGAACAGCACCTGCGGATCGTTGCTCGGTCGGCCCTGGGCATCGATCAGCACGTCGCGCGCGAAGGTCTCGCCGGCCGCGCGCTTGCGGTTGCTCATGCCGTTGGTCGTGATCGAGGCCGAGATGTCGACCATCACGCCGCTGCCGGTGAGCGCAAAGCCCAGGGCCAGCGGATTGGGCGTGAACACCGCCTCGGTTCCACCAAAGGGCGCGACGCTGGCGCTGTTCGGGTCGGAGCAGGCCAGCAGCAGCAACATGCCTTCGTCGAGCGCGCGCAGCATGTAGGCCGCCAGGCAGGCGATGTGGTGGCTGCGGCGGATGACCAGCGAGGCGGTGCCGAGTTCGCGCGCACGCGGCAGCAGCAGGTCGATGCCGCGGTGCACGAGCCAGGGGCCGGGCAGCCGTTGGCCGTCCCAGAGCACGGCGGCGGGCCTGTCGGAGACGACGAGCGGCTGGCCCTCGCGGCGCATGCCGCCGGATTCGAGTTCCTTCACATAGCCGGCCAACAGGGCCAGGCCATGGGTGTCGTGGCCCAGCAGGTCGCCGTCGACCAGCGTGCGGGCCACGGTCGCGGCTGGCGCGTCGGCCATGCCGGCGGCGCGCAGCAAGGCGTCGGCGAAGGCCACGAGCTGCCCGGCGTCGTAGCGCGGTGCGCAATCGCTCATGTTTCTCCCCTTCGTCAGGCCCGGGCGAAGAAGGCTTCGGCCAGCTTGACCCAGTAGGTGGCGCCGACGGGCAACAGCGCGTCGTTGAAATCGTAGTTGGGGTTGTGCAGCTGGCACGGCCCCATGCCGTGGTAGCTGGCCTCGCGGTGGTCGCCTTCGCCGTTGCCCACGAACACGTAGGTGCCGGGGACTTCCTCCAGGAAGAAGGAGAAGTCCTCCGCGCCGCCCACGGGCGGGATCTCGCGCCGCACCATGTCGGGCCCGAACGCCTGTTCGGCCACGGCGCTGGCGAAGTCCGTCTGCGCCGCGTGGTTGATGAGCGGCGGATAGGCGCGGTAGAAGCTCAGCTCGCCACTGCCGCCGTGCACCTTCGGCAAGGTCTCGGCAATGCGGCGCATCTGCGCCTCGATCTGGTCGAGCACCGCGGTGCTGAAGGTCCGCACCGTGCCGCGGATGACAGCCTCGGCGGGAATGACGTTGTAGGCATCGCCGGCGTGGATCTGCGTGACCGACAGCACGGCGGTGTCGATCGGGTCCTTGTGGCGCGAGATCACGGTCTGCAGCACGCCGACCATCTCGCAGGCGATGACGATCGGGTCCACCGTCATGTTCGGCATGGCCGCGTGGCCGCCGACGCCGCGCACGGTGATGTCGAAACGATTGCTCGAGGCCATCATCGCGCCGCGCCGGAACCCGAACACCCCCGTGGGCATGCCGGGCATGTTGTGCATGCCGTAGACCTCGTCGCAGGGAAAGCGCCGGAACAGGCCGTCCTCCATCATGGCGCGGGCGCCGGCGTTGCCGCCTTCCTCTGCGGGCTGGAAGATGAGGTGGACCGTGCCCTCGAAATCGCGGTGGCGCGACAGGTGGTGCGCCGCACCCAGCAGCATGGTGGTGTGGCCGTCGTGGCCGCAGCCGTGCATGCGTCCCGGGTTCTTCGAGGCATGGGCGAACCGGTTGTGCTCGGGCATGGGCAGCGCGTCCATGTCGGCGCGCAGGCCGAGCGTGCGGGTGCCGGGTCCGCGGTCGCCGTGCAGCACGCCCACCAGGCCGGTCTTGCCCAGTCCGCGATGCACCTCGATGCCCCAGCCCTGCAGCTTTTCCGCGACCAGGTCGGCGGTGCGCTGTTCCTGGAAGGCCAGCTCGGGATGAGCATGGATGTCGCGGCGGATGGACGTGAGGGCGGCGTGCTCGTGCTCGATTTCGCTGATGAGGCTCATGGCGTGGGGCTTTCGTTCGGTGCGTATGAGGCGCGGGGAGGATCAGGGCAACTGGCTGCGCACGTAGGCGCCGATGTCGGCGGCCACCTCGGCCAGGTGCGACTGCAGTTGCGCGAAGCCGGCGCTGCGTTCGCGCGTGAGTTCGTTCATGTAGAGGCCGCGATGCACCTCGATCTGGATGCTGTGCCGACGCTCGGCCGGCCGGCCCAGGCGTGCGATCAGTGCGACGCCCTTGAACGGATCGTTGATGGCGACGCGGTAGCCGTGCTTTCGCAGCGACTGCGCCACCATCTGGACGAACTTTGGGGCACAGGTGGCGCCGTCGCGGTCGCCGAGGACGAAGTCCGCCAGCGGATGGTCCGACCGGATCTGCAGGCTTTCGTAGGAGTTGGCGGGCATCGAGTGCAAATTGAGGTGCCACACCGCGCCGAAGCGCGCATAGGCCGCCTCGATGTGCTCGCGCATCGCCTCGTGGTAGGGGCGGTGGTAATTGTCGATGCGGGCCTGCACTTCGGCGGGCGACAACTGCCGGTCGTAGATGGGCACTTCCTTGGCCTGGCCGGCCTGGCGCCAGATCAGGCCGATGCCCAGGCGCGACTTCTCGCTCGGGCGCAGCGGCGCGCCGGGCCAGGGGGCGGCCAGCAGGCCCGGGTCGATGTCGTCGGTGTCGCGGTTCGGGTCGATGTAGCTGCGCGGGAACTCGGCCGCCAGCAGCGTCGCACCGACCGCCGGCAGCGCGTTCCACAGGACGTGCACGTCGGTGTCCTCGCCGGAGCGCAGCTGCTCGAACGGCATCGCGAAGCCGAAGTCATCGGGATAGCGCACGCCGCTGTGCGGCGAGTCGCAAACGAGCGGAATGGCGTCGCCTTCGGGCAGGCGCAGTGTGAATGGCGGGAAGGGTGTCGTGGCGCGAGGCTGGACGGTATCGGTCATGGGGCGATTCAGGCCGCCGGGGCGGCGTCGTTGAGATGGCAGGCGCTCTGGTGGCCGCCGGCCACGGATTTCAGCACGGGCACGTCGACCTTGCAGCGCGCCATGGCATGCGGGCAGCGCGGATGGAATGTGCAGCCGGCGGGCGGCGCCAGCGGCGAAGGCAGCTCGCCCTGGATCGGCTGGTAGTCGCGCCGCTGTGTCTCCAGGGTCGGCAGCTCGGCCAGGAGCGCACGGGTGTACGGGTGGTTGGGGCGCGAGAAGATCACCTCGGTCGGTGCCGATTCGACGATGCGCCCGAGGTACATGATCACGACCCGGTCGGAGATGTGGCCCACCACGCCCAGGTTATGGCTGATGAAAAGGTAGGTGAGGTCGTGCTCGCGCCGCAGCTGCGCAAACAGGTTGAGCACCTGCGCCTGGATCGACACGTCGAGCGCCGCCACCGCCTCGTCGCACACGATCATGCGCGGCCTGACGGCAAGCGCGCGCGCGATGCCGATGCGCTGGCGCTGGCCGCCGGAGAACTGGTGCGGGTAGCGCTGCCCGTAGTCCGGGTCCAGGCCCACCTGACGCATCAGCGCGGCGACGTAGTCGGCCTTCTCCCGCGCGCGGATGATGCCGTGCACCACCGGCGCCTCGCCAATGATGTCCAGCACCCGCAGGCGCGGATTGAGCGAGGCCATGGGGTTCTGGAAGATCATCTGCACGCCGAGATTCCAGGCGCGCCGCTCGGCGGGCGGCAACTGTGCCACCGGCCGGCCCTCCCAGAGCACTTCGCCGGCGCTGGGCGGATGGATGCCGGCCACGACTCTGCCGAGGGTGGATTTTCCGCAGCCCGATTCGCCGACCACGCCGATCACTTCGCCGGCGCGCACGTCGAGGTCGACGCCGTCCACCGCGTGCACCACCGCCGCGCGGTTGTTCGCGCCCAGCAGGTTGGCGATGCGGCCGGCCAGGTCGACGCCTTGCACGTAGCGCTTGTGCACGCCGCGCAGCGAAAGCAGCGGCACGCCGTTGGACGCCGCCGGCGCAATCGGCGGGTCGGCCGCAGGCGGAGTTTCGAGAGTGGCGTTCATCGGCGGCTTCCGGGCGATCAGTTCAGCGGATGCCAGCAGCGCGTCACCACGCCCGGCCGCGGCTCGGTGGGCGCGGGCGGTGCCAGGCATTGGTCGGTGGCGTGGGCGCAGCGCGGCCGGAAGGCGCAGCCCGGCGGCAGGTGCAGCAGCGACGGCGTCATGCCGGAGATCTGGCGCAAGGCGGTGCCATGGGTGGCGCGGGTCGGGATCGAGTCGATCAGGCCACGCGTGTACGGATGCGCCGGCGCATGCACGATCTGCGCGGTGCGGCCGCTCTCGACCACGCGCCCGGCATACATCACCGACACGTTGTCGGCCAGGCCCGAGACCACCGCCAGGTCGTGCGTGATCCAGATCAGCGCCGTGCCGGTCTCGCGGCACAGCTTGCGCACCTCGTACAGGATCTGCGCCTGGATGGTGACGTCCAGCGCGGTGGTGGGTTCGTCCGCGACGATCAGGCGTGGGCGGTTAAGCAGCGCAATGGCGATCGCCACGCGCTGGCGCATGCCGCCCGAGAGCTGGTGCGGGTAGGTCGCCAGCCGCTCGTCGGGCGAGGGGATGCCGACCCGGGCCAGCGTCTCGCGCGCCCGCTCGCGGGCCGCGGCATGGCTGACCTTTTCATGCGCCTGGACTGCCTCGACCATCTGCGTGTCGATGCGCAGCACGGGGTTGAGCGTCATCATCGGGTCCTGGAAGATCATGGCGATCTCCTTGCCGCGCAGGGCGCGCAGCCGCGCCTCGCCGGCCCCGACCAGCTCTTCCCCGCGGTAGCGGATGCTACCGTCGACCACCCGCCCGGGCGGGTCGATCAGGCCGATGATGGAAAAACCGGTGACGCTCTTGCCCGAGCCCGATTCGCCGACCAGGCCCAGGATCTCGCCGGCTTCCACGCGCAGGTCGACGCCGTCCACCGCCTTCACCGCGCCGCCATGGGTGAAGAAGTGCGTCTTCAGCCCGCGGATGTCCAGGACCGCGTCTTCGCTTGCCTTCATCGTTCGTTGTGCGGGTTCAGCACGTCGCGCAGGTGGTCGCCCACCAGGTTGAGGGCGACGATGGACAGCGCGAGCGCGATGCCCGGGAAGAAGGAGATCCAGTAGTGCCCCGAGAGCATGAACTCGAACCCGTTGGCGATGAGCATGCCCAGTGACGGCTGGGTGACCGGCACGCCGACGCCCAGGAAGGACAGCGTGGCCTCCAGCGCGATGGCGTGGGCCAGGTCGATGGTGGCGATCACGATCAGCGGCGGCAGGCAGTTCGGCAGCATGTGGCGCAGCAGGATCCGCGGCGATCCCAGCGCCATGCACTGCGCCGCCTCGATGTACTCCTTGCCGCGTTCGACCAGCGCCGCGCCGCGCGCCGCGCGGGCGAAGTAGGCCCACTGCACGGCGATCAGGGCGATGATGACCTTGTCCACGCCCTTGCCCAGCGTGGCGAGCAGGATGAGCGCGAGCAAGATGGCCGGAAACGACAGCTGGATGTCGACGATGCGCATCAGCAGGGCGTCGATGCGGCCACCGAAATAGGCTGCCGCGAGCCCCACGGCGCTGCCGATGGCCAGTGCCGCCGCCACCGACACCACGCCCACCAGCAGGCTGATGCGCAGGCCGTAGAGCATGGCCGAGAGCAGGTCGCGCGACTGGCCGTCGGTGCCCAGCCAGTAGGTCATCGTGCCGTCGGCGTTGTGGCTGCCCGGCGGCAGCTTGGCGTCGAAGATGTCCAGGCTGCCGATGTCGTACGGGTTCTGCGGCGCGATCCAGGGCGCCAGCAGCGCCGCGCCGACCACCAGCGCCATCAGCACCAGCCCGGCGACGGCCAGTCGGCTGGCGAAGAACTCACGCCGGAAACGCTGCCACGGCGTCTCGGCCGGCGGCAGCGCGGCCGCGTCCAGGGGGGAGACGATCGCGCTCATGCCGCGGCTCCCGTCAACCGCACCCGAGGATCGAGCACCGAATAGAGGATGTCCACCACCAGGTTGAGCAGCACCAGGAAGAACACGATGAGGATGAGGTAGGCCACCACGACCGGTCGGTCGAGCGTGACGATGGAGTCGATCAGCAGCTTGCCCATGCCCGGCCAGGCGAAGATGGATTCGGTCACCACCGCGAACGCCACCACCTGGCCGAACTCCAACCCGCTGATGGTGACGATCGGAATGAGAATGTTCTTGAGCAGGTGCACGCGAAGGATGCGGCCCCAGGCCAGGCCCTTGGCACGCGCGAACTTGATGTAGTCCTGCGGCAGTGCCTCGCGCATCGCGGCGCGGGTGACGCGGATCAGCAGCGCACCCTTGGCCAGCGCGATGGTCAACGCCGGCAGCAGCAGGTGCGCCCAGCCGTCGCGCGACAGCACCGCCAGGTGCAGCGGACCGATGTGTCCGGTGTCGCCGCGCCCGCTGGCGGGCAGCCAGCCCAGCTGCACCGCGAACACCATGATGAGCATGAGCGCCACCCAGAAGTTGGGCAGCGAGAAGCCCAGCACCGAGCCGGTCATGATGGCGCGCGACACCGGCGCCTGCGGCCGCAGCCCGGCGTACATGCCCAGCGGCACGCCGACCAGTATCGCCAGGCCCATGGCCACGCAGGCCAGTTCGAGCGTGGCCGGCATGCGCTCCAGGATGAGCGACATGGCCGGCTGCCCGGTCAGGAAGCTGCGGCCGAAGTCGAGCGTGAACGCATGCCCCATGAACATGGCGTACTGCTGCACCAGCGGCTTGTCGAGGCCGAAGTTGGCGCGGATCTCGTCGCGCTGGACCTGCGAAGCCTCGGGGCTGGCCATCATCTCGACCGGATCGCCCACCACGTAGAGGCCGACGAACACCAGCCCCGACATCACGAAGACGACCAGCAGCGCCTGCAGCAGGCGCCGGATGATGTAGGCGAGCATCTTGCGAGGGGCGGGCTGCGCCGGGACGGCGCTTGGACCCGCCGGTCCTTCCTACTTGGCGACCGTCACGTACTGGACCAGGGTTTCCTGGTCGGCCCGGGCATCGAACTTCAGGCCCTTCTTCATGGCCCAGACCGAATGCTCGAAGTGGATCGGCAGCATGGCGTAGTCGGCCATCGCGACCTCGCTGGCCTGGGCCAGCAGGGCGCCGCGCTGCTTGTCGTCCATGGTGGTGCCGGCCTTCTGCACGAGTTCGTCCATCGCCTTGTTCGAGTAGCGGCTCATGTTTGTGGTGCCGACACCCTTTTCCTTGTCCGGCGTGACCAGCAGCGAGTTGAGCGTGTTCGACATCTCGCCCGTGGCCGTTGCCCAGCCGGCCAGGTAGGCGCTGTAGGCATAGTCGTTGCGGTTCTTGAAGAACACCGGCGGGGCGGCGGCGTCCACCGTGGTCTTGATGCCCACACGTGTCCACATCGAGGCCAGCGTCTGGGCAATCTTGGTGTCGTTGATGTACCGGCCATTGGGCGTGCCCAGCGTCAGCGAGAAGCCGTTGGGGTAGCCGGCCTGCTTGAGCAGTTCCTTGGCCTTGTTGACGTCAGGCTTGTCCGCGTGGGTCAGCTTCGCGCTCGCGCCGAGCATCGGGTAGGGCAGCAGTTGCGCCGCGGGCGTGGCCACGCCGCCCATGATGCGGTCCACCAGGGCCTTGCGGTCGATGGCCAGCGACATGGCCTCTCGCACGCGCTTGTCCAGCAGCGGATTCTTGCCGTTCGCGTCGGGGATGCCCGGCGTCTTGTCGCCGTGCTGGTCGAGCGCCACGTAGATGATGCGCACCGAGGCCTTGGAGATGACGTTGAGCTTGGGGTCCTTCTTCAGGCGCTCGAGGTCGTCGGTGGGCGGGTCCTCGATCAGGTCGACGTCGCCGGACAGGAGCGAGGCCACGCGCGCGGCCGGGTTGCCGATCGGCCGGTAGATGACCTTGTCGAAATCCGGCTTGGGGCCCCAGTAGTTGGGATTGCGCTCGAACACGATCTCGGCGCCGCGCTTCCAGCTGACGAACTTGTAGGGGCCGGTGCCGACCATGCCGTCGCCACCGTTGAGCTCGGTGGTGGTCTTGCCCTCCGGCGCCGGGCCGGCCGCGGCCTTCGACGACATGATGGGCAGGCTGCCCATGTTGTTGGGCAGCAGCGGGTAGGGCTCGTTGGTGGTGATCTTCACCGTCAGCGGATCCGGCGCCTCGACCTTCACGATGTGCTGCAGGTACAGCTTGAAGGAGGATGGGCTGTTGGGCACCTTGGGTACCCGGTCGAAGCTGAAGATGACGTCCTGCGCGGTAAAGGGAGAGCCGTCGGAGAACTTCACGTTGGGGCGCAACTTGAACGTCCAGGTCGTGCCGTCGGCCTTCCATTCGGTGGCCAGGCATGGCTTGAGCGCCAGGTCGGCGGTGGGGCACACCAGCGGGTCGAACAGCGACTGCGACAACTGGATGTTCGGCGTCAGTGCGTGGTATTGCGGGTCCATGGAGCTGGGCTCGGTCTTGAGCCCCACCACCAGGTCGCGCGCCATCGCGGTGCCGGCAAGGGCCAGCAGCACGGCGGCGCCCAGGACATGGCGGACATCCATTGGCGCCAGGCGCGCGGAAGTTCTAGCTACGGTCATGGTCTGCGGTCTTCCAACAGGTTCAGGACAAGCGGGCCACTGTGCCACGAGGCGCAGGACCTGCGTCCAAAGGAAAACCATGAGCGCAGCAAGGCGCATGCCAACGGTCAGCGGCGGTCTGCCGCGCCGCGCGGTGGATCAGCCGGCGTCGGGCTGCAGGACGTCGAGCAGGCGGTCGAGCCCGCCTTCGTTGATGGCCACCATGGCGCGCTCGCGGACCTTCGGCTTGGCATGGAAGGCAACCGACAGGCCGGCCTCGCCCATCATCGGCAGGTCGTTGGCGCCGTCGCCCACGGCGATCGTCTCGCCCGGCGCGATGCCCAGCAGCGAGGCCACTTCCAGCAGCGTTCGGCGCTTCTCGGCGCCGTCGCAGATGTCGCCCCAGCTTTGCGGCGCCACGCGGCCGGTGAGGCGGCCGTCGGCCTCGTCGAGCAGGTTGGACCGCACGAAGTCGATGCCCAGGCGGTCACGCACACGGTTGGCGAAGAACGTGAAGCCGCCGGACACCAGCAGCACCTTCAGGCCTGCGGCCTTGCAGGCGGCCACCAGGCGCTCGGCGCCCGGATTGAGCCGCAGGCGTTCGTCGTACACCCGCTGCAGCGCGGACACCGGAACGCCGTCGAGCAGCGCCACGCGACGGCGCAGGCTTTCCTTGAAGTCGGCGATCTCGCCGCGCATGGTGGCCTCGGTGATGGCGGCCACCTCGGCCTTCTTGCCGGCCGCGTCGGCGATCTCGTCGATACATTCGATGTTGATCAGCGTCGAATCCATGTCGAAGGCGATCAGCCGGTAGCTCGACAGGCGCAGCGGCGGCGCGAACTGCTGCACGACCAGGCCTGGCGCGTACTCGGTGGCGGGGAGGGTGTTGCTCATGCGGGGATGCTTTCTGACCAGGCAGCGATTATCCCGGCACTTGCGCCGGCAGGAAAAAGGCGGCCCGAAGCCGCCTTGTTCTGGTTGGCCGGGCGCGCGATGGCGCCCGACCCTTGGCTGCGCCGACTAGCGCCCGGTCTTCTGGCCCGTCACGCGGACCTCGACGCGCCGGTTCGGCTGCAGGCATTCGATCAGTGCCCTGCGGCCGCGCGCACCCTGCGCCCGGCACTCGGACTCGGTGACCTTCAGGTCGCTCTCGCCTCGTCCTTCGGTCCGGATGAGTCCGGCCGGAACGCCGCGGCCGACCAGCGCGTTGCGCACCGCGTTGGCCCGCGCCGTCGACAGGCGCTGGTTGTACAGCGTGCTGCCCAGCGGATCGGTGTAACCGACGATGGAAATCGACTGCACCTTGCCACCGGTGGCCCCGATCTGCCTGAGCATGTCGTCGATACGGCTGCGGCCCATGCTGGTGAGCACCGCCTTGTCGAACTCGAAGGTGCCGTCGGCCGAGATATCGAACGTGCGCGGCGGCGCGGGCGGGGGTGGCGGTGGCGGCGGCGCCGGGGGGGCGGGCGGACGCGGCGGCGGGGCCACGGTCGGTGCCGGGCCGAACGGGATCTGCAGGCCGACCGAGAACTGCCATTCGTCCAGTTGACCCTGGTTCGTCACGAACCCGCGCTTGTTGTCGTTGTAGCGGTAGCGCGCGTCCGCCGTCAGGCGGCCCCACGAGGCGAACGGCCAGACGACGCCGAGGCCGGCGTTGGCGATGAAGCTCGTGTTGTCGGCCTCGAGCCCGTTCCAGGTGTACTTGTCGTTCATGGCACCGATGCCACCGACGAGGTACGGCTGGATGCTGCCGATCTGCCAGGCATCGATGCCCTTGCGGCCGAGGAAGAACCACTGCGCATCGAGCGTTGCGCTCCAGTTCTTGAACTTTCCGTCGCCGCCGGCCGACAGCCAGTTCGACTCGATCTCCTCGTACTGCGTCCGCAGCTCGATGTTCCAGTACGGGCTGATCGCCTTGCCGATGGCGAAGCCGCCGCCCCAGCCCTTGTCGTCGATGGTGACGCGGGCGCTGTCAGGGTTGATGAAGGTGCCGAATGGCGTGATGTACCAGCGGTTGTCGAAATACTGGTCCGAGACTTGGGACTGCGCGAGGCAGGTGAACGGCGCGGCGAGCGCGCACGCCGCAAGGAATCGCTTGTTGACCATGAATGGTTTTCTCTTCTCCGAGTTTCTGAAGAACGCCTCCCTAAAGGCGATGAACTCTCGAAGATAGATGCAGCCATGGGCGCTCCATGCCGCATTCGCAAGCGGATGTTTCCCTCTACAGAGGTAACAGAGATTTCCTATTGCAGTTTTGCTTCGTTGAACGCGCCTGGGCCTACACCTGTGCGGATGCCGGTTGCGCCGTCGTCGGCTGTCCCAGGCTGCGCAGCACGTCGCGCACCATCTGGGCCCGGTCCTTCGGCTCCTTGAGTTCGCGTTCGATGCGCAGCTTCTCGTTGCCCGCCAGCTTGATGTGCCGGTTCTTCTGGATCAGGCCGATGATGGCCATCGGGTCGACCGGCGGGTCCTTCTTGAACGTGATGTTGATCACGCCAGGCGCGGCATCGACCTTGGTCACGCCGTACGGCCGCGCCAGCACGCGCAGGCGGTGCACGTCGATCAGCGTCTGCGCCTGGGGCGGCAGCTTGCCGAACCGGTCGACGATCTCCTCGAGCAGCGCATCGATCTGCGTCGGTGTCTTGGCGGTGGCCAGCTTCTTGTAGAAGGACAGGCGCAGGTGCACGTCGCCGCAGTAGTCGTCCGGCAGCAGCGCCGGCGCGTGCAGGTTGATCTCGGTGGTGGCCGACAGCGGCGACAGCAGGTCCGGCTCCTGGCCGGCCTTGAGCGAGCGCACCGCCTCGGACAGCATCTCGTTGTAGAGCTGGAAGCCGATCTCCATCATGTTGCCGCTCTGGTTCTCGCCCAGCACTTCGCCGGTGCCGCGGATCTCGAGGTCGTGCATGGCCAGGTAGAAGCCCGAGCCGAGTTCCTCCATCTGCTGGATGGCCTCCAGGCGCTGCGTGGCCTGCTTGGTCAGCCCCTCGAGGTCGGGAACCATCAGGTAGGCATAGGCCTGGTGATGGCTGCGGCCCACGCGCCCGCGCAACTGGTGCAGCTGCGCCAGGCCGAACTTGTCGGCGCGGCTCATGACGATGGTGTTGGCGCTGGGCACGTCGATGCCGGTCTCGATGATGGTCGAACACAGCAGGACGTTGAAGCGCTGGGCCACGAAGTCGCGCATCACCCGCTCGAGTTCGCGTTCGGGCATCTGGCCGTGGGCCACGGCGATGCGCGCCTCGGGCAGCAGCTCCTCCAGCTTGGCGCGCCGGTTCTCGATGGTCTCGACCTCGTTGTGCAGGAAGTAGACCTGGCCGCCGCGCTTGAGTTCGCGCAGCACCGCCTCGCGGATCACGCCGTTGTTCTCGCTTCGCACGAAGGTCTTGATGGCCAGGCGCCGCTGCGGCGCGGTGGCGATGACCGACAGGTCGCGCAGGCCTTCGAGCGCCATGCCGAGCGTGCGCGGAATCGGGGTGGCGGTGAGCGTGAGCACGTCGACCTCGGCGCGCATGGCCTTCATGGCCTCCTTGTGGCGCACGCCGAAGCGGTGCTCTTCGTCGATGATGAGCAGGCCCAGGTTCTTGAACCTGACGCTTTCGCTGAGCAGCTTGTGCGTGCCCACGACGATGTCGACCGAGCCGTCGGCCAGCCCCTTGGCGGCCGCGGTGATCTCCTTGGTCGAGCGGAAGCGGCTCATCTCGGCGACCTTCACCGGCCACTTGGCGAAGCGGTCGACCAGCGTCTGGTAGTGCTGCTCGGCCAGCAAGGTGGTGGGCGCCAGGAAGGCCACCTGCTTGCCGCCGGTCACGGCGACGAATGCAGCGCGCAACGCGACCTCGGTCTTGCCGAAGCCGACGTCTCCGCACACCAGCCGGTCCATCGGGCGCGGGGAGATCATGTCCTGGATGACGGCGTGGATGGCCGCCTGCTGGTCGGCGGTTTCCTGGAAGCCGAAGTCGTTGGCGAAGGTCTCGTAGTCCTGCGCCGAGAAGCGGAACGCAAAGCCTTCGCGTGCGGCACGGCGCGCATAGATGTTCAGCAGCTCGGCGGCGGTGTCGCGCACCTGCTCGGCCGCCTTGCGCTTGGCCTTTTCCCATTGCCCGGAGCCGAGCTTGTGCAGGGGCGCCTCTTCGGCCGATACCCCGGTGTAGCGGCTGATCAGGTGCAGCTGGCTGACGGGTACGTAGAGCGTGGCCTTGTCGGCATATTCCAGGTGCAGGAACTCCTGCAGCAGCGGCTTGCCCTCGGCGTCCACGCCCTGGCCCAGGTCCATGTTGACCAGCCCGCGATAGCGCCCGATGCCGTGAGCGTTGTGGACCACCGGATCGCCGACCTTGAGCTCGGACAGGTCCTTGATCAGCGCCTCGACGTCGCTGACCTGCTCCTGCCGCCGGTGCCGCCGCCGCGCGCCCGGCGCCGCCGCGAACAGCTCGGTCTCGGTGACGAAGTCGATTGCCTCCTCGCGCCAGGCGAAGCCCGCGGCCAGCGCGGCTGTGGCGATGCCGATCTTCTCGTCGCCCTCGGCCTGGAACTCGGCCAGGCTGTCGAAGGCCGGAGGCTGCAAGCCACTGGCGCGCAGGAAGTCCAGCAGGCTTTCGCGCCGGCCATCGCTCTCGGCGATCACCAGCAGCCTGTGGCCGCTGCCCGCGAGATGCGCCTTCAGGCGGACCAGGGGGTCTTCGGCGCCGCGTACCACCGACAGGTCGGGCAGGCGGTCGAACTCGTCGTAGGCGGGCGTGCCGTCCTTCTCGGCGCCGGCGCGGATCGCCAACTGCGCATGCGCCTTGGCACGCACGTGGAATTGCTCGGCGGTGAGGAACAGCGCCTCGGGCGGAAGGGCGGGGCGCTCGGGGTCGCCCCGCACCAGGCGGTAGCGCTCGCCAGTGTCCTGCCAGAAGTGGCTGAAGGCGCCTTCGAGCTCGCCGTGCAGCACCACCGTAGCGGTCTCGCCCAGGTAGTCGAACACGGTCGCGGTCTCCTCGAAGAACAGCGGCAGGTAATACTCGATGCCGGCCGTGGCCACGCCGTTGCCGATGTCCTTGTAGATGCGGCTGCGGGTCGGGTCGCCTTCCATCAGCTCGCGCCAGCGGCTGCGAAAGCGCGCGCGGGCGTCCTCGTCCATCGGGAACTCGCGCCCGGGCAGCAGCCGCACTTCCGGCACCGGGTAGAGGCTGCGCTGCGTGTCGGGGTCGAACGTTCGGATGGAATCGATCTCGTCATCGAACAGGTCGACCCGCAGCGGCATTGCCGAGCCCATGGGGAACAGGTCGATCAGGCCGCCACGCACCGCGTATTCCCCGGGGCTGACCACCTGCGTGACATGGCTGTAGCCCGCCAGCGTGAGCTGGCTGCGCAGCTTGGCCTCGTCGAGCTGCTGGCCGGTCTTGAAATGGAAGGTGTAGCCGCCCAGGAAGGCCGGCGGCGCGAGCCGGTACAACGCAGTGGTCGCGGGCACCAGCACCAGGTCCGCCTCGTGCTGGCGGATGCGCCACAGCGTGGCCAGCCGCTCGCTGATCAGGTCCTGGTGCGGCGAGAAGCTGTCGTAGGGCAGCGTCTCCCAGTCGGGGAAGAGCGCGCAGCGCAATTCGGGAGCGAAGAAGCGCACTTCCTCGATCAGGCGCTGCGCGTCGTTGGCGTCGGCGGTGAAGACGGCGGTCGCACGCCCGGCGGCCTTCTCGCGCGCGGCCAGCCGCGCCAGGAGAAGGGCGTCGGCGGACAACGGCGGCCGCGGCAGGGTGAAACGCTTGCCGGCTGCGAGTGAGGGGAGTTCCATGAGGGTGTCCAGACAAAGCAGAACACCCCGCGCCGTCCGGTGCGGGGTGTGCAACGGCGCAATTTTAGAATGCAGCCAACTCAGACGCACTCATGCACGCCGCATCACCTCAACACCTGCACGTTCTCATCCCCTGCGCCGGCAGCGGCCATCGCGCCGGCGCGGGCGGTCCGAAGCAATACCGCCGGCTGGGCGGGCGCCCGCTGGTCGCCCACACGCTCGAGGCATTCCGCGCCGTGTCGGATCGCCTGGCCACCCTGGCCCTGGTGGTGGCGCCCGACGACGACGAGGTGGCGGCGGCGCTGCCGGCCTTTCCTCGCGAGCCGAACGAGCGCCTGCTGCAGGTCGGCGGCAGCACCCGTGCCGCCACCGTGCGCAACGGCCTTCAGGCACTGCGGCGCCAGGGCGCCAGGCCCAACGACTGGGTGCTGGTGCATGACGCCGCGCGCTGCCTGCTCGAGCCGTCGCAGGTCGAGGCGCTGATCGCGGCCTGCGAGCACGACGCAGTGGGCGGCCTGCTGGCGCTGCGCCTGGCGGACACGCTCAAGTCGGCCACGCCGGAGGGGCGGGTCCAGGCCACGCTCACGCGGGCCGACAAGTGGTTGGCGCAGACGCCGCAGATGTTCCGCCTGGGCATCCTGCACGATGCGCTCGACAAGGCCGGCGACGCCGTGACCGACGAGGCCGGCGCGATCGAGGCGCTCGGGCTGGCACCCCTGCTGGTGCCCGGCAGCGCACAGAACTTCAAGGTCACCTATCCGGAAGATTTCGCACTGGCCGAAGCCGTGCTGCGGGGGAGGGCGGCGACATGAAGCTCATGGACATTCGCGTCGGCGAGGGCTGGGACGTTCACCAGCTCGTTGCCGACCGTCGCCTGGTGCTGGGCGGTGTCGAGATTCCCCACAGCGCAGGACTGCTGGGCCATTCCGATGCCGATGCGCTGCTGCATGCCATCACGGACGCGCTGTTCGGCGCCGCCGGCCTGGGCGACATCGGCCGGCACTTCCCGGACACCGACGCGCAGTTCCGCGGCGCCGATTCGATGGTGCTGCTGGCCGAGGCCGCGCAGCGGGTGCGCGAGCAGGGGTGGCGCATCGGCAACGTCGACAGCACCGTCATCGCCCAGGCGCCCAAGCTGGCGCCGCACATCCCGGCCATGCGCGAGCGGATCGCGCAGGGGCTCGGGCTGGCGCCGGAGCGCGTCAACGTGAAGGCCAAGACGGCCGAGAAGCTGGGCCCGGTCGGCGAAGGCCGCGCCATGGAGGCGCGGGCCGTCGTTCTGCTCTACCGCTGACCGCGCCGGCGGTTCAGACCGTCTACCGCTGACCGCGCCGGCGGTTCAGACCGGCCGCTGCGACGGCGTGGAGCTCGCGGCCGCCGCGCCGCGCGAAGCCGCGCCCGCGCCCTGGGCGCCGGCGGCGGGGCGCACCGAGGCGGCCCGCGGCAACCTGATGTGTGCCGCCAGCCCGCGCCCGGGCGTGCTCGTCAGGGCGAACGTGCCGCCCATGCGCTCGATGTTCTTCGACACGATCGACAGGCCCAGGCCGGCGCCGGCCGCGGAGGTGCGGGCCGTGTCGCCCCGGAAGAAGGGCTTGGTCAGCTGCGACAGCATCGCCGGCGCCACGCCGGCGCCGTAGTCGCGCACCTTGATCAGCACCGCGTCGTTGTGCGCCTGCGCCTGGATGGTGACGCGGGTGACGTCGGTGCCCGGCGTCTTGCCGTAGCGCCGGGCGTTCTCCAGCAGGTTCGAGATGACGCGCACGAGCTCCACCTCGTCGGCCATCACCCGCAGGTCGGGCGGCACCTCGGCGCTGATCTTCACGTCTTCCTGGTCCTTCAGGGCGTAGCTGCAGGCTTCGACCACGTCGCGCAGCTGCACCGGCTTGAACTCCACGTGGTCGGGCCGGGCATAGTCCAGGAACTTGTCGATGATGGCGTCGAGCTGCGCGATGTCGGCGGCCATGTGGGCGCGGGCGTCCTCGTCGGCCACGCTCATCTCCGTCTCCAGCCGCAGGCGCGCCAGCGGCGTGCGCAGGTCGTGCGAGATGCCGGCCAGCATGACGGCGCGGTCCTGCTCGATCTTTGCCAACTGGTCGGCCATGCGGTTGAAGCCGATGTTCACTGCGCGGATCTCGGTAGTGCGCGCCCCTTCGTCCAGCCGCTGCACCTCGTACTCGCCTTCGCGCAGCTGCCGCGCCGCACGCGACAGCTGGCTCAGGGGGCGGTTGATGAAGCTGGTGATGAGCGCCGCGCCCGTGAGCGACAGGCCCATGGCAGTGACCAGCCAGACCAGCCAGGTGCGCCCGCCGACGCGCGTGAAGCGCGCCGGATCGAGCAGCAGCCAGTAGTTGTCGCTCTCGATGGCGAACCCGACCCACAGGCCGGCCTCGTCATTGACGCTGCTGGCCACCAGCGTGCCGCGCCCGAGGCGGGCGATGAGTTCCTCGGTCACCCGCACGTCGAGCGCGCCGCTGGTGTAGGGCACGAAGCGGTCGGTCGGCTCGTGCGGCACGATGCGCACGCCTTCCTGGTCCGCCAGCGTCTTGATCAGCGAGACGCGGGTGATCGCGTCCGAGTACACCAGCGCGGCGCGCGTGAGGTTGACCAGCGACGCGATCTGGTGCGCGGTCTGGATGGTGCGCGGCTCGTATTCGAGCTGGCGGAAAGTCTGGAGCCAGGCGACGGTGCTGCCGATGAGCAGCAGCGCCAGCATGAAGAAGGTGCGCCAGAACAGGCTCAGGCCGACGCGCACGCGCCGCCGTCGCGGGCCTGAGGCGTTGGCCAGCGGGCTGGAGACGGTGACGGCCGAGCCCTCCTCCATCAGGGGGCTGGACTGCGTCGTGGGGGGGCCGCCTGCGGCCACGGGATCAGGTCGCGCCGTCCGGCACGAACACGTAGCCCACGCCCCAGACGGTCTGGATGTAGCGGGGTGCCGCCGCGTCGGTCTCGACGAGCTTGCGCAGGCGGGAGATCTGCACGTCGAGGCTGCGGTCGAAGGGCTCGAATTCACGGCCACGGGCCAGCTGCGCCAGCTTCTCGCGCGACAGCGGCTGGCGCGGGTGGCGCACCAGGGCCTTGAGCATGGCGAATTCGCCGGTGGTGAGCGAGACCTCCTCGCCGTCCTTGCGCAGGGTGCGCGAGCCCAGATCGAAGCTGAACGGGCCGAAGGTGACCGTCTCGTTGTCGGTCGACGGCGCGCCGGGCGCCTCCATCGGGGGGCGGCGACGCAGCACGGCGTGCACGCGCGCCAGGAGTTCGCGCGGATTGAACGGCTTGCCGAGGTAGTCGTCGGCCCCGACCTCCAGGCCGACGATGCGGTCCACGTCCTCGCCCTTGGCGGTGAGCATGATGATCGGCGTGCGGTCGTTCGCCGCCCGAAGGCGCCGGCATACGGACAGGCCGTCTTCGCCGGGCATCATCAGGTCGAGCACGATGAGGTCCACCGTGTCGCGCAGCAGGATGCGGTTGAGCGCCTTGCCGTCTTCCGCGACGATGACTTCGAACCCCTCCTGCGTCAGGTACCGGCGCAGCAGGTCACGGATACGGGCGTCGTCGTCGACGATCACGATCTTGTCGGTTCGAGCAGGTGTCTGAGTCATTTCAACAACGCTGAATTTGTAACAGCGCCGATTTTGTAACGGAAGCGGCCCGGTTGACCGAGATTCCATGGTTCGCTGACACTAAGTTACAAAACTTGCGACCACATGCGCTTATGCGCTCGACCGGACACGTGAGGGTGGCAAAGTTCATGCCTTCACATCTGCACGGTCCTGTCATTCGCGATGCGTCCCGCACTGTTGTTTCCCATCTCGCTGTTGTTGCTCAACGTCCAGGCGGCCCGGGCCGCCGACTTCTCGCCCGGGTCGACGGCGGGAGCGGGCAACGTGTCGGAACGCGCGATGGCAGGTGGCCCCGGCCCCGCCGGGGGCGTGGTGCAGACGTCGGACGAGCCGGGCCACCACTTGAGCGCGTCCGAGCGCGCCAAGCTGCGCGAGCAGGTGCGCCTCCAGTGGTTGGAGCGCCGGGCACCCGCGACCGCGGGCGAGCCGGCCGCGGCGACGCCATTGGCTGATGCCGAGGGCCGCGCCTTCGCGCGCTAGGCCGTTCGCGCTTCAGGGCCCCCGGGTCGCCTTCCGGCTGCCTGTCCCGGAACTTTTTGAGGGAGAACTTTCGCTTTGAGAAACTTGATGACCACCGCCGTTGCGGGCTTCGCCGCGCTGGCTGCGAGCGCGGCCCTGGCCGGCGAGGCGGCCCCGCCGCAGAACGTCCTGCAACTTTCTGCCAACGGCAGTGTCGAGGTGCAGCAGGACATGCTGAGCATCACGCTGACCGCGCACAAGGACGGCGCCGATGCCACTGCGGTCCAGACCGAGCTCAAGCAGGCCTTGGACAGCGCGCTGGCGGCCGCCCGCAAGGATGCCCAGCCGGGCCAGCTGGACGTGCGCACCGGCAACTTCAACCTGCATCCGCGCTACACCCGCGACGGCAACATGAACGGCTGGCAGGGCGATGCCGAACTGGTGCTGGAGGGGCGCGACTTTGCGCGCGTCACTCAGGCGGCGGGCCGCATCAGCACCCTCACGGTAGGCAACATCGCCTTCGGGCTGAGCCCGGAATCGCGCCGCAAGGCCGAGGGCGAGGCACAGACGCAGGCCATCGATGCCTTCAAGTCGAAGGCCACGGAGCTGGCCAAGGGGTTCGGCTTTTCCGGCTACACGCTGCGCGAGGTGTCGGTGAACCAGGGCTCGCCCATGCCCCGCATGATGGCCATGCGTGCACCGGCGGCGGCGTCCGCATCGGCCGACGCGCCGGTCCCGGTGGAGCCGGGCAAGACGAGCGTCGTGGTCAACATCAACGGCTCGGTCCAGCTGAAGTAGCGCGGCCGGCGGTGGTCCGTCCGCGGACCGCCGCGGGTCCGGGCGGGCGCAGCCGGCCCCCGGCTACTGGGCGGTCCAGCCGCCGTCCACCTGCCAGGCGACACCGCGTACCTGGTCTGC
This sequence comes from Variovorax sp., assembly GCF_035634955.1. GTDB lineage: Bacteria > Pseudomonadota > Gammaproteobacteria > Burkholderiales > Burkholderiaceae_C > Variovorax. Next base: position 181,304 of record NZ_DASQBZ010000033.1, on the reverse strand, counting down.
GGCCGCGGAGCACAGGAAGACCGCCAGGCCGCCGAGCTGCTCGACCGTCGTGAACTGCAGCGAGGGCTGCTTTTCGCCCAGGAGTTCTTTCTGGGCCTGCTCGACGGAGATGTCTTCCCGGGCCGAGCGGTCGTCGATCTGCTTTTGCACCAGCGGGGTGAGCACCCAGCCAGGGCAGATGGCATTGCAGGTGACGCCGGTCGTCGCCGTCTCGAGCGCCACCGACTTGGTCATGCCGACGATGCCGTGCTTGGCCGCGACATAGGCCGACTTGCCGGCCGATGCCACAAGGCCGTGGGCCGACGCGATGTTGATCACGCGGCCCCAGTTGGCCTGCCGCATGGCCGGCAGCGCCAGGCGCGTGGTGTGGAAGGCGCTGGTCAGGTTGATCGCGATGATGGCGTCCCAGCGCTGGGGCGGAAAATCCTCGATGTTGGCCACGTGCTGGATGCCGGCGTTGTTGACCAGGACGTCGACCCGGCCGAACTTGTCGGCGGCGGACTTCATCATGTCCTCGATCTCGGCCGGCTTGCTCATGTCGGCGCCGTGGTAGTGCACCTGCACGCCCAGCGCGCGCAACTCCGCCTGCGGCGCCTCGGCGTCGCCGAAGCCGTTGACGACGATGTTGGCGCCCTGTGCGGCCAGTGCCTTTGCGATTCCCAGGCCGATACCGCTGGTGGAACCTGTGACGAGTGCTGTCTTGCCTTTGAGCATGATGAACGAACTCCGGAGATTGAATAAGATGCAACGCGACCATTATCAGCACACGCTGCCCGAGAACGCATGACAGAACCAACACTTGAATTCGTGGCGTGCGCCGACAATCAAGGCGGCCACCGCATGGCCTGGTGGGGCTGGGGCGATCCGAAGGCGCAGCACGTGGTGGTCTGCGTGCACGGGCTGACGCGCCAGGGGCGCGACTTCGACACCCTGGCACGCGCGCTGGTGGAACGGGCGCAAGGCCGAATCCGCGTCGTGTGCCCCGACATCGTGGGCCGAGGCGAGAGCGACTGGCTGCGCGACCCTCAGGGTTACCAGGTGCCTGTCTACGCAGCCGATGTGCTGGCCATGCTGGCGCAATTGCATGCCGCCCATCCGGTCGGCATGCTCGACTGGGTCGGCACCAGCATGGGAGGGCTGATCGGCATGGTGATCGCCGGAAGCCCGCAGCTGCCGTTGCCGGCGCCGGTGCGTCGGCTGGTGCTCAACGACGTCGGCCCGGCCATCAACCGCCAGGCGATCGAGCGCATCGGCGCCTACGTCGGCACCGGCGGGCGCTATGACAGCGTCGAGCAGGCGGCCGAGGCGATGTGGGCGCTGTCGACCAGTTTCGGGGAGCACACGCCCGAGCAATGGCTGGCCTTGTCGCGCCCCATGCTCGTGCCGGCGGCCTCGCGCAGCGCCGACGGGCGCGCCAAGGTGTCGGCCGGCGTTGCCGCCGGACCTTTCGTGCTGCACTACGACCCGGCCATCGGCGTGCCGCTGCGCGCGCTCACCCCTGAGGCGACCGACCAGGGCGAGGCGGTGATGTGGACGCTGTACGACGCCATCAAGGCCCGCACCTTGCTCCTCCGCGGCGCCGATTCGGACCTGCTTTCGAAGGAAACCGCGCTGGCGATGACGACGCGCGGGCCGTGCGCGCGACTGGTGGAGTTCCAGAAGGTCGGCCATGCGCCGACGCTGGTCGCGCCCGACCAGCAACGCGCCGTGGTGGAATTCCTGCTTGATTGAGATTGAGAAAGAGACGGCTTTGGCACGTTCATCGTCAAGCGCGACCGCCGCGGCCGACAGCGCCATGGCTGAAACCGCGCTGTCCGCAGCCACCGCCGAGCGTTCGCCGGTCGACAACATGCTCGCGCGCGCCCGCGCATTCGCCGCGCCGCTGATCGCCGACGAAACACTCGACACCGGCGAGAACACGCTCGCGCACGCCGACGCCGTGGCCGCCATCGTGGCGCACATGGGCGGCTCCGAGGCCATGCAGGCGGCCAGCTACCTGGTCTATTCCTGCCAGCATCTGAACCGCCCGCTGGAGGTGATCGCCAAGGTGTTCGGCGACAACTTCGCGCTGCTGGCGGTCGAGACCACCAAGCTGGTGCAGGTGCAGAAGCAGGCCCGCACGGCCACCGGCCACCTGCTCGAGGACGCCGGAACCCAGACCGAGAACGTGCGCAAGATGCTGCTGGCGTTCTCGCGCGATCTGCGCGTGGTCATGCTGCGCCTGGCCTCGCGCCTGCAGACGCTGCGCTACGCCGCCCAGATCAGGCGGCCGGTGCCGGAGAACCTCGCGCGCGAATCGCTCCAGGTGTTCGCGCCGCTGGCCAACCGGCTGGGCATCTGGCAGGTCAAGTGGGAGCTGGAAGATCTCTCGTTCCGCTTCCTCGAGCCCGAAACCTACAAGCTGATCGCCCGGCTGCTCGAGGAAAAGCGTGCCGAGCGCGAGGGCTACGTCGAGCAGTTGCGGCTGCAGCTCGAGCAGGACCTCGGGGTCGAGGGCATCCAGGCCAAGGTGCAGGGACGGCCCAAGAACATCTACAGCATCGTCAAGAAGATGCGCGGCAAGTCGCTCGACTTCGCGCAGGTCTTCGACATCACGGCGCTGCGCGTGGTGGTACCGGACGTGAAGGACTGCTACGCGGTGCTCGCCTGGGTGCATTCGCACTTCCAGCCGATCCCGGAGGAGTTCGACGACTACATCGCGCGGCCGAAGCCCAACGGCTACCAGTCGCTGCACACGGTGGTGCGCGAACTGGCCGACGACGGCACCGGCGGACGGCCGATCGAGATACAGATCCGTACCGAGCAGATGCACGAGCATGCCGAGCATGGCGTGGCCGCGCACTGGGCCTACAAGGAAGCGGGCACCAAGGGCTATGCCGGCGTGTGGGCCGGCGGCGAGTACGACGCCAAGATCGCGGTGCTGCGCCAGCTGCTGGCCTGGGAGCGCGATCTGTCCGGCGGCGAGCAGGGGCGCGGTCTGTTCGACGACCGCATCTACGTGCTCACGCCGGACGCCGCCATCGTCGAGTTGCCGCAGGGCGCCACGCCGGTGGACTTCGCCTATAGCGTGCACACCAGCCTGGGCCACCGCTGCCGCGGTGCGCGCGTCGATGGCGCCATGGTGCCCCTGAACACGCCGCTGACGAACGGCCAGACGGTCGAGGTCATCGCCGCCAAGGAAGGCGGGCCTTCGCGCGACTGGCTCAATGCCGACCTCGGGTACCTCGCCAGCCACCGTGCGCGAGCCAAGGTGCGCGCCTGGTTCAACGCGCAGATCACGCACGAGACGGTCGCGCGCGGTCGGGAGGCGGTCGAGAAGCTGCTGCAGCGCGAAGGCCGCACCGCGCTCAAGCTGGACGACCTGGCGGCGCGGCTGGGCTTCAAGACGGCCGACCAGCTGTTCGAGGTGGTCGGCAAGGACGAGTTCTCGCTGCGCAGCATCGAGAACCTGCTGCGTCCGGCCGAGCCGCCGCCGCCGGCGGACGACGGCGTGACCATCAAGAAGTCGCGCGCGTCCGACAAGTCCTCGCGCGGTGGCGTGCTGGTGGTGGGCGTCTCCTCTCTGATGACCCAGTTGGCCAAGTGCTGCCGTCCGGCGCCGCCCGATGCGATCGGCGGCTTCGTCACGCGTGGCCACGGCGTGAGCATCCATCGCATGGACTGCAGTAACTACCGGACGATGGCCGCCACCCATCCGGAGCGCGCCATCGACGTCCAATGGGGCAGCAACAAGCCCGAGGCCGGCGCTGTGTATGCGGTCGACGTGGCGGTCGAGGCCACCGACCGCCAGGGCCTGCTGCGCGACATCTCCGACGTCTTTGCACGCGAGAAGATGAACGTGATCGGCGTGCAGACGCAGTCGGTGCGCGGCACGGCCTGGATGACGTTCACCATCGAGATCGCCGACGCCACCCGCCTTGGCCAGGTGCTTGGAACGGTGCGCGCGGTCAATGGCGTGCGGTGGGCGCGTCGCCGTTGAGATGATCTGCGCGAGAGTGCAAAGTTTGCAAAAAACGATGCTATACTGCGAGGCTTCCCAGGCGCGTAGCTCAGTTGGTTAGAGCACCACCTTGACATGGTGGGGGTCGGTGGTTCGAATCCACTCGCGCCTACCAAGGCTTATTGGAAAAGGGCTCGTCTCATCGACGAGCCCTTTTTTCTTTGCTGAGCCCGGGGCACCCGAAATCGTTGGCGCTGTCTGACAACGGCCGGCATCCGCAGGCTGCTTGAAGTGCCGTCGATTGTGTTAACTTGAGTTAACTCGACTGCCCGCACGACCTCTATGCCGCTGACCGACGCGCCAGATTCCGAACCTGCCGAATCCGGGGAACAGCGTCTGGCCGCACTTTTGCGGCAGGCGCCCCTCGAGTTTGCGCGCGTCGTCTACGGCTTGAACGACCGGGCCAATGGCCGGGTCGACACGATGGCGGCAGAGGACGTGGCCCGCACCGAGCGGCACGGGGTGCCGGTGACGCGCGAGCGCGCGGAGCAACGCGCCCGCGCCTACCTGCCGATGGTTGGGCACGAGCACTGCCCCCGCTGCTGGGTGTTCAACGGCGTCAAGCACCTGCTCGAGTTTCGCCTGGCCGACGGGGAGCGCGCTGAAACCGCCCATTGCAAGGTCTGCGGCGCCGAGTACGCGTGCTCTCTGGACTGATGGAATCCCGTACAGGGAAAACCTTGGCGCAGTGCAGCAAACCCGTCCATAGAATGATCCGCGCCGTCCGGGCATCCGCGACGTCTTAAGGAGTTTTCAGTGCAGAGCAAGAAGGCCGGCCCCAAGGCGGCGCAGCGCGTCATCAAGAAGTACCCGAACCGGCGCCTCTACGACACGGAAACCTCCTCGTACATCACCCTGGCCGAGGTCAAGCGGCTGGTCATGGAGCATGTGGCCTTCGTGGTGCGCGATGCCAAGACGAGCGACGATCTCACCCGCAGCATCCTGCTGCAGATCATCCTGGAAGAGGAGGCGGGCGGCGCGCCGATGTTCAGCGAGCAGGTGCTGGCCAACATCATCCGGTTCTACGGGCAGGCCATGCAGGGCTACATGGGTCCCTACCTCGAGAAGAACATCCAGGCGATGTCCGAGATGCAGGCGCAGCTGACCGACAAGGCCGAGGAACTGACGCCCGAGACGTGGGCCCGCTTCATGTCGATGCAGTCGCCGCTGCTGCAGAACTTCTGGGGCAGCTACGCCACCCAGTCGAAGACCGCGCTGCAGCAGCTGCAGGACCAGATGCAGAAGAACACCGAGCAGATGCTGGGCGCGTTCGGCATCAAGCGGCAGCCCTGACGGTCCCGGCGCGGCGCCGGGCGGCGCCGGCCAGGGGGCATGGGGCCGCCGGCGCGCCTGCCGGGGCCACTCCTGGGACAATAGCGCCCATGAGCGAAGCCGCCACCCACGATAGACCTGCCGAAGCCACCATCCCCAAGGTGGGCTTCGTGAGCCTGGGCTGCCCCAAGGCCCTGACCGATTCCGAGCTGATCCTGACCCAGTTGAGCGCCGAGGGCTACCAGACCGCCAAGACCTTCGAGGGCGCCGATCTGGTCATCGTCAACACCTGCGGATTCATCGACGACGCCGTCAAGGAAAGCCTGGACACCATCGGCGAGGCGCTGGCGGACAACGGCCGGGTGATCGTCACCGGCTGCCTGGGCGCCAAGAGCGGCCAGGACGGCGGCAACCTGGTGCGGCAGATGCACCCGAGCGTGCTGGCCGTGACCGGGCCGCACGCCACCCAGGAGGTGATGGATGCGGTGCACGCGCACCTGCCCAAGCCGCACGACCCGTTCACCGACCTGGTGCCCCCGATGGGCATCAAGCTCACGCCCAAGCACTACGCCTATCTCAAGATCAGCGAGGGCTGCAACCACCGCTGCACCTTCTGCATCATTCCGTCGATGCGCGGCGACCTGGTCTCGCGCCCCGTGGGCGACGTGCTCAAGGAGGCGCAGGCGCTGTTCGCCGGCGGCGTGAAGGAACTGCTGGTGATCAGCCAGGACACCTCGGCCTATGGCGTGGACGTCAAGTACCGTACCGGCTTCTGGGACGGAAAGCCGGTCAAGACGCGCATGCTCGAGCTGGTGCGCACGCTCGGGGAAATCGCCGAGCCCTATGGCGCCTGGGTGCGGCTGCACTATGTCTATCCGTACCCGAGCGTGGACGAGGTCATCCCCCTGATGGCCAGCGGCCATGTGCTGCCCTACCTGGACGTGCCCTTCCAGCACAGCCACCCGGCGGTGCTGCGGCGCATGAAGCGGCCGGCCTCCGGCGAGAAGAACCTGGAACGCCTGGCGCGCTGGCGCGAGCTGTGCCCGGAACTGGTGATTCGCAGCACCTTCATCGCCGGCTTTCCCGGCGAGACGGAAGAAGAGTTCGAGCACCTGCTCGAATTCGTGCGCGAGGCGCAGATCGACCGCGCCGGCTGCTTTGCCTACAGCCCGGTCGAGGGTGCCGCCGCCAACGAAATTCCCGGCATGCTGCCCGAGGCCGAACGCGAGGCACGCCGGGCGCGGTTCATGGAAGTGGCCGAAAGCGTCTCGGCCGAGCGGCTGCGCCGTCGCATCGGCGCGACCATGCAGGTGCTGGTCGATTCGGCGCCGGCGCTGGGCCGCCGCGGCGGGGTGGGGCGCAGCTATGCCGATGCGCCCGAGATCGACGGCGTGGTGCGCCTGCTGCCGCCCGAGAAGATCAGCAAGCAGCTCAGGGTTGGCGAGTTCACCCGGGCCCGCATCGTGGCCACCGAGGGCCACGACCTGGTCGCGCTGCCGATCTGAGTCGGCCAGCGCGCCGGCGCGCTACTTGCGCATGGCCGCCAGCGCGGCCTGCGTTTCCTGCCACAGGCCGGCGCCGACCTCGTTGGCAATGGCGGTGTTCACGGGCGCGAGCTTCTCGCGCATGCGGGCCACCTCGGCGGCGGGCACTTCATTGATCTGCATGCCCTTGGCCTTGAGGTCGGCCAGCGCCTTCTCGCCTTCTTCGCGGGTGTCCTTGCGCTCGAAATCGCGGGCGGCGCGGGCGGCATCGAGCAATACCTTCTGCTCGTCCTTCGACAGGCCGTCCCACCACTTCTTGCTCGCCAGGATGATCCACGGACTGTAGACGTGGTTGGTCACGCTCAGGTACTTCTGCACCTCGTAGAACTTGCTCGACAGGATGGTGTTGTACGGGTTCTCCTGGCCGTCCACCGTCTTGGTCTCCAGGGCGCTGAACAGCTCGGAGAATGGCAGCGGCACCGCGTTGGCGCCGAGCAGCTTGAAGCTGTCGAGGTAGACGTTGTTCTGCATCACGCGCAGCTTGATGCCGCCCAGGTCCTCGGCCTTGGCCACCGGATGCTTGCTGTTGGTCAGGTTGCGAAAGCCGTTCTCCCAGTAGACCAGGCCGACGAGGCCTTTCTCCTGCAGCTTGTCCATGACCTTCTGGCCGATGGGGCCGTCGAGGATCGCGTCGGCCTCGCGGGTGTTGTTGAACAGGAAAGGGGTGTCCCAAAGGGCCATTTCCTTGGTGATGCCGACGAGCGTGGCGGTCGAGCCGACCATCATCTCCTGCGCGCCGCCGATCAGCGCCTGCTGCATCTGCGTGTCCGGGCCCAGGGCGGCGGCGCCGATGGCGCGCATCTTCATCTTTCCGCCCGAGGCCTTCTCGATCTCCTGGGCCATGAACTTGGAGGCGCGGCCCTGGTTGCTGTTCTCGTTGAGCCCGTAGCCGAAGCGGATCAGGCGCGGCTTGATGTCCTGGGCCTGGGCCTGGGCCAGCAGGGGCGCGGCGAACGCGACGGCGGCAGCGGTAGCGCACAGGGCGCGGCGGGTGAGCGACATGGAGGTCTCCTTTTGAATGAAAGCTGGAAAGAGATGCGGGCTTCAGCGCATCCACGCGATCGGCGCGATCACGATCTGCGGGAAGGCAACGAAGATGAACAGGATGAGCGTGTAGGTCAGCAGGAACGGGTTCACCCCCCGGATCACCTCGGACAGTGGCATCCGGCCGACACCGGCGACGACGTTCAGCACCGTGCCCACCGGCGGAGTGATGAGGCCGATGGTGCCGTTGAGCACGAACATCAGTCCGAAGTAGACCGGGTCGATGCCGGCCTTCACGGCGATCGGCAGCATCACCGGCGCGAAGATCAGGATGGTGGGCGTCAGGTCGAGGGCGGTGCCGATCAGCACCAGCACGATCATCATCACCAGCATGAGCGTGCGCGGCTGCTCGATCAGCGGGCCGAGCCAGCCGGTCAGCACGCCGGGCAGGTCGGCCAGGGTGATCATGTAGCTGGCCACCTGCGCGCCGGCGCACAGGAACATGACGATGGCGGTGGTGCGCGCCGCGCGCACCAGCACGCCTTCGAGCTCGGCCAGCTTCATCTCACGGTGCACGAAGAAGGCAACGAACAGCGCATAGACGGCTGCCACCACGGCCGCTTCGGTCGGCGTGAAGATGCCGCTTTTCATGCCGCCGATGATGATGACCGGCATCAGCATCGCCCAGAACGCCTTGGCCGTGGCGATCAGGCGCTCGCGCATCGGCTTGGCGGCGCCTTGCGGGAGCACCGTGCGGCCCAGCACCAGGCGCCAGGTGATGATCAGCCCGATACCCATCAGCAGGCCGGGCACGATGCCCGAGAGAAACAGGGCCGAGATCGACGTGTTCGTGGTCACGCCGTAGATGACGAAGGGCATCGACGGCGGAATGATCGGCGCGATGATGCCGCCGGAGGCCAGCAGGCCGGCGGAGGTCTTCAGCGGATAGCCCTCGCGGCGCATCATGGGCAGCAGGATCGTCGCCAGCGCCGCCGTGTCGGCCAGCGCCGAGCCGCTCATGCTGGCCATGAGCACTGCCGCGCCGATGGCCACGTACCCCAGCCCGCCGCGAATGTGGCCGACCCACGCCTGCGCCATGTCGATGATGCGGCGGCTGATGCCGCCGGCGTTCATCAGCTCACCGGCCAGGATGAAGAATGGCACCGCCAGCAGCGGAAAGCTGTCGACGCCGGCCACCAGGTTCTGCGCCAGCAGCTGGGTGTCCCAGAAGCCGAGCACCCAGGCCATGCCGGCGCCGGTCAGCACGAGCGCCAGGGCCATGTTCATGCCGATGCCCATGAGCACCAGCATGCCGCCGCAGAACACGATGAAAGCAAGGGCTTCGCTGCTCATCGCGTCACTCCACGTCATGGGCATGGCCCAGATCGAGCGGGACGCCGCGCAGCAGTTCGCGCAGCGCCATGACGGCAATCGCGGCGGCGCTGAGCAGTGCGGGCAGCGGCAACACGGCGATCGGGTAGCTCAGTACGACGGAGCGGCTGCCCATTCCCACGACCACCTGCTGCCACGCGCCCCAGGCGACCAGGCTGGCGCCCAGGATCACCAGCAGCCGGATCAGCACCGTCATGGCCTTGAAGGCAGCGGGCCGATCGCGAAGCAGCCCGACCAGCCCGGTGAAGGCCATGTGCTCGCCGGCCGGGTAGGCGGCCGTGGCGCCGATGAAGACCATCCAGACGAACAGCAGCCGCGACAGCTCTTCGCTGGCGGCGATGCCGCTGCCGAAGCCGTAGCGCAGCACCACGTTGACGAAGACGGCCAGCGCCATCACGGCGAGGCAGGCTGCCATCGCCAGGTTGAGTGCACGTTGCAGGCGTCCGGGCGGCGCCTGGGTTTCGGCGGTGGTCATCGTGTCTCCTTGGTGGGTTCCTGCTGCAGCCAGCGCAATGCCTGGCTCGTGACTTGCGCCAGCGGCGCGGCGGCATCGAGCGTGAGCACGCCGTTCTCGCCGTCCGGCGCTTCGAGCGCGGCGAACTGGCTGTCGACCAGGGTGGGGGAAAAGAAGTGGTCGCCGCGCGCGGCGACGCGTTGCAGGGCCGCGTCCCGGTCCAGGCGCAGGAAGAGAAACCCGACGCAATTGCCGGCCCGGCGCAGTCGCTCGCGATAGTCCAGCTTGAGTGCCGAGCAGGTCAGCACGATGGGCGTGTCGGCCTGGCGGATCTGATCGCCGAGGGCGGCCAGCCAGTCGGCGCGGTCTTCGTCGGTGAGGGCGACGCCGCGGCTCATCTTGTCGCGATTGGCGGCACTGTGGAAATCGTCGCCTTCGACGAGGCGCCAGCCGAGCGCCTGCGCCACCGCGTGGCCGACGCTCGACTTGCCGCATCCGGCCACGCCCATGACGATCAGTGCCTGCATGTTTGGATTGCGCTATCCCGAAAGGTGGAAAGACGTTTACTTGCCATGGCGCCAACGCACCATTGGAAGAGAAAGCCTTTTTGGGGAGGGTTTGTCCGTTGTGGAGGTCGGCTTGGACAGCGTTATCCTATAACCTATCCAATCAGACGCGTTAGGGGTTTGCCCGAGGTATGAACGACAAGCAATCGAGCCGTCGCGCTTCCGGCCGGGTCACGCTGGCTGACGTGGCGCGCGTGGCCGGGGTCAGTCCGATCACCGTCTCGCGCGCCCTGCGCGGCGAGCGCGCAGTGGCGCCGGAGTTGGTGGCGCGGGTAAAGGAGGCCGCCGGCCGGCTCGGCTACGTACCCGACCCGGCGGCACGGGCGTTGGCTTCGCGCTCGGGCTCGCATGTGGCGGTGCTGGTGCCGCTGCTGTCGAATGCGCTCTTCGTCGACCTGATCGAGGCGGCGCAGAGCGTGCTGCGCGCGGCCGGCTACCAGATGCTGATCGGCATCACCAACTATCGTGACAGCGAGGAAGAGCAACTGCTGCGCGAGCAACTGCCGCATCGCCCGGCCGGCCTGATCGTCACCGGCCTGCAGCAGAACAAGGCCACGCGCGCCATGATCGAGGCCAGTGGCATTCCATGCGTGCACGCGATGGAAACGACCACCGAGCCGGGCATCCACGCGGTGGGCTTCTCGCAGCGCGAGGCGGGTGCCGCGCTGACGCGGCATCTTCTTGCGCGGGGGCGCCGCCGCATCGCCTTTGCCGCCGCACAGCTCGATCCGCGCACCATGAGCCGCCGCGAGGGCTGGCAGCGCGAGATGGCGGCGGCCGGTCTCCATTCGCCGGCGCTCGAGTGGCTCAATGCGTCGCCTTCGTCGCCCGCGCTGGGGGCCGCCATGCTGGAGCAGATCGCCGGGATGCAGCCTGCGGTGGACGCGATCTTCTTCAACAACGACGACCTGGCCCAGGGCGCGTTGCTGGCCGCCCTGCGCCTGGGCATCGCGGTGCCCGAGCAGATCGCCATCGTGGGGTTCAACGATCTCGTGGGCAGCGACCAGATGGTGCCTTCGTTGACGACGGTCCGCACGCCCCGGCGCGAGATCGGCGAGGCGGCGGCGCAGATGCTGCTGGCGTTGATGCGCGGCGGCCGGCCCGCGAAGTCGAGCGTCGACGTCGGGTTCGAACTGGTGGTGCGTGACAGTTCGTGAATGCCCGGCGCACGCGAGCGCTGGACAGTGTGTGGCAAGGATCCAACATCCGGCCGATGAATGCGGCGCGCGATGCGCGGCCGACAAAGAAAAATCCCCTGCAGGTTTTCACTTGCAGGGGATTTTCAGTTTGGTGCCCAGGAGAGGACTCGAACCTCCACGATGTTACTCGCTAGTACCTGAAACTAGTGCGTCTACCAATTCCGCCACCTGGGCCTGCGTGTTGCTGAGTTAACCTCTAGGTCTGCTCTGCAACACAACTTGAATTTCAGGAACGAGAGGAATCATATCAAAAATTTAGCCCACTCCGGCAGTCTGTCGGAAGAAGTTGAGGGAATCGTCCAGGGTCACCGTGACGGTCATGGGTTCGTAGTGCGCGACGACGGCGAGGTGGACATCTATCTGCCGCCCAATGAAATGCGCGCCGTGCTGCACAAGGATCGGGTCAAGGCCCGCATCGTCCGGCACGACCGGCGCGGCCGCCCCGAGGGCCGCGTGGTCGAGATCACGCAGCGCTCCGAACAGCCGATCATCGGCCGCCTGCTGCACGAAGGCGGCATCTGGCTGGTGGCACCCGAGGACAAGCGCTACGGCCAGGATGTCCTCATCCCCAAGGGAGCGACCGGGCCCGCCAAGGTCGGCCAGGTCGTGGTGGTGCAGTTGACGGAACCGCCGGCACTGTTCGGCCAGCCCGTCGGCCGCGTGAAGGAGGTGCTGGGCGAGATCGACGACCCGGGCATGGAAATCGAGATCGCGGTGCGCAAGTACGGCGTGCCGCACGAGTTCTCGGAGGAATGCCTGGCGCAAGCCAAGGCACTGCCGGACAAGGTACGCGCGGCAGACAAGAAGGGCCGTATCGACCTGACCGACGTGCCGCTGGTCACCATCGACGGAGAGGACGCCCGCGACTTCGACGATGCGGTGTATTGCGAGACCGCGCGCGTGGGCCGCGGCAAGGGCTGGCGGCTGCTGGTCGCGATTGCCGACGTGAGCCACTACGTGACGACCGGCAGCGCCATCGACATCGACGCCTACGACCGCGCCACCAGCGTGTACTTCCCGCGCCGGGTGATTCCCATGCTGCCGGAGAAGCTCTCGAACGGGCTGTGCTCGCTCAACCCCGAGGTGGAGCGCCTGTGCATGGTGTGCGACATGCTCGTCACCTCTGCAGGCGACGTGCATGCGTACCAGTTCTATCCGGCGGTGATGTTCAGCCATGCCCGGTTCACCTACAACGAGGTGGCGGCCATCCTGGCCAACACGCGCGGACCGGAGGCGGCCAAGCGCAAGGAGCGCGTCAAGGACCTGCTGAACCTGCACGATGTCTACCGCGCGCTCGTCAAGTCGCGCGCCGCCCGCGGCGCCGTCGACTTCGAGACGACCGAGACGCAGATCATCTGCGACGATGCCGGTCGCATCGAGAAGATCGTGCCGCGCACGCGCAATGACGCGCACAAGCTGATCGAGGAGGCCATGCTCGCGGCCAACGTGTGCAGCGCCGACTTCATCGCCGAGGGCAAGCATCCCGGGCTGTTCCGCGTCCACGAAGGCCCGACGCCCGAGAAGAAGGAAGTGCTGCGCAACTACCTCAAGGCCATGGGCGTGGGCATGTCCATCAGCGACGAGCCGCACCCGTCGGAGTTCCAGGCGGTGGCCGAAGCCACCAAGGACCGGCCGGACGCGCAGCAGATCCACACCATGCTGCTGCGCTCGATGCAGCAGGCGATCTACACGCCGATCAACAGCGGCCACTTCGGCCTGGCGTACGAGGCCTACACGCACTTCACCAGTCCCATCCGGCGCTACCCGGATCTGCTGGTGCACCGCGTGATCAAGGCGATCATGGGCAAGACCAAGTACCAGCTGCCCATGCTGCCCACGCCCGGCGAGGCGCATGCCAAGCTCGCCAAGCGGCTGGCCGCGCGCGTCAAGGCGCCCCAGCCGAAGAGCGCGGTCAAGGCCGTGGCGTCGCCTGCCGAGATGCAGGCATGGGAGGCCGCCGGCCTGCATTGCAGCGCCAACGAGCGGCGCGCCGACGAGGCCAGCCGCGACGTCGAGGCATGGCTCAAGTGCAAGTACATGCGCGAGCATCTGGGCGAGGAGTACGGCGGCGTCGTGTCGTCGGTTACCACCTTCGGCATCTTCGTCACGCTCGACGCGATGTACGTCGAAGGGCTGGTGCACATCACCGAGCTCGGCGGCGAGTACTTCAAGTTCGACGAGGCGCGCCAGGAACTGCGCGGCGAGCGCACCGGCATCCGCTATGCCATCGGTTCGCGGGTCCGGGTGCAGGTCAGCCGGGTCGACCTGGACGGCCGCAGGATCGACTTCCGACTGGTGCGCGAGGGCGAAGAACTACCGCACCGCGCCGCCAAGGACAAGGGCATTGCGACAACGGGCGTTCCGGTCAAGGCGGCCGACAAGCGATCCGGGCGCAACCGCAAGACCGAAGAGCCGGGCTCGGCCATCCAGGCCTTGCGCAGCGCCGTCAAGAAGGCTGCCAGCAAAATGAAAGGCAAGGGCCGCGGCGCGCGACGCTAGCAGCGGTGCGAAACGATCAATGCAAGGAGATAAGCACATATGAGTTCGACGAATCCTTCCGGCCGCGTTGCCATCGTCACCGGTGCCGGTACCGGCATCGGCCGCGCTGCGGCGCTGGCGCTGCTGGGCGATGGCTGGCACGTGGCCCTGGCAGGCCGCCGCCCGGAGCCCTTGAAGGCCGTGGCCGACGAATCGGGCGCCGCCGCGCGTGCGCTGGCGGTGCCGACCGACGTGGCCGATCCGGCGTCGGTCGAGGCGCTGTTCAAGGCCACGGTCGCGCGTTTCGGCCGCGTGGACCTGCTGTTCAACAACGCCGGCGTCGGCAACCCTCCCGGTCCCTTCGAGGACTGGAAGCCGGAGGACTGGAAGGCCGTGGTCGACATCAACCTCAGCGGCATGTTCTATTGCATTCAGCACGCGTTCCGCGTGATGAAGGCGCAGACGCCGCGCGGCGGGCGCATCATCAACAACGGTTCGATCTCGGCGTCGGCGCCGCGTCCCAACTCGCCGGCCTACACCTCGACCAAGCATGCGGTGCAGGGGCTGACCAAGACGGCTTCGCTGGACGGACGCAAGTACGACATCGCAGTCGGCCAGATCGATGTCGGCAACGCGATGACCGAACTGGCCTCGAAGATGGCCAAGGGCGTGCCGCAAGCCAATGGCGAAATCGCCATTGAGCCGCTGATGGACGTGTCCGTCGTCGGCCAGTCGGTGCTCTACATGGCCAACCTGCCGTTGGAGGCCAACGTGCTGTTCCACACGGTGATGGCCACGAAGATGCCGTTCGTCGGTCGCGGCTGAGCGCTGGCGCGCAAAGGGGCGCGCCGCGAATTTCCGGCTGACGGGCAGTCAGGCGGCGGCCAGCGCGCCGGCCGTGAGCGGCTGTCCGGACGGCCACGCGTCGGCCAGCGCGCCATGGCGCCAGACCGCCTCGCTGGCCGCCTGCGCCGGGCCGAGTCCGGCGGCCAGGCCGGCGCCGATCATGCCGGCCAGCACGTCGCCGGTGCCGCCGGTGGCCAGGCGGGCATTGCCGCTGGCATTGATCACCGGAACGCCATCGGGCGCGGCGACGATGGTCCCCGACCCCTTCAGCACCACGGTGGCGCCAAAGCGCTGTGCAAGCGCCCGGGCCGCCGCCAGGCGGTCCTGCTGCACTGCCGCCGTGTCGCCGCCCATGAGCCGGGCCGCTTCGAGCGGATGCGGCGTCAGTACGGTGGCGGCACCACGCCGGCTCCTTTCGGCCAGAAGCGCTTGCAGTGCGCCGTCCGCAGCGACGGCGTTGAGGGCGTCGGCGTCGAGGACGAGGCGGGGCGTCTGCGCAAGCACGTCGGGCAGCATGGCGCGCACCGCATTGCCGCCGCCGCATCCGCACACCACGGTGAGATCCGCAAGCGCCAGGGCGTGCGGATCGCGCAGCATCAGTTCCGGCCGCTGCGCGACGAGTTGCGGCAGCGACGCATCGAGCAGGCCCAGGAAAACGCGCCCGGCGCCCTGGTGCAAGGCGGCCGTGGCGGCCAGCAGCGCAGCACCGGCCATGCCCGGAGCACCACCGATGACGGCAAGGTCGCCGTAGCTGCCCTTGTGCGACGCATGCGGGCGCAGCCGCGTTGCGGGCGCGCCGGCCAGGCGCGCAGTGGGCGGCTCGCCGGCCGGACTGCAGGCGAGGTCGTCGAACCAGACCTCGCCTGCTGCATCGCGGCCTTGCGCGGTGAACAGGCCGGGCTTGAGGGTCAGGAGGCTCAGGCAGTGCCGCATGCCGGCGCTGCCGGGGCCCAGATCGAACAGGGCGGTGCCGCTGTCCGCATTCAAGCCGGACGGCAGGTCGACCGCGAGCACCGGCTTCGAATCGTCGTACAGGCGTGACAGCCAACTGGCCATGCGGCCTGCCGGCGCGCGCGTGGCGCCCAGCCCGAGCAGTGCGTCGACGGCCAGGTCGTAGTCGGCCGGCGGCTGCGACAGCGGCGTCGCCCCGGCCGCGCGTGCGCGTTGCAGCGCGTCGCGGGCGTCGTCGGGCAGCCGCGTCTCGTCGCCGGCAAAAGTCAACGCCAGCCGAAAGCCGCGCCGTGCCAGTTGTGCCGCGGCTTCGAAGCCATCGCCGCCGTTGTTGCCCGGCCCGCAGGCGATCCAGATGACCTGCGCATGTGGCGCCAGGGCGGCCGCCAACCGGGCCACCGCGAGGCCGGCGCGGCGCATCAGCGCGTGCGGGGGTAGCCGGGCGGCCGAGGCCTGTTCGATGCGACGGCTGGCATCGAGGCCGAACAGGTCGGCCGGACTGGCACTGGTGATGCGGTGCATGGTGGCTGCTCCGGCAGGGCGGGGGTCAATCTTCGCGCAGTCGCTCGACGCCCAGGCCTTCGAGGTCGATGCCAGGGTCCTGCCCGGCGATCAGGTCGGCAACCACCCGTGCGCTGCCGCACGAGAGCGCCCAGCCGCTTGATCCATGGCCGAGATTGAGCCAGACGCCGGGCACGCCGCTGGCGCCCAGCAGGGGCGGGCCGTCGGGCAGCATGGGGCGTGCGCCTTTCCAGGTTTGCACGCCGGCGTTCAGCCGGGCGGCGGCAGGGAACCAGTCGTGAAGCACCTTGAAGAGGGTCTTGACGGCGTTGGCGTGGGGTTGCCCGGCCATTCCGCCGAGTTCGGCGCCCCCGGCCACGCGAACCCGCATTCCCATGCGCGAGATGGCCACCTTGAAGCGTTCGTCCATCACGGCGCTGGCCGGGGCCAGGTCCGATTCGGCGACGGCGGCGCTGAGCGAATGGCCGTACACCGGCACCAGCGGAATGTGCAGGCCCAGCGGCCGCAGCAGTTCGGCGCAGCCCAGGCCGGCGCAGATCACGACCGCGTCAAAGTCGAGCGCAGGCGAGCCGCTGGCCAGCGAGAGCGAGCGCGGACGCGCCCGGTCCAGCGGCGCAATGTCGCAGCCGAAATGAAATTGCGCACCCAGCGACTCGGCCTCGCGCTTGAGCAGCATGACGAACTGGCGGCAGTTGCCCACTTCGTCGTCGGGCAGGTGGATGGCGCCGGCCAGTTCTGTCTCGGTGCTCAGCGCCGGCTCGATGCGCCGGGCCTCGTCGGCGTCGATCTCGCGAAAGCGCGTGCCGGCGCTGCGAAGCACCTCCAGGCCGGCCTGCACCAGCTTCTGCTCGGTCTTGCCACGAAGCAGCACCATGTAGCCCTGGGTGCGTTCGTAGACCAGCTCGCGCTCGGTGGCGATGTCGTGCAGGCGGCCGCGGCTGTAGAAGGCCAGGCGCTGCAGGCGTGCGCGATTGCGCAGGTAGGTCTCGAGGGTGCAGGCGCGGCGCCAGCGCGACATCCATTCGAGTTCGCTGCCGCCCAGGGGCCAGCGCAGCTTGACGGCCCCATGGCTGGAAAAAAGCGAGCGCAGCACCTTGCCGGCCATGCCCGGCGCCGCCCACGGCGTGACATAGCCCGGGGCGATCACGCCGGCATTGGCGAAACTGGCTTCTTCGGCGGCGGCGTTGCGTCGCTCGAAGACATCGACCTCATGGCCGTCGCGCGTCAACTCCCAGGCGGTGGTCACGCCGATCACTCCGGCGCCCACGATCGCTATTCTCATCGTCCAAAACTGAATCTGTGGTGAAGCGGGACCGGATGTCGCTCTTGTCGGCGCTGCCGCCCGCGGGGGATGACCGGAGCATAGACGAGGGGCGCCGCTTTCGCCGTGCCGGCGGGCTATTTGAGACGGCGCTGCAACACCACCGCCACTGCCGTGCAGGCGGCAGCCGCCGCCAGGACGCGGTAGAGGTCCGCGCACGACATCAGCAAGGCCTGCTGTTCGATGAGTCGGGCCAGGTCAGCCAGCGCGGCCATGTGCGCCTCGGGTGCCGCCAGGCCCTTGGCGGCCAGGCCCGACTGCAGCGCCTGGAGCCAACCCTGCGAGTGCGCGGTCGCGGTGATGGCAGCCTGGTTGGCGAACTCGCGGTCCTGCAGGGCGATCGCGGCCAGCGCCGGTGCGAAGGACTGGGCCATCTGCCGCATCAGGTTCTTGCCCTGGTAGGCATGGGCGAATCGTTCCTCGCCGAGTTCGCGAAAGGTCAAGCCCGCGACCGGCAGCACCAGCAGCGCGCCGAAGACGCCCTTGACCACCAGCGCCGGCAACAGGGCCGTTGCCGGCGTTCCGGCAGGAACCAGGCTGAACAGCCATGCGGCCAGCACCATCGCCAGGGCGCCCGTCACCATCAGCGGCTTCTTTCCGGGCATGCGCGGCCCGAGCTTGATGTAGGCGTAGGCCGTGGCCAGGGCCACCAGCGCCGCAGCCGAGTTGAGCCAGCCCACGGTCGCCAGCGGCAGGCCCAGGCCCTGTTCGGCCAGCACCGGGAACAGATAGCTTGCCGCGCCGGACAACGCGTAGTGCAGGAAATACAGGGACAGTCCCGTGAAGTACACCGGGTGAGCCAGATCGCGCACCCGCAGCAGCGGCTCGTCATGGCGCCATTGGTGCCAGAGGAACGTGCCCAGTAGCGCAGCGCCGGCAACAGCGAGGATGGCCAGTCGCAGCGGGTCGGTGAAGAACTCGTAGCGCGCCTGTGCCAGGCCGGTCTGGACCAGCGCAATGGCGGCGCCGAACAGCAACAACGGCGTGGCCGCCCAGCGCACCGGCCGGGCGCCGCGGCCCAACGCGTCGGGAATCAGAAGCCAGACACCTGCCATCGCCGCCAGCGCCATTGGAATGATTGCCACAAAGAGGCTGCGCCAGCCGGTCGATTCCACCAGTGCGGCGGCCAGCGCAGGGCCTGCGGCGCTCATTCCGAAGAGCATGAGCATGAAGTACTTGAGCGCGAGCGGGCGTTCGCGCACGCCGAACAATTGCGGCACCAACACCCGGCTGCTGGTGAACAGGGCGCCGCCTCCGATGCCTTGCAGCAGCCGCGCCAGCGCCATCTCGGGCATGCTGCCTGAAAGCGCGCACCCCAACGCCCCGACGATGAACAACGCCAGCGAAGCAGCCAGGTAGCGCCGGTAGCCGAAATGCCGCGACAGCCATTGCTGCGACACGATCATCATCATGCTGCCGATGGCATAGGCCGCGAGCACCTGCGCGAACTCCCCGGGCGCCGCGCCAATGCCTCCCATGATGTGGCTCGCGGAGAACACGAACATGCCGTTCTCGAGAAACTCGGTGCCGACGATCAGGCCGAGCAGCAGCATCAGCATGCGGCGTTTGCCGAGATGCCGCAGATGCGCCGCCTGGTCGCGCGGCGCCGCGACCGGCGTCGAGGAGGCGGTGGGCAACGTCATGGTTCCTCGGTCGGCTCGATCGCCCGGTGCATGGCGCCGAGCAGGGCGGCGGCCTGCCGTGTCCGGTCAGGCCCCAGAGCGGCCCAGCCTTCCGAATAGGCGGCGTGGACGTTGGCAGCCGCCCGGCGCAGGAGTTGGCGGCCATCTTCAGTCAACTCGAGATGAAGGCTGCGACGGTCACGCTGGCTGCCCGGCAGGCGGCGGGCCAGGCCCTTCTTCTCCAGGCCGTCGAGCAGGCGCGTGATCTGCGTGCGCGTGGCGTCCAGCGTGGTGCTCAGATCCGACGGTCGCAACGGCTCGACGGCGGCGTCTGCGATCAGCACGAGTGCCAGGTAGTCGCGCATGTCGATGCCGAATTGCGATAGCGCGGCGTCGATCCGGGCTTCCAGCATGTGGGCGACGCGGAACAGCAGGCGCGATGCGGCAATGGCATCGGCGACGGCTGGAGGCCGTCCGGCCAGCAGCCGGTCGAGACGGGAAGGTGAAGTCATTTCATTCGAGATAATTACGAATGAAATTATAAGCAATCACTCGTCTTTTGCATTCGTCGGGCGAAAGACGAAATTGGAATCTGACCCCCATTGAGCGGGTGCGGCCATCGGGACGGATGGCGGCGCTGGGAGTCAGGCGGTGCGAAGCAGGGGTTCGGCGAGCAGGGCGATGCCGAGGATCTGGGCGTCGCGCAGGGCGCCGTGCCACAGCATCAGGCCGACAGGCAGGTCTCCGCGCGCATGACAGGGCAGCGAGATCGCGCAGCCGTCGAGCATGTTGATCACCGACGGATTTCGAAGGAGCAGGGCGTTGAGGGCGAAGAAGGCCTCGTCGCGTTCGGCGCCCGGCGCAACCTCTGCGATGGGCGGCGCGACGACCGGCACGGTTGGCGACACGACGGCATCGAAGCCTTCCAGTGCGGCCCCCATGCGGCTGATCCACTCGGTGCGCGCACGCACCAGGTCGATGTACTCGAAGGCCTTCATGCCGGCGCCGCGCAGGATCCGCTGGGCGACCCGCGGGTCGTAGCCGGCGCCGCTGCGTTCGAGGAGCAGGCGGTGCCAGGCATAGCTCTCGGCGGCAGAAAAGCCGCCGGTCGCGTTGATGGCGGGCAGGTCGCCTAGCGCCGGAAGGCTGATTTCCTCGACGCGCGCGCCCGCGTCGCGCAGCCGGCGCAGCGCATTGTCGAAGGCCCTGGCCACGGCGTCGTCGGTTGCGTCCTGGAACAGCTCGCGCGCGACGGCAAGGCGGCAGTCCGCCAGGCGCGACGGTCCGGGATCGACGCGACGCGCGGCCAGGATCTCGTGCACGAGAATCGCGTCCCGAACCGACCGGGTCATCGCGCAGGCAGTGTCCAGAGTGGTCGAAAGCGGCAGCGCGCCATCGGTCGGCACGAGCCTGGCCGTGCTCTTGAAACCGACGATGCCGTTCAGCGCCGCAGGAATGCGGATCGAGCCGCCGGTGTCCGACCCCAGCCCGACGAAGGCAGCGCCGGTGGCGACCGATACCGCCGCACCGGAGGACGAGCCGCCCGGCACGCGCGGCACGGCGCTGTCCGCGGCGTTCGCGGGCGTGCCGTGATGCGGATTGACGCCCACGCCCGAGAACGCGAATTCCGACATGTTGGTGCGCCCGAGCACCGTGCCACCGGCAGCCTTCAGGCGTGCCACCGCAGGCGCGTCGGCGCTGGCCGCCGGTGCATGGCCGAGCACCAGGGAGCCTGCCGGCGTCGGCTGGCCGGCGATGTCGAACAGGTCCTTGACGGTCACCGCCAGCCCGGCGAGCGGCGCGTCTGCCGAGGCGGCCGCCGCGTCGTCCGGCGCGCTGGCGAACAGCGGGCCGATGAACGCGTGGCGGCAGGCGTCGGATCGGGAGATGGACAGGCAATGCCCCATTTCGGTGCGGGCGTCGGTCTGCCCGGCGCGAATGGCCTGGCGGGTCTGGAAGAGGTCGGGCAGCATGGTCGGCCAAGGGTACCGCACCCCTTCGCCAGCCAGGAAGTGCGACCCCTGCGTGCTATACTCTTTGGGTTTCGCTCAACGGGCGCTTACCCCGAGTTGATGCATTTGCGCAACAGCCGGGTCCTTCAAGCCGCCCTTGTTCGAGTGGAACGTATCCGCAAACCGGCCCGCCCAAGGTGTTGTCCGTTTGCCGCCATCCAGAACAGGAGGCGGCAACGTGCAAGGAGGGGCCGGATTTAAGACCCAACCTTTGGAGCACATTCCTATGTCGACCACCATGCGCGAAATGCTGGAAGCCGGAGTTCACTTCGGCCACCAGACCCGTTTCTGGAACCCGAAGATGGCCCCGTACATCTTCGGCCATCGCAACAAGATCCACATCATCAACCTGGAAAAGTCGCTGCCGATGTTCCAGGACGCGATGAAGTACGCCAAGCAGCTGACCGCCAACCGCGGCACCATCCTGATGGTGGGCACCAAGCGCCAGGCCCGCGAGATCGTGGCCGAAGAGGCTCGTCGCGCCGGCGTGCCGTTCGTCGACACCCGCTGGCTCGGCGGCATGCTGACCAACTTCAAGACGGTCAAGACCTCCATCAAGCGCCTCAAGGAAATGAAGGCCCAGCAAGAAGCTGGCCTCGACAGCCTGAGCAAGAAGGAGCAGCTGACCTTTACCCGCGAGATCGCCAAGCTCGAGAAGGACATCGGCGGCATCCAGGACATGGGTGCGCTGCCCGACGCCATCTTCGTGATCGACGTGGGCTTCCACAAGATCGCCGTGGCCGAGGCCAAGAAGCTGGGCATCCCGCTGATCGGCGTCGTGGACTCCAACCACTCGCCCGAAGGCATCGACTACGTCATCCCGGGTAACGACGACTCCGCCAAGGCCGTGCAACTGTACGCCCGCGGTATCGCCGACGCGATCATCGAAGGCCGCTCGAGCGCCGTTTCCGACGTGGTCAAGGCCGTGTCCGAAGGTGGCGACGAGTTCGTCGAAGTCGAAGAAGGCGCCTCCGCCTGATTGCGCCCCCGAGCGCTTGAGAAAGGGGCCTAGATGCCCCTTTTTTTCAATCTGAACACTGTGAAGTACGGAGAATAGATATGGCAGCAATTTCTGCAAGCATGGTCGCCGAGCTGCGCGCCAAGACCGACGCCCCCATGATGGAATGCAAGAAGGCCCTGACCGAGGCCGACGGCAACATGGAAAAGGCCGAGGAGCTGCTGCGCATCAAGCTGGGCAACAAGGCTGGCAAGGCATCTTCGCGCGTCACCGCCGAAGGCGTTGTGACCGCCTATGTCGACGGCAATGCCGGCGCCATGGTCGAGATCAACTGCGAAACCGACTTCGTGACCAAGAACGACAGCTTCGTGGCCATGGCCAAGGCGGCTGCCGAACTGGTCGCCAAGAACGATCCGGCCGACGTGGCCGCGCTGGGCGCGCTGCCCTACAGCCAGGACGGCTTCGGCCCCACGCTGGAAGACGTTCGCAAGGGCCTGATCGGCAAGATCGGCGAGAACATGAGCTTCCGCCGTTTCAAGCGCTTCGCTTCCGGCAACAAGCTTGCCTCGTACCTGCACGGCACCCGCATCGGCGTGGTCGTCGAGTTCGAAGGTGATGATGTCGCCGCCAAGGACGTCGCGATGCACATCGCGGCCATGAAGCCGGTGGCGCTGTCGACCGCCGATGTGTCGGCCGACCTCATCGAGAAGGAACGCGCCGTGGCCGCTGGCAAGGCCGACGAGGACCGCAAGGTCGCCGAAGCTGCGGGCAAGCCTGCCCAGTCGGCAGAGATCGTTGCCAAGCGTGTCGAAGGCGCGGTGCAGAAGTACCTCAAGGAGGTCTCGCTGCACAACCAGCCCTTCGTCAAGAACGACAAGCAGACCGTAGAGCAGATGCTCAAGGCCGCCAACACCAGCGTGAAGGGCTTCACCCTCTACGTGGTGGGCGAGGGCATCGAGAAGAAGGCCGACGACTTCGCCGCCGAGGTGGCTGCACAGGTCGCCGCCGCCAAGGCTGCCGCCGCGCAGTAACTCCCTGTCGCCGCGATCCCCCGCACTTGGGGGTGTCGCGGCGCCCGTCCCCCTTTAAACTCGGCCGCACGCCACCAAGGAATCGCCTATGTCCCAGCCCAGCCCTGCCCACAAGCGCATTTTGTTGAAGCTGTCGGGTGAGGCGTTGATGGGCGATGACGCCTTCGGCATCAACCGCGCGACCATCGAGCGCATGGTCGCAGAAGTGGCCGACGTGGTGAAGCTGGGGGTGCAGGTGGCCGTCGTCATCGGCGGCGGGAACATCTTTCGCGGCGTGGCAGGCGGGGCGATCGGAATGGATCGCGCAACCGCCGACTACATGGGCATGCTGGCGACGGTCATGAATTCGCTGGCGCTGGCCGACGCGATGGACCGCCAGGGCCTGGTGGCCCGCGTGATGTCGGCCATCGCCATCGAGCAGGTGGTCGAGCCCTACGTGCGGCCCAAGGCCCTGCAGTACCTCGAAGAGGGCAAGGTCGTGGTTTTTGCCGCAGGCACCGGCAACCCCTTCTTTACCACCGACACCGCCGCGGCGCTGCGCGGTGCCGAAATCGGGGCCGAACTGGTCCTCAAGGCGACCAAGGTCGACGGCGTCTACAGCGCGGACCCCAACAAGGACCCGCTCGCCACCCGCTACGGCTCCCTTTCTTTCGACGAAGCCATTGCCAAGAACCTGGGCATCATGGACGCCACGGCGTTTGCCCTGTGCCGCGACCAGAAGCTGCCGATCAAGGTGTTCTCGATCCTCAAGAGCGGTGCCCTGCGCCGGGTCGTGATGGGCGACGACGAAGGCACGCTGGTTCACGTCTGACCTGACACAATGCGGGGTGCCGGCCGCCCGGGTGGGCGGGCCGGCACCTGTCTTTCGGGAATGCAAGAAATGACCACTATCACCGAGATTCGAAACGCTGCCGAAGCGAAGATGAAGCAGTCGCTGTCGGCCTTTCAGAACAACCTCGTCAAGATCCGCACCGGCCGCGCGAGCCCGGCCTTGCTGGACACCGTGCACGTGGACTACTACGGCTCGCAGGTGCCGCTGAGCCAGGTTGCCAATGTGTCGCTGATCGACGCGCGCACGATCAGCGTTCAGCCCTGGGAAAAGGGCATGGGCGCCAAGATCGAGAAAGCCATCCGCGAAAGCGACCTCGGGCTGAACCCCGCCTCGATGGGCGACCTCATCCGCGTGCCGATGCCGCCCATGAGCGAGGAACGCCGCAAGGAAATGACCAAGCTGGCACGCACCGAAGGCGAACAGGCCAAGGTGGCCATGCGAAACCTGCGTCGCGACGCCAACGAGGGCGTCAAGAAACTGGTCAAGGACAAGCTGGCGTCCGAGGACGACCAGAAGCGCTCCGAAGCCGACATCCAGAAGATCACCGACCGCTACATTGCCGAGATCGACAAACTGGTCGTGGCGAAGGAAGCGGACATCATGGCCGTTTGACGGCCACGGAACCGACTTGTCGATGACATGCCCGGCGCCGCCTCACCACATTGCCATCGTGATGGACGGCAATGGGCGGTGGGCCACGCGTCGCTTTCTGCCGCGGGTGGCCGGCCATCGACAGGGCGTCGAATCCCTGCGGCGCTGCGTCCGGGCCTGCGTGGCGCGCGGCGTGAGGGTGCTCACGGTGTTCGCCTTCTCGTCCGAGAACTGGAGCCGTCCCAAGGACGAAGTCTCCGGCCTGATGGAACTGATGGCGCTCGCCCTGGGCCGCGAGGTGCCCCGGTTGCGCGACGACGGCGTGCGCCTGTATTTCGTGGGCGATCGCGCCGCGTTGTCGGACCGCATCGCCAGCGGCCTGGCCCAGGCCGAGGCCGCCACGGCGGGCAACGACAAGCTCCTCCTCAACGTGTGCTTCAACTACGGCGGCCGCTGGGACATCACCCAGGCGGCCGCGCGCCTGGCGCAGAAGAACGAGCCGATCACAGAGGCGTCGCTCGGCCGGGCGCTGGCGCTGGCGCACGTGCCAGACCCGGATCTTTTCATCCGCACCGGTGGTGAGCAGCGCATCTCGAACTTCCTGCTCTGGCAGAGCGCGTATTCCGAGTTCGTCTTCAGTGACCGCCTGTGGCCGGAGTTCGACGAGGCGGCGCTGGACGACGCCATCGATGCCTTCCACAAGCGCGAGCGCCGTTTCGGCCAGACGTCGGCGCAAGTCGCCGGCGCCGACGGCCTGACCACGGCCTGAAGCGAATGCTCAAGCTCCGAATCATCACGGCGCTGGTCCTGCTGGCCATCTTGCTGCCGGCGCTGTTCTATCCGTCCTACGTTCCGTTCGCCTGCGTCATGGTGGTACTGATCGGCGCAGCCGGCTGGGAATGGGGCCGGCTCAACGGCTGCGGCCCGGCCGCCTCGCTGGCGCTTGGCGCCGTGCTGGCATTGCTGTGCGTCGCGACATGGTGGGCGGGCTGGCTCGATCAGTCGCACCGGTTGCTGTGGATCGTCTCCGGCGCCGGCTGGGTGATCGGCGGCGCGATGCTCTTGCGCACGGGCGTCAGTGGCTGGCCGCAGGTACCGCGCGTGCTTCGGCTGGCAGGCGGCATGCTGGTGCTGTGGCTGGCCTGGCTTGGTGCGCTGCAGGCGCGGATGCTCGGCATCAATTTTCTGTTGTCGATCCTCGTCCTGGTCTGGGTGGCCGATGTCTTCGCCTATTTCGCGGGACGCGCGTTCGGCCTGCGACTGACGCGCGAGCGGCTTGCGCCTGCCATCAGTCCGGGCAAGAGCTGGGAGGGCGTGTGGGGCGGCATGGCCGGTGTGCTCGTGTTGGCGCTGGCCTGGACCTGGGCCGACCGCGCCGCCGGTGCCGACGTGGCCAGTCTCTACTCGCGGCTGTGGGATCGCGGCTGGCCCGTGCTCATCATTGGCGTGATCTTCCTGGCCGCCATGAGCGTGGTCGGCGACCTGGCCGAATCGCTGGTCAAGCGCAGCGCCGGTGCCAAGGACAGCAGCCAGTTGCTGCCCGGCCATGGCGGGGTGCTGGACCGGGTCGATGCGTTGTTGCCCACCTTTCCGCTGGCGATGATGCTGGCCTTTATCTGATATGTCCGCCAAGCAGCGCATCACCGTCCTCGGTTCGACCGGCTCGATCGGCGTCAGCACGCTCGACGTCATCGCGCGTCATGCGGATCGTTTCGAGGTGTTCGCTCTTTCGGCGGCCACGCGGGTCGACGAATTGCTGGCGCAGTGCGCGCAGTTCCGGCCGCGCTACGCGGTCATGGCGAGTGATGCGCATGCCGCCGAACTGGCCGACCGCCTGCGCCGCAACGACTTGCCGACGCAGGTCCTGCGGGCCGACGACGCGCTCGAGCAGATCGCCGCGCACGAGCAGGTCGACGCCGTCATGGCGGCCATCGTCGGCGCGGCGGGGCTGTCGCCCTGCCTGGCGGCGGCGCGCGCAGGCAAGCGCCTGCTGCTGGCCAACAAGGAAGCGCTGGTGGTCGGCGCCGAACTCTTCATGGCCGCGGTCACGCAGGGGGGCGCGACGCTGCTGCCCATCGACAGTGAGCATTCGGCCATCTTCCAGTCGCTGCCCGAGGACCCGGCCACCTGGCCGAGGCGGGTCGACAAGATCCTGCTGACCGCCTCGGGCGGGCCGTTTCGCTCGCGCGACCCTGCGACGCTCGGCAGCGTCACGCCCGACGAGGCCTGCGCGCATCCGAACTGGGTGATGGGGCGCAAGATCTCGGTCGATTCGGCCACCATGATGAACAAGGCGCTCGAGGTGATCGAGGCGCGCTTCCTGTTCGGCGTCGCGCCGCGACAGATCGAGGTCGTCATTCACCCTCAGAGCGTGGTCCATTCGATGGTCCAGTTCACCGACGCGTCGGTCATCGCGCAACTCGGCACGCCGGACATGCGGGTGCCGATTGCCTGCGGGTTGGCCTGGCCGGAGCGGCTTGAGAGCGGCGCCGGCCGGCTGGATTTCCGTGCAATGGCCGCGCTGACCTTCGAGGCCCCGGACGCAGCGCGTTTCCCGGGCCTGGGCCTGGCGTGGCGCGCAATGGAGGCGGCCCCCGGGACCACCGCCGTCCTCAATGCCGCCAACGAGGTGGCGGTGCAGGCATTCCTGGACGGGCAACTGCGCTTCGATCGAATTCATGCGGTCAATCTGGAAACCTTGGAGGCCGTGCTTCCATCCAAGCCACAGGCGCTGGCCGACCTGCTGGCAATAGACGAGCGCGCGCGAGCTGCCGCCGCCGCGGCAGTCCGGCGGCTGGCGGCTTGATCGGCGCCGCCAACCTTCCACCACACATTCCATGCTCACCGTCATCGCCTTCGTCGTCGCCCTGGGCGTGCTGATCGCCGTCCACGAGTGGGGCCACTACCGCGTCGCGGTCGCGTGCAACGTCAGGGTGCTCCGGTTCTCCATCGGCTTCGGCAAGGTCCTGTACCGATGGCAGCCGCGCCGGCCCAGGCCGGGTCAGGACACCGAATTCGTGATCGGCGCGTTCCCGTTCGGCGGCTATGTGCGCATGCTCGACGAGCGCGAAGCCCCGGTCGATCCGCATGAGCGTCACCGTGCGTTCAATACCCAGCCGTTGCGCGCCCGGGCCGCCATCGTTGCTGCCGGACCGGTAGCCAACCTGCTGCTGGCGGTGTTCCTGTACGCGGCGGTGAACTGGATCGGCATCGACGAGCCGGTGGCGCTGCTGGCCCGGCCCGTGCCCGGCTCGCTGGCGGAAGGCGCCGGCCTCAGCGGGGGAGAGCGGGTGTTGCGCGCCGGATTCGACGGCGACTTGACGCCGGTCGAATCCTTCGAGGACCTGCGTTGGCGAATCACGCGCGGTGCGTTGGAGCAGCGCGATCTCGACCTGGAGGTCGACAGCGACGGCCGGGGCCGGCTGCATTCGGTGCGTCTGCCACTGAGTGAGGTCGAGGCGCAGGACGCCGACGCGCAGATGTTCCGCCGCATCGGCATCCTCGCGCCCCTGACGCGGCCGGAGATCGGCCAGGTCATCAATGGCGGAGCGGCCCAGCGGGACGGGCTCCGGCAAGGAGACCTGGTGCTGTCCATCGGCGGCACGCCCATCATCGACGGGCAGCAGTTGCGCGAAGAGATCCGCATGTCGGTCTCCGGCGACGAGCCTCGCGCGCAGTTGTGGCGCATCGAGCGCGGTGGCCGCCCGCTCGAGATCGAGGTGGCCCCCGAAGTTCGCATGGAGGGTGGGGTCGCGATCGGACGGGTCGGTGCATACGTTGGCGCCGCGCCGGAGATGGTCACCGTGCGCCAGGGCCCGCTGGACGGCCTGTGGATGGGCGCCGTGCGCACCTGGGAGGTCTCGGCCCTCACGGTCCGCATGATGGGCCGAATGGTGATCGGCGAGGCCTCGCTCAAGAACCTGAGCGGGCCGCTGACCATTGCCGACTACGCCGGCAAGTCGGCCAGCCTCGGCCTGACCCAGTACCTCGGCTTCCTGGCCCTGATCAGCGTCAGCCTGGGTGTGCTCAACCTGATGCCGCTCCCGGTCCTCGATGGGGGACACCTGATGTATTATCTTTGGGAGGGCCTCACGGGTCGCGGCGTGTCCGACGCATGGATGGAACGGCTTCAGCGCGGTGGCATCGCACTGCTGCTGCTCATGATGTCGATCGCGCTCTTCAACGACGTGACGCGGCTCTTTGGTTAACTTTCTTTCAGGCCGCGCGCCGTCGGTCAACTCTCAGATGAAAACAAGATACAACCGCTTCCGTCTGCGCAGCGTGGTCGTCATGGTGGCCGGAGCGGTTGCCGCATTTGCGGCCTGGGCGGTCGAGCCCTTCACCATTCGCGACATCCGGGTCGAGGGCCTTCAGCGGGTCGAGCCCGGGACGATCTTCGCATCCATGCCCATCCGCGTCGGCGAAACCTACACCGACGACCGTGGCTCCGCCGCCATCCGGGCGTTGTTCGACCTCGGCCTGTTCAAGGATGTGCGCATCGACGTCAACGACAACGTCGTCGTCGTGATCGTCGAGGAACGGCCCACGGTCGCCGGCGTGGACTTCGTCGGGGCGAAGGAATTCGACAAGGACGCGCTGGTCAAGTCGCTGCGCGAGGTCGGCCTGGCCGATGGCCGCCCGTACGACAAGGCACTGACCGACCGTGCCGAACAGGAGCTCAAGCGCCAGTACGTCAGCCGCAGCCTGTACAACGCCGAGGTGGTCACCACCGTCACGCCGATCGAGCGCAACCGTGTCAACCTGACGTTCACCGTCACCGAAGGTGCGCCTGCGCGCATCAAGGACATCCGCATTGTCGGCAACCAGGCCTTCAGCGAATCCACGCTGCGCGGCCTGTTCGATCTCGACACCGGCGGCTGGCTGAGCTGGTACACCAAGTCGGACCAGTACGCGCGCGCCAAGCTCAACGCCGACCTGGAGACGCTGCGGTCGTACTACCTGCAGCGCGGCTACCTGGAGTTCCGCATCGATTCCACCCAGGTCGCCGTGTCGCCGGACCGGGAAGACCTGACGCTGACCATCAACGTCACCGAGGGCCAGAAGTACGTGGTCTCGGGCGTCAAGCTCGCCGGCAACTACCTCGGCCGCGACGACGAGTTCAAGTCGCTGATCACCATCGAGCCGGGCGAGCCGTACAACGCCGAGCAGGTCACCGAGACGACCAACGCATTTACCGACTATTTTGGAAGCTTCGGCTACGCTTTCGCTCGCGTGCAGGCCCGTCCGGAGATCGACCGCACCAACAACCGCGTGGCGCTGGTCATCCAGTCCGACCCGGTCCGCCGCGTGTACGTGCGCCGCCTCAACATCAGCGGCAACAACCGCACGCGCGATGAAGTCATCCGCCGCGAATTCCGCCAGTACGAGGCCTCCTGGTACGACGGCGACCGCATCAAGCTGTCGCGCGACCGTGTGAACCGCCTGGGCTTCTTCACCGACGTCAACATCGAGACGCAGGAGGTGCCGGGCACCCCCGACCAGGTCGACCTGTCGGTTTCCGTGGTCGAGAAGCCCACCGGCGCGCTGCAACTGGGCGCCGGCTTCTCCACCGCGGAGAAGGTGTCGTTCAGCTTCGGGATCCAGCAGGAGAACGTGTTCGGTTCGGGCAACTACCTCGGCCTGAACGTGAACACCAGCAAGTACAACCGGGTCATCCAGCTGACCAGCACCGACCCGTACTTCACCAAGGAAGGCATCTCGCGGACCTTCGATCTGTACTACCGCACCACGCGCCCGTACTACACGGAAGACGGCGACTACCGCCTGATCAACGAAGGCGGAACGCTGCGCTTCGGCGTGCCGTTCAGTGAAGTCGACACCGTCTACTTCGGTGCCGGCCTGGAGCGCTACAGCTTCGAGCCCGGCTCCAACCTGGCCTCGCAGACGCCCGAGGCCTACCGCAACTACTTCGGCTGCCAGCTGAGCGGCGGCTATGTCACGTCGTGCGACAACGACAGCGTCTGGGGCATCCCGCTGACCATCGGCTGGTCGCGCGATTCGCGCGACAGCGCCCTGTCGCCGACCAGGGGCCGGGTGCAGCGCGCCGGTGTCGAGATCGGCTCGGCCGGCGACATGAAGTACTACAAGGGCAGCTATCAGATCCAGCAGTACATCCCGCTGAACAAGCAGTACACGCTGGCATTCTTCGGTGACCTGGGGTACGGCAAGGCGTACGGCGACAATATTTATCCGATCTTCAAGAACTTCTACGCCGGTGGCCTGGGGTCGATCCGCGGTTTCGAGCAGAACTCGCTGGGCCCGCGCGACGGCGTCACGACGGCTGCGCTGGGCGGCACCAAGAAGGCGGTCTTCAACGCCGAGATCAGCACGCCGTTCCCGGGGGCCGGCAACGACCGCACGCTGCGCATGTACGGCTTCGTCGACGTCGGCAACGTGTTCACCGACCGCCTGGACGGCCAGACCGATGCGCAATGGAGCGCCCAGAAGAAGCTGCGCGCCTCGGCCGGCATCGGCATCAGCTGGGTTTCGCCGCTCGGGCCGCTGCGGCTGGCCTATGCCGTTCCGCTCCAGTACCAGGATGAGGAAGTGGGGATTGAGGGCCAGGCGGGCTATATCCCCGAGGATAGAATTCAGCGCATTCAATTCCAGATCGGAACCTCCTTCTGATGACTCATCTGTTCCGCGCCGCTGCAGTGCTGGTTTCCGCGCTAGCGCTGTGCGGCAGCCCGGCCCAGGCCGAGGATTTCCGGGTCGGCTTCGTCAATCCGGACCGCGTGCTGCGCGAAGCGCAGCCGGCCAAGGCGGCCCAGGCCAAGCTGGAAGCTGAGTTCACCAAGCGCGACAAGGACCTGCAGGCCCAGGGCGAAGCCCTGAAGGCTGCGTCGGAGCGCTTCGAGCGCGAGGCGCCGACCTTGTCGGAGTCGCAGCGAATGCAGCGCCAGCGCGCCCTGATCGACCAGGACCGCGAGTTCCAGCGCAAGCGCCGGGAGTTCCAGGAGGACCTCAACGCCCGCAAGAACGAAGAGCTCCAGGCTGTCTACGAGCGCGCCAACCGCGTGATCAAGCAGATCGCAGAAGCGGACCGCTACGACGCGATCCTGCAGGAGGCGATCTACATCAACCCCAAGCACGACATCACCGACAAGGTGATCCGGGCGCTGAACGCCTACAGCGCTGTCGGCGATCCGGCGCCTGGCGCGAGCAGGTAAGGGCCGCTTCGGCCCGAAAACGCCACGTGGCATTGCAACTGGCAGCCATCGTTGACGCCCTCGGTGGCGAGTTGCACGGCGACGGTGCGCGCGCCATCGAGCGGCTGGCGCCACTGCAAAGCGCCACGCCCGAGGCGCTGACCTTCCTGTCCAATCCCAGGTTCCAGAAGGATCTGGCGGCCTCGAAGGCGGGATGCGTCATCGTGTCGCCGCCTGCCGAGGATGCGGCCAAGGTGCGTGGCGACTACATCCTCACGCCCGATCCCTACCTCTACTTCGCCCGCCTGACGCAACTGTGGAAGGCGCATCATGCGCCGCCGCCGGAAGCGCGCATCCACCCGAGCGCGGTCGTCCACCCCCAGGCCGAGGTCGACGAGACCGCCGCGATCGGGCCGCTGTGCGTGGTCGGGCGCGGTGCGCGCATCGGGGCCGGCACGGTGCTCAAATCCGGCGTCACCGTCAGCGAAGGCTGCGTCATCGGCGCGCGGTGCCTGGTGCATCCGGGCGTCGTCATCGGCGCCGACGGCTTCGGCCTGGCGCCTTCCGCGGACGGCTGGGTCAAGATCGAGCAACTCGGCGCGGTGCGCATCGGCGACGATGTCGAGATCGGTGCCAATACCTGCATCGACCGGGGCGCGCTGGAGGACACCGTCATCGAGGACGGCGTCAAGCTCGACAACCTCATCCAGATCGGCCACAACGTGCACATCGGGCGCAACACCGCGATGGCGGGATGCTCGGCGGTGGCCGGCAGCGCGCACATCGGCGCCAACTGCACCATCGCCGGCGCCGGCATGGTGCTCGGCCACCTGACGCTGGCCGACGGCGTGCACGTATCGGCCGCGTCGCTGGTCACCCGATCAATCCTCAAGCCGGGCCAGTACACCGGCGTGTTTCCCATCGACGACAATGCGTCATGGGAGAAAAACGCCGCGACGCTGCGGCACCTGCATTCGCTGCGGGAGCGTGTCAAGGCCCTGGAAAAGGCCCTCGCGCAGAACGACAAGACATCATGACGACGACGCTCGACATTCATCAGATCCTCAAACTGCTGCCGCATCGCTACCCGTTTCTGCTCGTTGACCGGGTGATCGGCATGGAGAAGGGCAAGCACATCACGGCCTTGAAGAACGTGACGATGAACGAGCCCTTCTTCAACGGCCATTTTCCGCACCGCCCGGTGATGCCCGGCGTGCTGATGCTCGAGGCCATGGCACAGGCGGCGGCGCTGCTTTCGTTCCGCTCGCTGGACATCGTGCCCGACGAAAACATGGTCTATTACTTCGCGGCCATCGACGGTGCGCGCTTCAAGCGCCCCGTCGAGCCGGGCGACCAGCTCACGCTGGAGGTCGAGATCGAGCGCGTGAAGGCCGGCATCTCCAAGTTCCGCGGGCGCGCGCTGGTGGGCGAGGAACTCGCCTGCGAGGCGCAGCTGATGTGCGCCATGCGCCAGATCAACTGAGGCATGCGCGAGACCCGCGTGCAATCGGCCGCATGACGCAGATCCACCCGACGGCCATCGTCGATCCGGCGGCCCAGCTCGACAGCAGCGTTTCCGTCGGACCGTACTCCGTGATCGGGCCCAAGGTGCGCATCGGGGCCGGCACCACCATCGGCCCGCATTGCGTGATCGACGGCCGCACCACCATCGGCCGCGACAACCATTTTTTTCAGTTCGGCTCCATCGGCGCGCAGCCGCAGGACAAGAAGTACGCAGGAGAAGACACCGAACTGGTGATCGGCGACCGCAACACGGTTCGCGAGTTCTGCACCTTCAACCTTGGCGTTCCCCAGGCAGGCGGAGTCACGCGCATCGGCGACGACAACTGGATCATGGCCTACACCCACGTGGCGCACGATTGCCTGATCGGCAACCACACCACGCTGGCCAACAACACGACGCTGGCCGGCCACGTCGTGCTGGGCGATTGGGTGACGGTCGGCGGGCTCACCGGCATCCACCAGTTCGTGAAGATCGGCGCGCACGCCATGATCGGCTTTGCCAGTGCCGTCGCGCAGGATGTGCCGCCGTTCATGCTGGTGGACGGCAATCCGCTGGCCGTGCGCGGGTTCAATGCCGTAGGCCTGAAGCGCCGCGGATTCGGGCCCAAGCGGCTGGCCGCCGTCAAGCAGATGCATCGGCTGCTCTATCGGGAGGGCCGCACGCTGGATGACGCGCGTGCCGCGATTCGCGCCCTGGCCGATGCGTCGCCGGAGGCTGCGCCCGACTCGGCGCTGATGGACGCCTTCCTGGCCGACGCCACGCGCGGCATTGCCCGCTGAGGCGCGCCGCCCATGGATACGCAGCAGCAGCGGCAGTTCGCGCTGGTCGCGGGCGAGGCTTCCGGAGACCTCCTGGCCGGCCTGATGCTCGACGGACTGCGTGCGCGCTGGCCGGGCATGCAGGCAGCCGGCATCGGGGGTCCGCAGATGCTCGCGCGCGGGTTCGAGAGCTGGTGGCCCCAGGAGAAACTGGCGGTGCGTGGCTACATCGAGGTGCTGCGACACTACCCTGAGATTGCCGGCATCCGTCGCCAGCTCAAGGCGCGCCTGCTGCGCGAACGGCCCGACATCTTCATCGGCGTGGATGCGCCCGACTTCAATCTCGACCTCGAGGCCGGCCTGCGCGCCAGTGGCGTGCGCACGGCGCATTTCGTCTGCCCGTCGATCTGGGCCTGGCGGCCGGAACGCATCGAGAAGATCCGCGCGGCCGCCGACCATGTCCTGTGCATTTTCCCCTTCGAGCCCGACCTGCTGGCGCGGCATGGCGTGGCCGGCAGCTACGTCGGCCATCCGCTGGCACAGGTGATTCCGATGCAGCCGGACCGGGCGGCAGCCCGCGCGGCCCTGGGGCTCGACGCGCAGGCGCCGGTGGTGGCGCTGCTTCCGGGCAGCCGCCTGTCGGAGCTGCGCTACATCGCCCCGCGCTTTCTGCAGGCAGCCGCGCGCATGCGCGCCGACGAAGCGGGCTTGCAGTTCGTGCTGCCAACGCTGCCGTCGCTGATGCCGCAGGCGCGCCAGATGGTCGACGCGGCCGGCCTGGCCGGGCAGGTGTTGCTGACCCAAGGCCGTTCGCACGAGGTTCTGGCCGCCTGCGACGTCACGCTGATCGCCAGCGGCACCGCCACGCTGGAGGCGGCCCTCTTCAAGCGGCCAATGGTCATCGCCTACACGATGAACCATCTGACCTGGCGGCTGATGGTGCGCAAGCAGTTGCAACCCTGGATCGGATTGCCGAATATCCTGTGCCAGGAATTCGTCGTGCCCGAATTGATCCAGGACCAGGCCTCGCCCGAGGCGCTGGCCCGCGCGACGCTGGAATGGCTGCGTTCACCCGCGAAGGTGAGCCAACTGCAACAACGATTCACTGCGCTGCACGACGAATTGCGGCGCGATACGCCCACACTTTGCGCCGATGCGATCGAGAAAGTTCTTGCAGGCTAAGCAAGTCAGCCTGACCTGGGATGTGCCAGGCCTGGTCGCCGGCGTGGACGAGGCCGGGCGTGGCCCGCTGGCCGGCCCGGTGGTGGCCGCGGCCGTGATCCTGGACGAGCGCCGCCCGATCCGCGGTCTGGCCGACTCCAAGCAGCTCACCGCCCTCAAGCGCGAGCGCCTCTACGACCTGATCATGGAGCGGGCCCTGTGCTGTTCGGTGGCGCAGGCCAGCGTGGAGGAGATCGACACCCACAACATTCTGCAGGCGACCATGCTGGCCATGCGCCGTGCCGTGGTCGGCCTGCGCCTGAAGCCCGGCAAGGTGCTGGTCGACGGCAACCGGCTTCCGGTGCTCGACGTGCTGGCCGAGGCGGTGGTGGGCGGCGATGCGCTGGTCAAGTCCATTTCCGCCGCATCCATCCTCGCCAAGGTGCACCGGGACCGCCTGTGCGCGCAGTTGCACGAGGAATTCCCGCACTACGGTTTTGCCGCCCACAAGGGCTACGGCACGCCTGAGCACCTGGAGGCGCTGCGGACCCATGGTGCCTGCGTGCACCATCGGCGCTCGTTCGCGCCGGTCGCCGCCGCGCCGCTTTGGCAACCGCCCGTTTCGATGACGCCGGAGCCGTTGTCCTCCACCCAGCCCGTGCGGCCGATGCCGCTGGAGCAGGCGGCGGCGCCATGAGCGAAACCGGCCCCACCCGCATCAGTTCGCGCGACAACCCGCTGCTCAAGGAACTGCGCCGCCTGGCGCAGGACGCTGGCGCCTACCGGCGGCTGGGCCGCGTCTGGATCGAGGGCGATCACCTGTGCCGGGCGGCGCGCCAGCGCGGCCTGAAGCCGGCCATCG
The DNA here is from genome assembly GCF_035634955.1 of Variovorax sp. GTDB lineage: Bacteria > Pseudomonadota > Gammaproteobacteria > Burkholderiales > Burkholderiaceae_C > Variovorax. The sequence goes on along the minus strand of NZ_DASQBZ010000033.1, from coordinate 145,254 downwards.
CCGTCTTCACCGAATCCTTCTGGCCGCAGGCGCAGCACGAATGGGACGGCTACGCCGAGCGCACGGTGGTGCTGCCGGATGCGCTGCTCCACGACGTCAGCGGCCTCGAATCGCCGGCGCCCATGGGCTTCGTCATCGATGCGCCGGCGCCGCCGGCGGTGCAGGACGGCGTGCCCACGGTGGTGCTGGACCGGCTGCAGGACGCCGGCAACGTCGGATCGGTGCTGCGCAGCGCCGCAGCCTTCGGCTTCGCGCAGGTGGTCGCCCTGAAAGGCACGGCAGCGCTCTGGTCGCCCAAAGTGCTGCGCGCCGGCATGGGCGCCCATTTCGGCCTGCGGCTCATCGAGGGCGCGCAACTGCCGGATCTGGCGCCGCTCACCATGCCGATGCTGGCGACCAGCTCACATGCGGGGCAATGGCTTCATGAGGCGCAATCGGCGCGCAATCTGCCGCACCCGTGCGCCTGGTTGCTCGGGCATGAAGGGCAGGGCCTTTCACCCGCGCTGCAGGCGCGCGCCACGCTCCACATTCGCATTGCGCAGCCCGGCGGCGAGGAGTCTCTCAACGTGGCTGCGGCGGCGGCGATTTGCCTGCACGCCAGTGCGGCCATGGCGGTCGGATCGCCATAGAAACGCGAATGGCCCGGCTATAATAGGCGGCTTTCCCGCTCGAACCTCAGCCCACCGCGCACGCCACGCCACTCCTTCGACGAAAGTTGCAAGCCCGAGTTGTCTCTTGGGTTCGCTGTGGGCCACCATCCATCCGGAGAACCCAGTGCTTTTGTCCCTCAAGGGAGCCTTCCCGCCCGCCATCCTGGCGCTCGCAGACGGCACGGTCTTTCTCGGCAATTCGATCGGCGCCACCGGCGCCACAGTGGGTGAGGTGGTGTTCAACACCGCCATCACCGGCTACCAGGAAATCCTCACCGACCCCAGCTACTGCCAGCAGATCGTCACGCTGACGTATCCGCACATCGGCAACTACGGCGTCAACGATGAGGACATCGAAGCCGACAAGATCCACGCCGCGGGCCTGATCATTCGCGACCTGCCCCTCGTGGCGTCCAACTTCCGAAGCTCGTCCACCCTGTCGCAGTACCTCGTGCGCAGCGGCACGGTCGCCATCTCGAACGTCGACACGCGCAAGCTGACCCGGCACCTGCGCACCAATGGCGCCCAGAACGGCTGCATCCTCGGCCTGGCCGAGGGCGAGTCGGTGACGCAGGCCCTGATCGACAAGGCCATCGACGCGGCCAAGGCGGCTCCGGCAATGGTCGGCCTGGACCTCGCCAAGGTGGTGTCCGTGCCGCAGACCTACGAATGGACGCAGACCGAGTGGAAGCCCGGTGTGGGCTATGGCGTGCAGATCACGCCCCGGTTCCACGTCGTGGCCTACGACTTCGGCATCAAGAAGAACATCCTGCGCATGCTGGCACAGCGCGGCGCCCGCGTCACCGTGGTGCCGGCCAAGACGCCCGCGGCCGACGTGCTCAAGCTCAAGCCCGACGGCATCTTCCTGTCGAACGGTCCCGGCGACCCGGAGCCGTGCGACTACGCCATCGACGCCACGCGCGAACTGATCGACACGGGCATCCCGACCTTCGGGATCTGCCTGGGCCACCAGATCATGGCGCTGGCGTGCGGCGCCAAGACCTTCAAGATGAAGTTCGGCCATCACGGCGCCAACCATCCCGTGAAGGACCTGGACAGCGGCCACGTGGCCATCACCAGCCAGAACCACGGCTTCGCGGTGGACGAGAAGACCTTGCCGGCCAACATGCGGCCCACCCACGTGAGCCTGTTCGACGGCACGCTGCAAGGGCTGGCGCGCACCGATCGCCCCGCTTTCTGCTTCCAGGGACACCCGGAGGCTTCGCCCGGTCCGCAGGACCTCGGGTACCTGTTCGATCGCTTCACGGCACTCATGGAAAAACACAAGTCGGAGGCTGTGAATGCCTAAGCGTACGGATATCCGCAGCATCCTCATCATTGGCGCGGGCCCGATCATCATCGGCCAGGCGTGCGAGTTCGACTACTCCGGCGTGCAGGCCTGCAAGGCGCTGCGCGAGGAGGGCTACAAGGTCATCCTGATCAACAGCAACCCGGCGACGATCATGACCGACCCGGCCACGGCCGACGTCACCTACATCGAGCCGATCACCTGGCCGACGGTCGAGAAGATCATCGCCAAGGAGCGGCCCGATGCCATCCTGCCCACCATGGGCGGGCAGACCGCGCTCAACTGCGCGCTCGACCTGTGGCGCCACGGCGTGCTCGACAAGTACAAGGTCGAGCTGATCGGCGCGACCCCGGAGGCCATCGACAAGGCCGAGGACCGCCTGAAGTTCAAGGACGCGATGACCAGGATCGGGCTGGGCTCGGCACGCTCGGGTATCGCGCACAGCATGGACGAGGCCTGGGGCGTGCAGAAGACCGTGGGCTTTCCGACCGTCATCCGCCCGAGCTTCACGCTGGGCGGCACCGGCGGCGGCATCGCCTACAACCCCGAAGAGTTCGAGACCATCTGCAAGCGCGGCCTGGAGGCCTCGCCCACCAACGAGTTGCTGATCGAGGAATCGCTGCTCGGCTGGAAGGAGTACGAGATGGAGGTGGTGCGCGACAAGGCGGACAACTGCATCATCGTGTGCTCGATCGAGAACCTCGACCCGATGGGCGTGCACACCGGCGACTCGATCACCGTGGCGCCGGCGCAGACGCTCACCGACAAGGAATACCAGGTCATGCGAGACGCCAGCCTGGCGGTGCTGCGCGAGATCGGCGTGGACACCGGCGGCTCGAACGTCCAGTTCTCGCTCAATCCGAAGGACGGGCGCCTGATCGTCATCGAGATGAACCCGCGCGTGTCGCGGTCCTCGGCACTGGCCTCCAAGGCCACCGGCTTCCCGATCGCCAAGGTCGCGGCCAAGCTGGCCGTGGGCTACACGCTCGACGAACTGCGCAACGAGATCACTGGCGGCGCCACGCCGACGAGCTTCGAGCCGTCGATCGACTATGTCGTCACCAAGATCCCGCGCTTCGCCTTCGAGAAGTTCCCGCAGGCCGACTCGCGCCTGACCACGCAGATGAAGTCGGTGGGCGAAGTGATGGCCATGGGCCGCACCTTCCAGGAGTCGTTCCAGAAGGCGCTGCGCGGGCTCGAGGTCGGCGTGGACGGCATGAACGAGAAGACGCAGGACCGCGAAGTGCTCGAGAAGGAACTGGGCGAGCCCGGGCCCGAGCGCATCTGGTATGTCGGCGACGCCTTCGCCCAGGGCATGTCGGTCGACGAGGTGCATGACCTCACGAAGATCGACAAGTGGTTCCTGGTGCAGATCGAGGAGATCGTCAAGATCGAGCTCGAGCTGGAATCGAAGAGCCTGGACGACATCGACGCGGCCACCTTGCTCATCCTCAAGCAGAAGGGCTTCTCCGACCGCCGGCTGGCCAGGCAGTTGCGCACCACGGACACCGCGGTGCGAGAGAAGCGCCGCGCACTGGGCGTGCGGCCGGTCTACAAGCGCGTGGACACCTGCGCGGCCGAGTTCGCCACCAACACGGCGTACATGTACTCCACGTACGAGCAGGAGTGCGAATCCGAGCCGACCGACAAGAAGAAGATCATGGTGCTGGGCGGCGGTCCGAACCGCATTGGCCAGGGCATCGAGTTCGACTACTGTTGCGTCCACGCGGCGCTGGCGATGCGCGAGGACGGCTACGAGACCATCATGGTCAACTGCAATCCCGAGACCGTCTCGACCGACTACGACACCTCCGACCGCCTGTACTTCGAGCCCTTGACGCTGGAAGACGTGCTGGAGATCGTCGACAAGGAAAAACCCACCGGCGTGATCGTGCAGTACGGCGGCCAGACGCCGCTGAAGCTCGCGCTCGACCTGGAGGCCAACGGCGTGCCGATCATCGGCACCAGCCCGGACATGATCGACGCGGCCGAGGACCGTGAGCGCTTCCAGAAGCTGCTGCACGAACTGGGCTTGCGCCAGCCGCCCAACGCCACCGCGCGCACCGAGAGCGAGGCGCTGGAGAAGGCCGCTTCCCTGGGCTATCCGTTGGTGGTGCGCCCCAGCTACGTGCTGGGCGGCCGGGCAATGGAGATCGTGCACGAGCAGCGTGACCTGGAGCGCTACATGCGCGAGGCGGTCAAGGTGAGCAACGACTCGCCGGTGCTGCTGGACCGCTTCCTGAACGACGCGGTCGAGTGCGACGTGGACTGCATCCGGGACGCCACCGGCGCCACCCTGATCGGCGGCGTGATGGAGCATATCGAGCAGGCCGGCGTGCACTCGGGCGACTCGGCGTGCTCGTTGCCGCCCTACAGCCTGCGCGCCGACACCGTGGCCGAACTCAAGCGCCAGAGCGCGGCCATGGCCAAGGCGCTGGGCGTCGTCGGACTCATGAACGTGCAGTTCGCCATCCAGGAAGTGGACGGCAAGGACGTCATCTACGTGCTGGAGGTCAATCCGCGTGCCTCGCGCACGGTGCCCTTCGTGAGCAAGGCGACGGGCATCCAGCTGGCCAAGGTGGCGGCGCGCTGCATGGCGGGGCGTTCGCTGGCCGAGCAGGGCGTCACGACGGAAGTGACGCCGCCTTACTTCAGCGTCAAGGAGGCCGTCTTCCCGTTCGTCAAGTTCCCCGGCGTCGACCCGATCCTCGGCCCGGAGATGAAGTCGACCGGCGAGGTCATGGGGGTGGGCAAGACGTTCGGCGAGGCCTTCGTCAAGTCGCAGCTGGGCGCCGGCACGCACCTGCCCAAGTCGGGCAAGGTCTTCATCTCGGTGAAGAACAACGACAAGCCGCGTGCGGTCGAGGTCGCGCGCGGCCTGGCGAAGCTGGGCTACGAGCTGGTCGCCACCAAGGGCACTGCCGTGGCCATCGAGGCGGCGGGCATCGCCTGCACCACGGTCAACAAGGTCACCGAGGGGCGACCACACATCGTGGACATGATCAAGAACAACGAGATCGCCCTCGTCATCAACACCGTGGAAGAGCGCCGCAACGCCATCACCGATTCGCGCCAGATCCGCACGTCGGCGCTGTTGGCACGGGTCAACATCATCACGACCATCTTCGGCGCCGAGGCAGCGGTGGAGGGCATGCAGTACCTGGACGAGCTCAGCGTGATCTCGGTGCAGGAAATGCACGCCCAGCTGGCGGCCGCCTGAGGCTGAAGGAAAGGCAGGGCGCGGCCATGGAAGCACAAGTCGTCACGATCGAACAGCAGGAATGGCAGGCGCTCGCGCCGGCGTCGCAAGAGGGCTGGATCGAGGCGCTGGAGGCGGGCAAGGTGCTGCTTTTCCCCTTCCTCGGCTTCACGCCGGAGCAGGGCGAGCAGCGACTTCTCGATCCGGCCGTGCTGGCCAAGGGCGTGCGCAACATCAGCCTGGACGCCAAGGGCAAGCTCAAGGGCGTCGAGGGTGCGGACGACGTCCAGCAGGCGGCCAATGCCATGATCGGGCGCTTTCGTGCACAGGCCATGGGGCTGATCGACCGCCTGCTGCCGGCCTACGGCCCGGCGCTGCGAATGGCGCCGACCAGCTTCAGGCCGATGCAGGTCGAAGGCCGGGCTCAGTCGTGGCGTGCCGACGACCGCCGCCTGCACGTGGACGCGTTTCCGTCGCGTCCCAACTACGGCGAGCGCATCCTGCGCGTGTTCACCAACCTGAACCCGCAAGGGGCGCCGCGGGTGTGGCGTGTGGGGGAGCCTTTCGAGGACGTCGCGCGGCGCTTCCTGCCGCGCAGCAAACCGTACTCGGCGTGGCAGGCCAGGCTGCTGCATCGCCTGCACGTGACCAAGTCGCTGCGCAGCGAATACGATCACCTCATGCTGCAGCTGCATGACGGCATGAAGTCCGATCTGGATTACCAGCGCGACAGCCCTCAGGAGACGGTGCCTTTTGCTCCGGGCACAACCTGGGTTTGTTTCTCGGACCAGACCTCCCACGCGGTCATGTCCGGGCAATTCATGATGGAACAGACCCTGCACCTGCCGGTCGCGAGCCAATACAATCCGGATTCGAGCCCACTGGGCATTCTGAGCCGCCTGACCGGCAGGAAGCTCATCTAGCGAGCTTCCTTTCGCGATCTCGCGAGAACCTGATACCGCCGAACGGCGACGTTCGGCGGTTTCGCTTTTTTGACGCCAAGCAAATTCAGAGACATGGCCACTACTTTCCCGATCACCAAGCGCGGGGCGGAGAAGCTCAAGGAAGAGCTGCACCGCCTCAAGACCGTCGAACGGCCGAACATCATCAACGCCATTGCCGAGGCGCGCGCGCAGGGCGACCTGAGCGAGAACGCCGACTACGATGCCGCCAAGGACCGACAGGGCTTCATCGAAGGGCGCATCCAGGAGATCGAGGGCAAGCTGTCGATCGCGCAAGTGATCGATCCCAGCGGCCTCGACGGCGGCGGCAAGGTGGTGTTCGGTGCCACCGTCGACCTGGAGGAGGAGGACTCCGGCGACGCGGTTCGCTACCAGATCGTCGGCGAGGACGAAGCCGACCTCAAGCAGGGCCTGATCAACGTCTCCAGCCCCATCGGCCGCGCGCTGATCGGCAAGGAAGAGGGCGACACCGCCGAAGTGCAGGCGCCTGGCGGCGTCAAGCGCTACGAGATCGTCTCCGTGCGCTACATCTGACCTTCGAGCCGACTTGTCCCGGAAGATGCGCGCATTGACCGAACGCCTGCCTGTCCTGGTCGCTGCCTTCTGGTGGGTGAGCCTGACGGTGGTGGGCTTCCTGGTCGTACCGCTGCTGTTCCAGCACCTGCCGACGCCCGCCATGGCGGGCAGCATGGCGGCGCACCTGTTTACCGCGCAGACCTGGGTATCGATTGCCTGCGCCGTGCTGCTGCTGGCGTTGTCGCGCAGTCAGAGCGAGGCCGCGCCTGCGGTCGACGCTGCCATCGTGTTCGTGATCCTGGGCCTGCTCCTGGCCCTGGTCGTGGAGTTCGGCATCGCGCCGCGCATCGTGGCGCGCCAGAACCTCAAGCTGTGGCATGCCGCTGGCAGCGGGCTGTATCTTGTCCAGTGGGCCTGTGCTGCCACGGTGCTGTGGCGGCTGCTGCGCCCATGCGCACCGCGCTGAGCCGCCGTCCTGAAGCCGGCGCAATGGACACACCGGCGCGTGCCGGCCTATTCGTGCCAGTGCTCGGCCACCCAGGTCGCCTGCCGGATGAAGCGGAATCGCCGGTTGCGACGGCCGGCGAGCGCATCGGGCGGATTGCATTCGCCATGGAACACCATGACCTTGGCACCCTCGGGCACGAAGGGGCGGCGCCAGTAGTTGCTCGGCCACAGCGGGATGCCATCGTACTTGAAGCTCGGGCACCAGGCGCTAGGCCAGTAGCGCAGCTTGCCTTTGCCGTGCAGGTAGTCCGAGAGGAAGGTCTGCTCGTTGCGGAAGCGCTTCCGAATGGCGACTTCGTTCTCGCGGAAGTAGTCCAGCACGTCGGTCAGCTCGCCGATCTGCCAGCGGTACACCGACGAGTTGCCGGTCACCCGCCAGGGGCGGCGGTAGTCCTTGATGATGAGGAACTCTCCGGGTTCGTCGAAGAATTCGTCCAGGCTCCCGACGACGACCAGGTCCAGGTCGAGGAACAGCGCGGGCCCGTACAGGCCGTACTTGTCGCGCAGGTCCGCGCTGAACGTGGTCAGCTTGCGCCAGGCGCGGTCGCGCACGCCGGGCAGTTCGGGCCGAATGGCCACCGGCGGAATCGGAAAGCAGTCGACCTCGGGACGGATGCCCACGGCATCGTCGGTCAGGCAGACGAACCGGAACTCGCCGCTCATGTGGCGGCGCGCCATGGCGTAGAGCTTGTTGACGTAATCGGGGCCGTACTTCGTGCCCCATTTCATGCACACGACATGGCGCATCGGTGCGACGCCGGCCGGCGGGGTCGAGGACATCGCCGGTGCGCTCAACCGAGTCCGCGCTTCTTGGACGAGACCTGCCGCGGCTTGGCGCGCTTGACGCTGCCGCCCGCCGTCAGGCGCTGGTTGCCCAGCACGCGCAGCGTCTTGATTTCCGGCTTCTGGCCCGCGCGCTTGGCGTACTTGAGCACCTTCACGTCGCGCGGCCCCGGCTTGCGGTCCTCGTCTTCGGCGCGTCGGGCCTTTTCCGGCTTGGGGCGCCAGAGCACGAGCAGCTTTCCGATATGCTGGATCGGCGCGGCGTCGAGTTCGTCCGCCAACGTCTTGAGCATGGCTTCGCGCGCCAGGCGGTCGTCGGAAAAGACCCGGATCTTGATCAGGCCGTGCGCCTTGAGCGCGGCGTCGGCTTCTTTCTTGACGGCCGGGGAGAGCCCGTCGCCACCGATCATCACGATCGGATCCAGGTGGTGGGCCTGCGCGCGGTATTCCTTGCGCTGGGCGGGGGTGAGTTCAATGGCGGACATGTACGTATTATCGGGCCCAGCATGAAGGTCAAGTCCAAAAGCAAGAAGATCAACAAGGCGTGGCTCAACGACCACGTCACGGACCCCTGGGTGCAACTCGCCCACCGGGAGGGCTACCGCGCGCGCGCGGCCTACAAACTCAAGGAAATCGACGAGACGCTGGGGTTGGTCAAGCCCGGCCACGTGGTGGTCGACCTCGGCTCGACGCCCGGGGCCTGGAGCCAATACCTGCGCCGGCGCCTGTCGCCCGGCGGGGCGGCGGTCGGCGAGCTCGACGGCGCAATCATCGCCCTCGACCTGCTGCCCATGGAGCCGATCGAAGGCGTGCAGTTTCTGCAAGGCGATTTCCGGGAAGATGAGATGCTGGCCCGGCTGGAGGCCGCCATGGGCGGGCGGCGCGCTAACCTGGTGGTGTCCGACATGGCGCCCAACCTTTCGGGCATTGCATCGGCGGACGCCGCACGCATTACCCACCTGATCGAACTGGCCGTGGAATTCGCGCGCCAGCACCTGCATCCGGACGGGGCGCTGGTGGCAAAGGTATTTCATGGTGGCGGCTACGACGAGCAGGTGCGCCTTTTCAAAACGCATTTCCGCATCGTGAAGCCGATCAAGCCCAAGGCGTCGCGGGACCGTTCCTCCGAGACGTTCCTCGTCGGAATCGGGCTCAAACCCTTGCAGTGAGCCGAGATTGTGGAGAAATGTGACCCAAACCCTTGTAGGGGCCGTGGGTGCAGGGGTTTTACAGAGTTTTGCAGCTTGAAAAGCCTAAAATGGAGGCCAAATGCCGGGCTGAGGCTGTCGTCAATTGGCGCTGCCCCGGCATTTCGCCTTTCTAGATTTCCCGACTGGAGCGTCGTTTGAACAATCAGTGGTTTTCGAAGGTCGCCGTGTGGCTCGTGATCGCCATGGTGCTGTTCACTGTGTTCAAGCAGTTTGACACCCGTGGCGCCGCAGGCGCCGGCTACGTGGGCTATTCCGATTTCCTGGAAGACGTCCGCGCCAATCGCATCAAGAGCGCCACCATCCAGGAAGGACAGGGCGGCAGCGAGATCGTCGCCGTCACCAACGACGACCGCAAGGTGCGCACCACCGCGACCTACCTCGATCGCGGCCTGGTCGGCGACCTGATCCGCTACAACGTCAAGTTCGATGTCAAGCCGCGCGAGGAAGGCTCCCTGCTCATGACCTTGCTGGTCAGCTGGGGCCCGATGCTGCTGCTGATCGGCGTATGGGTGTACTTCATGCGCCAGATGCAGGGCGGCGGCAAGGGTGGCGCCTTCAGCTTCGGCAAGAGCAAGGCCCGCATGCTGGACGAAAACAGCAACCAGGTCACCTTCGCCGACGTCGCCGGTTGCGACGAGGCCAAGGAAGAAGTCAAGGAAGTCGTGGACTTCCTGAAGGACCCGGCAAAGTTCCAGAAGCTCGGTGGGCGCATTCCGCGCGGCCTGCTGCTCGTCGGCCCGCCCGGCACCGGCAAGACGCTGCTGGCGAAGTCCATCGCCGGCGAAGCCAAGGTGCCGTTCTTCTCCATCTCGGGTTCGGATTTCGTCGAGATGTTCGTCGGCGTGGGCGCTGCCCGCGTGCGCGACATGTTCGAGAACGCTAAGAAGAACGCGCCGTGCATCATCTTCATCGATGAAATCGACGCCGTCGGCCGCCAGCGTGGTGCCGGCCTCGGCGGCGGCAACGACGAGCGCGAGCAGACGCTCAACCAGATGCTGGTCGAGATGGACGGCTTCGAGACCAACCTCGGCGTAATCGTGGTTGCGGCCACCAATCGTCCCGACATTCTCGACGCTGCGCTGCTGCGCCCGGGCCGCTTCGACCGCCAGGTCTACGTGACGCTGCCCGACATCCGCGGCCGCGAACAGATCCTCAATGTGCACATGCGCAAGGTGCCGCTCGGCCAGGACGTCAGCGCCAGCATCATCGCGCGCGGCACGCCGGGCATGAGCGGTGCGGACCTGGCCAACCTGTGCAACGAGGCCGCCCTGATGGCCGCCCGCCGCAGTGCGCGCGTGGTCGAGATGCAGGACTTCGAGCGCGCCAAGGACAAGATCTTCATGGGTCCCGAGCGCAAGAGCATGGTGATGCCCGAGGAAGAGCGCCGCAACACGGCCTACCACGAGTCGGGCCATGCGCTGATCGGCAAGCTGCTGCCCAAGTGCGATCCGGTCCACAAGGTCACCATCATTCCGCGCGGGCGTGCGCTGGGCGTCACCATGAGCCTGCCCGAGAACGACCGCTACAGCTACGACCGCGAGTACATGCTCAACCAGATCAGCATGCTGTTCGGCGGGCGCATCGCGGAAGAAGTGTTCATGCACCAGATGACCACCGGTGCTTCCAACGACTTCGAGCGTGCCACCAACCTGGCGCGTGACATGGTCATGAAGTACGGCATGAGCGAATCGCTCGGCCCGATGGTCTACGCGGAGAACGAGGGCGAAGTGTTCCTGGGCCGCTCGGTCACCAAGACGACCAACATGAGCGAGGCCACGATGCAGAAGGTGGACGCCGAGGTGCGCCGCATCATCGACGAACAATACGTGCTGGCGCGACGCCTGATCGAGGAGAACCAGGACAAGATGCACGCCATGGCCAAGGCGCTGCTGGAATGGGAAACCATCGATTCCGAACAACTCGACGACATCCTCGCCGGGCGCGACCCGCGTCCTCCCAAGGACTGGACGCCGCGTACCCCGCCCTCGGGCGGCGGTAGCGGCAGCGGCGGCGCGCCGGCGGTCAAGCCCGATCCGGCACCGACAGCCGCCTGATGCAGGCACACCAGGACGGATCGGAAAACGGGGCCTCGCGCCCCGTTTTTCATGATGGGGCGCCAGCAGCTGCGCCCCATTGGCGCACGGCACGCTTCGAGATCGACCTCTCGCGCCCGCGCGTGATGGGCATCGTCAACGTCACGCCCGATTCGTTCTCGGACGGCGGTACCTGCGACACGCCTTCCAGCGCCTTGCGCCATTGCGAGCAGCTTCTGCGCGAGGGTTGCGACATCCTCGACATCGGCGGCGAATCGACACGGCCGGGCAGCCCGGCCGTGCCCCTGGCCGAAGAACTGGCGCGCGTGCTGCCGGTTCTCAAGGAGGCCTTGCGCCTTGGCGTGCCCATATCGGTCGACACGTACAAGGCGCAGGTAATGCAGGCTGCGCTGGATACAGGCGCCGACATCATCAATGACATCTGGGCCTTGCGGCAGCCCGGTGCGCTGGAGGCGGTGGCGAAGCATCCCGGCTGCGGCGTCTGCCTGATGCACATGCACCGCGATCCGCAAACCATGCAGGTGGCGCCGATGCAGGGCTCCGTTCTGGCGCCGGTGCGGGCGTTCCTGCACGATCGGGCCGAGGCGCTGCGGGCCGCAGGCGTGCTGTCGGCGTGCGTCGTGCTCGATCCCGGCTTCGGCTTCGGCAAGACGGTGGCGCAGAACTTCGAACTGTTGGCGCAACAGGGCGAACTGCTGGCGCTCGGCTACCCGCTGCTGGCCGGCTGGTCGCGCAAGTCATCGCTCGGAGCGGTCACCGGGATCGATGTGCCGTCGCAGCGCATGGTCCCCAGCGTGGCCGCCGCGCTGCTGGCGGCAGAGCGCGGCGCGCGCGTGCTGCGCGTGCATGACGTGGCGCAGACCGTGTCCGCGCTGGCGGTTTGGCAAGCCATGCACGATCACGCGTAGTTCTTGGCGACGCCCGGCCGATCGTGCCGGCGGGCGAGGGACAATCGGGGGCAGGAGAAGCTAACAACATGACTCGTCAATATTTCGGCACCGATGGCATCCGTGGCACCGTCGGACAGCCACCCATCACCCCTGATTTCGTCCTGCGGCTGGCGCACGCGGTGGGTCGCGTACTCAAGAAGAGCGAAGACCGGCCCGTCGTGCTGATTGGCAAGGACACGCGCATCTCCGGCTACATGCTCGAGAGCGCGCTCGAATCGGGCTTCAATTCGGCTGGCGTGGACGTGGTGCTGCTCGGGCCGCTGCCGACGCCCGGCGTGGCCTATCTCACGCGCGCCCAGCGCGCCAGCCTTGGCGTGGTCATCAGCGCGAGCCACAACGCCTATCCGGACAACGGCATCAAGTTCTTCAGCGCGCAGGGGACCAAGCTCGACGACGCCTGGGAAACCGCGGTCGAAGCCCTGCTGGAAGAACCTCCGCAATGGGTCGACTCGGCCAATCTCGGCCGCGCCCGCCGCCTGAACGATGCCACCGGGCGCTACACCGAATTCTGCAAGAGCACGTTCGCCAACGACCTGAGCCTGCGCGGCATGAAGCTGGTGATCGATTCGGCGCACGGCGCGGCCTACCAGGTCGCGCCCCAGGTCTTCCATGAACTCGGCGCCGACGTGAGCGCCATCGGCGGTGCGCCGGACGGACTCAACATCAACAAGGACGTCGGGGCCACCCACCCCAAGGCATTGATCGAGGCAGTCAAGGCGCAGGGCGCGCACTACGGCATCGCGCTCGACGGCGACGCCGATCGCCTGCAACTGGTGGATGCGAGCGGACGCCTGTTCAACGGCGACGAGTTGCTCTACCTGATGGTCAAGGATCGCCTGGATCGCGGCGAGAAGGTCGCCGGCGTCGTGGGAACGCTGATGACCAACAAGGCGGTCGAAGTGGCCCTGCGCGGCCTGGGCGTGGCGTTCGTGCGCGCCAAGGTTGGAGACCGCTACGTGCTCGAGGAACTGGACAAGCACGGCTGGCTGCTCGGCGGCGAAGGCTCCGGCCACCTGCTCGCACTCGACAGGCAGACCACCGGCGACGGCGTCGTCAGCGCGCTGCAGGTGTTGCAGGCCTGCGTCCGCAGCGGCAGGACGGTGGCGCAACTGCTGGACGGACTCACGCTTTTCCCGCAGGTGCTCATCAACGTGCGTCTGACGCCCGGCCAGGACTGGAGGGGCAACTGCGAGCTGGCGGAAGCCTCCGAACAGGCCGAGATCGAACTGGGAGACACCGGCCGCGTGCTGATCCGCCCCAGCGGCACGGAGCCGCTGCTTCGCGTGATGGTCGAGGCGCGGGACGCCGCCAAGGCGGAGGGTTGGGCGCAGCGGATTGCCGCGACGCTCGCATGATCGAGGTCCTGCTGGCGGACTATGCGCGGCCCATGCACGCGCAGGCGCTGGTCGACCTGCTCGACCACTACGCCAGCGACCCGGCGGGCGGCGGCGCGGCACTGGCCCCCGGCGTGCGCGAGCGTCTGGTGGACGAGCTGGCGCGTCGCGCGACGGCCTTCAGCGTGCTGGCCTTCCACGACCAGGTGCCGGTCGGCCTGGTGAACTGCTTCGAGGGCTTTTCCACCTTTGCCTGTCGCCCGCTGGTGAACGTTCACGACGTCGTGGTGCGCGACGGCCACCGCGGCCGGCGTATCGCGCAGCGGATGCTGGCATGCGTCGAAACGGAAGCAAGGCGCCGTGGCGCCTGCAAGCTCACGCTGGAGGTGCTCAGCGGCAATGCCAGCGCCATCCGCGCCTACGAGCGCGAGGGCTTCGAGGGCTATCGCCTCGACCCGGCTTTCGGCACCGCGACCTTCATGCAGAAGAAGCTTTAGCCGCAGGCACGGCGTCGGGCAGAGGCGGGCTCAGAAGCGGGGTCAGAAGCGCGTGACGGGCGGTTCGTCCTGCCTGCCGGTGCCCCACTTGCCCAGTTCCCACTTGGCAATGGCATTGCGGTGCACCTCGTCCGGGCCGTCGGCGAAGCGCAGCGTGCGGGCGTGGGCATAGGCCGAGGCGAGCGGAAAGTCGTCGCTCATGCCGCCGCCACCATGCACCTGCATGGCCCAGTCGATCACCTGGCATGCCATGTTCGGCGCCACCACCTTGATCATGGCAATGTCGGTTTTGGCGACCTTGTTGCCGGCCACGTCCATCAGCCACGCCGCCCTGAGCGTGAGCAGGCGCGCCATGTCGATGCGGCAGCGCGCCTCGGCGATGCGCTCCTGCGTGACGGTCTGGGCCGCCACGGTCTTGCCGAACGCCACGCGTGCGGACGCACGCTTGCACATCAGCTCGAGGGCGCGCTCGGCCAGGCCGATCAGGCGCATGCAATGGTGGATGCGGCCCGGCCCCAGGCGGCCCTGGGCGATCTCGAAGCCACGGCCTTCGCCCAGCAGCATGTTGGCGGCCGGCACGCGCACATTCTCGAAATACATCTCCATGTGGCCGTGCGGTGCGTCGTCGTAGCCCATCACGTTGAGGGGGCGCACGATGCGGATGCCCGGTGCATCGGCCGGCACCACGATCATGCTCTGCTGCGAGTGCTTCGGCGCCTCCGGGTCGCTCTTGCCCATGGTGATGAAGACGGCGCAGCGTGGATCTCCGGCGCCGGAGATCCACCACTTGTGGCCGTTGATGACGTACTCGTCCCCCTGGCGCTCGACGCGGGTGCAGATGTTCGTGGCGTCGCTGGAGGCGACCTCCGGCTCGGTCATGGCGAACGCAGAGCGGATCTCGCCTTCGAGCAGCGGCTTGAGCCAGCGCGCCTTGATCTCGTCGGAGCCGTAGCGGGCGATGGTCTCCATGTTGCCGGTGTCGGGCGCCGAGCAGTTGAACACCTCCGGCGCCCACGGCACACGACCCATGATCTCGGCCAGCGGCGCGTACTCCAGGTTCGTCAGGCCCGCGCCCTCATACCCGGAGACCGACGCGCTGTCGACCGGAAGGAACAGGTTCCACAGGCCTTCGGCCCGGGCCTTCTTCTTGAGCTTCTCGATCGTCTGCAACGGCGTCCACCGCTTGCCAGCCGCCGTGTTCGCCGCCAGTTCGGCTGCGTAATCGGCCTCGGCCGGGTAGACGTGTGCGTCCATGAAGGCGCCGACGCGTTGCTGCAGTTGCCGGGTCTTGGCCGAAAGTTCGAAATCCATGCTGCCTGTCTCCTGAAAAAGGTGGGGCCGGCGCGTTCAGGCCTGGCGGGCGAAATGCCAGGCCATCTCCGCCATCGGCCGCGCGCCGCGGCCGGAAGCCACGGCCTGCTCGCTCGATGCGGTGCCTTGCTGGGCGCGCCAGGCGATCCCTTGCAGGATCGCGGCGATGCGGAACATGTTGTAGGCGAGGTAGAAATTCCAGTCAGGCGCCAGCGCTTCGGGCGTGGTGATGCCGGTGCGCTCGCAGTAGCGACGGATGTATTCGCTCTCGGTCGGGATGCCCAGGCTCTTGACGTCCACGCCACCGAGTCCGCGGAAAGAACCGGGGGGGATGTGCCAGGACATGCAGTGGTAGCTGAAGTCCGCCAGCGGATGGCCCAGGGTGGACAACTCCCAGTCCAGCACGGCGATGGCGCGCGGCTCGGTGGGATGGAACATCAGGTTGTCCAGGCGGAAGTCGCCGTGGACGACGCTCACCAGGTTCTCGTTGCGTCCGCTGGCGGGGATGTGCGCAGGCAGCCATTCCATCAGCTTGTCCATCTCGGCGATGGGCTCGGTGACCGAGGCCACGTATTGCTTGCTCCACCGACCGATCTGGCGCTCGAAGTAGTTGCCCGGCTTGCCGTAGCCGGACAGCCCGCGTGCAGCAACGTCGACCGTGTGCAGCGCCGCGATGACGCGGTTCATCTCGTCGTACAGCGCCGCGCGCTCGGCGTTGGCCATGCCCGGCAGGGACTGGTCCCACAGCACGCGGCCGCTCATGAACTCCATCACGTAGAAGGCGCGGCCGATCACGGCTTCGTCCTCGCACAGGACATACATGCGCGGCACAGGCACGTCGGTGCCGGCCAGGCCGCTCATCACCTTGTATTCGCGCTCGACGGCGTGTGCCGACGGCAGCAGCTTGGCGACCGGGCCGGGCTTGGCGCGCATGACGTAGCTGCGGCCCGGCGTGACCAGCTTGTACGTGGGGTTGGACTGCCCGCCCTTGAACATTTCCACCGTGAGCGGGCCTTCGAAGCCGTCAAGGTTGCGCGACAGCCAGTCCGACAAGGCCTGCACGTCGAATGCGTGCTGGGCGGAAACGGGGCGCGTGCCGACGAAGTTGTTGAAGTCCTGCTGGGTCATGTCTGCCTTGCCGTGAATCGGCCTATTGATCGGATTCGGAGATGCGCATGAGCGCCGCGCGATCGAGCACCACCAGCCCGCCGGACTCCACCCGGATGGCGTCCTCGCGCTCCATCGCCTTGAGTTCCTGGTTGACGCGCTGCCGCGAGGCGCCGAGCAACTGCGCGAGTTCCTCCTGCGCCAGGTGCAGGCCGATGCGGGTCTGCGAGCCATCGGCGAGGTTGGGCACGCCATAGCTGCGAACGAGGTGGATCAGTTGCTTGGCCAGCCGCGCGCGCAAGGGCAGCGTGTTGAGGTCCTCCACCAGGCCGAAAAGCTGCCTGATGCGGCGTGCCTGCAGCCGCATGAGCGCTTCGTACAGCTCGACGTGCGCGGCGAGGATCTTCTGGAAGTCGGCCCGGGCCACGCACAGGATGGTGGTATCGCCGTGCGCATAGGCGTCGTGCGTGCGCCGGTCGCCGTCGAACATCGCCACGTCGCCGAACCAGATGCCCGGTTCGACATAGGTCAGCGTGACCTGCTTGCCCGATACCGCCGTCGAGCTGACGCGCACGGCGCCCTTGGCGCAGGCGATCCATTGTTCCGGCGGATCGCCGCGGGCCGCGATCAGGTCGCCGTCCTTGTAGCGTTTGACGAAGGCGCATCGAAGAATGTCGTGGCGCAGGGAAGGGGAGAGGGAGCCGAACCAGCGACCACTGTTGATCGCCTCGCGTTCCTCGATATTAAGAATGGGGTCTTCCATGTTCTGTCCTGTCGGCGACTGAATGCTGAGACGCGGTCGCGCAAGCGACCGCACGACGTCAGCGGTACTGGGGCTTTTCCTTGGCCAGGAACGCGGCGATGCCGACGCCGGCGTTGGGGTGATGCAGGTTGCGCACGAAATGATCGCGCTCCGCGTTCAGATGCTCGCTCAACGTGGCATGCGAGCCTTCGCTCAGCAGTTCCTTGGCGCTGGCCAGTGCGTTGGGGGCCCTTTCGTTCAAGCGGGCAGCAATGGCCAGGGCGTCCGACAGCGCATGCCCGCTGTCGGACAGGTGGTTGACCACGCCCAGCGCGTGCAGGCGGTCGGCTGCTATGCGCTCGCCGAGCATCACCCATTCGGAAACGATCTGACGCGGGAGACTGCGCGCCAGCTGCCATGTCATGCCGCCGTCCGGCGACAGCGCGATGTTGCTGTACGAGGCGGCAAACACCGCGTCGCGGGCGGCGACGATGAAGTCGCAGGCCAGGGCCAACGAGAAGCCGGCGCCTGCGGCGGCGCCCTCCACGGCGGCGACGATGGGCTTGGGAAAAGCGCGCATCGCCTCGATCCAGTTGTGCAGCCCTTCGATGCTCTCTGCCTGGAATTCGGGCTCGCGCGCCCGGTTGGCCTGCAGCCGCTGCAGCGAGCCGCCGGCGCAGAACCAGCGGCCTTCGCCCGCCAGCACCACGCTGCGAACCTCGGCGCTGGCACTGGCGCGGTTGAGGGTTTCGACACCGGCTGCGTAGATCTCCGGCCCCAGTGCATTGCGTTGTTCGGGGTTGGAGATCCGAAGCACCATGGTGGCGCCTTCGGAACTGCTCTTGAGTTGTGCGGTCATGCGTGGAGTGGTGAGTTCGAAGGGTTCAATCTTCTTCGTGCTTGAGGCTCAGTCCGAGGGCGCCGCGGCGCCGCAGCCAGGGACTGGGGCGGTAGCGCGGATCGCCGTAGACGGTCTGGAGGTTGAACAGCACCTCGAGCATGTTGGTCGGACCGAAGGCGTCGCCCATGGACAGCGGGCCCTGCGGATAGCCCAGGCCCAGGCGTACTGCGGTCTCCAGGTCTGCCGGCGTGCAGATGCGTTGCTGGCACATGTCGGCGGCAATGTTCACGATCGTGGCGATCACGCGCTGAGTGACGAAGCCACCCGAATCGCGGATCACGCTGACCTTCTTGCCGTCGCGGGCGAAGAGGGCGTGCGCGGCTTCGCGCATGTCGCGCCGGGTGGCAGGGTTGCCCGCCAGGACGCGGCGCCTGGTCGCGGCATCGTCGACCAGCATGTCGATGCCCACCGTCCGGCTCGCGTCGAGCCGGTCGACCGCCGCGACGGTGGTCACGTCGAATCCGAGCGGGGCCACCAGGATCAGCGCCGCGGACGACGGTGCGGCCCCGGTTTCGATGGTGGCGCCCAGTTCGTGCACCAGCCGCAGCAGTTCGGCGCGCCGCGCGGCGCGAGGCGAGACCCATACCGGCGGCACCGTGCCCACCTGCGGCGCAGGCGGTTCGTCAGGCACTTGCGCCACGCCGTCGACGTATCGGTAGAAGCCCTCGCCGGTCTTGCGGCCATAGACGCCGGCCGCCACACGCTGCGCAGTGATCACGCTCGGCCGAAAGCGCGGCTCCTCGTAGTACTGGCGGTAGATCGATTCCATCACCGGATGCGAGACGTCGACGGCGGTGAGGTCGAGCAGTTCGAACGGGCCCAGGCGAAAACCGGCCTGGTCCTTCAGGATGCGGTCCACCGTCGCGAAATCGGCAACGCCTTCGCCGACGATGCGCAGCGCTTCGGTGCCGTAGCCGCGGCCCGCGTGGTTGACGATGAAGCCGGGCGTGTCCTGGGCCTGCACCGCGGCATGGCCCATCTGGCCGGCATAGGCCGCCAACCGTTCGCACAGCGCCCGCTCGGTGCGAAACCCCGCGACCACCTCCACCACCTTCATCAGCGGCACCGGGTTGAAGAAGTGATAGCCGGCGAAGCGCTCCGGACGGGCCAGCGCGGCGCCGATGGCTGTCACCGACAGCGACGATGTGTTGGTCGCCAGGGCTGCATCGGGACGCACGACGGCCTCGAGCGCGCCGAACAGTTCGCGCTTGATCGCCAGGTCCTCGACCACCGCTTCGATGATCAGGTCGCAGGCCGACAGATCCTGCAATCCGTCGACCGCCTGGAGACGCGCGGCGAGCTCCGTCCGTTGCGTGCCGGTGAGCTTGCCCTTTTCTTCCATGCGGACCCATTGGCCGGTGATGGACTCCAGGGCGGACCGGGCTGCGCCGGGCTGCGTGTCCATCAGCAGCACCTGGCTGCCGGCTTGCGCCGCGATCTGCGCGATGCCGCGGCCCATGGCGCCGACACCAACCACGCCAACTTTGTTAAACATTGCGCTCATACAAAAATCCTGTCTCCTGGAACATCAGTGGAAAGTATCGGGTGGCGTGTCAGAATACGTTTACTTTTGATTACTGTCGGGTCGAATTGAAAGTCCTGCGTCAGACGGCGGCGATTCTCTTGCTTGGGGCATTTCAGCCCTCGTTTGCGTTGTCGATCGGGTCTGCTCAAGGCACTGCCTGGATCGGCCAACCGCTCGACGTGGTCATTCCTCTGTCGCTCGACGGCCGCGATGCGGGAGGAAGCCTGTGCCTCGAGGCGGACGTCCGCCAGGGCG
The DNA here is from genome assembly GCF_035634955.1 of Variovorax sp. Taxonomy (GTDB): domain Bacteria; phylum Pseudomonadota; class Gammaproteobacteria; order Burkholderiales; family Burkholderiaceae_C; genus Variovorax. The sequence goes on along the minus strand of NZ_DASQBZ010000033.1, from coordinate 125,441 downwards.
AGTCCCGGATGGACGACAAGCGCGTCATGCTGTCGCTGGACCCGGGCCCGACGCCAGACACGCCACGCGTGCACGTGCGCACGACACACGCCATTGTCGAGCCTGTCGTGTCGATCAGGCTCAGCGCAGGCTGCGCTTTCAAGTCTACGCGCCAGTACACATTGCTGGCTGACCTGCCGGTGACCCCTGCGGTGGTGGCACCGCCGACGCGGGCTGCGCGCCCGGCGCGCGATGCCACGGCCGACGCGTCGCCCGACGCCTGGTCGGGCGCGCCGGTTGCCGCACCGGCCCCGACGCAACGCAGCGCGACTCGCCGGGCGGCATCCGGCGCGTCATCCGCCCGCAACGCCGAGGCCACGCGCCGGCGCGCGAGCGCTGCGCCGCCAGTGCGTCGTCCGGCGGACCCGCAGGTCGCGAAATCCGCGCCTCGGCCGAAAAAGGCGCCTGCGGCAAGGCAGGCGCCAGCGGCAGCCCCCGCGCCCGCTGCGGGAGCGGCGCCGGCGCCGGCACCGGCACCGGCACCGGCACCGGCACCGGCACCGACGCCCGGTACGGCCGTGGAAGGCCAATCGCGCCTGCAGATCGAGCCGCTGACGCCGTCGACGTCGATTGCCGGCGCACTGGCCACGCGGCCGGGGGCGGCGGCGCCGGCGGCCGGCTCCACGTCGGTGCCGCTGACTTCGGGGGCGGGAGGCTCGTCCACCGGCGGCGTCGTTGGCTCGACGCCGGGCGGCGCCACTGGCGCTGGAGAGCCCACGACGTTGGCGCAATCCGGAACCGATGCCGACGCCCTGCAGCGGGAAGTGGCCCGGATGAAGGACATGGAAGATGCACTGGCAACGCTGCGCGTCCAATCGGCGCAGACCCAGCGCCTGCTGCTTGAGTTGCGTGGCGAACTGGCCGAGGCCGAATCGGGCCGCTACCGGAATCCGTTTGTCTACGGCCTGCTGGCGCTCGTGGGCGGGCTGCTGCTCATCCTGCTCCTGATGTGGCGGTCTCTGCGGCGGGCCAGGAACGCGCAGTGGTGGATCGAGGGCGAGGGCGACGGCGATTCGGTGCCCCGACGCTTTCGAGGAGCGATTCCGGGGCGCCTGCCGCGCCGCGGCGATTGGCAGGACGATGAGGACGAAGACGGCGATGAGCATGGCGCGTCCGCAGCGGCGATCCTCGACGCCGAGGAGACCGGTGCACCGGCACAGGGCTTGCGCCGTGGTGTCCTGGATACGGGAGCGGTCGATCGGGCGCCGGTTCGTTCGGTCAACGCGGAGGAACTCTATGACGTGCAGCAGCAGGCCGAGTTCTTCATGTCTTTGGGCAAGCACGAGCAGGCGATCGGCGTGCTGCGCGACCACGTGGCGGCCAATCCCGGCACCAGCGCGCTGGTGTACCTGGACCTGCTGAGCGTCTTGCACGCCCTCGGCCGCAGGGACGACTATGCGCGCCAGGCCCGCGAGTTCGAACACCGCTTCAACGCCGAAGTGCCGCCCTTTGACACATTCGACCGGCAAGGCAGAGGCCTGGGCGACTACAAGCCGGTGCTCGATCGCATCGTGGCGCTATGGCCCGGTCCGGGCACTTCGGAGTTGATCGAAGAACTGGTGTTCCGCCATCCCGGCTCGCAGGAGGGTGTGTTCGACCTGCCGGCCTACCAGGAACTGCTGCTTCTCCATGCCGTGGTGCGCGACCTCGCCGATCATCCGGCGCCGCACGCCCAGCCGGCGCCGGCATTCCCGGAAGATCACGCGCATTCGCCCCCGGAGCCGATGGGCGCGGGGGAGGTCCAGCCGTGGGAAGAGGGGGACGATCAGACGGTGCCGATGCCCTACCTGCCCGAGGGCGGGCGCAGTCCGGCCCCGATGACCATGCCCGCCGTCGGCCTAGACCTGGCCGACCTCGATCGCACGGCGTTCCAGACGCTGCGCGCACCGATCGAGAACCTGCCCGAGCCGACGGCTCCGGCGCCAGTCGATCCGCACATCATCGACTTCAATCCGTTCGACCCGGAGAACGACGACGAGCTCAAGCCGGGCCGGTTCCACATCAAGCGCTGACGCCAGCTGTCGGCGCAGGCTTCAGCGGCGAACCTGCAGCGCGCCCGGATTGATGATGTTCGTGGGATTGCCGCGGATGAAATTCGCGACGTTGTCGAAAGCCTGCCCGAAGTACGACTCGTAGCTTTCCTGCTCGACGTAGCCGATGTGCGGCGTACAGATGCAGTTTTCGAGCCGCAGCAGGGCATGACCCTGCAGCGGCGGCTCGCTCTCGAACACGTCGACTGCCGCCAGGCCCGGGCGGCCACGATTGAGGGCGGCCAGCAATGCATCCTGTTCGACCAGTTCGGCGCGCGAGGTGTTGACGAACAGCGCCGTGGGTTTCATGCGCGCCAGGTCTTCCAGACGCACGATGCCGCGGGTCTCGTCGGTCAGGCGCAGGTGCAGCGAAAGCACGTCCGCGCTGGTGAACAGCGCCTCACGGCTTGCTGCCACCTGGAGACCGTCGGAGCGTGCCTTGGCGCAACTGTTGTCGCTGCCCCAGACCACCACCTGCATGCCGAAGGCCTGCCCGTAACGCGCCACGAGCTGGCCGATGCGGCCGTAGCCCCAGATTCCCAGTGTCTTGCCCTTGAGCACGGAGCCCAGGCCGAAGTTGGCCGGCATCGAGGCCGACTTGAGCCCGGACTGCTGCCATGCGCCATGCTTGAGGTTGCTGATGTACTGCGGCAGGCGCCGCATCGCGGCCATGATCAGCGCCCATGTCAGTTCTGCCGGCGCCTGCGGCGAGCCGGTGCCTTCGGCGACCGCCACGCCCATCTCGGTACAAGCCTGGATGTCGATGTGCGAGCCCGCGCGACCAGTCTGCGAAATCAGCTTGAGCCGGGGCAGCTTCTCGATCAGCGGGCGCGTGATCTGCGTGCGTTCGCGAATCAGCACGATGACGTCGGCGTCCTTCAGGCGCACCGAGAGCTGCCCGATGCCCTTGACCGTGTTGGTGTAGACCTTGGCGGGGTAGGCGTCCAGCGTGGCTGCGCACTGCAGCTTGCGTACCGCGTCCTGGTAGTCGTCGAGGATCACAATGTTCATGGCCCACTATTGTGCCCTGCGCCCGCCCATTGCCTCCCGCCCCGCCGGCCCGGCCGGCCTCCGGGGGGAGCAGCGGCCTGCTCCCGGACGCCCGGACGGCGTTGCCCCAGCGCGCGCGTCAGTGGGCGGGGCGCGCCGCTGCGTCCGGGCCGTTCGATTCCAGTGCGGCCAATCGGTCCAGTTCGGCGCAGACGTCGGCCATGCGTCCGGAAATGACGACCCGTCCGGCGTCCGTGGCGCGTGCATGCGACTCGACCACGCGCACGACGCGCAATGGCCGCGACTTGCGCATGGCGGCGGTGTCGGCGCCCGGGACGGAGGCAGGGCGCGTGGGGCAACTGGGCCGGATGGCCACGTAGCGAAGTTCGGCGCCGCGGGCGTGGCGGCGCGGCGCAATCCAGCGGCCGGCCAGGGCCTGCAGCGGGGAAAGAAGGTCGGTGAAGGCGAGAAGCGCGATTCCCATGTGAACTCCAAGGATGGCTAGGGGTTGGACACAGGCAGGATTGCTTTCGACTTCGGGCCGCTCCAGGGTGATGGCCTTGCCGCCATACGCCCGCCACCTGGTGCGGTCCTGCGGTGCTACATGAGCATCGTGTTGCGGATCAGCCCTACCGCCAGGCCCTCGATCTCGAAGGGCTCGCCCGGCTGCACCACGATGGTGGGGTAGTCCGGGTTCTCGGCATGGAGTTCGACTGCGTTGTGGGTGCGCTTGAGCCGCTTGACCGTGACCTCGTCGCCCAACCGGGCCACCACAATCTGGCCATTGCGCGCCTCCTTAGTGGATTGCACGGCCAGCAGGTCGCCGTCCATGATGCCGGCGTCGCGCATCGACATGCCGCGAACCTTGAGCAGGTAGTCGGGCTGGCGCTGGAACAGGCTGCTTTCGACGTAGAACGTCTGGTCGACGTGTTCCTGCGCCAGGATGGGTGAGCCCGCGGCGACGCGGCCCACCAGCGGCAGCGCCAGTTGCGCCAGGCCGGGCAGGGGAAGCGAGAACTGGCTGTTGCGGGTGGCATTGAGGGCCCGCAGTGCCTCGCCCTTGAGGCGGATACCGCGCGAGGTGCCGCTGACCAGCTCGATGACGCCCTTGCGGGCCAGGGCCTGCAGGTGCTCCTCGGCCGCGTTGGCTGACTTGAAGCCCAGTTCGCCGGCAATCTCAGCCCGCGTTGGCGGGGCGCCGGTACGGGCGATGGCGGCCTGGATCAGGTCCAGAATCTGCTGCTGGCGGGCAGTAAGCTTGACGGCGAAAGACGCTTTGAGCATGGCGGCTAGACTCCTGGGGCAGTGAGCTGGTGTTTCATCCAGTACCTGTATTTTTAAACAGTTTCATGGGTTTGGCAAGCATGGCTGAAGAAGGGCTTGAACTGTCGCGTGGGCGCATCGTCATCCTGGGTACCGGCGGCACGATTGCCGGGCGCGCCGCCACCCGCGCCGACAACGTCGGCTACGTGGCAGCCCAGGTGGGCGTCGGCGAGCTTCTGGCGGGCATCGAGGCCCCCGCCGGGCATGTGCTCGAGGTCGAGCAGGTGGCGCAGGTCGACAGCAAGGACATGGACTTTCCGGTCTGGCGGCAGTTGGCGCTGCGCTGTGCGCATTGGCTGGCGGACCCGCAGGTGCGGGGCGTGGTCATCACGCACGGCACGGACACGCTGGAAGAAACCGCATGCTTTCTGCAGCGGGTGCTGCCTGCCCGGGCCAAGCCGGTGGTGCTGACGTGCGCCATGCGACCTTCCACGTCGCTGTCGCCCGACGGCCCGGGAAACCTTCGCGACGCGCTGGCGGTGGTCGCAGCCGAGGGTGCCCGAGGTGTCAGCGTGGTGTGTGCCGGCGTCGTGCACGCCGCGCAGGATGTGCAAAAGGCCCATACCTACCGCCTCGACGCATTCGACTCCGGCGACGCCGGGCCGCTGGCCTATGTCGAGGAAGGCCAGGTGCGGCGGTTGCGTGACTGGCCGGCGTCCGCCGACGGTGCGCTCCTGCCGCGCGTGGGCGCCGCGCAAGCGTTGCCGCGCGTCGAGATCGTGTTCAGCCATGCCGGCGCCAGCGGCGCGCTGGTCGATCTGCTCCTGCGCGAGCGCCAGGCGCCTGGCACCGCGCGCCCGATCCAGGGCCTGGTATTGGGCGCCACCGGCAACGGCACGCTGCATCACGAATTGGAAGCCGCTGCGCTCAGGGCCCAGGCGGCGGGCGTGGCGGTGCTGCGCGCTACGCGGTGCCTGCAAGGCCGCATCCTGCCCAGGCCGGGCGATGCGCTGCCCTCGGCAGATGCTCTTGGGCCGGCGAAGGCGCGCGTGGCGCTCATGCTGGAACTGCTGGCGGACTCTGCCGCCTGACCGGGATGTTCAGTGCCCTGCAGACGAGCACTTGGGCCTATCCGGCGCTCGAGGCCCTGCACGTGGTGGGCATCGCCTTGCTCGTGGGCAACCTGGTGGCGCTGGAGCTGCGCGTCTTCGGGCGGGCGCCTGCGCTGCCGGTGCAGGCTCTCGCGCGGCTGTCGCTCGGCCTTGCGCTCGGTGGGTTCGGCCTGGCAGCCTGCACCGGTGCGCTGATGTTCGCGACCCAGCCGCAGGAGCTGCTGGCCAACGCCGCTTTCATCACCAAGATGTGCTTGCTCGCGGCCGCCGGCGTCAATGCGGCGGCATTTCACGCGCGCGGATCGCTGCGTCGCCTGGATGCCCTTGCGCGCATCCAGATGATCGTTTCCACGGCGCTGTGGCTTGCGGTTATCTTCTGCGGTCGCTGGATCGCTTATTGACGAAAGAGGAATCGACCATGAAACGACGCCTGTTCCTTCTGGCCACATCGGCTTCGCTGCCGCTGCTGGCTCCCCGGGCCTGGGCCCATCATGGATGGAGCGGTTTCGACCAGGGGCATCCGATCTACCTGGAGGGCCGCGTCATCAAGTCGCAGTGGCAGAACCCGCATGCGGAGCTGGTGATCGAGGTCCCGACCGACCTGAAGGTGCCGGCGTCGCTGCTGCAACGCAGCCTGCCGGCGCAGACGGCAAAGGTGGATGGCCCGGCCTTGGTGGCCAAGGCGGCGGCGCCCAAGCGCAGCGACCGTCAATGGACCCTTGAGCTCGCTCCGTTGTCGCGTATGGAAGCCTGGAAGGTCGCGCCCATCAAGCCTGGCGAAGTGATCTCGGCCGTGGGCTACACCGCACAGGGCGAGGCCGGGGACCCCGTCATGCGGGTGGAGTACCTTTTCGTTGCCGACCGGACGTACGGATTGCGTTCGAGCCCGGCCTGAGCACGGGTTCGGCCCTCAGCGCATCCGGGCGCGGACGGCGAGCCTCAGGCGGAGAGGGCCTCCAGCGCCCGCTGCGTGATCTGATCGACCGGGCCGGTGCCGCTGATCTTGCGGTACTTGGGCGCGGCGTCCGGTTCGGCCTTGGCCCAGGCGGCGTAGTAGTCGACCAGCGGACGGGTCTGCTGGCTGTAGACCTCCAGCCGCTTGCGCACCGTCTCTTCCTTGTCGTCCTCACGCTGGATCAGCGCCTCGCCGGTGACGTCGTCCTGGCCTTCGACCTTGGGCGGGTTGAACTTGACGTGATAGGTGCGGCCCGAAGGCGCATGCGAGCGGCGCCCGCTCATGCGCTCGATGATGTCGTCGAACGGGACGTCGATTTCGAGCACGTAGTCGAGCCTGACGCCGGCCGCCTTCATGGCATCGGCCTGCGGAATGGTCCGCGGGAAGCCGTCGAACAGAAAGCCGCCTCCGCAGTCCGGCTGGGAGATGCGCTCTTTCACGAGATTGATGATGAGGTCGTCGCTCACCAGCTGGCCGGCTTCCATCACGGCCTTGGCCTGCAGCCCCAGAGGGGTGCCCGCCTTGACGGCGGCGCGCAGCATGTCTCCTGTAGAGATCTGGGGAATGCCGTATTTCTTGCAGATGAAGGTCGCTTGCGTGCCTTTTCCGGCCCCGGGGGCGCCCAGCAGAATCAGTCTCATTTCGTCCTCGGAGGATTTGTATTTTGTGCGTCGCGCCGGCGCGTGGTTGCTTGGATGGATGCGGTCCGGGGGCGTCGCGAGGATAGCATGTGCAGCCGGGCGATCACCCCGCCGCCCGGGCCTGCTCAGCCCTCGAACAGGCGGCGGACGCGCTCCAGATCGGCTGGCGTGTCCACGCCCGGACCGGGCGCATGCGCGCTCTGGTGCACCGCGATCCGATGTCCATGCCACAAGGCACGCAACTGCTCGAGCGCCTCGCCGGTTTCGATCGGCGCGGGCGGCAGGGACGGGAAACTCCTCACGAAGCCGGCCCGGTAGCCGTAGATGCCGATGTGGCGCCAGGGCGCCGGCGACGGCAGCGCGCTGAAGCCGCCACCGGGCAGGTGCCCGTCGCGCCACCAGGGAATCGGGGCGCGGCTGAAGTACAGCGCCATGCCGCGCGCGTCCAGCACGGCCTTGACGACGTTGGGGTTGAGGAATTCCTCCAGGCTGTCGATGGCGTGCACGGCAGTGCTCATCTCGGCCTCTGGGCGTTCGGCCAGCGTGCAGGCCACGGCATCGATCAGGTCGGCCTGGATCAGGGGCTCGTCGCCCTGGACGTTGACCACGAGCGCCTCGTCCGGCAAGCCCAGCTGCACGCAGGCTTCGGCGAGGCGGTCGCTGCCGCTGGGATGGTCCTTGCGCGTCAGGAGCGCCTCGACACCATGGGCCGCGCAGGCGTCGACGATGCGCGCGTCGTCTGCAGCCACCACCACGCGGGCCGCGCCCGATTGCCCGGCGCGCCGCGCGACGTGCACCACCATGGGCAGGCCGGCAATGTCCGCCAGCGGCTTGTCGGGCAGGCGCGTCGACGCCAGCCGGGCCGGAATGAGGACCGTGAAGCCGCGGGCCGCGTTCATCTCAGGTGCGCTCAGAGGCCGAGTTCTTCGTCGGTCAGGACGCGTGCCTCGACCTCGAGCAGGACCGGGATGCCGTCGCGCACGGGGTAGGCCAGGCGCGCGCTGCGCGACCACAGCTCCTGCCCGGCGGGATGCCAGGTGAGAGGGCCCTTGGTCACGGGGCACACGAGCAATTCGAGAAGCTTGCTATCCATCGGCCGATGATAGCTTCGCATCGAGCGCCGCGAAGAACGCCGGCTCGGGTTCGAAGAGCAGCGGGACGGCCAGCGCGCCGGGTTCGCGCGGCCAGATCTTGGCGGCGTCTTTCTCGGTACACAGGACGGTCAGGCCGGCGCCGGCCAGCGATTGCCAGCTGGAGAAATCGTCGTGATCCGGCAGCGCGACCGTGCGCTCCAGGACGAGGCCGCGCGCCGCCAGCATGTCGAAGAAGCCCTGCGGCCGCGCGATGCCGGCCACCGCCGCCAGCCGCCGGCCAGCCAGGTCGGCCAGTGGCACGGTCGAGCCGTCCCGCCCGCGAGCGGCGTCGGCCAGGCTGCGCCTGCCCCGAAAGCCGGTGAACGCCGGCCGCGCCCCAGTGTGCAGCACCAGGTCGCAGCGCCGCGGCCAGGGCTCGCGCAAGGGGCCCGCGGGCAGGAGCCAGCCGTTGCCGGTGCCGCGGTCGTCGAAAACGCACAGCTCCAGGTCGCGCGCCAGGGCCAGGTGTTGCAGCCCGTCGTCGCAGACCAGCCAGCTCACTTGCGGATGACGTGCGGCCAGGGCGCGCGCAGCATCGATCCGCTGCCTCGCGACGAACACCGGCGCGCCGGTGGCGTGTTGGATCAGCAGGGGTTCGTCGCCGACGTCCGTGGGCGAGCTGTCCGCCAGTACCTCGCGGCAGTCCCGGGTCCGGCGGCCATGGCCACGCGAGATGACGCCGACGCCGATGCCGCGCTCCTGGAGGTGCCGGACCACGGCGATGGTGGTGGGGGTCTTGCCGGCGCCACCGGCGACGACGTTGCCGACCACCAGGACGGGGCGGGGCGCGCGCCAGCTGCGCAGCAAACCGGTGCGATAGGCGGTGCGGCGCAGGGCGGCCAGCGATCCGAACAGCAGGGACACGGGCCACAACAGCCGCGCCGTCGCGCCGCGCTGGAGCCAGGCCCGCTGCAGGTCCAAGGCTATTGCCCTGCCTGGGCGGCCGTTTGCGTCGCGAACGTGATCTGCAGCAGCCCGGCGCGGCGGGCGCCTTCCATCACGGTGATCACGGCCTGATGGGTGCTGCTGGCATCGGCGCTGATGATGACCACGTTGTCCTTGGCCGGGCCGGCGGCGGCGCTCAGCGCGGCGGCCACGGCTTCGACGCTGCGATCTTGCAGGGGCGTCTTGTTGATCATGTAGCGGCCGTCCGCGGCCACCGAGACGATGATCTCCTTCGGATAGTCCCGCTGCGCGTCGGCATTGGCGACCGGCAGGCGCAACTGCATCTCGGTGAACTTGCTGTAGGTGGTCGACAGCATCAGGAAGATCAGGATCACCAGCAGCACGTCGATGAAGGGGATCAGGTTGATCTCCGGCTCGTCGCGCGAACCTTGGCGGAAATCCAGCGAGCTCTTGCGTTTCACGGCCCGCTCAGCCTCGCAGCATGTTCAGGTGGCGGGCGAAGCGCTCGCTCGCCAGTTCGAGATTGAGCAGGTATTCGTCCACCCTGCTGCGGAAGTAGCGCCAGAAGATGAGCGTGGGAATCGCCACCATCAGGCCGAAGGCTGTGTTGTAGAGCGCGATCGAGATGCCGTGCGCCAGTTGCGCCGGATTGCCCGACCCGACTGCACCGGAGCCGGGCGACTGCGAACCGAAGATCTCGATCATGCCGATCACCGTGCCCAGCAGGCCCAGCAGCGGCGCGGCCGAGGCTATCGTTGCCAGAGCCGCCAGGTAGCGCTCGAGCTTGTGCGCCACCTTGCGGCCGCTCGCCTCCATCGCGGCACGGATGTCGTCGTCCGTGGAGGCCGGGTTGGCATTGAGCGCCCGGAAGCCCGAGGCCAGGACTTCGCCCAGCGACGAGTTGCGCTCGAGCTTGTTCACCACGTCAGGCGCCGGCACGGAGTCGCGCGAGACGCTGATGGCCTCGTCCAGGAGTTTCGGCGGCAGCACCCGCGAGATCTTGAGAGACGTGAAGCGCTCGATGACCAGCGCCAGAGCAATGACGGAACAGGCAAGCAGGGGCCAGATCGGCCAGCCCGCGGCAACTATGATCGAGAACAAAAGACCTCCGGTCCCTGTAAAAGAATGCAAATGCGCGTCGATTATCCACCGCGCGAGCAGCGTGCAAACCCTGTCGGAGCATGTCGGATTCGGCCCACACTTTCTGTTGATAACTTTGTGATTAACCGGCCCCTCCGACCCCGGCGGCCCGCATGGTTGCGCGGTTGCGCCGGGGCGAACGAAAAATGAGCAGGGCATTGCCCAATGAAATCAATCACTTGCACCACAACATTGGCCTTCCGTGGTGGTCGCGTCGCGGCCGATCGTGGCTTGCCGCGTTGTGGACGAGTGCATCGCAGCGGATACATGCCTGGTGATCGAACATAACTTTTCCTCTCCCGGCGCCCGTGTGTGGGCCGTGGGTGCGCTTTGCCGCGCCGTGGCCGATACGCTGGACGCGCGGTTCAACCCGGTGACGGTGCGCGGTGAGATCAGCGGTTTCTCCCGTGCAGCCAGCGGTCACTGCTATTTCGGGCTGAAGGACGACGCAGGCCAGCTGCGGTGCGCGATGTTCCGGCGTTCGGCATCGCTGCTGGATTTCTCGCCTCGCGAGGGCGACCAGGTCGAGGCGCGGGGGCGCCTGGCGGTCTACGAGCCGCGTGGCGATCTGCAACTCGTCGTCGAAAGCCTCACGCGCGCCGGGCAGGGCGCCTTGTTCGAGCAATTCCTTCAGCGCAAGGCGCGGCTGGAGGCGCTGGGCCTGTTCGACAACGAACGCAAGCGCCCGTTGCCGGTGCTGCCACGCGCCATCGGCCTGGTCACGTCGACCGGTGCGGCGGCATTGCACGACGTGGCCACCGCCTTGCGCCGCCGCGTGCCGCACATTCCTGTGGTGCTGGCGCCGGCGCAAGTGCAGGGCGCGGCCGCGCCGGCCGAACTGGCGCGCGCATTGCGGTCGCTCTACGCGCTGCGCGACCCTGCGCCGGACGTGATCCTGCTGGTTCGCGGCGGCGGCTCCATCGAGGACTTGTGGGCCTTCAACGACGAGCAACTGGCGCATGTGATCGTGCAAAGCCCGGTGCCGGTCATCTGCGGCGTCGGCCACGAGACGGACTTCACCATCGCCGACTTCTGCGCCGATCTCCGCGCCCCCACGCCCACGGCTGCGGCAGAGCTGGTGAGCGCCTCGCGCGACACCTGGCTGGGCGCGCTCGAACTGCTCGAAGGCCGCCTCGAAGACGCGGTGACGAGCCGGCTCGACGCGCTGGCGCAGCGCCTGGACCGGGCTTCTGCGCGAATGGGCCGGCCGTCGGGCATCGTGGCGCGCCAGCAGCTGGGCTGCGCCCACCTGGCGCAGCGCCTTCATCACGCGGCACTGGCGCGGCTGGTGCGTGGTGCCGAGGCCCAGCGCCAATTGCAGCAGCGCCTGCCGCGCGCGCTGGCGCAGACTCTGGCGCAGCGCGACAACGCACTGGCTCATGCCGCCACCCGGCTGCAACTGCTGGATCCAAGCCTCGTGCTGCAGCGCGGCTATGCCTGGCTGGCAGACGACCGCGGCCATGCCTTGGGCAGCATCGAGCAGCTCGAGCCCGGCGCCGAAATCAACGCCCGGCTGGCCGATGGCCAGGCCCGCATGAAAGTGCTGGACACGCGGCGAACGCGCAGCGGTCCGACAAACGGGTCGCCTGAATAGTTTCTAGAATGGGCTGTTCACCAGTTTCATCAACCACCCACGAGCAAGAAATCATGGAACACGTTCTGCCTGCGCTTCCCTACGCCCTCGACGCCCTGGCGCCCGAGTACTCCAAGGAAACGATGGAGTACCACTACGGCAAGCACCACAATGCCTACGTCGTGAACTTGAACAACCTGCAGAAGGGCACCGAGTTCGAGAACATGCCCCTGGAGGAAATCATCAAGAAGTCCAGCGGCGGCATCTACAACAACGCGGCCCAGATCTGGAACCACACCTTCTTCTGGAACTGCATGAAGCCGCAGGGCGGCGGTGCGCCGAGCGGCGCGCTGGCCAAGGCCATCGATGCCAAGTGGGGCAGTTTCGACGCCTTCAAGGAAGCGTTCACCAAGTCGGCCGTCGGAAACTTCGGCTCCGGCTGGACCTGGCTGGTCAAGAAGCCGGACGGCAGCGTCGACATCGTCAACACCGGCCCCGCCGGCACGCCGCTGACCACGGCAGACACCGCGCTGCTGACCATCGACGTGTGGGAACACGCGTACTACATCGACTATCGCAACCTGCGTCCCAAGTTCGTCGAGACCTTCCTGGCCAAGCTGGCAAACTGGGATTTCGCTGCGAAGAACTTCGGCTGAGCGGCGCCCGTTCCAACGAAAAACCGGTCCTTGCGACCGGTTTTTTTTCATTGGGAGCGCGCCGCGCCGGCGGCGTTCAGCGTGTAGCGGAGAAGGGCGAGCCGCCGAGCCGGCTGCCCGCCTTGATGTTCTTGCGCTCGAACCAGCCTTGGTTCATCTCCAGCACGAAGCGCACCGGCTCCGACGAGCAGTGGTTGTCGGTCGTCTGCGGCTGCATGTCGGCCAGGTTGACGATGCGGCCGTCCTCGGCAATGAAGGCCGCCGTCAGGGGCAGCAGCGTGTTCTTCATCCAGAAGCACTGCGGCGCCGCCTGCTCGAATACGAAGAGCATGCCTTCCTGCTGCGGCATCTCCTTGCGGAACATCAGGCCGATCTCGCGCTGTGTCGGCGTGGCGGCCACCTGCGCCTCGATCTGGTACATGCCGGCGGACAGATGCACCCTCGGCAGGCCGGACTGCGGCTCGCCCTGCGCTTGCGCGAGCGCGGCGACCGGAGCGAGACACAGGAGAAGCAAGGCGATGCGGCGCGGCAGGCGGGTCAATCGGATCATGTCTTGAAAATATGGACGGTGGAGCCGCCGGCACGGCGGCCGAAGAAGCGGCAATGGCGCGGCGGCAGCTTACAACGTCGCAGACGTCCCAGGGTTCCCATTGGTTGACAGCGCCGTCTTTCAGCGCCGTCTTTCAGCGCCGTCTTTCACTGTTGCTCTAGAATTCCGGGGCTCAACCTGCATTGAGCCCGTCGACGCCTGTCTTTGCGCGTCGGCGTTTTCATTTACCCCGGAGCCAACCCCCTCATGTCCGCCTACCAGCACATCAAGGTCCCGACCGAAGGCCAGAAGATCACCGTCAACGCCGACAACTCCCTCAATGTGCCTGACCAGCCCATCATCCCGTTCATCGAGGGCGACGGCACCGGCATGGACATCACGCCCGTGATGCTGAAGGTGGTGGACGCGGCCGTGGCCAAGGCCTACGGCGGCAAGCGCAAGATCCACTGGATGGAGGTCTTCGCCGGCGAGAAGTCGACCAAGGTGTACGGCCCCGACGTCTGGCTGCCCGAAGAAACCCTGGCCGCCGTGCGCGACTACGTGGTGTCGATCAAGGGCCCGCTGACCACCCCGGTGGGCGGCGGCATCCGCTCCCTGAACGTGGCCCTGCGCCAGGAACTCGACCTGTACGTGTGCCTGCGCCCGGTGCAGTACTTCGACGGCGTGCCCAGCCCCGTCAAGGAGCCGCACAAGACCAACATGGTGATCTTCCGCGAGAACTCGGAAGACATCTACGCCGGCATCGAGTTCGAGGCCGAGAGCGAGAAGGCCAAGAAGCTGATCAAGATCCTCCAGGACGAATTCGGCGTCAAGAAGATCCGCTTCCCCAACACCTCGGGTATCGGCGTCAAGCCGGTGTCGCGCGAAGGCACCGAGCGCCTGGTCCGCAAGGCGATCCAGTACGCCCTCGACAACGACAAGCCCAGCGTGACCATCGTGCACAAGGGCAACATCATGAAGTTCACCGAAGGTGGCTTCCGTGACTGGGCCTATGGCCTGGCAGCCAAGGAATTCGGCGGCGAACTGATCGACGGCGGCCCCTGGATGAAGATCAAGAACCCGAAGACGGGCAAGGAAATCACCATCAAGGACAGCATCGCCGATGCCTTCCTGCAGCAGATCCTGCTTCGCCCGGCCGAGTACTCGGTCATCGCCACGCTCAACCTGAACGGCGACTACGTCTCTGACGCCCTGGCTGCGCAGGTCGGCGGCATCGGCATCGCCCCGGGCGCCAACATGAGCGACACCGTCGCGATGTTCGAAGCCACCCATGGCACGGCCCCCAAGTACGCCGGCAAGGACTACGTCAACCCGGGCTCCGAGATCCTGTCGGCCGAGATGATGCTGCGGCACATGGGCTGGAAAGAGGCGGCCGACCTGATCATCAGCTCCATGGAGAAGTCCATCGCGAGCAAGAAGGTCACCTACGACTTCGCCCGCCTGATGGACGGTGCGACCCAGGTCAGCTGCTCCGGCTTCGGCCAGGTGATGATCGACAACATGTGATCGCGCGGCACCCGGCTGCGACTTGCCGGGTGACGTTGCCACATCGATCCAGGGCCCCGCGATGCGGGGCCTTTTTCATGGTGGCCCTGCAAGCGCGGCCGCGGTGAGGGCGCCCAGGCGTCCTTGCCATCTGCCCGGGTCGAATGCCCATCCTCGCCGGATGCCCTTTTCCCGGCCTTGTCGCCGGCCGGATTCAGCGGCCGCGCCACAGTGCCGTTCACAATCGCACACTTGAATTGTCGGCGGACAGCCACCAATTCCAACCGGGTAGGCACGCCCCATGCGTGCTCGATAGAATGATTTTCATGGCTACCCGAATCCCCTCCGTTCCTCCCAAACCGCCGGCCGTCAAGCCGGCGCGGGACGACGGTGACTCCGTGGTCCTGGAGCGGCGGCCACAGAAGACCGCGCCGCCCCAGATGTACCAGGTGGTGATGCTCAACGACGATTACACCCCCATGGAATTCGTCGTCGTCGTCATCCAGCAGTTTTTCAACAAGGACCGCGAAACGGCAACGCAGATCATGCTCAAGATCCACCTCGACGGCCGCGGCGTCTGTGGGGTGTATTCGAGGGACATGGCTGCCACGAAGGTCAATCAAGTGATGGAGGCGGCCCACCAGGCCGGCCACCCTCTCCAATGCGTGAGTGAACCGGTTGAATAACGGTCACTCCAATCCCATCTAGCCCGTATTCACACAGCAAGGCAAAAAGGAAATCACATGATTGCCCAGGAACTGGAAGTCAGCTTGCACATGGCCTTCGTGGAGGCCAGGCAACAGCGGCACGAGTTCATCACCGTGGAACACCTGCTGCTGGCGCTGCTGGACAACCCCAGCGCCGCAGAGGTGCTGCGCGCCTGCTCGGCCAACATCGATGATCTGCGCGCGTCGCTGACCAATTTCATCAAGGACAACACGCCCCAGGTGGCCGGTACCGACGACGTCGACACCCAGCCCACCCTGGGTTTCCAGCGCGTGATCCAGCGCGCCATCATGCACGTGCAGTCCACCGGCAACGGCAAGAAGGAGGTCACCGGCGCCAACGTGCTGGTGGCGATCTTCGGCGAGAAGGACTCGCACGCCGTCTACTACCTGCACCAGCAGGGCGTCACGCGCCTGGACGTGGTCAACTTCATTGCGCACGGCATCAAGAAGAGCGACCCGCCCGAGCCGGCCAAGAACAACGAGGCTGGCGGTGCCGAAGGCGAAGAGGGCGCGGCCGAGAAGAACGAGAAGGCCTCCCCGCTCGAGCAGTTCACCCAGAACCTGAACCAGCTGGCCAAGGACGGCAAGATCGATCCGCTGATCGGCCGCGAGTACGAGGTCGAGCGCGTCATCCAGATCCTGTGCCGCCGCCGCAAGAACAACCCGCTGCTGGTGGGCGAGGCCGGCGTGGGCAAGACCGCCATCGCCGAAGGCCTGGCCTGGCGCATCACGCAGGGCGACGTGCCCGAGATCCTGGCCGAGTCGAGCGTCTATTCGCTCGACATGGGCGCGCTGCTGGCCGGCACCAAGTACCGCGGCGATTTCGAGCAGCGGCTCAAGGGCGTGCTCAAGTCGCTCAAGGACAAGCCCAATGCCATCCTGTTCATCGACGAGATCCACACGTTGATCGGCGCCGGTGCGGCCTCCGGCGGTACGCTGGACGCGTCCAACCTGCTCAAGCCGGCGCTCTCGAGCGGCCAGCTCAAGTGCATCGGCGCGACCACCTTCACCGAGTACCGCGGCATCTTCGAGAAGGACGCGGCGCTGTCCCGTCGCTTCCAGAAGGTCGACGTGGTCGAGCCCACCGTGGCCGAGACGATCGAGATCCTCAAGGGCCTCAAGAGCCGGTTCGAGGAGCATCACAGCGTCAAGTACGCCACCGCTGCGCTGCAGGCTGCGGCCGAGCTGTCGGCCAAGTACATCAACGACCGCCACCTGCCTGACAAGGCCATCGACGTGATCGACGAGGCCGGTGCGGCCCAGCGCATCCTGATTGCGTCCAAGCGCAAGAAGACCATCGGCAAGAGCGAGGTCGAGGAGATCGTCGCCAAGATCGCGCGCATCCCGCCCGCGAACGTGAGCAACGACGACCGCAGCAAGCTGCAGACGCTCGAGCGCGATCTCAAGAGCGTGGTGTTCGGCCAGGACAAGGCGCTCGAGGTGCTGTCCTCGGCCGTCAAGATGGCGCGTTCGGGTCTGGGCAAGCCGGACAAGCCGATCGGTTCCTACCTGTTCTCCGGCCCCACCGGCGTGGGCAAGACCGAGGCGGCCAAGCAACTGGCCTTCATCATGGGCGTCGACCTGATCCGCTTCGACATGTCCGAGTACATGGAGCGCCATGCGGTCAGCCGGCTGATCGGCGCGCCTCCGGGCTATGTCGGATTCGACCAGGGCGGCCTGCTGACCGAGGCCGTCACCAAGAAGCCGCATGCGGTGCTGCTGCTCGACGAGATCGAGAAGGCGCACCCGGACATCTTCAACGTGCTGCTGCAGGTCATGGACCACGGCACGCTGACGGACAACAACGGACGCAAGGCCGACTTCCGCAACGTCATCATCATCATGACGACGAACGCGGGTGCCGAGACCATGAACAAGGCCACCATCGGCTTCACCAACCCGCGCCAGGCGGGTGACGAGATGGCCGACATCAAGCGCCTGTTCACGCCCGAGTTCCGCAACCGTCTGGACGCGACCGTGAGCTTCAAGCCGCTGGACGAGCAGATCATCCTGCGCGTGGTGGACAAGTTCCTGCTGCAGCTCGAGACGCAACTGGCCGAAAAGAAGGTCGAGGTCACGTTCACCGACAAGCTGCGCAAGCACTTGGCCAAGAAGGGCTTCGATCCGCTGATGGGTGCGCGCCCGATGCAGCGCCTGATCCAGGACACGATCCGCCGCGCCCTGGCCGACGAGCTGCTGTTCGGACGCCTGACCGAGGGTGGACGGCTCGAAGTCGACCTGGACGACAAGGACGAGGTCGTGCTCGACATCACGCCGCTGCCCAAGAAGGAAGGCAAGTCCCGGCCCGAGGCCGAGGAAGCCGCCGCGGGCTGAGCGACCCGCCAGCCGCCGCCGGTTCGCCCGACGGGCGGCCGGGCATCATCAAAAGGCCGGTAGCATCGCCACCGGCCTTTTTCTTTGCCCGCGCGCTGGCCAGCGCACCGCGACGCCGACGTTAGCCGCCTTGAACCTGCACGACATACACGCCTTCACGAGTCTCTACTGGAAGACCGCGCTGTCCGTCGGCTGGAGCGCCTACATCGCCGTGCTCGTGATCTGGATCGTGATGCAGCGGCGCGCGCCGGTGTCCACGCTGAGCTGGATCCTGTCGCTGGCGCTCCTGCCCATTGCCGGGTTTTTCATCTACTACTTCCTGGGCCCGCAGCGGCTGGTCAAGCAGCGTCTGAGGCGGCTGCGCAGCCGGGCCAGTGCGCACGCACCGGCGGATGTGGCGCGCCTGCGCGAGGCTGCGGCACAGGCGCCGCCGGCGCTGCGCCAGCTGGCGGCCCTGGGCAGCGGGGCCTGTGGCCTGCCGGTCTCGAGCGCCACCGCAATCGAACTGCTGGTCGGCGGGGCGCAGACCTTCGATGCGATCTTCGAGGCGATCCGGCAGGCGCGTCACCACGTGCATCTGGAGTACTACATCGTCGAGCCAGATCTCATTGGCACGCAGCTGCGGGATCTGCTGGCCGAGCGCGCCCGCGCTGGCGTGGCGGTTCGGCTGCTGATCGATTCGCTGGGCTCCAAGCGAGTTGGCAAATCCTTTCTCGCACCGCTGCGCGAGGCCGGCGTCGAGATCGCGCTGTTCCACGAGACGCGCATCGGCCGGCGCATGCGTCCGGTCATCAACTACCGCACGCACCGCAAGATCGTGGTGTGCGACGGCCACGTCGGCTTCACCGGCGGCGTGAACATCACCGACGAGGAGGACCTGCGCACACGCGGCGACGCCTATCACGACGTGCACCTGAAGCTCGAGGGCGGCGTGGTGCGCTGGCTGCAGACGACATTCCTGGAGGACTGGACGTATGCCACCGGCGATCTGGCGCCGGACATCGACCACGACCTGCCGCACCTGATGCCGCGGGTGGAGGCCGGCGACATCGCGGTGCAGATCGTCACCAGCGGTCCCGACAGTCCACAGGAGGCCATCCACCGCATGCACGTGGCGGCGATCCATGCCGCGACCACGCGCGCCTGGCTCACCACGCCATATTTCGTGCCGGGTGAGCCGGCCTTGATGGCTCTGACCAGCGCGGCCTTGCGTGGCGTTGACGTGCGCCTGCTGGTGCCGCGCCGCAGCGATTCGCTGGTGGTGAGCGCCGCGGCACGCTCGTACTTCGACGAACTGCAGGCCGCCGGCGTGAAGGTGTGGGAGTACGAGGCGCGCATGCTGCATTCCAAGACCCTGGTGGTCGACGACGACTGCGCCATGATCGGCACCGCCAACTTCGACAATCGAAGCTTCAGGCTCAACTTCGAGGTGATGGCGGTGGTCTACGGGCCGGCGCTGGCATCCCCGCTGGGTGCTCAGTTCGAGACCGACCTGCACAACGCCGCACTGGTGCGTGCGCTGCGCAAGCGGCCCTTCTGGCAACGGCTGGGCGATTCGCTGGCGCGGCTTTTCTCCCCACTGCTTTGAGCACGCTGGCACGGGCGTGGCGCTTGCCGCGCGCCCGCGCTCGCGGCCGGCGGCGCGCATGCGGCTATGCTCGGCGGAGCATTGCGCCATCCCGCGCCGCGCGGCAAGCCGCCGGTGTTCCCGACCTATCCAACTCGCATGCCCGCCCAAACCTTCTTCTGGCACGACTACGAAACCTTCGGCGTGGTGCCGCGCCGCGACCGCCCAGCCCAGTTTGCCGGCATCCGCACCGATGCCGAGCTCAACGAGATCGGCGAGCCGCTGATGCTCTATTGCCGCCCGGCGCCCGACTACCTGCCCGATCCCGGCTCGTGCCTGCTCACCGGCATCACGCCGCAGACCTGCCTGGAGCGCGGCGTGCCCGAGAATGAATTCGCCGCGCGCATCGAGCGCGAACTCGCGCAACCGGGCACCATCGGCGTGGGCTACAACACGATCCGCTTCGACGACGAGGTGACGCGCTTCCTTTTCTGGCGCAATCTCATCGACCCGTATTCGCGCGAATGGCGCAACGACTGTGGCCGCTGGGACCTGCTGGACGTCGTGCGGCTGACGCACGCCCTGCGCCCGGAAGGCATCGAGTGGCCCGTGCGCGAGGACGGCAGCACCAGCTTCAAGCTCGAGGAGCTCACCCGCGCCAACGGGCTCGTGCACGAGGCCGCCCACGATGCCCTGTCGGACGTGCGCGCCACGATTGCCCTGGCGCGCCTGATCCGGCAGCGCCAGCCGCGCCTGTTCGATTTCGCCCTGGCGCTGCGCCGCAAGGATCGGGTCGCCTCCGAGCTGGGGCTGCCCACGTCGCCCGGCAGCGCGAAGCCGTTCCTGCACGTCTCGGGCATGTTCCCGGCCGAGCGCGGCTGCCTGGCGGTGATGTGGCCGCTGGCCAGCCACCCGACCAATCGCAACGAACTGCTGGCCTGGGACCTGACCCACGACCCGGCCGAACTGCCCATGCTGGACGTCGACACGATCCGCCAGCGCCTGTTCACCCGCACGGCCGACCTGCCCGAAGGCGTGCTGCGGCTGCCCATCAAGAGCATCCACCTGAACAAGTCGCCGATGGTCGTGGGCAATCTGCGCACACTCACGCCGGCGATGGCCGAGCGCTGGAAGCTTGACCTGCCGCAGGCCCTGCGCCATGCCGAACGCGCGGCCGGCCTGCCGGACATGAGCGCCATCTGGCCCGCCGTGTTCGAGCGGCCGCGCCAGCCGGCGACGGATGTCGACGAGGACCTGTACGGCGGCTTCGTCGGCGACGCCGACCGGCGGCGACTCGAGCAGCTGCGTGCGCTGTCGCCTGCGGAGCTGGCGGCGGCGCGTACCGGCTTCGACGATGGCCGCCTGGAGGAACTGCTGTTTCGCTATCGCGCGCGCAACTTCCCGGACACGCTTGCGCCTGAGGATGCCGAGCGTTGGGAGGCGCATCGCGCCGCCCGACTGCTCGAAGGCGAGGGCGGGGCCCGCAACGTCGATGCGTACTTCGCGCAGATCGACGAACTGGCCGAGCAGGCCGAGGGCGATGAGCGCGCCGAGGGCATTCTTTCGCAGCTCTACGACTACGCCGAAGCCATCGCCCCGACGATGTAGCCGCGTCGACCGCGGCGCGCTACTCGCTCAGCCTGCGTGGAACTTCACGACCAGCGGCACGATGAGCAGGGCCACGATGTTGATGATCTTGATCAGCGGATTGACCGCTGGGCCGGCCGTGTCCTTGTAGGGGTCGCCCACCGTGTCGCCCGTGACGGCGGCCTTGTGTGCTTCGCTGCCCTTGCCGCCGAAATGGCCGTCCTCGATGTACTTCTTGGCATTGTCCCAGGCGCCGCCGCCGGTACACATCGAGATGGCCACGAACAGGCCGGTGACGATGGTGCCCATCAAGAGTCCGCCCAGCGCCTTCGGTCCGAGCGCCAGGCCGACGACGATCGGCACCAGCACCGGCAGCAGCGACGGGATCATCATCTCCTTGATGGCGGCGCCGGTCAGCATGCTCACCGCGCGGCCGTATTCCGGCTTGGCTGTGCCCTCCATGATGCCGGGGATCTCGCGGAACTGGCGGCGCACTTCCTCCACCACCGAACCGGCGGCGCGGCCGACCGCCTCCATTGCCATGGCGCCGAACAGGTAAGGAATGAGCCCGCCGATGAACAGGCCTACGATCACCATCGGATCGGACAGGTTGAAGTCCAGCGACTGGCCGTAGCTTTCCAGCTTGTGGGTGTAGTCGGCGAACAGCACCAGCGCGGCCAAGCCGGCCGAACCGATGGCATAGCCCTTGGTCACCGCCTTGGTGGTGTTGCCCACGGCGTCCAGCGGGTCGGTGATGTCGCGCACCGAGGCGGGCAGTTCGCTCATCTCGGCAATGCCGCCTGCGTTGTCGGTGATCGGGCCATAGGCGTCCAGCGCCACTACGATGCCGGCCATGCTCAACATGGACGTGGCCGCCACGGCGATGCCGTACAGCCCGGCGAGCGTGTACGAGGCGATGATGGCCGCGCACACGAACAGCACCGGCCAGGCCGTCGAGCGCATCGACACGCCGAGCCCGGCAATGATGTTGGTGCCGTGGCCGGTGGTGGATGCCTTGGCCACGTGCTGCACGGGCGAGTACTGCGTGCCGGTGTAGAACTCGGTGATCCACACCAGCGCCGCCGTCAGCGCCAGCCCGACGAAGCAGGCGCCGAACAGCCGCATCCGGCTGCCGCTGGCCGCGATGGCGTTGTCGGGCATCAGCCAGCCGGTGACGAACCAGAAGGCGATGAGCGACAGGATGCCCGCCACTGCCAGGCCCTTGTACAACGCGGGCATCACGTTGGTCATGCCCGGCGAGGCCTTGACGAAGAAGCAGCCGATGATCGACGCGATGATCGATACCGCGCCCAGCGCCAGCGGATAGAACACCGCGTTGACCGGTGCGGCTGCCACCATCAGCGCGCCCAGCACCATCGTGGCGATGAGCGTGACGGCGTAGGTCTCGAACAGGTCGGCGGCCATGCCGGCGCAGTCGCCGACGTTGTCCCCCACGTTGTCCGCAATCACCGCCGGGTTGCGCGGATCGTCTTCGGGTATCCCGGCCTCGACCTTGCCCACGAGGTCGGCGCCGACGTCGGCGCCCTTGGTGAAGATGCCCCCGCCCAGGCGCGCAAAGATGGAGATCAGTGAAGAGCCGAAGGCAAAGCCGATCAGCGGATCCAGCAGCCGCGCCAGGCTCTTGTCCGGCGTCAGGGCGCCGTTGCCGATCAGGAACCAGGTGAAGGCGGACACGCCCAGCAGCCCGAGTCCGACCACCAGCATGCCGGTGATGGCGCCGCCGCGGAACGCCACCTGCAGCGCCGGTCCGATGCCCAGGGTCGCGGCCTGGGCCGTGCGTACGTTGGCGCGCACGGACACGTTCATGCCGATGAAGCCGCAGGCGCCCGACAGCACGGCGCCGATCACGAAGCCGACGGCGGTCGTCACGTGCAGGAAGATGCCGATCAGGATGGCCAGCACCACCCCGACGACGGCGATGGTGCGGTACTGCTTGGCCAGGTATGCCGCGGCGCCGGTCTGGATCGCCGCGGCGATCTCCTGCATTCGCGCGTTGCCGGCGTCACGGGAAAGAATCCAACTGCGGGCCCAGACGCCATAGCCCACGGCCACCAGGCCGCAGACGATCGCGAGGATGAGGGGTGTGTTGCCATTCATGCCTTTGCTTCTCCATTCAATCGTTGTGACTTCTGGAGACGAAGGGCTTTCACCGTGGGAGTCAACGCGCACGGGTGTGAACCTTCGCCGCGTTGCTTCCTCGAAGCCGCCGCGGCGCTGCCGGACGGCCGATTGGCCAACGTGGACAAATTTACAGGCAAATCCTCAACTTGGTATGAATGTGTCGTGACGCGGAAAGTAAACTTCGGGTTTGTCCGCATCTCGCGACAACTTTCCGTCTAATTCCAACTTTCAAAGCGCACACCGCCATGGCCCTCGACAAAGTCTCCCCCGGCAAGAACCTCCCGGACACGTTCAACGTGGTCATCGAGATCCCGATGAACTCCGATCCCATCAAGTACGAGGTGGACAAGGAGTCGGGCGCGATCTTCGTCGACCGCTTCATGACCACCGCCATGTACTACCCCGCCAACTACGGCTACGTGCCGCAGACGCTGTCGGGTGACGGCGACCCGGTGGACGTGCTGGTCATCACCCCCTATCCGCTGCATCCCGGCGTGGTCGTGCCCTGCCGCCCGCTGGGCATCCTGATGATGGAAGACGAAGCCGGCGTCGACGGCAAGGTGCTGGCCGTCCCGACCGACAAGGTGCTGCCCATCTACAGCCACTGGAAGTCGGTCGACGACGTCAATCCGATGCGCCTGAAGGCGATCAGCCACTTCTTCGAGCACTACAAGGACCTGGAAGAAGGCAAGTGGGTCAAGGTGCTGGGCTGGGAAGGCATCGACGCGGCCCGCAAGGAAGTGCTCGACGGCGTGGCCAACTACCAGAAGTAAGAGGCAAGGCAGGCCCGCGGCGCTGCCGGGCCGCAGGCCGCTCAGTCCTGCGCGGACGGGTTCCTGAACGGGCTGCGCTCCTGCAGGTCTTCGAGATAGTGCGCGATGCCCTGGTCCTCCCGCTCGAGGAACCGCTCCACCGCGTCGGCAAAGGCCGGGTGGGCCAGCCAGTGGCAGCTGGTGGTCTTCACCGGCATCAGCGCGCGGGCCATCTTGTGTTCTCCCTGCGCGCCGCCTTCGAAGCGGGCGACCCCGTGGGCGATGCACCACTGCAGGGGCTGGTAGTAGCACGCCTCGAAATGCAGGCAATCCACCCGTTCCAGGGCGCCCCAGTAGCGACCGTAGGCCACCGGAGGCGGCTCGCCCGCCGCGCCGGTGCCAGAAAGGGCGATCAAGCTGCAGGCGATCGGCCGACCCTCCCGTTCGGCCACGAAAAGCAGCCACGCCTCGGGCATGTCGCGGGCCATGGCATGGAAGAACTCCCGCGTCAGGTACGGCGGATTGCCGTGTTCGCGGTAGGTGCGTGCGTAGCAGCGATAGAAGAAGTCCCAGTCGGCCGCGCCGATGTCGGCGCCGCGCGCCCATCGGAACCGCACGCCCGCTTCCTCGACCTTGCGCCGTTCCTGGCGGATCTTCTTGCGTTTTTCCTGCGCCAGGCTCGCCAGGAAGGCGTCGAAATCGGCCCAGCCCTGGTTGAGCCAGTGGAACTGCACCGTGTGGCGCATCATCAGCCCGGCGTCGGCGCAGGCCGCAACGTCGTCCTCATCGCAAAAGAGCAGGTGCAGCGACGAAAGCTCTTCCTGGCCGCACCAGGCCAGCAGCGCCTGGACGAGATGGGCTCGGCTGTCGGCATCGCGCGCCAGCAGGCGCGCGCCGGGAACCGGCGTGAACGGCACCGCCACCAGCGCCTTCGGGTAGTAGTCCAGCCCGTTCTCGCGGTAGGCATTGGCCCACGCCCAGTCGAACACGTACTCGCCATAGGAGTGCGACTTGAGGTACAGCGGGCAGGCAGCCAGCAACTGGCGGCCGCGCCACAGCGTCACGAAGCGCGTGAGCCAGCCGCTGTCGGCCACCGCGCTGGCACTGCTCTCGAGCGCCGACAGGTAGGCGTGGCGCATGAACGGGGTGGGTGCCCGTTGCCTGGCAAGCAGGCCGTCCCAGGCGGCGGCGTCGATGTCCGCGACGGAGGCGACGATGCGCGCGATGAGCTCGGACCCGGCCATCGACGCTCAGGGGCGGCGCACGCCCAGCCGCTCGGCAATCCAGATGCCGCCAAGCACCATCGCCAGCGCCACGCCGTGATACACCGAAATCGGCTCGCCCAGCACCAGCATCGCCAGCAGCGGGCCGAAGATCGGCACCAAGTTGAGGAACACGCCGGCCCGGGCCGGCCCGATCAGGCCCACCGCCTGGATGAAAGTGACCTGCGAGACGAAGGAGGGCAGCAGGCCGACGAACGCAACCAGGGCCCAGCCTTGGGCGGTCGGCGCCTGCAGTTGCCCGTTCACCGCTTCCATGGCCACCAGCGGCAGCGATGCCAGGCAAGCCACCATCGCGGTGGCGGCAAAGAAGACGATGGCCGGCACCTGCGGACGCTTGCGCAGGCCCAGCGCATAGCCGGCGTAGAGGAGGCAGGCCACGATCATCCAGACGTCGCCGATGTTGAACTGCAGACGCGCGAGCTGTTCGAGCTCGCCGTGCGAGGCCACCACCGCGATGCCGGCGAGCGTCACCACCACGCCGAAGCACTGCAAGGCGTTGACCCGGGTGCCGAACAGCAGCACGCTGCCGATCAGCACCAGTACCGGAATCGTCCCCTGCAGGATGGCGATGTTGATCGCCGTCGTGTGATAGGCGGCCGCGTAGAACAGGGCGTTGAAGCCGGTGAAACCCAGCGCGCCCATCAGGGCGATCGCTCGCCAGTGACCGCGCAGCGCATGCCAGTGCGCCCGGATCGGCCCGCGCGCGAACAGCAGCAGTGCGGCGCAGCTGATGCCCCAGCGCATGAACGTCAGGAGCATCGGCGAGACCTGGCCGACCGCGAGGCGCGCGGCCACCGCGTTCGCGCCCCAGATGAGCGTGGTGAATATCAGCAGGAGGTACGCCCGGCCGGCGGATTGGGCGCCTGTGGCGGCAAGCACTGGGGAGGCGGGGGCGGAGCCGGAGGACATTGCCGGGCGAGGGTAGCAGTCCTCGCGCCGGCGCGTGGCCGATGCCCGCACAAGGCCAACGGGGCGAAGGGTGAATGACATAATCGTTGCAGCTTCTCTCGTCCAATTGCATGACTCTCAAGATCGCGATCGCGCAGCTGAACTTCGTGGTGGGTGACCTCGCCGGCAACGCGCGCCGGATCGTCGATGCGGCCCGTGCCGCCCATGCCCAGGGTGCGCATCTGCTGCTCACGCCCGAACTGTCGATCTGCGGCTACGCCGCCGAGGACCTTTTCCTGCGGCCGGCCTTCATCCAGGGTTGCGACGAAGCGGTGCGCACCGTGGCGCGCGAGACGGCGCAACTGGCCGGGCTGACCGTGGTGGTGGGCCACCCCAGCGGCCACAGCCTGCGCGGCCGATCGGTGTCGGTGCAGATGCGCCACAACGCCGCCAGCGTGATACGCGACGGCCGCATCGTCGAAACCTACGCCAAGCGCGAACTGCCCAACTACCAGGTGTTCGACGAGCGGCGCTACTTCGCGCCGGGGCAGGGCACCTGCGTGTTCGAGGCCGCAGGCGTCTCGGTGGCGCTACTGATCTGCGAGGACGCCTGGTTCGAGGAGCCGGCGCGGCTGGCGCGCGAGGCCGGGGCCGAGCTCCTGGCCGTCATCAATGCGTCGCCTTACCACGTCGGCAAGGAAGGCGAACGTGTCGAGCGCATGGCAGAGCGTGCCCGCGCCGCCGACATGCCGCTGGTGTTCGCCCACCTGGTGGGCGGGCAGGACGAGGTGGTCTTCGACGGCGCCTCGTTCGCCTTGCAGGCCGACGGCAGCGCGGCCATGCAGGCCGAATCGTTCCGTGAAGAGCTGGCCTTCGTCGAGGTATCGCGCGAAGCCGGCGTCCTGCGCGTCGCGGCCGGCCGGCAGCCTCCGGGCGCGCGCGAGCCATTGGCGCAGCTGTGGGACGCCCTGGTGCTGGGCGTGCGCGACTACATCGGCAAGAACGGCTTTCCCGGCGCCCTGCTGGGCCTGTCCGGAGGCATCGATTCCGCGCTGGTCCTGGCCATCGCCGTCGACGCGCTGGGCAAGGACAGGATGCGGGCGGTGATGATGCCCTCGCCCTACACGGCAGACATCAGCTGGATCGATGCGCGCGACATGGCGCAGCGCCTGGGTGTGCGGTATGACGAAATCTCGATCAGGGACACCTTCGAGTCGTTCAAGAAGGCGCTGGCCGGTGAGTTCGCCGGGCTGCCCGAGGACGCCACCGAGGAGAATATCCAGGCGCGCATCCGCGGCACGCTGCTCATGGGCCTGTCGAACAAGTTCGGCTCGATCGTGCTGACCACCGGCAACAAGAGCGAAATGGCCACCGGATATTGCACGCTCTACGGCGACATGGCCGGAGGCTTCGCCGTCATCAAGGATCTGCTCAAGACCACCGTGTTCGAGCTGGCGCGCTGGCGCAACGCGAACGATCCATACGGCACCGGCGCCAACCCGATCCCGGAGCGCATCATCACCCGGCCGCCCAGCGCCGAGCTGCGTCCGGACCAGGTCGACCAGGACAGCCTGCCGCCCTACGAGGTGCTCGACGGCATCCTGGCCCGCTATATGCAAGACGATGAAAGCGTCGACGACATCATTGCCGCCGGCTTCGACCGGGCCGTGGTGGAGCGCGTGGTGCGATTGATCAAGATCAACGAGTACAAGCGCCGCCAGGCGCCGGTGGGGATCCGGGTCACGCACCGCAGCTTCGGCAAGGATTGGCGCTACCCTATCACCAGCAAGTTCAACGAAACCGCCGGGAGCACAGCGAAATGAAGCAAATCACTGCCATCGTCAAACCCTTCAAGCTCGACGACGTTCGCGAGGCACTGGCCGAGGTCGGCGTCACCGGGCTGACGGTCACCGAGGTCAAGGGCTTCGGCCGGCAGAAGGGCCACACCGAGCTCTACCGCGGCGCCGAATACGTGGTGGACTTCCTGCCGAAGATGAAGATCGAGGTCGTCGTCAACGAAGGCGACGTCGAACGCAGCGTCGACGCCATCGTGAGCGCCGCGCGCACCGGCAAGATCGGCGACGGCAAGATCTTCGTCACCAATGTCGAGCGCGTCGTGCGCATCCGCACCGGCGAGACCGACGAGAACGCGGTCTAGGGCCGGGGCGGGCCGGGCGCCGCTGCGGCGGCGCGCCTATTCACAGGTTCTCGGCCAGCCGATCGCCTTCGGGGTGGCGCGGCACCTCGTCGCGCAGAGCCTGCAGCAACTGTTCCGGCACCGTGCCGGTGCGGATCAGCCCCATCTGCCATTCACCCATGAACCCTTCGCGGACGCTGTGCTGCAGGAATTGCAGCATGCCCGCGTAGTAGCCGCCCGCGTCGAGCACGCCGATCGGCTTGTCGTGATAGCCCAGCTGGCGCCAGGTCCAGACCTCGAACAACTCCTCGAAGGTGCCGATGCCCCCGGGTAGCGCCAGGAAGGCGTGCGAGCGACTGGCCATCATGGCCTTGCGCTCGTGCATGGTGTCCACGACGTGCAGCTCGTCGCACAACGGATTGGCCAGTTCCCGGTCCACCAGCGCCTTGGGAATGATGCCGACCACGCGTCCGCCGGCCGCGCGGGTGGCTTCCGCCACCGCGCCCATCAGGCCGGTGCGGCCGCCGCCGTACACCAACTGGCCGCGATTGGTGCCGATCCAACGCCCGACGGACTCGGCGGCGGCAGCGAATTCGGGCCGCGCGCCCGGGCGCGATCCGCAATAGACACAAACTGAAAAGGGAACGGCAGGAGAACTCATCCCCCGATCATGCCGCGTTCAGGCGACAAATCGGTGCCACAGGCACGCCAGCCAGACGCCGGCGGCCAGCAGCAGCGCCAGCAGCACGGCGGCACTGCCCGTGTCCTTGGCGCGTTTGGACAGGTCATGCCATTCGGGGCCGATGCGATCGATGGCCGACTCGACCGCCGTGTTGAGCAACTCGACGATCAGGACCAGCACCACGCTGCCAGCCAGCAGTGCGGTCTGCACCCAGTCCTGGCCCAGCCAGAACGACAGCGGAATGGCCACGATCGCGACGATGGCCTCCTGCCTGAACGCCGTTTCGTGCCAGCCGATGTGCAGGCCCTGCAGGGAGATCAGCGCGGCGTGCCAGATCCGTTCCAGTCCGCGCCGGCCGCGCTGGGTGTTGGCGCTGCCCTTGGCGTCAGCCATGGTCGCCATGCACCAGCCGGGTGCCGCTCCAGGCATCGTGCCAGAACTGGCCGAGCGGATGGAACCGGCTCATGACCGCCCACACGGCGACCCAGCCGAAGACGACGACGGCCGCCTCGCCGCCGCTGACCTGGAACATGGACAGCACCGCCAGCGGTGGCAGGAACCAGATCCAGGACAGCAGGTAGCGCAGCAGCGCACGCCCCTGGCTGAGCGGGCGCCCGTGCGCATCGACGATGCGGATGCGCCACGTTTTCATCGCCAGTGTCTGCCCGCGCGACCAGAACCAGGTGAAATAGACGCCGATCACGACGAACAGGAACGCCTGCAGCAGCGGGTGGCGGCTGCCGTCGACCGCATTTCGCATCTGTGTCAGGGTGCTGAACAGCCAACCCGCGATGAAGACGACGGCGAACAGCAGCATGCCCTCGTACAGCCAGCAGGCCATCCGGCGCCACAGGCCGGGGGCGCGCAGCGGTGACTGGACCGCGCCGACGGGCGCGCCCGCGTCGGCGGGCAGGGAAGTGGGAGAACTCACGCGAATCGATCGGCCCGCGGCCGGGCCGCCTATTTCTGGACGATGGGGGCCGATTGTGCCGGAGTGGAGACCTGGCTTTCGGGCGGCGCCAGCTGGATGCGCGGCGTGCGCTGGACCGTGTGGTCCAGGGGCGGGACGGGGGCCAGCATGCGCTGCGGCACCGGCCTGACCGGGACGGCGGCCCCCTTGGGTGCGCCGGCGCCTTGTTCGGCCAGCTTCTGGCGCTCTTCGGGGGGCAGCGCCTGGTAGGCCTCCCACTTGGCCCTGCGCTCGTCCGCGGGTGCCAGGCGCTTGACCTCGGCATAGTTGAGCCGCGCGCGGCTGCGCTCCTGTGGGCTGAGTGCGGCCCAGACCGTCATGCGGCTGTGCAGCGCCGACCGCTCATCGGCCGACATCTTGGCGAAATTGCCGGACAAGGCAATCCACTTGCGTTGCTGCGCCGGGTGCAACTGGCCCCAATGGCCCGCCAGCGGGGCCAGCGCCTCTTGCTGCCGGGCGCTCAGTTCGCTCCAGGCCAGGCCATTGGGCGATGCCTTGGGCTGCGCTGAGGGCCGGACCGCCTTGCCGCTCGCAGGAGGCTTGGCCTGCGTGCCTGCAGGCGGCTGCGTGGCTGCCGGCGCCGGACCCTGCGCATGCGCGCCCGCGTGCGCCAGGCTGCCCGTCAGCGCCAGCAGCGCGAGCGCGGCGCGCCAACGCGGGCGCGGAGCGGGGCCGCCGCGACGGCGCGCAAGAAGGCGTTCAGTCAGGCGCATCAACGGACCGTGGTGTCGGCGTCAGTCTTGAGGAACTGCGCGAAGCCGGGGTCGGTGTAGGCTGCGGGCGGCAACTCGCCGGACAGCAATGCGGCGTCCACCTCGGCCACTTCGTTGGCGCGGTTCTCGTCCTGGACGATCTTGATGGCAACCAGCCCCGCCACCAGCGCCACTACCGGCAGGGCCGAAGCGATGCGGGTCCACCACCCCCCGGCGCGCGACGTCGCAGGGCGTGCGGGATCGGCCCGCCCGGTCGGCGACAGTGCGGAGGTGCCCACCGCCGCCCTGCGCCGCGCCAGCGCCCGTTCGCGGCTGGCGCGCAGTCGCTCGCCGATGTCGTGCGGCAGTTCCCGTGTGCCCCTGTTCAGGTGAACCGCCACGCGCGCGCCGAAGCGCGCCTGCGGATCATCCTGCGTTGGGACGGATGCAGTCAGCGAATGAAGTGAGTTCACAATTGGATTCCCTTGGCCTTCAGCGCGCGGCTGAGGGCGTGAACGGCGCGCGAACAATGGGTCTTGACGCTGCCTTCCGAGCACCCCATGGCCGCCGCCGTCTCGGCGACGTCCATCTCCTCCCAGTAACGCAGCAGAAAGGCCTCGCGTTGACGGGCGGGCAGGGCGCTGATCTCGCCTTCGATCTCCCGCAGGACCTGGGCCCGCTGCGTGCTGTCCTGGGCGCTCTCGGTTTCCCGGGTGTCGACCGTGGCGACCAGGCTTTCCATCAGGTCGAAATCGTCCTCGCCCCGGGCTTCGCCGCCTTCGAAGTCGCTCATGTTCGAGAACAGGGCGCGCCGCGTTTTCTGGCGCCGGAACCAGTCGAGCGTGCAGTTCGACAGGATGCGGTGGAAGAGCATGGGCAGCTCCTGCGCCGGCTTGTCCCCGTAGTGCTCGGCCAGCTTGAGCATGCTGTCCTGCACGATGTCCAGGGCCGCCTCGTCGTCGCGAACGTGATACAGCGACCGCTTGAAGGCGCGCCGCTCGACGCCCTTGAGGAAGTCGGAGAGTTCTTTTTCGGAGGCCAAACGGGGAGTATCTTGGAGCGAAAGCGCGGTGAATTATGCCCGGGCGGCGGCGGCATGCCATGGCGCCCGGCGCGCCGCCCGCGCCGGGCGGGGCAGGAAAAATGCCATAATCGTGGTCTGCAAGTCAAAAGGCAAACGGGTCTTGGTCCGGCGCAAATCTGGTGCGCCCATGGTCAAGGCCTCAAGTCTCGACGCGGCTTCACAAGAGCTTGCGAAGGGGCACCCCAGGTTTTTCGTTCCCGAAGAAACTCGAAGGTTCATCATGGAAATCTCCAAGGCGGAAATCGCATCCGCTGCCGCCGCATCCTCCGGGATGGGCACGCAATCCGAAGAACTCATGGGCGCCGAGGTGCTCGTGCGCGCGCTGCAGGCCGAAGGCGTCAAGTACGTCTGGGGCTATCCCGGCGGTGCGGTTCTGTACATCTACGACGCTTTCTACAAGCAGGATTCCATCCAGCACGTGCTGGTGCGTCACGAGCAGGCGGCCGTGCACGCGGCCGACGGCTATGCCCGCGCGACCGGCGACGTCGGCGTGGCGCTGGTCACCTCCGGCCCCGGCCTGACCAATGCGGTCACCGGCATCGCCACGGCCTACATGGATTCCATCCCGATGGTGATCATCTCCGGCCAGGTGCCCACGCCCGCGATCGGGCTGGACGCCTTCCAGGAGTGCGACACCGTCGGCATCACCCGGCCCATCGTCAAGCACAACTTCCTGGTCAAGGATGCCAAGGACCTGGCGCTGACGATGAAGAAGGCATTCCACATCGCCCGCACGGGCCGTCCCGGGCCCGTCGTGGTGGACGTGCCCAAGGACGTCTCCTTCAGGAAGGTGCCCTACACCGGCTACCCCGAAAAGGTGGAGATGCGCTCGTACAACCCGGTGCGCAAGGGCCACGGCGGGCAGATCCGCAAGGCGCTGCAACTGCTGTTGGCGGCCAAGCGGCCCTATATCTACAGCGGCGGCGGCGTGCTGCTGGGCAATGCCTGCGAGGAACTGCGCACGTTGGTCGACATGCTGGGCTACCCGGTCACCAACACGCTGATGGGCCTGGGCGCCTATCCGGCATCGGACCGCAAGTTCCTGGGCATGCTCGGCATGCACGGCACGCTGGAAGCCAACCAGGCCATGCAGAACTGCGACGTGCTGCTGGCGGTGGGCGCGCGCTTCGACGATCGCGTGATCGGCAACCCGAAGCACTTCGCCCAGAACGAGCGCAAGATCATCCACGTCGACATCGATCCGTCGAGCATTTCCAAGCGGGTGAAGGTCGACATTCCGATCGTCGGCGACGTCAAGGAAGTGCTGGCGGAGCTGATCGCCATGATCCGCGAGGGTGATGCGCGGCCCGACGGTGCGGCGCTCGACAGCTGGTGGAAGACGATCGAAGGCTGGCGCTCGCGCGATTGCCTCAAATACGACCGCGGCAACAACGACGTCATCAAGCCGCAGCACGTCCTCGAGACGCTGTGGAACATGACGAAGGACGCCGACACCTACATCACCTCCGACGTCGGTCAGCACCAGATGTGGGCGGCCCAGTACTACCGCTTCGACGAGCCGCGCCGCTGGATCAACTCCGGCGGCCTGGGCACCATGGGCGTCGGCATTCCCTACGCCATGGGCGTCAAGCTGGCCAAGCCCGATTCCGAGGTGTTCTGCATCACCGGTGAAGGCTCGGTGCAGATGTGCATCCAGGAACTGTCTACCTGCCTGCAGTACAACACGCCGATCAAGGTGGTGTCGCTGAACAACCGCTACCTCGGGATGGTGCGCCAGTGGCAGGAGATCGAATACTCCGGCCGCTACAGCCACAGCTACATGGACGCGCTGCCCAATTTCGTGAAGCTGGCCGAGGCCTACGGGCATGTGGGCATGCTGATCGAGCGGCCGCAGGACGTCGAGCCTGCACTGCGCGAGGCGCGCAAGCTCAAGGACCGCACGGTCTTCATGGACTTCCGCACCGACCCCACCGAGAACGTGTTCCCGATGGTGCAGGCCGGCAAGGGCATCACCGAAATGCTGATGGGTTCCGAGGACCTGTAGAACGACTCACGCCCGCCGCGCGGAAGCGGGGCGGGCCATTCATCCCTCTTCAGAGGCGAATCTATTGCTTGTCGAGCCCGCGCATTACCGTGCACGGGGGAGGGCAGCGAAAAGAGGAGCCCGTCAACCATGAAACACATCATTGCTGTCCTGCTGGAGAACGAGCCCGGCGCTCTCTCCCGCGTCGTGGGCCTGTTCTCGGCCCGCGGCTACAACATCGAATCGCTCACCGTGGCCCCCACGGAAGACCCGAGCCTCTCGCGCATGACGATCCAGACCGCCGGGTCGGACGACGTCATCGAGCAGATCACCAAGCACCTCAACCGCCTCATCGAGGTGGTCAAGGTGGTCGACCTCACCGAGGGCGCCTATACCGAGCGCGAACTCATGATGGTGAAGGTGCGCGCCGTCGGCAAGGAGCGCGAGGAAATGAAGCGCATGGCCGACATCTTCCGCGGCCGCATCATCGACGTGACCGACAAGAGCTACACCATCGAATTGACTGGCGACATGGGCAAGAACGACGCGTTTCTCGACGCGATCGAGCGCAGCGCCATTCTCGAAACCGTGCGCACCGGGCCGAGCGGCATCGGCCGCGGCGAGCGCATCCTGCGCGTCTAGGCATCACGCCAACTTACGAATCCAAGAAGGAGCAATCATGAAGGTCTATTACGACAAGGACGCAGATCTGAGCCTGATCAAGGGCAAGACGGTCGCGATCATCGGCTACGGCTCGCAGGGCCATGCCCACGCGCAGAACCTGAACGACAGCGGCGTCAAGGTCGTCGTCGGCCTGCGCAAGGGCGGCGCTTCCTGGCCCAAGGTCGAGAAGGCCGGCCTCAAGGTCGCCGAAGTGGCCGACGCGGTCAAGCAGGCCGACGTGGTCATGATCCTGCTGCCCGACGAGCAGATCGCCAACGTCTACAAGAACGACGTCGCGCCCAACATCAAGGAAGGCGCCTCGCTGGTGTTCGCGCACGGCTTCAACGTGCACTACGGCTTCGTGCAGCCGCGCGCTGACCTCGACGTGTGGATGGTCGCACCCAAGGCCCCTGGCCATACCGTGCGCAGCACGTACACCCAGGGCGGCGGCGTGCCGCACCTGGTGGCCGTCTACCAGGACAAGAGCGGCAAGGCCCGTGACCTGGCCCTGTCGTACGCCATCGCCAACGGCGGCGGCAAGGCCGGCATCATCGAGACCAACTTCCGCGAAGAGACCGAGACCGACCTGTTCGGCGAGCAGGCCGTGCTGTGCGGCGGCACCGTCGAGTTGATCAAGGCCGGCTTCGAGACGCTGGTGGAAGCCGGCTACGCGCCCGAGATGGCCTATTTCGAGTGCCTGCACGAGCTCAAGCTGATCGTCGACCTGATCTACGAAGGCGGCATCGCCAACATGAACTACTCGATCTCCAACAACGCGGAGTACGGCGAGTACGTCACCGGCCCGCGCATCGTGACCGAGGAGACCAAGGCCACGATGAAGAAGGTGCTCAAGGACATCCAGACCGGCGAATACGCCAAGAGCTTCGTCCTGGAGAACGCCGGTGGCGCGCCCACGCTGATCAGCCGCCGCCGCCTCAACGCCGAGCACCAGATCGAAGTGGTGGGCGAGAAGCTGCGGGCGATGATGCCCTGGATCAAGAAGAACAAGCTCGTCGACCAGACTCGGAACTGACCCCCAGCCTACCTGCTGCGCAGGCCAGCCAACCCCCTTTCAGGGGGCGCCATCTGCGGCCCGGCGAAGCCGGATCCGCGGTGGCCCCGAAGGGGCTTCGCTGCGCTTGCCGCGCATGGGCAGGCTTGAAGATGGGTTGCCGGCCACCGCTTTGCGGTGGCCTTTTTTATTCAGAGCGTCGCAAGCGTGGGGCGGGGACGGCGTGCACTAAACTCGCCGCTTCATGCACGACGACACCTCCCTGGACACCGGCACCACGCCCGAGCCGCGCAAGCGGCGCAAGGGCATCTACATCCTGCCGAACCTCTTCACTCTGGGGGCGCTGTTCGGCGGCTTCTACGCCATCGTGATGGCGATGAACGCGCAGTTCGACCAGGCGACGCTCGGCGTATTCGCGGCCATGGTCCTGGACAGCCTGGACGGGCGGGTCGCGCGCATGACGAACACGCAAAGCGCGTTCGGCGAGCAGATGGACTCGCTGTCCGACATGGTGTCGTTCGGTGCGGCACCGGCGCTCATCGCCTACGAATGGTCGCTCAAGGGGTTGGGCCGCTGGGGCTGGATTGCGGCCTTCGTCTATTGCGCCTGCGCGGCGCTCCGGCTGGCTCGCTTCAACGTCAACACGGGCGTGATCGACAAGCGCTGGTTCCAGGGGCTGCCCTCGCCGGCGGCAGCGGCACTCGTCGCCGGCTTCATCTGGCTGATGAACGAATGGGGGCGGCGCGGCGGGGACGTGCTGTACCTCACGTGGCAGCAGATCACCTGGATCACGTTCGGGTTCACGCTTTATGCGGGCCTGAGCATGGTGACCAATGCCCCGTTCTACAGCTTCAAGGACATCCAGATGAAGCGCAGCGTGCCTTTTGCCGTGATCGTCCTGATCGCGCTGGGCATCGCGGTCATCAACATCCATCCGCCCACTGTCCTGTTCAGCCTGTTCGTCGTCTATGGGTTGAGCGGCTACGCGGTGTACCTGTGGCGCCGGGCCAAGGGCCAGCAGGCCAGCGTGATCAGCGTGTCGACCGACGAGCCGGACGAGCGCGGCCTGCACCGGTAGCGTCGACGGCGCCGTCCGAGCGCGGCAATTGCGCCTTCAGAGCCAAGGGTTTTCCCTTGGTCTGCCTATAATAGTTAGATAGCTAACTATTCTTTGATATCCAATGGACGAAGCCACGCGCTCGATGGCGCGCATGACCCTGACGACCGCTCTCGGGGTGTTGCAGCGCCACTACCGCGCGAGTGCCGACAAGGCCGTGGCGCAGTACGGGTTGTCCCAGGCGCTGGTGTGGCCGCTGCTGATCCTCGGCCGGCTGGGCGGTGCGGTGCGGCCCGGCGTGCTGGCCGATGCGCTCGGTATCGAGGCGCCATCGCTGACCCGTTCTCTCGACCAACTGGTGTCGGCAGGCCTGGCCGAACGGCGCAGTGACCCGAACGACGGCCGCGCCAAGACCATCCACATCACTGCCGTCGGCGAGCAGGTACGCGAGCAAATCGAGATCGTGCTGCGCGGCTTGCGCGCAGAGGTGTTCGACGGCGTGTCCGATCGCGACCTGGCGGCCTGCCTGCGCGTGTTCGTGCACATGGGCAAGCGGCTGGACTGCGCCATTCCGTCCATTCCGCTGCTCGACGGCGTGGACGATGAAGCGGGGCGGCCATGACGTTCCATCGGCCTGCCTGGCTGCGCGTGAGCGCGCCGGAGATGCTGTTTTCAGTCAAGAGTTTCGCGGCGGCGATGCTGGCCGCATACATCGCGCAATGGGCCGGCCTGCCGAGGCCGTTCTGGGCCATGCTGACCGCCTACGTGGTGGCCAATCCGTTCGCGGGGGCGGTGCGTTCGAAGGCGGTGTATCGCTTCATCGGCACCTTCGTCGGGTCCGCCGCCACGCTCGCGATCGTGCCTGCGCTGTCGAATGCACCCGAACTGCTCACGCTTGCGCTGAGCCTGTGGGTGGCCGTGTGCCTCTACGTCTCGCTGCTCGACCGCACGCCTCGCGCCTACCTGTTCATGCTGGCCGGCTACACGGCGGCGCTCATCGGCTTCCCCTCGGTCCAGACGCCGGCGCTGGTGTTCGACACGGCCAGCGCACGCGTCGAGGAGATCGGCCTGGGCATCCTGTGCGCCGCGCTGGTCCATTCGCTCGTGCTGCCCACCAGCCTGGCCGGCACGGTCATCGGCCTGCTCGATCGCACCCTCGCGGATGCACGCACCTGGTTCTCGGACCTCATGCGCGCCGGCGTCCCTGCGAACCCGGCCGAGGGCGCGGCTGATGATCTGGCTGGGACCGCGGCCGCGCCGCTGAGCGGCCTCGGCGCCGACCGGCGCCGACTGGCGGCCGACATCACGCAGTTGCGCACGCTCTCCACGCACGTGCCCTTCGACACCGGCAACCTGCGCTTTGCCGCAGGGGCGCTTCACCTCATGCAGGACGGCGTTGCGGCGCTGACGCCGGTGTTCGCCGCGGTAGAGGATCGGCTGCGTGCCCTGCACGAGGCCGAGGGCGCGCTGTCGCCCGAAGTGCTTGGCGTGCTTGCACAGGTGGACGCCTGGATCGGTGCGCAGGGCTGGCTGGACGCGTCGCGCACCGCCGCCCTGCGGCAGCAGGTGCGCGCGCTGGGCGCCGTGGGCGATCGGCGCGGGTCGCCATGGCACCAGGCGCTGTATGTCGCACTGGCCGCGCGGCTCGAACAGTTGACCGAAGGCTGGCAAGCCACCATTGCGGTGCGCGCCGACATCGACCGCGGATTGGCCGGCAATGCCGCCGCCCGGCGGCGCAATGCCGCTGCCGCCAGCGCGAACGTCCTGCACCTGGACCGCGGGATGGCACTGCTGTCGGCGCTGGCAGCCTTCCTGGCCATCGGCGCGTCGTGCGCGTTCTGGATCCTCACCGGATGGTCGGGCGGCGCCGGCGCCGCCATGATGGCCGCGATCTTCTGCAGCTTCTTCGCCGGCATGGACGACCCGGTCCCGGCGATCCACATGTTCCTGAAGTTCACGCTGTGGTCGGTGCCGATCGCGTTCTTCTACATCCTGGTGCTGATGCCGCTGGTGCAGGACATGGCGTCGCTCGTGCTGGTGTGTGCGCCGGTCTTCCTGCTGCTCGGCTGCCTGATCGCGCGCCCCGCCACGGCCGGACAGGCGATGGCCATGCTGTTCGGCGTGGCCGGCGTGCTGGCGGCGCGCGATACCCACACGGCCGACTTCGTCGACTTTGCCAACAGCATCATTTCGCAGGTGGTCGGCATCGTCATCGCCGCGCGGGTCACGGCGCTGGTGCGCACGGTGGGCGGGCAGTGGATGGCGCAGCGCCTGCAGCGCGCGACCTGGCGCGACCTGGCCGACCTGGCGCGCCATCCGGCCCACGCCGAGGCCGCCCGCAGCCATGCGGCTCGAACGCTCGACCGCATCGGCCTGATTGCTCCGCGCGTGGCGCAGGCCGACGGCACCGCCCCCGATGGCGCCGCCCAGGCCGCGTTGCGCGACCTGCGCATGGGCCTGGACATCGCGGCGCTGCAGCGAACCCGGCATGCACTGCCACCGACCGCGATGGCGCCGGTGGCCGCGTTGATCGCCAATGTGGCCGACTATTTCGACCGACGCGCTGCCGGCCGCGCCGATGCCGACGCCGCAGGCGCGCTGGCGGACCTCGACCTGGCGCTCGCGGCCCTCTTGCCCTTGCCGAGCGGCAGCGCCGACGAACGCGTGGCCGTGGCCGCTCTTGTCGGCTTGCGCCGCAATCTCTTCGCCCACGTGCAGCCGGCGTTGCCGGCCGCACTGACTGCCGGCGGCGGCAGCGCCGGCGGGCATCTCACTCCCAAGGAAGCATTCGCATGATCGGCGAGGCCAACATCTACGGCATCTACATCCCCTGGCTGGGCGTTCTCGCGCTGATCGCGCTGCCGGGCCTGTGGGTGGCACGGCGCGCGCTGGCGGCGGCGGGCCTGTATCGCTGGGTCTGGCATCCGGCCCTGTTCGACGTCGGCCTTTACCTGCTGATCCTGTTCGGCCTGACCCGCGTGACGGCGCACCTGTGAACACACCAGAAAGAACGAAGAAATGAATGAATCGACCCGCCATCCCAGGAGCGTGAACGCATGGCAGCGCCGCGTGGTCAGCGTGCTCGTCACCGCCGCCGTGGTCGGCGCCGCCGGCTGGGCAAGCTGGCGCCTGTGGGACCACTACGAGCTGTCGCCCTGGACCCGTGACGGACGCGTACGCGCCAACGTGGTCATGATCGCGCCCGACGTCTCCGGGCTGGTGACCGATGTGCCGGTTCAGGACAACGAAGCAGTGAAGGCCGGCAGCCTGCTCTTTGCGGTCGATACCGCGCGCTACGAGCTCGCCGTGCATCAGACACGCGCCGCGCTGGAGGCGCAACGGGCATTGCTTGCCCAAGCCGCACGCGAGGACGCGCGCAATGCGTCGCTGGGCAACCTGGTGTCGGCAGAAGCGCGCGAGCAGACCCGTTCGCGCGTGGCGCAGGCGCATGCCGCCGTGGCGCAGGGCGAGGTGGCCCTGCAGGGCGCCGAGCTCAACCTGCGCCGGGCCCACGTGCAGGCCCCCATGGACGGCATGGTCACCAATCTCGACCTGCGCGTCGGCGGCTATGCGTCCACCGGGCGTCCGGCGTTGGCGCTGGTCGACGCAGGCTCGATGTACGTGGAAGGCTACTTCGAGGAAACCAAGCTGCCGCGCATCCACGTCGGCGACCGCGTCGAAGTCACGCCGATGGGCGGTGGCGGCGTGCTGCGCGGCACGGTGCAGAGCATCGCGGCCGGCATTGCCGACCGCGACCGGTCCACCGGCGCCAACCTGTTGCCCAGCGTGTCCCCCAATTTCAACTGGGTGCGGCTGGCGCAGCGCATCCCGGTGCGCGTCAAGCTCGATGCCTTGCCGCCGGACGTGCGGCTCGTGGCGGGCGAGACGGTGACCGTGCAGGTCCGCGGCGCAGCGGCGGCCGCGGGGCCGGCGCCCGAGCCGGCTCCGTCGTTGCCTCCGTCGGCCGATGCTGTCGGCCGCAAGCCGGGGGAACGCCATGCATGACGCCCACGACAGAGTGCGCGCGTACGGCAGGCGCCTGGCCGGCGTATCGAGCGCGATCGCGCTGGCGGGCCTGCTTTCGGCTTGCACCACGGTCGGGCCCGACTACCAGATGCCAGCGGACGCGGCTGCGAACAAGCTCTCGGCCAACGCGCCGTTCGTTTCCGCAACGGGCGGGCAGGGCGACCAGGCCCGCGGCAAGCTCTTTACCAGCGAGGCGCTGCCGGCACATTGGTGGCGCCTGTACGACGACGCCACGCTCGACGGCCTGGTGCAGCGCGCCCTGGCCCACAACACCGACCTGCGCGTCGCAGCGGCCAACCTCGAGCGGGTGCGCCAGATGGAAGGCGTCGCCGCCGGGGCGGGCAAGCCGCAGATCGGCGCCAAGGCCGAGGCGCTCTACGGCCACGTGTCGGGGCTGTCGCTGCTGGCCGAAGACTATTCGCCGCCGAACGAAGTGGACGACGTGCTCGGCGTCACGCTGGGCTACCAGATCGACGTGGTGGGGCAGATCCGCCGCTCGATCGAAGCCGCGCGTGCCGACACCGAGGCGGCCCAGGCTGCGCTCGATCTGGTGCGCATCAACGTTGCGGCCAGCACGGCCCGGGCCTATGCGGCGGTCTGCAGCAGCGGGCTGCAGATCCGCCAGTCCGAGCAGTCGATCGCGCTGCAGCGCCAGGCGCTGGATTTGTCCGATCGCCTGCGCGAGGCCGGCCGCACCGGCAGCATCGACAGCCTGCGGGCCCAGGCGCAGCTGCACGGCCTGCAGGCGGCCCTGCCGACGCTGCAGGCGCACAAGCGCAGCGGGCTGTTCCGCCTGGCCACGCTGATGGGCGAGGCACCGGGAGACTTCCCGGCGGCGGTGGCCGACTGCGTGACGCCGCCGCGCGTGACGGCGGCGCTGCCGGTCGGCGACGGGCGGGCGCTGCTGCGCCGTCGTCCGGACATCCGGCAGGCCGAGCGCCAGGTGGCCGCGGCCACCGCACGCATCGGCGTGGCGACGGGCGACCTGTACCCCAAGATCGCCATTGGCCTGTCGGCCTCGTCGGCAGGGCCGGCGCGGGACTTCCTGGGCAAGGACGCGTTCTCCTGGGGCCTGGGGCCGCTCATCACCTGGAGCGTCCCGAGCACCGGCGTGGTCCAGGCCCACATCGCGCAGGCCGAGGCCGGCACGCGCGCGGCAGTCGCTACGTTCGACGGCAAGGTGCTCAACGCGCTGCGCGAGACGGAGACCGCGCTCGACGCCTATGCGCGCGAGTTGCAGCGCCGCCAGCAACTCGAGGCGGCCCGCGACGCGGCCGAGCAGGTCGCGCAGCAGGCACGGCGCCTGTACCAGGGCGGCAAGACGGGCTACCTTTCCGCATTGGATGCCGAGCGGTCGCTGGCGCAGGCCGAGGCCGCGCTCGCTTCGTCCGAAGGCCAACTGGCCGATGACCAGGTGACGCTGTTCCTCGCGCTCGGCGGCGGCTGGCAGGCAGAAGAAGTGCAGGCCCGGGTCGAGCCGGATGCCGCGGTGGCCACGCCCGCCGCCGGTCGCCCGGCAGGCGCAGCCGGGCGCGAAGGCTGACCCGCTTGCCAAGCCTGCGCGCACGTGTGCTAGACTTGCCCGCACCATGAAGAAGATTTCGCTGGCCCTACTAATCCTGCCTCTCGGGCGGAGTCGGTAGCGCGCGCGCATTTCCTCGACCAACGGCCCGTTAGCACCAGCAACGGGCCGTTTGCTTTTGGGGTTGCTGGTTCATCCAACCAAAGCTCGAAGATGACCATGTTGAAGCAACCCAGCCGCAAGTACCGCGCCTTCGCACCCGTCGGCCTCAAGGACCGCACCTGGCCCGACGCCGTTCTGACCCGTGCCCCGATCTGGCTGTCGACCGACCTTCGCGATGGCAACCAGGCGCTGGTCGAGCCCATGGACATCGAGCGCAAGATGCGCATGTTCGAGACGCTGGTCGCCATCGGCTTCAAGGAGATCGAGGTGGGCTTTCCCTCGGCCTCGCAGGTCGAATTCGACTTCGTGCGCCGGCTCATCGAAGAAGACCGCATCCCGGACGACGTGACGATCCAGGTGCTGACCCAGGCGCGCGACCACCTGATCGAGCGCACCTTCGAGGCCCTGCAGGGCGTCCCGCGCGCCATCGTGCACCTCTACAACGCGGTCGCGCCGGTCATGCGCCGCGTCGTGCTGGGGCTGGACGAGGACGGCATCGTGGAACTGGCCAGCACGCACGCGCGCATGTTCATGGCGCAGGCGGCACGCCAGCCGGAGACGGAGTGGACGTTCCAGTATTCGCCCGAGATGTTCTCCGGCACCGACCTGGCGTTCTCCAAACGCGTGGTGGACGCGGTCACCGACGTGTGGTCGCCGACGCCGCAGCGCAAGTGCATCGTCAACCTGCCTTCGACGGTGGAGCACTCGACGCCCAACATCTTCGCCGACATGATCGAGTGGATGGACCGCCACCTGGCGCGGCGCGACGCGATCGTCCTGTCGGTTCATCCGCACAACGACCGCGGCACCGGAACGGCCGCGGCCGAACTGGCGCTGATGGCCGGCGCCGACCGCATCGAAGGGTGCCTGTTCGGCAACGGCGAGCGCACCGGCAACCTCGACCTGGTGAACGTGGCGCTCAATCTCTACACCCAGGGCGTGGATCCCGAACTGGATTTCTCCAACATCGACGAGATCCGCGCCACGGTCGAGCACTGCAACCAGTTGCCTGTGCATCCGCGCCATCCCTATGTGGGCGACCTGGTCTACACGTCGTTCTCCGGCTCGCACCAGGACGCCATCCGCAAGGCCTTCGCGGCGCGACGCGAAGACGACGTATGGGACATCCCGTACCTGCCGATCGATCCGAAGGACGTCGGTCGCAGCTACGAAGCCGTGATCCGCGTCAACAGCCAGTCGGGCAAGGGCGGCATCACCTACCTCCTCGAGAGCGAGTACGGCCTCGAGTTGCCGCGCCGCCTGCAGATCGAGTTCAGCCAGGTCGTGCAACGCGTCATGGACGTGCAGGGCAAGGAACTCAGCGCGGCCGACCTCTGGGACATCTTCCGCCGCGAGTACGGCCTCGACGACGCGCATGCGCTGACGCACCGCGTGCTGCAGGAAGAGGGCGAGGGCGCCGGAGCCAGCGTGGTGCTGCGCGGCGACCTGGCGTGGGACGGCGAGGTGCGTGCCGTCGAAGGGCGGGGCAATGGCCCGGTGGACGCGTTCACCCGCGCGCTGTCGGACGCCACCGGCCACGAGATTCGCGTGATCGACTACCACCAGCATGCCATCGGCACCGGCGCCGATGCGCGTGCCGTGGCCTACATGGAGCTGCGCGTGGACGGCTCGCGCACGCTGTTCGGCGTGGGCGTCGACGCGGACATCATCTCCGCCTCGCTCAAGGCGATCGTCTCAGGCCTGCAGCGCGGGCGCCCGTCGTCCGCGCAAGGGGCACAATCGGCGCTCGAAACCGCCTGACGGGAGACGGCGGCACATCCCAGGAGATCCACGATGACCGACAAGCTGATCATTTTCGACACCACCTTGCGCGACGGCGAGCAATCGCCCGGCGCCTCCATGACGCGCGACGAGAAGATGCGCATCGCGCGCCAGCTCGAGCGACTCAAGGTGGACGTGATCGAGGCCGGTTTCCCGGCCAGCTCGAACGGCGACTTCGAGGCGGTGCAGGCGATCGCCAACGTCATCAAGGACTCCACCGTGTGCGGCCTGTCGCGCGCCAACGACCGCGACATCTCGCGCGCGGCCGAGGCGCTCAAGGGCGCGGCCAGCGGACGCATCCACACCTTCATCGCCACGTCGCCGCTGCACATGGAGAAGAAGCTGCGCATGACGCCCGAGGAAGTGCTCGAGCAGGCGCGCCTGTCGGTGCGCTTCGCGCGCAACCTCATGGGGGA
Source organism: Variovorax sp. (assembly GCF_035634955.1). Lineage (GTDB taxonomy): Bacteria > Pseudomonadota > Gammaproteobacteria > Burkholderiales > Burkholderiaceae_C > Variovorax. The sequence continues at coordinate 81,498 of NZ_DASQBZ010000033.1, read as the reverse complement.
CGTCGAGTTCAGTCCGGAAGACGGCTACCGCAGCGACGTCGATTTCCTTTGCCGCGTGCTCGAAGCCGTGATCCAGGAGGGCGCGACCACCATCAACGTGCCCGACACGGTCGGCTACGCCATCCCCGAGTTGTATGGCCAGTTCATCCGCAACCTGCGCGAGCGCATCCCCAACAGCGACAAGGCCGTGTGGTCTGTGCACTGCCACAACGACCTGGGCATGGCCGTGGCCAACTCGCTGGCCGGCGTGAAGATCGGCGGTGCGCGGCAGGTCGAATGCACCATCAACGGCCTGGGCGAGCGCGCCGGCAACTGCTCGCTCGAGGAAGTGGTGATGGCCGTCAAGACGCGGCGCGACTATTTCGGGCTGGACCTGGGCATCGATGCCAGCCACATCGTGGCGGCCAGCCGTATGGTCAGCCAGACCACCGGCTTCGTGGTGCAGCCGAACAAGGCGGTGGTGGGCGCCAACGCCTTCGCGCATGCCTCTGGCATCCACCAGGACGGCGTGCTCAAGGCGCGCGACACCTACGAGATCATGCGCGCCGAGGATGTGGGCTGGAGCAACAACAAGATCGTGCTGGGCAAGCTCAGCGGCCGCAACGCCTTCAAGCAGCGCCTGCAGGAACTCGGCGTGAGCATGGAAAGCGAGGCCGACATCAACGCCGCCTTCCTGCGCTTCAAGGAACTGGCCGATCGCAAGAGTGAAATATTTGACGAAGACATCCTCGCGCTTGTCAGCGACGAGGCGGCGTCGCACGTTGGAGAGCGGTTTGGTTTTGTCTCCTTGTCCCAGCACAGCGAAACCGGTGAGCGTCCGCATGCGCGCATCGTGTTCACGGTCGAGGGCAAGGAGGTGCATGGCGAGGCGGACGGAAACGGTCCGGTCGACGCGTCGCTCAAGGCGATCGAGTCGCATGTCGCCAGCGGGGCGGAAATGGTGCTCTATTCGGTCAATGCGATCAGCGGATCGACAGAAAGCCAGGGCGAAGTGACCGTTCGGCTGCAAAATGCCGGGCGCGTGGTCAATGGCGTGGGGGCCGACCCCGACATCGTCGTCGCCTCCGCCAAGGCTTATTTGAGTGCGCTCAACAAGTTACAAAGCCAAGCTGAGAGAGTTGCCGCGCAAGGTTAGTTTATTTTGTAGTCCTTTGTTCTCAATCGAAGAAAGGTTTGCAAGTCGCTGATATTGCATATCATTTTCTGAGCCGCTACACTGCGGTCACTTTTTGTTTCCGCTGGAGAGTCTTCCCATGCCCGAAGCCCATCCCGGCCGAGTTTCCCCCCAGCGGTTGCTGCCCGGCCTGCGCATGCTCGCCGTCGCCTTTTGTGCGACGGCTTTTTTGTTGTCCGGCGCGCAGGCCGCATCGTCCAAGAAGGACGTTCGCAGCAAATCCGCCTCAACCGCCAAGAGCGCATCGGCCACCAAGACCGCCAGCAGCAAACGGGCGGTGTCGAGCCGGGCCGAGGCCAAGACCAAGACGAGCCGCACCAGCGTCAAGTCGAGTTCGCGCGTCTCGGTGACGTACACCAAATCCGGAACCGCCAAGGCGATGACCAAGGCCCGCCCGGTGGCGCGCACCTTCGAGCCGCGCCAGTCCTTCGGCCAGATGGCCGGCCTGCACGGCGCGGAGGACTCGCTCGAACTGCGCTCCAGTGTCGCTTTGGTCGTCGACCAGGACACGCGCGAAGTGCTCTACAGCAAGAATGACCAGGCGGTGCTGCCCATCGCCTCGATCACCAAGCTGATGACCGGCGTGCTGATCAGCGAGGCGCACCTGCCGCCGGACGATCTCATCACCATCACCCAGGACGACGTCGACACCGAGAAGCACAGCAGTTCGCGGCTGCGCGTCGGCACCGTCCTGCCGCGCGGCGAACTGCTGCACCTGGCGCTGATGTCGAGCGAGAACCGCGCCGCGCATGCGCTCGGCCGGACCTACCCGGGCGGCCTGCGCACCTTCGTCGCGATGATGAACGCCAAGGCGCGTTCCCTGGGCATGAACGACACCCGCTACGTCGAGCCGACCGGCCTGTCGAGCGAGAACCAGTCCAGCGCCCGCGACCTGGCACTGCTAGTCAACTACGCCTATGGCGACCCGCTGCTGCGCGAGTACAGCACGTCGTCGGAGCGCCAGGTCGAAGTGGGCCGCCGCGTCCTTCAGTTCAACACGACGAACCGCCTGGTCCGCAGCCCCGAATGGGACATCGGCCTGCAGAAGACCGGCTACATCTCCGAAGCCGGCCAGTGCCTGGTAATGCAGGCGCGCATTGCCGGGCGCAAGCTGATCATGGTGTTCCTGGATGGCGTGGGCCGCTACTCCCGCATTGCGGACGCCGAGCGGGTGCGCCGCTGGGTGGAAGCCAACCAGTACATGTCGCCGTCGGCTGGCGAGCGCCAGCAGACCGCCGTTCGCACGGTCGATTTTTCCAGCTGAGAAGGCCCGCGCCCGAGCGGGCGCCAAAGCACATTCGAAAGCGCCCGAGCCTTTGCAGGCCGGGCGCTTTGTCTTTCAGCTTCGCTGCAGTGGTCGGCGCTTCAGGAGGAGGCGGCCGCAGGCGCCGAGTCTGCCGCGCCCGCCGGTCCCGCCTTGTAGCCCAGGGCGCCTGAGATCTCGCCGGCGGTCGCCTGGAGCTTGGACAGCCAGCCTTCGTCCAGCCGGTCGGCCGGCGCCGAGATGGAAAGGCCGGCCACCAGCTTGCCCTGGTCGTCGTAGATGCCTGCCGCCATGCAGCGCACGCCCAGTTCGAGTTCCTCGTTGTCGCGGGCGATGCCGTATTGGCGGGCTTTCGACAATTCGCGCTCCAGTTGCGGCAACTGGGTGATGCTGTTTCGGGTGTGGCCGGCCAGCCCGGTGCGCGTGGCGTAGTTGCGGATGCGCTGCGGATCGTCCAGGGCCAGGAACAGCTTGCCGGTCGAGGTCAGGTGCAGCGGCGCCCGCCCACCGATGGCGCGCACCACCTGCATGCCGGAACGCTCGCTGTAGGCGCGCTCGATATAGACGATTTCGTCGCCCTGGCGCATGCTCAGATTGACGGGTTGCTGCGTCAGCTTGTGCAATTCGCGCATCGGAACGATGGCTGCGTCGCGCACGTTCAACCGGCCCTTGACCAGGTTGCCAAGCTCCAGCAGACGCATTCCCAGGCGATAGCTTCCCGCCTCGGGCCGGTCGACGAACCGGCCGACCGCCAGGTCGTTGAGGATCCGGTGCGCGGTGGACGGGTGCAGGCCGGTCTTTTCGCTGATTTCCTTGAGGGAGATGGCTTCCTCGCGCGATGCCAGGACGTCGATCAGCGAGAACATGCGCTCGATCACCTGGATGACCGGCGTGGCGGGAATGTCGGACTGTGTTTTTCTCATGGCTGGGCAGGAATGGAGCTGCCGGCCATTTTACTTTGTGAAATTAACATTGGCTTGCCAGCGGCCGTTGACCAGCACCTCGTTGGGCAGGTAGCGCGACTTGTAGGCCATCTTGGAACTGTCCTGGATCCAGTAGCCGAGGTAGACGTGCGGCAAGCCGAGTTGGCGCGCCTGCTCGATCTGCCAGAGCACGCTGAAATTGCCATAACTGGCGCCGGGTTCGGGCTCGTAGAACGTATAGACGGCCGACAAGCCGTCGTTGAGCACGTCCAGGATCGACACCATCTTGAGCTTGCCGGGGCCGCCGTCCGGCAGCGTCTCGCGAAACTCCACCAGGCGTGAATTGACCCTGCTTTGCAGCAGGAACTGGGTGTACTGGTCGATGCTGTCGTGGTCCATGCCGCCGCCGGCATGGCGGCCATTCTGGTAGCGCAGGTAGAGCTGGTAATGCTCGGGCACGAAGCACAGCCGCAGGACGCGCGCCTGCAGCCCGGCATGCCGGGCACGCGCGCGGCGCTGGCTGCGCGACGGGGCGAAGCGATCGACCAGCACCCGCAGCGGGACGCACGCATGGCATCCGTCGCAGTAGGGGCGGTAGGTGAACATGCCGCTGCGGCGAAACCCTTCCAGCACCAGGTTGGAATAGGCGTCGTTGTGAATGAGGTGGCTGGGGGTGGCCACCTGCGACCGGGCCAGCCGATCCGGCAGGTAGCTGCACGGATAGGGCGCAGTCGCGTAGAACTGCAGCGTCTGAAGCGGGAGATCCTTGAGGTGCGTCACGTCGTCGATGCGGGTCGCTCGGTCAGGAGTTCGTTCCAGTATACGGGCTTGAATTCCCACGTGGGGCCCGGCATTCGTGCGCTTTGCGCCACCTGTGCGAGGAAGTCGGCTCGCGGCATTTCGGCGGCACCCAGGCTGGCCAGGTGGGTGGTGTTCTGCTGGCAGTCGATCTGCGCGATGCCGTGGGCGCGGCAGAACGCGACAAGTGCCGCCAAGGCGGTCTTGGAGGCGTCGGGGCGGCGGGTGAACATGGATTCGCCAAACACGGCGCGACCGACGCCCACGCAGTACAGGCCGCCGGCGAGTTCGCCGCCGATCCAGGTCTCGACGCTGTGGGCGTGGCCCGCGCGGTGCAATGCCAGGTACGCCTGGACCATTTCCGGAAGGATCCAGGTGCCGCTTTGCCCGGGTCGCGCAACGCCGGCGCAGGCCTGGATCACAGCTTCGAAGTCGTTGTCGATGCGGATCTCGCAGCCGGGGGTGATGGCGAAGCGTCGCAGGGTCCTGCCGAACGAGCGGTGCAGGCGAAATTGCGCGGTCTGCAGCACCATGCGCGGATCGGGGCTCCACCACAGGATCGGCTGGTTGTCGCTGAACCATGGAAAGATGCCCTGGCCGTAGGCCTGCAGCAGCGTCGACACGTCCAGCGCGCCACCGGCGGCAAGCAGCCCAGGCACCGGGTCGTTGGCGCCCCAGGCCTGCGCCGGCGCGGGCAGGGCCTGGCCCGGGGTCAGCCAGGGCAGGGGGCGTGGGCGCATCTGGCGCGTCACCGGAGCGGGGCGTCGAGGGCCGCGGGCTTCAGCGGCCCCGCTTGCCGCCGAAAATTCCCCCCAGCACGCCGCGCAGGATCTCGCGGCCGGCCGTGGTGCCCATGGTCCGGACCGCCGACTTTGCCATGGTCTGCACCAGGCCGTCGCGCTTTCCGCCGCGAGGGCCGGTGGAGCCGAACAGCAGTTCGTTGATGTTCAGGCCGCCGAGCAGGCCCCCCGATTCCGCCCCGGCGCCGGCACCGCTCCTGGCACCGGCCGCCACGGTGGCGGCATCCGGCGCGCTTTGGGCGCGATCCTTGAGCTTTTCGTACGCGGATTCGCGGTCGACCGTCTTCTCGTACACGCCGGCCACCAGCGAGCCGGCGACCAGTTGCTGGCGCTGCTGCGCAGTGATGGGGCCCAACTGGCTACCCGGTGGAACCACGTAGACGCGCTCGGTCACGCTGGGGCGGCCCTTGGCGTCGAGCAGGCTCACCAGCGCCTCGCCGACCGCCAGCTCGGTGATGGCCGCCTCGATGTCGAGCCCCGGCTTGGGCCGCATGGTGGTGGCGGTCGCCTTGACCGCCTTCTGGTCGCGCGGGGTGAAAGCGCGCAGCGCATGCTGCACCCGGTTGCCCAGTTGGGCCAGCACGGCATCGGGGATGTCCAGGGGATTCTGCGTCACGAAGAACACGCCGACGCCCTTGGAGCGCACCAGCCGCACTACCAATTCGATGCGTTCGATCAGCGCCTTGGGCGCATCGTTGAAGAGCAGGTGCGCCTCGTCGAAGAAGAACACCAGCTTGGGCTTGTCCGGGTCGCCGATCTCGGGCAGCTGCTCGAACAGCTCCGACAGCATCCACAGCAGGAATGTTGCGTACAGCCGGGGTGAGTTCATCAGCTTGTCGGCGGCCAGGATGTTGATGACGCCCTTGCCCGAGACGGTCTGCATGAAGTCGTTGATGTTGAGCATCGGCTCGCCGAAGAACTTGTCGCCGCCCTGCGCCTCGATGGCCAGCAGGCCGCGCTGGATGGCGCCGATGCTTGCCGCGCTCACGTTGCCGTAGGCGGTGGTGAATTCCTTCGCGTTGTCGCCCACGTGCTGCAGCATGGCGCGCAGGTCCTTCAGGTCCAGCAGCAGCAGGCCGTTGTCGTCGGCGATCTTGAAGACCAGGTTCAGCACGCCCGCCTGCGTCTCGTTCAGATCCAGCATGCGCCCGAGCAGCAAGGGCCCCATGTCGGACACGGTGGCGCGCACCGGATGGCCCTGCTCGGCAAAGACGTCCCAGAGGGTGACCGGGCAGGCCTGCGGCGGCGGGGCGTCGATGCCGCGCTCCTTGAGCATGGCCGCCATCTTGTCGCCGATGCTGCCGGGCTGGCTGATGCCGGTCAGGTCGCCCTTGACGTCGGCCATGAATATCGGCACCCCGATGCCCGAGAGCTTCTCGGCCAGCGTCTGCAGGGTGACCGTCTTGCCGGTGCCGGTGGCGCCGGTGATCAGCCCGTGGCGATTGGCCAGGCCCGGCAGGAGCGCGCATTCCGTGCTGCCGTGCCGGGCGATGAGAAGAGGGTCTGCCATGGGATGCTCCGGAGTGCTTCGAGAAGGGTCCAGTCTATCCAAAGGGGCTCCCTATAATCGGCGCGTCGCTTCCTCAGAGCCCACCCCACTGGAGTTTCCTTTGTCTGTTCCTGCCGAGTCCACGAACCAACAATCACCGCTGGAAAGCGAACTGGCCACATTGCTGGTGGAGGCTCTCAACCTTGAAGTGGCACCGCAGGACATCCCGCCCGAAGCGCCGCTCTACGGCGAAGGGCTCGGGCTCGACTCGATCGACATCCTGGAAGTCGCCCTGGAAGTTTCGCGCCGTTACGGATTCCAGTTGCGTTCCGACGACGAACGCAACCAGGAAATCTTCTCCTCGCTGCGCAGCCTGGCGACGCACGTGGCGAGCAACCGGACAACGCCCTGAGTGCCGGTGATTCCCCTGACCTGAACCCGCCGCTGACGATGTCGCGCTGGCGCTTGGCATTGTGGCTCGCCGGGGGCATCGCCTATGCCGGCCTGTCTCACTGGATGATGCTCTATCACGCGGCCGCGCCCTGGGCGCTGGCGGCGCTGTTCGCACCGTTGTGGCTGGCGCTGGTCGGTCTGGCTGCTGGCCGCTTCGGGCGGCTGGGCGCGCTGGTCGTGTTGCTGGCGGGCGCGGCATGCGTCTACGAGATCGCGCACGGCCAGGCGGGCGACCCGAACCGCCTGTATGTGTTGCAGCACGTGGGCATCAACGCCGTGCTCTGCGCATGGTTCACGAGCACCCTGCGGCCCGGCAGGGTGTCGCTGATCGGTGAGTTCGCCCGCCGGATCCATCCGCTGTCGGCCGAGCAGCGTCTCTATACCGCCAAGGTCACGCGGTTGTGGGCTTTGTACTTCGCCCTCATGGCGCTGGCCTCGGTTTCCACCTATCTCATCCTGCCGTTCGAGGCCTGGTCGCTGCTGGCGAACGTGCTCACGCCCTTGTGCGTGGTGGCCTTGTTCCTCGGAGAACATTTCGCCCGCTACCGGCTGCATCCGGAATTCGAGCGATCGCGCCTGGTCGATGTCCTGCGCGTCGCCGTCGCCGGCCGGTCACGCGATACCCTTCGTCAATGACGTCTCGCCTTGCCACCACAGTCGCGCTGCCGCTGCTCTCCCAGCGCGATCTTGCCGCGCCGCTCGCCTGGCGCGCCGGCCGTCCGGTCAGCGGACACCGCTTCCTGGCGGACGTGCACCAGCTTGCCACGCGCCTGCCAACCCATGCCCGCGTCCTGAACCTGTGCAGCGACCGTTATGTCTTCGCGGTCGGGCTCGGGGCCGCGCTGATGCGCGGGCAGGCCAGCCTCCTGCCGCCCGACGCGCGGCCGGACACGCTGGCGCGGCTGGCTACTCCCGGCGGCGGCACGTACGTCCTGACCGACGATGCGCAGCTGCAGCCGCCGGAAGGCCTGGCCTGCCACCTGGTGGATCTGCCGCCGACCGAGGCGGACGACGATGCCGTGGCGCTTCCGGTTCCGGCCTTCGCCCCCGGCTGCCATGCGGTGAGCCTGCTCACGTCCGGCTCGACCGGCGTGCCACAGGCGCATGCCAAACGCTGGGACACGTTGGTGGGCGACGTTGCCGCTGCCGTGCCGCGTCTGTCGGCGCTGCTGGGGCGTCCGTCGCTGGCCGGGCTGACGCTGGTCGCGACGGTGCCGGTCCAGCACAGCTACGGCCTCGAATCGTCGGCCCTGCTTGCCATGCTCGGCGGTGCCGCCTTCGACAGCGCCCGGCCGTTCTTCCCGGCGGACATCGTGGCTGCGCTCGAAGCCGTGCCGCGCCCGCGAGCGCTGGTGACCACGCCGTTCCATCTCAAGACCCTCCTGATGTCGGGCCTGGCGTTGCCGCAGGTCGATTTCATGCTGTCGGCCACGGCGCCGTTGTCGCCGCAACTGGCTGCGCAGGCCGAGCAGGCCCTGGGCGGGCCGCTGATCGAAATCTACGGCAGCACCGAGACCGGCCAGGTGGCCACGCGCCACACGACGCGCAGCGCGGAATGGGAGACGATGGGCGAGATCCGGGTGCGCCGCGAGGACGCGGTCGGCGGTGACGGCGCCGAGCGCTACATCATGGAGGGCGACTTCGTGCCCGCCCCCACGCCGATGGCCGACGTGCTGGAGCTGCTGGACGACCGGCGCTTCCGCCTGCTGGGCCGCGCCAACGACCTGATCCACGTGGCAGGACGGCGCAGCTCCCTTGGGCACCTGAACTTCCACCTCAACAGCATTCCGGGCGTCCAGGACGGCGCGTTCTGGCTACCCGACGAGGTGGCCGACGGCGTGGTCCGGCCGGTCGCCTTCGTCGTCGCGCCCGAACTCTCCGCCGCCGACATCACGGCAGCGTTGCGCCAGCGGCTGGAGTCGGTCTTCGTGCCGCGCCGTGTGGTGCACGTGAACGCGCTGCCGCGCGAGGCCACCGGCAAGCTGGTGGTGCGCACCTTGCGCGAATTCGCCCTGGCACAGCTCGCCAGGGACGGCGAACCGGTCCGCCTCACGCGGGACGTGCCGGCCGACCACCCGGCCTTCGCCGGCCACTTTCCTGGCCACCCGCTGCTGCCCGGTGCGCTCATATTGGCCGACGTGCTGGAGGCGCTGGCACGCGTGCCGGTGCTGGCGGCGCGGCTCGGGCCGCATCCGACCCTCGCGGCTGCGAAGTTCCTGGCGCCGGTCGGACCGGGCGCGCGGCTGACTATCTCGCTCCTGCCCGAGGCCGGCGCTTCCCAGGGGGTGCGGTTCGAGGTCCATCGCGAGGATGTGTTGGCGGCCAGTGGCCGTTGGCTGTCCGGCGAGGGGGCCGCGCCATGAGCGTCCCGGCCACATCGCGGCCGGAAGCCGTGGCGGGAACGGGCGCATCGACGGCAGCCGGGTCGAGCGGCCACTGGGCCCGCATGCCCGAGCGCAGCAACCTGGTGGCACTGCGCTTCTTCAGCGCATTCGTGCTGCGCTGCGGCCGGCGCGCGGCGCGGTTGGCGCTTCATCCGCTGACCCTCTACTTCTTTCTTTTCTCGCCGGGGCCGCGCCGCTGCGTCAAGCGCTACCTGCAGCGCGCCATCGGCCCCCAGATGGGGTGGCGCGACGGCTACCGGCTGATCTACAACTTCGCCGCCACGGTTCTCGACCGCATCTTCTTCCTGCGCGGGCGGATTGACCTGTTCGACCTGCGCGTGGTGGGCAACGAGGCCCTGGACGCCGAGTACGCGCTCGGCCGCGGGGCATTCCTCATTGGGGCCCACGTCGGCAGCTTCGAGGCCGTCGGCGCGAGCCGGCAGACCAGCGCCGACGCCGAGCGCCTGCGCCTGGCCATGCTGATGTACCTGGAAAACGCGCAGCAGATCCACGCGGTACTGAGCGCCATCAGCGACGAACGCTACCGGCCGGAGGTGATTCCGCTGGGCCGGCCGGAGTCGATGCTGCAGCTGCGCGACTGGCTCGACGCCGGCGGGCTTGCCGGCCTGCTGGCCGACCGCACGCTGCCGCGCCAGGATGAACAGGAGGCGCAGCGCGGCAGCAGCCGCACCATCGACTTTCTCGGTCATCCGACCGTGTTCAGCGACGGGCCGTTCCGCCTGGCGGCGCTGTTGCGGCGCAAGGCGTTCTTCATGGCGGGCATCTACCTGGGCGGGGCGCGCTACGAGGTGCGTTTCGAGCCGCTGGCGGATTTCACCGACGTCACGCCGGGCGATCGCGAAAGTGCCATCGAGGCCGCACTCCAGGCCTACGTCCGGCGTCTGGCGGCGCTGTGCCGCGAGCATCCGCACAACTGGTTCAACTTTCATGACTTCTGGCTGGAAGACACTCGCTGAAAAGCTGGGGCGGAGCCTGCGCGTCGCCTTGCTCGGCGCGCCGCTGCTGCTGGGGCCCGCCGCCTCCTGGGCCTTCGACCTGGACGGCCTGATGGCCCAGCTCGCAGCCAGCAAGGGTGGCGACGCGCGCTTTACCGAGCAGCGCTTCGTGCGCGGCGTGGAAGGCCCGCTGGAGTCTCGCGGCACGCTGAGCTTTTCGCCGCCGGACAAGCTGGTGCGCCGTACCGAATCGCCGCGCGAGGAGTCGATGGTCGTGGACGGCAACACGCTGACCCTGTCGCGCGGCGGGCGAACCCGCACCATGGCGCTGGACAGCATGCCAGAGGTGCGCGGCATGGTGGACGCCATGCGCGGCACCCTCAATGGCGACGGGCGGATCCTGAAGCAGCAGTTCCGCAGCACGCTCAGTGGTACCGAGGCCAGCTGGGCACTGCAGCTTCAGCCCTTGGACGACCGCCTGGCGGCCCAGGTGCGCAGCATGCGCCTGACCGGCCGCGGCGGCGACGTGCTGGGCATCGAGATGGAACTCATTGGCGGAGACCGCTCGGTGATGCGCATCACGCCGGCGCGCGCCGCTGCCAAGGCGCCGTCCTGAACCGGTCGCCGCAGCGCATGCGCAAGGCCCCAGCCAGTCGCGAGCATCGGCCGCGCCGCGCGCTGACGCTCGTGCTGTGGCTCGCGGCGATGGCCATAGGCGCGCTCTTCATCGCCCGCACCCCTTTCAGCGCCGACCTGTCGGCTTTCCTGCCGGCGCATCCCGACGCCCGACAGCGCCTTCTCATCGAACAGTTGCAGGGCGGCGTGGCCTCGCGCAGCCTGCTGGTGGGGCTGGAGGGCGGCGCCGACGCCGCTCAACGCGCCGAGGTCTCCCGCGCCATGGCCAACCGCCTGCGCGACAGTGGCCTGTTCGACCTGGTCCAGAACGGGGAGCACAGCGACTGGACCGAGGCGGGCGAATGGCTTCTCGCGCACCGCTACCAGCTGGCGCCCGGCGTGGATCCTGCGCACTTCAGCGTCGCGGGCCTGCGCGATGCCGTGCTCGACACGCTGTCGCTGCTGGGTACGCCCGCGGGCAACCTCGTCAAGCCCTTGCTCGAGCGCGATCCGACCGGGGAGATGCAGCGCATCGCCGAAGGGCTGATCCCGGCAAGTGCGCCGCGCTCGGAAGGCGGCGTCTGGGTCTCGCGCACGGCACCGCGCGCTCTGCTGCTGGTCACGACCCGCGCCGCGGGCAGCGACCTCGATGCGCAAGCCGTCGCCATCGAAGCGGTGCGTACCGCGTTCGACGAGGCGACGAAGCAGGCGGGCGCGACCCGACCGACGCTGCAGATCAGTGGCGCGCCGTTGTTCTCCGTCCAGAGCCGCGACCAGATCAAGGCCGAGGCCGTCAAGCTCGCGACCATTGGCGCGCTGGTCGTCGGCGGCCTGTTGCTGCTGGCCTTTGCTTCGCCGCGGGCATTGCTGGTGGCGGTGGTGCCGGTGGCGACCGGCGTCGTCGGCGGCACCGCTGCCGTGGGCCTGGCGTTCGGCCACGTCCACGGGCTGACGATGGGCTTTGGCAGCACACTGATCGGTGAGACCATCGACTACGCCATCTACTACCTGATCCAGGCGCGTCGCGGCGCCACCGACGGCGCTCCCGGCAGCGGCTGGCGCCAGTGGGTCCGGGTCCACTGGCCCACCGTTCGGCTGGGCGTGCTGACGTCGGTGTGCGGCTTCAGCGCGCTGGTCTTCTCGGGCTTCCCGGGACTGGCGCAACTGGGCGTGTTCTCGGTGGCCGGACTGGTGACGGCCGCCCTGGCCACGCGGTACGTGCTGCCTGTCTTCACACCCGATGGCGCGTCCGGGCGCGGCCTGCGCCACCACATGGCGCAAATGGCCAACGGCCTGATGCAGGCATTGCCGCGCCTGCGCTGGCTGTTGCTGGCGCTTTGCCTGGCGTCAGCGGCGCTGCTCGCCTGGCAACACGACCACATCTGGCGAGCCGGGCTCGGATCGATGAGCCCGGTGCCGCTCGCGGCGCAGGAGCTCGATGAGAAGCTTCGCGCCGATCTCGGCGCCGACGAAGCCAGTACGCTCGTGATGGTGCAGGGCGATGACCTCGAGTCCACCTTGCAATCGGTCGAGGCCGCAAGTGCCCGCCTGCAGCCGCTGGTCGACGCTGGCCAACTGGCCGGATTCGACGCCGTCACGCGCGTGCTGCCGAGCCGGGCCGCACAGCAGGCGCGCCAGGCCAGCGTGCCGGATGCGCAGACCCTGCGCGAGCGCCTGCAGCAAGCCTTGCAAGGCCTGCCGCTCTCGGCGTCCCGGCTGGAGCCCTTCATCGAGGAAGCCTCGGCCGCCCGCACCCTGGCGCCCATCGGCCTGGCGGATCTGCGCAACGGCTCGCTGGCACCTCTGGTGAACGCCATGCTGGTCGAACGGCCGGGCAGCGGCTACAGCGCGGTGGTTTCGCTGCACCCCGGCGCCACATTCGATCCCGCCGCGCTGCGGCAGGCGCTGGCCGGCCTGCCGCAAGTCCAGGTCATCGACGTCGGCGTGGAACTCCATGCGCTCTACGCGCGGTACCTGAGCGAGGCCTTCGTGCAGGTCCTGCTCGGGGCGTTGGGCGTCGTGGTGCTGCTCGGCCTCTACCTGCGATCGTTGCGGCGCCTCCTTGCCGTGTGCCGGCCTCTGGTGGGCGCCGTGTTGCTGACGCTCGGCGCGCAAGCAGTGCTCGGCGTGCCGCTGGGCATCCTCCATCTGGTGGGCCTGCTGCTGGTGGTGGCCGTGGGCTCGAACTACGCGCTGTTCTTCGACCAGCTGCGCGAAACCGGGCGCGCCGACGAAGACACGCTGGCGTCGCTGCTGCTGGCCAATCTCACGACCGTGGTGTCTTTCGGCCTGATTGCGCTGTCGGAAATTCCTTCGCTTTCGGCCATCGGCCGGGTGGTGGCACCGGGGGCACTGCTGGCATTGCTGCTGTCTGCGGCATTTGCCCGCGGGCAGGTGCGGCCATCGGCTTAGACCCCTCGGGTCTGAGCGAAAATCGCGCAACCGCCATGATGTCGCCAACTCCCTTCGGGCTTGACGCGCTCAAGCCACTGTCGCCCTTCGTGCGCGCCAGCATCGCCTGGCACGCGCTCGCGCTGGCGGCCGCGCTCGCGTGGCCCGGCGCGCTGCCTTGGGCGGTGGCGGCGCTGGTGCTGAACCATCTGGTGCTGACCGCGGCAACATTGACGCCGCGCACCGCGCTGCTCGGCGGCAACATCACCCGCCTGCCGGCGAGCGCGGCGGACGCGGGCGAGGTGGCGCTCACCATCGACGACGGCCCGGATCCCGAGGTGACGCCGCAGGTGCTCGACCTGCTCGACGCCGCCGGCCAGCGCGCCACGTTCTTCTGCATTGCGGAGCGGGTTGCGCTGTATCCCGAGCTCGCACGGCAGATCGTGGCGCGCGGCCACGACGTGCAGAACCACACCGCCCGGCATTCGCACACATTCTCGCTGCTCGGACCCGCCGGGTACGCGAGGGAGATCGGACGAGCGCAGGACATCCTGCAGCAGGTGACCGGCGTGCGCCCGACCTGCTTTCGGGCGCCCGCCGGATTCCGCAACCTTTTCCTGGCGCCGGTGCTGCAACGCCTGGACCTGCAACTCGTCAGCTGGACCCGCCGCGGCTTCGACACGCGCGATGCCGATCCGGCCCGCGTGCAGCAGCGCCTGCTGCGCGGCCTTCGCGCCGGCGACATCCTCCTGCTGCACGACGGCAACGCGGCGCGTACGGCGCGCGGCGGGGCAGTGCTGCTGGACGTTCTCCCGCCGCTGCTCGAACAGTTGCGCCGACAGGGACTGCACTCGGTCACACTGACACGCGGGCTGAGCCGACGAGCGGCGCACGCGAAAAGTACAGGACGGGAGAGCGACGACACGCCATGACTCGATTGCCAAGCACCGACAACCACTGGAACAGCCTGCTTGTGAATGCCGCGCAGCCGTACCGGCAGGCGGGGCGCTTCGCCTGGCATTTCGCGCGTGGAAAGCTCGGGCGCGACCCGGTGTTCCGCTGGGTGGTCGAACAAGGGCTGATCATGCCGGGCCATCGCCGCGTGCTCGACATCGGGTGCGGCCAGGGCCTGCTGGCCAGCCTGCTGGCCGCCATGAACGAAATGCATTCCGACGCCCAATGGCCGACCGGCTGGTCATTGCCGCCGGCGCCTGCCCGCTATACGGGCATCGAGCTGATGCCGCGTGACGTGGCCCGTGCGGAGCGGTCGATCGGCCACCTGCAACCGCCGCCGGCGTTCGTCTGCGCCGACATGTGCAGCGCGGCGTTGCCGGCGAGCGACCTCGTGGTGATCCTTGACGTGCTGCACTACGTCGACCTGTCGGCGCAGGAGAAGGTGCTGGAACGCGTGCGCGAGGCGCTCGCCGCCGGCGCGGGCGATCGACGCGACGGCGTGCCGCCGCGCCTGCTGCTGCGCGTGGGCGACGCCGCCAGCGCGGTGGGCTATCGCATCAGCCAATGGGTGGACCACGCCGTGACGCGCGCGCGCGGCCATCAGATGCCGCCGACCTGGGGGCGGCCGCTGGCGGAATGGCAGCGCCAGCTCGAACGGCTGGGCTTCGAGGTGAGCAGCGTGCCCATGAGCCGCGGCACGCCTTTCGCCAACGTGCTGCTGGTGGCCGATCTGCCGACATGAAGGAATCCGAGTGAGCCTCTTGCAACTTGACCGCGACGGCATTGCCGCGCGCATCCCGCATAGCGGCACCATGTGCCTGCTCGAGCGGCTCGACGCCTGGGACGCGCAGCACATCGCATGCAGCACGGCCACCCACCGGCTGCCCGACAATCCGTTGCGCACCGCCGATGGCCTGATGGCGCCATGCGCCATCGAATATGCCGCGCAGGCCATGGCGCTGCACGGCGGCCTGCTGGCCAAGGAAGGCCAGGAGGCCAGCGCGGGCTACCTGGCCAGCGTGCGCAACGTTCAGTTCGGCCAGGCGAGACTGGACACGGTCGATGGCGACCTCCAGGTCCAGGCCCACCGGCTGTCCGGCGACGAACGGCAGGTGCTCTACGAATTTCGCGTCGGCGACGCCGGCGGGCGGATGCTGGCCCAGGGACGGGCCGTCGTCGTACTCAATACCCCACTTTCAACGGAAGACCTCGCATGAACTGGAGCGGCAAGCGCGCATTGATCACCGGTGCCAGTGGCGCCCTGGGCGAGGCCATCGCCCGCCGCCTCGCGGCCGGCGGCGCCACGGTGCTGCTGCACGCCAATTCGAGGCCCGAAGCCGTGCATGCCCTGGCCGAGCAGATCACCCGGGACGGAGGCAAGGCGCAATGCCATGTGTTCGACCTGCGCAGCGACGATGCCTGCGCGCAAGCCTGCCAGGCCATCCTGGCCGAGGGGCCGGTACAGATCCTGGTCAACAACGCCGGCGTGCACGACGACGCCGTGCTGCCGGGCATGCAGGCCGGGCAATGGCACAAGGTGGTCGATGTCTCGCTCAACGGCTTCTTCCGCGTCACCCAGCCGCTGCTGCTGCCGATGCTGCGCACGCGCTGGGGCCGCATTCTCAACATCTCGTCGGTGGCGGCGCTCACCGGCAATCGCGGGCAGGTCAACTACGCCGCGGCCAAGGGCGGCCTGAACAGCGCGACCAAGGCGCTCTCGCTCGAAGTGGCCGCGCGCGGGGTGACGGTCAATGCCATAGCCCCGGGCATCATTGCCTCGCCCATGGCAGACGCCGTGTTCGACAAGGCCACCATCGACCAACTGGTTCCTGCCAAGCGCGCCGGCACGCCGGACGAGGTGGCTGCCCTTGCTGCATTCCTGGCCAGCAACGAGGCGTCCTATATCACCGGGCAGGTGATCTCCATCAACGGCGGAATGATCTGAGAGGGCGTCCTGCCGGACGCGCCTATTGGAACGGCGGCAGGCGCAGCACCTTCTTGGCGACCAGCAGCGGCAGGCGCAACACGAATTCCGCCATCAACCGGGTGTGCATCCAGCTGAGCAGGGCGTTGTCGCGGACATAGTTGAAGTGCGAGACACCGCCTTCGTCCGCACTGAGGTACTTCACCGGCGCATCGATGTTGACCGGCTTGACGCCGCGCCAGGCCAGGCGCACCACCGCCTCGGTGTCGAAGTCGAAGCGGCGCATCCATGGCTGGCGTTCCATCACCGCGATCAGGTCCGCCACCGGATAGACCCGGAAGCCGTAGAGCGAGTCGCCGATGCCGGCGCACAGCGTCTCGAGATGCGTCCAGCCGTTGGACACGCGACGCCCCTGCACGCGCAATTGCGGGGCGCTGGCATCGAACACGGGCATGCCGAGCACCATGGCATCGGGCTGCCGGATCGACCGTTCCATGAACGTGCCGATCAGGTCGGCCGGGTGCTGCCCGTCCGAGTCCATGGTCAACGCGTGGGTGAAGCCGGCCGCGCGCGCCGCACGCAGGCCGTGCAGCACCGCGGCGCCCTTGCCCCGGTTGGTCGGCAGGTGCCAGACGCGCAGCCCTGGGTCTTGTTCGGCGAGCGCCTGAAGGCGTTCGCCGGTGCCGTCGGTGCTCCCGTCGATGACGACCCAGACGGGATCCCATTGGGCGCGCGCGGCGGCCACGGTGTCGAACAGCCGCTCTCCGGTGTTGTAGCTGGGAATCAGGACGAGGTGGGTGCGCGAGGCTTGGGGCATGCAGGGGGGGCGTCCGGAGCGCCTTCCACGATGTTTTCCCGATAGTACCGTTCCAGCTCCGCCAGCAACGCGTCGTCGTCGGCAGCGGGGCTGAAGCGCCGGCCGAGCCGCAGCCTGAAGGTGACCGGCAGCGGCGGCACGCGCCAAAGCGGCCATCCCTTGCGCAGGTAGGGCGTGTCGGTTTCTATGAAGACGGTCTGGATCGGCACCTGGGCCAGGCGCGCGATCAGCGTGACGCTCGGCCGAAAGGTGTCCAGCGGCGGCGTCTCGGTGCGGGTGGCTTCCGGAAAGATCACGAGTTGCCCCCCGCCGCGCAGGTCGTCCCGGGCTGCCCGTACCATCTGCCAGGCCGATTCGTTGCTGATGTAGCGGGCCAGTCGCGCGCCGGCACCCAGGAAGACGTTGTGCAGCAGGCCTGCCTTCATGATGCAGGCGCTGCGCGGCAGGCGCGCCACCAGCAGCAGGGCGTCGAACATCGTGGGATGGTTCGCCACGATGATCAGGCCACGCTCGTCGCGCAATGCGTCGAGGCAGCCATCGTCGATGCGCATCGTGTGCAGTGCCTGCGCCACCGTCCAGAAAAGGCGGTAGCCATAGGAAATGCCGGCGCGCCCGAGCGTGCGCGCCTGGTGTTCCGGCAGCAGTTGCAATGGCAGCGCCAACAGGTTCCAGGCCAGCGAGCACAGGCCGATGAACAGCAATGTCGCATACAGCCTCAGGCCCCCGAGGAGTTTCAGCATCCGGGTTCCTTGACGGCTGGTGAGTCAGGCCTTCAGCGCGCCCGGCGCCACGGCGTGTGCTTCGATCTCGACCAGCAGATCAGCCCTGCAGACGTCGGCCTGGAGGAACACGGCGCGGCGCAGGGTGGCACTATCGGGCCCGAGGGTGTGCGCCAGGACCTGGCGCACGACGTCCAGGTGAGCCGCGTCGCGGATGTACACGACCACGTCCAGCGCGCCCAGGTCGAAGCGAGCGCTGCAGCGCTGGCGTGCGGCATCGATCACCGCCGCGAGGTTGCGCAGCGTCTCGCGCGTCTGCTCGGCCACGTCGCCCGGGTGCACCGTGGCATGGCCGACGATGCTGGCGGTGCCGGAGATGAACAGTGCCAGGGCGCCGTTGCCGATGTCGGCCAGCGCCGCCCGGGAGAACAGGGGCGGGCGCGGGCCGTAGTCGCTGGGATAGCGGTAGGCGGACACCTGCCGCGGGTTCTCGACGGCGAGTGGCGCCCGCTGGCCGGCCAGGAAGTGGATGGCCAGGCCGCCGCGCTGGACGCCGAGCGCGCAGGCGGCCGGCGCGCCTTCGAGCACGCCCAGCCCGGTCTCGAGGAACGCCTGCTGCCGGCCCACGTTGAACTGTCGATAGCGCTCCAGGCCACCGCCATCCTCGTTGATCCGCGGCAGATAGTTCCAGATACGCTGCAGATGCGGACAGCCTGCACGTCGCATGGCTTCGAAAAGCTGGCTGTAGCCCTCGCGGGCGAGCATTTCGAGCCCGCCCGGCATCGATGTTTCGTCGAACTCGACCACGCCGAGCATCCAATGGCCGTCGGTGCGCCAGCGCGCGGCGCCGTGGCTGCCGGCGTGTGTGCTCCGGCCGGTCGACCAGACATCGGCGCTTGGCTGTGCGTCGCCGAGGATGGCGCCCTTGACGCTGGTCAGCCAGTCCGGGCCGCCGTGGCTGCCGTAGGCCAGCGCACCGAGCGGTGATCGGCCCGTTCCGAGGCTGTCGCCGAGTCTCGACAGGGGCAGGCGGCGAACTTCGAGGGAAGACGGAGCGGATTCGGCAGAGAGGCTCACTGGGCTTTGCTTGCGGTGTATTCGGAGAAGATGCCGAGCTCCAGGTGCTGACGCACGTCCTGGAAGCCGGCTTCGCGCAGCGCCGTGAGCACCGCGTCGGGCGGGATGCAGGCCTCGATGGTGTCCCAGTAATAGCGCCACAACTCGGCCGACCCATGGGCCCGCCCGGCCAGGCGGGCCACCACCGGCACCACGCCGCGCATGTAGCCCTTGAGGACCGACATGCCGAGGGCGGTGCGCGGCCGGGTGATCTCGAGGATGACCAGGCGGCCGCCTGGCCGCAGGACACGGTGGAATTCGGCGAAGGCGGCCGACACATCGCCGATGTGGCGCAGCGCATAACCCATGCTGAGGAAGTCGCAGCTGGCGTCCGGCCGCGGGAGCGACTCGGCCATGCCTTGCACCAGTTCGACGCCCGGCAGGTGCACCTGGCCCATCATGCCCGGGCTGGGGTCCACGCCGACCAACTTGCCCGACGGCCCGATCAGACCCAGCGCCTCGGTTGCCACCATGCCGGTGCCGATGCCGACGTCGAGCACCTGCATGCCCGCCGCCAACCCCGCGCGCTGGAGCGCCTTGCGCCGGTACCAGCGGCCCGAACCGAGGGCCAGCACGTGCTCGATGCGTTCGTAGTCGGGGGCCGTCTCGTCGAAGATGCGCGTCAGGAACGCGCGATGTTCTGTCTCGTTCTTGTAATAGTCCGGCAGCGTCGCATGGGGTGCGAGCGGCGGGGCCATGCGGTTTGCGTCGGGGGACTGGTTCTGCATCGCATGATTATGCGCAAAGCCTCCTGTGAAATTCTGTTGCCACTGCCCACGAGGCGCCTGCGCGGGCCAAGTAAGATCGCCCTTTGCCTTGAAACAAAAGAAAGCTAGAGAGAAAAGCCATGGCCGGACACAGCAAATGGGCCAACATCCAGCATCGGAAAGGGCGCCAGGACGAGAAGCGCGGCAAGGTCTGGACGCGCGTCATCCGCGAGATCATGGTCGCGGCGCGCCAGGGCGGCGGCGACCTGAACGCCAACCCGCGCCTGCGCCTGGCCGTTGACAAGGCCAAGGCGGCCAACATGCCGGCCGACACGGTCAAGCGCAACATCGACAAGGCCACCGGCAATCTCGAAGGCGTGACCTACGAGGAAATCCGCTACGAGGGCTACGGCATCGGCGGCGCCGCCATCATCGTCGACACCATGACGGACAACCGGGTGCGCACGGTGGCCGAGGTGCGCCATGCATTCGGCAAGTACGGCGGCAACATGGGCACCGAGGGCTCGGTGGCCTTCCAGTTCAAGCACTGCGGCCAGTTGATCTTCGCGCCGGGCACGGACGAGGACAAGCTCATGGAAGTGGCGCTCGAAGCGGGCGCCGAAGACGTGATCACCGGCGACGACGGCGCCATCGAAGTGCTGACGGCAACCGGCGACTTCGAGTCGGTCAAGAACGCACTCGAAGCCGCCGGGCTCGTCCCCGAGGTGGCCGAGGTGACAATGCGAGCCGAGAACACCATCGACATGCAGGGCGAGGACGCCCAGAAGATGCAGAAGCTGCTCGACGCCCTGGAAGACCTGGACGACGTCCAGGAGGTCTACCACAACGCTTCACTGGACGAATGAAAGCCTGCGCATGAAGGTATTGGTCATCGGAGGCGGCGGCCGCGAGCACGCACTGGCCTGGCGCCTGGCACAAGGCAATCGGGTCAGCCGCGTCTACGTGGCGCCGGGCAACGGCGGGACCGAGGGCGATCCGCGCTTCACGCAGGTGAGCATCACCGATCCGGCCAAGCTGTGCGCCTGGGCGAAGAAGGAAAAGATCGCGTTGACCGTGGTCGGCCCGGAAGGGCCGCTGGCGGCCGGCGTGGTCGACGAGTTCCGCGCCAACGGACTGCGCATCTTCGGCCCGACCAAGGCGGCAGCCCAGCTCGAGAGCTCGAAGGCCTTCTCCAAGGACTTCATGAAGCGCCACAAGATCCCGACGGCGAAGTACGAAACCTTCACCGACGCGGCGGCGGCGCATGCGTACGTGGACGCGCAAGGCGCCCCGATCGTGGTCAAGGCCGACGGCCTCGCGGCCGGCAAGGGCGTGGTGGTGGCCCAGACTGCGCAGGAAGCACACGAGGCCATCGACTTCATGCTGGTCGACAACAAGTTCGGCGTGTCGCACAACCAGGGCGGCGCCCGGGTGGTGATCGAGGAATTCCTCGCCGGCGAAGAGGCCAGCTTCATCGTCATGTGCGACGGCAAGAACGTCCTGCCGCTGGCCACCAGCCAGGACCACAAGCGCCTGCTCGACGGCGACGCCGGCCCCAACACGGGTGGCATGGGCGCGTATTCGCCTGCGCCTGTGGTCACCGCGGAGGTGCATGCGCGGGTGATGCGCGAGATCATCCTGCCCACCGTGCGCGGCATGGAAAAGGACGGCATTCCGTACACCGGCTTTCTGTACGCGGGCCTGATGATCGACGCGTCCGGACACCCGAAGACGCTGGAATTCAACTGCCGCATGGGCGACCCGGAAACGCAGCCGATCATGATGCGCTTCAAGTCCGACCTGTTCGAGGTCCTGTCGCACGCCACCGACGGCACGCTCGACCAGGTCGAACTGCAATGGGACCGCCACATCGCGCTCGGCGTGGTGATGGCCGCGGCCGGCTATCCGCTCGACCCGCGCAAGGGCGACCGCATCACCGGCATTCCGCCTGAAGCACCCGACGCGGTGGTCTTCCACGCCGGAACCTCGATGGACAGCGGCGAGCTGCGCACCAGCGGCGGCCGCGTGCTGTGCGTCACCGTGCTGGCCGACAGCGTCAAGCTGGCCC
Organism: Variovorax sp.; assembly: GCF_035634955.1. Classification (GTDB taxonomy): domain Bacteria; phylum Pseudomonadota; class Gammaproteobacteria; order Burkholderiales; family Burkholderiaceae_C; genus Variovorax. Next base: position 59,946 of record NZ_DASQBZ010000033.1, on the reverse strand, counting down.
AGCAGCGCGCCTACGAGGTGGCCTCCAAGGTCGGCTTCGACGGCGCGCAGTACCGCAAGGACATCGGACACCGGGCCGTGCACCCGCGCGGCGCCAGCACGTGATGTCGGGCGCGTCGCCGGACGCAGCAGGCGAATACCTGCGCGGCCTGCAGCAGCGGATCATGACGGCGGTGGAGGAGGCCGATGGCAAGTCCTGCACCCGGGACGGCTGGACCAAGGAACCGCACGAACCCCTCCAGGGCAGCGGCCTGACCTGCATCCTCGAAGGCGGCGCGCTTTTCGAGCGGGCCGGGTGCGGCTTCTCGCAGGTCAGCGGGCCGAAGCTGCCGCCGTCGGCGACCCAGCATCGTCCCGAACTGGCCGGTGCGCCTTTCGAGGCCATGGGCGTGTCGCTGGTGTTCCATCCCCGCAACCCCTACGTACCGACCGTGCACATGAACGTGCGCATGCTGGCGGCTTTGCCCGAAGGCGGCGAGCCGGTGTGCTGGTTCGGCGGCGGCATGGACCTCACGCCGTACTACGGCTTCGAGGAAGACGCGCGTCATTTCCATGGCGTCTGCCGCGACGCGCTGGTGCCGTTCGGCGACGACAAGTACCCGCGCTTCAAGACCTGGTGCGACGACTACTTCCATCTGCGCCATCGCAACGAGCAGCGCGGCGTCGGCGGCATCTTCTTCGACGACTTCTCCGAGCTGGGCTTCGAGCGCAGCTTCGACATGCTGCGCTCCGTGGGAGACGCATTCCTGCCGGCCTACCTGCCGATCGTGCAGCGCAGGCGCGACACGCCCTACGGCGAGCGCGAACGGGAATTCCAGCTCTACCGGCGCGGCCGGTACGTGGAATTCAACCTGGTGTGGGACCGTGGCACGCACTTCGGCCTGCAGTCCGGAGGACGCACCGAGTCGATCCTCCTGTCGATGCCGCCGCTGGCCAGCTGGGCGTACCGCCAGGCGCCGGCGCCCGGTTCGCCCGAGGCGCGCCTGTACACCGATTTTCTGGTGCGCCGCGAATGGCTCTGAGTCCAGGCCGGTCCGCCGGGACTGCGCGCATCGGCATCTTCGGCGGTGCCTTCGATCCGCCTCACAACGCGCATGTCGCCCTCGCGCGCCAGGCGCTGGCCCAACTGGCACTGGACGAGTTGCGCGTGATGCCCACCGGCCAGGCCTGGCACAAGGCGCATGGGCTCAGTCCGGCGCAGGACCGGTTGGCCATGGCACGCCTGGCCTTCGGCGAACTGCCCCGCACGCAGATCGACGACCGCGAGATTCGCCGCGCCGGCCCGACCTATACCCTCGATACCCTGCGCGAACTGCGGGCCGAGCAACCCCAGGCACAATTGCTGCTGTTGCTCGGCGCCGACCAGGCCAGGGCGCTGCCGACCTGGCACGGCTGGCAGGAGATCCTGGCGCTTGCTATTGTTTGTGTAGCGCGGCGTCCAGGCCCCGCTTCGGAATCCCTCGACTTCGACCCCTCCGCGTTGACCGGCCTGCCGGCCGGCGCGCGTTTCGAATCGATCGACTTGCCGCCAACCGACCTCAGCGCAACCGACATTCGCGCTCGCGCGGCGCGCGGCGAAGACCTGGGCGGTCTGGTTCCGCCCGCCGTTGCGCGCTATATTGACTTACACCACCTTTACCCGAACCCCTGATGAGCTCTGAATCCGCCGCCAAGAAAGACACCCAGAAATTGCAGCGGGCCATCGTCGATGGCCTGGAGGACGTCAAGGCGCAGGACATCCAGGTGTTCGACACCGAGCAACTCTCGCCGCTGTTCGAGCGTGTGATCGTTGCCTCCGGCACCTCCAACCGCCAGACCAAGGCCCTGGCCGCGAGCGTGCGCGATGCCGTGCGCGAGGCGGGCTTCGCCAAGCCCAGGACCGAAGGCGAGGAAAACGGCGAATGGATCATCGTCGACTGCGGCGCCGCGGTGGCGCACATCATGCAGCCGGCGATCCGCCAGTACTACCACCTGGAAGACATCTGGGGCGAGAAGCCGGTGCGGCTGAAGCTCGGCGCGCCCAAGCCGGCCAAGAACCCCCGCATGGCCGAGACGGCCGGCGAGTCGGCGGAGTCGGCGCCGCGCGCCCGCAAGCCGGGCGCCTCGGCCAAGGCTGCGCCCGCGAAGACGAGTACCGGCGCGCGCGCGCCGGCCGCGAAGAAAGCACCCGCCGCCAGGAAGGCCCCGGCGACGAAGGCGCCGGGGGCGAAGGCCGCAGGCGCGGCCGCCAGCCGCAAGCGCGCGCCCGCCGCCGCACCGGCCGGTCCGGTGCAGAAGGTGGTCGGCAAGCCGGCAGTCGGCAAGAAGGCGCCGGCCCGCAAGGCACCGGCCCGCAAGGCGGCTGCCAGCGGACGATGAAGCTCCTGGTGGTCGCAGTCGGGCAGCGAGTGCCCGACTGGGCGCAGACCGCCTGGGACGACTACGCCAAGCGCTTCCCACCCGAACTCAAGCTGGAACTGCGCGCCGTCAAGACCGAGCCGCGCGGCTCCAAGACGCTCGAAACCCTCTACGCCGCCGAGCGCGCGCGCATCGAGGCCGCCATCGCCAAGGGCATGCGCCGAGTCGTGCTCGACGAGCGGGGCACGCGCCTGAGCACGCAGGACCTGGCCGGCCGCCTCAAGGCCTGGCAGGGCGAGGGGGGTGACGTGGCCCTGGTCATCGGCGGCCCCGACGGGCTCGACCCGGCAATGCGCGCCGCGGCGCACGAGAGCATCCGCCTGTCCGATCTGACGCTGCCGCACGCAATGGTGCGTGTGCTGCTGGTCGAGCAGCTGTACCGCGCCTGGTCGATCAACGCCGGACATCCCTACCACCGCGAATGAGCTTCATCTACCTGGCTTCGCAAAGCCCTCGCCGATCCCAGCTGCTCGACCAGTTGGGCGTGTCACACCAACTGCTGCTGGCCCAGGCCGACGAGGAAGACGCCGAGGCGCTCGAGGCGCTGCGCCCGGGCGAGGCTCCGGCGGCGTACGTGCAGCGGGTCACCGGGCTCAAGCTGGATGCGGCCGTGGCGCGCCATCGACGGCGTGCACTGCCGGCGGCGCCGATCCTGTGCGCGGACACCACCGTGGCGTTGGGGCGGCAGATTCTCGGCAAGCCCGCGGACGCCGAGGACGCCCGCCGCATGCTGCGGCTGTTGTCCGGCACCACGCACCGTGTGTTGACGGCCGTGGCCCTGCAGCATGGCCGCAAGCGCCACGCCCTGCTCAGCGAGTCGCGCGTGCGCTTCGCCCGATGGAGCGAAGCGCAACTGAAGGCCTACGTGGCCAGCGGCGAGCCGCTGGGCAAGGCGGGCGCCTACGCGGTGCAGGGCCGCGCGGCGGCGATGATCGAGCACATCAGCGGCAGCTATTCAGGCATCATGGGGTTGCCCATGTTCGAGACCGCGCAATTGCTGCGCGGAGCGGGCTTCAAGCTGTGAGCATGCAGGAAATACTGATCAACTGGTCTCCGCAGGAGACGCGCGTCGCGGTCATCGAGCAAGGCGCGGTGCAGGAACTGCACGTCGAGCGCACGCTCGAGCGCGGACTGGTCGGCAACGTCTACCTGGGCAAGGTCTCGCGGGTGCTGCCCGGCATGCAGTCGGCCTTCATCGACATCGGCCTGGAGCGCACCGCGTTCCTGCACGTGGCCGACATCATTGCGCCGTTTGCGCCGGGTTCGCGCTCTGCCAACGCTGCCAACACCGAACGCGATCATCGCAACAGCGCCGCAGTGCCCATCGAGCGGCTGGTGCACGAGGGGCAGTCGCTACTCGTGCAGGTGGTCAAGGACCCGATCGGCACCAAGGGCGCGCGGCTGTCCACCCAGATCAGCATTGCCGGGCGACTGCTCGTGTTTCTGCCGCAGGACAACCACATCGGCATTTCGCAGAAGATCCCGCCGGATCTGCGCGAGGCACTGCGCATGCGCATGCTGGCGCTGAGCGAGGCCGCGGCGGCGGCCGAGAACAATGGCGTGGTGCCCGAGAACACCGGCGGCTTCATCCTGCGCACCAATGGCGAGGACGCCACCGACGCCGAGCTGGCCGAGGACATCGCCTACCTGCGCAAGACCTGGTCGCGCATCCGCGAACTGTCGGTGCGGGTGGCGCCCATGTCGCTGCTGCACCAAGATCTCAGCCTCCTGCAACGGGTGCTGCGCGACCTGACCAGCGAGGACACGCAGAGCATCCGCATCGACTCGCGCGAGCAGCACGACGAGTTGCTGCGGTTCGGCCGCGAGTTCATGCCGCAGGCTGCCGGCAAGCTGCAGCTCTACAAGGGCGAGCGCCCGATCTTCGACCTGTACTCGGTGGACGACGAGATCGCGCGCGCGCTGGGCCGCCGGGTCGACCTCAAGTCGGGCGGCTACCTGGTGGTCGACCAGACCGAGGCGCTGACCACGATCGACGTGAACACCGGTGGCTACGTCGGCGCGCGCAACTTCGACGACACGGTGTTCAAGACCAACCTGGAAGCCGCGCTGGCCATCGCGCGGCAGCTGCGGCTGCGCAACCTGGGCGGCATCGTCATCGTGGACTTCATCGACATGACGCGAGACGATCATCGCGACCAGGTGCTGGCGGAGTTTCGCAAGCAACTGGCACGCGACCGGGTCAAGACCACCGCAGGAGGCTTCTCGCAGCTCGGCCTGGTCGAGATGACGCGCAAGCGCACGCGCGAATCATTGGCCCACATGCTGTGCGAGCCCTGCCAGGCCTGCAATGGCCAGGGCATCGTCAAGACCGCGCGCAGCGTGGCCTACGACGTGCTGCGCGAGATCCTGCGCGAGGCGCGGCAGTTCACGCCACGCGAGTTTCGCATCGTGTCGTCGCCACAGGTGATCGAGCTGTTCCTGGACGAGGAAAGCCAGCACCTGGCGGGCCTGTCCGATTTCATCGGCAAGCCGATCTCGCTGCAAGCCGAGCCGGCAATGGGGCAGGGGCAGTACGACATCGTGCTGCTCTGAGGGCACCGGCCGCGCCGCAGGGCGCGGCAACGGTCAGATCGTCACTTCCTTCTCGGGGTCGGCCGTGCGGACGGCCAGCGTCTGCAGGCGCGCATAGAGGCCGTCGTAGGCCATCAGTTGCGCGTGGGTGCCTTGCTCGGCGATGCGGCCATGGTCCATCACAACGATCCGGTCCGCGTGCTGGATGGTCGACAGGCGGTGAGCCACGATCAGGGTCGTGCGGCCTTGCATGAGTCGCTGCAGCGCGTCCTGCACCAGGCGCTCGGATTCGGTATCGAGGGCCGAGGTGGCCTCGTCAAGCAGCAGGATGGGGGCGTCCTTGTACAGGGCCCGCGCAATGGCCAGGCGCTGGCGCTGCCCGCCGGACAGTTGCGTGGCGTTGTGCCCAAGGATCGTGTCGAGGCCCTGCGGCAGGCCCTCGACGTGCGTGGCCAGGTTGGCCGCCTCGACGCACGACTGGACCCGCGCCCGGTCGATCTCGCCGCCCAGCGCCACGTTGGCGGCCAGCGTGTCGTTGAGCATCACGACGTCCTGGCTGACCATGGCGAACTGGGCGCGGAGCTGGCGCAGGTCCCATTGGTCGATGGGGTGATCGTCCAGCAGCACCTGTCCGCCGAGCGGCAGCACGAAGCGCGGCAGCAGGTTGACCAGCGTGGTCTTGCCCGACCCTGAAGGGCCGACGAGTGCGACGATCTCGCCGGGCGAGATGGTCAGGTCGACCCTGTCGAGCGCGCGCGCCTCGTCTTCGCCGCGATAGGCCACCACGACGTTCTTGAGCTCGATGCGGCCGGCCGCGCGCGGCACCGAGAAGCTGCCGTGGGCCTCGCTCGGCACGGTGTCCACCATGCCCAGCCCGCGCTCGAGCGCGGCCAGGCCGCGGGTGATCGGGTTGGCCATGTCCGACAGGCGGCGGATGGGGGCGATCAGCATGGCCATGGCGGCGATGTACGCGACGAAGCCGCCGACGGTCAGGCCCTGGTCGCCGCTTTGCCACAAGGCGATCATCACCACCACCGACAGTGCGACCGAGGCCAGCAGCTGCGTGATGGGCGTCATGGCGGCCGAGGCGATGGTCGACTTGACCGCCAGCCGCGTCAGCAGGTGGCTCAGTTTCTCGAACCGCGCCTTCTGGCTTTCCTCCGCGCCATGCAGGCGCACCATGCGGTGGGCGAGCACGTTTTCCTCGACCACGTACGCCAGTTCGTCGGTGGTCTTCTGCCCCAGCTGGGTCAGGTGATAGAGGCGGCGCGAGAACACCTTCATGACCCATGCCACGCCCGGCACCATCAGGCCGACGACCAGCGTGAGCTTCCAGTTGAGATAGAGCAGATAGGCCAGCAGCGCGATCAGCGTGAAGCCGTCGCGGGACAGGCCGAGCATGGCCTGCACCAGCAACATCGAACCCGTCTGTATCTCGTACACCACAGTGTTGGACAGGGCGCTGGCGGACTGGCGCGAGAACAACGCGAGCTCGGCGTCCATCAATCGGGCGAACATCACGCGGCGCAAGCTGTGCATGCCTTCGTTGGCGATGCGCGCGAGCGCGTACTGCGACACGAACTGCGCCAGGCCTCGGACCGCGAAGAGCGAGATCGCAGCCACCGGCACGATCCACAGATCGATGCCGCCCGTGAAGCCGTGGTCGAGCAACGGCTTGACCAGCGCGGGCATGAGCGGCTCTGTCGATGCGGCCACCAGGGCCGCCAACACGCCAACGACCCACCAGCGCCGTGAGCCCACGAACCAGGTGGCCAGACGAACGAGACGGCGGGGGAGGGAAAGGCGCGCGACCGGGTCGTCGGCGGCGGCGGGAGAAGGCTGCATGTGCGCGGATTCTACGGGCGGGCCTGTAGGAGCGCGCCGCAAGTTATACAGTTTGTGACGAGCGGGTCAAGACGTTGTGTACCATTGGCGCCTGTCGCCGGGGTTGAACTTTTCGCGCTCCGAACCTTCCGAAACGCATGAACAAGCCGTTGTCCCCATCTCGAACGACTCCTTCTGCATTCGCCTTCTCGCGCCGCACGCTGGTGGCGGCTCTTGCCAGTTCTCCCGTCGCTTCCGCCCTGGCCCAGTTCAGGGTCGAGGTGAGCGGCGTGGGGCTGACGCAGTTGCCGATCGCAATTGCGCCCTTTGCAGGAGAAGGATCGTCGCCGCAGAAGATTTCTTCCATCATCCAGGCTGACCTGGAACGCAGCGGACAGTTCCGCGGCGTCGACGCCTCCGGCGATCAACTCGACGAAAATTCGCGTCCCGACCTGAATCTGTGGCGCCAGCGCTCGGCTGATTCGCTCGCCACGGGCAGCGTGCAACGCATGGGCGACGGCCGCTATTCGGTGCGCTTTCGCCTTTGGGACGTCGTCAAGGGCCAGGACCTCGGCGGCCAGAGCTATACCGTTCCGCAGGCCGACCTGCGCCTGGCCGCGCACCGCATTGCGGACTTCATCTACGAGAAGCTCACGGGCGAGCGGGGCATCTTCTCGACCCGCATCGCCTATGTGACCAAGGCCGGCACGCGCTATTCACTGTGGGTTGCCGACGCCGACGGCGAGAACGCCCAAGCCGCCTTGAACAGCCCCGAGCCGATCATCTCGCCGGCCTGGTCGGCCAGCGGGGGGCAACTGGCCTACGTGTCCTTCGAGTCGCGCAAGCCGGTCGTCTATGTTCACACCGTCTCGAGCGGCCAGCGCCGCCTGGTGGCCAACTTCAAGGGCTCCAACAGCGCGCCAGCCTGGTCGCCCGACGGCAGCACGCTGGCGGTCACGCTCAGCCGCGACGGCGGCTCGCAGCTCTACACCATTCCCGCCACCGGCGGAGAGCCCAAGCGCCTGACGCAGAGCGCAGGCATCGACACCGAGCCGGTCTATTCGGCTGACGGGCGCTACATCTACTTCGTGAGTGACCGCGGCGGAGCGCCGCAGATCTACCGCATGAGTGCCAGCGGCGGCAACCCCGAGCGCGTGACGTTCAACGGCAGCTACAACATCTCGCCGGCGATCAGCCCGGACGGACGCTGGCTGGCCTACATCTCGCGTGTCAGCGGCGCCTTCAAGCTGTACGTCATGGATCTGTCCGCCGGCACCGCCACCGCCATCACCGACACCAGCGCGGACGAGAGTCCGAGCTTCGCGCCCAATAGCAAGCTGCTCGTCTACGCCACGCACCTGCAAGGGCGCGAGGCGCTGATGACCACGACGCTCGACGGCAAGATCAAGGCGCGACTGGCGGGGCAGGCGGGAGACATTCGCGAGCCGGACTGGGGTCCGTTCCAAAAGCAATAGGTCCACTCAGAGGAGTTCTCAATGTTGAATCGTACGATTTGTTCCCTGGCCATCCTCGCGTTCGTCGCGGGATGTTCCAGCACCAAGCTCAATGACGCGCCGGTCACCGACGGCGCAGGCGGCGCCGGCGGTTCAGCCAGCGGTGTTGCGCCCGTCACCGTCGATCCGAATGCGCAGAATGCGGCCGGCCCGGTCGGTGTGGCGCGCATCGTTTACTTCGACTACGACAGCTACACCATCAAGCCCGAATACCAGTCGCTCATCGACGGTCATGCGCGGTTCCTGAAGGCCAGCCCGACCCGGTCCATCCAGATCGAGGGCCATACCGACGAGCGCGGCGGCCGCGAATACAACCTGGCGCTCGGCCAGAAGCGTGCCGAAGCAGTGCGCCGCGCCTTGACCCTGCTGGGCGTGAACGACCGGCAGATCGAGGCGGTGAGCTTCGGCAAGGAAAAGCCCGCAGCGCAGGGTACGGGTGAAGACGTGTGGGCCCAGAACCGCCGCGCCGAGATCGTCTACCGTCGATGAAACCACGCCTCGCATGGCGGCAGCTCGTGCTGGCTGTCGCACTCGTGAGCGCCACCGCCGGTGCGCGCGCTGCCTTGTTCGAGGACGACGAGGCTCGCCGCGCCATTCTCGACCTGCGTGAGCGGGTCGAGACCATGCGCCAGCGTTCGAGCGAGGAGACGGAGCAGCTGCGCCGCAGCCTGCTCGACCTGCAGACCCAGATCGAAGCCATGCGCGGCGAAATGCAGCGCATGACTGGCAAGAACGAAGAGCTGACCAAGCAGCTTTCCGACCTGCAATCCAGGCAGGCCGAGGCCGCGAAGGCCAACGGGCCAGCGCAGGTCAACGTCGATGGCCGCGAGTTCACCGCCGACCCGCGCGAGAAGGCTGACTTCGACGCGGCCCTCGGTATCTTCCGGGCCGGACAGTTCGCGCAGGCGCAGACATCGTTTGCCGAGTTCGTCAAACGCTATCCGCAAAGCGGCTACAACCCTTCGGCGCTGTTCTGGCTGGGCAATGCACAGTACGCCACGCGCAACTACACCGAGGCCATCGCCAACTTTCGCTCGATGTTGTCGCTGGCGCCGGACCATGCCAAGGCGCCGGAGGCAGTTCTGTCCATCGCCAACTGCCAGATCGAGTTGAAAGACACCAAGGGTGCTCGGCGCACCCTGGAAGACCTGGCCAAGGCCTACCCGAACTCCGAAGCGGCCCAGGCCGGCAAGGAACGTCTGGCGCGCCTCAAGTAGGCCCCATCATGAATACGGAAACCGCGGATCTCGCGCGGCGCTTTTCCGGCCTCGAACGCCTCTACGGCATGGCCGGCGCGTCGCGCATTCGCGCATCCCACGTCATGGTGATAGGCATCGGCGGCGTCGGTTCATGGGCAGCCGAGGCGCTGGCACGCAGCGGTGTCGGCCGCCTCACGCTGGTCGACCTGGACCACGTGGCCGAGTCCAACATCAACCGCCAGATTCACGCACTGGAAAGCACCGTCGGCCAGGCCAAGGTGCTCGCCATGCGCGAGCGCATCGGCCAGATCAATCCGGAATGCAAGGTGCTGCCGGTCGACGAGTTCGTCGAACCCGACAACTGGCTGCAACTGCTGTCGTCCGCCCGCACCAGCCAGGGCGAGGTCACAGCCGTCATCGATTGCTGTGACCAGGTCAAGGCCAAGCTGGCACTGGCCCAGTGGTCGCGTGACCAGCACCGCGGGGGCGGCAGCGCAGAACAGGCGAGCGCCTTCGTCACCGTGGGCGCCGCCGGCGGCAAGCGGTTGGCCCACAAGGTAGAGATCGACGACTTGTCGCAAGTCACACACGATCCGCTGCTTGCTCAACTGCGCCAGCGCCTGCGCAAGCAGTTCGGTGCGCCGCGCGAAGGCCGGAAGATCGGTGTCGAGTGCGTGTTCAGCCGCGAGGCCGTGGCGCCGCCGGACGCGTCGTGCGAGATCGAGTCGGGCGGCGACGGCAGTCTGAACTGCCATGGCTACGGCTCCGTCGTGGCGGTGACCGCGACCTTCGGCCAATGCGCCGCGGGCTGGGCGCTCGACCGGATAGCGCGTTCTTTCAGGCTATAATTTACGGCTTTGCTGCGCGTTGCGGGGCAAAAACACCTAGTGTGGGACGTTAGCTCAGTTGGTAGAGCAGCGGACTTTTAATCCGTTGGTCGCGTGTTCGAGTCACGCACGTCCTACCAATCGCATTTTCGGCAACATATAAGGCCTGCAATCGGTTTGCGATTGCAGGCCTTTGTTTTGTCTCATAAATGTGAATTAAACGTGCTGATTTGCCGACAGTGAATATTCCCCCGGTGTGTGACATTTTCACACCCGCGATACGAGGTATGCTCGAACTTGCAGGCAACTTCGGTCAAACTTGAACAACGGCATTCAAGTCGTCAGAACGTCTCCTGATTGTCACTCGCACGCGGCGGGCAGTCGCGTCATGTGTAGGCAACAGGTTTGTTAGACTTTGTTTTGCTGCAGCGGGGGGAGGTCTTCGTTGCCAAGCACAGATCCCAGTCATCAAGCGCGCCGGCATGGCGCCTTAATTCGAGTCCGCCGCTGAATTGCCGGGCAACTGGGGACTTTCTTCTTAACTTGGTTTCTTCATTTATGTATAGCAAGTTCGCAAAACTGGGTGGCCTGAAGCTCGTTATTGGCACGGTGGCCCTGGCCGCCCTCGCGGCCTGTGGCGGCGGCGGTGGTAGCGACGACAACAGCACCGGCGCCGGCGCCCAGGTGGTGATCACCGGCACGGCAGCCAAGGGCGCCATGCTGCCCAGCGCCTCGATCCAGTTGACCTGCGCCAACGGCACGAACCTGTCCGCGACCACCGGTGCGGACGGCCAGTACACCACTGCCGGTCAGATTGCCTACCCGTGCATCGGCTCTGCTACGCAAGGCAACCTGGTTTATCGCGGCATCCTCTTCTCTGGCGACGTGGCCAACTTCACGCCGCTGACCGACATGCTGGTCGAAGGCGTCTTTGCCGCCTCTGCACCTGGCAACGAGTCGCTGACGCGCGCGCAGTTCATCGACAAGCTCAAGGACGCGACGTTCGCTCGCAACCTGGCCTCTTCGGCCGATCTCTATCGCGATGTGGTGCGCAACCAGATCATGCGTCTGCTCGCGTTGCGCCTGCAGCCGGAATCGCTGGAGCCGATTTTCGCGCCGATCAGGCAGAACTTCGACGCGATCCGCTTCCGCCTGGGCTCCGACCTGGACAAGCTGCTGGACAACACCGCGCAGGATGTGCAGAACGCCGACGGCAGCGTCAAGTTCGAGGTGCTGGCCGACGTCAAGACCGAGGCCGACAAGCTGCCGGTTCCGGGCGCCAGCGCCACCGGCGCCACCGGCGGTTCGGGCAGCTGATCGATCGTTCGATCTTTCTTCACGCTCTCTGAAGCCGAAGGGCAGTCCGCGGACTGCCCTTCGGCTTGTTGGCGAGGGCAGATGTAACACTAATAAGACAACTGTGGGGCGGGTTGAATGGGGCGGGTAGCAGGGATGGGAGCCGGCATGGCGCTGCTGGCCATGGCGGCGCAGCCGGTGTGGGGACAGGGTGTGCCCGGATTGAGCGCAGCAGGCTACAGCGGCCTGGCGGTCACGCCGGATGCGCGACTTCTTCGCTGGGGCACGATGGGCCTCGCGTACGACAACGCGGTGCTTGGCGCAACGCCGGGCAGTCGACATGGCACTGACGGACACAACCTCGTGGCGGGTTTCGGGCTGCTGCCCAACCTGGAAATCACGGGCCGTGTCGCGTCCAGCACGCTCGACGAAAACTGCTACGTCACCAACTGCGGCGTGCGCGACCTGTCCTTCAACTTCAAGGCCGGCCTGGCGCTCGACAAGGCCGGCCAGTGGAAGGTTGCGGGCGGCATCACCGACCTGGGCGGCGCCGCAACACTGTTCCGCTCGTACTACGGCGTGTTGAGCTACACCGACGGCAAGCTGCCGTTCGGCGAGTTCGACGCAAGCGCGGGTTGGGCGCGTCGCGATCAGGCCCGCGCCAATCGGCCCGCCGCGCCGCTCGACGGCCCGTTCGCCAGCGCAGCGTACCGGCCCTGGTCGTGGCTGCAGGGCTCTGTCGAATACGTGGATGGCGGCAGCTGGGCCGGAGCGCGGCTCTACGCCCCATCCAGCTGGCTGCCCGAAGGCTGGTCGGCCCACCTTGGCGCGAACGTGCGCCTGCATGGCGACGATCGCACGCCGCGCAACTGGTTCAGCGTTGGCCTGACGGTGCCGCTGTACAAGGTGCCCACCGTCCGGCCGGCACCGACATCGACAGGCGCTCCAGGTGCGCTGGTGGCGCCTGCCGCGCCGGACCCTGCTGCGCCTTCCCCGAATGCGCGCGAGTTTTCGCCGGCGGGGCTGCCGCCATCGGCGCCGCTGCAGGCCGTGGCGCAGTCGCTGGCCGCGCCATCGTCGCAGGACATGCAAGCCGGCGCGCGGTCGATCGACGACGAGCGGCTGTCCCGACTGGCCGACGCGCTGGTGGCCAAGGGCTTCGAAGACGTCGACGTCGGCCGCCTGGCGAACGGGGCGGTAGCCGTACGCATCAACAACGCCACCTACAACGTCAACACCGCCGACGCGCTCGGTGAGGCGCTGGGCGTCGTGGCGCGGGAACTCGCCACCGACCGGGCGGACTACCGGCTGGTCCTGACGCAGCGGCAGTTGGCCGTGGTTGGCGCCAGCGGCCGCGCGGACTGCCTTGCGCAATGGATCGTGCGCGAAACGCCTTCGTGTACCGCTGTCGGCCTGCATGCGCCGGGGCAGGACGAGGTCGACGCGCTTGTCGCCGGCGCCGCGTGGGCCGTTGAGGGCCGCGCGCCGAGCTGGCATACGGCGCGCGTGTCGGTGCAGCCGGTGCTGCGCAGCGCCCTGGCCACCGAGTATGGCGCATTCGACTATTCGCTCGGCTTGCGCGCGACACTGCAGCAGCCGCTGTGGTCGGGCGCCTATGCCGAGGTGAGCCACATCGCGCCCATGGCCGAGTCCGACGACTACCGCGACGGTGGCGTCTTTGCGCGCAGCCGCATCGAGAACGACACCGACCGCATCCTGGTGCACCAGTCGCTGCGCCTTCCGCTGGAGCGCCTGTTCGCCGACCGCGAGGCCGCCTCGCGCCGGGGTGCCAGCGCGTTGACGGCCCACGTGGCCGCCGGCCGCTTCGACAGCAACTACCGCGGCTTGTTCGGAGAACTGCGCTGGGAACCGGGCGCCGGCGACCATCGCCTGGCGCTGGAAGGCGGGCGCTTCGAACGCACCACCTACTACGACCAGGTGCTGCCCATCGACACGCGCTCGCTGCTGGGCAGCTACCGCTACGCCTATCGGCCGACGAACACCTACTTCGAGGCCAGCGCCGGCCAGTTCATGTACGGCGACGTCGGGGTGCGGCTGGGCGTCAAGCAGTGGTTCCACGACGTGGCCGTCAGCATGTACTGGCGGCGCAGCAAGTTCGACTGGGCCAACGCCTCGCGTGACGTTGCCGGTATCGAGATCTCCATTCCGTTCACCCCGCGCAAGGACATGAGCCCGACGCACCACATCCAGGTGACGGGCGTGCCGCGCTGGTCCTATGCCGTGGAGACGGTCGTGGGCGAGGGCAGGAACAGCGTCGGCGTCGGAGTCGCGCAGGGCGTCAGGCCCAACGCAGCGACCCTGGACGCCACCTTCAACAGCGATCGTGCGGGCTTGGCGTACTTCCAGGCCAATCTGCCCCGCATTCGCAGCGCCGCGGCGCAATGAGCCAACTGAGTCAACTATGTTTCGGTATTTGCTTTTCTCTCCACGTCGCCAGCCAGCGGTGCGCTGGCCCTTGTCCCTGGGCGCCGTGATGCTGATGACCGGCTGCGCCATGGCGCCCGGCGTGAACTTCGACGAAGCCCTCAAGGCAGAGGCGCGCGCCGCGGCCGCAACCGCCACGGCCGGCCCCGGCATGAACGCCGCGGACGCTGACGCGCCGCCCGCCGGCGCGCTGCAAGACATCACCCCGGAGCTGATCCGCACCCAGCGCGCCGCGCAAGCGCGCCACGTCGGCGCGGAAGTGCAAAGCCTGTTCGGCGAGCCGGCGCAATACCGCGTCGGCGCCGGCGACATCCTGAACATCGTCGTGTGGGACCACCCCGAGCTGTCGCTGCAGCCTGCCGGCTCCATCACCACCGATGCCATCAGCGGGTCGCCGGTGAGCAACGGCTACAACGTCAGCCAGGACGGGCTGATCCAGTTTCCGTACGTGGGCAACTTCAAGGCCGGCGGACTGACCGAATACCAGATTCGCGACGGACTGGTCAAGCAACTGTCGCGCTACCTCAACGAGCCCAAGCTCACGGTGCGGGTGCAGTCGTACCGCAACGGCCGCGTTTATGTCGACGGCTCCGTGCGCACGCCTGGTCTGCAGGCCGTCAACGACGTGCCCATGACGCTGCCCGAGGCGATCAACCGCGCCGGCGGCTTTGCCACCGATGCCGACCGCTCCACCATCGCCGTGTCGCGCAACGGCAAGACCACGCTGGTCAACCTGCCGCAACTGGTGCAGCAGGGCGTCAACCCCAATCAGATCATGCTCGCGCCCGGAGACATGGTGCGCGTGTTCAGCCAGGAAGACGCCAAGATCTACGTGCTGGGCGAAGTCACGCGCCCGTCCGCGCAAGCGCTGCGCAATGGCCGCCTGACGCTGAATCAGGCGTTGGGCGAGGCGGGCGGCGTCAGCACCACCAGCGGCGATCCGCGCCAGATCTACGTGGTGCGTGCCAAGCCCGAAGGCAACCCCGACATCTTCCACCTGGACGCCAGTTCTCCCGTGTCTTACGCCCTTGCCGAGGGCTTCGAGCTCAAGGCACGCGACGTGGTGTACGTGGACCCGGTGCCGCTGGTGCGCTGGAGCCGCGTGATCAACCTCATCCTGCCCAGTGCGCAGGTGGTGGGCGTCGGCAACAACGTTCTCGTGAACTGAGGGGCGCCGCAATGAACCAGACGCAAGCCCCCGCCAACAACGCACCGGCCAACGCGCGCCGCGGCGACGAAATCAACCTGCTCGAGCTGCTGGACGTGGTGCTCGACCACCGCTGGCTCATCGCCGCCGTGACCGCGCTGGCGATTCTTGTCGGCGCAGTCTATGCGCTGCTGGCAACGCCCATCTACCAGGCTAATACGCTGATCCAGGTGGAGGACAGCAAGGGAGACCCCATCGGCAGCATGCTCGGGCAGTCCGCCGCCGGCCTCTTCGACGTCCGCTCGCCGGCATCTGCCGAAATGCAGATCCTGCGCTCGCGCCTGGTGGTCGAGCAGGCCGTGGCCAACCTGGGCCTGGACATCGAAGTGCAGCCGCGCTACCTGCCGCTGGTGGGCCGCTGGCTGGCCAAGCGCGCCACCGACTTGTCCAACCCCGGCATCTTCGGCTGGGGCGGCTTTGTCTGCGGCACCGAGTCGATGCATGTTGGCCTGTTCGACGTACCGCAGGACGTGCAAGGCAAGGCATTTCGCGTGCGGCTGATGGACAAGGGCGCCTATCGCCTGATCACACCGGACGGCGAAGACCTGGGGCAGGGTCAGGTCGGCCAGGAGTTCCACTTCAAGATCGACGGCGCTGCCGGCCGCCTGCTGGTGGCCGATGCGCAGGGGCTGCCGGGCGCCACCTTCAACGTCACCCGCTACTTCCGCCTGGAAGTGACCGAAGACCTCCAGAAGGACCTGCGCATCTCCGAAGAAGGCAAGCAGTCCGGAGTGATCCGCGCCAGCCTGGAAGGCGAGGACCCGCGCGAAGTGGCGCGCCTGCTCAACGAGATCGGCACGCTCTACGTGCGCCAGAACACCGAGCGCAAGGCGGCCGAGGCCGAGCGGTCGCTGGACTTCCTGGGCAGCTACCTGCCGCAACTGCGCCGCCAGCTCGAAGAATCGGAGACGCGCTTCAACCAGTTCCGCAACCGCAACAGCACGTTCGACCTGAACGCCGAGGGCAAGGCCGTGCTGGACAGCGCCGTGCAACTGCAGACCGACCTGCTGACGCTGCAACAGAAGCGCAAGGAACTGCGCGCGCTCTACACCCCCGAGCACTACACCGTGCGCACCGTCGACGCGCAGATCGAAGGCGTGCAGGCCAAGCTGCAAGACCTGGAAACGCGCACCAAGAAGCTGCCCAACATCGAGCAGGAACTGCTGGGCCTGACGCGCGACATGAAGGTCAACAGCGAGATGTACGCCAATCTGCTCAACAGCGCGCAGCAACTGCGGCTGGTCAAGGAAGGCAAGGTGGGCAACGTGCGCGTGGTGGACGTCGCCGCCGTCACCCGCAAGCCGGTCAAGCCCCAGCGGGCACTCGTGGTGGCACTGGCCGCAGTGCTCGGCGTACTGGCCGGCGTGGCACTGGCCTTCGTGCGCAACAGCCTGCGCTCGGGCCTGAAAGACCCTTCCGAGATCGAACAGACCGGCCTGCACGTTTTTGCCACGGTGCCGCACTCCGACGTGCAGGCGCGCCAGGCGCTGGACGTGAGCAACAAGGTCAAGGGCACCCACGTGCTGGCCGTGACATCGCCGCAGGAGCCCGCGATCGAAAGCTTGCGGAGCCTGCGTACCGCGCTGCAGTTCGCCATGCTCGACGCCGCCAACAACGTCATCCTCGTCACCGGCCCCACGCCGGGCATCGGCAAGAGCTTTACCAGCGTGAACCTGGCAGCCGTGCTGGGCGCGGCAAATAAGCGCGTGCTGTTGATCGACGCCGACTTGCGCAAGGGCCACTTGAACCAGTACTTCGGCCTGCCACGCGAGCGAGGCATGAGCGAAGTGGTGAGCGGCAGCGTGCCGTTGGCTGACGCGCTGCACCGCGAGCTGGCCCCGAATCTCGACTTTCTGAGCACGGGCGTCTTGCCGCCGAACCCGGCGGAACTGCTGATGATGCCGGCGACCATTGAATTGATTCGCCAAGCGTCACAGGACTATGACCTTGTGCTGATCGACACGCCGCCCGTCCTGGCCGCATCCGATACCGCAATTCTTGCGCCGCACGCGGGCGCGGTGTTCCTGGTTGCTCGCGCCGAAATCACCAATCTGGGCGAGCTGAAGGAAAGCAACAAGCGCTTGCTGGATACCGGCGTGAAGGCGAAGGGAATCATCTTCAACGGGTTGAGGATGGACAAGCGGCGGTATGGCTATGGGGTTGGCTACAAGTACGGTGGATATCGGTATACCAATTACAACTATTAGCCGCCACCTCTGGGCACAAATCCACGGATTTGGCCCCGCCTAATCGAAAGCCGTTCGCCGCGGATTTGATACTTCCTTATGTCAAGAAAAAAGACGCTCTTAGTATTCGGCACGCGCCCTGAAGCAATCAAGATGGCGCCGTTGGTGAAGCATCTGCAGGCCCATCCGGAATTTGATGTCAGGGTGTGCGTTACAGCGCAGCATCGCGAGATGCTGGACCAGGTGCTTGCATTGTTCGACATAACGCCGGACTTTGACCTCAATCTGATGAAGCCTGGTCAGGATTTGACTGACATCACGTCTGGCGTGCTCAAAGGGGTAAAGGGTGTGCTGAACGACTGGCGGCCAGACGTGATGCTGGTGCATGGCGACACGTCGACAACTTTTGCTGCATCACTGGCCGCGTTCTACCAGCGCGTCGATGTGGGTCACGTGGAAGCGGGTCTACGCACCGGAAACCTGTATTCGCCCTGGCCGGAAGAGGCCAACCGGAAGTTGACCAGCGTACTCGCGCGCTGGCACTTTGCGCCGACGACGACCTCGCGCGCGAACCTTCTGGCAGAGGGTATCCCCAGCACGGCCGTCCACGTAACGGGTAACACCGTTATCGATGCATTGCTCCAAGTGCGTGAGAAAGTCAACGCCGACAAGCAATTGCAAGCCTCGTTCGGCAAGACATTCGACTTCATCGACTCCGCCAAGCGAATCGTGCTCGTCACGGGCCATCGACGAGAGAATTTCGGTGACGGATTCGAGCGCATTTGCCAAGGTCTGGCTCAGATTGCCCGAGAGCATTCTGACGTTCAGGTGGTGTATCCCGTCCATTTGAACCCGCAAGTGCAGGAACCCGTAAAGCGTCTGCTCGGAAGCGTTGAAAACGTGCATCTGATCGCGCCGCTCGACTATCTGCCGTTTGTGTATCTCATGGATCGCGCAACGTTGATCCTCACAGACTCGGGTGGTATTCAGGAGGAAGCGCCTTCGTTGGGCAAGCCGGTGTTGGTCATGCGAGACACGACCGAGCGCCCCGAGGCCGTCGAAGCTGGAACGGTCAAGTTGGTCGGGACTGAGGTCGACGCAATCGCAAGCCAATCACGCTCGCTGCTCACTGATTCGAAGGCATATGAAGCGATGTCCTTCGCACACAACCCTTACGGCGACGGACAAGCATGCAAGCGCATCGCCGAAGCCATCCTTGCCGCCTAGCGCAAACACCTAAAACATGACTTTCAAAACCGTTTCTGTTATCGGCCTCGGCTACATCGGCTTGCCAACCGCGGCCGTCCTCGCTTCCCGAAAACTTCAGGTTGTCGGCGTTGACGTCAATCCCAAGACGGTTGACACAATCAACCAAGGGAAGATTCATATTGTGGAACCTGACCTAGACATGGTGGTTCACGCGGCCGTGCATGAGGGTTACTTGCGCGCTACTACTAGCCCAGAGCAAGCTGATGCGTTTCTTATAGCAGTTCCGACGCCGTTCACCGGCGACCATCAACCGGACATGTCGTTCATCGAAGCGGCGAGCAAGTCTGTCGCGCCTGTACTCAAAAAAGGTGACTTGGTCATCCTCGAGTCCACGTCTCCGGTTGGGGCGACGGAGCAGATGGCGGGGTGGATGGCAGAACTTAGGCCGGATCTCACATTCCCAATGACCCACGGCGCGGAGTCAGATATACGGGTTGCCCATTGCCCGGAACGTGTTTTGCCCGGTCATGTGTTGCGTGAACTTGTCCAGAATGATCGCGTTATCGGAGGGATGACCGAAAAATGTTCGGCAGCATGCGTTCGCCTATACAAACTGTTTGTTGAAGGTGAATGCATCGTCACGGATGCGCGGACGGCAGAAATGTGCAAGCTTACGGAGAACAGCTTTCGAGACGTGAACATTGCATTCGCGAACGAGTTGTCCGTTATTTGCGATAAGCAGGGAATCAATGTTTGGGAACTCATCAAGCTGGCGAATCGCCATCCGCGCGTTAATATTTTGCAACCGGGACCAGGCGTTGGCGGTCACTGTATTGCTGTTGATCCTTGGTTCATCGTGAGCGCAGCCCCGGAAGACGCTCGACTCATCAGAGCGGCTCGCGGCGTCAACGACTATAAGCCGCAGTGGGTGATCGCCAAGGTTGAGTCTGCAATTGAAGACCATTTGCGTGCGAATCAAACAAAAAATAAAAGTAAGGTTAACGTTGCGTGCTTCGGCCTTGCGTTCAAGCCGAATATTGATGATTTGCGAGAAAGCCCGGCCCTGTCAATTGCCGCTTCGCTGGCAGAAAGAGCAGTAGGAAACATATTTGTCGTCGAACCAAATATCTCGGCCGTTCCGCCGCAATTTGAGAATTCCTTCACCTTGATCACCGACAAGGAGGCCTTAGAGGTTGCCGACGTCGTTCTCCTGCTTGTCGATCACAGGCAATTTGCTGAAATAAAGCCGCAGCTACGAAAAAATCAAGTGCTGATTGACTGCAAGGGAATCTGGTAGATCGCTCGCAAATGAAACTCCTGGTGCTTGTTCAGGACTATCCCTCGGATGAAAATCCATATGCTATGAGCTACGTGCATACACGGTGCTTAGGGTATCAGAAGAGGGGACACGAAGTCGACGTATTGAACTTTTCGAGCGAGCGTGACTATGCGCACCAAGGCATTAACGTCTTCGCCGAGGCTGGATGTGATTGGAGAATCTACGATAGGATCATTTCCCACGCTCCAAATCTGAAAAACCACGTTCGCTACTTGAATAAAGTGACCAATGCGAAAATAGCGTTCTTCTTTCACGGTCACGAAGTGTTGCGAAGATCGGAGTATCCGACTCCCTATAAGTGGAATCGGCCGAGTGCACTTAAAAGGTTTTCCGCGAGCCTGTACGACTCTGCAAAGCTTATTGTGCTTCATAGCTGGCTTAGAAGAAAGTGCAAATCGAATGATATCGGGCTCGTCTTCGTAAGTGAGTGGATGCGGCAAAAGTTCGAAAGCAATATTGGGAAGATTGCCGGCGAAGAATGGATCTCGACTGTAATTCCAAATGCTGTCCATGATTCTTTTGTCGACAATTCGTATGTGCCAAGTAGGGTAAAGAGTGCTGATTTTGTAACTATTCGGCCTCTGGATGATTCAAAATATTGTGTCGACATGGTCGTAAGGTTTGCCGAACGATTTCCAGGAAAGAAATTTCACATCTTTGGCCGAGGGCAATTTTTTTTGCATATTCGGCAGCCGAAGAATGTTGTATGGTTTGATCGTTATATCACGCAAGATCAAATTCCAAGGGTTTTGAACCAATATTCATATGCGTTAATGCCGACGCGGTTTGACGCTCAAGGTGTGATGATGTGCGAAATGGCCGTTTACGGAATTCCCGTCGTTACAACGAAGTTTACTGTCTGCCAAGAGATGCTCGCAGGATTTGATAATTGCGCGTGCCTTGATCTCGATGCCCCTGATTCGATGCAGCGGATTCAATGCCTTCAATCGGCGACAGTCAAGAATCGTAAATTTGACTCCGATATGTTGGTAAAAAAAGAAATTGAGTTTTTTCATGCGATTTGATATCGCCATATTTCTTGCAATAATTGTTTGCTTTACCGCTATTCATTTCATTGAGATATCGTCCTATTTGGCGAGGTTATCAGGCGTTGAAAGCGGAAACAACGCTCTCGCATATGCAACTCAAAGCGCGGTGTTTATGGCAACGCGTTTTTTTTCTATGCTCTTGCTGCCGATGCTGGGGCTCGTTGTAGATTTGAAGGTTGAGACGGGAACCTATTTGATCGTTGTTTCGGTAGCGATTGGATGTGCTTTCTTGGCAAGCCTCGGGGCCATCGCACTTCGTGGAAAATTGATAGCCTCGTTTGATTTGGTTGTTGGCGATGTTCGAAAAGGCGGGTCTTTGCTGTTCTCGCTGGCGAAGGTGCCAATTCGAGTATTCGTAGTTTCAGGTTTTTCTCCGGCGATAGGTTCGATAACCGTGCATTGGAGAAGTCGGATATTTTGGTTTTCTGCTGTAGTGTTCTCAATTTACGCGACTTCAATATTCGTGGCGTTCTACTTTGGTTTGATTTTTTCTGAATTTCGCACGTCGATTAGTCAGCTATCTGCGGTCACAAACGCGTTGGCCACAGTGCTTCTGACGTTTTATGTCGAACCCAGAATCTCGGTAGCCATAGACAAAGGGGATGATCCCGCCAAGAAGATATTTTCCATGCTGCTGGGGCGACTTTTGGGTCTGGGCGTTTTGGCTTATTTGCCATTAATAGGCCTATGGCTCGTTTTCTCTAGGTCCGCCTGAAAGTGATTGGCTTTCTTATTGGGTTTTGCATTCTTGGCGTTGGTTTCGTAGGAGCCAGGCTGGAGTATGTGAACAGATCGCCCGTTTTCTTGTTTTATCTGGCAATTTGCGTCCTATTTAGTTTTCCGACTTTCGAGGCAATGATCGGACCTAGCGAGTTTCCGGAGTGGGTGTACGTTGATGCTAGTTTCTTTGCGTTGTTGTATCTAATTTGCTTTGTCGTTACACGCTATATTGTGGTGAGCGGTTGGGGTCTTGCGAGTATTTGGAGTGGTCTCTTTGAGGCTTTAAGAGACTGGGGTGCGCCAAAAAATAGCTGGATAATTCCTGCGTGTTTATTGGCGAGCATATTGTTCTTTTTAACAGGGCTGGGCATCTATAGTGTAAACGCTGCCTTCTCTATAAATTGGTGGGATCTTGTGCACTCCGGTAGTCCCTTGGTGTTGCTGGCCACCTACACTGCTTATTCTGCATCTTGCTTGTTAATACTTGTTCATCTTTGGCGGAAAGATTTTCCCAGGGCATTTTATATTTCGGCTGGTCTTAGTGTGTTCTTCTTGGTTTTTTCTGTTTTTGTTTTAAAGACAAGAAGTTATGCTTTGATGCTGTTGGTTCCATACTTTTATTTTGTTCTATGCGGCAAAGGGAAAAGTGGATTTGTGGGTCTGTTGTTTTTGTCTGTGGGCACTGCGTTTGTGTTTGTGCTCACTAGGGCAGTGCGGCACGCGGAGGATTTGAATCAGTTTCTATCGTTTGGCCTCTCATATTTTTGGGGGGATGCCGCTAGCGGTGTGGAAACGGATTTTGTAAAGGCCTTTTATTTTTTTGTGTATAAAGGCGATGCGTTTGTAGGGTTTGGGGAAAACATTACTCTCCAGCGAGTGCTGCTTTTCTGGCTGCCTAGTTTTGGCGATTGGGTTAAACCTCCTGATTTTTCGTATGTAATGCATTCCGCATACTATGGTTCGGCTTTGGAGGACAGCTTGTCGATGCACCCTACTGTATTTGGGGACGCATTCGGTAATGCGGGTTACGTTGGAGCACTGACCTATTCAACTTTGCTTGCACTTTATTTTTCGGGAGTCGAGTATCTGGTGAAGGCAAGTCGTAGTTATTTGCTTAAATTGTCTGCGTTTTCATTGATGTGCGTTTGCGCGTTAATATTTGCGCGTGGGGCCATTTACAACGCCTTCATGTTCTCGCTACTCCCGCTCATATTGGTTGCCGCAGCGATTATTTTCGCTAGTCTTTTTGGAAGATTGCGTTTGCGATGAGAGTTCTTTACTTCCATCAGCACTTTTCGACGCCCAGGGGATCGGTGGGTATCCGCTCCTACGAGATGGCACGCCGGTTGGTGGGCCTTGGCCATCAGGTGACCATCGTGTGTGGAAGCTACGGCGGTGGGGAAACTGGCTTGACAAGCAAATTTGTTCGAGGCCGACGTCGAGGAGTGGTGGATGGAATTGACATCGTCGAGTTCGATCTGGCGTACTCAAACAGCGATGGATTCCTGAAGCGCGCCACAGTGTTTTTCAAGTTTGCAGCACGCAGCGTCGGGCTGGCGCTTGGCGAACGCTATGACGTGGTGTTCGCTACGACGACACCATTGACCGCTGGGATTCCAGGAATATTCGCGCGCTGGATTCGGGGCAAGCCGTTTGTGTTTGAGGTGCGGGATCTTTGGCCGGAGTTGCCTCGCGCGATGGGTGTTATTCGCAATCCACTCGTGCTATGGGCAATGTCAGTCCTCGAATGGGCGAGCTATCGTTCTGCGCACCGCCTGATTGGTTTGTCGCCGGGCATCGTCGATGGCATCGCTCATCGCAATGTTTCACGGGACCGGATTGCGCTTGTCCCAAACGGTTGCGATCTTGGCATTTTTGCAAATGCGCCCGAGCCGTGGCGTCCAGCGGGTGTTGCTGCTGATGACCTGTTGGCGGTTTTTGCTGGGACCCATGGCATCGCGAATGGACTAGACGCCGTGCTCGATGCCGCCGCGGAACTGAAGCGCCGGGGCCGGAGCGACATCAAGTTGATGCTGATCGGGCAGGGGAAGCTCAAGGCTGGCCTTCAAGCTCGCGCACAGCGCGAGGGTCTGGTGAACGTGATCTTTCACGACCCAGTCAACAAAGCCCGACTCGCAGGATTGATGGCAGCCACTGACCTCGGGCTCCAAGTTCTCGCGAACGTGCCCGCGTTTTACTACGGGACGTCCCCCAACAAGTTCTTTGACTACATCGCGGCGGGCTTGCCAGTCCTCAACAACTATCCGGGCTGGCTGGCGGAGATGATTGCGGAGCACGAATGCGGATTTGCCGTTCCTCCAGACGATGCCGGGGCATTTGCCGATGCTTTGGAGCGCGCAGCCGACGATCGATCCGCCCTGAAGCTTATGGGCCAGCGGGGCCGTGTGTTGGCTCAAACCCAGTTTGATCGCGAGAAACTGGCGGATCGCTGGGTGGATTGGGTAGAGGGTGCGGCGCCGGCAGCGCTTGACCAATCTGCGAGCGCGAAGCCATGAAGCGCGGTCTTGACGTTGCGGCTTCGGCGCTGGCGTTGTTGCTTTTGAGCTTGCCTTTGCTGCCCTTGCTTTGGTTGGTTCGTCGACGGCTCGGCACCCCGGTCCTCTTCAGACAAACGCGGCCGGGTCTCCGTGGCGACCCATTTGAAATGATCAAGCTCAGAACGATGACGCAGGCCTGCGGGCCGGACGGCAAACTGCTACCCGACGCTGAGCGCCTGACAGGCTTCGGCCGTTTCCTCCGCGCCACCAGCCTCGACGAACTACCCGAACTGTGGAACGTCCTCAAGGGCGACATGAGCTTGGTGGGGCCGCGGCCTTTGCTCATGGAATACCTGCCGCTCTATACGCCCGAGCAGGCGCGGCGTCACGAGGTGCGCCCGGGGATCACCGGCTGGGCCCAGGTCAATGGCCGCAACGCGTTGAGCTGGGAGGAAAAGTTCAAGCTCGATGTCTGGTACGTGGACAACCGCTCGTTCTGGCTTGACATCAAGATCCTGTGGCTGACCGTCAAGAAGGTGTTGGTGCGCGAAGGCATCAGCGCGGCTGGCGATGCCACCATGCCCAAGTTCACCGGCAGCGCGCGCGGATGACGGCTATTGCATCTCCCCGTAGGCAGTTGGCGCTGCTCGGCGCCAGTGGTCATGGCAAGGTGGTCGCCGAGTCGGCGCTCGCGGCCGGGTGGGGCATGGTCGCCTTTTTCGATGATTCGTGGCCGCAGTCGGCGGCCAATGGCAGGTGGTCGGTTGTAGGCGACACGGCCCACCTGATGGCGCGGCTGGCCGAGTTCGACGGGGTGCTGGTGGCCATCGGCAACGCCGCGGTCCGAGTGCGCAAGCAAGAGGATCTGCGGCAGGCGGGCGCGAAGCTGGTTTCGGTGGTGCATCCGCGCGCCTGGGTCAGCCCTTCGGCCACGTTGGGCGCCGGCAGCGTCGTGATGCCAGGGGCCGTGATCAATGCGGACGCTGTGCTGGGCCTGGCCTGCATCGTCAACACCGGCGCTTCGGTCGACCATGACTGCCGCCTTGCCGAGGGCGTTCACATCAGCCCGGGCGCTCACCTTTGCGGCGGCGTGTCGGTCGGCGCGTGCAGTTGGGTGGGCGTGGGTGCCGCCGTGCGACAGGGCATTCGCATCGGCGCCGGTGTGACGGTGGGCGCCGGCGCGGTCGTCGTCAAGGATGTGCCGGACGGCTTGACCGTCGTGGGCTGCCCGGCTGCGCCGTTGGCGGCAAATCGCGCCGTCCAGGGCTGATTTTCAAGTTCTTGTTTTTTCAATCTCCCCAGTCATGCTCAACACTCCGTTCTCCCCCTGGCCCAGCTTCACCCAGGAAGAAGCCTCGGCCGTCCAGCAGGTGCTGCTGTCCAACAAGGTCAACTATTGGACCGGGACCGAGTGCCGTAATTTCGAGAAGGAGTTCGCCGCGTGGGCGGGCACCGAGTACGCCGTGGCGCTGTCCAACGGCACCCTCGCCCTGGACGTTGCGCTGAAGGCGCTGGACATCGGTCCGGGCGACGAGGTGGTGGTGACGCCGCGTACGTTCATCGCCAGCGTCTCGTGCGTGGTCAATGCCGGCGCCACGCCGGTGTTCGCCGACGTGGAAGAAGACAGCGGCAACATCTCGGCCGCCACCATCGCGCGGGTGGTCACGTCGCGCACCAAGGCCGTGATCTGCGTGCACCTGGCCGGCTGGCCTTGCGACATGGACCCGATCATGGCGCTGGCCGACGCACATGGCTTCAAGGTGATCGAGGATTGCGCGCAGGCCCATGGCGCCCGCTACAAGGGGCGCGGTGTCGGCAGCATCGGGCACATCGGCGCCTGGAGCTTCTGCCAGGACAAGATCATGACGACCGGCGGGGAGGGCGGCATGGTCACCACCAGCGACCGCGCGCTATGGTCTGCAATGTGGTCGTTCAAGGACCACGGCAAGAATTGGGAAGCGGTGTACGAGCGGCAGCACCCGCCGGGCTTCCGCTGGCTGCACGACGGCTTCGGCACCAACTGGCGCATGCTTGAGATGCAGGCCGTCATCGGGCGCATTCAACTGCGCCAGATGTCCGACTGGAGCGCCATGCGCGCCAGGAACGCGCAGGCCATTCTTTCGGCGTGCCGGTCGCATGCGGCGCTTCGGGTGCCGGAGTTTCCCACCCACGGCGGCGATGCCGCTTCGTCCAGCATGCACGCGCAGTACAAGTGCTATGTCTATGTGCGTCCGGAGAAGCTGGCCCAGGGCTGGAGCCGCGACCGCATCGTCGAGGCGATCAACGCCCTGGGCGTGCCGTGCTATCAAGGCTCCTGCTCCGAGGTGTATCTCGAGAAAGCCTTCGACGACACCGGCTGGCGGCCCGCCGTTCGGCTGCCGGTGGCCAGGCAACTTGGCGAAGACAGCCTGATGTTCCTCGTGCATCCGACGCTGACTACGGCCGAAGTCAACAAATGCTGTGACGCAGTTCACAACGTGATGCAAGAAGCGGCTGCTTAAGTACTATGATCGACTAACAAAAAGATACAAACGTATTCAGATCGGTATTTGATGCAAGCAGCGGATACAGGCGCGTCCGGCCGAGGGGGCCGAGCCCCCAAGCCTGAACGGCAAGTGCAAACTGGTTGGCTTTCCGGTTCGGCGCAATGAACGCGATGGCCGTCAGGGCGCAGTTCCTGCGCTGGTCGTTTTGGGTGACTGCGCTGATCGTCGGCGTCCTGTCGCTGGCGCCGGTGCTGCCCGAGGAAATTCCCAGCACGGGCTGGGACAAGACCAATCATCTCGTGGCCTACGCCGCGCTGGCCTTGCTGGGCCGCGCCGCCTATCGGCGCCAGCTGCTCGCGGTGCTTGCGGGGCTGTTCGCCTATGGCGGCCTGATCGAGGTGCTGCAGTCTTTCACGCCCACGCGCATGGCGGAATGGGCCGATCTGCTGGCCGATGCGCTCGGCCTCGGCCTTGGCTGCCTGTGCGGCCTGGTACTCGACCGCAACCCGCTGCAAGGGTCGGTCGGCACGGTGCTGGCCTTGCCGCGTGCCGCCAAGCGCGCCGTGGTGCTGTTCGTCGACGCCTTCCTGTGCGTGCTGACGGTGTGGCTTGCGTTGTCGCTGCGCCTCGAAGGCTGGGTGCCGCTGCGCGGCGCCTACTGGGCGGCCGTGCTGGGTTCGGTGATGCTGGCGTTGCCGCTGTTCGTGCGGTTCGGGTTGTACCGGGCCATCTTCCGCTATGGCGACGACCATGCGCGCGCTGCCGGCTGGGCTGCGGGCCTCATCTACACCGTGGTGTATGTGGTGCTCTTCGCGATGATCGGCGTCGAGGGCGTGCCGCGCACCGTGGGGCTGATCCAGCCACCGCTGCTGCTGCTCGCCGTCGCGGCCACGCGGGTGCTGGCGCGCAACTGGCTCAGCGACGCGTACCGCGGCATCGTGGCGCCCTACGGCACCCAGCCGGCGCAACCGCTCGCGCTCATCTACGGCGCTGGCTCGGCTGGCCAGCAACTTGCGGCGGCGCTCGCCGACAACGCCGATCTGCGCGTGGTCGGCTTTCTCGACGACGACCGGCGCCTGCATGGCGGCACCATTCGCGGCCTGCGCGTCTACAGCCCCGACACGTTGCCCGCACGCGTGCGGCAACTGCACGTGAGCACCGTGCTCATGGCCATTCCGTCGGCGTCGCGCAAGCGCCGCAACGAGATTCTGCAATCGATCCTCGAGGCGCACGTGGCAGTCCGCACGTTGCCGAGCCTGATGGACCTGGCGCACGGCCGCGTCCAGACCAGCGACCTGCGCGAACTCGACATCGACGACCTGCTCGGTCGCGACGCGGTGCCACCGGACCGGCAACTGCTCGGCAAGAACATCACCGACAAGGTTGTGCTGGTGACCGGGGCGGGCGGCTCCATCGGCAGCGAGCTGTGCCGGCAGATTCTCAAGGGCCGCCCGGACACGCTGCTGCTGGTCGAACGCAGCGAGTACGCGCTCTATGCCATTCATGGCGAGTTGCAGCAGGCGTTGGCCCTGGAGCCGGGGAGCGTGGGCAACGGCATCCGCATCGTGCCGCTGCTGGCGTCGGTGCGCGAGGCACCGCGCATGCGCGAGATCATGAGCACCTGGCGGCCGCACACGGTCTACCACGCGGCAGCCTACAAGCACGTTCCGCTGGTCGAGCACAACGCGGCCGAAGGCGTCAAGAACAACGTCTTCGGCACGCTGGTCACGGCGCAGGTGGCGGTCGAGTGCGGCGTCGAGGATTTCGTGCTCGTCAGCACCGACAAGGCAGTGCGCCCCACCAACATCATGGGCACTACCAAGCGCGTGGCCGAAATGATCCTGCAGGCGCTTGCCGAGTCGCCGACGGGCGCGCCCCGCCGCACGCGCTTTTGCATGGTCCGCTTCGGCAACGTGCTGGGCTCGTCGGGCTCGGTGGTGCCGCTGTTCAGGCGCCAGATTCGCGACGGCGGGCCGATCACGCTCACGCATGCCGACATCACGCGCTATTTCATGACCATCCCGGAGGCCGCACAACTGGTGATCCAGGCCGGCGCCATGGCCAGCGGCGGAGACGTGTTCGTGCTGGACATGGGCGAGCCCGTGCGCATCATCGACCTGGCGCGCCGCATGGTGGAGCTGTGCGGGCTGACGGTTTGCGACGAGCAAAATCCCGAAGGCGACATCGCGATCCGCATTACCGGCCTGCGCCCGGGCGAGAAGCTGTACGAAGAGCTGCTGATCGGCGACAACCCGCTGGCCACCACCCATCCGCGCATCCTGAAGGCGCACGAGGATTTCCTGCCTTGGCCCGAGCTGCACAAGCGGCTCGACGCGCTCAACGGCGCGCTCGAGGACAACAACGTGCCGTACATCCGCGAGCTGCTGCAGCACATGGTGCACGACTACCGGCCGGACGTGCGCGTGGTCGACTGGGTGCACGTCGAGCAGC
Source organism: Variovorax sp. (assembly GCF_035634955.1). Taxonomy (GTDB): domain Bacteria; phylum Pseudomonadota; class Gammaproteobacteria; order Burkholderiales; family Burkholderiaceae_C; genus Variovorax. Next base: position 30,768 of record NZ_DASQBZ010000033.1, on the reverse strand, counting down.
AAAGCACGGCGTTCGCCATCGCTGCCGGCTGACGCCGGCGGCAGCAGTGGACGCCCTCGCGGCGCCACTACACTTGACGAAATGCAGTTCATCCTGACAGTTTGTATTGGCAACATCTGCCGCAGCCCGCTGGCCGAGGCGATGCTTTTGCGGGCATTTCCCGAGCGGACGGTGTGGTCCGCCGGCCTGGGCGCGCTGGTGGGGCAGCCGGCCGATCCGTTGTCGCTTCTGCTGGCGCAGGAAAACGGGCTCGATCTGGCGGCCCACCGCGCCCAGCAGATCAACACCGTGATGTGCCAGCGCGCTGACCTGATCCTGGTGATGGAGCAGCACCAGCGCGAGGAGCTGGAGCGGCGCTACCCGCTGGCGCGCGGCAAGGTGTTCCGCCTGGCAGAGGCCGACATCGCCGACCCCTACCGCCAGCCACGCCCGGCCTTCGAGACGGCTTACGCCGAGATCGCCGCCGGAGCCGAAGCCTGGGTGCAGCGCATCCGGCGCTTGTCCTGAGCCTGCACCGGATGGCGCCGCTCAGCCGGCGTTGCGGCGCGGCAGCTTCCAGTCCGGGCGCACCCAATGGCAGGTGTAGCCGTCCGGGTAGCGTTGCAGGTAGTCCTGGTGCTCCGGCTCGGCTTCCCAGAACGGGCCGGCAGGCTTCACTTCGGTGACGGCCTTGCCGGGCCACAGGCCCGAGGCGTCGACGTCCGCAATGGTGTCCAGGGCCACCTGGCGCTGCTCGTCGGTCGTGTAGTAGATGCCCGAGCGGTAGGAACTGCCGCGGTCGTTGCCCTGGCGGTCGCGCGTGCTGGGGTCGTGGATCTGGAAGAAGAATTCCAGCAGTTGCCTGAAGCTCATCTGCTCGGGGTCGAACACCACTTCGATGGCTTCGGCGTGCGTGCCGTGGTTGCGGTAGGTGGCGTTGGCCACGTCGCCGCCGCTGTAGCCCACGCGCGTGCGAATCACGCCTGGCTGGGCGCGCAGCAATTCCTGCATGCCCCAGAAGCAGCCGCCGGCAAGGATGGTCGTCTCGGTGTTGGTACTCATTGTTACGTCCCTGGTTCAAAGTAAAAAAGGCTATCGCAAGTTTCGGATCGCGTCGATCGTTGCGCGCGTCATCTTCCTGCTGTTTGCGACGCATTCATTCCGCCTCGGCGGGCTGCATATCCGGCTTTGCGACCAACCGGACCATGACTCTTCGTTGCCAAGAAAGCCGGGATAGAGTTCCAGGCCATCCAAGCGCTTGTCTTTCAACATTGCAACCTGCAACCCAAGCAATTCGCTGTACGCGCCAAGGTCATCTTCAGCGCTGCAGTTGCCGGGAAGGAACTGACGGCACCGAATGTAGTCGACCCTGTCGTAGTGGTACACGCCGCCGTAGACCATTGCGTTTGGAAAAAGGGCTTTGACTGACCGGACATACTCCGCATAGCTTGCGGCGCTCTTCCTGAAATGCAAGTAGAGAGCCACTCGATCTACTTTCCCTCGCGCCTGTGAAGGGAAGGTTGACGAATCGCGCCCAATCGTGGCGATATCGTCTTCATAGACTGTGACGCCGAACTTGAGGTGCGGATTGACCGACTTTGCGGCATCGATCAACTGATCGAGGTAGGCATCCCCAGCGCTCGTCTTGGTCCTCTTCATGAAGGCCAGGAGGTCGTCGACACCAATCTCCTTGAGCGCTCGATCTTGTAGCGACAGAGACGAGTACTGCTTTGCTTTCTCGATGTTCTCTTCTTGCCTCCCCGCCTGCGCAAAGGCTATCGCGACGGAGTCGATCCCAGCAATCGTCTTGTAGCGGTCAACGCATTCTTGAGGGGCCGCGTGGCAGCCATACCGGAGTTCATTGACATACGGGGCGGCACTCTCCGTCGGCCTGTTGCCCCACGACATGATGCGGGCGGCTGACTGGGCTTGAGCCAAAGATGAGAATGACAGGGCGAATAGTGCGACAACGGTTGAAAACGAATGCCACCTATTGAATCGAAGATTGCATGGCCTTGGCTGATATGTCATCGAGGCATAGTAGTGTGTACGGTGCAATGTCTAGCAATGACTTTTCTGGCTAGGTAACTTTGTCGCAAGACGGTAACGAATGCGGGACCGATCGACTATGCTGCGCGCTCCGGCCCACGACATGGCGCATCGGGCCACATCATTTCCTTGGAGAGGGAAGCGAGAGGAACGTGCAATGAAGAAGACATTTTCTCGATGGCTGGCAGGGAGTTTGCTCCTTTGCGTGTCGCTGCTGGCGTCGGCGCAGAACGCTCCAAAGCTGGACAACGCGCAACTCGACCAGCTGCTCGCACCGGTGGCGCTGTATCCCGATGCCGTGCTGTCCCAGTTGTTCATGGCCTCGACCTATCCGGATGACGTGAAGGAGGCGGCCGACTGGTCCAGGGGCCACCAGGACCAGAGCGGCGATGCGGCGGTGAAAGCCGTGGACGCCGAGCCGTGGGACCCGAGCGTGAAATCGCTCGTGGGCTTTCCTTCGGTGATGGACCTGATGGGGCGCCAGCCCGATTGGGTGGTGCAGGTGGGCAATGCCTTCCTCGACCAGCCCGACGACGTGATGGACTCGGTCCAGCGGCTGCGCCGACAGGCCCAGGCGGCAGGCTCGCTCAAGAGCAACGAGCAGCAGACCGTCACCGTGCAGTCGCAAGGACCGTCGCAGATCATCGAGATCGCGCCGGCCAACCCGCAGGTGGTCTACGTGCCGCAGTACAACCCGACGGCGGTCTACGGTGCCTGGCCGTATCCCGCGTACCCGCCTTACTACTACCCGCCGTATCCGGGGTCGGTGTTTGCCACGTCGCTGGTGGCGGGCATCGGCTTCGGCCTGGGCGTGGCGGCGATCGATTCGATGTGGGGCGGCTTCGACTGGGGCCGCAACGACGTCAACATCAACGTCAACCGCTACAACAACATCAACGTGAACAACCGGTTGCGTGCGAACCAGACGAACTTCCAGCACAACGCCGCCCGCCGCGGCTCCACGCCCTATAACAACGCGGCCAACCGCCAGCGCTTCGATTCGCAGCGGCAGGCCGGCCTTGCCAACCGCGGCGGCAATCTCGGCGGCGCGCGTGCCGCGGCATCTGGCAGCCGCGATGCGGCGCGGGACCGGGCCGCGCAGTCGATGCAGTCGCGCACCGGCCAGTCGATCGCGGGCCACGAGGTGGGCGGCGGCCGTGCCGGGTCTGGCGCAGCGCGCGACCGCGCCGGCCAGGGTGCGGGCGGTGCACGCGACCGGGTCGCGCAGCAAGGCGGTGGCGCCGCGCGTGACCGCGTCGGGCAGGGCAGCGGCGGTGCGCGCGAGAGCGCGGCCGCGCGCCAGAGCCGCGACCACAGCGCGGCGATGAACCGTTCGCGCGCAGCGAACCACGACAGCGCGTTTCGCGACGCGGGCAATGGCGCCAAGGTGCGCCAGCAGGCTCAGCGCGGGAACGTGCAGCGCGCCAATGTCGGCGGCGGCCACTCGTTCTCTGGCGGCGGCGCGCGTCCGTCCGGCGGCGGCGCCCACATGGGCGGCGGAGGTGGCCGGGCCGGTGGCGGCGGTCACATGGGTGGTGGGCGCAGGAGGTAATCAGCCATGAGAAAGAACAAGACCATGACACTGCGTGCGCTGGGCCTGGCGGCCGCGCTGGCCTGCGGCACGATGGGCGCGGCGCACGCGCAGGCGGCCTATCCGAGCCCGCAGGCCGCATCGGAGGCACTCCACGAGGCACTGGCCCTGAGCGACCGCAACGCGATCCGCCATGTGCTCGGCGCCAACTTCATGCGCTACGTGCCCGATCACGACGTCAACATGGAAGACGCCTATGCCTTCCTCGAAGCGTGGAACAAGGCGCATGTGATCGAGCAGGCCGCCGACACGCGGGCCGAACTGGTGGTGGGCGACGGCTGGCATTTCCCGGCGCCCATCGTCAAGGGCGCGCACGGCTGGTCGTTCGACGTGCGCGCCGCGCAGGCCGAGATCATGCGGCGGCGCATCGGCCGCAATGAGCTCGGCGCCATCGAGACCCTGAAGGAGCTTTGCGCCGCCCAGGGCCGCTACACGCAGAGCCAGGGCCAGCCGGCAAGCCGCATCGTCAGCAGCGCCGACCAGCGCGACGGCCTTTACTGGCCGGCGGTGGACGGGGCCGAGAGCCCGCTCGGGCCGGATGCACTCATCATGGGCCCCGATACGCCGGTGGATGCGGCGCTGTACGGCTACCGCTACCGCCTGCTGCCGCAAACCGGCGCCGACGGCAAGGGCTGCGCTTTCGTGGCGTGGCCGGCGCGCTATGGCAGCGACGGCGTGCATACCTTCGTGATCGGCGGCGACGGCATCGTGCGCGAGCGCGACCTCGGCTCGTCGGCCGCCGCCAGCCGTGTGCAAGGGGTCAGCACGACAGAAAATTGGAGCGCCGTCCAATAAGCCAGTGTTTTCTTCCCGTGCGTCGGCGCGCCGTGCGGACCATCAACCCGAGAAGGAGTTCATGTGGCAAAGGAAAAGAAACCCAACATCCTCGTCATCTTCGGTGATGACATCGGCATGTGGAATGTGGGCGCCTATGCGAACGGCATGATGGGCCGCACGCCCAACATCGACAGCATTGCCCGCGACGGCATCCTGTTCACCGACCACTACGGCCAGCCCAGTTGTACCGCCGGGCGCGCCGCCTTCATCATGGGGCAGCTGCCGGTGCGCACCGGCATGACCACCATCGGCATTCCCGGCTCGGCTCGTGGCATCCAGAAGGAAGACCCGACGCTCGCCGAGATTCTCAAGGCCGGCGGCTATGCGACCGGCCAGTTCGGCAAGAACCACCTGGGCGATCGCAACGAGTTCCTGCCGACCATGCACGGCTTCGACGAGTGGTTCGGCAACCTTTACCACCTCAACGCCGAGGAAGAGCCCGAAGAGCTGGACTACCCTGGCCAGAAGAACCCCGAGTACAAGAAGAAGTTCGGCCCGCGCGGCGTGCTGCACTGCTGGGCCACCGACAAGGACGATCCGACCGAAGACCCGAAGTTCGGCCGGGTGGGCAAGCAGAAGATCGAGGACACCGGCGCGCTCACCCGAAAGCGCATGGTGACGTTCGACGGCGAGGTGCTCGACAAGACGCTCGACTGGCTCGACCGTACCGCCAAGGCGGACAAGCCGTTCTTCTGCTGGTTCAACACGACGGCGATCCACATCTGGTCGCACCCGCCCAAGAAGTACATCCAGATGGCCGTCGACGAAGGCCGTGCCGAGCAGGACGTGGTGCGCGCCAAGATGCTCGAGCATGACGAGCAGGTCGGCGTGCTGCTCAAGAAGCTCAAGGACCTGGGCGTGGACGACAACACGATCGTCATCTACACGACCGACAACGGCAACGAGCTCATGATGTGGCCCGACGGCGGCTACGCGCCGTTCCGGGGCGAGAAGGGCACCACGTGGGAAGGCGGCGTGCGCGTGCCCTGCCTGGCCAAGTGGCCCGGCAAGATTCCGGCCGGCAGCGTGTCCAACGGCATCCAGTCGCACGAGGACCTGTTCGTCACCCTGTGCGCCGTCGCCGGCATGCCGAAGGTGAAGGAAGAACTCCTCAAGGGCCACAAGGCGGCCAACGGCGTGACCTACAAGGTGCACCTCGACGGGTACAACAACATCGACCACTGGACCGGCAAGTCGGCCAAGTCGGCGCGGCGCGAGTACTACTACTACGACGAGACCGACCTGATGGCGGTGCGCATCGACAGCTGGAAGATGCACGTCGGCGTCAAGAGGGAAGGCAGCTGGTGGAACGAGAAGGCCTACCCGAGCGTGCCCTACGTCTTCAACCTGCTGATGGACCCCATGGAGAAGATGGACCCCGAGTCGCACGAGTGGGGTTACGCCGGGCGCAAGTTCTTCGCCTCCAAGATGTGGGCGCCGACGGCGGCCGGGCCTTTCCTGGCCGCGCACCTCAAGAGCCTGCAGGATTTCCCGCCGACGCAGGGCGCCGACAGCCTGAGTCTGAAGAAGAACATCGAGATGGCCATGGCCAAGCTGGAGTCGCCCAACGGCAGCAGCAACTAGCGAGCGCAGGCCGTACCGGTCGGCCATGAAAAAAGGGGCGCCTGGCGCCCCTTTTTCGTGACGGGCGCCGACGCCCGTGGATCAGCGACCGCGCGGTGCCGGGTCGGTGTCGCGATCACTGGCGGCGGCGACCGCGTGGGACACGATGCCGACCGCGTTGGCGCGCAGCAGTTCCTGTCGCAGGGCCGCTTCCAGTTGCTTGCGGGCCGAGTCCGGGCGGTCGTGGTCGTATTCCTGGTCCAGCTCGCAATGCAGGTAATAGTCGACCCGCTCCATGAGTCGCTCTATCGACGCTGCAATATCTTCCTCATTCATTCACTGCACTCCGTTTGATTCACTGCCTGTCATCGCGCATCAGGACGCACCAGTTTCAGTGACTCGTCTCTCCCATGCGGACTGTGCGCCAAACAGGCGCCGTCGCAGAGCGCTATTGTCTCATAATTGCAACAAAATTGTGCGCCGGGGGTCATGCGCGCGCACGGTGCGGCTGCGGACAACCCTCAAGCCGTCATGGCCTGGAGCTGTTCCGACAGGCGCAGCCAGTCTTCTTCGAGCTTGGCGATCTCGTCTTCGAGCCCCTTGAGCCGGCGCCCGGCCTGCGCAATCTGGTCGGGCGTGACGTTCTCGGACAGGCTGGTCTGCAACGCGTCGCGCTCTTCGCCGGCCGTGGCCAGGCGAGCCTCGATTCGGCCGAGTTCGCGTTGCAGGGGGCGGCGTTGCTCGGCCAGCTTCTGGCGCGCGGCTGCTTCCTGCTGTCTCTGCTCGCGGCCGGACGCGGCCGGTGTGGCCGGTGCGGGCGCCGGTGCAGGCGGGGCCTGCGCGGCCGCAGGCTCGGGGGCGGCCACGGCCACGGCCGCTGGCGCGGTCAAGGCGTCGCCAGCCGCCGCCACGCGCGCCACCTCGCGCAGCCGCTTGGCTTCTTCCAGAAGGTAGCGCTGGTAGTCGTCCAGGTCGCCGTCGAAGTCGTCGATGCGGCCGCGGCCGACCAGCCAGAATTCGTCGCAGACGGCGCGCAGCAGCGCCCGGTCGTGGCTGACCAGCATCAGCGTGCCCTCGAACTCGTTGAGGGCGATCGCCAGCGCCTCGCGCGTGGCGAGGTCGAGGTGGTTGGTCGGCTCGTCCATCAGCAGCAGGTTGGGGCGCTGCCAGACCATCATGGCCAGCACCAGCCGCGCCTTCTCGCCGCCGCTCATGGTGCCGACGGCCTGCTTGACCATGTCGCCGCTGAAATTGAAGCTGCCCAGGAACCCGCGCAGGTCCTGCTCGGTGCTGCGCTCGGGCGCGTTGGCGCCGAGGTCGCGCGCCAGGCGCACCATGTGCTCCAGCGGGTTGCTGCCCGGATGCAGCACGTCGAGTTCCTGCTGCGCGAAATAGCCGATCGACAGGCCCTTGCCTTCGGTGATGGTCCCGGCCACCGCACCCATGGTGCGCGCAATGGTCTTGACCAGCGTGGACTTGCCCTGGCCGTTGGCGCCCAGGATGCCGATGCGCTGCCCCGCCAGCACCGAGCGGTTGACGCCGCGCAGGATCACCTTGGGCTCGGCGTCTTCCTGCGGGTAGCCGAAGGCGCCGCCGCTGATGGTGAGCATCGGGTTGGGGATGTTCTGCGGCTCCTTGAACTCGAAGCTGAAGTCGGCCTCGGCCAGCAGCGGCGCCACCTTTTCCATGCGTTCGAGCGCCTTGACGCGGCTTTGCGCCTGGCGTGCCTTGCTGGCCTTGGCCTTGAAGCGGTCGATGAACTTCTGCAGGTGCGCCACCTTCTCCTGCTGGCGCGCGTAGGCGGCCTGCTGCTGCTCCATCTGCAGCGCCCGCATTTCCTCGAACTTGCTGTAGTTGCCGCCGTAGCGGGTCAGTCGGGCCTGGTCGATGTGCAGCGTGACGTTGGTCACCGCGTCCAGAAACTCGCGGTCATGGCTGATGACGATCATGGTGCCGGCGTACTTCTGCAGCCAGCTCTCCAGCCACACCAGGGCGTCGAGGTCCAGGTGGTTGGTCGGCTCGTCGAGCAGGAGCAGGTCGCTCGGGCACATCAGCGCGCGCGCCAGCTGCAGGCGCATGCGCCAGCCGCCGGAGAAGCTGTTGACCGGCTGCATCAGCTCGTGGATCTGGAAGCCCAGGCCCAGGATGAGCGACTGCGCGCGGGGCACGGCGTCGTGCGCGCCGGCGTCGGCCAGGTCGCTGTGGACGTGGGCCAGCGCCATGCCGATGTCCATGTCGTCCGGATCGGCCAGGTGTGCTGCGTCCAGGCGCGCCAGTTCTTCCTGCAGTTGCGCCAGGCGGGTGTCGCCGGCAACGACGAAGTCGGTGGCGAGTTCGTCCGTCTCGGGCATGTTCTGCGCCACCTGGGCCAGTTGCCAGGCGGCCGGCCGCGAGAAATCGCCGCCGTCTTCGTGCAGGGTGCCGTTGAGCAGTGCGAAGAGGGTGGACTTGCCGGCGCCGTTGCGCCCGACCAGGCCGACCTTCTCGCCGGGATTGAGGGTGACGCTGGCGCCATCGAGCAGCACCTTGCTGCCACGGCGCAGGACAACGTTCTTGAGCGTGATCATGATTCGGAAAAAGGGTGTGGCGGGCGTCCTTGCCGGGCGCGCCGCCATGCATCAAAGGGGGAGTATGGCCGCAGTGGCGGCCGGCGGATGGCGGGCGTCGCGCCCGCTAGGGCCGCAGCAGGGCTTCCCGGGTGAGCAGCAGCACCTGGTCCTCGCCCGCGCTGGTGGCCAGCCAGACCACCTCGAGCTGCGGAAACGCGGCCTCGAAGTGCTCGCGCTCGTTGCCGATCTCCAGCACCAGCACGCCCTGCGGCGACAGGCGGTCCGGCAGGTCGGACAGCAGCTTGCGGATGAAGTCCATGCCGTCCGCGCCGCCGGCCAGCGCCAGTTCGGGCTCGGCGCGGTATTCGGCGGGCAGGGCCTGCATGCTCTGCGTGTTGACGTAGGGCGGGTTGCACAGCACCAGGTCGTAGGGCCCGGGCAGCATGGCCAGGCCGTCGGAACGCATCAGCTTGATGCGATCGTCGAGCCCGTGCCGGGTGACGTTGATGGCGGCGACTTCCAGCGCCTCGGTGGACAGGTCGGCGGCGTCCACGTGCACGTCCGGATACGCCATGGCCGCGAGCACCGCCAGGCTGCCATTGCCGGTGCACAGGTCCAGCACCCGTTGCGTGTGCGCGCCGAGCCACGGATCGATCGTGCCGTCGGCCAGCAGTTCGGCGATGAAGCTGCGCGGCACGATGGCCCGCTCGTCGACGTAGAAGGACACGCCCTGCAGCCACGCCTCGCGCGTGAGGTAGGCGGCCGGCAGGCGGCGCTCGATGCGCTCGCGCACGAGGGCCTGCACCTTGAGGGCGTCGGCCGGCGAGACTTCTCGCTCGGCGGCCTCGTCCAGTGCGTCGAGCGGCACCTTCAGGCGCCAGAGCACCAGCCAGGCGGCCTCGTCGAAGGCGTTGAGGGTGCCGTGCCCGAAAGAGACCTGTGCGGCCTCCAACGCGCGCGCCGCGTCCTCGATGAGCGCGATGACGGTGCTCACGCGGCGGCGTCCAGTGCGTTCAATGCGGCCAGCGTGCGGGCGTAGACGTTCTTGAGCGTGTCGATCTCGGCCACCGCGATGTGCTCGTCGATCTTGTGGATGCTGGCGTTGACCGGCCCGAACTCGACCACCTGCTCGCAGACCTGGGCGATGAAGCGGGCGTCGCTGGTGCCGCCGCTGGTGGACAGCTCGGTGGCGATGCCGGTCTCGGCCTGGATGGCCGTGCGCACGGCGGACACCAGCGCCCCCGGCTGGGTCAGGAAAGGCAGGCCGCCGACGGTCCATTTCAGGTCGTAGTCGACGCCGTGGGCGTCCAGCACGCCGTGCACCCGCCGCTGCAGCGACTCGGGCGTCGATTCGGTGGAGAAGCGGAAGTTGAAGTCCACCACGGCGCTGCCCGGGATCACGTTGCTGGCCCCGGTGCCCGCGTGGAAGTTGCTGATCTGCCAGCTGGTTGGCTGGAAGTACGCGTTGCCCTTGTCCCAGCCCCCGGCATTGTTGATGGCCACCAGTTCGGCCAGGGCGGGTGCCAGCTGGTGCACCGGATTGCGCGCCAGGTGCGGATAGGCGATATGGCCTTGCACGCCGTTGACGGTGAGGCGCCCGCTCATCGTGCCGCGCCGGCCATTCTTGATCATGTCGCCGCAGCGCTCGACCGAGGTCGGTTCGCCGACGATGCAGTAGTGCAGCTTCTCCCCGCGGGCGGCCAGCTCGCGGCACACCACCACGGTGCCGTCCACGGCCGGGCCTTCCTCGTCGCTGGTCAGCAGCAGCGCGACCGAAAGGCGCGGGTCGGGGTGCGCCGCCAGGAATTCCTCGATGGCGACCACGAAGGCGGCCAGAGAGGTCTTCATGTCGCAGGCGCCGCGCCCGTACATGCGGCCGTCGCGGTGCGTTGGCGTGAAGGGCGGGCTGGTCCACTGCTCGAGCGGGCCTGTGGGCACGACGTCGGTGTGGCCGGCGAAGACCAGCGTGCGCGCCGCTGGGTCGGCCGATCGGCGGATGGCCCAGAGGTTGGTGACGCGGAAGTCGGCCGGCCCGCTGGCGATGGTCTCGAGCGTGAAGCCAAGCGGCGCGAGCCGCTCGCCGATGAGTTGCTGGCAGCCGCCGTCCTCGGGCGTGACGGAGGGGCGGGCGATCAGTTCTTCGGCGAGGAGCAGCGTGCGGGACATTCAGGCAGACAGGGTCAGAATTTCACGTCTAGCGTGATTTCGGTGAAGGAAGGCGCCTCGACCTGGTCGAGCAGGGCGCGCTCTTCCTGTTGCGGCGCATTGCTCGCCACGTTGCGGTTTTGCAGGCGCCACATCAGGTTGGTGGGCGAATCGGCATGGGCCAGGCCTTCGGCGCGGTCGATCTTGCCCGAAAGAATCAGGCGGGCAATGTCTTCCTCGAAGGTCTGCGAGCCTTCGGCCAGCGATTGTTCCATCGCTTCCTTGACCGCCGACAGGTCGCCCTTCTCGATCAGCTCGGCCACCAGCTGGGTGTTGAGCATGACCTCCACGGCCGGCACCCGGGCGCCGGCGGGCGTGCGAAGCAGGCGCTGCGCGATGACGGCGCGCATGGCCGAGCCCAGGTCGCCCAGCAGGGTCGGGCGCACTTCCACCGGATAGAAGCTCAGGATGCGGTTGAGCGCGCGATAGGCGTTGTTGGCATGCAGCGTGGCCACGCACAGGTGGCCCGACTGCGCATAGGCGATGGCCGCGCTCATGGTTTCGCGGTCGCGGATCTCGCCGATCTGGATCACGTCGGGCGCCTGGCGCAGCGCGTTCTTCAGCGCCAGCTGCAGCGACTGGGTGTCGCTGCCGACGTCGCGCTGGTTCACCAGCGATTTCTTGTTGGTGAAGATGTACTCGATGGGCTCTTCGACCGTCAGGATGTGGCCGCTGGCGTTCTCGTTGCGGTAGTCCAGCATCGAGGCCAGCGTGGTCGACTTGCCGGCGCCGGTGGCCCCTACCATCAGGATGAGGCCGCGCTTTTCCATGATGAGGGTCTTGAGCACCGGCGGCAGACCCAGTTCCTCGAACGAGGGAATCCGAGCCGGGATGTGGCGCACCACCACCGCATACGTGCCGCGCTGGCGCATGGCGCTGACACGGAAGTTGCCGACGCCCTCGAGCGCAACCGCGGTGTTGAGCTCGCCGGTCGCCTTCAGTTCGTCCACGCGCTCGCCCGGCAGGATCTCCGACAGCAGGGTCAGCGGCGCCTCCGGCGGCAGCACCTGGGCATTGATCGGCAGGCACTGGCCGTTGATGCGGATCTGCGCCGGCGCATGCGCCGACAGGTAGATGTCCGACGCCTTGCGCTCGGCCATCAGCCGAAGGATGCGCTCCATGGTGCTCACAATCTCTCTCCTCAAGTGACGTTTTTTGTCAAACCGGTGAGGGGCTGCAAGCCGCATGCCCGTGCCCTTGCGGGACCTTTCGCGTCAGCGCCAGTGCCAACCGCCGAAGAAATGAATGCCTTGGTTCTCGTATGCCGGTGCGCCGATGTGTCTCAGTCGCGCAGCAGGTCGTTGAGCGAGGTCTTCGCGCGCGTCTGGGCGTCGACCGTCTTGACGATGATTGCCGCGTAGGTGGTGTAGTCGGTGCCGTTGGGCGCCTTCTTCTGCAGGCCGCCGCTGATCACCACGCTGCCGGCGGGCACGCGGCCGTACAGCGTCTCGCCGGTCTCGCGGTTGAAGATGGGTGTGCTCTTGCCGAGGTACACGCCCATGCCCAGCACCGAGTTCTCTTCGACGACCACGCCCTCGACGACTTCGGAACGCGCGCCGATGAAGCAGTTGTCCTCGATGATGGTGGGGCCGGCCTGCAGCGGCTCGAGCACGCCGCCGATGCCCACGCCGCCCGACAGGTGGACGTTGGCGCCGATCTGGGCGCACGAGCCGACGGTGGCCCAGGTGTCGACCATGGTGTTCTCGCCGACGTAGGCGCCGATGTTCACGTAAGACGGCATCAGCACCGCGCCCTTGGCGATGTAGCTGCCGCGGCGCGCCACGGCCGGCGGCACGATGCGCACGCCGGCTTCCTTGAGCTCGCTGGCCGACAGGTGCGAGAACTTGGTCGGCACCTTGTCGTAGAAACCGAGCGCGCCGGCGGTGATCTGCTCGTTGTCACGCAGGCGGAACGACAGCAGCACGGCCTTCTTGATCCACTGGTGCACCGTCCACTGGCCGACCGCCTCGCGGGTGGCCACGCGCAGGCTGCCGTTGTTGAGCTCGGCAATGACGTGCTCGACGGCGTCGCGCACTTCCTTGGAGGCGGCGCTGGCCGAGATGTTGGCGCGGTCTTCCCACGCGGCGTCGATGGTTTGCTGGAGTTGCTGGGTCATGTCGATGGTTTCGGTTGGTATCTGTTGGCAGGGCGCGCTCAGCGGCCTTGCTGGACGAAGCGCACGATGCGCTCGGCGGCCTCGATGCATTCGGCGGTGTCTGCCACCAGGGCCATGCGCACGCGGCCCCGGCCCGGGTTGGCGCCCTGTGCCTCGCGCGCCAGGTAGGAGCCGGGCAGAACCGTCACATTGTATTGACCGTAGAGGGCGCGGGCGAACGCGGCGTCGTCGCCTTCCCAGGCTGGCGGCACGCCGGCCCACAGGTAGAAGCTGGCGTCCGGCAGGCGCACGTCGAGCACCGGCTCGAGCAGGGGCGTGACCGCCGCGAACTTGGCGCGGTACTGGGCGCGGTTGTCCACCACGTGCGACTCGTCGCTCCAGGCCGCGATGCTGGCGGCCGCGACCGCGCCGCTCATCGCGCTGCCGTGGTAGGTGCGGTAGAGCAGGAAGGCCTTGATGAGGGCCGCGTCGCCCGCCACGAAGCCGCTGCGCAGGCCCGGCACGTTGCTGCGCTTGGACAGCGAGGTCAGCGCGATCAGGTTGCGGAAATCGTTGCGTCCGAGCTTGGCCGCCGCCTCCAGGCCGCCCAGCGGGGGCTCGTCGCGGAAGTAGATCTCGCCGTAGCACTCGTCCGAGGCGATGACGAAGCCGTGCCGGTCCGACAGTTCGAACAGGCGCTGCCACTCGTCCAGCGGCATCACGGCGCCGGTCGGGTTGCCCGGCGAGCAGACGAACACCAGCTGCGTGCGCTGCCAGACCGCCTCGGGCACGCCGGCCCAGTCGACCGCGAAGTTGCGCGCGGGCACGCTCGGCACGTAGTACGGCTCGGCCCCGGCCAGCAGGGCCGCACCCTCGTAGATCTGGTAGAACGGATTGGGCGAGACCACGAACGGCGCCGGTTCGCGGCGGCCGTCGATGATTGTCTGCGCCAGGGAGAAAAGCGCCTCGCGCGAGCCGTTGACCGGCAGCACCTGGGTGGCGGGGTCGAGGTCGAGCTGGTAGCGCTTGTGCAGCCAGCGGGTGAAGGACTCGCGCAGCTTCAGGTCGCCGGCGGTGGCCGGATAGGCCGCCAGCGCGCCCATGCCGGCGGTCAGCGCGTCCTTGATGAAGCCGGGTGTGGCATGGCGCGGCTCGCCGATGCCCAGGCTGATCGGCGAATAGGCCGGGTCCGGCGTGACGCCGGCGAACAGTTGCCGCAGCCTCTCGAAGGGGTAGGGCTGCAGCCTGGCAAGCAGGGGATTCATGGCCCGGATTATCGGCCAGCGGGCCGGGGGCTGCCGGCCGCCGGCGGCATGCCGGCGCTCACGAGAGGCGCTTGACCAGCACCTGGCTCTTGCGGTCCCAGTTGTATTTCTTCTTGCGCGCCTCGGGCAGCCAGTCAGGGTCGACCGAGGTGAAGCCGCGCTTGATGAACCAGTGCATGGTGCGGGTGGTCAGCACGAAGATGCTCTCGAGGCCCATGGCCCTGGCGCGCTGTTCCACGCGCTTGAGCAGGCGTTCGCCGTCGCCCTGCGACTGCGACTGGTTCGACACCGTCAGCGCCGCCATCTCGCCGGTACGCGCCTCCGGATACGGGTAGAGGGCCGCGCAGCCGAAGATCACGCCGTCGTGCTCGATCACGGTGTAGTGGCCGATGTCGCGCTCGATCTCGGTGCGGCTGCGCTTGACCAGCGTGCCGTCGCGCTCGTAGGGCTCGATCAGCTGCAGGATGCCCCCGATGTCGTCGGCGGTGGCCTCGTGCAGGCTTTCGAGCTTCTCGTCCACCACCATGGTGCCGATGCCGTCGTGCACGTACACCTCGAGCAGCAGCGAGCCGTCCACCGCGAACGGAATGATGTGGTTGCGCTCCACGCCGCCGGCGCAGGCCTTGACGCAGTGCTGCAGGTAGAACGCGGTGTCCGTCGGGCGCTGGGGCGACGCCAGCGCGGCCAGCAGCTTCTTGGCATCGGCCAGGGGCAGCTCGGTGTCGATGGGGTTGTCTTCGCTCACCGGATGGTCCGGCTGCTGGGGAATGCCGGGAATCTCGGTCAGGAAGATCAGCTTGTCGGCCTGGATCGCCGTGGCGACGCTGGTGGCCACCTCTTCCATGGTCAGGTTGAAGGCCTCGCCGGTGGGCGAGAAGCCGAAGGGCGACAGCAGCACCATGGCGCCGAAATCGAGCGCGCGCCGGATGCCGGCCACGTCCACCTTGCGCACCAGGCCCGAATGCATGAAATCCACGCCGTCCACCACGCCCACCGGCCTGGCGGTGATGAAGTTGCCCGAGATCATCCGCACCGTGGCGCCGGCCATGGGCGTGTTCGGCAGGCCCTGGCTGAACGCGGCCTCGATCTCGTAGCGCAGCTGGCCGGCCGCCTCCTGCGCGCAGTCGAGCGCCACGCTGTCGGTGATGCGCATGCCGTGCGAATAGCGCGCCTCGTGCCCCTTGGCCTTGAGCTGCTCGTTCACCTGCGGGCGAAAGCCGTGCACCAGCACCACCTTGACGCCCATGCTCTGGATGAGCGCCAGGTCCTGCGCGATGTGCTGCAGCTTGCCCGCGGCGATGGCCTCGCCCGCCATGGCCACCACGAAGGTCTTGCCCCGGTGCATGTGGATGTACGGCGCGACCGACCGGAACCACGGGACAAAGGTGAAGTTGAAAACAGTGGACATGCAGCTGGAATCAAATGCGGCCGGCGGCGGCCCGCCAGCCCGGCGGGGATAATCCGGCGATTGTCTCCGAAGCTTTCTTCCGGGCGCCAGGCCCGGTCAATTCCGCCTTGTCCGACGCCGCTGCCGCCCCCACCGCACTGAAGATCGAATTCCCCGACGCGCTGCCGGTATCGGCCCGGCGCGACGAGATCGCCGCCGCCATCGCCGCCCACCAGGTCGTGATCGTCTGCGGCGAGACCGGCTCGGGCAAGACCACGCAGCTGCCCAAGATCGCGCTGGCGCTGGGCCGCGGGCGCCTGAACGCGCCGCCGGGCAAGGGGCGGCTGATCGGGCACACGCAGCCGCGCCGGATCGCCGCCAGTTCGGTGGCGCGGCGCATCGCCGAGGAGCTGAACACGCCGCTGGGCGAGGTGGTGGGCTTCAAGGTGCGCTTCCAGGACCGGCTCTCGCGCGACGCCTCGGTCAAGCTGATGACCGACGGCATCCTGCTGGCCGAGACCCAGGGCGATCCGCTGCTCAAGGCCTACGACACGCTGATCATCGACGAGGCGCACGAGCGCTCGCTGAACATCGACTTCCTGCTGGGCTACCTGCGCGAGATCCTGCCGCGCCGGCCGGACCTGAAGGTCATCGTCACCTCGGCCACCATCGACGCCGACCGCTTTGCCCGGCATTTCGCCACCCAGGCGCCCGGGCAGGCCGAGCCGGTGCCCGCGCCTGTGCTGATGGTCTCGGGCCGGACCTACCCGGTCGAGATGCGCTGGCGGCCTTTCGAGGAAACGCGCGACCACGACCTGAACGACGCCATCGCCGAAGGCGTGGACGAGCTCTGGCGCGACCCGCGCATGGGCGGCGACATCCTGGTGTTCCTGCCGGGCGAACGCGAGATCCGCGAGGCCGCCGACCACCTGCGGCGGCACCTGGCGCACCAGCCGGCGCTGCGCAATGCCGAGGTGCTGCCGCTGTTCGCGCGGCTGTCGCAGGCCGAGCAGGACCGCGTGTTCCAGCCGCATGGCGGGCGGCGCATCGTGCTGGCCACCAACGTGGCCGAGACGTCGTTGACGGTTCCGGGCATCCGCTACGTGATCGACGCCGGCACGGCGCGGGTCAAGCGCTACAGCTTCCGCAGCAAGGTCGAGCAGTTGCTGGTCGAGCCGATCAGCCAGGCCGCGGCCAACCAGCGCGCCGGCCGCTGCGGCCGGGTGGCCAACGGGATCTGCATCCGCCTGTATGGCGAGGACGACTTCAACGGCCGGCCGCGCTTTACCGATCCGGAGATCCTGCGCAGTTCGCTGGCCGGCGTCATCCTGCGCATGAAGTCGCTGCACCTGGGCGACGTGGAGCGCTTCCCGTTCCTCGAGGCGCCGTCGCGCCGGGCGATCACCGACGGGTACCAGCTGCTGGGCGAGCTCGGCGCGGTCGACGAGTCCAATGCCTTGACGGCCACCGGCACCGAACTGGCGCGGCTGCCGCTGGACCCGCGGGTCGGCCGGATGATCCTGGAGGCGCGCGAGCGCGGGGCCCTGGCCGAAGTGCTGGTGATCGCCTCCGCGCTGTCGGTTCAGGACGTGCGCGACCGGCCGCTCGAGGCGCAGGCCCAGGCCGACCAGGCTCACGCCAAGTTCGACGACGAGAAGAGCGAGTTCAGTGGCTACCTGCGGCTGTGGCAGTGGATCCATGATGCGCGCGGCGGCCACGGCCAGGACGGCGACCGGCATCGCCTGAGCAACCGGCAGTACGAGCAGTTGCTGCGGCAGAACTTCGTCAACGTGCGCCGGGTGCGTGAATGGCGCGACACCCATTCGCAGTTGCTGACGGTGGTGACCGAGCACAAGTGGCGCCTGAATGCCCAGCCGGCGAGCTACGAGGAGCTGCACCTTTCCATGCTCTCGGGCCTGCTAGGCAACGTGGGCTGCAAGCTCGACGAGGAGGGCGCCGGCTCGGGCGAATACCTCGGCGCGCGAGGCATCAAGTTCCACCGCCATCCGGGCGCGCACCTGAAGAAGAAGCCGGGCCGCTGGATCGTGTGCGCCGAGCTGGTTGAGACGACGCGCCTGTTCGGGCGCGGCATCGCCAATGTCGAGCCGCGCTGGATCGAGCAGGCCGCCGCGCATCTGCTCAAGAAACAGGTGCTCGACCCGCATTGGGAAAAGAAGGAGGCGCGCGTGGTCGCCTTCGAGCGCGCCACGCTCTACGGCCTGGTGATCTACAGCGGCCGGCGCGTGGACTACGCGCAGGTCGATCCGGTCGAGGCGCGCCAGATATTCATCCGCGAGGCGCTGGTGGCGCAGGAATGGGACACCCAGCTGCCATTCCTGCAGGCCAACCGAAAGCTGCTGCGGGAAGTCGAGCAGCTCGAGCACAAGTCGCGCCGCCAGGACGTGCTGGTCGACGACGCGCTCATCTATGCCTTCTATGACGCGCAGCTGCCCGCGAACGTGGCCAGCGCGGCCGAGTTCCAGGGCTGGTGGCGCGTGGCCTCGCGCGAGCAGCCGAAGCTGCTGCACCTGACGCGCGAAGACCTCATGCGCCACCAGGCCGCCGGCGTCACCGCGCAAGCTTTTCCGCCCACGGTCAAGCTCGGCGGCGTCGACTGCGCGGCGGCCTACCTGCACGAGCCGGGCGACGCGCGCGACGGGCTGACGGTGTCGGTGCCGCTGTTCGTGCTCAACCAGGTCGCCGAGGAACGCTGCGAATGGCTGGTGCCGGGCATGCTCAAGGACAAGATCCAGGCCTTGCTCAAGAGCCTGCCGCAGAAGCCGCGCTCGCGCCTGGTGCCGCTGCCGGAATCGGCCGGCCGCCTGGCGGAGCAACTGGGCACCCCCGAGGAATTCGCCAAGGGCTCGCTCACCGATGCCCTGCTCAAGCAGGTGCGCGACATCACGGGGCTGGACGTCAAGCGCGCGGATTTCAAGCTCGACATGCTCGCGCCCCACCTGTTCATGAACCTGCGCGTCGTGGACGAGCACGGCCGGCAGCTGGGCATGGGCCGCAACCTGGGCGCGTTGCGCGCGGAGCTGGGCGCCAAGGCGCGCGGCGCCTTCCAGGCACTGGCCGGCCTGCAGACGCGCAAGGCCGGCACCGCCGACGCGGGCGGCGCCCAGCAGACCGGGCCGGCTGGCGCGGCGCGGCCCGCGTCCGCAGGCGCGCCGGCAGCGACTGGCAAGGGCGGCAGTTCCGCCGCGCACGCGGCGCCCGGCGCCACGGCGGCCGATCGCCGCTATACGGACTGGTCCTTCGGCGAATTGCCTGAGCTGATGGAACTGCGCCGCGGGGGACAGACGCTGATCGGCTTTCCGGCCCTGCTCGACGAAGGCGACGCGGTGCGCATCGAGGTCTTCGACGAGCCGGAGGTGGCCGCGCAAAAGCATCGCGCCGGCCTGCGCAGGCTGTTCGCGCTGCAGATCCGCGACGCGCTCAAGTACCTGGAAAAGAACATTCCCGACCTGCAGAAGATGGCGGTGGCCTACATGCCGCTGGGCACGTTGGAGGAGCTGCGCGCGCAGATCATCGACGTTGCGCTCGAACGCGCCTTCCTGCTCGAGCCGCTGCCGACGGACGCGCCGGCCTTTGCGCGCCGGACCGAGGAAGGACGGGGCCGGCTGACCTTGATCGCCAATGAGGTGGCGCGTCTGGCAGGAGTCATTCTTGTCGAGTACGCGCTGGCGGCTCGCAAGATCAAGGACACGAAGAACCATCCCGAGGCGGTGCAGGACGCGGCCCAGCAGTTGCAAAGGCTGGTCGGCAAGCGATTCATCGCCGAGACGCCGTGGCCGCAATTGCAGCACTTCGCCCGCTATCTCAAGGGCATCGTGCTTAGGCTGGACAAGTTGCGCGCCGATCCGGCGCGCGATGCGCAGAAGCTGGCTGAACTGCGGCCGCAGGAAGCGCGCTACTGGCGGCTGGTGGCCGAGCGCAAGGGCGTACAGGACGATCGCCTGCGCGAGTTTCGCTGGCTACTGGAAGAACTGAGGGTGAGTTTTTTCGCGCAGGAACTGCGCACGCCGCAACCGGTGAGCATCAAGCGGCTGGACAAGGCCTGGAGCCAGTTGGGACATTGATGCAGAACGCCGGCCCCTCCCGAGGCCGGCGCTGCGTTCATCCGATTTCAGGTGTGTTGCGCGAGGCTAGATGTATCCGAGCAGCAGCAGGATGATCACGATCAGCAGTACCAACCCGAGGCCGCCGCTGGGCATGTAGCCCCAGCTGCGGCTGTAACCCCAGCTGGGCAGCGCACCGATAAGCAGCAGGATCAGGACGATCAGCAGGATGAAGGACAGGGACATGTTTTTCTCCGGACATTGGTGTTGTTCAACGCCCGTCCATCGTGGGGGCCGGTGCTTGTCTTGAGCGCGGGAGCCGGGCCCGTCGCCGGGTCGGGAAACAGCCGGCTTCGCTGTCGGACACCGGCTGCGTTCGGGCGGCGCGGCGCGCGCCGCGCCGCGCCGGAAGCGAGGCTAGAAGATGTGGCGGATGCCGACGTCCCAGCCGTATCCCTTGTCCGCGCGATACCCGGAGCGCTGATTGAGGACGTCGTCGATGGAGGCGGCGGTGTAGCCGGCCGTTCCGTTGGGCGGCAGGGCGGGGGGAATCGCCGCGCCGTTCCTGTTCCTGGTGACGGCGACCGTCGTGTAGAGCGCGGTGCGCCTGGAGAGGTTGTGCACGTAGCCCAGCGCGAGCTTGTCGGCCGTGGGGTCGGGCAGGTCCAGGCCCTGGCTCATCGGTGCTTCGCTGACGTCCGCCACCAGGTGCGAGTACGCGACGCGGATCAGGCCCGGGCCGACCGGCAGCGTCATGCCGACCAGGTAGCCGTTGGCCGTGACGTCGCCCGACGGCGCGGCGACCGGCGGGTTCACGTAGTCGTTCTTCACCTGGACGTACGTGTACTCGCCGAACAGCTTCAGCAAGCCGAAGTCGTAGGTCGCGGCGACATTGCTGGTGCCGAGCGTCTTGGTCAGGCCGCCGTAGTAGTCGTCGCCGATGGTGCTCGCGCCGTGCGACGCTGCAACATCCAGCGGCCCCTTCGCGTAGCCGAGCCGGGCGCCGACATAGCGGCCGGTACGTGCGGTGTTGAGCGTGGTCGGCGTGCTGGAGCCGGGGTCGTACTTGACGTTCTCGCCCAAGCCGTACATCACCTGGCCATAGAAGCCACCGAGATTGGGCGGCAGGAAGTAGCTGACGCTGTTGTTGGCGCGCACGTAGTTGGGGTTGGCGATCAGGTTGTTGATCGTGCCCGGGCCGCCCGCCCCGCCGAGCAGCATGCTGATGACGCTCGCCCCGGCGCCCACCGTGGCGAAGGGATCGAAGACGTTGTCGCTCAGGAACGTCGGGGTGTAGTCCCGGCCCAGGCGGAACTCGCCGAATCCGCCCGACAGGCTCACCGTCGAGCGCCGATTGAAGCCCAGGCCATTGGGAGCGAAGCCCGAGCCCGTGTCGTTGGCCAGGCCCGCCTCGAGCCAGAAGCTGGCCGCCATCCCGCCGCCCAGGTCTTCCGTGCCGCGGAATCCGAGCCGGCTGCCGATCAGGTTGCCGGAGGACATCACCGTCTGGTTCTGCACCATCGTGGGATGAGGCTGCGAATCGCCGCCGTTGCCGGTGTCCACGTAGTGGCTGCGGGTCTGGTAGTAGCTGACGCCGGCGTCGATGATGCCGAACACGGTGACGGACGATTGGGCCGTCGCCAGGCCGGCACCGGCCATCGCGGCCAGGGCAACGAGAGGTCTCTTCATGATCACTGTCTCTGATAGTTGTGGGAATTCCTGAGGGCGTGCGCGAGCGCGCGCCGCGTCATGAACGCGAGCGCCGCCCCCGCGCTCGCCGAGCGCGTGCGATGAATGACGGAGGTCCTGTTCCTGTCCCTGTCCGGGTCAGGGGACCAGCACGGTCGCGCCGGTGGTCCTTCTTCCTTCGAGCGCGCGGTGCGCGTCGGCCGCGTCGGCCAGCGCGAAGGTCTGCTGCGGCTCGCTGACGATGTTGCCGGTCAGCACGTGGTCGAACAGTTCGCGCGCCATGTCCAGCATGTGCGACCGCGGCTGGATGTAATGCATCATTGCCGGCCGCGTGACCCACAGCGAACCCTTGGCGGCGAGCAGCTGCGAATCGATGACCACCGGGCCCGACGACGTGCCGTTGCTCACGAGCGAACCGCGCGGCTGCAGGCTGTCGAGCGAGGCCTCGAGCGTGTCCTTGCCCACCGAGTCGTAGACCACCGGCACGCCCTTGCCGCCGGTCAGTTCGCGCACCCGCTGGGCAATGTTCTCGCGCGAGGTGACGATGGTGTGGGTGCACCCATTGGCCTTGGCGACCGCCGCCTTCTCGTCGGTGCTCACGGTGCCGATCATGGTCACGCCCATGGCCCGCGCCCACTGGCAGGCGATCAGGCCGACGCCGCCGGCGGCCGCGTGGTAGAGGATGGTCTCGCCGCCCTTGAGCGGATAGACCTGGCGGAACAGGTACTGGGCCGTCATGCCCTTCATCATCAGCGTCGCGGCGGTGCTGTCGCTGATGCCGTCCGGCAGGGGGATCAGCAAGTCGGCCGGCATCACTCGTGCCTGCGAATACGCGCCCTGCGGGCCGATGAGGTAGCCCACGCGGTCGCCCGGCGCGATGCCGGTGACGTCCGGCCCCACGGCCTCGACCACGCCCACCGCGTCGGAGCCGAGGCCATTGGGCAAGGCCAGGGGGTAGCGGCCGGTACGGAAGTAGATGTCGATGAAGTTGACGGCAATGTAGGTGTGGCGCACGCGTGCCTGACCCGGGCCGGGCTCGCCGACGTCGATGTTCTCCAACCTGAGGACTTCCGGGCCGCCGGTTTCATTGAAGCGGATGGCTTGGACCATGGTTTTTCCTTCTGCTGCCTGTGCCTAGTTCAGCTTGATGTCGAACGACTTCACGATCGCCGCGTTGCGGTCGTACTCTTCGCGCACGTCGACCGCGGCCTGTGCCGGCGAGAGGTCGGTGGTCGGCTCGAAGCCCGCATCGACCAGGCGTTTGCGCACGTCGGGATTGGCCGCCACCTTCTGCAGCGCCGCATGGATCTTCTCCGTCAGTTCGGCTGGCAGCCTGGACGATGCGATCACGCCGGTCCAGTTGCTGAAGTTCAGTTCCGGGTAGCCGAGTTCCGCGAACGTCGGCACGGTGGGAAAGTCCGGCAGGCGCGACTTGTACGCCACCGCCAGCAGCCGGACCTTGCCCGCGGCGATGAGGTTCTTCGAGGTGACGGCGCCGTCGAACATCAGCGGGATCTGCCCGCCCATCACCTGGGCCAGCGCCGGCGCCGAGCCGGGGAAGGGCACATGCACCATGTCCAGCTGCGCCGACTTGTTCAGGATCGCGCCGGCGTACTGCGAGGCCGTGCCGGCGCTGTACGAGGCGTAGGAAACCTCGCCCGGATGCGCCTTCACGAACGCGATCGCTGCCTTGGCGTCCTTGGCCGGGAACTGGGGCGAAGCAATGAACAGCATGACCGAGCGCGCCATCACGGCCACCGGCTTGACGTCCTTGAGCGGATCGAATCCGCCTTGGAGCACGTGCGGCACTTCCGTGAGCACGTTGCTGGCGATCATCATCAATGCCTGCCCGTCCGCGGGCTGGGACAACATGTACTTGACCGCGATGGCGCCGCCGGCACCGGGCTTGTTCTCGACGATGACCGCCTGGCCGATGTCGCGTGAGAGCTGGTCGCCGACGATGCGGGCCATGACGTCGATGGTGCCGCCCGGCGGCGCCGGCACGATCAACTTGACCGGCTTGTCGATGAAGGCGTTGGCCGCGGATGGCTGCAGCGCCGCTGCGAGGGCGATCGCCAGGCCGGCCAGGCGTGCAGCTATGGTGAATGCTGAGTTCTGCATGGCGTTCAGGCCACCTTGCGCAGGAAGCCCTGCTGGCCGCCGTTGCGGTTGGGGGCGAAACCGTTGCGCGCCAGGCTCTCTTGGACCGTGTCGTAGAACACGTCGATCTGGCAGATCTCGCGCGCCTGCGCGGCGGTGGCGATCGGGCGGCCGAACTCCTGCGAGATGCGCACCAGTTGCCGGATCTGCTCGACCGTGCTCATTTTCTCGGTGCGCGCCTGGTTCCACAGGTTGTCCTCGGTGCCGCAGCGCACGTGCAGGCCCAGGGCGATGCCCATCATGTTGATCGGCAGAACGTTGCGCATGGAGCTTTCCACCGTCAGCACCGCGCCGTCGGGCAGGGCGCGCACGAAGTTGGCCAGACTGTAGAGGCTGGGCATGTCCATGCCGCCGCCGATGGCCACCCAGTTGAGCACCAGCGGCCCCTTGTAGATGCCGCGGCGCATCAGGCGCTCGACCGACTCGAAGCTGTTGATGTTGTAGCACTGGAACGCGCTCTGGATGCCGGCTTCGTTCAGGCGCCGGATGTGTTCCTCGGCCCAGCCCGGCTGCGCCGGCACGGTCATTTCCTTGTAGGCGTTGTAGACCTCCGGGTCTTCCATGGACGTGCCGCGGATGTCCGCATCTTCCCAGTGCTCGACGACGTTCATCTGCGAGGTGTTGACCGTCACCGTCACCTGGTCGGGCTTGGGGTCGAGTTCGGCCAGCATGTGGCGGGTGTCGTCCGACAGCCATTTCGCGGCGGCGCCTTCGGTCTCGGGCGCGAAGCTGATCGAGCCTCCCACCTGGATGATCATGTCGGGCACGGCGCGGCGCACGCCGGCAATCAGCTCGTTGAACTTGGACAGGCGCTTGGAGCCCTTGCCGTCGAGTTCGCGCACGTGCAGGTGCAGGACGCGGGCGCCGGCTTCATAGCAGTCGACCGCCTTCTGGACCTGCTCCTCCATCGTCACCGCGATGTCCTCGGGGAAGTCGGCGGGGACCCAGGCCGGCGCGTACGGTGCGGCGGTGATGATCAGTGGCTGCTGGTTTTCGGGGTAGAGGGAGCCGTCGAGGAAGTTCATGGCGATGACCTTGGAGAGAGAGTTGAAAGTGGCGAGGAGCGCTCAGAAGGTGGCTTCGCCGACGATGCCGGCCCGTTCCATCTTTCGGTGGCACGGCGGGTAGTCCATCACTGCGTAGTGCTGCGTGGACCGGTTGTCCCACATGGCCACGTCACCCGGCTGCCAGCGCCAGCGCACCTGGTATTCGGGGATGGCGGCCTGGTTGATGAGGTACTGCAGCAGGGCCGAACTGCCCTGCGTGAAGTCCTGGCCGTAGCGGACGTTGTCCGGCGTGTGGAAGTTGCTCAGATGGGTGGTGAAGGCATTGACGAACAGGATCTTCTCGCCCGTCTCGGGGTGGGTGCGGACCACGGGGTGCTCGGCATCGGGGAACTGGGCCTTCAGTGCCAGGCGCTTCTCGACCGGCATGGCGGCGCCGAACGTCGCCTCGATGCTGTGGCGCGCCCGCAGGGGCGCAATCCGCTCCTTCACCTGCTGCGGCAGCTTCTCGTAGGCCAGCGCCATGTTGGCCCACATGGTGTCCCCGCCCACTGGCGGGCACTCCACGCAGCGCAGCACGCAGCCGAAGGGCGGCGCTTCGCGCCAGGTGGCGTCGGTGTGCCAGCCGTTCTCGTAGCGGTCGAGCGGCGCGTCGGGCGTCTTGTAGATGCGGACCAGGCCGGGGTGCTCAGGGTCGCTGCCGGCCACCGGGTGGTCTTCCAGTTCGCCGAAGTGGCGGGCAAAGGCCACGTGCTCGGCGCGGGTGAGCTCCTGGTCGCGGAAGAACAGGACCTTGTGGCGCAACAGCAGTTCCCGGATCGCGGCTGCCAGCCCGGCGTCGCGCGAGGCCCGGGCCAGGCTCACGTTGCGCACTTGCGCGCCGATGGCGCAGGTCAGCGGGTGGGCCTCGATGCCGGTCGCGGACGCCGAAGGGGTCGTGGTCGTGTTCATCGCTTGTCTCCTGGGCCGCAAGCGTGCCCGGGTGGGCCGAATGCGTGCAGACCTGAAGGTTACGCAGCAATGCCTTCCGGCGCCCCCTTCTTGAAGGAGGGGCCCCCGTCTGGGGGTTTCTCTGCATGTGCCGGCGATCCAGGCGGATGGCGCGACACGGTGCAATCAGGCGTCCGGACCGATCAACCCGAGGATGCGCGCACGCTGGACCACCTGCTTTCGCGTGCCGGCCTCGAGCTTGGCGAACAGGTTCTTGACATGCCACTTGGTCGTCGTCTCCCCGACCTGCATGGCCCGCCCGATCTCCTTGTTCGACAGGTTGCGGGCGAGCAGTTGGAGCACCTCGCGCTCTTTTGGGGTGAGCGCCGCGCCATGCGGGACCGCGGCAGCGGGGGTGGGCGCGGGAGCCGCCGGCGGCATCGCCATGCCCGGCGCGTCCTGCGGTGCCTCCTCGGCCGCGAGCGTCGCGACCCAGGTGCCGAGGTCGGGGTGCGCGTCGGAGAATACGCGGCGCAGGCCGTAGACGCCCGCCAGGTCCATCGCTTCGCGGATGAGCCCCTGCGATGCTTCGCCGCAACGCTCGAGCGCCAGCGCGCGCAGGCCCAGCAGTTCGATGTGGGTGCGACCGTGCCCGAGCTGCCGCGCGAGTTCGTCTGCACGCTCGAGCGGTGCCAGGGCATCGCGCCAGTTCTGCGCGGCGATTGCCGCGTAGCCGTGTGCGAGGTCGCGTCGCAGCTGCGCGTCGCGTCGCCACAAGGGCCTGGCGGCGAACGCCGGGTCGGCCAGCAGGGCGTCGATCTGCCCGCATAGCGCGCGGCAGCTCTCGGCGCGCCGGTGCTGGGCGTGCAGTCGTACGCGGTCGGCCAGGCTGGCGATGCGCAGCCGCGGCAGGTTCCGGGCGACGCCCGCCGCGTCCAGTGCGCCGAGCAGTTCCAGCACCCGGTGCTGTTCGCCTTCCGCCGTGGCGATGCGCGCGGCGGTCTGGTAGGCCAGCAGCAACGACTCCGGCAGGCCGCTGTGCTCGAGGACGTCGAGGCGGTCGGCCAGCAGTGCTGCGGCGTCGTCGGGCCGTCCCAGGTCCCAGGAGGCGGCCGCCAGCAGGGCGGCCAGCATGCAGCTGAAGCGGTTGCGGCGGCCCAGCTCCGCCTCGACCTGGGCCACGGCGGGACGAAGCAGACGTTCCGCCAGCAGGACCTGGCCTTCCCACATGTAGCTCAGGCCGGTGAGCAGTTCGCTCCAGTGTCCGATGTAGCCGGCACCGGGCGCCGCCCCACTGCGCGGCGCCTGCTGCAGCCGCAGGCGGGCCAGCGCCGGCTCGCCCTCGAGCAGCGCCTGGTAGGCCATGCGGTTGGCGTGGACCTGCTGGAGCAGCGGGTCGGCCAGCGGCGCCGACGCGGTCCAGGGCGCGTGCAGCGCCACGAAGCGATCGGGGTCGTCCGCGAACGCGGCGGCGCCGCCCAGGATCAGCGCGCATTCGCAGCGCAGCGGCTCGTCCGCCATCGGCTGGGCCAGGATGCGCTCGACCAGGCGCTGCGCTTCGGGATGGCGCTCGCTGGCCGCCAGCGTCCAGGCCGCCGCCAGCAGCAGGCGCGGTCGCCGGTCGAGCTCGTCGGCCGGCAGCCGGCCGAGCCATTCGAGCACCGCACCCTGGCGGCCGCGCTGCATCAACGATTCGTAGAGGCTGCGCTCGGCCAGGTCATAGGCCTTCTCGCGCTGGCCGGCAGCCAGCGCGTGGCGGGCAGCTTGTTCGAGGAAGCCGTGGTCGTCCAGCCACTGTGCCGCGCGCGCGTGTGCCTGTGCCTGCTGCGCGGCGTCGAGTTCGGCGAAGTGCTGGCGCAGCACGTCCCGCGCCAGTGCATGCATGCGCAGCCACTCGCCATGCTCCGCGGCGGTGAACAGCGGCGTGTCGCTGGCCAGGCGCGCCAGCCGCGCGCCGGCGTCGGCGGTATCGGCCACGGCACGGCACAGGTCGGGATGAAGCGGGTCAAGGATGGACAGCCGCGTCAGCAACTCGCGATCGGGCGGCGCCAGGTCGGCGAGCAGCAGCCGGACGAGCTGGCCCTGCAACTGGCCGCCGTGCGCCACCAGCGCGGCCATGTTGGCGCTGGCATCGTCCCCGCGCGACACGAGCGTCAGCGCCAGCTGCAGGCCCAGCGGCCAGCCTTCGGTCAATGCATGCAGGCGGGCGGTGGCGTCGTGATCGACGCGGGCGCCGAAACGCTCGTGTACCAGCTTCAGGGTGTCCTCGAGGCTGAAGCGCAACTGCGCCGCCCCGATCTCGACGCATTGCCCGTAGGCGATCAGGTCGTCGATGTCCAGTTCGAAATCGGGACGCGCGGCGATCAGCAGGCGCACGTTCGACGGTGCATTGCGCAGCAGGTAGGCCAGGGCCTTGCGCGAGGAAGAAGGCAGGCGCTCGGCTTCGTCCACGATCAGCACGACGTCCGGTGCCGCCTGCACCAGATCGGCCAGGAACTCCGTGACGCTGGCCAGGCCGTCTGCCGCGGCACTGGCATCGGCGGCGTCGGCCTCGATCACGCTTCGCCCGAAGGCCGGGCGACCAATGGCCAGTCGAACGGCCAGCGCCAGGCTCTGCACCAGGCGGTGCGGGTGATCGTTCGACTGGGCGCTGACCCAGGCGACGGCTGCGCCGGTGACCAGATACTCGCGTCGCCATTGCGCGAGCAGCGACGTCTTGCCGAAGCCGGCTGGGGCCTGCACCACGAATGCCGCGTGGCCGCGCAGGTCTTCGCCGCCGGAGAACAGGCGTGCCCGCGACACCAGGTGGCGCGGCAATCGCGGCGGCGTCACCTTCAGCAGCAGATCGTAGGGGTTGCCGGCAGCGCCAGCGGAGGTGGAGGTCGCCAATGGGTCGCGTCCGTCAAAGCCTGCACCGCCGGATTCTCACCCAGGAGACCCGTGCCGCGCCGGCCATGCCGGCCCCGTGTGCGCGCTGCCCAGAGGCGACGGGGCGTTGCAGGCACGCGCCGAAGCCTTTCTCGAATGACAAGTGGGCCGGATCAATCCAAGAGCGATTCGGTCAATTAATTCATGGCCGCTCGCAAATGCTAATCCTCTGCAGTGCATTGAGGACGCGGTTGACGCCTCTGTAGGAAATTTCCGGGTTCACGCAAATCCGTTTCGCACATTAGTCAACTATTGTTGTGGTGATAATTAACAATGCTCAATTAAAGGTTGCCGCAATTGCGGTCACTCGGTCATTGTCTCCCTCGACGGTGGCGGATTGAGCGCCAGCCAAGCGAGAGTTTGACCCCGGACTCGGTGGCTTTTGGTTAATTTGAAACTCTACGAAAGCGCTAAATGAAGAAAGTTATTTCCGCCGTCGGAATCGCCGCTGCGAGCCTGTTTGCCATCAATGCCCAAGCCGCCGACGGCACCATCACGTTCACCGGGAGCATCACGGACACCACCTGCTCGATCAACGGCGTTGCCGCCGGCACGCCGGCTGACGTCACGGTGACCTTGCCTGCGGTACCGGCCAGCTCCCTTGCCAATGCTGGCGACACTGCCGGTGTGTCGGGGCCATCCGACATCGTGTTCTCGCTCAGCGGTTGCACCGGCGGTGCCACCAAGGCCATTGCGCGGTTCGAGAACGGCCCGACCGTGGACCAGTCGAGCGGCAACCTGGTCAACCAGGCCAGCACTGGCGGCGCCAGCAACGTGCAGGTGCAATTGCTCAACAGCAATTTCCAACCGATCAACATCACCACCAATTCGAACAACGACATCGCGACGCTCGGTGCGGCAATTACGGCTGGCAATGCGGACCTGACCTATTACGGCCAGTATTTCTCGACCGGCGCCGCCACCGCCGGCGCGGTCGACACGTCCGTGCAATACACGATGGACTATCAATAAGCCGGTGCCGGCCAGGGGCAGGGCGTCCCCGCGTGGGGCGCCCCGACGTGTTCGATTTTTCAGTTCCAGGGAGATTGACTTGAAGTTGCCAACCCGCTGCCTTTTCGCCGCGGCGCTCGCTGGTGCGCTGCTGGCCGGGCCTGCCCACGCCAGCGTGACCATCGGCGGGACCCGGGTGATCTACCCGATGGCCGAGCGCGAAGTCAACGTCAAGGTCGACAACGACAGCCGCGCGCCGTCGCTGGTGCAGGTGTGGGTGGATGACGGCAAGACCGATGCCGACCCGGGCCAGTCGAAGGTGCCGTTCGTGGTGACGCCGCCGATCTTTCGCATGGAGCCGCAGAAGTCGCAGACGCTGCGCATCATGTACACGGGCGAGGCACTGCCAAGCGACCGCGAGTCGGTGTTCTGGCTCAACGTGCTGGACATTCCGCCCAAGTCGGCCAAGGCCTCGCGCGCGAACACGCTGCAGTTTGCGTTTCGCACGCGCATCAAGATCTTCGTGCGCCCGGCCCGGCTCGACGGCAGGCCCGAGGACGCACCGGCCAAGCTGACCTGGCAACTGGTGCCCGCGCCCGATGGCAAGGGCCAGGCGCTGCGGGTGACCAACCCCACGCCCTACCACGTGTCCTTCAGCGAGTTCGGCATCGAGGACGGCAGCCGCACGTTCAAGAACGACATGGGCGGCATGGTGGCCCCCGAAGGCGCCACGGTGCTGCGCATTCCCGACCTGGCCGGGGCCGACGCGGGCGCCAAGGTGCACTACGTGGCCATCAGCGACCACGCCGCGGCCCTGCCCGGCGAGGCGCCGATCAGCACCAGGTAGCGCTGCGCTGCGTCGCGGTCTGCCGCGGTCTGCCGCGGCCCGCCGCGGCCCGCCGGCGCCCGGCCGGCATGGCGATCCGCGCATCGCCTGAACCGTCGTTATTTCCCGTTGCCGATCCGTGCGGCCGCTGCTGCTTTGTGGCACGCCCGCGGGGACGGCTGCGTGCCGGTGCACGCACCCACCAGGAACACAAGCATGAAGCTCCGGTCCCGTCATCGTCTGCCACCCGCGCGCCTGAAGGCGCCGCGGGTGCGCACCGACGCGGGCCGGTTGTCATGCGCGCCGCCGGCGGTGCTGTCGGCGCTGTCGGTGCTGGTGGGCGTCATGGCCGCTCCGATGCCCGCGGACGCGAACACGAGTACCAGCACGAGTAGCAACACCAGCACCAGCACCAGCACCAGCACCAGCACGAGCACCAGCACCAGCACGAGCACCAGCACGAGCACGAGCACGAGCACGGCCGATGCCGTGGCCACCGCTGCCTCGGCCACCGTTGCCTCGGCCACCGCTGCCGAGGACATTGCCTTTCCCACCACCTTCCTGCGCACGCGCCCGAACGAGACCGTGGACGTGGCGCGCTTCTCGCGCGCCAACCAGGTGGCCCCCGGCGTCTACAACCTGGACATCCTGGTCAACGGCAGGCGCCTGGACCGCATCGACGTGCGCTTCGTCGGCGCC
>NZ_DASQBZ010000032.1:0-385303 GCF_035634955.1 Variovorax sp. | reverse complement strand
CGCGACCGACCCGGCCAACGCAGGCGACACGCTCAAGCTGCTGGGCGGCTCCACGGCCACCGGCGTGGGCGTGCGCCTGATGGTCGAGGGCACGCCCGTGGCCCTCTCGCCCAACGAGGCCTTCCACAGCGGCGGCACCGAACTGGCACTGCAGAACACCGCCGCCACCGCAGCCCTCAAACAGATCCCCTTCAGCGCCCAGTACGTCCAGACCGGCTCGAGCGTCACCCCAGGCTCCGTTCAGGCGCGTTGCTGGTCAATATCTCGTACAACTGAAGCCCGGGCGCGCCGGACCCGTGGGCGATCAGAGCTGGGAGAGGCGATCGAGCGCGTTGCGCAGCGTCTCGTCCTTCTTGGCGAAGCAGAAGCGCACCACCCGCTGGTCGAAGGCGTCGCCGTAGAAGGCGGACAGCGGAATGGCGGCCACGCCGACCTCGCGCGTGAGCCACAGGCAGAACTCGGCCTCGCTCAGATCGCTCACTTCCGAGATGTCCGCGCACTGGAAGTAGGTGCCCTCCGAAGGCAGCAGCCGCAGTCGGGTGCGCGCCAGCCCCTGCGCGAACAGGTCGCGCTTGCGCTGATAGAAGGCCGGCAGCTCCAGGTACGGAGCGGGGTCGGCCATGTAGGCAGCCAGCGCATGCTGCATCGGCGTGTTGACGGTGAACACGTTGAACTGGTGCACCTTGCGGAACTCAGCGGTCAGCGGTGCCGGCGCGGCCACGTAGCCGACTTTCCAGCCGGTCACGTGGTAGGTCTTGCCGAAGCTGCTGACGATGAAGCTTCGCGCCGCCAGACCAGGGAAGCGGGCTGCGCTTTGATGTTGCGCACCGTCGAACACCATGTGCTCGTACACCTCGTCGCTGATGACGAACACGTCGGTGGGCGCCAGCAACTCCTCGAGGCGGCGCATCTCGGCTTCGGTCCAGACCGTGGCGCTGGGGTTGTGCGGGGTGTTGATGATGATGGCCCGGGTGCGCGGGCCGAGTGCGGCGGCGATGCGGTCGAAGTCGGGCCGGAACGTGCCGGGCGTCAGCGGCACGCGCACGACCGTGCCGCCGGCCAGTTCGATGTTGGGCACGTAGCTGTCGTAGCAGGGCTCGAGCACGATCACCTCGTCACCCGGACGCACGATGGCCAGCACCGCCGTGATGATGGCCTGGGTGGCGCCGGCGGTGACGGTGATCTCGTCGGCGGCGCTGTAGGCGCGGCCATAGTGTGCCTGCACCTTGGCGGCGATGGCGTCCCGCAGCGGCGCGATGCCGGGCATCGGCGGGTACTGGTTCAGGCCCGCGTTCATGGCACGCGTCACTTCGCCGGTCAGGCGCGGGTCGCAGTCGAAGTCCGGGAAGCCCTGTCCCAGGTTGACCGCGTTCTTCTCGGCCGCCAGGGCCGACATGACGGTGAAGATGGTGGTGCCGACGGCGGGCAGCTTGGTCTGTATGGCGGGGGTACGGGGGGACATGGTGTTCAACGGGGCAGGTTCACAGTTCGTAGTCTTCGTAGTGACCGCTCAACGCCTTGGCGATGAGTTGCCGGTCGAGCCGGTCGGACAGCAATTCGGCAAACTTGAAGACGAAGTTGCGCAGGTAGGCGCTGCGCTTGAAAGCCACCCGCGCGATGTTCTGGCCGAACAGGTGGCCGACGGGACGCGTGGCCAGGTCGGCGTCGTTGTCGCCGCGCACGGCCATCTCGGCGACGATGCCCACGCCAAGGCCGAGGCGAACGTACGTCTTGATGACGTCGGAATCGATCGCCTCGAGCGCGACGCGCGGCGAAAGCTTGCGCTGTGCGAAGGCGTTGTCGATGCGCGTGCGTCCGGTGAACGACGGGTGGTAGGTGATGATCGGCTCGTCGGCGAGGTCTTCGAGCGAGATGCGTTCTTTCTCGACCAGCGGATGGTCCTTGGGCAGCACCAGCACGTGCTGCCATTCGTAGCAGGGCAGGGTGACGAGGTCGGGGTAGGCGGCCAGTGATTCCGTGGCGATGCCGATCTCGGCCGTCTCGTCGAGCACCATGCGCGCGACCTGGTCGGGCGAACCTTGGTGCAGGCTGACGTTGACCTTCGGATAGGCCTCGCGCAGCTTGACCACCGGAATCGGGAGCACATACCGCGCCTGGGTGTGCGTGGTGGCAATCGACAGCGTGCCGCTGTCCTCGGCACTGAACTGCTCGCCGATGCGCCGCAGGTTGCCCACCTCGCGCATGATCAGCTCGATGCTGGCAATGACGTGCTGGCCCGGCTCGGTGACCCGCTTCAGGCGCTTGCCGTGGCGCGCGAAGATCTCGACGCCCAGTTCTTCTTCCAGTTCGATGATCGCCTTGGACACGCCCGGCTGCGACGTGTGCAGCGCCTTGGCAGCCTCCGTCAAGTTGAGATTTCGGCGCACGGCTTCTTGAACAAACTTGAACTGGTGCAAATTCATAACGATCCCGTCTTTATTCGGGTTTCATTATGCATTCTTCGTCTATGAATGCCTTGCCTTCAGGGGTTTACCTGGGGGTCGGATTCGGGCTCGACGGCGATGCGCGCCAGCAGCGCGGTGACTTCGGGCATTTCGCCCACGGCAGTCCGCAAGCGGATGGACACGCCCGGATGCGCGGCGCGCAATTCGTCGAGCAGGCGCGGCAGGTCTTCGCGCAGGTGCTTTCCAACGCCCAGGAAGAGCGGCAACAGGTCGACCGCCTGCACGCCTTCGCCGACGAGCTGGTTCACGGCCTCGGCCAAGTCGGGCGCGGCGAGCTCGAGATAGGCGCAGCGCACGGCGATGCCGGCATCGAGGCGCCGCGCAAGCGCGGCCACGGCCTCCACCGGCTCGCGCCAGCGCGCGTCGCGCGAGCCGTGCGCGAACAGGACGACGCCGCGGCGCGGCGCCGGGGCATCCGGCGCAGGCGTCATCGCGCTACCGCCTCAGGACCAGCCAGCCGAAGGCGGCCAGCGAGAGCACCGAATAGATCAGCCCCGGCGCGGCGGAAGTCAGGATGGGCGGCCAGTTGCCCAGGTTGCCGATGTAGCCGAACACGTTGTTCAGCAGGAAGAAGCTGATGCCGATCATCACGCCGCCGAAAACATAGGTGGTGATGCCGCTTTGCCTGAAATGAAGATAGGCGAACGGGAGGGCCAGCACTACCATCACCAGGCACGACAGCGGATAGAACACCTTGCGCCAGAGTTCGATCTCGTAGCGCTGGGCGGTCTGTCCGTTGGCATCGAGGTGACGCACGTAGTCGAACAGCGCAGCCGTGCTCATGCGGTCGGGCTTGAGCAGGGCCACCGAGACCATCTCCGAGGTCAGGCTGCTCGGCCACTGTGTCGACGGCATGTGCACCGTCTCGATGCGCGCCTTGTCACCTGCGGGCTGAGCCTGGTATTCCTGCCGCTCGACCTCCGTGAGCGACCAGACGCCGTGCTTGTCGATGCGCGCGGACCGCGCCGTGGTGAGCGAGCTCAGGAAGCCGCGCTCGTCGAACTCATAGATGCGCGGATTGGTCAGGCTGCCGTCACGCCCGACCGAGGCCACGTTGACCGCGTAGGACTTGTTGCCCTGGCGCTCCTTGAGCCAGGCGCCGGTATTGCCGACGACCGCGTCCGACCAGCCCTTGAAGCGCGTCTCCACCAACTGGGCGAAGCGGTCGGCAACCGGCGAGACATAGTCGCCCACCGCGAAGGTGAGGATGACGAAGCCGAGGCCCAGCACGAGCAGGGCCCGCAGGGCACGCCATGGCCCGAGGCCGCTGGTGCGCAGGATGGTGTATTCGGAGCTTTGCGCCAGCCGCGCCATCACGAAGATGGTGCCGATGAGCACGGCGATGGGCAGCAGCTCGTACAGGTGGCCCGGGATCAGCAGCGTGACGTACAACAGCGCCTGCGGCGTGCCGTAGCCGGGCGAACCCGGCCGGCCGATCGACTGGAGCTCGTCCACCAGGTCGAAGAAGAAGAACAGGCAAAGGAAGCCCAGGACGACGAAGCCCACCGACTTGAGGACTTCGGCGTAGATCAGGCGCCGCAGCGTCTTCATGCGGCGGGTCCTCCCGTGGCCGCCCGCCGCAGGGGCAGCCGCAGCACCCAGTTGTTGTGGCGCTTGAGCAGCCACAGCAAGGTGGCCACGAAGACGCCGCCGTGCAGGACGAGCAGATAGTTGGCCATGCCGAACCTGCCGCTGGCGATCCAGCTTTCGCCCAGGTTCAGCAGGTTGTAGTAGATGACGAAGGCGAACAGCGCAAACAGCATGTTGCCGCTGCGCCCCACGCGCGGGTTGGCACTCGACACCGTCAGCGCCAGCAGCACGAAGTTGGCCGCGGCCAGCAACATGCCGATGCGCCAGCTGAACTGGCCCAGGTTGGGCGGCGTCGGCTGGCTCAGGAGATTCGTCGTGCTGCGCACGCGCGGGCGCTCGTCGTTGGGCATGCTGCTGGCCTTGCCGCCCAGCAGCGAGCCATAGGCCTGGAACTCGCTGATCTGCAGGTCGGACTGGTCGAGCGGGCGCTCGAGCCGCTGGCCGTTGCGCAATACGAGGAAGCGCTTGCCGTCGATGGTCTCGATGCGGCCGCTCTGCGCCGACGTCACGCTCTGTTCGTTGTGCTCGACCTGCGAGATGAAGATGTTCGACGCGGTGGTGCCGTCCGCCGTGTCCTTGTCGATGAAGAACACCCGGTTGCGGCCCGGTGACTCCTGGAATTCGCCCGGCGCCACGCGATCGATGTCGCCGCGAGCCTGGTAGCGGTCACGCAGGCCTTGCGTCTGCGAGTTGGCCCAGGGCCAGCCGACCAGCGCCAGCACCGCGATGACCACCAGGATGGGCCACGAGAACTGGTAGAGCGGGCGCACGAAGTTGGTCAGGCCCTGGCCCGAAGAAAACCAGATGACCATCTCGCTGTCCCGGTACATGCGCGAGAGCGTGCCGACGACGGCGATGAAAAGGCACAGGCTGAGGATCGTCGGCAGGTAGCCGAGCGAGGTGTAGGCCAGCACCAGGAACACTTCGGACGGGTTGACGCTGCCCTTGGCGGCGAGACGCAAGGTGCGGATCAGCATCATGGTGACCACGATGGTGAAGAGCACCACGAAGGTCGCGCCGAAGCTGCGCGACAGTTCCTTGCGTAAAGAGGATTGGAATAACATTGCTCGAGAGAATAAGGCGATTATGAACTTTCAACTCAAGACCCTTTCCCTGGTCCAGGCGACCGCTGACAAAGCCGATGCACTGATCGTCCTGGTGGGCGAGGGCGCCGTGACAGGCAAGGACCCGCTGAGCGCACTGCTGGCCAAGGTTCGCGCCGCAGGCGACCTGCCGGACAAGGCAGGCAAGCTCCTCAATCTGTACCTGCCGCTGGCCGACGGCCCGCGCAGCGTGGTGTTCGCCGCCATCGGCGACGGCAAGGATTCGTCGGTGCGCAGTGCGGTGGGCGCCGCCGTGTCGGCGGC
Organism: Variovorax sp.; assembly: GCF_035634955.1. Taxonomy (GTDB): domain Bacteria; phylum Pseudomonadota; class Gammaproteobacteria; order Burkholderiales; family Burkholderiaceae_C; genus Variovorax. The sequence continues at coordinate 379,881 of NZ_DASQBZ010000032.1, read as the reverse complement.
GCGCGCCGGCAAGCCGGTGCGGCTCGCCGTGGTCTTCGCCCAGGCGCCGACTTCCGGCGCGCTGCGTGCGGCCGTGCTGGCGTCGTCGGACGCCTGCTACGCCTACACCGCCACCAAGTCGAAGGCCGAGCCCAACCCGGTGCGTCAGCTGATCATGGGGGTGCCCGACGCCGCCGCCGTCCAGGCCGAGTTCGACACGGCGGTCGGTACGGCCGCCGGCATCGAGTTCGCCAAGGAACTGGGCAACCGGCCGGCCAACCATTGCACCCCGACCATGCTGGCCGAGGCGGCGCAAGGTCTTGCGCGCGCGCCCAGGATCAAGTGCGAAGTGCTGGGCCCTAAGGAAATTGCCAAGCTGGGCATGGGTGCCTTTGCCGGCGTCGCCCAGGGCTCGAACGAGCCGGCGCGGTTCATCGTCCTGCACTACCAGGGTGCACCCAAGACGCAGGCACCGGTGGTGCTGGTCGGCAAGGGCATCACCTTCGACACCGGTGGCGTTTCGCTCAAGCCGGCCGCCGAGATGGACGAGATGAAGTTCGACATGTGCGGCGCCGCCAGCGTGCTGGGCGTGTTCCGCGCGCTCGGGGAACTGCGTCCGGCCATCAACGTGGTCGGGCTGGTGCCGACCTGCGAGAACATGAACGACGGAAAGTCGGTCAAGCCTGGCGACGTCCTCACGACCATGAGCGGGCAGACGGTGGAGGTGCTCAATACCGACGCCGAAGGCCGGTTGATCCTGTGCGACGCACTCACGTACGCCAAGCGATTCGCACCTTCGGCCGTGATCGACATCGCCACGCTGACGGGGGCCTGCGTGATCGCGCTTGGCGGCGTTCGCAGCGGCCTTTTCTCGCCGGACGACGAATTGGCGGCCGCGCTGGAGCGCGCCGGCGAGGCCTCGCTCGACCGCTGCTGGCGCATGCCCCTGGACGACGAGTATGGCGAGGGGCTCAAGAGCAACTTCGCGGACATGGGCAACATCGCCGGCCGCGCCGCCGGCGCGGTCACCGCAGCGAAGTTCCTGCAGAAGTTCAGCGGCGACTTCCGCTGGGCGCACCTGGACATCGCCGGGACCGCCTGGAAGAGCGGCGCCGCCAAGGGCGCCACCGGCCGGCCGGTGGGCCTGCTTCTGAACTTCCTGCTCGGCGATCCGCTTGCCCAGCCGAGCGCGGGCCGCACCAAGACCGGGAAGACGGCCGCCGGCGGTGGCCGGACGGCGCGCAAGACACGGGCACGCGCGTGACCGACATCGAGTTCCGGGTCGACCTGTCGGACAAGCTCGGCTACGCGGTGCGCCTGGCACGCAAGTACGCCCTGGCCGGCCAGCCTCAACTTGTGGTTGCCGCCGACGAGCCGATGCTCGACGCGCTCGACGCCGCGATGTGGAGCGGCGGCGCCGCCGAATTCCTGCCGCATTGCCGCGCCGACGCCCCCGAAGAGGTGCTGAGCCGATCGCCGGTCGTGCTGGCCGACGCGGTCGATGGCGGCACGCCCCATGCGGTCCTGCTCAACCTGGGCAGCACAGTGCCCGCAGGCTTCGAGCGGTTCGAGCGCCTGATCGAGCTGGTTGGCGTGGCGGACGAAGACCGGGCGGCCGGGCGCGAGCGCTGGCGCCACTACAAGCACCGCGGCTACGCGCTGCGGCACCAGAGCGCCTTCGGAGGGCGTGCCTGATGTCTGCGCCTACCAATCCGGTGCGCAGCCCGCCGCGCTTCGTGCCGACACTGACGACGGTGGTCGAACTGCCCGCGGTTGCGCCGGCCGTGTCGGAACCGGCGCTGCACGCGCATGCCGCCGAGGCGGCACCTGCTGCGCCCCGACCCGAGGCGGCGCTCATCGAGGATCTTGATTTCGGCCCGCTTCGTGCAGCGCCGCCGCCGGCTGGCGGCATGGTCGCCGTGGCGCTTTCGGACGAGGAGGCGCTGCGGCTCGAGGAGGATCTGCTCCATCGCGTCCTGCAGCGGGTGGACCTGTCGCTCGAGTCCCGGCTGACCGACACCGTGTCCGCCGCCGTGCAGGCACAACTCGACGCAATGCTGCCGCGCCTGCGCGGGCAGATCGAGGAGGTGCTGCGTGCCGTCGTGATCGAGGCGCTGGCGCAGGAACTATCGGAAACCCCAGGGTCTGCGGCGCCTTCCGGGCACCTGGGCATGGGCTAAACTGCGCGCCGTCTGGTGGCGCGAGGGCGCCGATGGACTGCGGCGCGAAAATTGCTGCATGCGCAAGGGGCCGGACACCGTGGAGGCGGCCCGGTTTTTTCTGATCTCATCGACTACGACATCCTGGAGGTTTCCTCATGCAATTGAAATGGACTGCAGTAGCCCTGGCGGCACTGACGCTGGTGGCTTGCGGCAAGAAGGAAGAAGCCGCGGCGCCGGCTCCTGCGCCTGCGCCGACTGCGGCTGCGCCCGCGGCAGCACCTCCGGCTCAGACGCTCGTCGTCAAGATCGGCCACGTGGCCCCCACCAGCGGCGCGATTGCCCACCTTGGCAAGGACAACGAACTGGGCGCCCGCATGGCCGTCGAGGATCTCAACGCCAAGGGCGTGAAGATCGGTGACAAGGTCGCCAAGTTCGAACTGGTGGCCGAGGACGACGCCGCCGATCCGAAGCAAGGCACTGCCGTTGCGCAGAAGCTGGTGGACGAGAAGGTCAACGGCGTGGTGGGTCACCTGAATTCGGGCACGACCATCCCCGCCTCCAAGCTGTACAGCGATGCCGGCATTCCGCAGATCTCGCCGTCGGCCACCAATCCCAAGTACACCCGCCAGGGCTTCAAGACCACCTTCCGCGTGGTCGCTGACGACACGCAGTTGGGCGGCACGCTCGGCAAGTACGCGGTCGAGACGCTCAAGGGCAAGAACATTGCAGTGATCGACGACCGCACGGCCTACGGCCAAGGTGTTGCCGAGGAGTTCGAGAAGGCGGCCAAGGCGGCTGGCGGCACCATCGTGGGCCATGAGTTCACCACCGACAAGTCGACCGACTTCAACGCCATCCTGACCAAGCTCAAGGGCTCCAGCCCCGACATCCTGTTCTTCGGCGGCATGGACGCGGTCGGCGGCCCGATGCTCAAGCAGGTCAAGCAACTGGGCATGGACGTCAAGTTCATGGGCGGCGACGGCCTGTGCACGGGCGAACTGGCCAAGCTGGCTGGCGACGCGGTCGGCGAAGACAAGGTCGTCTGCGCGGAAGCCGGTGGCGTCGAGGGCGACTTCAAGCAGCCGCTGGACGACTTCAAGGCCCGCTTCAAGCAGAAGAACGGCGTCGACGTGCAGATCTACGCGCCGTACGTGTACGACGCCGTGATGGTCCTGGCAGACTCCATGCAGCGTGCCGGTTCCGCCGATCCCGAGAAGTACCTGCCGGAAGTCGGCAAGACCAACTACAAGGGCGTGACCGGCCCGATCGCCTTCGATGAGAAGGGCGACATCAAGAACGGTGCGCTGACGCTCTACACCTACCGCGGTGGCCAGCGCGTGCAGATCGCGGTGGTGCGCTGATCGAGAAAGGTGCAGGCGGCTGCGCGTGCGCAGCCGGCAAGCACGAAGGGGCCCGCATGCGCGAGGCCCCTTTTTTCATGGCGGTGCCCGTCGTGGCGCGAGGCGGATTCAGCGCACCTCGACGACGCCCGTGACGGTGCCGTTCTGGTCGACCGTGCACTTGGCCTGCCGGCCGCTGGGCGCATGGCGCAGGTCCACCTGGTAGAGCGTGGCGGACGTGCCGACCTGGGAGCCGAGCACCTGGATGCTGTCCACCGGCACGTGGAAACGCCGTGCGGCCGCCGCCGCGCAATCGGCCTGCCCCTGGGCCGGCGCCTGGCTGCCGGGTGTCGAGATGGCGCAGCCGGAAAGGCCGAGACCGGCGACAAGCAGGTTGAAAAGGACCGCGGTCGAGTGGGCAGGGCGCATGTGGGCTCCGGATCGGAAGGGCATTGCAGCAGGGCGCAACCATACCGCAAAGCGCGCCGGCAGGGCATCACACCCGGATGCAATGACGGAGGGGCACGCTTGCGTCGGACGCCGAAGGCGGGCGCCTACAACCATTGAGGACGTCGTCTTAAGGCCCGCCTAAGATTCATGGGCGACATTAATGACTCGGCAGTTCTTGTCTCTTCTCCTCCTCCCTCCTCACTTGAGAACTGCTGTTGAGCCCGCTTCGTGCGGGCTCTTCTTTTTTGTGCAAGCGCCAGCCGCCTGGCTCAGGAGCGCGGGTAGCTTCCCGCTTCTTTCGTGCTGGTGCGGGCGAGCCTGGCGGCGTAGGCCCGCGCGACTTGGCCCAGGCCGTAGGCGACGCGGCGGGTTTCCATCGACAGGCGGAACCGCATGGCCGGCAGTCGCTGGTACCACGCAAGCTTGAACGGCCGCAGTTGCGCGCGGTCGCCGATGGTGCTCGGCAGGCCGGTTTCGGCCGGGCAGGGAAGCGGCGTGACGACGCGAAGACGCAGGCCGAATGCCACGGCCTGCTCGAGCGCGTGGTCGTAGGGCAGCGTCATCGGCAGCAGGCGCTTGAGCAGCACCTGGGCCGCGTGGCGGTTGAACAGGATGCAGTTCGCATTCATCAGCCGGCTGAGCGGTACCGCCAGGCTGTGCTTGGGAGAAAGCGCCGCGACGGGCACCGGCGTACCGCCGTGGAAGCTGGAAAGCTTGACGATGTCCCACTGGTCGTGGCACTGGGCCAACTGCTCCAGCACGACGGCGAAATCCTCGGGAAAATCGGCATCGTCTTCCAGCACGAGCGCCCACATCCACGGACCGTCGAGGAAAGCCTTCAGGGCCTTGATGTGCGAGAGATAGCAGCCGACCTCGGCCGGATTGAGGCGCTTGCCATGGCGCTGGCGAAACCCGCGCTCATCCACCTCGGCGCACTGGGACATGTCGAGTGTCTTGCCGTCCACGCCGGGCACACGCAGCCAGGGAAGCTGCGCACGCTCAAGCCGTTCCTTCATGGCCTGAAGGCGGTCTGGCGAGCGGTCGAGATTGATGAGGAAAGTCTGGAACTGGGCGCTAGAGATCACGTTTCCTGAACCTGCAGCTAAGCACTGGCTACTACCCTTCCTTCGTGCAGGACAGGCCGACCAGCGGTGATTGAAAACATCGTGGTGGGCAATGCCCGGCTGCCCCAGCTCCGAACGGCGCGGCGAGTTCCGATGCTCGCGCACGTGCCCGGGGGCACTCAATATCGATGTGGTATTGATACTTTCGTCGACTTTTCACCCTGTCGACTTGGCGGAGCAGGCGGGATTCGAACCCGCGGTGGGCTATTAACCCACACACGCTTTCCAGGCGTGCGACTTAAACCACTCATCCACCGCTCCGAGCCCACGATTATAGCCTTTGGCGGGGCTGGTTCAGGAGACGGCGGGCGTCTTTCCGCTCTGGACCATCCGCATGGCCGAGGCGATCAGCGCCGCCGTCTCGGTCATGTTGCTCGGCACGATCAGGGTGGACGTGGCATCGGCGGCCACCTTGCTGTAGGCGTCGACGGCCCGCTCTGCCACCTTGAGCTGCACCGCCTGATCGCCGCCGGGCTGGCGGATGGCAGCGGCGATGCGCTCGATCGCCATTGCGGTGGCCTCGGCGACGGCGGTGATGGCGGCGGCCTCGCCCTGGGCATTGTTGATCTGCGCCTGCTTTTCCCCTTCGGAGCGGGCAATGAAGGCCTCCCGTTCGCCGGTGGCGATGTTGATCTGCTCCTGCCGGCGCCCTTCGGAGGCCGCGATCAGGGCGCGCTTTTCGCGCTCGGCGGTGATCTGGCGCTGCATGGCGTGCAGGATCTCCTTGGGCGGCGTCAGGTCCTTGATCTCGTAGCGCAGCACCTTGACGCCCCAATTGAGCGCCGCCTCGTCGATGGCTGCCACCACCTGCGCATTGATGATGTCGCGTTCCTCGAACGTCTTGTCCAGTTCCAGCTTGCCCACTACGCTGCGCAGCGAGGTCTGAGCCAGCTGCGTGACGGCGACGATGTAGTTGGAGCTGCCGTAGCTGGCGCGCATGGCGTCGGTCACCTGGAAGTACAGGATGCCGTCGACCTGCAGTTGCGTGTTGTCGCGCGTGATGCAGACCTGGCTGGGCACGTCCAGCGGGATTTCCTTCAGGCTGTGCTTGTAGGCGACCTTGTCGATGAACGGGATCAGGAAATTGGCTCCCGGTGCCATGGTGCCGTGGTACTTGCCCAGCCGCTCGCGCACCCAGGCGTTCTGCTGCGGGACGAACTTGACGGACTGGCTGATGAAGATGATCGCGATGACCAGGATGATTGCGGCAACTTCCATGATGTTCTCTCTCTCCTCTTGGGTTGTTTCTGTTGTCCGGCCGCGTCAGATCTTGTCGACCACCAGCCGGCTGCCGACGATCTCCGCGACGCGGTGCACGCCGGTTGCTGGCGTGACGCCGGGGCGCGAGATGACGGTCCACTGCGCGCCCCTGAAGCGCACGCTGGCAGTGCCGTCCGGGTTCCAGGAGTCGATCACGACCTGCTCGCCGATGTCGAGGTTGAGGTCGCGATTGGCGGCGCTGGGCGGGTCGGCGGGACGGCGGCGCTGGATCAGGTACCAGGCCAGCACCGAGACGGCGCCGACCACCGCGGCGACCACCAGCTGGATCTGTATGCTGGCACCGGCATGCGCGGCGATCGCGGCGGCGGCGAAGCCGGCGCCGAGCAGCAGCAGATAGATGGTGCCGGACAGCAGTTCGAGCACGACGGCGGCGCCGGCGATCAGCCACCAGATGGTGGATTGAGCCATGGAGTCTCCCCTTGTTGAACTTCGCCTGTGATTCTGCTTCAAAAGCCGTTGCGCGCCGGTCATCCGTATTCCGTACACTCTCGCCCTCGTTTCCCGCCCGGAGCTTTCCGACATGAAATTTCGCTTTCCCATCGTCATCATCGACGAGGACTACCGCTCCGAGAACACTTCCGGGCTGGGCATCCGCGCCCTGGCGACCGCGATCGAGACCGAGGGCTTCGAGGTGCTGGGCGTCACCAGCTACGGCGACCTGAGCCAGTTCGCGCAGCAGCAAAGCCGTGCCAGTGCCTTCATCCTGTCGATCGACGACGAGGAGTTCAGCGTCGGCCAGGGCCTGGACCCGGCGGTGCTGAGCCTGCGCACGTTCATCGAGGAAGTGCGGCGCAAGAACGCCGACGTCCCGATCTACGTCTACGGCGAGACCAAGACCAGCCGGCACCTGCCCAATGACATCCTGCGCGAGCTGCACGGCTTCATCCACATGTTCGAGGACACGCCGGAGTTCGTGGCGCGCCACATCATCCGCGAGGCCAAGAGCTACCTCGAAGGCGTGCAGCCGCCGTTCTTCAAGGCGCTGATCGACTACGCGGAAGACGGCTCCTACAGCTGGCACTGCCCGGGCCACTCGGGCGGGGTGGCGTTCCTCAAGAGCCCCGTGGGCCAGATGTTCCACCAGTTCTTCGGCGAGAACATGCTGCGCGCAGACGTGTGCAACGCGGTCGAGGAACTGGGCCAACTGCTCGACCACACCGGCCCCGTGGCGGCCAGCGAGCGCAATGCCGCCCGGATCTTCAACGCCGACCACTGCTTCTTCGTCACCAACGGCACTTCCACGTCCAACAAGATGGTCTGGCACCACACGGTGGCACCGGACGACGTGGTGGTGGTCGACCGCAACTGCCACAAGTCGATCCTGCACGCGATCATCATGACCGGGGCCATCCCGGTCTTCATGAAGCCCACGCGCAATCACTTCGGCATCATCGGCCCGATCCCGCGCAGCGAATTCGAGCAAAGCGCCATCAAGGCGAAGATCCGGGCCAATCCGCTGCTCTCGCACGTGGATGCCGACAAGGTCAAGCCGCGCGTGATGACCCTGACGCAGTCGACCTACGACGGCGTGCTCTACAACACCGAGACGATCAAGAAGATGCTCGACGGCTACGTCGACACCTTGCACTTCGACGAGGCGTGGTTGCCGCACGCGGCGTTCCACCCCTTCTATGGCACCTATCACGCCATGGGCAAGCGGCGCGTGCGGCCCAAGGATTCGCTGGTCTTCGCCACGCAGTCCACGCACAAGCTGCTGGCGGGCATCAGCCAGGCCAGCCACGTGCTGGTGCAGGACTCGCAGAACCGCATGCTCGATCGGGACCTGTTCAACGAGGCCTACCTGATGCACTCGTCGACCAGCCCGCAGTACGCCATCATCGCCAGCTGCGACGTGGCCGCGGCCATGATGGAACCGCCGGGCGGCACGGCGCTGGTCGAGGAAAGCATCCTCGAGGCACTCGACTTCCGCCGCGCCATGCGCAAGGTGGAAGACGAGTTCGGCAAGGACGAGTGGTGGTTCAAGGTGTGGGGCCCCGAGAAGCTGGTCGACGAGGGCATCGGCCGCGCCGACGACTGGATCATCAAGGGCGAGGCGCGGACCGCCAAGTGGCACGGCTTCGGCAACCTGGCCGACGGCTTCAACATGCTCGACCCGATCAAGTCGACGGTCGTCACGCCGGGCCTGGACCTCAAGGGCAAGTTCGCCAGCACGGGCATTCCGGCGAGCATCGTCACCAAGTTCCTGGCCGAGCACGGTGTGATCGTCGAGAAGACGGGCTTGTACAGCTTCTTCATCATGTTCACGATCGGCATCACCAAGGGCCGCTGGAACACGCTGTTGACGGCGCTGCAGCAGTTCAAGGACGACTACGACCGCAACCAGCCCATGTGGCGGATCATGCCGGAGTTCTGCCAGCAGCACCCCGGCTACGAGCGCATGGGGTTGCGCGACCTGTGCCACCGCGTGCACGAGCTGTACGCCAAGTTCGACATCGCCCGGCTGACGACCGAAATGTACCTGTCGGACCTGACGCCGGCCATGAAGCCCAGCGATGCCTTTGCCCACATCGCGCACCGCAAGACCGAGCGGGTGGAGATCGACCAGCTCGAAGGGCGCATCACCACCAGCCTGATCACGCCGTACCCGCCGGGCATTCCGCTGCTGATCCCGGGCGAGGTCTTCAACAAGAAGATCGTCGACTACCTCAAGTTCGCGCGACAGTTCAATCTGGAATGCCCAGGCTTCGAGACCGACATCCATGGCCTGGTCGTCCGAGCCGACGAGACGGGGGTCAAGCGCTACTTCGCCGACTGCGTTCGGGCCGGCTGAGGGCGGGCGCTGCTCACCCGAGCCGCAGCACCAGCACGCCGGCCAGTATCAGCAGCGTGCCGGCGCCGCGCTGCAGTCCGAACGGCTCGCGAAGCCACAGCGCGCCGATGAGCGCGGCGAACAGCACCGACGTTTCGCGCAGGGCGGCGATGACCGCTACCGGCGCGTGCGTCATGGCCCACAACGCGATGCCGTAGCTCCCGAGCGAGGCCACGGCGCCACCGAGGGCAATCGGCCAGCGGCCCTTCATGTACGCCAGCGCCTCCCTGCGCCTGCCCGGGCGGCGCCACAGGACGAGCAGCAGGAATGGGATGCCGTCGAAAAGGAACAGCGTGGCCGCGTAGGCCACGGCATTGCCCGAGACGCGCACGCCCAGGCCGTCGACAACGGTGTAGACGGCGATGATCACGGCGTTGGCCAGCGCGAAGGCCAGGGCCTTGGATCGGTTGGCGGAGGGGTCGACATGCATCGCCGAGCGTGCCAGGCCGAGGGTGACGACGCCGGCGCAAAGCACGGCCACGCCGGCCCAGGCGCGATGCGACAGGGCCTCGCCGATCAGCGCCAGGCTGCCCAGAGCCACCAGCATCGGTGCGCAACCGCGCATCAAGGGATAGGTCAGGCCGAGGTCGCCGTGCTTGTAGGCGCCTGCCAAGGCGATGTAGTAGCCCAGGTGGATGACGAGCGAGGCCAGCAGGTATGGCCACGACTCGCGCGCGGGCAGGCCGGCATGAAGCAGCAGCGGCAAGGCCACCAGAAAGCCGATGCTGTGGACCAGCGCGGTGTCGAGCGACTTGTCCTTGCCGGACTTGATCAGCGCGTTCCAGCTTGCGTGCAGCAATGCGGCGAACAGCACGGCGAGGACGATCGGCAGCGGCACGGCGGGCATGTGCCGACCCTATTCGTCCAGGTCGTTGCGCACGCGCACGAAGCGCGCGAAGCGGGGCAGGCCCGAGCTCGTGAGGCCGTTGTAGCGGAAGTTCACCCAGCTGCCCACGGGCGGCGGATTCTCGCGCTCGGCGTCGGTGAAGCCGCCGCCGAGCTTGAAGCGCCGGCCGTCGCGGGTCTCGACCACGAGGGCGCCCATGCGACGGGCATGCCGGCCCTGGCCGGGCACTATCGACAGCACGCGGGCATCGTCCTCGTCGTGGTCCTTGACCTTGAGCAGGTCGTCGCTGCGGCCGACCCGGTAGCGCGAACTGCCCCGATGCAGCATGAGGCCTTCGCCGCCTCCGCGCACGGTCCGCTCGAGGAGCCGTTCGAGCGCCTCATGTGTCGTGGCGCGCTGCTGCGGCACCGCGAGCAACCATGGCGACCGCGGAATCGGCAGCAGCCGGCGCAATGCTTCCAGCCGCCGGTCGAAGTCGCCCGGCTGCGCCGGAAGGTCGAACACCATGAAGCGGATCTCGCGCCAGTCGGTGTCGCGGGCGGCCTGGCTGCGGACCGTGGACACCGCCGTCGAGAACTTGCCGCGGCCGGCCCAGAGCTCACCGTCCATGGGCTGCGCCGGCCATCCGGCAGTGAACCACGCCGGCGCTGCCACGACGTCGCCCCCGCGCAGTCGCAGCTGCTTGCCGTCCCAGAACCCGCGCACCCCGTCGTACTTCTCGCTGACCCAGTATTCGGTCAGCGGTACGCCGGGACGGTAGTTCTCGGCCAGCATCAGCCGGGGCGCCTCGTCGGCGCCGGCGTGGGCGAATCGCAGCGGCAGGCAGCCGATCAGGGCGGCTGCCAGCAGGGCGCGGCGTTTGCGGGAGGCGGGAGACGGTGGCAGGGTCGGCGGAAACGTGAAAAGCATGCAGGACGCGTCGGGAAGAGGCCTTACTCGGCCATGCCGCCGACCACCTGGCTGAAGCCGCCGTCCACGTAGGTGATCTCGGCCGTCACGCCGCTGGCCAGGTCCGACAGCAGGAAGGCGGCCACGTTGCCGACTTCGTCGATGGTGACGTTGCGGCGCATGGGCGCCACGTCAGCCACTGCCGACAGCATCTTGCCGAATCCCTTGATGCCGCTGGCCGCCAGCGTCTTGATCGGGCCGGCGCTGATGCCGTTGACGCGGATGCCCTTGGGGCCCAGGGATTCGGCCGCGTATCGGACCGACGCCTCGAGCGAAGCCTTTGCCAGGCCCATCGTGTTGTAGTTGGGCAGGGCGCGTTCGGCGCCGAGGTAGGTGAGCGTCAGCAGCGCAGCCTTGTCGTTCAGGTAGGGCAGGGCCGCCTTGGCCATGGCTGGAAAGCTGTAGGCGCTGATGTCGTGCGCCAGGCGGAACGCCTCGCGCGACAGGCCTTCGAGGAAGTCGCCGGCGATGGCCTCGCGCGGCGCGAAACCGATGCTGTGCACGAAGCCGTCGAACTTCGGCCAGGCCTGCGACAGGTCGGCAAAGAGCTTGTCGATCTGCGCGTCGTCGCCCACGTCGCAGTCGAACACCAGCTTGGAGTCGAAGTCCGCCGCGAACTCGGTGATGCGGTCCTTGAAGCGCTCGCCCACGTAGCTGAACGCCAGTTCGGCGCCCTGGGCATGGCAGGCCCTGGCAATGCCGTAGGCGATCGAGCGGTTGCTCAGCACGCCCGTGATGAGGAGTTTCTTGCCGGCGAGGAAGCCCATGTCAGTATCCTTCGAGGTTGACCTTGTTTTCTTGGGCAGAATTCTCGCATGCGCGCATGTTGGCTACTGGCTTGGGCCCTCTGGGCCGCACCCGTCTGGGCGGCGCATGCGTACGCGCAGTTCGGCGACATCAAGTATTCGCCCGGCTTCAGCCATTTCGACTACGTCAACCCCGATGCGCCCAAGGGCGGCGAGATCCGCATGGTGCCGCCGACCCGGCCCACCAACTTCGACAAGTTCAACCCGTTCACGCTCAAGGGAACCGCGCCCTATGGCCTGGGCCAGCTCATGTTCGAGAGCCTGCTGGTCGGCAACAGCGAAGAGCCGACGACGGCCTACGGCCTGCTGGCCGAGGATGTCGAAGTGCCGCCGGACGGCCTGTCGGCCACCTTCCGGCTGAACCCGAAGGCGCGCTTCCAGGACGGCACCCCGGTGCTGGCTACCGACGTGGTGCACTCGTTTCGCACCCTCATCAGCAAGGAGGCGGCGCCGCAATTTCGCATCGTCTACGCCGAGGTCAAGGACGTGACAGCCATGGGCGAACGTACCGTGCGCTTCGACTTCGTGCGGCCGAACCCCGAACTGCCGCTGGTCGTCGGCGGCATGCCTGTGTTCGGCCGGACGTGGGGTGCGGGCAAGCCCTTCGACCAGGTCATCACCGACATGCCGGTGGTTTCGGGGCCGTACAAGCTGTCCAGCGACCGGCTCGGGCGTGACGTGACCTACGTGCGCGACCCGGGCTACTGGGGGGCTGAGCTCCCGACGCGGCGGGGGCAGTTCAACTTCGACCGGGTGACCTTCAAGATCTACCTGGACGACACCAGCCGGTTCGAGGGCCTCAAGGCCGGCGAATACGACTTCATGCGCGAGTTCAGCTCGCGCAACTGGGCGCGCCAGTACACGGGGCGGATGTTCGATTCGGGGCAGGTCGTCAAGCGGGCCTTTCCCAACGGCAATCCTGGCGACTACCAGGGATTCGTGTTCAACCTGCGCAACGACAAGTTCAAGGACGTGCGGGTGCGCCAGGCGATCGGGCTGGCCTATGACTTCGCCTGGCTCAACCGCCAGATGTTCTACGGGCTCTACCAGCGCGTGGAGGGCTGGTTTCCCAACAGCGAGTTCCACGCCGGAGGCTTGCCCGGGCCGGACGAGCTCGCCCTGATGGAGCCGCTGCGCGACAAGCTCGCCCCCGAGGTATTCGGTCCGGCAGTGCGTTCGCCGAGCACGGAGCCGCCGGGCAGCCTGCGAGAAAACCTGCGCGCGGCGCGCGACCTGCTCGCCCAGGCGGGATGGACCTACCGCGACGGCGCGTTGCGCAACGCCAAGGGCGAAGCGTTCACGATCGAGGTGCTCAACGACCAGCCGTCGCTCGTGCGGGTGATCGCGCCGTTGCAGACCTCGCTGCGCAAGCTGGGCATCGAGATGAGCTTTCGCAGCGTTGATTTTTCGCTGGCCCAGCAGCGCATGGACAATTTCGATTTCGAGATGACCACCATCCGCATCCCGGGCAGCACGGCGCCAGGCAGCGAACTGATCGACCGCTTCGGCTCCGAGGCGGCCAGGACACCTGGGTCTTCCAACATCTGGGGCATTGCCGATCCGGCCGTCGACGCGATCGTCGCCAAGGTGATCTCGGCGCGAACCCGGCCCGAACTGGTTGCGGCCGTGCGCGTGCTCGACCGCGTTCTCTCGCATGGCCACTACGGCATCCCGCAGTACTACGGCAACGCATTCCTGATCGGCTACCGGCCGGGCCCGTTCGTGCTGCCGCCGACGATCCCGTCGTACTACGATGCCGGCAACTGGGCCATCTCCACCTGGTGGGCGTCGGCCGCCAACAAATAGGAAAAGGCAGAGCGCCGCACCATGTCCAGCTACATCCTCAAGCGACTGCTGCTGATGCTGCCAACCCTGCTCGGGGTCATGCTGATCACGTTCATGGTGATCCAGTTCGTGCCGGGCGGGCCGGTAGAGCAGATGGTCGCGCAGCTGCAGGGGCGCGACTCGGGCGGCGAGCGCGCCGCGTCGTCCGGGGCGGGATACCGCGGCCGCCAGGGGCTGGATCCGCAGCGCGTCGAGGAAATCAAGAAGCTCTACGGATTCGACAAGCCGGCGCCGCAGCGCTTCTGGGACATGCTGCGCTCGTTCGCCCGCTTCGACCTGGGCACGAGCTTCTACCAGCGCAAGGACGTCTGGCAGCTGATCAAGGAGAAGCTGCCGGTCTCCATCAGCCTCGGGCTGTGGACCTTCTTCATCAGTTACCTGGTGGCGGTCCCGCTGGGTGTCGCCAAGGCGGTGCGTGCCGGCACCCGTTTCGACTTCGCAACCACGCTGCTGGTGCTGGTGGGGTACGCCATTCCCGGCTTCGTCCTGGGCGTGGCCCTGCTGGTGGTGTTCGGCGGCCAGCTCCAGTGGTTTCCGCTGCGGGGGCTGACGTCGTCGAACTGGGAGCAGCTGGGCTGGGGCGCGCGGATTGCCGACTATCTCTGGCACATCACGCTGCCGCTGATCGCCATGGTGCTCGGCAGCTTCGCAGTCATCACCATGCTGACCAAGAATTCCTTTCTGGAGGAGATCCGCAAGCAGTACGTGCTGACGGCCCGGGCCAAGGGGCTGGACGAACGCAAGGTGCTCTGGAAGCACGTCATGCGCAATGCCCTCATTCCCATCGTCACCGGCTTTCCCTCGGCGTTCATCGGTGCGTTCTTCACCGGCTCACTGTTGATCGAGACGCTGTTCTCCCTCGATGGGTTGGGCTTGCTGAGCTATGAAAGCGTCATCCGCCGCGACTACCCGGTCGTGCTGGGCACGCTGTTCTTCTTCACGCTGATCGGCCTGTTCACCAAGCTGATCTCCGATCTCTGCTACGTGGCGGTCGATCCGCGAGTGAAATTTGACTAAGCCCGACGTTCCGGCCGAAGCCGCCGCGCAGGTGCTGGCCTCCCTGAGTCCCGGGCGTCGCGCCTGGCGGCGCTTCCGGCGCAACCGGCTGGGTTTCGTCAGCCTGGTGCTGTTTTCCATCATGGTGGTGCTGTCGCTGTTCGCGGAGGTGCTGTCGAACGACCGGCCACTGGTCGTGCACTACGAAGGCAAAACCTACTTTCCGGTGCTGCGCGACTATTCCGAGAAGACTTTCGGGGGCGACTTCGAAACCCCGGCCGACTACCTCGATCCCTTCATCCGCGAGCGCATCACCGGCGGGGGCAACTGGGCCGTCTACGCGCCCAATCCGTATGGGCCGCTGACCATCAACTATTTCGCGAAGCTCCCCAATCCGGCGGCGCCGTCGAGTCAGAACGTGCTGGGCACCGACGACCGCGGGCGTGACCTGCTGGCGCAGTTGATCTACGGGTTTCGTGTCAGTGCGCTGTTCGCGCTGGCGCTCACGGTGATCGGCGTGGTGCTGGGCATCGCCGCGGGGGCGGTCCAGGGCTACTTCGGCGGCAAGGTCGACCTGATCTTCCAGCGCCTGCTCGAAATATGGGGATCGATGCCGGAGCTGTACCTGCTCATCATCTTCAGCGCCGTGTTCGCGCCCAGCGTGGCGCTGCTCCTGATCCTGCTGAGCCTGTTCGGATGGATGGGCCTGTCGGACTACGTCCGGGCCGAATTCCTGCGCAACCGGCAGATGGACTACGTGCGCGCCGCCCGCGCCCTCGGGGTGGGCAACCTGAGCATCATGCGGCGGCACATATTGCCCAACAGCATGACGCCGGTCGTCACGTTCCTGCCGTTTCGCATGAGCGCGGCGATCCTGGCGCTCACGTCGCTCGACTTCCTGGGCCTTGGGGTGCCGCCTGGCACGCCCTCGCTGGGCGAGCTCCTCAACCAGGGCAAGGCCAACCTCGACGCGTGGTGGATCTCCATTTCGACGTTCACGCTGCTGGTGGTCACGCTGATGCTGCTCACTTTCATGGGCGACGCGCTGCGCGATGCGCTCGATCCGCGAAAGGTCGACCGATGAGCCAGACCTTGCTGCAGGTGAGGGACCTGCGCGTCGCGTTCGGCGGCAAGGAGGTGGTGCACGGCGTCGACTTCGACCTGGCGGCCGGCGAGAAACTGGCGCTGGTGGGCGAATCCGGGTCGGGCAAGACGGTGACTGCGCTGTCCCTGCTGCGGCTGGTGCCGGATGCCCAGGTCGACGGCAGTGCCCTGTTCTCGCCGCCTGCAACCGCCACGGGGCAGGGTGGGGCGCCGCGCGACCTGCTTTCGTTGCCGGAGCGCTCGCTGCGCGGCGTTCGCGGCAAGGAGATCGCCATGATCTTCCAGGAGCCCATGACGGCGCTCAATCCGCTCTACACGGTGGGTGACCAGATCGCCGAGACGTTGGAACTGCACGAGGCACTGTCGGCAGCAGCGGCGCGCGATGCCGCGGTGCAACTGCTGGCCGAGACCGGCATTCCCGAGCCGCAGCGCCGCGCCGGGGCGTTCCCGCACCAGTTGTCGGGCGGCCAGCGACAGCGCGCCATGATCGCCATGGCGCTGGCCTGCAAGCCGCGGCTGCTGCTGGCCGACGAACCCACCACCGCACTGGACGTGACGCTGCGCGGCCAGATCCTGGAGCTGATCGACCTGCTCGCGCAGCGGCACGGCATGTCGGTGCTGCTGATCACGCACGACCTGAACATGGTGCGCCACTTCGCCGACCGGGTGGCCGTGATGGAGAACGGCTATCTGGTGGAGCAGGGGCCCGTGCGCCAGGTGTTCGGGGCGCCTTCGCATCCCTACACGCGCCGGCTGATCGACAGCCGGCCCGTGCGCGATGTCGACGCCCTGCCGGCGCAACCCGGCGCGCCGGTGCTGCAGGCGCAGGGCCTGCGGGTGGGCTACCCGGTGCCGCGACCGGGTATTCGCGGCTGGTTCGGCAAGGACGAGTACGTCGCGGTGCACGGCGCCGACCTGCGCATCCTGCCTGGCGAGACGCTCGGCGTGGTGGGTGAGTCAGGTTCGGGCAAGTCGACGCTGGCACTGGCGGCGCTGGGCCTGCTGCCGTTTCGTGGTCGGCTGGAGGTGGCGGGCGGCCAATGGCGCAGCGGCGCCGCCGATCGCGGCTTGCGGCGCCGGGTCCAGGTGGTCTTCCAGGACCCGTTCTCGTCCCTGTCGCCGCGCATGACGATCGAGGAGATCGTCGGCGAAGGCTTGTCGGTGCACGAGCCGGCGCTGGACCAGGCGGGTCGGCGGGCGCGTGTTGCGGCGGCGCTGGAGGAGGTCGGCATGGGCGAGCGGCAGTTCCCCGGCCTGCTGGCACGCTATCCGCACGAGTTCTCGGGCGGCCAGCGCCAACGCATCGCGGTCGCCCGCGCGCTCATCGTCCAACCCGAGCTGCTGGTGCTCGACGAGCCCACGAGCGCACTCGACGTGACCATCCAGAAGCGGGTGCTGGCGTTGCTGCAGCGCCTGCAGCGCGAGCGCCGCCTGAGCTACCTGCTGATCACCCACGACGTGCAGGTGATCCGCGCCATGGCGCACCACGTGCTGGTCATGAAGGACGGACGCATCCTGGAGTCGGGCGCAGTCGAACGCGTGTTGGACGCGCCCGAACATCCCTACACCCGCACGCTGGTGGAGTCCGCGCAGGATGTCTGAGGCATCGGATCGGCGCGGAGCCTGGCGCGCGGCGCTTGCCGGCATGGTCTGCCTGGCGGTGGTGATGGGCCTGGGCCGCTTTGCCTTCACGCCGGCGCTGCCCTTGATGCTGCACGAAGGCAAGCTGGACCTGGCTGGCGGCGGCCTGCTCGCGTCACTCAACTACCTGGGGTATTTCGTGGGCGCCTTGTCCGGTGCTGCCATCCGGGTGGCGCCGCCGCGGATGATCCGCGTCAGCCTGGTCGCCACGGTCGCGCTGCTGCTCGGCATGGGGCTGACCGGCAGTTTCGCCGGCTGGGGTGTGCTTCGCACCGCGGCGGGCGTGGCCAGCGCCTGGGCCTTCGTCTTCGTCTCCGGCTGGTGCCTGCGGCGGCTGGCGGAGACCGGCGCACCGCGTCTGGTCGGCCTCATCTATACGGGTCCTGGCGTCGGTATCCTGCTGGCGGGCGTCGTCGGGGGCCTGGCGGGGCGCTGGGGTGCCGACGCGGCCTGGTGCATCTACGGGGTGCTTGCGCTGCTGCTCAGCGCCGCGATCTGGCGGATATTCGACGACCCTCATGCCGTTGTGGGTTCGGCGGGCGGCCCGCCGGCCGAACCCGTACCGGAAGCGGGCGCCGCCGCGGCCCGGGACGCGCGCTGGCTGATCGCGCTGTATGGCCTGGCCGGCTTCGGCTACATCATCACCGCCACCTTCCTGCCGGTCATCGCCCGACAGGCGCTGCCCGGCACGCCCTGGCCGGACCTGTTCTGGCCGATGTTCGGCCTCGCCGTGGTGGTCGGTGCCATCCTGGGGGCGCGAATTCCGGGGCACCTGGACAACCGGCTGCTCCTGGCGGCCGGCTACCTCATGCAGGCGCTGGGCGTGCTGTTGTCCGTCGTGTGGCCCACGGTGGCGGGTTTTACCCTGGGCAGTCTCCTGCTGGGGCTTCCTTTCACGGCCATCACCATGTTCGCCGTGCGCGATGCGCGGCGCCTGCGCGGCAATGCCGCATCCAGCCTGATCGGCCTGGCCACTGCCTCTTACGGCGTCGGGCAGATCGTCGGCCCCCTGTTTGCCGCTCCCCTGGCGCAGCGCACGGGTTCTTTTGCGGTGCCATTGCTGGTGGCGGCCGGCGTATTGGCTTTCGGGGCGCTCATGTTCGGCTGGGTTTGGCGCCAAGGTGTGAATCGGATGGGCAAATTGCCAGCAAATGTTTTATAATCTGAAGCTCACGACCAAACGGGCGGGTAATTCACCGCCCGTTTTTTATTGGTCGACATCAATTGCCGGCGCGGGCGAGACGCGAATGGATTCGGATCGGATGATCGCGGCCGGCAGGACACAACAGGAACATCAGAGAACGCGTGGCGCTGCAGCAGACTGTAGAACAAACCGTGGCCGGGCTCGGCTACGACCTGGTCGAGATCGAACGCTCGGCCGGAGGCTTGCTGCGCGTCACGATTGATTTGCCCTGGGTCGGCCCCCAAGTGGATGACCTGGGCGGCGCGGCCAGGCCGGTGCAGCCCTTCGTGACGGTCGAGGATTGCGAAAAGGTCACGCGCCAGCTGCAATATGCGCTGGAGGTCGAGGGTGCCGAGTACAAGCGGCTGGAGGTGTCCTCGCCGGGCATCGATCGTCCGCTGCGTCACGAAAAGGACTTCGAGCGCTTTGTCGGCGAGATGATCGACATCACGCTCAAGGCGCCGATCGGTGCGGCCGGCCAGGGTGGCGGCGCGCCGGTGGCGGCAACACGCAAGAAATTCCGGGGCACGCTCGAGCGTGCCGACGGGGGCGGCTGGCAGATCGTCTGGAGCGATGCGCCGGCCCCGAAGCCAGGACAGAAGGTGGGCAAGAAGCGCGCGAATGCGCCCGTGGTGCTGCAGGCGCTGGGCTTTTCGCTCGACGAGCTGCGCGAGGCGCGGCTGGCGCCCATCGTTGATTTCAAGGGCCGCAAGGCCCCCAACCAGGAAGCTCGCATTGAGGAGCCCGGTCGCGCGGCGCCGGAAAACGAACAGAAGCAGGAGTGGCGGCAATGAATCGCGAAATGTTGATGTTGGTGGATGCGATCTCGCGCGAGAAGAACGTCGAGCGTGACGTCGTTTTCGGCGCGGTTGAATCCGCGTTGGCGCAGGCCACCAAGAAGCTCTACCAGGGCGAGGTGGACATCCGTGTGGCGGTCGACCGCGACAGCGGGGAATACGAAACCTTCCGCCGCTGGCACGTGGTGCCCGACGAGGCCGGCCTGCAATTGCCCGACCAGGAAATCCTCCTGTTCGAAGCGCGCGAGGAAATGCCCGACATCCAGGTGGACGAGTACATCGAGGAGCCGGTGGATTCGGTGCCGATCGGCCGTATCGGCGCGATGGCGGCCAAGCAGGTCATCCTGCAGAAGATCCGCGACGCCGAGCGCGAGATGCTGCTCAACGACTTCATGAGCCGCGGCGAACGCATCTTCACCGGCACCGTCAAGCGGCTGGACAAGGGCGACATCATCGTCGAGGCGGGTCGTGTCGAAGGCCGCCTGCGCCGCTCGGAGATGATCCCCAAGGAGAACCTGCGCAACGGCGACCGCGTCCGCGCCATGATCATGGAGGTCGACCTGACCCTGCGCGGCGCGCCGATCATCCTGTCGCGCGCGGCCCCCGAGTTCATGATCGAGCTGTTCCGCCAGGAAGTGCCCGAGATCGAGCAGGGCCTGCTGGAGATCAAGAGCTGCGCTCGCGACCCCGGCAGCCGCGCCAAGATCGCGGTGCTGTCGCACGACAAGCGGGTCGACCCGATCGGCACCTGCGTCGGCGTGCGCGGCACGCGTGTCAATGGCGTGACCAACGAACTGGCCGGCGAACGCGTCGACATCGTGCTGTGGAGCGAAGACCCGGCGCAATTCGTGATCGGCGCCCTGGCGCCGGCCAACGTCAGCTCCATCGTCGTGGACGAGGAGCGGCACGCCATGGACGTGGTCGTCGACGAGGAGAACCTCGCCATCGCCATCGGCCGCGGCGGCCAGAACGTGCGCCTGGCGTCCGAGCTGACCGGCTGGAAGATCAACATCATGGACGCCAACGAGTCTGCACAGAAGCAGGCGCAGGAAGTCGACGTTAGCCGTCGCCTGTTCATGGAAAAGCTCGATGTCGACCAGGAAGTGGCCGACATCCTGATCGCCGAAGGCTTCACCAGCCTCGAAGAGGTGGCCTACGTGCCGATCTCCGAAATGCTGGAGATCGAATCGTTCGACGAAGACACTGTCAACGAGCTGCGCTCGCGAGCCAAGGACGCGCTGCTCACCATGGAGATCGCCCGCGAAGAAGGCGTTGAAAGCGTCTCACAGGATTTGCGCGACCTGCCCGGGTTGGACGCCGAGCTCATCGGCAAGCTGGCCGAGGCCGGCGTCAACTCACGCGACGACCTGGCCGACCTGGCCGTGGACGAACTCATGGAAATTACCGGCCAACCCTCCGAGGAAGCCAAGGCGCTGATCCTGAAAGCCCGCGAACACTGGTTCGTCGGCCAAGAGTGACGTGATGGAGGCCAAAACTTTATATGTCCAGCACTACCACAGTTGCACAGTTCGCCAGCGAACTGAAGAAGACTCCCGAACTCCTGCTTGATCAACTCAAGAGCGCAGGCGTGGCCAAGTCGGCCGCGAGCGACGCGCTCACCGAGTCGGACAAGCAGCGCCTGCTCGGTTTTCTCAAGGCCAGCCACGGCACCGTTGCCGACGGCGAGCGCAAGAAGATCACCCTGGTGAAGAAGTCCACCAGCGAGATCAAGCAGGCCGACGCCACGGGCCGCGCGCGCACCATCCAGGTGGAAGTGCGCAAGAAGCGCACCTTCATCCAGCGTGACGAGCCCCAGGCGGCGCCCGAAGCCGCGCCGGCCCCGGCGGCCGAGCCGGTTGCCGCCGCTCCCCGCATCGACGAGGCCGAACTGGCGCGCCGCGAGGAAGAAGCGCGCCGCCAGGCCGAGCTGCTGCGCCGCCAGGAGGAAGAACTGGCCGAGAAGCGCCGCCAGCGCGAAGAAGCCGAGGCCCGTGCCCGCGAGGAAGCGGAACGGGCGCGCCAGGCCGAGCAGGCCGCGCGTGAAGAGCAGGCCCGCCGGCAGGCCGAGGCGCCTGCGAAGTCCGAAGCGCCCGCCGTCGTCGACAAGGCTGCCGAAAAGGCCGCCGAGGACAAGGCTGCGGCCGCCAAGGTGCAGGCCGAGAAGGCCGAGACCGAAGCCGCCGCACGCAAGGCCGACGAAGACACGAAGGCCAAGGCCCGTGCCGACGAGGAAGCCGCCCGTGCGCGGGACCTCGACGAGCGCCGCCGCAAGGCGCTGGCCGAGGCTGAGGCGATCCGCGCCATGCTGGCTGCGCCGGCACGCGTGCTGACGCCCCACAAGGCGCCCGAGACGCCCAAGCCCGGCGTGAAGGGCACGCTGCACAAGCCGGCCGCGACCGCGGCGCGCCCCGGCGCGCCCGCACCGGCCGCACCTGCCGCCGGCGTCAGCAAGGACGTGAAGTCGGCCAAGCTGTCTTCGAGCTGGGCCGGTGATCCGGCCAAGAAGAAGGAAATCAAGACCCGCGGCGACGCCAGCGGCGGGGTCAACCGCACCGGCAACTGGCGCGGTGGCCCGCGCGGCCGTCGCGGCGCGAACGACCGCGGCGCGCATGTGCAGCATGTGGCGGCCGCACCGGTCGAGCAGCGCGTGATCGAAGTGCACGTGCCCGAGACCATCACGGTCGCCGAGCTCGCGCACAAGATGTCGGTCAAGGCCGGCGAGGTGATCAAGCAGCTCATGAAGCTGGGCCAGATGGCCACCATCAACCAGCCGCTGGACCAGGACACCGCGATGATCATCGTGGAGGACATGGGCCACAAGGCGGTGGTGGCGGCACTGGACGATCCGGAAGCCTTCATCAGCGAGGACGCGGCCGCGCAGGACGTGGAACTGCTGCCGCGCGCCCCGGTCGTCACCGTGATGGGTCACGTCGACCACGGCAAGACCTCGCTGCTGGACTACATCCGCACCACCAAGGTGGCGGCGGGCGAAGCCGGCGGCATCACGCAGCACATCGGTGCCTACCACGTGGAAACGCCGCGCGGCATGGTGTCGTTCCTCGACACCCCCGGTCACGAGGCCTTCACGGCAATGCGTGCCCGCGGCGCGCAGGCCACCGACATCGTCGTCCTGGTGGTTGCCGCCGACGACGGCGTCATGCCGCAGACCAAGGAAGCCATCAAGCACGCCAAGGCGGCCAACGTGCCGATCGTGGTGGCGATCAACAAGATCGACAAGCCCGACGCCAACCCCGAGCGGGTGCGTGGCGAGCTGGTGGTCGAGGAAGTCGTGCCCGAGGAATTCGGCGGCGACTCGCCGTTCGTCGAGGTCTCGGCCAAGACCGGCCAGGGCATCGACAACCTGCTCGAACAGGTGCTGCTGCAAGCCGAAGTGCTGGAGCTGAAGGCACCCGTGGATGCCCCGGCCAAGGGTCTCGTGGTCGAAGCGCAGCTCGACAAGGGCCGCGGTCCGGTTGCCACGGTGCTGGTCCAGTCGGGCACGCTCAAGACCGGCGACGTGGTGCTGGCCGGCCAGACCTACGGCCGGGTGCGCGCCATGCTCGACGAGGATGGCAAGACCATCAAGACGGCAGGTCCGTCGATCCCGGTGGAAATCCAGGGTCTGACCGAAGTGCCGCAGGCGGGCGACGAATTCCTGGTCATGGGCGACGAGCGCCGTGCGCGCGAAATCGCGACCTACCGTGCCGGCAAGTTCCGCAACACCAAGCTGGCCAAGGCCCAGGCGGCCAACCTGCAGAACGTGTTCAGCGACCTGCAGGCCGGCGAGGTGCAGACACTGCGCCTGATCATCAAGGCCGACGTGCAGGGTTCGCAGGAGGCGCTTGCGCAGTCGCTGCTCAAGCTCTCGACCGACGAGGTCAAGGTGCAGATCGTCTACGCCGGCGTGGGCGGCATCAGCGAGTCGGACATCAACCTGGCCATCGCCTCCAAGGCGGTCGTCATCGGCTTCAACGTGCGTGCCGACGCCGGTGCGCGCCGCCATGCCGAGAGCAATGGCGTGCAGCTGAACTACTACGGCATCATCTACGATGCGGTGGACGAGGTGAAGGTGGCGATGTCCGGCATGCTGGCGCCCGAGCGCCGCGAGGAAGTCATCGGCCAGGCCGAGATCCGCACGGTGTTCGTTGCCTCCAAGATCGGCACGGTCGCCGGCTCGTACATCACGCAGGGCCATGTCACGCGCAACTCGCATTTCCGCCTGCTGCGCGACAACGTGGTCATCTACACCGGCGAGATCGATTCGCTGCGCCGGTTGAAGGACGACGTGCGCGAAGTGCGCGAAGGCTTCGAGTGCGGTATCAAGCTCAAGAACTACACGGACATCCGCGAGGGCGACCAGCTCGAGTTCTTCGAGATCAAGGAAATCGCAAGAACGCTCTGACCAGCCCCAGGCTGCCTTGCTTCGCAGGTCCGCCAACCCCCTTCGAGGGTTGGCGGATCGACAAAGCCCTATGCCCAAGAAGAAGTCCTCCACACCCAACCGCTCGTTCAAGGTTGCCGATCAGATCCAGCGGGATCTGACGGAGATCATCGCGCGCGAGTTGAAGGACCCGCGGGTGGGCATGGTCACGATCCAGGGCGTGGAGGTCACGCCCGACTACGCCCATGCCAAGGTGTTCTTCAGCCTGCTGGTGGGCGATCCGGAAGAGGCCACCCTGGCGCTGAACCAGGCGGCCGGCTTCCTGCGCAACCACCTGTTCAAGCGGTTGCACATCCATACGGTGCCGACGCTGCATTTCCAGTTCGACCGCACGCCCGAGCGCGCGGCCGACATGAATGCACTGATCGCCCAGGCCGTCGCCTCCCGCTCGAAAGAAGAGTAGGCATGAGCACCGCTGGGCCGCCCCAAGGTGCGAGAGCCCCCTTGGGGGGCAGCGACGCACATGCAACGAGCGAGCGTGGGGACAACGTCCGCGCGCCGCGCACGCGCGTGCAGCGACGCCCTGTGCACGGGGTGCTTCTGCTGGACAAGCCGATCGGGCTGAGCAGCAACCAGGCGCTGCAGAAGGCCAAGTGGCTGCTGCGCGCCGACAAGGCCGGCCACACCGGTACGCTCGATCCGCTGGCCACCGGCGTGTTGCCGTTGTGCTTCGGCGCGGCGACCAAGTTCAGTCAGCTGCATCTCGACGCCGACAAACGCTACGTGGCCACCGCGCTGCTTGGCGTGCGCACGGCGACCGGCGACGCCGAGGGCGAGGTGATCGAGCGCAGCGACGTCAACGTCTCGCATGCCGACATCGAGCGGGTACAGGCCCGGTTCACCGGCCCGATCCGCCAGGTGCCGCCCATGCATAGCGCGCTGAAGAAGGACGGCAAGGCCCTCTACGAGTATGCACGCCAGGGCATCGAGGTCGAGCGCGCCCCGCGCGATGTCGTGGTGCACGACCTGACGATCTCGGCCGAGGCCGGATTCGAGACCAATCACCGCGTCCGCATCGAAGCCGGCGTGAGCAAGGGCACCTACATTCGCACGCTGGGCGAGGACATCGGCATCGCCCTCGGCTGCGGCGCGCACTTGACCAGCCTCAGGCGTGTGCGCACGGGCCCTTTCGCGGCCGAGCGCTGCGTGACGCTCGAAGCCCTGGAAGCGATGGACGAGGCCGAGCGGCTGGCGCTGCTGCTGCCGGTCGAGGCGTTGGTCGAAGATCACGTCCCTGTCACGCTAGAGCCTGACGATGCCGGCCGGTTCCTGTCCGGGCTGCGCCGGCGCGGCACCTGGCCGGACGCCCCGGCCGTGGCCGTGTTCGGCCGGGCGCCCGACGCTTTTCTCGGCACCGCTCACGTCAAGGGCGGCGAACTCATCCCGAGCCGGCTCCTGAGCCCGGCCGATATCCAGCAGATTCATTTGCAGCATCAAGCGGCCCTGGCCGCAAGCACCACACCATCATGAGCAAGCCCATTCGCAACATCGCCATCATCGCCCACGTGGACCATGGCAAGACCACCATGGTCGACCAGCTTCTGCGCCAGTCCGGCACCTTCGCCGAGCACGAAAAAGTCGTCGACACGGTGATGGACAACAACGCCATCGAAAAAGAGCGCGGCATCACCATCCTGGCGAAGAACTGCGCGGTGAGCTGGGGCGGCACGCACATCAACATCGTCGACACCCCCGGCCACGCGGACTTCGGCGGTGAGGTGGAGCGGGCGCTGTCGATGGTCGACGGCGTGCTGCTGCTGATCGACGCGCAGGAAGGCCCGATGCCGCAGACGCGCTTCGTGACCAAGAAGGCGCTGGCCCTGGGCCTCAAGCCCATCGTGGTGGTCAACAAGGTCGACAAGCCGGGGGCCAACCCGGACAAGGTGGTCAATGCCGCTTTCGACCTGTTCGACAAGCTGGGCGCTACCGACGAACAGCTCGACTTTCCGGTGGTCTATGCCTCGGGCATCAACGGCTGGTCGTCGCTGGAAGAGGGCGCGCCCGGCGAGCAGTGGGGCCCCGACATGTCGGCCCTGTTCGAGACGGTGCTCAAGCATGTGCCGGCGCACGAAGGTGATCCGAGCGCGCCGCTGCAACTGCAGATCTCGGCGCTGGACTTCTCCACCTTCGTCGGCCGCATCGGCGTCGGCCGCGTGAACGCGGGCACCATCAAGCCCGGCATGGACGTGCTGGCGATGGATGGTCCGGACGGAACCACCATCAAGGGCCGCATCAACCAGGTGCTGACCTTCCAGGGGCTGGACCGCGTCCAGGCCGCCGAAGCCGGCCCGGGCGAGATCGTGCTGATCAACGGCATCACCGACATCAACATCGGCACGACCGTGACCGATCCGGCCAATCCGGCGCCCCTGCCGATGCTGCGCGTGGACGAGCCGACGCTGACCATGAACTTCTGCGTGAACACCAGCCCGCTGGCCGGTCGCGAAGGCAAGTACGTCACCAGCCGCCAGATCTGGGATCGCCTGCAAAAGGAGCTGCAGAGCAACGTGGCCCTGCGCGTCAAGGAAACCGACGAGGATGGCATCTTCGAAGTCTCCGGCCGCGGCGAACTGCACCTGACCATCCTGCTGGAGAACATGCGCCGCGAAGGCTACGAACTGGCCGTGTCCAAGCCGCGTGTCGTGTTCCGTGAGGAGAACGGCGAGCGCCTGGAGCCGATCGAGCTGGTGACGGCGGACATCGAGGAAGGACACCAAGGGGGCGTGATGCAGGCCCTGGGCGAGCGCAAGGGCGACCTGGTCAACATGGAACCGGACGGCCGTGGCCGCGTGCGCCTGGAATACCGCATTCCGGCGCGCGGGCTGATCGGCTTCTCCAACGAGTTTCTGAACCTCACGCGCGGCTCGGGCCTGATCGCCAACATCTTCGACGGCTACGAGCCGCACAAGGGCGAGATCGGCGGGCGCAAGAACGGCGTGCTGATCTCGATGGACGACGGCGAGATCTTCACCTACGCGCTGGGCAAGCTGGACGATCGCGGCCGCATGTTCGTGCGCGCCGGCGATCCGGTGTACGAGGGCATGATCGTCGGCATCCACAGCCGCGAGAACGACCTGGTCGTCAACGCGACGCGCACCAAGCAGCTCACCAACTTCCGTGTCTCGGGCAAGGAAGATGCGATCAAGATCACCCCGCCGATCGAGCTGACACTGGAATACGGCGTCGAGTTCATCGAGGACGACGAACTGGTCGAGATCACGCCCAAGAGCGTGCGGGTGCGCAAGCGGTTCCTGAAGGAAAACGAGCGCAAGCGCGCCGGGCGCTGACCCGACCCAGGGCGGCCCTGCTTTGCAAGGCCGCTCCCGTTCCGATGGAGACTGGCATGTTGTTGAGCCATGGGCGAGCGGTCTGGATGATGGTGGGGGCCACGTTCCTTTGGGCCACGGCCGGCGTTGTCACGCGCCACCTGGACGAGGCGCGTGGCTTCGAGGTCACGTTCTGGCGCAGTCTGTTCACCGCCATCTCGCTGCTGGTGATCCTGCCGGCATGGCAGGGGCGCGGGGCATTCGCACGGATGCGGGCCTCGGGCTGGGCCCTGTGGGTATCGGGCCTGTGCTGGAGCGTGATGTTCACCGCGTTCATGGTGGCGCTGACGCTCACTTCCACGGCGAACGTGCTGGTGACGATCGCCCTGACGCCGTTGTTCACGGCCCTGATGGCGCGCCTGTTCATCGGGCAGCGATTGCCCACGCGCACCTGGGGAGCCATCGTGGTGGCGGGCGCCGGTATCGCCTGGATGTACGCTGCCAAGTTCGAGCAGGGCGAACTACTGGGAACGCTGGTGGCCTTGTGCGTGCCGGTGGCGGCGGCCTGCAACTGGACGGTGCAGCAGTACGCGCATGCCAAGGGACACCATGTGGACCTGGTGCCCGCCGTGCTCGTGGGTGCATTGATCTCGTCGGCCGCTACGCTCCCGCTGGCCGCGCCGTTCTCGGCGAGCGCGCACGACATCGGCCTGCTCGCCTTCCTGGGACTGGTTCAACTGGCGATTCCGTGCGTCCTGGCAGTGACGTGCACCCGTGTTCTGAAAGCACCGGAGGTCGCGCTGCTCGGCCTGCTCGAGGTGATCTTCGGCATCGCGTTGGCATGGCTGGGAGCCGGCGAAGTGCCTGCGCCGGCGGCGCTGGCCGGCGGCGCGCTGGTCATTGCCACGCTCGCACTGAACGAATGGATCGGCTGGCGCGGGCGTCTGCAGCCGCGGCAAGCGCGTGCTTGAAAAGGCCGGCGTGCGAACCAGACAGTTGTCGGCCTCGGCCGACATCCGGGTGCGCCGTATCGTCGTTCAATAAGAAGTCACAAGGTAATACGCAGTCATTCCATGACATTCAAGTTCTATCGACCCGCTGCAACGGCGGCGACGTGCGTGCTACTGGCAGCTGGCCTTGCGCCGGTATCCGCCTTGGCGCAGGTCTCGGTCAACATCAACGTGCCCGGCATCGTGACCGTTGCGCCGCCGCCGCCGCGCTACGAAGTGGTCCCGCAACCGCGCAGCGGACAGATCTGGGTCCAGGGCTATTGGGCCTGGGACCACAACGACTACCGCTGGCGACCCGGCTATTGGCAGCCGGCGCGGCCCGACTACGACTACGTCCCGGGGCGGTGGGTGCGAGCCGACGGCGGCTACCGCTGGACCGAAGGCAGCTGGAAAGGCAAGGGCAAGGGCAAGGGCGGCCCGCCCGGCTATCACTGCCCGCCGGGTCAGGCGAAAAAAGGGCACTGCTGAACCTGGGTTCGGCAGTGCCCTTGCGGGCGCATCCGTGTGCGCCTGACGAGACTCAGGGACGCGCGGTTTTCCAGGCGCCGTTGAGCATGCCGTCGCCGGTGCGGTCGCCGGTCTTCATGTCCTTGGCCCAGTAGTACAGCGGCATGCCCTTGTAGGCCCACTGCTTCTTGCCGTCGTCACGAGTGATCACGGTGTAGCCGCCCATTGGCTTGGCAGCCTCGGGCGCCATGAGTGGCGGCCAGTTGGTGGCGCACTGGGCATTGCAGACCGACTTGCCGCTGTCGGGTGTGTCGCGCGCAAAGGTGTAGAGCGTCATGCCACTCGGGCCGATCAGCGTGCCGTCCACCGTGCGGGTCGGCGTGTCGGGCGCGGGGGCCATGCTGCTGCAACCGGCCAGCACGGCCGCGGCCAGGATCGTCGAGGCACCATACATTCTCATTTGAGCGTTCTCCTTGGTTGATGACAAAAGGGACGACGGGCCAGTGTAGGGCCTTTGCGCATCCGATCCTCACGCCACGGCGCGGACTCAGCGGTGCCGGCTCTTCATGGCGCGCTCGACTTCACGCTTGCCTTCGCGGTCCTTGATGGTGTCCCGCTTGTCGTGCTCGGCCTTGCCCTTGGCCAGGGCGATCTCGCACTTCACCTTGCCGGCCTTCCAGTGAAGGTTGAGCGGCACCAGGGTGTAGCCCTTCTGCTCGACCTTGCCCACGAGCCGCCGGATCTCTTCCTTGTGCAGCAGCAGCTTCTTGGTCCGTACTGAATCCGGATTGACGTGGGTGGACGCGCTCTTGAGCGGGTTGATCTGGCACCCCAGCACGTAGAGCTCGCCGTTGCGGATGACGACGTAGCCGTCGGTCAGCTGCACCTTGCCCTCGCGCAGCGCCTTGACCTCCCAGCCCTCCAGGACCATGCCGGCCTCGAAGCGCTCTTCGAAGAAATAGTTGTACGCGGCCTTCTTGTTGTCGGCGATGCGCGAGGAGGTGTCGGTTTTTTTCTTGGTGGCTGCCATGTTGGCCAATGTGAGGGCACGGGGCGTCAATGCAACGCCCGGCTACCCGAGCGCGAAATTCTAGGCGCTATCGGCACGGGTACCCGAGCCTGGGACCGGGATCGGTGCCGGCACGGATAATCGGGGGCCACATTGCCTATGAAAACCGTCCACAAGTCCGTTCTGATCTGGTTCAGCGCACAGGAAATGTACGCGCTGGTGACCGACGTCGCCCGCTACCCCGAGTTCCTTCCCTGGTGCGATCGCGCCCAGGTGCTGGAGCAGGACGAGGCGGGCATGACCGCCGAGATCGGCCTCGCGTTCGCCGGCTTCCACCAGGCCTTCACGACCCGCAACACGCATGTGCCGGACCGCGAGGTGCACCTGAACCTCGTCGACGGGCCTTTCTCCCGCCTCGACGGTGTCTGGCGCTTCACGCCGGTCGGCGAGCCCGACCAGCGTGCCTGCCGGGTCGAACTCGACCTGAACTACGGCTTCGACAGCGTCACGCTGCGGTCGCTGGTCGGCCCGGTGTTCGACAAGGTCGCCGGAACGCTGGTCGACGCGTTCGTCAAGCGGGCCGAGCAGGTCTACGCCACGTCCCCATGATCCGCGTCACGCTGGTCTGCGCGCCATTGCCTCGCACCGTGCACGAGGAAGACCTTCGCATTCCGCAGGGCTGCACGGCCGAGCAGGCCGTTGTCGCCAGCGCGTTGCCGCAGGCATTTCCGGGGCTCGACTGGCGGGCGCTGCAGGCCGGTGTGTGGGGCAGGGCGGTCGACTGGAACCGGCGCCTCGAGGACGGCGACCGGCTCGAACTGTGCCGCCCGCTCACCGTCGATCCCAAGGTGGCCCGGCGCGAACGGTTCGCCCGCCAGGGCGCCCGGGCCACGGGCCTGTTCGCCCGCCGCCGCGCCGGCGCCAAGGCCGGCTACTGAAGCGCCCGCGGCCTTATGGCTTGCAGTCGCTCTCGATGATCGACTGCAGGCGCTGTGTTTCGGCCGCACGGGCGTTGTCGTCGATGAACTCCCGCTCGCCCTGCGCATTGACGCGGGCCAGGCGGATGCCGCTGTCGTAGGTCGCCTTGGCCGTGCGGGCGCGGGTGCAGTTCTCGGACTTGGCTTGCGCCACCTTGCGTTCTTCGGCTTCCTTCTTGGCCTTCTCGGCTTCGTCGGCCCGGCGCACCTTTTCCTCGAGTTCCTTGTCGACCGGCGCCTTGGCCGCCGCGGGCGCGGCGGCGCCATTGACCTCCGGGGCGCCGGCAGCCGCCGGAGCCGGGCGCAGGGCCGGCAGATTGCCGCGCTGGGTGATGTTCTTGTCCGGGATCTCGGGCGGCGGCGGGGTGTCGCTGAAGACGGTGCGGCCATCCTTGTCGAGCCAGCGCCACTGGGCCTGCGCCGCCAGCGGGAGCAAGGTACAGACGCAGCACAGCCAACACAACCTGCGGACGATGTTCATGGGCGGCAGTTTAGCGCCTGCTTACCTTTTGCAACGTGTCGCGCCGGGATGCGCGCGGGCGGCGCGGTGAATCCGCCACACCGGCGCCCCGGGAAAGTACCGATCAATCGTTACAATCCGTCTTTTGGAGCTTGTCGCCATGCGCCTTCTCGGCAAAGCGCTCACCTTCGACGACGTGTTGCTGGTGCCTGCGTATTCCCAGGTCCTGCCCAAGGACACCTCCCTTGCTACCCGCCTCTCGCGCAATATCGTGCTCAACCTGCCGCTGGTGTCAGCGGCCATGGACACGGTCACCGAGTCGCGCCTGGCGATCGCCATCGCCCAGGAAGGCGGCATGGGCATCATTCACAAGAATCTCACCGCGCAGCAGCAGGCTGCCGAGGTGGCCAGGGTCAAGCGCTACGAATCGGGCGTCCTGCGCGACCCGGTCGTGATCACCCCGAGCCACACGGTGCTGCAGGTGATGCAGCTGTCGGAGGAACTGGGCATCTCCGGCTTCCCGGTGCTTGATGGTGGCCGCGTGGTCGGCATCGTCACCGGCCGCGACCTGCGCTTCGAGACACGCCTGGACGTCCCGGTCGCCGAGATCATGACGCCGCGCGAGAAGCTCATCACCGTCGATGACGGCACCGAGCTGGCGGCAGCCAAGGCGCTGCTGAACAAGTACAAGCTCGAGCGCCTGCTGGTTATCGACAAGGAATGGCGCCTCAAGGGCCTGATCACCGTCAAGGACATCACCAAGCAGACCAGCTTCCCGAACGCTGCACGCGACGCTTCGGGACGGCTGCGCGTCGGCGCCGCCGTCGGCGTGGGCGCCGGCACCGAGGAACGGGTCGAGGCGCTGGTCAAGGCCGGCGTCGACGCGATCGTGGTGGACACGGCGCACGGCCACAGTTCGGGCGTGATCGAGCGGGTGCGCTGGGTCAAGGAAAACTACCCGCAGGTCGACGTGATCGGCGGCAACATCGCCACCGGCGATGCCGCCCGCGCGCTGGCCGACGCCGGGGCGGATGCGGTCAAGGTCGGTATCGGCCCGGGCTCGATCTGCACCACCCGCATCGTGGCCGGCGTGGGCGTCCCGCAGATCATGGCCATCGACAGCGTCGCCACGGCGCTGCAGGGCACCGGCGTGCCGCTCATCGCCGACGGCGGCATCCGCTATTCGGGCGACATCGCCAAGGCCATCGCGGCCGGCGCCAGCACGGTGATGATGGGCGGCATGTTCGCCGGCACCGAGGAAGCGCCCGGCGAGATCGTCCTCTACCAGGGCCGCAGCTACAAGAGCTACCGCGGCATGGGCTCGATCGGCGCCATGCAGCAGGGCAGTGCGGACCGCTACTTCCAGGAAGCCACCACCGGCAACCCCAACGCCGACAAGCTCGTGCCCGAAGGCATCGAGGGCCGCGTGCCCTACAAGGGCTCGATGGTGTCCATCGTGTTCCAGATGGCCGGCGGCCTGCGCGCGGCCATGGGCTACTGCGGCTGCCCGACCATCGACGACATGAAGGCGCGCGCCGAGTTCGTCGAGATCACCACCGCGGGCGTGCGCGAAAGCCACGTGCACGACGTGCAGATCACCAAGGAAGCGCCGAACTACCGGGCGGACTGAGCCCGGCCAACGCAGTGACGACCGACCTACGGCCCGGCACGCATGCCCAGGCGGGCAAGAGGTCGCGATGACGGCATCGGCCGACTATCGCACCTATGTCCGGCTGGTCTATCGGCGTTACCGGGTGCGCGGGCTGGTCGCCGGCCTGTTCGCCGCGCTGGCGGGCATCCTCACGCTGTACGAGGCTGCGCTGGCGCCCGGGGACACCGGCTCCTGGATCAAGGTGTCGACCCTGCTTTCGGCAATTTTTGCGGTGCTTGCCGCCGTGTGGAGCAGCATGAAATCGGAGATCGAAGGCAAGTACACGCTGGCGCTGGCATTGGCGCATGGCTACTACCAGAACCTGGTGCTGCGCGTGCTGGCCGACCCTGACGCCCGCCTGATCGTGTACAGGCCCGCGCAGCTCGAAGCGCTCGAGCCGGCGGCGGTGCAGGCCACCTGCCGGCAGTTGGCCGATCAGGGGGCGAGCATGGAGGAAGTGCCTGTTCCTGGCGCTGACGGCGCGCGCACCGTGTTGCGTGTGAGCAAGCCTGACGGCGGCGCGGCCTATCTCGACTTCCCGCGCACCTTGCGCACGTTGTCGAGCCTGCTCGACTACCGCGACCGCGAGTACAAGGCTGCTACCGGCAGCTTCTTCACACCCGAGCATCGGGCGCTGGTGACGAAGCGCCTGATCGACGAATTCTTCGAGGAGCTGCGCAAGATGGCGGCACTCGAAAAGCAGCAGGACCGCATGGTCTTCACCGACTCCATTTCCAAGCAACTGTGATGCAGCACCAGAAAATCCTCATCCTCGACTTCGGCTCGCAAGTCACACAGCTGATTGCCCGGCGCGTGCGCGAGGCGCACGTGCTGTCCGAAGTCCATCCGTGCGACGTCAGTGACGAGTGGGTGCGCGAATATGCCGCCGACGGCGCGCTCAAGGGCGTGATCCTCTCCGGCAGCCACGCCAGCGTGTACGAGGAGAGCACCGACAAGGCGCCGCAGGCGGTGTTCGAGCTGGGCGTGCCGGTGCTTGGCATCTGCTACGGCATGCAGACCATGGCGCACCAGCTCGGCGGCAAGGTGGAAGGCGGCCACAAGCGCGAGTTCGGCTTCGCGGCAGTGCGCGCGCGCGGCCACACGCAACTGCTCAAGGACATCGCCGACTTCACCACGCCCGAAGGGCACGGCATGCTCAACGTCTGGATGAGCCACGGCGACAAGGTGAGCGAGCTGCCGCCGGGTTTCAAGCTGATGGCGTCCACCGACAGCTGCCCCATTGCCGGCATGGCCGACGAGGAGCGCCGCTTCTACGGCGTGCAGTTCCACCCCGAGGTCACGCATACCGTGCAGGGCAAGGCGCTGCTGGAGCGCTTCGTGCTCGGCATCTGCGGTGCCAAGCCCGACTGGGTCATGCGCGACCATGTCGAGGAAGCGGTGCAGAAGATCCGCGAGCAGGTGGGCGACGAGGAGGTCATCCTGGGCCTGTCCGGCGGCGTCGACTCGTCGGTGGCGGCAGCCCTGATCCACCGCGCGATCGGCGACCAGCTCACCTGCGTCTTCGTCGACCATGGCCTGCTGCGCCTGAACGAGGGCGACATGGTCATGGACATGTTCGAAGGCAAGCTGCACGCGCGCGTCATTCGCGTGGACGCGAGCGACCTGTTCCTCGGCAAGCTGGCCGGCGTGAGCGACCCCGAAGCCAAGCGCAAGATCATCGGCGCCGAGTTCGTCACCGTGTTCAAGCAGGAAGCGGCCCGGCTCAAGGCCGGCACGGGTGGCCACAAGGGCGCTACTTTCCTGGCCCAGGGGACCATCTATCCCGACGTCATCGAATCGGGCGGCGCCAAGAGCAAGAAGGCCGTCACCATCAAGAGCCACCACAACGTCGGCGGCCTGCCCGAGCAGCTCGGCCTGAAGCTGCTCGAGCCGCTGCGCGACCTCTTCAAGGACGAGGTGCGCGAGCTTGGCGTGGCCCTGGGCCTGCCGCCCGAGATGGTGTACCGCCACCCGTTCCCCGGCCCGGGCCTGGGCGTGCGCATCCTGGGCGAAGTGAAGAAGGAATACGCCGACCTGCTGCGCCAGGCCGACGCCATCTTCATCGAGGAACTGCGCAACTTCCGCGACGAGGCGAGCGGCAAGACCTGGTACGAGCTGACCAGCCAGGCCTTCACGGTCTTCCTGCCGGTCAAGAGCGTGGGCGTGATGGGCGACGGCCGCACCTACGACTACGTGGTCGCGCTGCGCGCGGTACAGACCAGCGACTTCATGACTGCCGACTGGGCCGAACTGCCCTACGCGCTGCTCAAGAAGGTGTCCGGCCGGATCATCAACGAAGTGCGCGGCATCAACCGCGTGACCTACGACGTGAGCAGCAAGCCGCCGGCGACGATCGAGTGGGAGTGACTCTAAAACTGTTTAAATTCAACAGCTTATGTTGAATTTTCCGCTGTCAAAGAATGCTCTGTGCTTTGCTCGGCAAGTGAGCGCGGTTCAAACGCTGCGCAGAGCGTACGCACGACCGGCCCAACGGGCCAACACGTCCATGTCGATGAAGTTCGTGCCGTCGGGCCGGACTTCCAGGTTCGGCACCTGCGCCAGCGCCAGCAGCGTAGCGTCTTCACCCGCGGTTTAGAAGTCATCGACCAGCAGGCGCACGCACGCCGCGGGCCGCCGCATCGCGCAACGCGCGCATCAGCGCGAGACCGGCGTTACCTGCTCGCAGCAGGCAGTACCGGGCGCGCGCGACTCCGCCTGGTGTGCACCAACCGTCGCCACAAAGCCCAGCGCCAGTTGCACCAGCGCCTCCTCGATTTCTCGCACCGGCGGCGCGCTGTCGCTCGCGGCCAGTGAGCGCAACACGCCGCCGATCGCGTGGGTCAGCACGAACGCCTGGGCACGCGACAAAGGCTGCGGCGCTGCTCCCGCGACCACGACGCCTTTCGCCGACAGCGTCTCGGTCAATTGCGACAACAGCGGCGGCAGTCGGCTGCCCGACGTGCGCGTCAACGAGTGCGCGATCAGTCGGCGATGCACGCGCCCGCGACCGCCGTACGCGTCTACCACCGCGCGCAACGTGCGGCGGATCCGGTCGCCCGGCGCATCGGTCGGCGCGGGCTTTGTCGCGTCGAGGATCGCCGACGACATGCTGCCGAACTCGCGCTCCATCAGCGCGTCCAGCAATGCATCCTTGTCGTTGAAGTATTGATACAGCGTGCCGATGCTGACGCCTGCCCGGGCCGCGACCGCGTTGGTGGTCAGCGCGCTGACATCGTCCTGCTCAAGCAGTTGGACGGCCGCTTCCAACATGAGTTCGATCTTCTGAAGAGACCGTAGCTGCTGCGGTGCGCGGCGCACAGGTGCTTGATTTGAAACGACTTTTTTTGACATCGCCGACTCCTCGAAACGCGAGTTTACTAACGTGAGCATGACTCATATTATGACGGCTCTTGCACAGGAGACCTCGATGATCCGCAGAAATTTCGTGATCGCCGCCAGTGCCGTCGCTGGCGTCACCCAAACCTTGGCCGCGCCCGCCGCGCCCGCCGCGCCCACTGGCGCGCGCCCGGACCAGCGCCTGGCCATCAAGTACCGCTTCGACGACCCCAACATGGATCTGTTCTTCATGTCCGCATTGAGCTGGGGCCCGGCCGGTGGTCTGGACATCGGCCAGGCGTTCCACGCCGCCTCGACGATCGTCGACGGCGACGCCGACAGCTGGGTCGCCTCGTTCGGTACCTACGGCGACGTCCAGGACGCACAAGCGACCACCTGGGCGAAGCGCGGTTGGCGCCGGGCCGCCGGCGAGGCACGTCTAAAGGCCTTTGCGAGCTATCGCTCCGCATGGCAGTTCGCCGAGCCGGGCGGCGAGTCGTTCACGCGGCTGTACCGCCAGCATCAGAAGGCTTTCGCGACTGCGATGAATGAACTGGCATTGCCCGCGACACTGTTCCAGGTGCCGTACCAGGGCAAGGCGTTGCCGGGCCTGTTCCTGCGCAACGCCGCGGCCGATGCGCCGGTCGTGCTGTTGATCGGCGGCGCCGACACCTGCTTCGAGGACCTGTTCCTGTCGTACGGCCGCGCGTTCTGGGAGCGCGGCTACTCTGTCGCGATCGCCGACCTGCCGGGGCAAGGCATCACAGCGGCCGATGGCCTGTACTGGGAGATTGAACCGGAGCGCCCGATCGCGGCGGTGGTGGACACGCTGATCCAGCGCTTCGGTGCGCGCGCCGGCCGCATCGCGCTGGTCGGCTGCAGCCTCGGGGGCTACTTCGCGACCCGCGCGGCCGGCCTGGAGCCACGCTTGGCGACGGTGATCGCGACCACACCGTTCCCGGCGCCGGGCGAACTGTTCGGTGCCAGCGTGCGTGCCGCGCTCGCGGGTGGCGCCGAGGCGAAGGCGCCGAGCAGCGCGACGCTGCGCAGCTGGCAGACGATGCTCTGGAAGGCCGGTGCGGCCACGCCGCAAGCCTTCGTCGCGCGCTGGGAACCGGCGCGGGCCGATGCTGCGAAGGTGACGCTGCCGTTCCTGTCGGTCCTTGGCGGCGGCGATTCACCGGTGTTCGCCGCGCAGGCGCGCCGCTGGCACGAGCAGATTCACTCGTCGCGCAAGGAGTTCGTCTTCCTCGACGCGGCCAGCGGCGCCGACGGCCACTGCCAGGTCAACGCCCGCGTGCGCCTGGTGCAGGAAGCGTGCGGATGGATGGATGAGGTTTTTGCAGCAAAAGCGAGAAGCTGATCATGGGTGCACTGTTGGGATTCGCACCGTTCATCGGCTTCGTGGTGATCGAGAACCTGCTCGGCATCGTGCCAGGGCTGGTCGTCGGCGCCTTGCTATCGATCGTCTTGCTGGTTTTCGATCGGCTCAAGGGGCGAGGCGAGGTCAGCATCCTCGAAGCAGGCAGCGCGGTGATGTTCACGCTGCTCGCCGGCCTGGCGTTCAGGAACGGCGGCGAGGCCTGGTCGCTCTGGCGCGTGCGGCTGTGGATCGACGGCGGTCTTCTGCTGATCGTCGTCGGCAGCATCGTGGCCAGGCGGCCATTCACGCTGCACCATGCTCGCCGCCGCGTGAGCGCGGAAGTCGCCGCCAGCGCGCGCTTCGTGCATGCCAACAGCGTCCTGTCGGGAGCCTGGGCGCTGGCGTTCGCAGTGCTGGTCGCGGCGGACCTGCTGATGGTGCTGCGTCCGGAGACGCCGATGCGCATCGCCGTCTGGTCGAGCGTGATCGCCCTCGCCGCGGCGGCGTGGTTCACCAAGTCATACGTCCAGCGAGCGCGTGACCAGCGCACGGGCAGCGACATCGGAGCCGCGCGATGACGCCGGCTCACGCGCGCGACATCGCGTGCAGCACCGGCGACACCGGCCCGAAGACGGCGTCGCGTCCGCCGTAGCAGCCAAGGTCGGCATGGCCGAGGTCATCGGCCACGATGAAGATGATGTTCGGGCGCCTGGTTTGCGTGGCCATGTCTTGTGCGTCTTCAGGGCTGGTAACCGGACTTCTGCACCACCGGCGCCCACTGCGCGCGGTAGGCCTTCAGCATCGCGACGGTCTGCGCCTGGCTGCTGACCACCGGCGTCATCTGCGAATCCTTGAAGCGTTGCGTCGTCTCCGGGTCCTGCATCACGGCGCGAATCGCGACGGCCAGCCGTTCGACCTTGTCCTTGGGCATGCTCGCCGGTGCGAAGAAGGTGTTCCAGCCGCTGGCCGCCAGGTCGAGGCCGGCTTCCTTGAAGGTCGGGATCTTGGGCGCGAAGGGCGAGCGCTGCTCGCCCGACAGGGCGAGGATGCGCAGCTTGCCGGCGTCATGCTGCGGCAGCATGCCGTCGGCGGTGTCGACTGCCACCGGCACCTGGCCGCCCAGCAGGTCGTTGATCAGCGGAGCCGAGCCGCGGTAGCCGATCACTTGCGTCTGCACGTTGGCCTTCTCGCCGACCATCAGTGCGAAGAAGTGCGGCAGGCTGCCGGTGGCAGGCACGCCGACGTTGGCCTGCGTCGGGTTGGCGCGCATCCAGGCGAGCAGGTGGCTCAGCTCGCGCACCGGCAGCGTGGGCGACACGGCGAGCGCGAAGTCGTAGTCGCTGACGTGCGACACCGGCACGAAGTCGCGCTCGGGGTCGTAGTTGTTGTCCTTGAAGACCAGAGGCGCGACGATCATCACCGCCGGGTTCGCCAGCATCAGCACGTTCTGGTTGGGCGGCGTCGCCTTCACTTGCTGCGCCGCGAGCCGCCCGCCTGCGCCGGGCTTGTTGTCCACCACCACGGGCACGCCCAGGCGCGCGGCCAGCTTGTCGCCAACGATGCGTGCCACGCGGTCGGTGGCGCCGCCGGGTGCGTAGCCGACCACGATCCGCAGCGGGGTGTCGAGTTGCGGCTGTGCCTGCGCATGGGCGGCGGGCAGGGCGGCGGCGACGAGGCCAGCGGCGACCGCAAGTGCGGCGATGCGGCGGGTGGGCTGCCAGCGCGCTCGAAAAGAGTGGGGCGTCATGGGAAGTCTCCGGTGGTCATTCGATGTGGCCGCCAGCGGCGCTGCGGCTGTCGGCCATTCTGGTGACGTCTGGGGCGATTGTTCAAAGCAACCATCGTCCGGAATAACCCGGACATGACGAGATTCAGCCGTGAGATCGCCTCGCCTTTCAAATGCGAATGAATCTCATTTAGAATGAGGCTTTCCGTGCCGCGACGCCATGCCGGGCGTTGCCTGCCACCGCCGAGGAGCCAACGCCATGAAAGTTGCCGAACAGGACTTCGATCAGCTGCTGCGCGAGCATTGCGCACTGCTGCGCGAGCATGGCCGCGTGCAGGCGCGATGCGGGGAGCAGTTGAGCGCGCAGGCGCGCGAGATCGATCGCCTGCGTGCCCAGGCCTTTCGCCAGCGTGCCCAGTTGATCCAGCGCGACACCGCCCTGGCCTGGGCGCGTGAAGACCGCGCGGCGCTGGAGCAGGCCATCCCCGGGCTGCCAGGCCGCGTCAAGCTGGCGCGGCATGTGAACGTGCTGGTCTCGCGCATCCAGGAACTCCTGCGCGAGCGGCTGCGCTGGGAGTGGCACAAGGCTCGCCCGATGGTCGCCCAGGCGGACGCGGCCGTCCCGCCGGTCGACGACGGCGAAGGGCTGGAGGCCACGCTGCGCACTGCCGACCTGGTCATCTGCCAGACCGGCTGCCTGAGCCACGGCGCCTATTGGCGCGTGCAGGACCTTTGCAGGCGCACCGGCAAGGCCTGCGTGCTGGTCGAGCAGCCCGACGCCCTGCGCATCGTGCGCATCCACCGGGCGCCCGACGATGCCGAGCGGGCTTCTGCGGCCACCGCTGCGCCGGCGCCGGCGTCGCACGCCTGAGCGGCCCGGCGCCTTGGCGCACTACTTCGGACAGGTGCCGCCGACGGACGTGCTGCCGTCCTTGCATTCGGTGATGATCGGGGCCTCGCGCTTGCGCGGGGCCGGCGGCGGGGCCGGTGTCGCGGGATCGGGCGACGCACTGCCCGTCGGCGCGCCGGTGCGCGTATAGACGATCTGGCGCGTGCCCTGGGCGCAGGTGCCGACGACCTGGCCATCGGCCGGCGCGTTCGCATCGATCACCGTGACCGTGAACGCACTGACGCCGGCGGCGCCGATCTTCGCCTCGATCTGCGCGCGCAGGTCTTCGCAGTTGCTCGGTTGCGCATGCGCCGCGCCGGCCAGCGCACAGAGCAGCGGCACGAGCCATGCGGCGGGAGAGCGGTGACGGGTCGGGAGTGTCTTGCGGGGCATGAGGCGGTTCCTCCTTTCAATCCGGGCCTGAGCGGAGCCCATCATCGTCCATTCAACCTGCCTTGCGAAAGGTGAAGTTGATGCGCTGGGCGCCGAGCGCCGGGTGCGGCGCATCGGCCAGCGGCAGCACGCCATGGAAGCGAAGGCGGTCTGCGCCGCCCCAGACCACGACGTCGCCGTGGAGCAGCGGCAGTCGAAGTGCCCGCGCCGCGCGGCTGCTGCCGCCCCAGAGGAAGGTGGCCGTCATGCCCAGCGACACCGAGACGACGGGCGCGCCGAGGTCGCGTTCGTCGCGGTCCTGGTGCAGCGACAGGCGCGCGCCCGGCAGGTAGCGGTTGATCAGGCAGGCGTCCGGCGCGAAGGCGTCGAAGCCGGCGGCCGCGGCCGCGTCGCGCGCCAGCCGGCTGAAGACCTCGGGCATCGCGGGCCACGGCCGGCCGCTGTCCGGATCGGTGGGCGCATAGCGATAGCCGCGGCGATCGCTGGTCCAGCCGAGCGCGCCGCAATTGGTCAGTGCCACCGACATCGTGAACCCACCGGGGGTCACCATGTGGCGGAACGGCGCCTGCGCCTCGATGCCGGCAATCGCTGCCAGCAGCACGTCTGCGCAGGGCAGGGCGAAGCCGCGCAGAAGGAATGCGCCGGGCCCCAGGCGCTCTGGCGCGTCCGGCGAGGCAGGCGCAAACAGGTCGAGCGTCGTCATGCGGAGCCATCCATGCGCAGCATCATGGCGATGTTGCCGGCGACAGCAATGCCCCCAGGTGATCGACGAACGCGCGCACGCCTTCGGGCAGCGTCCGGCCGGCGAGGGTCTGGACCTCCAGGGTGCGCCCGCTCACGGCGCGCTCGCGCAAGGTTGCCGCATGCAGTTCGCCGCGGCGGATGCGCTCGCGCACCGTGACTTCGCCGCCGATCGACAGGCCGCCGCCGTGGCGCACGAAGTTCAACAGCGCCTCGAACTGGCTGCTGACCATGACCGGCTCGAACACCAGCCGGCGATGGCTGCAGGCGATATCGAACAACTGCCGGGCCGTGTTGTCGGCCTCGGGCAGGGCAATCGGATGCGGGTGCATCTGCGCGAGCGTGACGCTGTGCAGGTGCGCCAGCGGGTGGTCCGGCCGCATCACGGCGATCACCGGTGACACCTGCCGGTGCTGCACCTCGATGTCGCGCTCAGCCGTGCGGCTGTAGGTCAGGCCGATGTCGGTATCGCCGTCGAGCACGGCCTGCGTCACCGCGGCCGGCGCGGCGGCGCGCAGATGGATCTGCATGCCCGGATGCTGCGCGGTGAACAAGGCGATCGCGCGGGGCAGGAATTCGACGGCGAAGCCGCCGGAACTGCACACCCGCACGCGTCCCCGGCGCAGTCCCTGCAGCGCCTGGATGTCGGCTACCACGCGATCGGCTTCCAGGGCTCCGCGCCGGGCGTGCGCGGCGAGCAACTCGCCCGCCGGGCTCGGCACCATGCCGCGGGGGCGCCGCTCGAACAGCGGCAGGCCCAGCATGTCCTCCAGCGCCGCCACCTGGCGGCTGACCGCCGAGGGCGAAACGTTCAGGCGCGTCGCGGC
The DNA here is from genome assembly GCF_035634955.1 of Variovorax sp. Classification (GTDB taxonomy): domain Bacteria; phylum Pseudomonadota; class Gammaproteobacteria; order Burkholderiales; family Burkholderiaceae_C; genus Variovorax. The sequence continues at coordinate 338,012 of NZ_DASQBZ010000032.1, read as the reverse complement.
CTCGGTGACCGAGCCGCCTCGCACGACTTCGAGGAAGTAGCGCAGCGCAGTGTCCTGCAGGCGGTAGGAGAGCATGGCGTGTCGCGGCGAGGTTTGCGAAAAACGCAACGATAGATCAACAACTCGGCGATAGTCAAAACGCATTCACTTTCCTATCCTTGCCTTTCTGTCACACATCTCAAGGAAAGTCATGGACCTGCGCGTCGTCGCCGTCGCGCCCGCCGCAGTCGCACGCCCACAGGCGGAAACTGCCGACGACATCGTCGAGTTGACCGCGACGCGCCTGTCGCAGGCGATCCAGGCGCGGGAGCTGTCGTGCGTGGAAGTGCTCGAAGCCTTCCAGGCGCAGATCGACCGGCTCAACCCGATCGTCAACGCCCTGGTCGCACCGGCCGACCCCGACGCCCTGCGCGCTCGGGCGCGGGCGCTCGACAAGCAGATGCAACGCGGGGAACGGCTCGGCCCGTTGCACGGATTTCCTCAGGCCCCCAAGGACATCATGCCGGCGGCAGGCATGGTGACCACCCGCGGTTCGCCGATCTTCGCCGGCCAGGTCACGCGCACCGACGCGGTGATCTTCGAGCGCATGCGCGCGGCCGGCGCATTGTTCGTCGCGCGCAGCAACTCGCCCGAGTTCGGGCTCGGCGGCCATACCTACAACCCCGTCTACGGTCCGACCCGCAATGCCTTCGACCCGACGCGCTCTGCCGGGGGCAGCAGCGGTGGCGCGGGCGTGGCCGTGGCCTTGCGCATGCTGCCCGTGGCCGACGGCACGGACATGATGGGTTCGCTGCGCACACCGGCCGCCTTCAACAACGTCTATGGCTTTCGCACCTCGCCGGGTTGCGTGCCGCACGGCCCGGCCGACGAGGTGTTCTTCCAGCAGTTCAGCGTGGCTGGCCCGATGGCGCGCAACATTCCAGATCTGGCACTGCTGCTGTCGGTGCAGGCAGGCTTCGATGCCCGATTGCCGCTCACGCGCCGCAGCGAAGGTGCGCAGGACTGGGCCGGGGCGCTGTCACGCGACCCGCGCGGCCTGCGCATCGGCTGGCTCGGCGACCTGGGCGGACACCTGCCGGTGGAGCCGGGCCTGCTCGACACGTGTCGCGCGGCACTGGGCGCGTTCCGGGACATCGGCTGCACGGTGGACGAGGTTGTTCCTTCCTTCGACCTCGAGCGCCTGTGGCGCGCCTGGATCGACCTGCGCAGCTACGGCGTGGCCGGCGCCAACGGCGCCCTTTGCGATGACCCCAGCACGCGCGCGCAGCTCAAGCCCGAGGCGGTCTGGGAGATCGAGCGCGGCCGCGCGCTGACCGCGATGCAGGTGTATGACGCAACCCGCGTGCGCTCGGCCTGGTACCAATGTCTGCGCGAACTGTTCGAGCGCTTCGACTTCCTCGTGCTGCCCGCTGCCCAGGTGTTCCCGTTCGATGCCCGGCTGGCCTGGCCCCGGTCGGTGGGCGGAACGGCCATGGACACCTATCACCGCTGGATGCAGGCCGTCGTGCCCGCGACGATGGCGGGGCTGCCGGCGCTGGCCGTGCCGGCCGGCTTCGGGCCGCAGGGATTGCCCGCAGGCTTGCAGATCCTGGGGCCGGCGCAAGGCGATCTTGCCGTGCTGCAACTCGGCCACGCCTATGACCTGGCCAGCGGACACGCACGCGCGCGCAGTCCGCTCCTGGACCGCCCTGCGGGCCAGACGCCCACCTGACTTCCCACCACCGAGCTTTCGAGGAGATTTCCGTTCATGGCCTTGTCCCGTTCCCGCTTCCTGTCGAGCCTGCTGGCCGGCGTCCTGGCAATTGCCGCGCCCGGCGCCTTCGCGCAGCACTATCCGGATCGCCCGATCAAGCTGATCGTGCCGTACGCGCCGGGCGGCGCCACGGACATTCTGGGGCGCCACCTTGCCGTCGCCTTCAGTGAAAAGCTGGGCCAGCCGATGATCGTCGAGAACCGCCCCGGCGCCAGCACCGTGGTGGGCGCCGCGCTGGTGGCCAAGGCGCCGGCCGACGGTTACACGCTCCTGCTCGCCAGCAGTACCACGCTCGCGCTGAACCCGGTCATTCGCGAAGCGCTGCCATACGATCCGATGGCGTTCACGCCGCTGGGCCTCGTGGCCGACATGGGGTTGCTGCTGGTGGCCAACAACCAGGTGCCCAGCCGTACGCTCGCGGAACTGGTGGCACAGGTCAAGTCGGCGCCGGACAGGTATTCCTACGGTTCGGTCGGGGTCGGGTCGTCGGTGCACTTCGGGGGCGAGATGCTCAAGAACACCACGGGCATGCGGCTGCTGCATGTTCCGTTCAACGGCAGCTCGCCCAGTCTGAATGCGCTCATGGGCGGACAGGTGCAGGTTGCCGTGGACACGGTGGTCGCCGCCACGCCGTTGATCAGATCCGGCAAGATCAAGCCGATCGCGGCGCTGGGCGCACACCGGCTCAAGCTGCTGCCGCAGGTGCCCACCGTGGCCGAGAGCGGCTATCCGGGCTTTGACATGAGCACCTGGTTCGCCCTCGTCGGCCCCGCCGGAATGCCCGCGCCCGTGCGGCAAAGGCTCGAAAAGGCCCTGGCGCAGGTGATGGCCGACCCGGCCATGCGCCGCAAGCTCGTCGACGTCGGGCTCACGCCGAACTGGGGCGACGGCGCGGCGCTGCAGGCGCGTGTCGAGCGCGAGTTGCCGCAGATGCGCGTCGTGGCGGCGCGTGCCGACATCCGCGCAGAGTAGCGGGTCGACCGCAAGGCGGGCGCGGGTCCGGGCCTATCGCGCCGAGCGTCGCCGTTGCCAGGCAATGAGCAGGCCGAACACCAGCCCGGCGCTCGCGCTGGTGTGGCCGCTGTAGCTGACCAGGCCCAGGCCCCAGCCCTGCGTCTCGACCGCCACCGCAAGGGCGGCCAGCAGCGCGGCCCAGCCGAGGTTGCGCAGGACGCGCGTCAGGGAAGCGGGCAGGGCGCGATCGAACACGCTCTCCTGGTGCCGCTCCATGGCCAGCGCCAGGGCCGAGAAGCCCAGCAGCGACGGCAGGAAGATCGCGAGGTGACTCATCGCAAGGCGTCCTGCGAAGGCGTGGCGCCATGCGTGGCGTCGAACGTCGTCCGGGGCACGGACGGCACAGTCCGCTCACCTGCGGGGGCCGGCGCCTTCGTGCGTGGCGACTGGGCGCCGCGCGGCACCGGGGCCTTGTGGCGCGCCGTGCGCAGCGCCAGCTTCACGTGCAGCGCGGCCAGCGCCCAGAGCACCAGGTCCATGCCGGCGAACACCCAGTCGCCTTCGGCGATGCTGCGCCACAGCGGCCGGTCGGTGGTCAGCATGTTCAGCACCGGCAGCAGCGCCAGCATGGCGGCGCCGACCCACAGCAACTCGATCCAGGCGCGGCGCGGCGGCCGCAGCACGGCGTGCGCCAGTGCCAGCGCCCAGGCGATGAAGAATGCGTGGATCTCCCATTCGCCGCGCTGCGCCAGCGTGCCCGGCAGCAGGCGGTTGCTCCACAGGAACGTCGCCATGGCGATCGACAGCCCCGCAATGGTCGCGATGTTCAGGCGCTCGACCAGGCGAAAGCCCAGGTGCGGTCGCGCCGGGTCGGGCAGCTTCCTGCGGCGCTTGACCGTCCACATCACCAGTCCGGTGCCCACCATCGCGGTACCGGCCAGGCTGACCAGGAAGTAGAGCCAGCGCGTGACCGTGTCGCCGAAGCGGCCCAGGTGCAGCGCATACATCACGCCGCGGGTCTCGGCCGCGGGGCCGACGCTGTCATGCGTCTCGAGGAGCCTGCCGCTGCTGCCCTCGAACAGGAGGTACTGCGGACTCATCGAGGCGCGGCCTTCTTCGCCGCGGGCCACCGCCACCCGCGAGGCGGCGTCGCCCGGCAGCGTGATGGTCACGCGCGCGATGTTGTCGCGGCCCCAGAGCGCCTGTGCTTGGCGGACCATGTCGGCCACCGGCGCCAATTCGGCCGCGCGGCCGCTTGGCTTGCCCGGCTGGATGAACGCATTGAGCTCTCGCGTGAGTTGCTGGCGTTCCTGCGGCGTCTTGAAGGCCAGCCGCTCGCCGTACGGCATGTACAGCGCCATCAGCGTCACCAGGCCGGTGTAGGTGATCATCAGATGGAACGGCAGCCCGAAGACCGACAGCGCGTTGTGCGCGTCCAGCCACGAGCGCTGGCCCTTGGCCCAGCGGAAGGTGAAGAAGTCCGTGAAGATCTTCTTGTGCGTGATCACCCCGCTGACGATGGCCACCAGCATGAACATGGCTGCCAGTCCTGCAAGCCAGCGCCCCCACAGCACGGGCATGTAGTGGAACTGGAAGTGGAAGCGATAGAAGAACTCGCCGCCCGTGGTGTCGCGCGCCGTCACCTTGTGGCCGGTGGCCGGGTCGAAGGTGGCCTGCCCGAAGCGGCGCTGTCCCGGTTGCGCGGAGGCCAGCCGCCAGAAGGCCTCTGCCGTGTTCTCGCGCGCGCTGGGCAATCCGATGCTCCACTGGCTGCTGCCCGCGGCGAGCCGCCCGAGCTCGCCGGCCACGCGCTGCGCGACATCGGCCGGATCGGGCACCGACGCCTGATGCGCCAGCTCGGGCCGTGCCCATTGCGAGATCTCGTTCTTGAAGTAGCTCACCGTGCCGGTGAGGAACATGGCGTAGAGCATCCAGCCGAGCAGCAGCCCGGCCCAGATGTGCAGGTCGGACATGGTCTGGCGGATGCCGCGCGGCTTCGGCGCTGCGCTCTCCGCGCGCTTTTCGCTCATGCCGAGCCTCCGGCGTGCCACGCCACCCAGGCGGCCGGCATCAGCACGGCGGCGGCCATCAGCAAGCCGACCCAGGCACGGGTCGCGCTGCGAACGGCGAACACCCAGATCACGGCGCCCGCGTAGAGGGCGAAGCTCGCCAGCATGCCGGTCAGCACGGCCTGCGGCCGGGCGATCGGCAAGGCCAGCGCCGCCACGCTGGCGAGAGCCGCCAGCGCGTAACCACCAAGGATTGCGGCGACGATGCGGGAAACGAGGGGCACCACGCGCCGGGCCCGGACCGGCAGCGCGATCACCGGCCTGACGAGGCGGTGGGGTCGGGCGGGAGGTGGATTGTCATGGCGAGAGTCCTATTCAGAAGTCCATGGTGGCGCTCAGCACGAACGTGCGCGGCGCGCTCACCGTCAGGTAGTTGTTGCCGCTCACGAGCCAGACGTTCTCGTCGGTCAGGTTCTCGATGCCGGCGCGCAGCACCAGGCCCTTGCCGCCGACGTTCGTGCGGTAGCGCGCGCCGATGTCGTAGCGCGTCCAGCTGGGCAGGGAAATGGTATTGGCGTTGCTCGCATAGGACGAGCCGGTATAGATGATGCGGCCGTTGAGCGCCAGGCCCTGCACGCCCGGCACGTCCCAGTCGGCGCCAAGGCTGACATTGGCGTCCGGTACGCCATAGGCGTCGTTGCCTTGGTACTGGGCTGCGCGGGTGACCTTGGCGTCGTTGAATGTGAGGCCGCCCATCAGGCGCAGGCCACGGACCGGCTCCCCGTAGCCCGCAAGTTCCAGACCGCGGTTTCGCTGCTCGCCGTCGAAGCTGTAGAGGTTTGTCGCCGGGTCGGTCATGCTGTTGGGGCGCGAGATCTGGAACAGGCTCGCGGTGGTCATGAACGAACCCCAGTCGAACTTGACGCCGGCTTCGTACTGCTGCGACTTGAACGGCGCGAACACTTCGCCGGCATTGGCGGCGGTCGCTGGCGCGGTGGCGCCACGGGTCAGGCCTTCGGTGTAGTTGCCGTACACGGAGATGTTGCCCGTGGCCTTGAACACCACGCCGGCCAGAGGCGAGACGGCGCTTTCCTTGTACGTGGAGGTCTGCGCGCCGGTGGTGGTGCTGAAGTTGTTCAGCTCGACGGTCTGGTCGCGCAGGCCCACGGTGAGCAGCAGGCGGTCTTGCGCGAACGACAGCGTATCGGCCACGGCAATGCTGTAGTTCTGCGCTTCCGACGCCTTGCGCGGGTCATTGCGGGCGGCTGTCACCAATGGCAGTGCCGCGGGGTTGTAGATGCTCGAGCGCGCAACCCCGGACGAGGTGACGTAGGCGTTGCCCTGTTCCTGGTCCAGGTTGGATGCACTCAACGACAGGTTGTGCCCGACGCTGCCGGTGGCGAATCTCGCGCGCAGCCCGATATCCGCGCTGGTCGACTTGCTGTAGGAGTCGTAGAAGCTGTTGCGCACCGTGAAGTTGCCAAGCGCATCCATCGAGACGCTGGTGGTGGGGAACATCTGGTCGGCGGAGCCGTCCCGATAGCCGATGCCAGCCCACGCGGTCAGGTGGTCGCTGATGTCGACTTCCAGGCGCGAGGCCACTACGTTGTCTTCCATCTTCAGCGTCGTGTCCGGGAACCAACTCATGCGCGAGTCGGGCGGCTCGGGCAGCGCCGTCAGGGTCGGCTGGAATCCGATCTGCGGACGGAAGTTGTCGGTGTCCTCCCGTTGCGTGAACGCGTCGAGCGACCAGCGCACGCGACTGCCGCGGTAGTCCAGCGCGACCGCGCCGAGCCCGACCTGCTGGTTGCCGTTGTCGATGCTGGCTTCGCCGTCCCGAAAGGCGCCATTGACGCGGATGCCCCAGGCGTTGTCCTGGCCGAAGCGGCGGCCGATGTCCACGGTGGTGCCGAACTGCGAATCGCTCAGGTAGCCCAGCCCGACGCGTGTGAGCGGTTCGTCGCCGGCGCGCTTTGTGAGCACGTTGATGCTGCCGCCGATGCTGCCGCCGGGCGGAATGCCGTTGATCAGCGTGCCGGGTCCCTTGAGCACGTCGACGCGTTCCACGATCTCGGCGGGCACGCGGTTGGACGTGGAGGACGTGAGGCCGTACAGGCCGTTCAGGCCGATGTCGCCGTTGGCAAGTGTGAAACCGCGGACCTGAATGTCCTCGCTGAATCCGCCAGCCGCCGTCGTCGAGCGCACCGACGCGTCGTTGATCAGCACGTCGCCGATGGTGCGGGCCTGCTCGTCCTGGATCAACTGCTCGGTGAAGCTCGTGCTGCTGAACGGCGAACTCATCGTGTCGGTCGTGCCCAGTATGCCCAGGCTGCTGCCACGCGCCATCTGGCCGCCGGCATACGGCGCCGGGAGGCCTTCGGCCTCGCCGGAGACCACCACCTCGCGCAATGTTCCGGCGGTCTCGATGCCTTGCGCGGCGGCGCCGGCCGCGCCCAGCACGAGGCCGGCGTGCACCAGGTGGCGCGCAAGCGCAGCGATCGGGGTGAGGACGGAACGGGACGCGTCAGGGCGACGAAGGAAGGTCTGCGGCATTGGGAGGTTGTCTGGGGAATGTAAATGCAACTGCGAACGACTCGCATTGGCAAAGTGTAAACGAGCCGATACATAAGTCGGCGCTTTGACACACTGTTTTCAGGCCCATAGTCCTTGCCGCGCGCCGATCGCGTCGCCGGGCAACTCTCGCACCGCGGCGTGACGGGGCATCCACCGACGCGCTCGCTGTTATCTTCAGCGCCGGTAACAAGGGCAACCGTCCTGCAACGACAGGCCCGCCCTCCCACCACGATCACGAAACCACACAGGCCGTTGACCGCATGCCCAGAGGATTTCACCGCCGCCCCGAGCAGGAACGCGAATCGCTCGGTTTCGAAGCCCGCGTCACGGAGGAGGCGCACCAGTCGCTGCGCCTGTGGCTGCGGATGATGTCCTGCAACATGGAGATCCAGTCGGTGCTGCGGCGCCGGCTGCGCGCGGAGTTCGGCATGTCGCTGGCGCGCTTCGACTACATGGCGCAGGCCTATCGCCATCCCGAAGGGGTCAGCATGCGTGCGCTGTCGAACTACCTGATGGTGACCGGCGGCAACGTGACCGGGCTGACGCGCGAGTTGCAGAAGGAAGGCTGGGTCTCGCGCGCACTCGACCCGCAGGACCGCCGGTCCTACCTGGTGCGCCTGACGCCCGAAGGCCGGGCCATGTTCGAAAGCGTCGCCACGGTTCACGAATCCTGGGTGGTCTCATTGTTCGCCGACATGCTGCCGGCCGACAGGGCCCGCCTGACCGACCTGCTGGGGCAGGTCCGTACGTTGCTTGCGCAAGCCGATCTGGCACAGGACCGCTCCGCCGAACCCGTTGCCGACTGATCGCCGGCCATAGCGCAAACGATGTAGGCGCATCGAAAGCACCGACCTCCTGTCATTCGACGCGGGTAAGCTCGCGCGTTCCGGTGGCCTTGCAGTTCCTTGCATGTGCCGCCTGGTTCGAAGAACGGAAAAGGAGAAGATCAATGAGGATCCGTTGGAGAGGATTGCTGACTGCGTCGGCATTTTTGGCGGCCACGCTCAGCGCGGTGGCCCAGGTTCAAGGCCAGGTCAAACCGGCGACACCTGCCCCGGCACCCGCGCCGGCGGCATCGCCCGCGCAGCCTGCGCCGGCCGGTGGCAAGAAGCCGAACATCCTGGTCATCTGGGGTGACGACATCGGCACCTGGAACATCAGCCACAACAACCGCGGGATGATGGGCTACACCACGCCCAACATCGACCGCATCGCCGACGAGGGCCTGTCCTTCACCGACTACTACGGCCAGCAGTCCTGCACGGCGGGCCGTGCCGCCTTCATCGGCGGCAACGTGCCGGTGCGTACGGGCATGACCAAGGTGGGCCTGCCCGGCGCCAAGGAAGGCTGGCAGAAGACCGACGTGACCATGGCCACCGTGCTCAAGAGCCTGGGCTATGCCACCGGGCAGTTCGGCAAGAACCACCAGGGCGACCGCGACGAGCATCTGCCCACGCAGCATGGCTTCGACGAGTTCGTGGGCAACCTGTACCACCTCAATGCAGAGGAGGAGCCCGAGAACGAGGACTATCCGGCCGGCAAGGTCATGGCCAACGGCAAGAAGTTCGAGGACGTCTTCGGTCCGCGCGGCGTGCTCAAGTGCAAGGCCGATGGCAAGTGCGAGGACACCGGCCCGCTGACCAAGAAGCGCATGGAGACGATCGACGAGGAGACGCTCGCGGCCGCCAAGGACTTCATCGACCGGCAGGTCAAGGCCGGCAAGCCGTTCTTCACGTGGTGGAACGCCACGCGCATGCACTTCCGCACGCACGTCAAGCAGGCCAACCGGCACAAGGGCAATGACGAATACACCGACGGCATGATCGAGCACGACGCCATGGTCGGGCAGCTGCTCAAGCTGCTGGACGACCTGGGCGTCGCCAAGGACACCGTCGTGATGTACTCGACCGACAACGGCCCGCACTACAACACCTGGCCTGACGCCGGCACCACGCCGTTCCGCAGCGAGAAGAACTCCAACTGGGAAGGCGCCTACCGCGTGCCCGCGTTCGTGCGCTGGCCCGACCACTTCCCGGCCGGCAAGACGCTCAACGGCATCGTGGCGCACGAGGACTGGCTGCCGACCTTCGCCGCCATCGGCGGCGATCCGCAGATCAAGGACAAGTTGGCCAAGGGCGTGGACCTGAACGGACGCAGCTACAAGAACTACATTGACGGCTACAACCAGCTCGACTACCTGACGGGCAAGGCCACGGAGTCGCCGCGCCACGAGTTCATGTACGTCAATGACGACGGGCAGGTGGTTGCCATCCGCTACGACGACTGGAAGACCGTGTTCCTGGAGAACCGGGGCGAGGGCTTCGGCGTGTGGCGCGAGCCGTTCGTCGAACTGCGGGTGCCTTTGCTGTTCAATCTCCGGCGCGACCCGTTCGAGAAATCGCAGCATAGCTCCAACACCTACAACGACTGGTTCCTGTCGCGCGTCTACCTGATCGCCCCGATGCAGGCGTATGCCGCGCGCTTCCTGCAGACCATGAAGGACTACCCGCCAAGCCAGACGCCGGGTTCGTTCAACCTGGAGAAGGTGCAGAAGACGATCGAAGCCTCGATGGGCGGCAGGTAGGCCGGCGAGGCATCGGTTTGGGGGAGGCTGCGCATGAGCATCCTGGTCGGCACGGCCTCCTGGACCGACAAGACGCTGATCGACTGCGGCCGGTTCTACCCGAAGCAGGCGCGCACCCCCGAGGCGCGCCTGCGCTACTACGCGTCGATCTTTCCCATGGTGGAGGTCGATGCCAGCTACTACGCCATCCCGGCGCCGGCCACGGCGCAGGCCTGGGTCGAGCGCACGCCGGACACTTTCGTCTTCAACGTCAAGGCGTTCCGGCTTTTCACCGGTCACCAGACACAGCCGCAGGTCCTGCACAAGGACCTGCAACAGGCGCTGGGCGCGCGCTTGGGCGCGCCGCCGCGGCAGCTCTACTACCGCGACATGCCCGGGGACATCGTCGATGCGTTGTGGCAGCGATTCCATGAAGCGCTCGCGCCGCTCGTTGCCGGCGGCAAGCTCGGGTTGGTGCACTTCCAGTTCCCGCCGTGGCTGCAGCGCAACCGCGAAGGCATGGCGCACGTGGCGCACTGCATGGAGCGCATGGCGGGCCGCACCTGCAGCATCGAATTCCGGCACGCATCGTGGTTCGACGGCGCCGGTGCGGCCGACACGCTGGCTTTCGTGCGCAGCCTGAACGCGGTGCACACGGTCGTCGACGGACCGCAGGGCTTCGCCAACAGTGTGCCGATGCTGGCCGAGGCGACGCACCCGGACTTCGCGCTGGTGCGCCTGCACGGGCGCAACGCGGGCACCTACAACGTGCGCGGGGCCAGTTCGGCGGCCGAGCGCTTCGACTACGACTACGGCGACGCCGAGCTCCACGACCTGGCGGCCGAGGTGGTGCGGCTCGCCTACAAGGTGCGCAACACGCACGTGGTCTTCAACAATTGCGACGAAGACAAGGGCCAGCGCAACGGCATTTCGATGATGCGCCTGCTGGCGCCGCCTCAGTCCGTGCCGCTCGAGCAACGTTGATGTAATCCATACGGATTACTCGCGTGGCATAGACGGCCGGTTCGCGAAAAAAAGCACGAACGCCTGGTATCGGCTGCGTTACATTTGGTCGCAGTTGTCAATGGTCCGCCCAGGCAACGCCGTTGATCGCACGCCGCTGGCCTGAAGCCCGTCCCGGGCGCGGGCTGCGTGGTGTCCCTCTCACACTGCTCGATTGAAGACGGAAGACCGAACGCCATGTCAGCACGCGCCTCGAACCCACCACGTCAGCCTGTCAGCAGCCGCCGCCAGGTGCTGACCCAGATCGGTGGCGCTGCCCTGGCAAGCATGCTGGGCGCGCCCGTGTTCGCGCAGAGCAAGCCGATCCGCATCGGCGCCAGCTTCGACAACAGCGGCGTGGAGAAGGCCAATGGCCAGGGGCTGTTCGCCGGCTCCAGCGCGTGCATCAACGCCATCAACAAGGCGGGCGGCATCAACGGCCAGAAGATCGAGCTCGTCATGGCCGACGACAAGTTCAAGCCGGAGACGGCCAAGGCCAACGCGCTGGAGTTCGCCGCCGACGCTTCCGTGCTGGCCATGCTCCATCCGCTGGGCACGCGCCAGACGGCCGAGATCATGGACGCCGTGCCCGGCATGGCCGTGGTCGGTCCCAACACCGGCACCGTGGCCCTGCGCAAGAAGAACGCGCCCAACACCTTCTGGGTGCGGGCCAACTACGACCAGGAAGTCGAGAAGCTGATCGCCACCGCGGCGGTGCTGGGCATCAACCGCATCGGCATCGTCCATTCCAAGGACCCGCTGGGCAATTCGGTGCTCGAGGCCTGCAAGGCATCGCTGTCGGCGCACAAGCTCGAGCCGGTGGTGATCGCCACCACGCCGAGCACGATCAGCATGGAAGTCGGTCCCGCCGCCGCCGCCATCGCCAAGGCCGAGCCGCAGGTGGTCATCACCGGCCTGGCCGGTACCGCGCCTGCCTTCATCCAGGCGCTGCGCAAGGCCGGTGGCAACAGCACGGTCTATGGCCTGTCGATCATGGCCAGTTCGCTGACGCCGCTGGGCGATGCGGCGCGCGGTATCGGCTTTGCCATCGTGGTGCCGTCGCCCAACGCGACGCGCTTCGAGGTGGTCCGCCGCTACCAGGCCGACATGCAGGCCAGCGGCAGCAAGGACTACTCGCTGCCCAGCCTCGAAGGCTACATGAACGCGCAGGTGCTGGTCGAGGGCCTGCGCCGGGCCGGTCCGGGGGCCTCGCGCGCCGCGTTGATCGCTGCGCTGGCCGGCATCGAAGGCTATGACCTGGGCGGCGTCAAGATCGGCTTCGGCCGCGTCAACCGCGAAGGCAATCAGTTCGTTGATGTGGCGGTGATCGGCTCGAGCGGCCGTATCCTCAGCTAGTCCCCAGCCGGCGCTGGCCCGCGGCGCGTTGCGCCGCAGCTTCATCCCAAGTCCCATGTCGCTGTCTCTTCTGCAGAAGCTCTCGACGGTGGAGTTGCCCGTGGCGCTGACCGAGGGGTCGGATGTCGACGGGCTTCGCATTCTCAAGATGGCCGGCCACGTGCGGGCCGAGATCCCGCCGCCCGTGCGCACGCTCACGGGCTACCAGCAGCCGCCGGCGCTGGTGATGGCGATCACGTCGCTGGGTCGGCAGATGCTCGAGCGGTTCCCGCAGATGCTGTCGATGCGGCGCGGCGCCTGACGCGCCGCCCGCCTCGCACCGGCTTCAGCGGCCGCCGATGGCCGCGTCCACCACCGCGCCGAGTTGGCGGCAGGCCGCCTCCGGGTCTTGCGCCGCGACGATCGCCCGCACCACGGCCACCGAGCCGACGCCCGTGGCCAGTACGGCCGGCAGGCGCTCGGCATCGATGCCGCCGATGGCGACCTGCGGATAGGCCCGCGTGAGCCGGGCATAGGCATCCAGGCGCGCAAGTCCCTGCGGGGCGGTCGGCATTCGCTTGAGCGTGGTCGGAAAGACGGCGCCCATCGCCAGGTAGCTCGGGCCGACGGCATCGGCACGCACCATCTCGGCATAGCCGTGCGTGCTGATGCCCAGGCGCAGGCCGGCGGCGCGAAGCTGCGACAGTTCCGCCGGCGTGAGGGCGTCGAGGTCTTCCTGGCCCAGGTGCACGCCATAGGCGCCGGCATCGATGGCTGCGCGCCAGTGGTCGTTGATGAAGAGCAGGGCGCCGGTGCCGCGAACCGCGTCCACCGCCGCGCGCACCTCGCGCGCGATGGCCGCCGCGTCGTCGGACTTGAAGCGCAACTGCACGGTCGGCACGCCGGCGCGGGCGCATCGCCCGGTCCATTGCGCGTCGGGCAGCACGGCGTACAGGCGCAACTGGCGCGGGCACGGCGGGAACGCGTCCGGCCGTTCGGCCGGCGCCATCGCCTGCATGCCGAAATCCGCCGGCACGGACGGCCACAGGGTGGCGTCGAAGCGGCCGAGCCGGTCGCTCTGCGCCTGCCAGGCGTCGGCCAGGCATTGCGCATCGATCTCGATGAAGCCCAGTTGCAGGCAGGCCGCCCGGGCCGCGCGGCACACTGCGCCGCCGTCGGCCGAGACCGGCGCCGCGGTCGTGTCGGCCAGGCCGAAGCGCGCGCCGTGCGCGGCGACGATGGTCTGCGCCATGCGTTCGATGTCGTGTAGGGGTTCAGTCATTGCCGTGATGCCAGAAAGGGGTGCCCAGCACCGGTGTGCTGGGCTGTGCGGATTCCTGCGGGGCCATGGCGCCGGCACGCCACGCGGCACGGCCGGCAGCCACCGCGTCGGCGAAAGCGCCGGCCATGGCGACCGGGTCCTGCGCCAGGGCCACGGCAGTGTTGAGCAGCACGCCGTCGTAGCCCCATTCCATCACCTGGCAGGCGTGCGATGGCAGGCCCAGCCCGGCATCGACCAGCAGCGGCACGCTCAGGCGCTCGCGCAGCAGCCGCATGGCGTAGGGGTTGACGGGGCCGCGGCCGGTGCCGATGGGCGCCGCCCACGGCATGACGGCCTGGCAGCCGACGTCGACCAGGCGCTGGCACAGGACCAGGTCCTCGGTGCAATAGGGCAGCACCTGGAAGCCGTCGCGAATCAGGCGCTCGGCGGCCTGCACCAGTTGCAGCGTGTCCGGCTGCAGGGTGTAGTCGTCGCCGATCAGCTCGAGCTTGATCCACGGCGTGTCGAACAGCTCGCGCGCCATCTGCGCGGTGGCGACCACTTCGTCGATGCTGTGGCAGCCGGCGGTGTTGGGCAACACCGGCACCTTGAGCTGGCCCAGCATGTCCCAGAAGCCGTTGTCGGTGCCCGGCGTACCGGGGCCGGCCGTCTGGCGGCGCAGCGACGCGGTCAGCATCGCCGGCCGTGCGCGCCGCACGGCGGCTTCCATGACGTCCGGCGACGGATAGCGGGCGGTGCCCAGCAGCAGCCGGCTGTCGAAATGCTGGCCGTACAGGACGAGGGCGTCGTCCTGCGGGTTGGAGGCTGTGGAGTTCATGGGATTCCTAGCCGCCCGTCACCGGACGGATCACTTCGATGCGGTCGTCGGCCTGCAGCATGCGCCCGGCGTACTGCGAACGTGGCACGAACTCGCGGTTGATCGCCACCGCGAACGGTGGGGTGGCCTCGACTGCGGCCAGCGCATCGGTCAGGCATGCCGGCTCGGCCAGGTCGTGTTCGATGTCGTTGATCAGGACTTTCATGGGGTGATGCCGTGTTCTGCGGCCTCCGGGGCGGTGCCCTTGCTCAGCCGTGCCAGCGCGGGCAGGCCGAAGCGTTCGGCCAGCGGGGAATGTCCGTCCTGCAGCAGTTGCAGCGCGACGTCGAGCATGGCCGGCGCGATCATGAAGCCGTGCCGGTACAGGCCATTGACCTGCAGCACGCCGGGCCGTGGCTGGCGTATGCCGGGCAGGTTGTCGGCCAGCGTCGGCCGGCACTGCGTGGCGATCTCCAGGATGCGCGCCTCGGCGAAGCCGCTGTGCACCGCGTAGGCGGCACTGAGCAGCTCCAGCGTGGAGCGCACGCTGGCCGGCGAGCGGTCTTCCGACTCGATCTCGGTCGCGCCGATGACGAACACGTTGTCCGGCTTCGGGGCGATGTACAGCGGGTAGCGCGGATGCACCAGGCGTGTCGGCCGGCGCAGTCCGACTTCCGGGGCGTGCACGCGGATCACCTCGCCGCGCACGCCGCGCAAGGACCGCCACTGCGGCTTGGCGCCGAGTCCGCGGCAGTCCAGCACCCGGTCGGGCTGGCCGGCGCTTCCGGGCGAGAAGTCGTCCGGGTCGCGCGGCGACTGCCAGTGCAGCCGCACGCGCGGGTGGGCCCGCAAGGTTGCATGGAGCGCGGCCAGCAGGGCGCGGTTGTCGAGCTGGCCTTCGCCCGGCAGGAAAAGGCCGCGCGCGAAACGCTGGCCGAGCGAGGGCTCCAGCGCGGCGATGCCGGCGCTGTCCACCGCCCGCATGGCCGGCAGTTCGGGCACGGCGCGCACGGTCGATTCCAACACGCGGGCCAGGCGCTGTGCTTCGGCGGCGTCCTGCCGGTGCCACAGGACCAGCGTGCCTTCGCGCTGGAAGAAGACCGGCTCGGCCAGCTCCGCCAGCAACTGCGGCCAGCGGTCCAGCGCATGCTGGCCCATGCGCACCAACGGCGCCGGTGCCACCGCGGATTCGGCCAGCGGCGCCAGCATGGCGGCGGCCACGCGCGCGGCGGCGCCCTCGGCATCGGCGCTGCCGGCTTCGTACAGGTCGACCCGGCAGCCGGACTGCGCCAGCGCCAGCGCCAGCAGGCGGCCCATGAGGCCGCCGCCGAGGATGGCGGCCGAGTCGAAGGGCAAGGAGAGGGAAGTCATGGATTCAACGATGGCGGCCATCGACGCGGGGCCTGTCCGGCCGTGACCGATAATTTTGCGCATGAGCAGCACACACACCGACGCGCCGCAGAGCGCTCGCTACGCCCGGGTCCTGACCATTGCAGGGTCCGACAGCGGCGGCGGCGCCGGCATCCAGGCCGACCTGAAGACCTTTGCCGCGCTGGGCTGCTACGGCATGAGCGCGATCACCGCCCTGACGGCGCAGAACACGCTGGGCGTGACCGACATCCACGGCGTGCCGCCGCAGTTCCTCAAGGCGCAGATCCAGGCGGTGGTGGAAGACATCGGCGTCGACGCCGTCAAGCTGGGCATGCTGCACGCGCCCGAAGTGGTCGAAGTGGTGGCCTGGGCCATCGACCACTACCGGCTGCCCAACGTCGTGCTCGACCCGGTGATGGTTGCCACCAGCGGCGACCGCCTGATTGCCGAGCAGACCGTCGGCGTGCTGGTGCGCGAACTGTTCGGCCGGGCAGTCGTGATCACGCCCAACCTGGACGAGGCGGCCTTGCTGATCGGGCACCCGATCGAGAACGCCGAGGCCCTGGAAGGCGCGGCCCAGCAGCTGCTCGCCATGGGCGCGGGCGGCGTGCTGCTCAAAGGGGGGCATCTCCCCGGCCAGGAGGTGGTGGACCTGCTGGCCACCCGCGACGGTACGCGGCTGCGCCTGGCATCGGCGCGTATCCGCAGCCGCAACCTGCACGGCACGGGTTGCACGCTGTCGTCCGCCATCGCCGCGCACCTGGCGCTGGGCGCGCCGCTGGCCGAGGCCGTGACCCGGGCCCGCGCCTACGTCGTCGCGGCCATGGAGGCCGGTGCGCAGGTGAAGGTCGGACAGGGCCATGGCCCGCTCAACCACGGGTTTGCGCCAGTGCCGATGCACCGCCTTGCGCTGGCGACCGGCGGCTGAGCCAGGCGAGCACGAAGGTCAGCGCCAGGGCCGGCAGTGCCGAGCCCCATTGCGGCGCCCACGCCCCGCAGGCGTGGTAGGCGGCAATGCCGGCGATCCAGATGAGGGCGGCGCTCCAGTCGACGCGCCGCTGCGCACCGCGCAGCCCGTCCGGGCCGGTGCCCAGGCGCCCAAGGATGACGCCGTACAGGGGCACGAATACCGAGCTGAGCATCAGCAGGAACGGCTCGAGGCTGTGCATCGGCAGCACCAGCGCCAGCGCGATGCAGATCGCCGCGATGACGAAGCCCCAGCGCCGCACGCTCCAGCGCGGGCGCAGGCTGTGCGCGCTGACCGAGCCGGAGTAGACGTCGCCGTAGGCGTTGTCCAGTTCATCGATGAGGATAAGGCCCAGGGCCACCAGCCCGCCCTGGGCCAGCAGAAGCGCGGTGACCAGCGAGGTGCCCGGTTCGGCCACGCTCACCACCAGCACGCCCAGGCCGTAGCACCAGATGTTGGCGATGGCATAGCCCAACCACGTGCCGCCGAAGGCACCGCCGCCGGGGCCGCGCTTGCCGTGGCGTGCATAGTCCGCCACAAGGGGCAGCCAGGACACCGGCATGGCGATGACCAGGTCGAGTGCGCCGAACAGGCCCATCGAGCCGTCGCCCGGGCGCGACCAGAAGGCGTCCAGGCCCTTGGCATGCGCCTGCGCCGCGAATTGCCAGGTGAGCCACAGCAGCGACACCACCACCAGCGGCAGGCCGAAGCGGCTCACGAAGCGACGCACCAGCCCGACCATCGTGCCGGACAGCAGGGCCAGCAGCACCGCGCCCCAGATGGCGGTGGTCAGCAGCAGGCCCAGCGGACCGTCTGCGGCGATGCCGAAGGCCTGCTGGCCGATCGCCTGCGTGCCTTCGCGCATCACCACGAGTTCGAAGGTGGTCCAGCCGACCAATTGAACGATGTTGAGAATGACCGGCAGGCGCGCGAATGCGCTGCCGTACGTGCGGTGCATCAGCCCCGCGCTCGACAAGCCGCTCCGGCAGCCGATGTGCGCGGTCCAGGCGAGCAGGCCGGCGCCGACGCATGAGCCCAGCACGATGGCGATGGCCGCATCCCGCGTGCCCACGGCCGGCACCAGGTAGGCGCCGATCTGCATCACCAGCAGGCCGACGCCCAGGCTGAACCACAGCGAAAGATGGTCGTTCCAGCGGAACACGCGGGCGTCGTCGGCCAGCGGCGTGAGCGCCTCGTTGGCGGGGGAGGGATTCGTCAGTGCCATTCAGTTGCCTCGATGCAATTGTTTGGCAGGTGGGCAAGGCGCCCACGCGAATTGGCGGGATGCCGGCTTCCCTGCGCGAGGATGACCTCAATCAGGTTCAAAGGGTTTTTTCTCAGCCAGCCCGGCAAGACCGGACCGGCACCCCTAGCGAAGGGCCGATTTTACGCCCGCCGGCCGAGCGGCTGCGCGATGCGTGTTCCGGTTCACCCGGTGCCGGCGGGGGCTCGGCCCGCGGCGCCCGGCGCGTTTCAGGCAGCGCGCCCGAACCACAGGACCGACAGCGCGGCCGCGGCGAGCGCAACGACGAAGGCGCCCAGGGCCAGCAGGGCGGACAACTCGGTCTCGCGCGTCACGACTTCCATGCGTGAGCCGAGGTTGCTGTACACGCTGCGCAGCTTGTCGGCCGTGCCCGCGTGGTGGTATTGGCCGCCGGTCATGCGCGCGACTTCGCGCAAGGTGGGTTCGTCGAGCTGCAGGTAGATGGCCATGCCTTCGGGCGCCGATGACACGCCGTCCACCGTGCCGAGCCCCACGACGTGGATGCGCACGCCGCGGTCGGCCGCCAACTTGGCGGCGGCGAGGGTATCGACCCCCGTGGTGCGCCTGCCGTCGCTGAGCAGGATGATGGCGGCGCTGTTGTTCGACCCCGGCGCCACGGGCTTGAATTCCCTCGGCGGCGTCTTTCCCTTGTTCTCGAGGCCGCCGCCCGACGGCGGCTTGCCGCCGGCCAGGCCCATGTCGCCAAGGTCGATCGCCTGGTCCGGGAAAAGCGTCGCGAGGCTCAGCACGATGGCATCGCCCACCGCCGTGCCCATCTGCATGCGGAATCCGTCGATGGTCTGCTGCAGTTGATCGCGGTCGAGCGTGGGCTGCCGCGCCACGTGGCTGCTGCCGGCGAAGGTGACGAGGCCGACCTCGATGTCGCGCGGCAGCTCGCGCAGGAACTGCCTGGCGGCATCCTGCGAAGCGATCATGCGCGTGGGCTGGATGTCGTTCACGGCCATGCTCAACGACACGTCCATGGCCAGGATGATGGACGTGCGCGCCCAGGGCAGCGACACCCGCGCGACCGGACCGGCGGCCGCCACCAGCAGGCCCGCGAGCGCGACCAGGAGGAGCGCGGGCGGCAGGTGCCGGCGCCATTGGCGGCCCGACTGCGCGGCGCGCGCCGTCGCCAGGTTGCTGTAGGCCAGGGCGCGCCTGTTCCTGCGCCGCAGCAGCCACGCGTACAGCAGCGGCAGCAGCACCAGGATGGGCAACAGCCAGAGATACTGAGTCCGGAGGAAGTGCATCGCGAGCCTTTTCGTGGAGTCGCGCGCTTGTGCCTGGGCTGCGGCTTCAGGTGTGGGTCACGCCCAGCAGCTCGTGAAGGCGCGTGCTGGTCGTCGTGTACTGCAGCGCAATCGCCTTGTCCGGGAACACGACGGCGGTGGCCGCCCAGGCGGCCAGCGTGGCCTCGTGGAAGCCGCAGACGATCAGTTTCTTCTTGCCCGGATAGGTGTTGATGTCGCCGACGGCGAACACGCCCGGCTCCGAGGTCTGGAATTTCTCGGTGTCCACCGGCACCTGTTTCTTCGCCAGCTGCAGGCCCCAGTCGGCAATGAATCCCAGGCGCGGGGAAATGCCGGGGTAGGCAAGCCAGGCCTGCGTGTCGATCGTGCGTGGCGAGCCGTCGGGCGTCGTCACGGTGACCTGGCGGCCGTCGAACGCCTGCGGCTGGCCGACGACGAGTCGGATCTGTCCCTGCGCGATGCATTCGCGCACCCGCGCCTGCACTTCTTCATCGGCCTGGAATACGTCGCGCCGGTGCAGCAGCGTGACGTCGCCTGCCTGGCCGACCAGGGCCAGCGCGGCCTGCAGCGCATCGTCGTCGCCGCCTTGCACCACGACCGACTGGCCGGCGAACCGGTCCAGCGATTCCGGGTGGTAGAAAAGCCGGCTGCCCTCGAAAGCCTCCAGCCCCGGCACGGCGAGGCGCTTGGGTACGAAGGCACCCACGCCAGCGGCGATGAAGACGGTCCGGGCGAGGAATTGCGCGCCGCGCGAAGTGCCGAGCAGAAACCGGCCATCGGAATGGCGGGCCAAGGTTGCCACCTGCTGGTCGAAATGGAATCGGGGCGAGAAAGGCTCGACCTGCCGCAGCAGCGACTCCACCAGGCCGATGCCGGTGGTCACCGGCGTGCCGGGAATGTCGTAGATGGGCTTGCTGCCGTACAGCTGGACGCATTGGCCGCCTGCGAAAGGCAGTGCGTCGACGACGTGGCAGCCGATTTCCAGCAGGCCGAGCTGGAACACCTGGAACAGGCCGACCGGGCCCGCGCCGATCACCAGCGCGTCGCACTCGATCGGCGGGGTGTTCATGGGGCTCAGCGGATCAGTTCGGAGACCTTGCCGGTCTTGTCTTTCCACTCTTCTGCGTCGGGCAGGGCGGGCTTGCGCTTGGTGATGCTCTTCCAGCCGTCGGCCTGGGCCAGCTCGGCATTGAGCTTGATGAAGGCGAGCTGGTCGGCCGGCAGGTCTTCTTCCGCGTAGATCGCGTTGACGGGGCACTCGGGGATGCAGACCGCGCAGTCGATGCACTCGTCGGGGTCGATGACGAGCATGTTCGGGCCTTCACGGAAGCAGTCCACCGGGCAGACGTCGACGCAGTCGGTGTACTTGCAGCGGATGCACGATTCGGAGACGACGTGTGTCATTGGACTTCGACAGTGGGGTTCGTTCGGGAAACCCTCAATTGTACGTTCATGGGGATCAGCCTGCCCGCGCCAGGACGGCGCCGGCGGTGCGGTGGGTTGCGGTATCGACCAGTACCAGGGCGCCGAGGCTGCGCGATTGCGCGAACGGCAGCACGGCCAGGGGCTGCTGCAGCGCCAGCACGACCTCGCCGATGGCGTTGGCCTCGAGGCGCTCAGCCGGCTCTGCCGCCAGGGTGCCGATGTCCAGCCGGCTCGTCACGCGCTGGACCTTGGCCTTGACCCAGCGGTGGCCCTGCAGCGCCCAGTAGACGCGGCCGGCGACCAGCGGCTCGTCGTCCAGCCAGGCAATGGTGGCGTGCAACTCGCTGGCCGGCTGCACGGCGCCGGGCGCCAGCAGCCAGTCGCCGCGCGAGACGTCCACCTCGCGGTCGAGCACGATGCCGGCGCTGCGGCCGGCACCGACGTTGCGCGGGGTGCGGGCATGGTCGAGCACCTGCGCCACGGTGGCGGTCTGGCCGCCCGGCAGGATCTCGACGGCCTGGCCGGGCAAGACCTGGCCGCTGGCCACGCGGCCCCAGAACACGCGGCGGCCGCGCGAGGTGTCGGCGGACGACGAGAACTTCTCGACCCACTGCACCGGGAAAGCGAAGGGCACGGCGTCGTCGGGGGCGGTGACCGGCAGCGACTCGAGCAGCTCCAGCAGCGTCGGGCCCTGGTAGCCGCACCAGCCGTCGCGGCGCTCGGCCACGTTCCAGCCTTCGAGCGCCGAAACCGGCACGATGGCGGCAACCTGCACGCCGGCGGCACCGGCAAAGGCTTGCAGCGCCGCGCCGATGCGTTCGAACGCGCCGGCAGGGTCCTGCACGGCATCGAGCTTGTTGACCGCGAAGACGATCGATTGAACGCGCAGCAGATGCGCCAGCAGGGCGTGGCGGCGGGTCTGAGGCAGCAGCGCGCCCGGCCGTGCGTCGGCGGGCGGCTCGCTGGCCCAGGGCAGCTTGGTGGCGTCGACCAGCACCACGGCGGCGTCGGCGCTCGAGGCGGCGGTCACCATGTTGCGGGTGTACTGCTCGTGGCCGGGTGCGTCGCCGATGATGAACTTGCGCCTGGCGGTCGAGAAGTAGCGGTAGGCGACATCGATGGTGATGCCTTGTTCGCGCTCGGCCGACAGGCCGTCGGTCAGTAGCGCCAGGTCGGCCGAGCCGCCACGCTGCACGCCGGCCAATTGGTCTTGCAGCACCGCCTTGCTGTCCACCAGCAGGCGGCCGATCAGCGTGCTCTTGCCATCGTCGACGCTGCCGCAGGTGATGAAGCGCAGGGCAGTGCCGGTGTCGCCGTCGGTGGCTTGTTGCGCGGGGGCAGCGAGGGTGTTCATGGTCTGTTCGTTCAAGTAAGTCTGCGTCGTCGTGGTCGAGGAGTCCGGCTGGGGAGCGAAGCCCCGTCGGGAACACCCACGGAACCGGCTTCGCCGGGCCGTCGGGTGTGCCCCCTTGACTGGGGGTGGGCTAGAAGTACCCGTCCTTCTTGCGCTTTTCCATCGAGGCCTCGGACGTCTTGTCGTCCATGCGTGTGGCGCCGCGCTCGCTGACCTCGGCCGCCAGGGTCTCGATCACCACCTCGCCGGCATTGCCGGCCAGGCTCTCGACCGGGCAGGTGCAGGTGATGTCGCCGACGGTGCGGAATCGCACGTCGCGCTGTTCGATCTGCTCGCCGTCACGCGGCGGCGTCAGGTCGGTCACGGGGACCAGCAGCCCGCGCCGCTCGACCACGGCGCGCTTGTGGCTGTAGTAGAGCGAAGGCAGCGCGACATGTTCGCGCGCGATGTATTGCCACACGTCGAGCTCGGTCCAGTTGGAGATGGGGAACACACGGAAATGCTCGCCCGGCGCATGGCGCGTGTTGAACAGGGTCCACAACTCGGGCCGCTGGTCCTTGGGCTGCCATTGGCCGAAGCTGTCGCGGTGCGAGAAGATGCGCTCCTTGGCGCGTGCCTTCTCCTCGTCGCGTCGGGCCCCGCCGATCAGCGCGTCGAAGCGGAATTCCTCGATCGCCTCGAGCAGCGTCACCGACTGGTGCGTATTGCGCGACTCGCCCGGATGCGCCAGGCGCACGGTGCCGCGCTTCATGGAGTCTTCGACGCTGCGCACGATCAGCTCCGCGCCCAGCTCGCGCGCACGCTGGTCGCGGAACGCGGTCACCTCCGGGAAGTTGTGGCCGGTGTCGATCATCAGCAGCGGGTAGGGCAGGCGGCCGGCGCCGAAGGCTTTCTCGGCGCACTTGAGCAGCACCAGCGAATCCTTGCCGCCGGAGAAGAGCAGTGCCGGGCGCTCGAAGGCGGCGGCGACTTCGCGCAGCACGAAGATGGCTTCTTCCTCCAGCGCGTCCAGGTGGGCATTGGACAGGCGGGTCAGGCCGGCGTGGGCGGCGGGCTCGCGAAGATACAGGTCGTCGGTGCGGGCGTTCATGGGCGCTTGGTTGAGGGTGTCGTTCGGGTTGGCTTCGGCAAAGGATGCGAGCATGGGTCGGCCTTGCAATTGAGAGTTCGGCAAGCGGATCAGGCCGCGGCGATGGGAACGACGCGCCGCTGCGGCAGGACGGACACCGCCGCACCGTCGCCGTGGTCGACGTGCAGGCCGCATTCCTTGGCGCTCTCCTGCTCCCACCACCAGCGGCCGGAGCGGAAGTCCTCGCCCAGCGTCACGGCGCGCGTGCAGGGCTCGCAGCCGATGCTGGGATAGAACTGGTCGTGCAGCGGGTTGTAGGGCACGTCGCGCGTGGCGATGTAGTGCCACACGTCGCCCCAGGTCCAGCGGGCCAGCGGATTGATCTTGGCGCGCTCGCCAGGCTCGATGAAGGGCACGTCGGCGCGCGCGCCGGATTGCTCGCGGCGCAAGCCGGTGATCCAGGCACGTTTGCCGGCAAGCGCCTTTTCCAGCGGCACCATCTTGCGGATGTGGCAGCAGGCCTTGCGAAGCGCCAGGCTCCGGTACATGGCATCTTCGCCGTTGGTGGCGACGAATTCGTCAGCGGCGTCCGCATCGGGCTTGTAGACCTCGACCTGGCGGCCATAGTGCAGGCGGATGCGCTCGAGCAATGCCAGCGTCTGCGCATGCAGCTTGCCGGTGTCGAGCACGAAGATGGCCGACGGAACGGCGTGCTGCTGGATCAGGTCGGTGACCACCATGTCTTCGGCGCCCAGGCTCGACGCCTGGGTCATCGGCTGGAACTCGCGCGCGGCCTGCTGGAGCAGGGCGACGCTTTCGGCGAGCTTGTCCGCGAAGTCGGGGGATGCATGGGCATGCAGCGTGATGGCGTTCATGAGCAGTCGTGGGTGCGGTGAGTGCGAGGCGCCGTACGTTGCGGCGCCCCTTGCAAGCCATGCACTTTAGGGGGCGTGCTTATGAATCCAAACTATCTTTTTCTTCGCGACATATGCGCATATGCACATGCGGTCCGCGCATATGCGCATGCTGGAACACGGGCGCGAAAAAAAGCCGGCGACGCCCGATGAAGGCGACGCCGGCGTGTGTGCGCGACGAGGGGTTGCGGTGGGTCGCGATGCGCGCTCAGGCGGCGCGCGCGAACAGTGGCGCGGTGGTGACCGCGTCGCCCTGGTAGTAGCTGCCGAAGCGGTCGAACTGGCGCTGCGCGTCGCTCACGTCGACGCCTTCGCGGAGCACCGCGCTGGAAAAGCCGGTGCGCTGCATCTGCACCAGCTGGTCGATCAGTACGTCGCCCGTGGCACGGATGTCGCCGGCAAAACCCAGTCGGCGCCGCAACAGGAAGGCCTGGCTGTAGGCACGGCCGTCGCTGAACTTCGGAAAGACAAGGTCGATGCGATCGACGTCCGCCAGGCATACCTCGATGGCCAGCGGATCGGCGTCGTTGGCCAGCTGCAGGACGTTCGGTTCGCCATCGTCCACATGCTCTTCGGTCGACAGGATGCGCAGGGTTCGGTTCATGCCAGGGCCTCCTCTTCCTCGGCCTTGATGCGCGCTGCATTGGCGGCCGTCTTGAACGGCTCGTGGCCGACGCGGCGCAGGGTGTCGATGAAATTCTCGCGCCGGCCCTCGGCCGAGGTGCGCGTGTCGCGGTAGGTGGCCAGCAGCGCCTCGATGACGCCCGGCACCTCGACCGCCGAGAAGGACGGGCCGACGACCTTGCCGGCACCCGCAGGGCCCGACAGGTCGGAACCGTCCGAGCCGCCGAGCGTGACCTGGTACCACTCCTTGCCGTCCTTGTCGACGCCGAGGATGCCGATGTGGCCGCTGTGGTGGTGACCGCACGAGTTGATGCAGCCGCTGATGTGCAGGTCGATCTCGCCGATGTCGTCGAGCTCGTCGAGGTCCTGGTAGCGCTCGGTGATCGCCTCGGCAATCGGGATCGAGCGCGCGTTGGCCAGCGAGCAGAAGTCGCCGCCCGGGCAGGCGATCATGTCGGTCAGCAGCTGGACGTTGCTGCTGGCGAAGCCGGCTTCGCGCGCTGCCAGCCACAAGGCGTGCAGGTCTTCGGCATGCACCCACGGCAGCAGCAGGTTCTGGTCGTGCGTCACGCGGGCCTCGCCGGCCGAGAAGCGGTCGGCCAGTTGTGCCGCGATGTCGAGCTGGTCGGCGGTGGCATCGCCCGGCGCCTGCAGGCGGCGCTTGAACGACAGCGTCACGGCGCGCAGCAGCGGGTTCTTGTGGCCTGCCACGTTGCGCTGCAGCCAGCGGGCGAAGAAGCGGTCTTCCTCGGCCTGGGCGCGCAGTTCGGCCTCGGTCCGCTGCGCGTCCTGGTAGACGCGTTCGGCAAGGGCCGGTGGCACGAAGGACGCGCACACGCGGTCGAACTCGGCCTGGGTGATGGTGTGCGGGCCGGCGTCGTGTTCCAGGATCTGCTTGTATTCGGCCTCGACGTCGTCGATATAGACCTGGCCTTCGGCCTTCACCAATATCTTGATGCGGGCCTTGTAGATGTTGTCGCGCCGGCCGTAGCGGTTGTATACGCGAACGACTGCCTCGAGGTAGTTGAGGATCTGGTTCCACGGCAGGAACTCGCGCAGCACGGTGCCGATGATCGGGGTGCGGCCCATGCCGCCGCCCACGCGCACCTGGAAGCCCAGCTCGCCGGCGTCGTTCTTGCGCAGCCGCAGGCCGACGTCGTGCCAGCCGGTGGCGGCGCGGTCCTCGGCGGCACCGGTGATGGCGATCTTGAACTTGCGCGGCAGGAAGGCGAACTCGGGGTGCAGCGTGCTCCACTGGCGCATGATCTCGGCGAACGGGCGCGGGTCGGCCACCTCGTCCTCGGCCACCCCGGCGCGCTCGTCGCTGGTGATGTTGCGGATGCAGTTGCCGCTGGTCTGGATGCCGTGCATGTCGACCGAGGCGAGCAGGTCCATCACGTCCGCGGACCGCGCCAGCGGAATCCAGTTGTACTGGACGTTCTGGCGCGTGGTGAAGTGGGCGTAGTGCGTGGGCAGCTTGGCCGACCCCAGGGCGCCCTGCGTTTCCAGGGCTTGCCGGTAGACGGCGGCCTCGGGCTCGTCGTACTCGCGCGCGATCCTGGCCAGCACGCGCAACTGGGCGCTGGAGATCTCGCCGTAGGGCACCGCCACCCGCAGCATGGGCGCATAGCGCTGCACGTACCAGCCGTTCTGCAGGCGCAGCGGCTTGAACTCGTCCTCGGAGATCTTGCCCTGCTGCCAGCGGCCGAGCTGGTCGCGATACTGCGCGGCGCGCTGCCGCACGAACTGGCGATCGAAGTCTGTGTACTGATACATCGTGTGTGTTTCGGCGTGGCAATGCATGCCGCCGCCTCTTGAGCGACCTGCGACTTTAGTCGCCAGCCTCATGCTGCCCAACTACATTTTGGTTCGCGCCTTATGCGCATTAGCTAATTCGGCTCCGGCATAAGAGGCCTGCAAGGCGTACCGCCGCGAACTTGACCGCGGGCAAGGCGCCCCATCCTGGTGCGCTGCGACAATGGCGCCCCTTTGCCCTTGCCGCAGTTGCCATGGCCTCATCGATCTCCGCTTCCTCGACCGGTTCACGCTGGCTGACCTGGCTGCGCGCGTTTCGCCCCGCCCAGCTGGCCGTGGACGGAAAGGAGCGTCTGCGCGCAGCGCTCGGCGCGCTGCTCGGCATCGGCATCACGGCGGCGGTCTGCCACAACGCCGGCCTGGGCACGCTGACCACATGGATCGTCGCGCCGATGGGCGCGAGCGCCGTGCTGGTGTTCGGGGTACCCGCCAGTCCGCTGGCGCAACCCTGGTCGGTCATCGGCGGCAACACCCTGTCGGCGCTGGTCGGTGTCGCGTGCGCCAACTGGATCGCGCCGGTCGACCTGGCGGCCGGCGTCGCCGTGGGCCTTGCCATCGCCGTCATGTTCTCCCTGCGGTGCCTGCACCCGCCCGGCGGCGCCAGCGCGCTGATGATGGTGCTCGGCGGTGTCACCGATCCACATGTGGCGCTGTCGCCGGTGCTGCTCAACACTGCGTTGCTGGTGGCCGTCGGCATTGCCTGGAACAGCGCCACCGGCCGCCGCTACCCACATGCGCAGGGAGCGGCGCCGTCGGCCGCCCGCACGGCCACCGAAGCCGACCTGGACGCCGTGCTGGCGCACTACAACCAGGTGCTGGACGTGCCGCGCGACGACCTGCTGGCGCTGCTGGGCGAGACGCGTCTGGCGGGCTATCACCGCATGCTGGCCGAAACGCGCTGCCAGGACGTGATGTCTCGCAACCTGGTGACGGTGGGCTTCGGCACGTCGCTGCAGGATGCCTGGTCGCTGCTCAGGCGCCATCGCGTCAAGGCCCTGCCGGTCATCGACCGCGCCGGGCGGATCGTCGGCATCGTGACGCTGGCCGACTTCCTCAAGGCCGCCGACCTGGATGTGCATGACGGCTTCGAATCGCGCCTGAAGGAACTGATCCGCTGGAGCCGCACGGTGCACTCGAACAAGCCGGACGTGGTCGGCCAGATCATGACGCGCCGCGTGCGCGTGGCGCGGGCCGACCGGCCGCTGTTCGAACTGGTTCCGCTGTTCGGCAGCACCGGTCACCATCACCTTCCGATCGTCGATGAGGATCAGCGCCTTGTCGGCGTGCTGACGCAATCGGACCTGGTGGCGGCGGTGTTCAAGGCCGAACGCGACGCCATGGCCGCGCAGGGCTCATCCGCCTGATCGCCCGCCGGGCGCGGCGCCGTTGCCGCCCGTGTCGCAGGCGCGCAGCACGGTCGCTCCCGCGCGAATGGGTATCCAGCGGTCCAGGCTCTCGCAGCGGCCGGCAAGGCACAACTGGTAGTCGGGCACGAATTCCGAGCGGGCGAGCACCACCTCGCGGCGCCACGGGTCGGGCAGGGTGTAGTGCCAGACGCCGTGGTCGAGCCGCGCGTCGGGTGGCGGCTCCATGCCGGCGCCCGAGCCGCGGATGCGTGCGCCGCTGATCATCAGCCAGCGGCCTGCCACGACATAGTCCTCGTCCCATTCGATCTTTTCGATCGAGTGCGTCCAGCGCAGCGTGAAGTGCTGCACCGGGATGCGTGCGCTGAATGCCCCTGCGGCCAGGCACAGGGCGGCGACGGTGGCCATCGCCATGGGCCCGCGATCAGGCGGCGGCGGCCGAATGCCGCCGCTGGCGCAACAGGTGCCACACGGCCAGCAGGGCGGCGGCGGCGAGGCCGATCTCGTCCGTGGCCGGCAGCGCGGCGACCAGGAAGCAGGCGGCCGCAAGCGCCCAGATGCGCTCCCACCAGCGCAGCGGCCCGATCCAGTGGCCGATCGCCGCGCCGCCCCACAGCAGGATCGCGATGACGGCCTTGATCACCACATAGACGGTAGCCGTCCAGCCGCCGTCGCCCTGCAGCATGAGCGACGGTGCGTAGACGGCCATGTACGGCACGATGAAGCCGGCGATCGCCACGCGCATGGCCTGCAGCCCGATCTTCAGGCCCGACTCGCGCGCGATCGGCGCGGCGGCGAACGCTGCCAGCGCCACCGGTGGCGTCAGGTCGGCCATGATGCCGAAGTAGAAGACGAACATGTGCGAGACGATCAGCGGAACGCCCAGTTCGAGCAGGGCGGGCGCCGCGAGCGAGCTGGTGATGATGTAGTTGGGGATGGTCGGGATGCCCATTCCCAGCACCAGGCACACCAGCATCGTCAGCACCAGGCTCAGCAGCAGGCTGTTCTTGCCGATGTCGATGATGTAGCCTGCGAACAGCGTGGCGGCGCCGGTCAATGTGAGGATGCCGATGATCACCCCCACCAGCGCGCAAGCGATGCCCACCGGCAGCGCGTGGCGGGCGCCGTCGGCCAGCGAATCGAGCGCGGTGCGCAGCGTGGCGCGCCCGCCCTTGACGAGTGCCAGCGCCACAGCCATGGCCAGCGCCAGGGCGATGATCGCGCCGATGCCCCACTTGAAGAATGCCGAGGCGGCCAGCCCGATCAGCACCCAGAACAGCACCCGCAACGGGTAGTTGCCAAAGCGCGCCGACAGCGCGGCGCCGAAGATCAGCACCACCGTCAGCGCCAGCCCGACCATGCCCGAGAAAAGGGGTGTATAGCCCGAGAACAGCAGCCATACGAGCACTGCGAGCGGCAGGATGAGGTACCAGCGCAGGCGCAGCGCCTGCCACGGGTTGGGACATTCCTCCTTGGGCATACCCAGCAGGCCCCGACGTCCGGCCTCCAGGTGCACCATCATGAAGGCGGTGAAGAAGTACAACAGCGCGGGAATGGCAGCGGCCTTGCAGATCTCCACGTAGGGCACGTCGATGGTCTCGGCCATGATGAAGGCCACCGCGCCCATCACCGGCGGCATGATCTGCCCGCCCATGCTCGACGTGGCTTCCACGCCGCCGGCGAAGTCGGCGCGGTAGCCGAAGCGTTTCATCAGGGGAATCGTGAATTGCCCGGTGGTCACCACGTTGGCCACGCCCGAGCCGCTGATGGTGCCCATCAGGCCCGACGACACCACTGCCACCTTGGCCGGTCCGCCCTTGGCATGCCCGAACAGGCCGAGCGCGAAATCGGTGAACAGCGCGATCATCCCGGCCTGTTCGAGGAAGGCGCCGAACAGGATGAACAGGTAGATGTAGGAGGACGAGACGTATGTCGGGGTGCCGTAGATGCCCTCGGTCCCGAAGCCCAGCTGTCCGACCACCTGGTCGATGCCGTAGCCGCGGTGCGCCAGATCGCCGGGCAGGTACTGGCCGAACAGGCCATAGGCCAGAAACACGGCGCAGATCAGCGGCAGCGCGAAGCCCATGATGCGGCGCGCACCCTCGAACACGAGCGCGATCACCCACACGCCGATCGCCATGTCCCAGGTCGTCAGGTCGCCGGCGCGCTGGATGAGGTCGGCCTCGAACACCCAGTGATAGAGGCCCGCGGCGAAGGCCAGAATGCCGACCGTCCACCCGAGCCAGGCCTGCCGCAGCGGCGGATAGAGCACGAACGTCAGCAGCAGCAGGAACCCGACGTGCACGGCGCGCACCACCGTGCTCGACAGCGGACTGAAGGCAGCGGTGACCACCTGGAAGACCGAGAAGGCCACCGCGATCCAGAACAGCGCCCCGGTAAAGGGGCCGTGGCCGCCTTCGCCCGGCGCCTGCAGCGCCGCGTCGGGCGCCGGGGCAGATGCGGTCATTTGATCAGGCCGACTTCGCGGTAGTACTTCTGCGCGCCGGGATGGAAGGGCACCGTGGTGCCCGTCGTGGCAGCTTCTCTCTTGATACCCTTGGCGGCGTTGTGCGCGGCCACGAGCTGATCGAGGTGCTCGAACATGCTCTTGGTCATCGCGTAGACCACTTCGTCGGCCACGCCCTGGTGCGTGACCAGGAAGTTCTTGATGGCGCAGGTGGGCATGTCGGCGTCCTGGCCTTCGTAGGTCTTGGCCGGGATCGTGGCAGGCTGGTAGGCTGCATCGCCAACCTTGGCAATGACGTCCGGCGAGATCGGCACCACCACGATCTTGACGCTGGTGGCGAGGTCCCGGATGGACGAGACGCCCAGGCCTGCGGACTGGAGCGTCACGTCGAGCTGGCGGTTCTTCATCAGCTCGACCGATTCGCCGAACGGCAGGTACTCGACCTTGCTGAAGTCGGCATACGCCAGGCCCGCGGCCTTGAGGATGGCGCGCGCATTGAGCTCGGTGCCCGACTTGGGCGCGCCCACCGAAATGCGCTTGCCCTTGAGGTCGGCCAGGGTCTTGATGCCCGAGTCGGCGCTGGCCACGATCTGGATGTAGTTCGAGTAGATGCCGGCGACCGCGCGCAGTTTGCTCAGGGGTGCGTTGAAGCCGGCCTCCTTGTTGCCTTTCCAGGCGTCCGACAGCGCATCGGCCAGGGTGAAGGCCAGTTCACCACGGCCGGCCTGCAGCAGGTTGAGGTTCTCTGCCGACGCCTTGGTCGCCTGGACCGTCACCTTGGACCCCGGAATGGCCTTGTCGAACACCTGCGACAGCGCCACGCCCATCGGGTAGTACACGCCGCTCTGGCCGCCAGTGAGGATGTTGATGAACTTCTGCTGGGCCAGGGCCGGCGTCGTGACGCCAACGGTAGCGAGGCCGCCGAGAGCGCCCAGGAGGACTTGTCGGCGCGAAAAGGGAATCGGTGCGGAATGCATGCGGTCTCCGTCGTCGTTGTGTGGTGGCTGGAAACGGGCCGCATCGAGATGGCGGCCAGCGAGCCTTTGACTCTAGTCGCTGCGGCTTTGTCTCGAATCCGTGACAACCCCGGCAAAGCCAACTGCTGTTGCAGCCGGCGCCGCACGTCCGATCAGTCGCAGCGCCGCACGTCCACCGTGACGTCCATACCCAGGTACACATCGCCCTCGCCGTACCAGCTGCCCGTGAGCGGCGCCGCCGAGGCCGGGTCGCGCGCGACGCCCACGCGGATCAGCTGCGCGCCGCCCATGAGGTTGTTGGTGGGGTCGAAGGCCACCCAGCCCGCGCCTGGCAGATACGCGTGCAGCCATGC
Organism: Variovorax sp.; assembly: GCF_035634955.1. Lineage (GTDB taxonomy): Bacteria > Pseudomonadota > Gammaproteobacteria > Burkholderiales > Burkholderiaceae_C > Variovorax. Next base: position 306,527 of record NZ_DASQBZ010000032.1, on the reverse strand, counting down.
ATGGGTGGAGCCAGCGCCGCTGACTGGCGCGGCGCCCTCGGGCGCGTTGCCGGGATCGAGCGCCGCGTCGTACAGGTAGCCCGAGACGAAACGGGTCGCAATGCCCAGGCGGCGCGCGGCCTCCATCATGAGCAGCGCGAAGTCGCGGCAACTGCCGCCGCCGCGCTCGAGTGTCTGCAGCGGCGGCTGCGTGCCTTCCTCGTTGCGCACCTCGTACTTGAAGTTCTCGCGCACGAACGCATTCATGCGGGCGAGCACGTCGCGCGTGCGAAAGGCGCTGTCGCCGTCGCCGGTCATGAACTGGCGTGCCCAGGCCATCAGCTTGCCGTCGGGGTCGTCATGATGCGGCCGCAGGTAGGGCTCGAGATCGAGATGCTCGTGAACCGAATAGGAGAACGGCAGGAACTCGGCGACCGGGTCCAGCGCAAGGTCATCCGGCGCGTTGGGCACCTGCTCGATACGAAACGAACAGACGATGCGCAGCTCGGCCGCTTCCTGCAGCGGCTGGACCAGCGCGACCGAATTGGAGTGCGGGTCCTGGATCAGCCGGATGCTGGCCTCCGGGCTGACCTGCAGGTCGGTGGCCAGCACGCGCAAGTCGTGGCTATCGCGCGGCCTGAACATGACCCGGTGCAGTCCGAAGCGCACCGGTTCACGATAGCGGTAGGTGGTGGTGTGCGTGATGTCGTAGGAGGGCATGGCGGTGGCGTCGGTTGGGCGCTGGCTCATGCCAGTCGGCGCGTGTCGAGCGCCTGCGCCAGCGCCGACTGTAAGGGCAGCGGCTCGCCGCTCCAGCGCGCCGCCAGCAATTCGGCACACAACGCGGCAAAACTCAGGCCACGCGAGCCGAGTGCGCTGCAGATCCAGGGGCCTTGCGCATCCGAAGGGTCCACCGGGCCGACCAGCGGTCGGCGGTCGCGGCTCGTGCAGCGCACCCCGGCCCAGCTGCTCAGGTCGCCGCGCGCGAAGGCCGCGGCAGCGACGGCGCCGGCACCGGCATGCAAGCCCGCGATGCGCGCGAGGTTGGCCTGCGTGTCGGTGTCCCGGATGTCGCGCGCGTCCTCGCCGCGGCCGTAGGTCGAGCCGGCCAGCCAGAAGCGGCCTTCGCCTTCGGGCACGCCGGTGATGAGGTGGCCGTCGCCGTTCACCGGATGCGGCGGCAACGGGTCGGCGGTCGGCGCGCCGATCGGATGCGGGCCCATCAGCACCTGGCCGCGCACCGCGTTCAGCGGCAGCGCGGGCGCCAGCATCCGGCTGTCGATGCCTGCGGCGATGACGACGCGATCGGCGCGCACGAGCACATTGCCAGTCGGGTCGAGTGCCTGCCAATGGGTGCCATCGCGCACCAGGCGGGCGACACGAGCGCCGGTGCGCAGCTGCACGCCCGGCTGCGCCAGCCAGGCATCGATCAATCGGGCCGGCCGCGCCCATGCGGCACGCGCGTGCCACAGGGCCGGCGTGTCCTCCGGCAGGCCGGCGGCACGCAGCCGCGGACCCGTGGCGGCCCAGGATTCGTTCGGGCCGGCGGCCTGCCAGCCCGTGGGCATGCGCGTCGGCGTATCGCGGCGTTCCAGCGCCCCGGTGGGGGCCCAGTCGCGCCCGGCCTGCAGCCAGGTCTCGAGTTGCCGCCAGGTGGCACGGATGCCCGCGCGGGTCAGGCGCGACATGAGCGCGTCGTCCGGCGACAGGTGCGGTGCCATCAGGCCTACGGGCAGGCCCGAGGCGCCGGCGGCGACATGCGGCGCCGCTTCCAGCACGCTGACCTGCCAGCCGCGCCGCGCCAGGCTGGCCGCCACTGCGGCGCCGGCCAGGCCGGCGCCGACGACGGCGCAGTGGCCCGGCCCGGCCGCCTGTTCAGGCAGCGGAGGGGCGCGCCGGGGCGTCCACGGCGGGTCGAACCGCGCTTGCAGGCAGTCACGCTTGGGCGGCAGGCCCGGCACCTTGCGCGCGGCGAATCCGAGCGGCAGCAGCGCGTCGCGCAACGGGCGGGCGACGGACCAGGTGGCCAGCGCCGTGCCTCGCCGCGCGAACCGCGCCACTGCCTTGAGCAGTGCGGGCGACCACATGTCCGGATTGACGGCCGGGTTGAAGCCGTCCAGGAAGATGCTGTCGGCCTCGAAATGGTCCAGGCCGCGCAGCACGGCATGCGCATCGCCGATGCCCAGGGTGAGCAGCACGCGTCCTTGCTCGAAGACGAGGCGATGCACACCGGGCAGCAGGCCATGCCATTGCGCGGCCAACGCCTCGCCCAGCGGCGCCAGTTCCGGGTAGCGGCTGGCCGCGCGCCGCAGGTCGGCGGCCGCCACCGGGTGTGCCTCGGCGGAGACGAAATGGAGCACGCGTGGGCGCCCCGGCGCGTCCTGCCAGGCGCGCCACGCGGCCAGGAAGTTCAGGCCCAGCCCGAAGCCGGTTTCCAGGATGCACCAGCGTGCCTGGCCGGCCCAGGCGCCGGGCAGGCCGCAGCCGTCCAGGAACACATGGCGTGCCTGTGCGAGCGCGCCGCTGGCGCTGTGATAGATGTCGCCGAAGCGTGCGCTGCGGGGCGCGCCGTCGGCGTCCCACTCGACCGGTTCGGCCACCGGCACCGCGTCCAATCTCGCTGGCGCCGGCGATGCTCAGGCGCTGGGCGGCACGTAGCCCTGGGCCACGTCGGCGCCTTCGCCGAAGAAGTGCCGTTCCATCTGCCGCGCCAGGTATTGGCGGGCGCGCTGGTCGGCCAGGTTGAGGCGGTTCTCGTTGACCAGCATGGTCTGCTGCTTGAGCCAGGCGGCCCAGGCCTCCTTGCTCACGTTTTCCCAGATGCGCTTGCCCAGCTCGCCGGGATAGGGCGGAAAGTCCAGACCTTCGGCCTCGCGGCCGAGCTTGATGCATTGAACCATGCGTGCCATGGAATGCCTGCCTTCTTGAAACTGATTGGGGTGGGTGTTCTGGCCGGCGCTGGCTTAGTCGATCCGGCCATGAACTTGTGCGAACTTCGTCGTTCCGTTTTTCATCTGCCGAATCAAGAATGTGCGGCGTCAACCATGCACAGGCACGCCATGCGCCATCCACGCGACTTTATCAAGCTTTTCCCTGCCGCCGAGCCGCGCGGCCCCATGGCCCTGCAATGGGCGCGTGTGCTGGCGGTGACGTCGCGCGACTGGGGGCTGGCCGGCGAGCAGCGACAGGCGTCTGCAGGCCGATGGCGGAACTTGCCTGCAGCCTGGCCCCGCATGGGCTGACGCGCGCGCCTTTTCAAACCGGCCTACCATCCCCCTTCAGGCGCCATCCGGCGCCAGGAGGTATGGATGTCGCAATTCGAAGTGGGCGAAATCGTGGCTGCGCTGCGTGCCGTGCGCAACGACTGGCGCGATTCGCAGGGCCGCCCGCGCGAGCCGGTCGGCCGAGAGCTGCCGTCGCGCGAGGCCATGGCCGCGGTCGTGGAGCAACTCAAGGGCGCCTTGTTCCCGATGCGCCTGGGGCCGCCTGAGCTGCGCCATGAAAGCGAGGATTTCTACGTGGGCTACACGCTGCACGCGGCGCTGCGGGCACTTTCCGCGCAGGTCGCGCTGGAGCTCGCGCATGACGCACGGCACGCGCCGGAAGCCGGCGCCGGGCGTGTCGACCTGGAAGCCCGGGCTCTGGCGCTGACCCGTGAATTCGCCGCCGAGCTGCCGGCCATGCGCCGCATTCTCGACGTCGACGTGCTGGCCGCGTTCCAGGGCGACCCGGCCGCGCGCAGCGTCGACGAGGTGCTGCTGTGCTATCCGGGCGTGGTGGCGCTCATTCATCACCGCATCGCGCACAAGCTCTACCGCCAGGGCCTGTCGCTGCTGGCACGCATGGTGGCCGAGCAGGCGCACGCGCAGACCGGCATCGACCTGCACCCCGGCGCCCGGATCGACGAAGGATTCTTCATGGATCACGGCACCGGCGTCGTCGTCGGCGAGACGGCCGTGATCGGCAAGCGCGTGCGGCTGTACCAGGCCGTTACGCTGGGCGCCAAGCGCTTTCCCACGGACGAACATGGCAACCTGCAGAAAGGCCTGCCGCGCCACCCGGTGGTCGAGGACGACGTGGTGATCTATGCCGGCGCCACCATCCTCGGGCGCGTGACGATCGGCCGCGGCGCCACCATCGGCGGCAATGTGTGGATCACTGCCGACGTGCCGCCCGGTGCCAGCGTGACCCAGGCCAGCCTGCAGAGCGGCCGCCCCGTGACCTGAGCGCCGCCTGTTCCTTTTCGTTTTTTCCTTCAACCCGTTCCGGAGCCATTACTCATGAGCCAGATCAAGATCGCCGTCGTCGTCGGCAGCCTGCGCAAGGATTCGTTCAATCGCAAGCTGGCGCTGGCGCTGGCCCACCTCGCGCCGTCGGGCGTCACCTTCGAGCACGTGCGCATCGACGACCTGCCGCTGTACAACCAGGACGACGATGGAAACCAGGCGCAGCCGGTGCGCCGCCTGAAGGCCGAGATCGCCGCCGCGCAAGGGGTGCTGTTCGTCACGCCGGAATACAACCGCTCGTTCCCGGGCGTGCTCAAGAACGCTATCGACAACGCGTCGCGGCCGTATGGGCAGAGTGCGTGGGCCGGCAAGCCGGCCGGCGTGATCGGGGTGTCGGTCGGCGCCATCGGCACCGCGCTGGCGCAGCAGCACCTGCGCAACGTGCTGGCCTACCTTGACATGCCGGTCATGGGCCAGCCGGAGGCGTTCATCCAGAACAAGGAGGGCCTGTTCGACGACAAGGGCCACGTGGCCGAGGCCAGCCGCGAGTTCCTCAAGGGGTGGGTCGAGAAATACGTCGCCTGGGTCCGGCAGCACAGCGCCTGACGTCCCGGCGGCCGGCCCGCCCGCCGAGGGCGTGGCCGGCAGTCGGCAGGGTCAGGCCACGGCCTTGGCCGAACCCTGGTTGGCCGCTTCGGCGCTGGCGAGGTTGATGTCCTGCGTCGCCGCTTCCAGGGCCTTGGCTTTCTGCTGCTCGCCCATGGCCAGGCCTTCCGCGCGCACGAAGCGCACGTCGGTGATGCCGAAGAAGCCGAACACCACTTTCAGGTAGCTCTCCTGGTGCTCAGCCGCCTGGCCCGCGTCGGTGGTCGAATAGATGCCGCCGCGCGTGGAAACGACGATCACCGTCTTGCCGGTGGCCAGGCCTTGCGGGCCCTTCTCGGTGTACTTGAACGTGCGTCCGGGCTGCGCGAGGCGATCGATCCATGCCTTCAGCTGGCTGGGAATCGAGAAGTTGTAGAGCGGCGCGCCCACCACGATCACGTCCGCGGCCAGGAACTGGCTCACCAGTTTTTCGGAGACCGCGTTCTCACGCTGCTGGGCCTCGGTCGGCTGTGCGCCGGCCGGAAGGCGAAAACCCATGGCGTCGGCGGCGAAGTGCGCCGGCGCTTGCGCGGCCAGGTCCAGGTATTCCACCTGCGTGCCCGGGTGCTTGGCGCTCCATTCGGCCACGGCGGCGGCGGTCAGCTGGCGCGAGGTGGATTGGCTGCCCAGGATGCTGGAATCGACATGCAGAAGCTTCATGGAGTGCTCTCTTTCGGTTGAGGCGCCGGCGCAACGAGCCGGCATGTGAGAATTCTATTTTTGTTGTGATTCTTTGATAAGTCGGCCAATCTGACTTAGATTGTCCTGAATTCAGGACGACGGAGCGGCAATGCAAGACCTCAACGACATGGTTTACTTCGCAGAGGTTGCCGAGCGCGGCGGCTTTGCAGCGGCCGGGCGCGCCTTGGGCATCCCGAAGTCGCGCCTGTCGCGCCGCGTGGCCGAGCTGGAAGCCCAACTGGGGGTGCAGCTGCTCCAGCGCAGTACGCGCAGCCTGTCATTGACGCCGGCCGGCGAGCTCTACCTGCGCCACTGCATCGCCATGCGTGACGCGGCGCAGGCCGCGGCCGATGCGGTGGCGCAGGTGCAGACCGCGCCGCGCGGAACCATCCGCATCAGTTGCCCGGTGACCATGGCGCAAGGCAGCGTCGGGCCGTTGATGCCGCTGTTTCTCGAGCGCTACCCGGCGGTGCGGGTGGAGATGATGGTCGTCAACCGGCCGGTGGACGTGATCGAGGAGGGCATCGACGTCGCACTGCGCGTGCGCCAGCAGATCGAGGACAGTGCGACGCTTGCCGCGCGCAGCTTCGGCAACAGCGGCGGCATCCTGGTGGCCAGCCCCGACCTGCTGGCGCGGCAAGGCCCGGTGCGCATGCCGCAGGACCTCGACCGGCTCGATACGGTGGCCATGTCGGCGACCGGCGACGGCCGGGCGCAGGTTCGGCTGGTCGGCCCGCAGGGCGAGGAGCACGTGCTGCACCACACGCCGCGCTACGTGGCCGACGACTTGCTGACGTTGAAGTTCGCGGTGGTGCAGGGCACGGGCGCGGCGGTGCTGCCGGACTACATGTGCCGGTCGGAATTGCGTGAAGGATGCCTGGTGAAGCTGCTGCCCCAGTGGGCGCCGGTGGCCGGCATCGTCCATGCGGTCTTCCAGCCGCGCCGGGCCATGGTGCCCGCGGTGCGAAAATTCATCGACTTCCTGGCCGAGAACCTGGACGCCGACGAGCCGCACGATCCTGGCCCGAAGCCCCGATGACGGCATCCCATATGCGTCCAAAGCGATATTCAAACAAATAGATATTCGTTTGAGTTTGTTGGCGCCGGCAGCACAATCGCCGGCTTTCCCCAAGAAATAGCGGCTTTCCATGACCACCAGAACCCGAAAAATCCTGGCCGTGCTGGCCCTGGCTTCCTCTGCCATCGCGCTTCCGGCAATGGCGCAGAACACCTTGCTCAATGTCTCGTACGACGTCGCGCGGGAGTTCTACAAGGACTACAACGCCGCCTTCGTGGCGCACTACAAGCAGGCCACCGGCAAGGACGTCAAGATCGACCAGTCGCATGCCGGCTCGAGCGCCCAGGCGCGCGCCGTGGCCGACGGCCTGGACGCGGACGTGGTGACCATGAACACCACGACCGACATCGAGTTCCTGGCCGACAAGGGCGTCGTGGCCAAGGACTGGGCCAAGCGCTTCCCCGACAACGCCGCGCCCACCACGTCGACCATGCTGTTCATGGTGCGAAAGGGCAACCCCAAGGCAATCAAGGACTGGGACGACCTGACCAAGCCGGGCGTGCAGGTCGTGGTGGTCAATCCCAAGACCGGCGGCAACGGCCGCTATGCCTACCTGGCCGCATGGGGCTACGTCAAGAAGAAGGGCGGCACCGACGCCCAGGCCGCCGAATTCGTCGGCAAGCTGTTCAAGAACGTGCCTGTGCTCGCTCGCGGTGGCCGCGACGCCACCACCGCCTTCCTGCAGCGCAACATCGGCGACGTGCTGGTGACTTTCGAGTCCGAGGTGCTGTCGATCAACCGTGAATACGGCGAAGGCAAGGTGGACGTGGTCTACCCGTCGATCAGCGTGCTGGCCGAGAACCCCGTGGCGGTGGTCGAGCGCACGGTGAACAAGAAGGGCACCGCCGAACTGGCCAAGGCCTACCTGGACTACCTGTACTCGGACGAGGCGCAGGAAATCGCCGCCAAGCATGCGCTGCGCCCCCGCTCGGCTGCCGTGCTCAAGAAGCACGCCGACCTGTTCAAGCCGGTGCAGCTGTTCACCGTGCAGGAACTGTTCGGCAGCCTGAGCGAGGCGCAGAAGGTGCACTTCAACGACGGTGGGCAGTTCGACAAGCTCTACACGCCCGGCGGTAAATAATCCCCCCATGCCGCCTTCGACTTCATCGGCGCTGCCTGCGGCAGCGCCGATTTCTCGCGTGTCCAGCGCACGCCGGCCCAGCCGCGCCACCCGGGTGCTGCCCGGCTTCGGCCTGACGCTGGGCTACACCGTCTTCTGGCTCAGCCTGATCGTGCTGCTGCCGCTGTCGGCCCTGTTCATCAAGACCTTCTCGCTGAGCTGGGAGCAGTTCTGGACAGCGGTGAGTGCGCCGCGCGTGCTGGCGTCGTACCGCCTTACGTTCGGGGCTTCGTTCCTGGCGGCGCTGGTCAACCTGTTCGCCGGCCTGCTGGTGGCCTGGGTGCTGGTGCGCTACGACTTCCCCGGCAAGCGCATCGTCGATGCGCTGGTCGACTTGCCGTTCGCGCTGCCCACCGCCGTGGCGGGTATCTCGCTGACCGCGATCCTGGCCGGCAACGGCTGGATCGGCCAGTACCTGGAGCCGCACGGCATCAAGCTGGCCTTTACCCCGGCCGGCGTGGTGATCGCGCTGATCTTCATCGGCCTGCCGTTCGTCGTGCGCACGGTGCAGCCGGTGCTCGAGGACAGCGAGAAGGAACTCGAAGAAGCCGCTACCTCTCTCGGTGCGACCCGCTGGCAGACGTTCTGGCGGGTCATCCTGCCGTCGATCCTGCCGGCGTTGACGACCGGGTTCGCCATGGCTTTCGCCCGCGCCATCGGCGAATACGGCTCGGTGATCTTCATTGCGGGCAACATGCCCATGGTCTCCGAGATCACGCCCCTGGTGATCATCGGCAAGCTCGAGCAATACGACTATGCCGGCGCCACCGCGGTGGCCACGGTGATGCTGATGTTCTCGTTCGTGATGCTGCTCGTCATCAACGGCCTGCAGGGTTGGCAGCGCCGTCGGTCCGGAGGTTCGTCATGAGCGGCGGCACCACGTTGCGCGCCGGCCAGCGCCGCGCGCGCGCCGGCACCACCGAATCGCCGCTCGTGCGCTGGGTGCTGATCGGCCTGGCGCTGGCGTTCATGGCGCTGTTCCTGGTGCTGCCGCTGGCGGCAGTGGCGACCGAGGCCCTGCGCAAGGGGCTGAACGCCTACCTGGACTCGCTGCGCGAACCCGATGCCTGGGCGGCGATCCGCCTGACCCTGCTGACCGCCGCCATCTCGGTGCCGTTGAACCTGGTGTTCGGCGTCGCGGCCGCCTGGGCGATCGCCAAGTTCGAATTCCGTGGCAAGGCCATCCTGACGACGCTGGTCGACCTGCCGTTTGCCGTCTCGCCGGTCGTGGCAGGCCTGGTCTACGTGCTGGTGCTGGGCGCACAGGGCTGGTTCGGCCCGTGGCTGGCGGCGCACGACATCAAGATCATCTTCGCCGTGCCGGGCATCGTGCTGGCGACCGTGTTCGTCACGTTCCCGTTCATTGCGCGCGAACTGATCCCGCTGATGCAGGCGCAGGGCAGCGACGAGGAGCAGGCCGCCATCGTGCTCGGCGCCACCGGGTGGCAGACCTTCTGGCGCGTGACGCTGCCCAACATCAAGTGGGGCCTGTTGTACGGCGTCATCCTGTGCAACGCGCGGGCGATGGGCGAATTCGGCGCGGTGTCGGTGGTCTCGGGGCACATCCGCGGCCAGACCAACACCATGCCGCTGCACGTGGAAGTGCTCTACAACGAATACCAGGCGGTCGGCGCCTTCGCGGTGGCCTCGCTGCTGGCCCTGCTGGCGCTGGTCACGCTGGTGATCAAGACCGTCATCGAATGGCGCCACGAGCGCGAGATGAAGGCGCTGGCGGCGCTGCCGCCGGAGCGGCCGCAGGCGTCGGCCGCGGTCGCCGCGGGAAAAGGAAAGACATCATGAGCATCGAGATCCGCAACGTCAGCAAGCAGTTCGGCAACTTCCAGGCGCTGCGCGACGTCAGCCTGGACATCGATTCGGGCGAACTGGTCGCGCTGCTCGGTCCGTCCGGCTGCGGCAAGACGACGCTGCTTCGCATCATCGCCGGGCTGGAGTCGGCCGACGTCGGCAGCATCCTCTTTGCCGGCGAAGACACCACCGACGTGCACGTGCGCGAGCGCCAGGTCGGCTTCGTGTTCCAGCACTACGCGCTGTTCCGTCACATGACGGTGTTCGAGAACGTGGCCTTCGGCCTGCGCGTGCGCCCGCGCCGTACGCGTCCGAGCGATGCACAGATCAAGTCCAAGGTGATGGAGCTGCTGGGCCTGGTGCAGCTGGACTGGCTGGCCGACCGCTATCCGTCGCAGCTGTCCGGCGGCCAGCGCCAGCGCATCGCCCTGGCGCGCGCATTGGCGGTGGAGCCGAAGGTGCTGCTGCTCGACGAGCCGTTCGGCGCGCTCGATGCGAAGGTGCGCAAGGAGCTGCGTCGCTGGCTGCGCCGGCTGCATGACGAACTGCACGTCACTTCCATCTTCGTCACGCACGACCAGGAGGAGGCGCTGGAAGTGGCCGACCGCGTGGTGCTGATGAACAGCGGCCACATCGAGCAGGTGGGATCGCCGCAGGAGGTCTGGGACCACCCGGCCAGCCCGTTCGTCTACGGCTTCCTGGGCGACGTCAACCTGTTCCAGGGGCGCGCGCATGAAGGTTCAGTGGAGGTGCAGGGCGGGCTGCGCCTGGAGTCGCCGGAGCACGGCGCCGCGCGCGACGCGCACGCGCTGGCCTATGTCCGTCCGCACGACCTGGATGTGCGCCGCTGGGTGGCCGGCGGCACCGGCATCCCGGCCACGCTGGACCGTGCCATCGTCGTGGGTCCGATCGCGCGGCTGGAACTCGAACCGCTGGAATCGAATCCAGACAATCCAGGCGGCGGAACGATCATCGAGGCGCAGATCCCTGCGCAGCAGTTCCGCGACCTGGGCTTGAAGGAGGGCGACAAGGTGCTCGCCACGCCGCGCAAGGCCCGGGTATTCGTCGAAGAGGACTGGGTATCGCCTTGATTAGCAATGTCATGAACTGGTATTTCGGTGCGCCGCGCCGTGCTTTCGGCCTGATCAGCCTGGCCTGTCTGGCCATGCTGGCCTTTGGCCTTTATCTGCAGCACGTGGTGGGGCTCGAGCCGTGCCCGATGTGCGTGGTGCAGCGCTACGCGCTGGTGGCGGTGGCGCTTTTCGCCGGGCTGGCCGCCGCGACCGGCGGACGCGGGCTGCGCGCGCTGTGGGGTGTCCTGGCGCTGGTGTCGAGCGTGGGCGGTGCCTTCACGGCTGCGCGCCAGAGCTGGCTGCAGTGGTACCCGCCCGAATTCGCCAGCTGCGGACGCGACATCTACGGAATGATCGAGTCCTTCCCGCTGCAGCGCGTGGTGCCGATGATCTTCCGCGGTAGCGGCGATTGCACCAAGGTCGACTGGAACTTCCTGGGCCTGTCGATCGCCAACTGGTCCTTCCTGGCGTTCGCGCTGTTCGCGGTGTTGTCGCTGGTGCTGCTGTTCAGCGGCCGCAGCGCGCCCGCCGGCTACAGCGGCAGCGTGTCGAAGGCGGCGTAGACCGTCGCCAGCCAGCTCTTGACGCGCTGGCGCTCGAGCAGCCCCAGCGCCTGGGCGCCCTGTCGGTCGTTGACCGCTTTCCAGAAGCTGGCGTTGTGCGCGTCGATCTTGCGCATGCTGGCTTCGTTGAGGCGGGGCAGGGCGATCACGTGCGCGCGCATGAGCGCCGCCTTGGCCATCGCCTGCGACCCGAGCAGCATGCCGAAGTCGCTGCCGCGGCCGTAGTTCTGCACCAGGATGTAGTTCGGCTTGTCGCCGAAGGTGTCGACCAGCGTGCCGAGGAGGTCGGTCGAATCACGGCCGTCATCCATCACGTGCCAGAAGTTGACCTGGACGCCGAGCTCGTTGAAAACGCTGAACAGGTCCGATTCCTTGATCCAGCGCGCCAGTGGCGCCAGCGTCTGGGCCGCGAGGTCGACGATGACGTTCTGGGCCGGGTTGTCCTCGAAGCCGTTGACCACGGCGTCCAGCCCTTCGAAAGTGTCCACCACGACCGGCGAGGCAAAGCCTTCGTAGAAGCGGGTGAAGGAGCTGTGCGAGCGGTCGGTGTCGAAGCCGACGAAGGGCTTGTTGCGGTCGATGAAGTATTGCGCCAGCAGCCGTGCGGTGACCGACTTGCCGACGCCGCCTTTCTCACCGCCGATGAAGTTGAGGGACCCCATGTGGATGTTCGCCTTCGAGGATGCGCCCGGGGGTGGGCCTGGCCATTCTATGGGCGATGTGCGGGCGTCGGCGTGGGGCTTCGGTTTGGCTTGGGTGTCGAGGCGACGACGCGCCCTGCTGCGGCGGCGGGCGGCGCGTGCCGGGGGCCTTCACTGTGTCGGCCCCTTCGGGGCTGCCCTGCGGTGCTCGCGTGGCCGGCCTGCACCGTGTAACTCGCTGCGTTCACTGCGTTCACTGCGCTCAGACAGACACGGTGAGTCAGAAGTTGAAGCGCGCACACCTGTGCGCGCAGGCCGGCCACGCTGCGCTCCTCGGCGACACAGAGGCGGCCCCCGACACACGCCGCCCACCGCCGCAAGACACGTCGCGTCGCGCAACGGCTCTCCTTGCCCCAGGCTCGGTCGCCGCGGGGCACCCGCCCGCCGTCCGGCAAGACCGGTCACGTCGCCCAAACCCGATCACGCCCCAATCGCTGCAGCCCTCCCGAGCAACCGAGGGCCACACGGCTTGCACGCCACGCCGCCCGGCCTGCGCTGTCCGTTGGCGGCCGCCTCTGTGCCGCCGAGGAGCGCAGTGAAGCCGGCCTGCGCGCACAGGTGTGCGCGCTTCAACTTCTGACTCGCCGTCTGAGCGCAGTGAACGCAGTGAACGAAGCGAGTTACACGGCGCGGGCCGGCTTCGCGAGCACCGCAGGGAAGCCCCGAAGGGGCCGGCGCAGTGAAGGCCGCCGGCGGGCAGCGCAGGCCGGGCGGCCCTCACCAAAGCAAACCAGCCCCGAAGGCAAACCCGGCCCAAAGCGAACCAGCAACCAAACGAAGCCGGCCCAGAAGACTCAGTGCGGCACCAACTGGAGAAACGGCGCCACGCTCCCCATCAGGAAGTTCTGGCTGAAGTCGAGCGCCGCCCGCCGATACTTCTCGTCCGCCTGCGCCGCCATCAGATCGAGCCGGGCCACCATCTTCGACAGCTCCCGGTCCACGACCAGGTTCCTCCCTTGATCGCTGACCTCGGTCGACAAGAGCATGGGCTGCGCCTTCTCGTCGCGCCGGGCATACAGAAGCCACGCCGAGATCTCCACGTTGCGGGCCGCGCGGAATGCATTCTCGGCATCGACGCCGTCGATCATGGTCTGCGACCACGTGTCGCCATTGGCCTGCTTGAGCATCGTCGCCCAGCCGACGACGAGGGCCGCCACCCGGTCGCCCGCGAAGGCCGGATCGAAGGCTGCGCGGATCGCCCCGATGCCGACGGCGCCGCCGATCTGCGCCATCGGCACGCCTTGCATGACGTCGCTCCATACGCGGGAGATGGCTTCGTCGCGACTGGCGGCCCACTTGCGCCATTCGCGCGGGTTGCGCTTGTACAGCGACAACTGGACCCGCCGCACCGACTCGAGGTTGTCGCGCAGCGCCAGGTTGGCGATGCGGTTGGCGCCGGACTGCAGCCATTCGCCGTTGCCATAGGGCTCGGCACGCTGCGTCGAACGGGTGGCGCCGCACCCGGCCAGCCCGAGCGCGAGCATCAGGACGAGTGGCAGGTTCCAGGCAGCGGACATGGGGTCTCCCTCGGCGATTTTTATGTTGGACGCAGGTATCATCTTCGCTTCCGAGCGCAGATTCTCCTGCGACAAATTTCCTTACAAATCAATATCTTGGCCGGGATTCCTACCGCAAGGGCGGTCCCGGCCGGGCAAGGTTAAGCGCGTGCGGCTCACCTCCATCAAGCTCTCCGGCTTCAAGTCCTTCGCGGAACCGACCAATTTTCTGCTGCCCGGCCAGCTCGTCGGGGTGGTGGGGCCCAACGGCTGCGGCAAGTCCAACATCATGGATGCGGTGCGCTGGGTGCTGGGCGAATCGCGCGCCTCGGAACTGCGCGGCGAGTCCATGCAGGACGTCATCTTCAACGGCACCACCACCCGCAAGCAGGCCAGCCGCTCCAGCGTGGAACTGGTGTTCGACAACGCCGACCACCGCGCCGGCGGCCAATGGAGCCAGTTCGCCGAGATCGCGGTCAAGCGCGTGCTCACCCGCGACGGCAACAGCAGCTACTACATCAACAACCAGCCGGTGCGCCGGCGCGACGTGCAGGACGTGTTCCTGGGCACGGGCCTCGGCCCGCGCGCCTACGCCATCATCGGCCAAGGCACCATCAGCCGGATCATCGAGTCCAAGCCCGAGGAGCTGCGCCTGTTCCTGGAGGAAGCCGCCGGCGTCTCCAAGTACAAGGAGCGCCGCCGCGAGACCGAGAACCGCCTGTCCGACACGCGCGAGAACCTCACGCGGGTCGAGGACATCCTGCGCGAGCTCAACGCCAATCTCGAGAAGCTCGAGAAACAGGCCGAGGTTGCCGCCCGCTACAACACGCTGCAGGCCGATGCCACGCGCAAGCAGCACCAGCTCTGGTACCTCAAGCGCGCCGAAGCCGAGAGCGACCAGCAGCGCATCAGGAACGACTCGTCCAAGGCCGTCAACGAACTCGAGGAGCGCACCGCCGAACTGCGGCACGTCGAGGCCGAGCTCGAGACCGTGCGCCAGGCGCACTATGCCGCCGGCGACGAGGTCAACCAGGCACAGGGCAAGCTGTACGAAGCCAGCGCAGAGGTCGGGCGGCTCGAAGGCGAGATCCGCTACGTGGTGGAAAGCCGCCAGCGGGTGGAGCAGCGCCTGGTCCAGCTGCGCGAGCAGATCGCCCAATGGGGAACGCGCCAGGAAGAGGCCCAGGCCGAGATCGAGACCCTGGCCGGCCAGGGCGTCGACGCGGAAGAACAGGCCACTTTGCTCGCCGCCCAGCTCGAAGAACACGACGCGCGCATGCCCGAGCTGGAAGAGTCGCTGCAGCGCGCGCAGGACGAGGCCAATGCGCAGCGCGGCGCCGTCGCGCAGGTGCAGCAGCAGATCCAGGTGCTGGCGGCCGACCAGCGCAATATCGAGGAACAGACGCGGCAGCTGCAGACCCGCGCCGAGAAGCTGCAGGCCGACCAGCGCGCGCTGGCCGCGCCGGACGAGGCGCGCCTGAGCGACATGCAGGCGCAACTGGCGCGCGCCCAGGAGGCCGCCAACGAGACCGACGCCCGCCTGCACGAGTTGCAGGAATCCGTCCCGCAGCTGGACGAGGACCGGCGCGCGCGGCAGAACGAAGTCAACACCGAAGGCGCGCGCCATGCCGAACTGGCCGCGCGGCTGGACGCCCTGCGCGCGTTGCAGGAGAAGGTCAGGACGGACGGCAAGCTGGCACCGTGGCTGGCCAGGCACGGGCTGGACGGGCTGCAGGGCTTGTGGAGCCGCATCCACATCGAGCAGGGCTGGGAGAACGCGCTGGAAGCGGCATTGCGCGAGCGCATGGGTGCACTTGAAGTCAGCCGCCTCGACATGGTCCGGGGCTTCCTCGGCACCGATGGCAAGGACGCGCCGCCGGCCAAGCTGGCCTTCTACAGCCCGCCCAGCGCGGGCGTGTCCGGCGGCGATGCCGGGCTGCCGCGCCTGGCCAGCCTGCTGCGCCTGAACGACGCCGGCCTGCAGGCATTGCTGGGCGACTGGCTGCATGGCTGCTTCACCGCCGGCACCTTCGAAGAGGCGCTGGCCCAGCGCGGGCAGTTGCCGCCCGGTGGCGTGATCTACGTCAGGAACGGCCATGCGGTGTCCGCCCACGGCGTCAACTTCTATGCGCAGGATTCCGAACAGGCCGGCCTGCTGGCGCGCCAGCAGGAAATCGAGAACCTGGAACGCCAGCTGCGCGCCCAGGCCCTGATCAGCGACGAGGCCCGTAGCGCGTTGGTGCGCGCCGAAGCTGCCTACCAGGACGCCGCGCAGCGGCTGGTGACGGTGCGGCGCGAAGCCCAGGAAGCCCAGTCGCGTGCCCACGAACTGCAGGTCGAGACATTGCGCCTGACCCAGCTGGCCGAGCAGACGCGTGCGCGCAGCGAACAGCTCAGCGGGGACCTGGCCGAGGTCGAATCGCAGCTCGAAGACTTGCAGGAGCGCCGCATCACCGCCGAGGCTCGCTTCGAGGAACTCGACCTTCAATTGGCCGACACCCAGGAGCGCCATGCGCAGCTGGACGAGCGCGTGATCAACGCGCAGCGCCAGCTGGGCGCCAGCCGCGAGCAGCACCGCAGCCTGGAGCGCCAGGCCCAGGAGGCCACCTTTGCCCAGCGCACGCTGGAGGCGCGCCGCGCCGAGTTGCAGCGGGCGATCCAGACCGCCGATCAGCAGGCCACGGCGCTGGCCGACGAGAACGAGCGCGCGGGCGCCGAGCTCCAGCGCCTGTCCGACGCCGCCGCCCAGGCCGGCCTGCAGAACGCCCTGTCGCTCAAGCTGGAGCGCGAGACCGCGTTGGGCGCGGTGCGCAGCCAGTACGACGACCTGACCATGAAGCTGCGCGCCAGCGACGAGCGCCGCCTCAAGCTCGAGCGTGACCTCGAACCGATGCGCCAGCGCCTGACCGAGTTTCAGCTCAAGGAGCAGGCCGCCCGGCTGGGCCTGGAGCAGTACGACCAGTTGCTGGCCGACGCCCAGGCCGACCTGGAGGCGGTGGCCGCCACCATCGAGGTCGACAAGGTGCGCCTGCAAGGCCTGCAGTCGGAAATCGATCGTCTGCACCGCGAGGTCGCGGCGCTCGGCGCCGTCAACCTGGCGGCGCTCGACGAGCTGGCCAGTGCGAGCGAACGCAAGACGTTCCTCGACGCGCAGTCGGCCGACCTGAACGAGGCGATCACGACGCTCGAGGACGCAATCCGCAAGATCGACGGCGAGACCCGCGAGTTGCTCGCCGGCACCTTCAAGACGGTCAACGAGCACTTCAGCCGCATGTTCCCCGAGTTGTTCGGCGGCGGCACGGCCAAGCTCATGATGACCGGCGACGAGATCCTCGACTCCGGCGTGCAGGTCATGGCCCAGCCGCCGGGCAAGAAGAACCAGACCATCCACCTGCTGTCGGGCGGCGAGAAGGCACTCACGGCCATCGCCCTGGTGTTCGCCATCTTCCAGCTCAATCCCGCGCCGTTCTGCCTGCTCGACGAGGTCGATGCCCCGCTGGACGACGCGAACACCGAACGCTATGCCAAACTCGTGACTGCCATGAGCCGCGAGACCCAGTTCCTGTTCATCAGCCACAACAAGATCGCCATGGAGATGGCCGAGCAACTGATTGGCGTGACCATGCAGGAGCAGGGCGTATCACGCATCGTGGCGGTCGACATGGAAGCAGCCGCTTCCATGACGGAAGCCGCCTGACCAAAAGAAGAAACACAGCGCACGCAACATGAGCAGTCTCACCGTCGCCCTGGCCATTCTCGGCGGGCTCGTGCTGGCCGCGATCATCGCCTTCAACACGTGGAATTCGCGCCGCAACGCGCCGCGCCAGCCCGACCTGGGCGACGAGGGCGGCTCGGCGTCACCACCCGGAAACGAAGCGGCCGACGAGGATGGGCCGGCCTTGCGCATCGATCCGGGCCTGGACCACGAGCCGCCTCGCGCGCTCGAGCGGCACGAGCCGCAGTTCGATGCCGAGCTTCCGGCAAGAACCGGCGCATCGGTCGGCGGCGTCGAACGCCGCGGTGCGCTCGATCCGCTGATCGACGTCATGGCGCCGATCGCGCTCGACGGCCTCGTCAGCGGAGACGCGGCGATCGCGGCCATGCCGGCCACGCGCCGTGCCGGCAGCAAGCCGGTGGCCATCGAGGGCCTCAACGAGAAGTCAGGCCAATGGGAGCCGCCCACGGCAGGGCAGCGCTATCGCGCCTTCCAGGCAGGCGTGCAACTGGCCAACCGCACCGGCGCCCTCAACGAGATCGAGTATTCGGAGTTCGTCGTCAAGGCCTCGGCTTTCGCCGACGCGCTCGGCGGCACGCCAGACTTTCCAGAAATGCTGGACGAGGTCGGCCGTGCGCGCGAGCTGGACCAGTTCGCCAGCTCGCATGACGCACAGCTGAGCTTCGTGCTGCGCGCCCGTCACGCAGCCTGGAGCCCCGGCTACGTGCAGCAGGTGGGGGCGCGGCTGGGCTTCGTGCCGGGCCTGCTGCCCGGGCGCATGGTGCTGCCCACGGCCGAGCCCGGCCTGCCACCGATTCTCGGACTGGCCTTCGACACCCAGGCCGCGCTGGCCGATGACCCCACGCAGTCGGCGATCCGCGAACTGGTGCTGAGCCTGGACGTGCCCCAGGTCGCGCGCAGCGAGCAGCCCTTCGGACGGATGCGCGAGATCGCCGCCGACCTGGCGCGCGACATGGATGGCGTGGTCACCGACGGCGACGGGCAACTGTTGCGCGAAGAGACCATGGACATCATCGGCGCCGACCTGGAACTGCTCTACGACACGCTCGATTCACGCGACCTGGCGGCCGGATCGGCCCTGGCGCGGCGCCTGTTCAGCTGAGCCCATGACGACGAAACACGAGAAGCCTTCGGCGGCGATCAGCGCCGAGGCCGAGAAGCTGCGCGCGGACCTGCGCCGGCACGCGCACCTTTATTACGTGCTCGACGCGCCCGAACTGCCGGATGCCGAGTACGACCGCATGTTCCAGCGCCTGCAGGCGATCGAGGCCGAGTATCCCGCGCTGCGCACGCCGGACTCGCCCACCTTGCGAGTCGGCGGCGCGGTGCTGCCTTACCTCACGCCGGTGCGGCACGTGGTGCCGATGCTGTCGATCCATACCGAGACCGACACCACCGCTGCCGGCGCCGAGGCATTCGACGCGCGCGTGCGGCGCGAACTGGGCCTTGCGGCCGACGATCCGCCGGTCGAATATTCGACCGAGCTCAAGTTCGACGGCCTGGCCATCAGCCTGCGCTACGAGGATGGCGTGCTGGTGCTGGGTGCCACGCGCGGCGACGGCGAGAAGGGCGAGGACGTCACGCAGAATCTGCGCACGATCGGACAGATTCCGCTGCGGTTGACCGGCGAGGCACCGCCCGTGCTGGAAGTGCGTGGCGAGGTGTACATGCGCCGCGACGCATTCGAGCGGCTCAACGAGCGCCAGCGCGAAAAGGGAGAGAAGACCTTCATCAACCCGCGCAACACGGCGGCGGGCGCCATCCGCCAGCTCGACCCCGCCTTGGTTGCGCAGCGCTCCCTGAGCTTCTATGCCTACGGCCTGGGCGACGTGCAGGGCTGGACGGCGCAGCCCGCCACGCACAGCGGCACGCTTGACGCGCTGGCGGCCTTCGGGCTGCCGGTGGCAAATATTCGGGCGGTCGGGCCCGGGCCTGCGGTCCTGGTCGAATTCCATGCCAGGGTCGCGGGCGAGCGCGACGCGCTGCCGTTCGACATCGACGGCGTGGTCTACAAGGTCAACAGCCTGGCGCTGCAGCGGCAGTTGGGCTTCAAGACGCGCGAGCCGCGCTGGGCGGTGGCGCACAAGTACCCGGCGCAGGAACAGGTCACGCGGCTCAACGGCATCGACATCCAGGTCGGCCGCACCGGAAAGCTCACGCCCGTGGCCAAGCTCGAGCCGGTGTTCGTCGGTGGCACCACGGTCAGCAATGCCACGCTTCACAACGTGTTCGAACTGCGGCGCAAGGGCGTTCGGGTGGGCGACACCGTGATCGTGCGCCGCGCCGGCGACGTCATTCCCGAGATCGTCGGCCGGGTGCCGCAGCCGCGACCCGCCTACGTTCCGAATTTCCGCATGCCGCGTACCTGCCCCAAGTGCGGCAGCGCGGTGGCGCGCGAGAAGGGCGGTATCGACCATCGCTGCACCGGCGGCCTGTTCTGCCCGGCACAGCGAAAAGAGGCCATGCTGCATTTCGCCGGGCGCCGTGCGATGGACATCGAGGGCCTGGGCGACAAGCTGGTGGATCAACTGGTCGACGGCGGCATCGTGCTGAGCCTGCCGGGTCTGTACGCGCTGGGCGTGGCCAAGCTCGCGGCGCTGGACCGCATGGCCGACAAGAGCGCGGCCAATCTGGTCGCGGCGCTGGAGCAGAGCAAGCAAACGACGCTGCCCCGGTTCCTGTTCGCGCTGGGCATCCGGCAGGTGGGCGAGAGCACCGCCAAGGACCTGGCACGCCACTTCGGCAGCCTGGACGCGATCATGGGCGCCACGCCGGAACAGGCCGCCACGGTCGAGCAGTTGCTCGAAGTGCCGGACGTCGGCCCGGTGGTGGCGGCGAGCGTGCACACCTTCTTCCAGCAACCGCACAACCGGGAGGTGGTTGAGCAGTTGCGCGCCGCCGGCGTGCATTGGGAAGAAGGCGAGCCGACGGCACGCGCGCCCAAGCCACTGGCGGGCAAGACCTTCGTCATTACCGGCACCCTGCCGAACCTGGGGCGCGACGAGGCCAAGGACAGGCTCGAGGCCGCGGGGGCCAAGGTGGCCGGATCGGTCAGCAAGAAGACGCACTATCTCGTCGCGGGCGCCGAAGCCGGCAGCAAGCTCGACAAGGCGCGCGAACTGGGCGTGACCGTCATCGACGAGGCGGCCATGCTGTCGCTGCTGGCGGGCTGAGCCCTTCGGCGCGGGCAACGCGCTGCTACGCGTCTTTACGCTGCTTTACCCTGGCCCTGAATACGCGCAACGTGGCGCGGGTCGAATACCTTGAGTCGGCCGCATGTGGCCGGATGCAAGGAGCACGCATGAAGACGCACATTCCCCGCTGGGCCGCCGTCGGTGGCCTGGTTGCCTCGGCCGCCTTGCTGGGCGGCTGCGTGGCGGTGCCGGCCGGCTACTACGCGCCGGGCGCCGTCGTCGAAGGTGGGCCGCCGGTGGTGGTGGCGCCGCCGGTCAGCATCGGCATCGGCGTTGGTGGCAACTACGGCAGACCGGGCTACTACGGCGGCCGCGGCTACTACGGCGGCGGCTACTACGGCGGCCGTGGCTATTGGGGCCGCCCCCGCTACTGACGCTCGACAGCGGGCGGTGCGATCGCGGCATGCACCCGATAATCGCGCCATGGCCATTCGCGAGATTCTCAAGATGGGCGACCCCCGGCTGCTGCGACTCGCGCAGCCGGTCACCGCCTTCGACACCGACGCGCTGCACCTCCTGGTGCGCGACATGTTCGAGACCATGGCCGCCGTCAATGGCGCGGGCCTGGCGGCGCCGCAGATCGGAGTGGACCAGCAACTCGTGATCTTCGGCACCGATGCGCCCAACCCGCGCTACCCCGATGCGCCGGTGGTGCCGCGCACGGTGCTGCTCAATCCGGTGATCACGCCGCTGGGCGACGAAGAAGAGGAGGGCTGGGAAGGCTGCCTGTCCGTGCCGGGCCTGCGCGGGGTGGTGCCCCGCTTCGCGCACATCCGCTACACCGGTTTCGATCCGTACGGCGACCCGATCGAGCGCACGGCCACCGGCTTCCACGCGCGCGTGGTGCAGCACGAGGTCGACCACTTGCTTGGCAAGCTGTACCCGATGCGGGTGCGCGACTTCTCCCGCTTCGGTTTCACGGACGTGCTGTTTCCCGGGCTGGATGTCGGCGACGACGATTGACCGGGCGGCGCGCGACGCGCGTCGCGCCGCCGCCACAGACTGGCCTCAGTTGTAGCGGCCGCCGGTGCCGCCAACGCTGAAGCGGCCGGCGCCGAGGAAGGCCACCGCCACGGCGGCGAACAGGAACATACCCTGTAGTTCCAGCGCCCAACCGCCGTTCTTGCCGAGAGCGAACAGGTCCTTGGTGTGGACCAGCCAGAGCGCCACCAGCATGTTGATGACGACGATCCATGCGGCCGGGCGCGTATAGATGCCGGCAATCAGCAGCACCGGTGCCAGCACTTCCCCGATGTAGACCAGGTAGGCCAGCGCGCCGGGCAGGCCGTGCGATGACAGCATGCCGGCGATGCCGCCGACGCCGGAGCTGATCTTGGAGATGCCGTGCAGCAGGATGAGCACGCCCAGTACGACTCGCAGTACGAGTTTGCCGGTATCGTCGGAACGGACCATTTGCAGTTGCCTTTGCTTTCTGTCTTATTGGTTGAAGTGCGCGAAAAGCGCCATTGTGTTCAAAGCGCGGCGCGTGGCAAGGGCCTGCCGGGGAACGCCTGGGGTCATGCAGCTTCGGCCTTGCACACGCGACGCCACTACACTGCCCGCTGCACCGCGACTCCCGAGAAGACTCATGACACATTTCCGCATCGCATTCGGCGCCATCTCGCTGGCGCTTTCCTTCGTGGCCGCGCCAGCCTTCGCCGGCAAGACGCTCGATACCGTCAAGCAGCGCGGCAGCCTCAAGTGCGGCGTGACCAATGGCGTCGCGGGGTTCTCGGCGCCCGACACGCAAGGCCGCTGGGCCGGCCTTGACGTCGACAGCTGCCGCGCCATTGCGGCGGCGGTGCTGGGCGACGGCAACAAGGTGGAGTTCGTGCCGCTGAACTCGCAACAACGCTTTGCCGCACTGCAATCGGGCGAGATCGACATCCTGGCGCGCAACACCACCTGGACGCTTTCGCGCGACGCCTCGCTCGGGTTCAACTTCACCGCCATCACCTATTACGACGGCCAGGGCTTCCTGGTGCCCAAGAAGCTCAACGTGTCGAGCGCCAAGCAACTCAAGGGCGCCACCATCTGCACCCAGTCGGGCACCACCAACGAAAAGAACGCCTCCGACTGGTTCCGGGCCCAGAACATCCAGGTCAAGACGCTGGTGTTCGAGAACTTCGAGGCTTCCTACAAGGCTTTCTTCGCCGGCCGGTGCCAGGCCTTCACCACGGATGCCTCGGCTCTGGCCGGGCTGCGCAACAAGGAGGCGTCCAACCCGGAGGACTACGTGATCCTGCCGGAGCTGATCTCCAAGGAGCCGCTGGCGCCCCTGGTGCGACGCGGGGACGACGAATGGTTCGCCATTGCCAAGTGGACCTTGTTCGCGCTGATGGAGGCCGAAGAGGTGGGCATCACGCAGGCCAATGCCGACGAACTCAAGGCCAACAGCAAGGACCCGGCCGTGCAGCGCCTGGTCGGTACGGGTGACGACATGGGCAAGCTGCTCGGGCTGGACAAGGACTGGTCGCTGCGCGCCATCAAGGCGGTCGGCAACTACGGCGAGATCTTCGAGCGCAACGTCGGCCCGAAATCGGTGCTGGGCCTGCCGCGTGGCGCCAACAACCTGTGGAGCAAAGGCGGCCTGATGTACGCACCGCCGGTGCGATGAGCCGCGGCCACGGCGGCGGCGCCCGCCCGGCCGGCCGCTGGCTGGCCTGGGCGCTGCAGCTGGCGCTGATTGCGGCCATTGGCCTGGCGGTCTTGTGGATGGTGCGGCATGCGCTGGGTGTGCTGCAGGCGCGCGGCGTGCGCTCGGGCTTCGACTTTCTGCTGGCGCCGGCCGGCTTCGAGATCAGCGAGGGCTGGATCGCCTTCGATGCGGGCCAGCCGTTCTGGCGCGCCTTTCTCGCCGGCGTGGTCAATACCGTCCGCGCATCGGTGCCGGCGGCCGTGCTGGCCGTCGTGCTGGGCACATTGCTGGGCATCGGACGGCTGGCATCGCACATGCTGGTGCGTGGGGTGTGCACCGCCTATGTCGAGGCGCTGCGCAACGTGCCGCTGCTCGTGCAGCTGCTGATGCTCTATTTCGCGCTGACCCACCTGCTGCCCGACACACAGGAGGCGCGCGAATGGCTCCCGGGCGTGTGGCTGAGCAAGGGGGGACTGGCACTGCCGTGGCCTGTTCACGAGGCGGCGCAGCGTTGGCACCTGGAATGGCCGGAAATGGGCAACTTCGGTGTCATCGGCGGCGCATCGCTGAGCCCGGAGTACCTGACGATCGTGCTCGGACTGGGGTTGTACAGCGCCGCTTTCGTGGCCGAGATCGTGCGCGCCGGCATCGGCTCGGTGGCGCGTGGTCAGGCGCTGGCGGCGCAGGCACTGGGCCTGACGCCCGGGCAGCAGTTGCGCCTGGTGGTGTTGCCGCAGGCGCTGCGGGTCATCGTGCCGGCGCTGACCAACCAGCTGTTGAGCCTGACCAAGAATTCATCGCTGGCGGTGGCGGTCGGCTATCCGGAACTGGTGTCGGTGGCCAACACGTCGCTCAGCTCGACCGGCCGTGCCTTCGAATGCATCGCGGTGGTGATGGCGGTGTATCTGCTGCTGTCGCTCGTCATCGCCGTGGTGATGAACCGGTTCAATGCCCGCGTGGCCCTGCGAGGCTGGGAATGAGCGGCGGCGGCGCGTCCGCGGCATGGCGGCGGGAGCTGTGGGGCAGTCCCTTGCGGGCGGCAGCCAGCGCGCTGCTGCTTTGCCTTGTCGGCTGGGTGCTCTGGCATGCCATCGACTGGGCGCTGGTGCATGCCGTCTTCCGGGCCGATGCACAGGCATGCCGCGCCAACGCGTACGGCGCATGCTGGGGCGTGATCGCCGAGAAGTGGCGGCCCATACTTTTCGGCCGATACCCGTTCGAGGAGCAATGGCGGCCGGCACTGGCGGTGACGGTGTTGTCCGCGCTGACGCTGCTGAGCGGCTGGCCACGGAGCTGGCGGCCCTGGTTGCCGGTCGCGTGGGTGCTGGGGTTCGCCGCATTCCTGGTCCTGATGCGCGGCGGCGTCCTGGGCCTCGCCCCGGTTCCGAGCAATCGCTGGGGCGGCCTGCCATTGACCATCTCGCTGGCCGTGGTGAGCCTGGCGTTGGCCTTTCCCCTTTCCATCCTGCTGGCGCTGGGCCGGCGCTCGTCCTGGCCGGCCGTGCGCACGCTGTGCAGCACGTACATCGAGCTGGTGCGGGGCGTGCCCCTGATCTCGGTGCTGTTCATGGCCTCGTTCCTGCTGCCGCTGCTGTGGCCGGCCGGCTGGCATCCCGACGTGCTCTTGCGCGTGCTCATGGGACTGGTCGTCTTCGTGGCCGCCTATCTGGCCGAGATCGTTCGCGGCGGCCTCCAGTCGGTGCCGCGCGGACAGGTGGACGCCGCGGTGGCGCTGGGCATGCGGCGCTGGCAGGTGCAGCGCAGCGTCGTGCTGCCGCAGGCATTGCGCCACGTGGTGCCGGCGCTGATGAACATCGTGATCGGCACGCTCAAGGACACGTCGCTCGTGACCATCGTCGGCCTGTTCGAGCTGACCGGCGCGTTGGGGTTGGCACTCGGGGGTGACCCGGTGTGGCGGCCTTTCTATCTGGAGGGCTACCTGTTCCTCGCGCTGGTGTACTGGGTGCTGTGCTTCGGACTGTCGCGCTATAGCGCCTGGCTGGAACGGCGCCTTGCCCGAGGGCATGTCCGATGATGCTCGCCGCTATAGCGCCTTCCAGTTTCTTTTCAAGCCCTCGGCACGATTCTCAAGTTTGAACACCTGCACAAGTGTGCAGTTCTTGCCGAAACGCATGCGATGCGGTTACGCTCGCGGCGCCCGGATCAAATTGCGAAGCGTTTGATCCTGCTCGGGAGCTTCGTCATAAGAAAGGACGCGCAATGCGTATCGGCGGAAGGTGGGGGTTGGAGGGTCTGCGCGCGTCGCTGCGCACGACCCGGGCGCGTCTTGGCAGCTGGCTGGGTGCCGGCATGCTGGCCGTTGCGCTGTCCGGTTGCGCCGCCGGTGGCATGGCTGGTGGCGGTGATCCGCTGCCTTCGTGGAACGAGGGCCCGGCCAAGCAGGCGATCGTGGATTTCGTGCGCGACGTGACGCGCGATGGTTCCGCCAATTTCGTGCCGCCGGGTCAGCGCATCGCGACCTTCGACAACGACGGGACGCTGTGGGTCGAGCAGCCGATCTACACGCAGTTCGCGTTCATGATCGACCAGCTCAAGGCGGCGAAGCCGCGGCCCGAATGGGCGAGCAACCCGGTTTACAAGGCGCTCATGGCCAACGACCTGAAGGGCGCGATGGCCCAGGGCGAGAAGCCACTGCTCGGCCTTCTGCTGCAGGCCAACAGCGGAATGTCCGTGGACGACTACGACAAGGCCGTGCGCCAGTGGTTCGCGACGCAGCGCCACCCCACGCTCAACCGGCCGTATACCCAGGCCGTCTACCAACCGCAGATCGAATTGCTGAAGTACCTGCGCGCCAACGGCTTCAAGACCTTCATCGTCTCGGGCGGCACCATGGAAGCCATGCGTCCGTGGGCCGAGGAGGTCTATGGCATTCCGCCCGAACAGGTGGTCGGCTCGACCCAGACCATCAAGTACGACGTTGCCACGGGCAAGCTCATGCGCGAGCCCAGCCTGTTCTTCCTGGACGACGGCCCCGGCAAGCCAGTGGGCATCAACCTGCACATCGGCCAGCGGCCGATCCTCGCCTTCGGCAATTCCGACGGCGACATGCAGATGCTCGAGTACACCACGGCCGGCGCTGGGCGCCGGCTCGGCCTGATCGTGCATCACGACGATGCGCAGCGCGAATTTGCCTACGACCGCCAGTCGGCCATGGGCAAGCTCGACAAGGCGCTTGACGCCGCGCCGCGCAACCAGTGGATCGTGGTCAGCATGAAGAAGGACTGGAAGCAGATTTTTCCCGAGGCCAGGTAGACCTCCAACTGTGAAGGAGTAAGAAGCTATGGAATTCGCATTTTCAGGGTGGCGCAGGCTTGGCCGGGTCATGCTGGCTGCCAGCGTAATGGCTGGCGGTGCGCTCGCGGCGACGCAGGTGTCGGCGCAGACCACCACACCGGCACCGGCGGCCGCACCGGCATCGGGCCAGCCGCAGACCGCCAAGCCGAACATCCTCGTGATCTTCGGTGACGACGTCGGCCAGACCAACATCAGCGCGTATTCGCACGGCGTGGTGGGCTACACGACGCCCAACATCGACCGCATCGCCAAGGAAGGCATGATGTTCACCGACTACTACGCGGAGAACAGCTGCACGGCCGGGCGCTCGACTTTCATCACCGGGCAGGCGACGCTTCGCACCGGCATGTCGAAGGTGGGCGTGCCGGGTGCGCCGGTGGGCCTGCAGGCGCGCGACATCACCATCGCCCAAGCCATCAAGTCGCAGGGCTACGCGACGGGCCAGTTCGGCAAGAACCACCTGGGCGATCGTGACGAGTACCTGCCGACCAACCACGGCTTCGACGAGTTCTTCGGCAACCTCTACCACCTGAATGCCGAGGAAGAGCCCGAACGTCCGTACTGGCCGAAGAACGACGAAGCCTTCCTCAAGGGCTACGCGCCGCGCGGGGTGATGCACTCGTTCGCCGACGGCAAGATCGAGGACACCGGCCCGCTCAGCCGCAAGCGGATGGAGACCATCGACGACGAGACCACCGCCGCCGCAATCGATTTCATGAAGAAGCAGGTGGCCGCCGGCAAGCCGTTCTTCACCTGGATGAACACCACCCGCATGCACTTGTTCACGCACGTGCGCGACGCCTACAAGGGCAAGAGCGGCATGCCGGGCAACGAGTACGCGGACGGCATGTGGGAGCATGACCAGGACGTCGGCAAGCTGCTGCAGGCGGTTGACGACCTGAAGATCGCCGACAACACCATCGTCATCTACGCCACCGACAACGGACCGAACCAGTTCAGCTGGCCGGATGCCGCCACCACCCCGTTCCGTTCCGAGAAGGACACCAACTGGGAAGGCGCCTTCCGCGTGCCGGCCATGATCCGCTGGCCGGGCCACATCAAGGCCGGTACGGTGTCCAACGAGATCGTCTCGGGCCTGGACTGGTTCCCGACGCTGCTGGCCGCGGCCGGTGACGCCGACGTCAAGGACAAGCTCCTCAAGGGCTGGGCGCCGACCACCGGCGGCAAGAGCTTCAAGGTGCACCTGGACGGCTTCAACCAGCTGCCGTACCTGACGGGCCAGGCCCCGAAGGGCGCGCGCAACGAGTTCTACTACTTCGACGACGACGGCGATCTGGTGGCAATGCGGTCCGGCGACTGGAAGATCGTGTTCTGCGAGCAGCGCGTGCCCGGCGGCATGGGCGTGTGGTCCAACCCGCTGACCTGCCTGCGCCTGCCCAAGGTATTCAACCTGCGCATGGACCCGTATGAGCGCGCCGACATCGTCTCCGACCAGTACTACGACTGGATGACCAAGAACGTCTACCTGAACTTCATCGGCACGCAGAAGGCGGCGGCGTTCCTGGAGACCTTCGTGGCCTATCCGCCGAGCCAGAAGCCGGCGAGCTTCAGCATCGACCAGATCCGCGCGGACGTCGATCGCCGCATCGAGGCACTGGAGAAGGAGCGTCCGAAGCAGGCGCCGGCCGCGGCAGCGTCGCCGACCAGCAAGTGAAGCTGGTGATCTGAGTGCAGGGCAAGACGCTGCAATCCAAGGCAGCGGCCCTGGCCACGCAATCGACACGAAGCGCCGGCCAGCCGGCGCTTCGTGCCTGTGGGCCGGCGCTTTTGCTGCTGGCCTCCGGCACGGCCGGGCTCATCTTCCAGGTGCTGTGGATCAAGCAGCTGGCACTGGTGGTGGGGATCGACGTGCAGGCCGTGGCGGTCGGCGTGTCGGCCTTCTTCGGCGGCCTGGCCCTGGGTGGCTGGGCATTCGGCCGCATGGCCGATCGCAGCGGCCGTCCGCTGGCGCTCTACGCGGCAATCGAGGCGGGCGTTGCCGTTCTCGGCCTGGCCGCGACGCTCGGCCTGGGCTTGGCGCCGGGTCCATTCGCCCGCGCGCAAGAGGCCGTCGGGCCGCTGGCCTGGTTCATTCCGGTTGCCCTGGTGGGCATTCCGGCGACATTGATGGGCGGCACGCTGCCCGTGCTCATGCAGGCACTCCGGCCGGCGCTTTCGCGCACCGGCTCGGCCGGTGGCGGACTCTACGCCGCCAATACTGTGGGTGCCATCGTCGGCTGCCTGCTGGCCGCCTTCGTTCTGATTCCGGCCTTCGGCCTGCGCGGCAGCGCGCTGTCGGCGGCCTTGCTCAACCTGCTGGCCGCCGGCGGCGCACTGGTGCTGGCCCGACGGATGGCTGCGACCGGCGGGGGCGATGTCGATGCCGCAGCGCGCGTCGAGGCACCGGCAGCCGGGCCATCCGCCGAGCCTTCGGGCAAAGCCGGGCTGGCGCTGCTGCTGTATGCGGTGGCGGGCGGCATCGCGCTGGGCTACGAGGTGGTCTGGTCGCAGTCGATCGTGCAATTTCTCAGTACCCGCAGCTTTGCCTTCGCCGTGGTGCTGGCCACCTACCTGCTGGGGCTGGCGCTGGGCAGCGCCTGGTCGGCCCGGCGTGTCGACACCTTGCGCGATCCATGGGGCACGCTGGCCTGGCTGATCGCAGCTGCCGGCGTTCTGGCACTGATCGAGATGGTGCTGCTGGGCGACTGGCTCATGCGCGGCCAGTCGCTGGTCGAGCGCTGGGTGCTCGATGCCACCGGCCGGCAGTTGCTGGCCATGTGTGCGCGATTCGCGCTGGCGGCCGGCTGCATCGTGTTCGGGCCCACGCTGCTGCTGGGCGCGGCCTTTCCGGTCGCGCTGCGCCTGGCCAGCGGCGGCGGCCACGTCGGCCGCGAGGTCGGCCGGGTCGTGGCGCTCAATACCGTCGGCGGCATCGTCGGCACGTTGCTGGCGGGCTTCGTGCTCGTTCCCTGGCTCGGCCTGGTGCGCACGCTGGCGCTGCTGGCCGTGGCTGCCTGCGGCGTGGGCCTGGTGGCGGTGCTCGCCGGCCCGGCGGTGCGCCCCGTGGTGCGCTGGGGCGTGGCCATCCTGACGGGGTTCATGCTTGCCGGCTCGGCGCTGGCGCCGCCCGACCGGCTCGCCCAGCTGCTGACGCGGGCGCGCGGCGGCGAGCTGCGCTTCTACGAGGAAAGCCGTGGCGGCACGGTGGCCGTGGTGCAGCAGAGCCAGGGCAGCAACCGCTTCAATCGCCTGTACATCCAGGGCGTATCCAACTCCGGCGACGCGATGACTTCGCAGCGCTACATGCGCCTGCAGGCGCTGCTGCCGCTGATCGTGCATGCCGGCGAACCGCGCTCGGCGCTGGTGATCGGCCTGGGCACCGGCATCACGGCCGGCTCGCTGCTGGCCTGGCCCGGGCTGCAGGAGCGCGTGGTGGCCGAGTTGCTGCCGGCCGTGGTGCGCGCGGCGCCGCAGTTCAAGGGCAACTACGGCCTGACGCAAGACCCGCGCATGCAGATCCGCGTGCGTGACGGCCGGCGCGAACTGCTCGCCAGTTCGCAGCGTTACGACCTGATCACGCTCGAGCCGCCGCCGCCGTCGGCTGCCGGGGTGGTCAACCTCTATTCGAGCGACTTCTACCGGCTGGCGGCCAGCCGCCTCCAGCAGGGCGGACTGGTGGCGCAATGGTTGCCGCTGCCCACACAGAACGACGAGGACACGCGCTCGCTGGTCCAGAGCTTCCTGGCGGTCTTTCCGCATGCCACCCTGTGGACCACCGAGTTCCACGAGATGATGCTGGTGGGGTCGATGCAGCCGATCGAGCTCGATGCCGCGCGCATCCAGGCGCGCTACGCCCAGCCGGAGGTGGCGCAGGCATTGCGCGAGGTCGGCGTGGATTCGGCCGCCGCCCTGATGGCGACCTGGGTCGGCGATCGCCCCGCGCTGCAACGCTACGCCGGCGATGCGCCCGCCGTCACGGACGACCGTCCGCGCATCGAGTACGCCGCCTGGGTGCGACGCGGCGACTTCGGCGTTTCGCTCAGTTCGCTGCTGGCGTTGCGCAGCGATGCGCCGGTGCGGGGCGCGAGCGAGGCATTCATGCAGCAGGTCACGCAGGAGCGGCGGATCCTGTACCGCTTCTACAGCGCCGGTCTGTATGCCTACGAAGGCGACCGCAAGGCCTGGCTGGAGGACATCCGCGAGGTCATGCGCGCCGATCCGGAAAATCCTTACTATCGATGGTTCACCGGCGGCTCGGCGCGCTGAGCCCCCAAGGAAAAGGACGCCATGACCGCACGTGACGACGTACTTCGCCTGAAGGCCCAGATGGGGCAATCCATCGTCGGGCAGGAGCGCATGATCGAGCGCCTGCTGCTGGGCCTTCTGGCCGACGGCCACCTGCTGGTCGAAGGGCTGCCCGGACTGGCCAAGACGCGTGCCATCAAGAGCCTGGCGAAGAACCTGGACGCGAAACTCTCCCGCATCCAGTTCACGCCGGACCTGCTGCCGGCCGACATCACTGGCTCCGAGGTGTATTTCAGCGAAGGCGGCAAGGGCGAGTTCCGCTTCCAGCAGGGCCCGCTCTTTGCCAACCTCATCCTGGCCGACGAGGTGAATCGTTCGCCGGCGAAGGTGCAGGCCGCGCTGCTCGAGGCCATGGAAGAGCGGCAGATCACGGTGGGCGGCACCACGCATCCGCTGCCGCCGCTGTTCCTCGTGATGGCCACGCAGAACCCGATCGAGCAGGAAGGCACCTATCCGCTGCCCGAGGCGCAGATGGACCGCTTCCTGATGCACCTGAACGTCGGCTACCCGGAAACCAGCGCCGAGGCGCAGATCGTCCAGCTGGCGCGCAGCGAAGAAGCCGCGGCCAGCAGTGCTGGCGTCCCGGCCGCGGCGCAGGAACCGCGCCTGGCGCAGGACAGCGTGTTCGCCGCCCGCGCCGAAGTGCATGCGGTGCAGGTGAGCGAGGCGGTCGAGCGCTACATCGTGGCGCTGGTCCAGGCCACCCGGACGCCGGCGGCCGTCGATGCCGACCTGGCGCAGTGGATCCAGGTCGGCGTCAGCCCGCGCGGATCGATCGGCCTGGACAAGGTGGCGCGCGCCTACGCCTGGCTGCAGGGGCGCGACTACGTCACGCCCGACGACGTTCAGGCGATCGTGCACGAGGTGTTCCGGCATCGCCTGATCCTGTCCTACGAGGCGCACGCGGCGCACATCAGCGCCGACGCCGTGATCGACCGCCTGGTGGAGAAGGTGGCCGTGGCCTGAGGCCGCGCCCGCCGCTTCGTCCGGACAAGGCACGATCGAGATGGACTGGCGCAAGCGCCTCCACCTGGCCGGGCGGGCACGGGCCGTGCCGCCGCCGCCGTCTGCCGGCGCCACCCGGGCCGGCGCGGTGAGCGACGCGCCGGGCGTGCACGTCACCACCGCGCAGCTCGTCAGCCTGGAGATGGCGGCCCGCGAGTTCAGCTTCCTGCCGCGCCAGCCGGTGCACAGCGTGCTGGCCGGGAGGCACGCGTCCAAGGTGCGCGGCCGCGGCCTCGATTTCGAGGAACTGCGCCTGTACCTGCCGGGGGACGACATCCGCAGCATGGACTGGCGCGTCACCGCGCGCACCGGCACGCCGCACGTGCGGGTCTTTTCCGAGGAGAAGGACCGCCCGGCGCTGCTGCTGGTGGACCAGCGCATGAACATGTTCTTCGGCACCCGCCGCGCGATGAAGTCGGTGGCCGCGGCCGAGGCAGCCGCGCTCGTCGCCTGGCGTGTCCTGATGGACGGCGACCGCGTCGGCGGCCTCGTGTTCGGCGACGAGGACGTGACCGACCTGCGCCCGCACCGCAGCCGCGACGCCGTGCTGCAACTGCTCGGCGAGATCGAGCGGCGCAACCGGCAACTGCGCGCCGACGCACCGGCCGGCCGGGGCGGCGCACAGCTCAACGAGGCCCTGCAACAGGCCGCGCGGCTCGCGCACCATGATCATCTGGTGGTGGTGATCAGTGACTTCGACGGGCATGACGCCGTGACGCGCGACCTGCTCAGCCGCATCGCGGCGCGCAACGACCTGCTGGCCGTGATCGTGCACGACCCGTTCCTGACCGAGCTTCCGGCATCCGGCGACCTGGTGGTCAGCGACGGCGAGCTGCAGGTGGAACTGGGCCTTGGCCGTGACGCGGTCCGTAGGGGCATTGCCGGGTTCGTCGATGCCCGCAGCCGCGAACTGTTCGAGTGGCGGCACACCATCGGCGTGCCGGTGTTGCCGTTATCGGCCGCCGAGGAGACCGCGCCGCAGATGCGACGCCTGCTCGGCCAGGACACGCCGCAGGCGCGGCGCGGACGGATGGCATGACGCGCGCCGCCGGCACCGTCGCTGTCGTGGTTGCACTGGCCATCGCGGCTGCACCCGTCGCCGCGCAGCCCGCGTCCAGCGTGCCGGCAGGGGCAGCCGCAGCCGTGCCCGCCGAACTGGTTTCGATCGCCCGCCTGGCCGACCCCGTCCTGCCCGAGCCCGTGGCATGGCTGCCGCAGACCCTCGGCTGGCAGATCCTTGCCGGCCTGCTGGTTCTGGGCGTGCTGTGGCTGGTGTGGCGTGCCGCGCGCCGCTGGTGGCGCAATCGATACCGGCGCGACGCTCTGGCCGAATGGCGACAACTGGAGGCCCGTTGGCAGCTCGAACCCGACAACGCTGCGGCGGTGTTGACCGCGCTGCCGGTGCTCGTCAAGCGCTGCGCCCTGTCGGCCTGGCCGCGCGAACAGGTTGCCTCCCTCAGCGGCGCCGCGTGGGCGCAATTCCTCGAAGTGCATGCCGGGCATGCCACGCACGGCGCGCAGGCGCTGGCGCCGCTGGTGCGCGAGATGCAATACCAGGACCAGCAGCAGCTGGCCCGGGTGCCGGCCCACGACGTGCGCGTGCTGCTCGATGCGTCGCGCCAATGGATCGAGGGCCATGTATCAGCTTGAGTACCCCTGGCTCCTGGCCTTGCTGCCGTTGCCGCTGCTCGTCTGGTGGCTCATGCCGGCGTACCGCGAGGAAAGCGCGTCGATCCGGCTGCCTTTCTTCGGCGAGGTGGCGCGGGCGGCAGGCCTGAAGCCGGCCGCCGGCGCCGTCGTGCCGCGCAGCAACTGGCTGCAGAAGATCGTGGCGCCGCTGGCATGGGCGCTGTGCGTGCTGGCGCTCACGCGGCCCCAGTTCGTCGAGCCGCCGCTGGAGAAGATCCAGCCCGCGCGCGACCTGTTGCTGGCGATCGACCTGTCGCAGTCGATGAGCACGCCCGACTTCACCCGGCCCGACGGTGCCGTGGTCACCCGCGCCGAGGCAGTGCGGCAGGTAGTCGGCGAGTTCATCGAGCGCCGCAAGGGCGACCGCATCGGACTGGTGGTGTTCGGTGACGCGCCGTATCCGCAGGCGCCATTCACCATGGATCATGTGCTGGTGCAGGCGCTGATCGACCAGTCGCTGCCCGGCATGGCAGGCCCGCGCACCGCCATGGGCGACGCCATTGGGCTGGGCATCAAGATGTTCGACAACAGCCAGGCGCAGCAGAAGGTGATGATCCTGCTGACCGACGGCAACGACACCGCCAGCAAGATGCCGCCGGACCGCGCCGCACAGATCGCCAAGGAGCGTCACGTCACCGTGCACACGATCGGCATCGGCGACCCGAACGCCAGCGGCGAGGAAAAGGTCGACCTGGACCTGCTGCGCAAGGTGGCCGCCGACACCGGCGGGCGCTTCTTCTTCGCCGGCAACCAGGGTGAGCTCGAGCAGGTCTATGCGACGCTCGACAGCATCACGCCGCAGAACCACAAGACGCTGTCCTGGCGCCCGCGGCGCGAGCTGTACATGTGGCCGCTCGGTGCCGCGGTGCTGATGGTCATCGGCTACCAGCTCGTGATGGTGCTGGTGGTGCTGGGCCGGCGCCTGATCGCGCCGCGCAACCTCGACGAGGCGATCGAGGCGGCCACGCTCGAGGCGGACCCGGCACCGGCGCAGGCCGGTGGCAGGAGCGGGTGATGGAGACGCTGGCCCAGTTCCACTTCCTGCGTCCCTGGTGGCTGCTGGCGCTGCTGCCGGCAGCGTTGCTGCTGTGGGCGATCGGCCGGCGCGAGGACGTGCGTCGGCGCTGGCGCCAGGTGATCTCGCCGCATCTGCTCGAGGCCCTGGTCGTCGACCCTGGCCGGCGCCGCCGCCTGCGGCCGGTCCATCTCACCGCAGCGCTGATCGCGGTCGGCGCCATCGCCGCCGCCGGGCCTACCTGGGAGCGCGAGCGGCCTCCCTTTCTCGAGGAGAAGGCACCGCTGGCCATCGCCATCGACCTGTCTCCCTCCATGAACGCGGTCGACGTCAGCCCGACGCGGCTCGAGCGCGCCAAGCTCAAGGTCAAGGCGTTGCTGGCACAGCGCGGCGGTGCGCGCACCGCCATCTACGCCTATGCCGGCACGGCGCACATGGTCCTGCCGCTGACCGACGACGCGCAACTGATCCAGACCTTCGTCGATGCGCTGCAGACCCGCATCATGCCGGTGCCCGGCAAGAACACCGCCCTGGCGCTGCGTACGATCGACACGGCACTGTCCAAGGAGGACACACCCGGCACCATCGTCTTCTTCACCGACGGTGTCGAGGCCGGGGCATTCCAGGCGCTGCAGGCGCAGGCCGACAGCGGCCGCAGCCAGCCGGTGGTGCTGGCCTTCGGCACCGAGCGCGGCGGCCCGATACGCAGCGCGGACGGAGATGGCGACGGCGGCGGGTTCGCGCGACTGGACCTGCAGGCCCTCAAGCGGCTCAAGAGCCAGACGGACGTGCCGGTGGCCACGGTGACGCTCGACGGGGACGAGGACGTGCAATGGGTGCAGCACCGTGTCCAGTCGCATCTGGCGCAGAAGATCGCGGAATCGGGCGGCCGCTGGAAGGAGGCCGGCTGGTGGCTGACGCTGCCCACCGTGCTGCTGGCCGCGCTGTGGTTCCGCAAGGGCTGGACGGTACGCTGGATCAGCGCCTGGATGCTGGCCGTCGCGCTGGGGCTGGCCGGGGCCGGCATGCCCCGTGACGCAGCGGCGCAGGGATTGGTCAGCTCGAAGGCCCCGGAGGCGTCCGGCGGCGCCGAGGCCGGCGCCGACCTGACGCCCCCGCCGTGGCGTTTCATCGACCTGTGGCTCACGCGCGACCAGCAAGGCCGCCGCGCATTCGAGCAAGGCCGCTATGCGCAGGCCGCGGCGCTGTTCGAGGACCCGATGTGGCGCGGCCTGGCGCTGTACCGCGCCGGCCGCTTTGCCGACGCCGCGCAGGTCTTCGCGCAGGTCGATTCGGCGCAGGGCGACTTCAACGAAGGCGACGCCGTGGCCATGCAGGGACGCTACGAGGAAGCCGCGCTGCGCTTCCAGGCGGCGCTGCAGGACCGGCCCGACTGGAAGGCCGCGCGCGACAACCTGGCCCTGGTGCAGCAGTTGGCTGAGCAGAAGAAGAAGGACGAAGACGGCGAGGAAGAGCAGCCGGACCTCAAGCCCGACGAGATCAAGTTCGACCAGCGCGGCAAGAAGGGAAAGAAGGCCACGCAGACCGAAGGCGGGCAGGGCGACGACGAGATGTGGATGCGCAACATCCAGACGTCGCCGACGCTGCTGCTGGCGCGCAAGTTCGCGTTGCAGGCGGCGCAGCCGTCCGCCGCGCCGCGCCCGGCGCCCGGGCGCAATCCCGCGTCCCAGCCGCCTGCCGGAGGTCGGCCATGACGCTCGACCTTCGGCGCATGGTTTTCGTCGTACTCGCCGTGCTGGTGTACATGGCATGCGCGCCGGCGCGGGCCGCGGCGCCCGAGGTCAGGGTGAACGTGCTGGGACCGCAGCCCGTGCTGGTCGGGCAGCAGGTGGAGATCCAGGTCACCGTGGCGGCGCCGAATTTCTTCACCAGCGCGCCGCCATTTCCCCAGTTGTCCGTTGACGGCGCCATCGTCACCATGCCGGACGATCGCAGCACGCATGGGGTCGATCAGGCGGGTGGACAGACCGTGGCGACCATCCGCAAGAGCTACGTGTTCGTGGCGCGCCGCGCCGGCGAGTTCGTCCTGCCGCAGGTCCCGATCGATTTCACCTACAGCGGTGAAGGCGGCGCATCGCAACACGCGCACCTGCAACTGCCGGCCACGCGCATCACGGCCCGCCTGCCGGAAGGCGCGCGCGAGGGCGACGCCGTGCTGCCGGTGGCCGCGCTACAGGTCACCCAGCGTTTCGACCGCGACACCAGCGGACTGGCGGCAGGCGACGCGCTGGTGCGCACG
Organism: Variovorax sp.; assembly: GCF_035634955.1. Classification (GTDB taxonomy): domain Bacteria; phylum Pseudomonadota; class Gammaproteobacteria; order Burkholderiales; family Burkholderiaceae_C; genus Variovorax. The sequence goes on along the minus strand of NZ_DASQBZ010000032.1, from coordinate 270,002 downwards.
GTGCAGGTCGAGGCACGGAACACGCAGGCCATGCTGATCCCGCCGCCGCAGTTCGATGCGCCCGCGGGCGTGCGGGTGTTCGCCGCCGACCCTGCACTGAGCGACCACACGGGTCGCGACGGCGGCTTTACCGGTGGGCGCCGCATCGACAAGGTCACCTATGTTTTCGAGCGGGAGGGAACCTACACCTTGCCGGCTGTCGAGCTGCGCTGGTTCGATCCGGGCTCCCACAAGCCCGCCAGCGCCCAGGCGCCCGCAGTCACGGTGCACGTCAAGGCCGCGGCAAGCGCGGGCGAGGGCATCGCGCCCGACCTGCCGGCCACCGCAGCGCAAGTCAGGCGGCGGATTCCGTGGGCGACCGTTGCCGCATGGGCGGCGGGGCTCGCGCTGCTGGCGGCGCTGTCGGGCTGGGCCTGGCGGCGCAGGAGACGCTGGCAAGCGGCTCGCGCGGCAAGGCAGCAGGCACGCTTGCGGTCCGACGCGCACATGTTCGACCTGGTATTGCAAGCCTGCCACCGCAACGACGCGGCGGCCGCCCATGCCGCCTTGCTGGCCTGGAGCAGGGCGCATGCGCGTGCCACGCCGCGCGAGTGGGCGCTGCAGGTGGGCGACGAGGCCCTCGGCGTGCAGATCGATGCGCTGGAGCGGCACCTGTTTTCGCGCGGCGTCGACGCCCAATGGTCCGCCGGCGCGCTATCGTCCGCCCTGGGCGCCGCGCACCGCCGGTGGCGACAGCAGCGAGCCGTGCGCACGGCGACCGGGTGGCGGCGCCTGAACGCGCATGAATTGCAACAACTCAACCCGATGGCAAGCAGTCAGCAATGAAGAAGAGATCGCTTTGGTGGAGCCTGGGCGCCGTGGCCGGCGTCGCCGTCCTGGTGGCCGGCGCCTATTTCGGCAGCCCGTACTGGACCGTGCATCAGATCAGGAAAGCCGCGCAGGCACGCGACGTCGACGCACTGATGGCGCGAGTCGACCAACCCGCGCTGCAGCGCAGCGTGCGCCTGGCGATGGGGTTCCGGCTGGCAGAAGTCCTCAGCGGCGGCGCCCGGGCCGACAGCCGTCCGCGGCTGGCCGAGGGCGCCACCGCCATCGCAAGCGCGCAGGCCGAACCGCTGGTGTCGCTGCTCAGCTCGCCCACGTTGCTGTTCTCGATGCTGATCGAGGGGTACCCCAGCCAGGCGCTCACAGGGCAGGTTTCGTTGCCCGCGGCTTGGCAGACGGCGGCGCAAGGCGGCAAGGCGGCCGGCGACTGGGATGCGCGGCTCAACCGTGTCGACGCCTCGACCATCGTGCTGGAGTCGCGGCAGTCACCCGGACGCGGCGGGTTCATCCTGCGCCGGTCGGGTTGGCTGAAGTGGAAGCTCAGCGGCCTGCAGTTGCCGCAGAACTGAGTCGCGCGCGGGCGCGGCCCCGCGCTGCATCCTGCGATCGTTCCTTTCGTCGCTGAAGAGCCGAGTAGTACGTCACGCATTGCGCGGCCGCGTTTGAACGCCCCGCCAATCGGATGTTAGCTTCACGGAAAAAGCGAACACGGAAGTGACCCATGGCGCCAAGGCATCCGCATGTCTGTCCTCCGCTGTGCGCGCTCAGCGGAGGAATGAAAAGTGACAAGGATGCAAAGCGAACGTCTGGGCGAGGACGCGCGCAATGAACAAGACGGCAACGCGCACGAGAACGACTTCGCGCCGGCCGACCCCGCCCTGGACGCGATTGCGCGCTGGAAGCAGGCCATGCGCGAACGGGTGGCGGAATATTTCAGTGGGCTGCGAAGACAGGGCGCGGCCACCGTGCGCCGGCACAGCATCAAGGGGCGCAGCTTCGTCGACCTGAGCATCGAGGGTGTGCGCTTCAAGGGCCAGGTGCGCAATGGGCCCGTCGTCGTCGTCCGTGACGATGACTGCCCCTTGAGTAGCGCCTCGATCACGTTCGGTGCCGACTACCTCCAGCCGGGCAGGCCGCCCCAGTGGGCGATTTGCAATTACCGCACCCAGCGCCGCATTTCGCTGGGCGCGCTGTCGCTCGACGGTGTTCGCGCCGTGGCATGCGAATTCGGGCTGGTGGTCCACGGTATGGGCGAGACGCACATGCTGTCGGAATCGGAGTGCTTCGTCAGTTCGCGTGCGTACGCCGAATTGCAGGCCTGGGTGCAGCGCTATTCGACTCTGGCGCGCAAGCTGCTGCGCGACCACCCGGAATTTCTCGGCCCCTTGCGTCTGCAAGCCGCACCGCCACGACGATCGCGCTATCGCAGCTTGCGCGAATTCGAATATTTCACCGGGCCCGTCGACCCGCTGCCGCACCCGGCGTTGGAAAGCGCAGTTGCTGACGACAAGGGTAAACCCTATAATCTGTGACATTCGTAATTCAACAGGAAATCACGTCATGAGAACCGCTCCCAGCTTTGTCGCCATGAGCCAGACCAGCCCGGTGGCCGGTGGATTCGGTCGCGTCCTGCGCGAACTGGTCGCCGTGATGCCCATCGTCGTGCTCTTCAAGGCGGTGCGTCAGGCGCGCGCAGCGCGCTGAAGGCTCGAAGACCACCGCGTGGCGACCGCCACGCACGAAGCAAAGGCCGCGATTGAATCGCGGCCTTTTTTATGGGCTTTCTGAAACTGAAAGCAAATTGAAAGGCAAATGAAAGTTAATTGAAAGGTGATCGAAAGCCCGGTTGTTGCCGGGCTTTTTTGTTTTCCTTTGACTGCTTTGGGACGCAATGGCGAAAGCCAATCGAACGATGCCGCGAAATTGAAGGCGTGATTTCCGCAATTCTTGATCGCCGTCAAGAAGACTGTTGCCGCAAGGTTTCCACAATGACTTCCGTCGCAAATAGACCAATGGAGACCAACACATGACAAGAGACAACACGTTGGCAACGACGGCGGATCGACCCGCCTCGTACCGATGGATGCAACTGCTGATGGGCATCGTGTGCATGGCGATGATCGCCAACCTGCAGTACGGCTGGACCCTTTTCGTGAACCCGATTGCAGAGAAGCATGGCTGGTCGCGAGCCGCCATCCAGGTGGCGTTCACCATCTTCGTCCTGACGGAGACCTGGCTGGTGCCGATCGAGGGCTATCTCGTCGACCGGTTCGGCCCGCGTCCGGTGGTGTTGGTCGGCGGTCTGTTCTGCGGCCTGGGCTGGGTGCTCAACTCCATGGCCGGCTCGCTCGCGTTGTTGTATGTCGCGGCGGCGATCAGCGGCATCGGGGCCGGTGCGGTGTACGGCACCTGCGTCGGCAACGCGCTCAAGTGGTTTCCTGACCGCCGTGGCCTTGCGGCTGGCCTGACGGCTGCGGGCTTCGGCGCCGGCTCGGCGCTGACCATCCTGCCGATCTCGGCCATGATCAGGACGAGCGGCTACGAATCGGCCTTCCTGTACTTCGGCATCGGGCAGGGCGTCATCGTGGTTCTTCTGGCGCTGATGCTGACGGATCCGCGCCAGGCGGTCTCGGCCGTCGTGGCCAAGGCGAGGGCCCAAGCGAGCGCGGCGCACGGTTCGGTGCTGCAGTCCAGGCGCGACTTCAAGCCCGTCGAGGTGGCGCGCTCGCCGGTGTTCTGGGTGATGTACTTCATGTTCGTCATCGTCGCCGCCGGCGGCCTGATGGCGACCGCGCAGCTGGGCCCGATCGCCAAGGACTTCCACATCGGCGACGTGCCGGTCTCGATCATGGGCCTGACCCTGCCGGCTCTCACCTTCGCACTGGCGATCGACCGCGTGCTCAACGGGATCACGCGGCCCTTCTTCGGTTGGGTATCGGACCGCGTCGGGCGCGAGCTGACCATGTTCATCGCCTTCGGCCTGGAAGCGTTCGGCATCCTGGCGCTGTACCACTACGGGCACAACCCGGTGGCCTTCGTGATCCTGACCGGCATGGTCTTCTTTGCGTGGGGCGAGATCTACAGCCTGTTCCCCTCGACCTGTGCCGACACCTTCGGCAGCAAGTACGCGGCGTCCAATGCGGGCATGCTCTACACCGCCAAGGGCACGGCTTCGCTGGTGGTGCCGCTGTCGAGCGTCCTGGTCAGCATGACCGGCAGCTGGCATGCGGTCTTCATCGTGGCCAGTTCGCTCAACGCGCTTGCCGCGTTGATGGCATGGTTCATCCTGCGCCCCATGCGCCGCGCCCACATCGAGGCGGCCAACCATACCGTCCGCACCGAAGAGCCTCGGCCGGAGACTCCTGTACTGGCGCACTAGGCGGAGGGCCCGCGGGAGGGGCGGGCAGCACGCCCCGGCTGTAGGTTCACGCCGATTGCAGCCGGGGCGGTTCGAGGCCAAGATGAATATTCCGTGGCTTGACCCAATCCATCGCCGAGGAACTGCCAAATGAGCCTGCTGACCGTCGATCTCTATCAAAGCGCCACCGACCCGGACAAGTTCCTGGCGGTGCCGACTGGTGTCGATCCTGCCGAGATCATGGGGCCGATGACGTTCGACAAGGACTACCTCGAGGTCGTCCAGTACCGCAAGGGATTCGAGTTCGACCCGGGCGGCTCCTACGCCGGGGCCAATGCCGCCAAGATCGCTGCGGACATCCTGACCATCAGGTGGGCCATGTACCAAAGAGGCGGCGCGCCAGCCTGACGATGCGCGGTGCGCCTAGGCTTCGAGAGCTTCGATCAGTTCGGTCTCGATGTCCATCTGCGAGCGGTGCGCCTGCAGCGCCGGCCCGCTGATCAGGAAGGTGTCTTCCACCCGCTCGCCCAGCGTCGTCACCTTGGCCAGTTGCAGGTTGATGTGGTGGCGCGCCAGCACGCGGGCGACCGAGTAGAGCAGCCCCGCGCGGTCGCTGGCCGAGATGTTGAGCACCCAGCGCTGCGCCTTTTCGTCGGGCGCCAGGGTAACCCGCGGCTTGATCGGAAAGCTCTTGACCCTGCGGGACACCCGGCCCCTGCCGGGCGCCGGCAGTTCGCCCGGCTGGGCCAGCGCGATCGCCAGGTCGGTCTCGACCATGCTGATCAGCTCGCGGTAGTGGTCGGGCAGGAACGTCGTCACCACCTGGAAGGTGTCCAGCGCATAGCCGTTGGTGGCCGTGTGCACCTTCGCGTCCAGGATGCTGAAAGAGGCCTGCTCGAAATAGCCGCAGATGCGGGCGAACAGGTCCGGTTGGTCGGGCGTGTAGACCAGCACCTGCAGGCCTTCGCCCACGGGCGAGAGGCGGGCGCGCACGATCGGCGGCGTCTTCGGGGCCACGGGCGTGCCGGCCATCGGCACGTGCCGCGAGAGCTGGCGCGCGTGCCAGGCGATCTCGGAGGCGTCATGGCGCATGAAGTAGCCGACGTCGAGCGTGTTCCACAGCGTCTTGTGCGCATCGAACGGCAGGGCGTGCGGCGCCAGTTGCGCGAGCGCGTCGCGCTTGCGCGCTTCCACCTGCGCGTCGGGATCGGGCATGTGCCCGCCGAGGGTGCGTGAGGTGGCCCGGTACAGGTCCTCGAGCAGCTTGCCCTTCCAGGCGTTCCACACGCGCGGCGAGGTGCCGCGGATGTCGGCCACGGTCAGCAGGTACAGGGCGGTCAGGTAGCGCTCGCTGCCCACCAGCCTGGCGAAATCGCCGATCACCTCCGGGTCGCTCAGGTCCTTTTTCTGGGCAATCTGGCTCATCACCAGGTGCGAGGCCACGAGAAACTCGATGAGCCTGGCGTCCTCGCGCTCGATCCCGTGCTGCTTGCAGAACCGCCGCACGTCGCGCGCGCCGAGCACGGAGTGGTCGCCGCCGCGGCCCTTGGCGATGTCGTGGAAGAGCGTCGCCACGTACAGCACCCAGGGCTTGTCCCAGCCACCGGCGAGCTGCGAGCAGAAGGGGTACTCGTGCGCATGCTCGACGATGAAGAACCGGCGCACGTTGCGCAGCACCATCAGCACGTGCTGGTCGACCGTGTAGACGTGGAACAGGTCGTGCTGCATCTGCCCGACGATGTCGCGGAACACGCGCAGGTAGCGTCCCAGCACCGAAGTCTGGTTCATCAGCCGGAAGGCATGCGTGATGCCGCGCGGCTCCTTCAGGATGCGCATGAACATCCCGTGATTGGCCAGGTCGTTGCGGAACTTGCTGTCCATCACGTGGCGCGCGTTGTAGAGCGCGCGAAGCGTGCGCGCCGACAGGCCCTTGATGCCCACGGTCTTCTCGAAGAGCCAGAAGGTCTCGAGGATGGCGTGCGGCTGGCGCAGGTACAGGTCGTCGCTGGCCACCTCGAGGGTGCCGCCCTTGTCGTAGAAGCGCTCGTTGATCGGCGTCGGCGCTTCCGTCTGTGGCGACAGCCGCTCGCCGATGTTGAGCAGCAGGATCTCGTTGAGCTGCGTCACGGCCTTGGCGGCCCAGTAGTAGCGGCGCATCAGCGCCTCGCTGGCCTTGCGCTGGGAATCGCCGTCATAGCCGAAGCTGGCCGCCACCGCCGTCTGCATGTCGAACACCAGGCGGTCTTCGCGCCGATTGGCGATCACGTGCAGCCGCGCGCGGATGAGCGAGAGAAGCGCCTCGTTGCGCTTGATCTGCTGCACCTCGAAGGCGGTGGCCAGGCCGTTCTTGGCGAGGTCGTCCCAGCTGTTGCCGAAGCCGGCTGCCTTGGCCACCCAGAGGATCACCTGCAGGTCGCGCAGGCCGCCGGGCGATTCCTTGCAGTTGGGCTCCAGCGCGTACGGCGTGTTGTCGAACTTCTGGTGCCGGTGGCGCATCTCCTGCGTCTTGGCGGCGAAGAACTCCTGCCCATCGATGGACGCATGGAAACGCTCGCGGAAGGTCGCGTAGAGCTTCTTGTCGCCGGCGACCAGGCGCGACTCGAGCAGCGAGGTCTGGACCGTGACGTCGTTGGCGGCTTCGGCCAGGCATTGCTCGAGGTTGCGCACCGACGAGCCGATCTCCAGGCCGGCGTCCCAGCAGTGGCCGATGAATGTCTCGATGCGCGCGACCTCGTCGGGTGCGACCGGTTCGCCGTCGGGCGTGAGCAACAGCACGTCGACGTCGGAGTGGGGGAAGAGTTCGCCGCGGCCGAAGCCGCCGACCGCGATCAGGCAGAAGCGGCTGCCGAACCCGGCGTCGGCCCACAGGGCGCGCAGCGCCTCGTCGGCCAGGCCGGCCAGCTGGCGCAGCACGGCGCGCACGCTGCGGGTCGGGGCATGGGCACTGCGCAGCGCGTCGAACACCGCCGTCTTGTGGCTGCGGTAGGCGTCGCGCAACATGGAGACGTCGACCATGCCCGCCGTCCAGTCTTGCGGAATCAGCCGGTGACGTCCGCTGCCGGTCAAGCGGCGACGCTTTGCCGGACGAATTCGGGTGTCGGCGGGCTGCCCGCGGACAGTGTCAGCACCTCGTAGCCGGTCTCGGTGACCAGGACGGTGTGCTCCCACTGCGCCGACAGCGAGTGGTCGCGCGTGACGATGGTCCAGCCGTCGTTGCCGAACTCCTTGATGTCGCGCCGGCCGGCGTTGATCATCGGCTCGATGGTGAAGGTCATGCCGGGCTTGAGTTCTTCCAGCGTGCCGGGCTTGCCGTAGTGCAGCACCTGCGGTTCTTCGTGGAATCCGCGACCGATGCCATGGCCGCAGAACTCGCGCACCACCGAGAACCCGTTGTTCTCGGCAAAGCGCTGGATGGCCCAGCCGATGTCGCCCAGCCTGGCGCCGGGCTTGACCTTGACGATGCCGTGCCACATGGCCTCGTAGGTCAGGGCGGACAGGCGCTTGGCGGCGATGGAGCCGTCGCCCACCACGAACATGCGGCTGGTGTCGCCGTGCCAGCCGTCCTTGATGACGGTGACATCGATGTTGAGGATGTCGCCCTTCTTGAGCGGCTTGTCGTTCGGGATGCCGTGGCACACCACGTGGTTGACCGACGTGCAGATCGACTTGGGGTAGGGGATGGAGCCGGCGCCCATGTAGTTGAGCGGGGCCGGGATGGCGCCCTGCACCTGCGTGATGTAGGCGTGGGCCAGCCGGTCCAGCTCGTTCGTGGTGACGCCCGGCTTCACGTGGGGGGTGAGGTAATCCAGCACTTCGGACGCGAGCCGGCACGCCACGCGCATGCCCGCCACGCCCTCGGCGTCTTTGTAGGTGATGCTCATGGCCGGGATTATCCCATCGGGCCCGCTAAAATTCAGGGTTTGCGCGGATGGCCCCAGTCAGCGGCCGACCCCGTTGCAAGCCCGCTACCGGAATCCGCCCCTTCCATCCGCGGCCGAAAGGCCCAATCCACACGACGCAGCCCGTGACCTCCGACCGGCCCCATCCCCCCTTGCATGTGACGCAATTCCCGGGCGCGCGCGCCCTCAGCGACTTTCGGGTGCGCCAGCTGCTGCCGCGCCTGGCGGCACTGGACGAGCGCATCGAAGGGCTCGAAGCCCGGTTCGTCCACCTGGTGGCCACCGACCAGCCGCTGGATGACGATGCGCAGGCGCGTTTTGCGGCCCTGCTGAGCTACGGGGAGCCGGCGCAGATGCCGTCGGGCCCGCACGCCGGCCTGGTCGTGTCGCCCCGGCTGGGCACCGTCTCGCCCTGGGCGTCGAAGGCCACCGACATCGCCCACAACTGCGGCCTGGCCGTGCGCCGGGTCGAGCGCGTGGTCGAATACCGCCTCGCGCTCAGGACTTCGCTGCTCAACCGTGCGCCGGCACTGTCGCCCGACGCGCTGGCGGCGGTCGGTGCCCTGTTGCACGACCGCATGACCGAGTCCGTGCTGCCGTCCCTGGGCGAGGCGCAGGCCCTGTTCGCGGAACTGCCGGCCACGCCGATGGCCCACGTGGACGTCGCCGGCGGCGGGCGCGCCGCGCTGGAGGCGGCCAACCGCAGCTTCGGCCTGGCCCTGGCGGACGACGAGATCGACTACCTGGTGGAGGCATTCACCCGGCTCGGCCGCAACCCGACCGACGTCGAGCTGATGATGTTCGCGCAGGCCAACAGCGAGCACTGCCGCCACAAGATCTTCAATGCCGACTTCACCATCGATGGCGAGCGCCAACCGCTGAGCCTGTTCGGGATGATCCGCCACACCGAGCGCGAGCATCCGCAGCACACGGTGGTGGCCTATTCGGACAACGCGGCCATCATGCAGGGGCACGTGGTCGAGCGCTTCGCCGCGCCCATGGGAGAGGGCGAAGGCGCTCCCCGCTACCGGGCGCAAGGCGCACAGCACCACGTGCTGATGAAGGTCGAGACCCACAACCACCCGACGGCCATCTCGCCCTTCCCGGGCGCCTCGACCGGGGCCGGCGGCGAGATCCGTGACGAGGGCGCCACCGGCCGCGGCTCCAAGCCCAAGGCCGGCCTGACGGGTTTTTCGGTCTCGCGCCTGTGGCCCGGCGACAGCGGCTACGGCAAGCCCGACCACATCGCGAGCCCGCTGCAGATCATGACCGAGGGCCCGCTGGGCGGGGCCGCCTTCAACAACGAGTTCGGCCGGCCCAACCTGCTGGGCTACTTCCGCGAATACGAGCAGACGGTCGAGAGCGACGTCGACGCCATCCGGCGCGGCTACCACAAGCCGATCATGATCGCCGGCGGACTCGGGCAGATCGATGCGTCGCAGACCCACAAGGTGCGGTTCCCGGCCGGCACGCTCCTGATCCAGCTGGGCGGGCCGGGCATGCGCATCGGCATGGGCGGAAGCGCCGCCAGTTCCATGGCCACCGGCGTCAATGCCGCCGAGCTCGACTTCGACTCGGTCCAGCGCGGCAATCCGGAGATCGAACGGCGCGCGCAGGAGGTCATCGACCATTGCTGGCGCCAGGGAGACGCGAACCCAATCCTGGCCATCCACGACGTCGGCGCCGGGGGGCTGTCGAATGCCTTTCCCGAGATCACGAACGACGCCGGCCGCGGCGCGCGCTTCGACCTGTCGGCCGTGCCGTTGGAGGAATCCGGCCTGGCCCCCAAGGAGATCTGGTGCAACGAGAGCCAGGAGCGCTACGTGCTGGCCATCGCACCCGAGTCGCTGGCGCAGTTCACCGCCTTCTGCGAGCGCGAGCGCTGTCCGTTCGCCGTGGTCGGCGTCGCGACCGAGGAGCGCCAGCTGCGGCTGACCGACGAAGGCGCGGCAGACCCGGACGCGGTCGACATGCCCATGGACGTGCTGCTGGGCAAGCCGCCCAAGATGCACCGCGACGTGACGACCGTCGCGCGCCAGTGCCGGCCGCTGGACCTGACCGGCGTCAGCCTGCAGCAGGCGGCGATCGACGTGCTGTCGCACCCCACCGTGGCGTCCAAGCGGTTCCTGGTCACCATCGGCGACCGGACCGTCGGCGGCTACACCCACCGCGACCAGATGGTCGGGCCGTGGCAGGTTCCGGTGGCGGACTGTGCCGTCACCCTGGCCGACTACCGCGGCTTTGCCGGCGAGGCGATGAGCATGGGCGAGCGCACGCCGCTGGCCGCGCACGACGCCCCGGCCTCCGGGCGCATGGCGGTGGCCGAGGCGATCACCAACCTGCTGGCCGCGCCGATCGAGCTGCCGCGCGTCAAGCTGTCCGCCAACTGGATGGCCGCATGCGGCGAGCCCGGCGAGGACGCCGCGCTGTACGCCACCGTCAAGGCGGTCGGCCTCGAGCTGTGCCCGGCCCTGGGCGTCTCCATTCCCGTGGGCAAGGACTCCCTGTCCATGCGCACCCAGTGGAAGGAGGGCGGGCAGGACAAGCAGGTGACCTCTCCGGTGAGCCTGATCGTGACCGCCTTCGCGTCGATCGACGACGTGCGCGGCACGCTCACCCCGCAACTCGACAGCACCACCGCGGACACCACACTGGTGCTGGTCGACCTGGGCCGCGGGCGCCATCGCATGGCCGGCAGCATCCTGGCGCAGATCCTCGGCCAGGCAGGCGACACGGTGCCTGACCTGGACGATCCGCAGGACCTGGTGCGCCTGGTCGCGGCCGTGAACGAACTGCGCGGCCAGGGCCGCATCCTGGCGATGCACGACCGCAGCGACGGCGGCCTGTTCGCCGCTGCCTGCGAGATGGCCTTTGCCGGCCAGGTCGGCGTGGCATTGAACGTGGACATGCTGGTGACCGAGGGCGACGGCATCAGCGACAGCCGTGCCGAGTTCGGCGATGCGAAGAACTGGGCCAGCCAGGTCAGCGCGCGGCGCGAGGAACTGACCCTCAAGGCGCTGTTCACCGAGGAGCTCGGCATGCTGCTGCAAGTGCGTACCGCCGAGCGCAACGAGGTCATGCAGACCTTGCGCGCGCATGGCCTGTCGGCCTGCAGCCACTTCGTCGGCAAGACCCGCCCGGCCGTCTCGCCGATCGACGCCGGCAAGGGCCGGATCGAAGTGTGGCGCGACGCCAAGTCGGTCTTCGGCGCCAGCCTGCAGGACCTGCATCAGGTCTGGGATTCGGTCAGCTGGAAGATCGCCCGCGAACGCGACAACCCGGACTGCGCCGACCAGGAACATGCCGCCGCCGGCGACCCGCAGGACGACGGCCTGCACTTGCACCTTCCCACCCCGCTGCCGCAGGCGCCGGCGGTGCTGGCCAACCGCCCGCGCGTGGCCATCCTGCGCGAGCAGGGCGTCAATTCGCACGTGGAGATGGCCTATGCCTTCACCGAGGCCGGCTTCGACGCGTTCGACGTGCACATGAGCGACCTGCATGCCGGCCGCGCCGACCTGGCGGGGTTCCGGGGCGTGGTGGCCTGCGGCGGCTTCAGCTACGGCGACACGCTCGGCGCCGGCATCGGCTGGGCCCGCTCGATCACTTTCAACCCGCGCCTGTCGGCGCAGTTCCAGTCGTTCTTCGCGCGCGGCGACACCTTCGGGCTCGGCGTGTGCAACGGCTGCCAGATGTTCGCCGAACTGGCCGACATCATTCCCGGCGCCCAGGACTGGCCGCGCTTCACCACCAACCGGAGCGAGCGCTTCGAGGCACGGCTGTCGCAGGTAGAAGTGCTGGACTCGCCCAGCATCTTCCTTGCCGGCATGGCTGGCGCCCGGCTGCCGATCGCAGTGGCGCATGGCGAGGGCTACGCCAACTTCGGCCACCGTGGGGACGCCGCCCGTGCCATCGCCGCCATGCGCTATGTCGACAGCCAGGGCGTGGCGACCGAGCGCTACCCGTTCAACCCCAACGGCAGCCCCGGCGGCCTGACGGCGGTGACCACGGCCGATGGCCGCTTTACCGCGCTGATGCCGCATCCCGAGCGCGTCTTCCGCAACGTGCAGATGAGCTGGACGCCCGGCGACAAGAGCGCGTTCAGCCCCTGGATGCAGATCTGGCACAACGCCCGCAGGTGGGTCGGGTAGCGTCATGGATGCCACGGCCCCCGAACTGAAGGCGTCGCCGCGCATGCCGGTGCTATTCATCGGCCACGGCAGCCCCATGAACGCGATCGACGACAACGCCTGGCGGCGCCGATGGCAGGCCGTTGGACAGGAATTCGGCGCGCGCTACCCGCAGCCGCAGCTGATCCTGTGCATCTCGGCGCACTGGCTCACGCGCGGCGGCTGGTGGCTCACCGGCATGGACCGCCCCAGGACCATCCACGACTTCGGTGGGTTTCCGCAGGCGCTGTTCGCCCAGCAGTACCCCGCGCCCGGCGCGCCGCAGGCGGCCGCGGAGATCGCGCAGGCGCTGCGCCAGCCCGACCATGGCGCCGCGCTGGGTCTCGACCTGGAGCACTGGGGCCTGGATCACGGGGCCTGGTCGGTGCTGATGCCCATGTTTCCCGAGGCGCGCATCCCGGTCGTGCAGCTGAGCATGGATTACGCGCGGTCGCCGGCCGAGCATTTCGCGCTGGCGCGCCAGCTGCAGGGGCTGCGAGAGCGCGGGGTGCTGATCGTCGGCAGCGGCAACATCGTCCACAACCTGCGCGCCATCCGCTTCGACGTTCCGGACGACCAGGCCTACGACTGGGCGGTGGAGTTCGACAGCGTGGTCGGCGACTGGATCCGGCAGGGAAAACTCGACCAGCTGGACGGATTCCAGCAACTGGGCGCGGTGGCGCGCGAGGCGCATCCCACGCACGAACATTACCTGCCGCTGCTCCATGCGGCCGGGGCCGTGGACCCCGACAAGGACGCCCCGCGCTTCTTCAACCAGGGGTTCCAGGCCGCCTCCATCTCGATGCGGTCGGTGCTCTGGGACGCAGCCTGACAAGCTCGGAGCAGAATGAGACTCTGAGCCGGCATACCGCGCGGTTCCGTGCGCGCCAGCCGATGGGCGCGGCCGTTTTGGAGCTAGACATGAAATTCCTGTGTTTGGCGTATGGCGACGAGGCCGGGTGGAATCGCCTGAGTGCCTCCGACAAGGACGACGTTCTGGCTGCCGACGCGGCCATTCGGGCCCGCGGCAACCTGATGTCCGCCGTTCGAACGGAGGTCAGCACGGTGACCAGCTGGGACGGCAACACCCGGGTGGCCGACGGGTCATTCGCGAAGCCTGACCTTCCGCTTGCCGGCTTCTCCGTCATAGAGGCGCAGGACCTGGAAGAGGTGGTTCGCCTTGTCGCCAAGACGCCATGCGCCCGTGCCGAAGGCTATATCGAGATCAGGGCGCTGCGCGAACCCGGTGGCGGCTGATCCCTTGGGCTCCGGGTGCGAAGTGCGCAACAATGCCGGCATGCAAAAGTCCGGATCGCCCTTGCGAAGCAGTGTCGTTCGCGTTTGGCGCGCGGCGGCGTTTTCGCTGTCAGTCGCATTGATGGTGGGCGGCTGTGCCGCTCCTGCGCCGCCGGCGCCTGCGGTGCCGGGAAGCGGCATCGATGCCAACGGCTGCGACCTGTCGGCCGGCTACCAGTGGTGCCCGCGCGCCGGCAGCTGCCAGAGACCGTCGGAACTGTCCAACAGGGTGGGCTTTGCCGAGGAAAGCTTTGCCGGCTACTGCCGGATCAAGCGCCAGTAGCCGCCCACAAAAAGCAAGACCCCCGGCCACGAGTGACGCGGGGGTCGACCAGGCCCGGTGCAACGCCTGGTTTGGGCGTCGCGCGGTTGCCGGACGATGCGATTACTCGACCTTGGCCTTGGCGCGCAGGTCTTCCTGGAACTTCTGCAGCTGTTGCTGCTGCAGCTGCTGCGAGATCTGGGGCTTGAGTTCGGCCAGCGAGGGCAGCTTGGCCTGGCGCACGTCGTCGACGCGGATGATGTGCCAGCCGAACTGCGACTTCACCGGCGTCTGCGTCATCTGGCCCTTGTCCAGCTTGGTCATGGCCTCGGAAAACTCGGGCACGAAGCTGGCGGGCGAAGCCCAGTCCAAGTCGCCGCCGTTGGCTGCCGAGCCCGGGTCCTTGCTCTGCTTCTTGGCGATGTCCTCGAACTTGCCGCCCTTCTTCAGGTCGGCAATGATCTTCTTGGCCTGGTCCTCGTTCTCGACCAGGATATGGCGGACCTTGTATTCCTTGCCGCTGTTGGCGGCGGCGAACTTGTCGTACTCGGCCTGGATCTGGGCGTCCGTGATCGGATGCGTCTTGGTGTAGTCCTCGAACAGCTGGCGGATCAGGATCGCCTGGCGCATCAGGTCGACCTGCGACTTGTACAGGTCCGTCTTGTCCAGGCCCTTTTCGCGGGCGGCCTGCATGAAGACTTCGCGCATGACGATCTCTTCCTTGAGCGCCGGCTCCATTTCCGGGGTGACCGGGCGGCCGGCAGCCTTGAGCTGCTCTGCCAATGCGTCCATGCGGGACTTGGGCACCGGCTGGCCATTGACGATGGCGATGTTTTGCGCCTGCGCGGCCACGGACAAGGCGCCCAGGAGCGCCGCGGTCGCAGCGACCTTCAAGAACTGTTTCTTCATGGGAAGCAAGAAAGGGAGGTTTTGTTACGCCGCGTGGCGGCGGGGTGCGATGGGTGCCCGGCCTCGCGACCTAGAGCACTTCGATGGCCAGGGCATGCAGCCCCCGCGCCATCAGATCGTGAGTTGCATCATACACAAGGCGATGCCGCGCCACACGGGGCTTTCCGGCGAACAGCGGGGAGTCGATGCGCACCCTGAAGTGCGTCCCCCAGCCGAGTCCGTTGGCCCCCGAATGGCCGGCGTGGAGTGCGCTCTCGTCGATGACTTCCAGCCGGGTCGGAGCGAGCGCGGCGCGCAGCAACGCCTCGATCTCGGCGGCGGTGGGCGGCGGTGCGTCCGTGGGCGAATGGTCAGGCATTGGGTTCGTCGGACTTGAGGTGCGGCGCAACGTAGATGCCCTGCGCGATCAGGAAGGCGATCGGGAAGACATAGCCCCACAGCTTGAAATTGACCCAGGCCTCGGTGCTGTAGAAGGCCGCGACCCAGCCATTGACGGCCGACATGAACAGGCAGTAGCCGATCCAGGCCACGTTGAGCCGGGCCCACACCCGGTCGGGCAGCGCCATCTGGCTGCCCAGCAGCATCTTGAGGAAGTTCTTCTTCAGGGCCCAGTAGGCCACGGCCAGGGCAATGCCCATGGCGGCATAGAGCACGGTCGGCTTCCACTTGATGAAGCGGTCGTCGTGCAGCGCCAGCGTCAGGCTGCCGAACAGCAGGATCAGCACCAGGGTGACCTTGTGCATCGGCTGCAGCTTGCGGTCGATGAACCAGATGATGGTCATCTGCACCACGGTGGCGGCCATCAGGACGCCGGTGGCGACGTAGATGTCGTAGAACTTGAAAGCGCCGAAGAACAGCAGGATCGGCAGGAAGTCGAGCAGGAGTTTCATGAGTCGGGGCAGGGCGGGCCGGGGGCTGCCTGGGTGTCAGTCCTTGGGCTTGAAATCCAGCGACGCCGAATTCATGCAGTAGCGCAGGCCGGTATCGGTGGGCCCGTCGGGGAACACGTGGCCGAGGTGGGCGCCGCAATTGGCACACACGTTTTCGGTGCGCTCCATGCCGTGAGAACGGTCGACCACGTTCTTGATGGCGCCGGGAACGGCCTCGCGGTCGAAGCTCGGCCAGCCGCAGCCGGCGTCGAACTTGGCGCCCGCCTCGAACAGCTTGGCGCCGCAGCAGATGCAGTGATAGGTGCCGTCGGCCCACTCTGCCTCGTACTTGCCGGTAAAGGGGCGTTCGGTGGCAGCGTGGCGGGTGACTTCGAAGGCGCCGGGCTCGGCGCCCTTGCGGGCCAGTTCCGCCTTCCACTCGGCCTCGGTCTTGTTCACGGGATAGGTCATGGCGCACATTGTCGCGCGAGTCGCGCGCCGGGCCGCGGCGCCGGGCGCAATTGGCCCGGCCGGCGGGCATTGAAAGGCACACGGGCGGAAGGGCTTTGGGCAGCCGGCAGGCACGGCGCTAGGGCATTCCCGCACTGGGCGGCTTTGTGCGCTGCGCAATACTTCCGCATTGTTTTTCATGTGCAATCCGAGGAGACATTTCGATGCTGAGCCTGATGCAGGACCACCCCCTGCTGATCTCGTCCCTGCTGACCTTCGCCGAGCGCCACCACGGCGATGGCGAGATCGTGTCGCGCCGGGTCGAGGGTGACATCCACCGCTACACCTGGGCGGACGTGGCCCGCCGCGCGCGCCAGGTGGCCAATGCGCTGGACGCTGCGAAGCTTGGCTTTTCCGACCGCGTCGCCACGCTGGCCTGGAATGGCTACCGCCACCTCGAGCTGTACTACGGCGTGTCCGGTTCCGGGCGCGTGCTGCACACCATCAACCCGCGGCTGCACCCGGACCAGATCGCCTGGATCGTCAATCACGCCGAGGACCAGGTGCTGGCGTTCGACATGACCTTCCTGCCGCTCGTGCAGGCCGTGCACGCGCGCTGCCCGACGGTACGCCAATGGGTCGCGCTGTGCGACGCCGACAAGCTGCCGGCGGACACCGGCGTGCCCAACCTGGTGAGCTACGAGGCCTGGATCGGCGCGCAGCCCGACGACTACGTCTGGCCGATCTTCGACGAGAACTCGGCCTCCAGCCTGTGCTACACGAGCGGCACCACGGGCAATCCCAAGGGTGCCCTGTACGGCCATCGCTCGACCGTGCTGCATGCCTATGCGGCGGCGCTGCCCGACGTCATGCGCTTGTCGGCCCGCGACTCGGTCCTGCCGGTGGTGCCGATGTTCCACGTCAACGCCTGGGGCATTCCGTACTCGGCCGCCCTGACGGGCTGCAAGCTGGTCTTTCCCGGCGCGGGACTCGACGGCAAGTCGGTGTACGAGCTGATCGAGCAGGAAAAGGTGACCTTCGCCGCGGGCGTGCCGACCGTCTGGCAGATGCTGCTGATGCACATGAAGCCGCAGGGCCTGCGTTTTTCCACCCTCAACCGCACCGTCATCGGCGGCTCTGCCTGCCCGCCGGCGATGATCCGGGCCTTCCAGGACGAGTACGGAGTGGAGGTGCTGCACGCCTGGGGCATGACCGAGATGTCGCCCCTGGGCACGCTGTGCACGCTCAAGAACAAGCACACCGAAATGCCGCCGCAGGAGCAGCTGCAGATCCGCCTGAAGCAGGGCCGCGCGATCTGCGGCGTCGACATGAAAGTGGTGGACGGCAACGGCCAGGACCTGCCGTGGGACGGCCAGACACCGGGCGACCTGCTGGTGCAGGGCCCCTGGGTGGTCAAGTCGTATTTCAAGGGCGAGGGCGGCGATCCGCTGGTCAAGGACGCCAACGGCAGCGGCTGGTTCCCCACGGGGGACGTGGCCACCATCGACCCCGATGGCTTCCTGCAGATCACCGACCGCAGCAAGGACGTGATCAAGTCCGGCGGCGAATGGATCAGCTCGATCGACGTGGAGAACATTGCCGTGGCGCATCCGTCGGTGGCGATGGCCGCCTGCGTCGGGGTATTCCACCCCAAGTGGGACGAGCGGCCGATCGTCGTCGTGGTCAAGAAGCCCGGCGCCGAGGTCACGCGCGAGGAACTGCTCGGGTTCTACGAAGGCAAGACGGCCAAGTGGCAAATTCCGGATGACGTCGTCTTTGTGGAAGCCATCCCGCTGGGCGCGACCGGGAAGATCCTCAAGACCCGCCTGCGCGAGACGCTCAAGGACTACAAATTGCCCGGCCTTTGAGCGTGCCGCGGACCGGCGGAGCACCGCATTCGTGCATGACTCCTACCGGCCGGTAGCATCCGGGTTCTGCGAGCTGTCACTTGCGTGATAGCTTAGGGGCAATCCCTGGGCAGGCCCCCGGTTGAAAGCGCTTGTAATTCTCTCGTCCCTTCGGGCATCGATGCCCTGCAAACCCTGGAGACCTGTATGAAGTTCGCTTTGAAGATCGTGACGGCCGGCGTTCTGGCTGCCAGCGCCACCGGTGCCTTCGCCCAGAAGGGCGAAACCGTGAAGCTCGCCTGGCTCGACCCGCTGTCGGGCCTCATGGCCGCGGTGGGCACGAACCAGCTCAAGACGCTGCAATTCTTTGCCGAGAAGCTCAACGAGAAGAACGCCGCCGGCGTCAAGTTCGAGGTCATCGCCATCGACAACAAGCTGAGCCCGCAGGAAACCACCGTGGCCCTGCGCTCGGCCATGGACCAGGGGGCCCGCTACATCCTGCAGGGCAACGGATCCGGCCCGGCCCTGGCCATCATCGACGCGCTGGAGAAGAACAACGCGCGCAACCCCGGCAAGGAAGCGCTCTACCTCAACTACGCCGCGGTCGACCCCGACCTGACCAACAGCAAGTGCAGCTACTGGCAGTTCCGCTACGACGCCGACACGTCGATGAAGATGGAGGCGCTGACGACCTTCATCAAGGAGCAGCCGGACGTCAAGAAGGTCTACCTGCTCAACCAGAACTATTCGCACGGCCAGCAGGTCTCGAAGTTCGCCAAGGAAAACCTCAAGGTCAAGCGGCCGGACATCGAGATCGTCGGCGACGACCTGCATCCGCTGGCGCAGGTGCGGGACTTCTCGCCGTACATCGCCAAGATCAAGCAGTCAGGCGCCGATTCGGTCATCACCGGCAACTGGGGCTCCGACCTGGCGCTGCTGATCAAGGCGGCCAACGACGCCGGCCTGAACGTCAAGTTCTTCACCTACTACGCCGTGACCACCGGCACCCCCACCGCCATGGGCGCGGCGTCCGCCGGCAAGGTCTACCAGGTCGGCTACGCCCACTACAACATGGGCGGGCAGATGCAGAAGTGGGCCGACGAGTACAAGAAGCGCTTCAACGACGACATCTACACGACCGACCTCTACACGGTGCTGCTGTCGCTGTCCGAAGCCATGGCCAAGGCCAAGTCGACCGACGTGCTCAAGGTTGCCGCCACGCTCGAAGGCATGAAGTTCACGAGCTACAACGGCGACGTGGAGCTGCGCAAGGCCGATCACCAGATGCAGCAGGGCCTCTACATCACGCGCTGGGAGAAGACCAGCGCCAAGTATCCGTACAGCCCGGAAAACACCGGCTACACGCTGGCACCGGTGAAGTTCTACGACGCCTACGTGGCCAGCACGCCCACGTCCTGCCAGATGAAGCGTCCGGCGAGCTGATCGCGAGAACGGCGCCAACGGGCCGCTGCCAGCGCGCGGCCCAGGCACCCAGGGCCCGACCCCGCGATCGGGCCCTTTTTTTTCTCTTTCGAGGGGAGTGGAGGAAAGATGGAATTCTTCGTCATCTCGCTGCTGAACGGCGTCAGCTACGGGCTGCTCCTGTTCATGCTGAGTTCCGGGCTGACCCTGATCTTCAGCATGATGGGCGTGCTCAACTTCGCCCACACCAGCTTCTACATGCTGGGCGCCTATTTCGCATACACGCTCTCGGGCGTGGTGGGGTTCTGGCCGGCGCTGTTCATCGCGCCGCTGCTGGTCGGGGCGCTCGGTGCGGCGTTCGAGCGCTTCAGCCTGCGCCGGGTGCACAAGTTCGGGCATGTGCCCGAGCTGCTGGTCACCTTCGGCCTGTCCTACCTGATCCTCGAAGTGGTGCAGCTGGTGTGGGGCCGCTCGACCGTGCCTTACGGCCTGCCGGAAGCCTTGCAGGGCCCGCTGTTCACGCTCTACGGCACGCAATTCCCCAAGTCGCGCTCCTTCATCATGCTGGTGGCCATGCTGATGCTGCTGGCGGTCTGGCTGCTGCTCACCCGCACCCGCATCGGCCTGGTGATCCAGGCGGCGCTCAAGCATCCGGACATGGTCGAGGCGCTTGGCCACAACGTGCCGCGCGTGTTCATGCTCGTGTTCGGCGGCGGCGCGGCGCTGGCCGGGCTGGCCGGCGTGATCGGCGGCAACACCTACATCACCGAGCCGGCCATGGCGGCCTCGGTCGGCTCCATCATCTTCGTGGTGGTGGTGGTCGGCGGCATGGGGTCGCTGGCCGGCGCCTTCCTCGCGTCGCTGCTCATCGGGCTGGTGCAGACCTTCGCGGTGGCGCTCGACCATTCGGGCGTCTCGACCCTGCAGGCCATGGGCATCACCGTCGGCCCGGACAACTTCGCCTATCCGCTGCTGTCGCTGACCATCTCGCAGGTCGCGCCGATCCTGCCTTACCTGTTCCTGGTGCTGATCCTGATCTTCCGCCCCAGGGGCCTGCTCGGAACGCGGGAGGACTGACATGAACGCCACCACTACCACCACGACTTCGACGCCCGCGCTGGGCGGCCGCCGCCCCGTCAACAAGGGGCGTCTACTGGTCTGGTCGCTGTTCGCCATTGCGCTGATCGTCGCGCCGCTGCTGTTCCGCAGCAGCCTGGCGCTGACGATGCTCTCGCAGATGGGCTACCTGATCATCATCTGCCTGAGCTACAACATGCTGCTGGGCCAAGGCGGCATGCTCAGCTTCGGGCATGCCGTCTACGTCGGCCTGGGCTCGTTCATCGCCGTGCACGGCATGAACCTGGCGAGCGACGGGAAGATCCCGCTGCCCCTGGTGCTGGTGCCGATCGTCGGCGGCCTGGGCGGGGCCTTCTTCGCCATGCTGTTCGGCTACGTCACGACCAAGAAGTCGGGCACGACCTTCGCCATGATCACACTGGGCATCGGCGAGCTCGTGGCGGCGATGTCGCTGATGTTCCCCGGCTTCTTCGGCGGCGAGGGCGGCGTGACCACCAACCGGGTGTACGGCCAGCCATTGCTGGGCATCACCTTCGGCCCGCAGATCCAGGTGTACTACCTGATCGCCGCGTACTGCTTCATCTGCACGGCGGCCATGTTCGCCTTCACCGGCACGCCGCTCGGGCGCATCCTCAACGCGGTGCGCGACAACCCGGAGCGCGTGGAGTTCATCGGCTACAACACGCAGCGGGTGCGCTATTTCGCGTTCATCATCGCCGGCTTCTTCGGTGGCATCGGCGGCGGGCTGGCGGCGATCAACTTCGAGATCGTCAATGCGGCCGACAGCCTCAACGCGATCCGCTCCGGCGGCTACCTGCTGTTCACCTTCCTCGGTGGCGCCACCTTCTTCTTCGGGCCGATGATCGGCGCGGTGCTGCTGGTGTTCGCCTCGGTGCTGCTGTCCGAGCTGACCAAGGCCTGGCTGCTGTACCTGGGCCTGGTGTTCCTGCTGATGGTGATGTATGCGCCCGGCGGCGTGGCCAGCCTGATCATGATCAACGTGCGGGTGGCCGCGGCGGGCAAGTTCAAGCGGCTCGTCGTGCCTTACCTGGGCCTGCTGGCGACTGCGGCGATCGCCGTGGCCGGTGCCGCGGTGCTGATCGAGATGATCTACCACATGCAGCTCAACGCGGCGCTGGGGCCGCTGGTGCCCCTGGCGGGCTTCGAGCTGGATACCTCGCATTCGGGCGCCTGGATCGGGGCCACGGCCGCGCTGCTGGTCGGGCTGGGCCTGTTCGACCTGGTGCGGCGGCGCTTCGTGCGCATCTGGGGCGGAGCGCAGGAAGAGATCGAGGCGGAGCAGAAGCGCCGCGACGGACAGTGAGACAGGGAGCCACAGGAATCACATGACCTACGCACTCGAACTCAAGAACCTGCGCAAGAGCTTCGGCCGCACCGAGATCATCCGCGGCGTCGACCTCGCGGTCGGCGCTGGCGAGCGCATTGCGATCATCGGACCGAACGGCGCCGGCAAGTCCACGCTTTTCAACCTCATCAGCGGGCGCCTGGCACCCAGCAGCGGCGAGGTGTTCCTCAACGGCAAGCGGATCGACGGCCTGCGGCCGTTCGAGGTGAACCGGCTGGGGTTGTCGCGCAGCTTCCAGATCACCAACATCTTCCCCAAGCTGAGCGTGTTCGAGAACCTGCGCTGCGGCGTGCTGTGGAAGCTCGGCTATCGCTACACCTTCCTGCGCTTTCTCTCGCGCCTGGACGATGCCAACGAGCGCGCCGAACAGTTGCTGCAGCAGATCGGCCTGGCGCGCAAGCGCAACGTGCTGGCAATGAACCTGACCTACGCCGAGCAACGCGCGCTGGAGATCGGCATCACCATTGCCGGCGGCGCCGAGGTGGTGCTGCTGGACGAACCGACCGCCGGCATGAGCAAGACCGAGACCGAGCACTTCACGGCGCTCATCAAGGAGGTGACTGTCGGACGGACGCTGCTGACCGTCGAGCACGACATGGGCGTGGTTTTCGGGCTGGCGGACAAGATCGCGGTGGTGGTCTACGGCGAAGTGCTGGCCTTCGACACGCCCGAGGCGGTGCGCGCCAACCCGCGGGTCCAGGAGGCCTACCTCGGCTCGCCCGTGGCCATCGCCCAGGGAGGACACTGACATGCTGAATCTGCAAGACCTGCACGCCTACTACGGCAAGAGCCATGTTCTGCACGGCGTCTCGTTCGAGGTCGGCAAGGGCGAGATCGTCGCCCTGCTGGGACGCAACGGCTCCGGCCGCTCGACCGTCGCCAAGGCCATCATGGGCCTGGTGCACGCCGAGGGCGGCCTGACGTGGCGCGGCAAGAGCATCCTGGGGCGCAAGGCGTACGAGGTGGCCCACCTGGGCATCGGCTACGTTCCCGAGAACCGCGACATCTTTCCCAGGTTGACGGTGCACCAGAACCTGATCCTCGGCATGAAAGGTTCGGGGAAGGGCAGCCGCTGGGGCTTCGACGACATGTACGCGATGTTCCCGCGCCTGAAGGAGCGCCAGCACACCGAGGCCGGCGTGCTCTCGGGCGGCGAGCAGCAGATGCTGACCCTGTGCCGCACGCTCATGGGCGACCCCGACCTGATCATCATCGACGAGCCGACCGAAGGCCTGGCGCCGAAGATCGTCGAGCTGGTCGGCCAGTACCTGCAGCAACTCAAGGCTCGCGGCATCTCGGTGCTGCTCATCGAGCAGAAGCTCACCATCGCGATGCACATCTCCGATCGCGCGCTGGTGATGGGCCACGGCGCGATCGTGTTCGACGGTACGCCCGACGGCCTGCGCGCGGACGAAGCCACCCGCAAGGAATGGCTGGAAGTCTGAGCGGCCGGCTTTTGTCCCGGCCGCGACTCCAGGGCCCCGCGCGAAGGTCCTAGAATGCGCAAAAAAGAACACTCGTGCTTTTTGTGACAAGTGGCAGCCCCGGCCCGTTGCCGGCGGGCTGCCTCGCTCCCTCCGGGGCCCGGATTCCCTTTCCTCCCAATCAAAGGAACGCAGCATGACGGCTGAATACAAAGTGCACGGCGACGTCGCCGTGATCACGCTGAACAACCCGCCGGTCAACGGCCTGGGCTATGCCACGCGCCGCGGCATCGCCGACGGTCTGGCCAACGCACTGGGCGACGCGGCCGTCAAGGCGATCGTCGTGACCGGCGCCGGCAAGGCCTTCTCGGGCGGCGCCGACATCAAGGAATTCGGCTCGCCCAAGGCGCTGGCCGAACCGAACCTGCTGTCGGTGATCGCGCTGCTGGAGGCGAGCACCAAGCCCGTGGTGGCGGCCATCCATTCTGTATGCATGGGCGGCGGCCTCGAGCTGGCCCTGGGCTGCCACTACCGCGTGGCCGCGCCGGGCACCAGCGTGGCGCTGCCGGAAGTCAAGCTCGGCCTGATCCCGGGCGCCGGCGGTACGCAGCGCCTGCCGCGCGTGCTCGGCGTCGAGACGGCGCTGAACATGATCGTCAGCGGCGAGCCGGTCAAGAGCGAGTTGCTGGCCGGCCTGCCGGGCCAGAAGCTGTTCGACAAGATGGCCGCATCGGTCGACTCGGTGGTGCAGGAGGCGATCGACTTCGCCAAGGACGTGGCCGCCAAGGGCGGCGCGCTGCCCCGCGTGCGCGACCTGCCGTGCAAGCACCCCCAGGGCGATGCCTACTTCCAGTTCGCCAAGAACATGGTGGCCGGCATGGCCAAGAACTTCCCGGCGCCGGTCAAGTGCGTGGAAACCGTGCAGGCGGCCACCAAGCTCAAGTTCGACGACGGCATGGCCGAGGAGCGCCGCGTGTTCACCGCGCTGATGTTCACGCCGGAGTCGTCGGCGTTGCGGCACATCTTCGTGGCCGAGCGCGCCGCCAGCAAGATCCCCGACGTGGCGGACGACACGCCCAAGCGCGAGATCAAGACCGTCGGCGTGATCGGCGCCGGCACCATGGGCGGCGGCATCTCGATGAACTTCCTCAACGCCGGCATCCCGGTGAAGATCCTCGAGATGAAGCAGGAGGCGCTCGACCGCGGCGTCGCCACCATCCGCAAGAACTACGAATCCCAGGTCAAGCGCGGCAAGCTGGCGCAGGACAAGTACGACCAGCGCATGGCGCTGCTGTCGACCACGCTGAGCTACGACGATCTGGGCGACTGCGACCTCATCATCGAGGCCGTGTTCGAGGAGATGGGCGTCAAGGAGCAGGTGTTCAAGAAGCTGGACGAAGTGGCCAAGCCGGGCGCCATCCTGGCATCCAACACCTCCACCCTGGACGTGAACAAGATCGCCGCCTTCACCAGGCGCCCGCAGGACGTGGTCGGCATGCACTTCTTCAGCCCGGCCAACGTCATGAAGCTGCTGGAAGTCGTGCGTGGCGAGAAGACCGCCAAGGACGTGCTGGCCACCGTGATGGCGATTGCCAGGAAGATCCGCAAGACGGCCGTCGTCTCGGGCGTGTGCGACGGCTTCATCGGCAACCGCATGATCGAGCAGTACAGCCGCCAGGCCGGCTTCCTGCTGGACGAGGGCGCGACGCCGCAGCAGGTCGACAAGGCGATCGAGAAGTTCGGCTTCGCCATGGGCCCGTTCCGCATGGGCGACCTGGCCGGCAACGACATCGGCTGGGCGATCCGCAAGCGACGCGCCGTGGAAACGCCCGACATGAAGTACAGCCGCACGGCCGACAAGCTGTGCGAACTGGGCCGGTTCGGCCAGAAGACCGGCGCCGGCTGGTACGACTACAAGCCCGGCAAGCGCGACGCCATTCCGTCCGAGCTCGTCAACAAGATGGTGGAAGAGCACCGCAAGGAACTCGGCATCACGCCGCGCAAGATCAGCGACGAGGAAATCGTGCAGCGCCTGGTGTTCGCGCTGGTCAACGAAGGGGCGCACATCCTCGAGGACGGCATCGCCTCCAAGGCGGGCGACATCGACATGGTCTACCTCACCGGCTACGGCTTCCCGGTCTGGCGCGGCGGCCCGATGCACTACGCCAGCCAGGTCGGGCTGTACAACGTCGCCGCCACCATGAAGCGCTTTGCCGCCAACCCGAACGACGACGGCGCCTTCTGGGAGCCCGCCGGGCTGATCCAGAAGCTGGCGGCCGAAGGCAAGACGTTCTGAGGCGCCGCCCCGCCCGCCACTGCCGATGAGCCGTCTCTTCAAGCGCGCATTCCTGTTCCTGCTGCTGGCACTGGTGGTGCTGGCGGCGGTGCTGGGCATCAGGACGTGGCGCACGCCGTCGCGACAGGTCGCCGCGCCGCCGCTGCAGAAGGTGCCGGTCGACGCGCAGGCGGCGGCCGCACGGCTGGCCGGCGCGGTGCGCTTTCGCACCATCAGCAGCCTGGACGATCCGCACGCCAATGACGACCAGTTCGCCGGCCTGCACGCCTACCTGGCGCAGCAGTTTCCGGCGTTGCACGCGACGCTGCGGCTGGAACAGCCCGGTGCCAACGCGCTGGTCTATGTCTGGGCCGGCACCGACCCGAAGGCGCAGCCGATCGCGCTGATGGCGCACCAGGACGTGGTGCCGATCGCCTCGGGCACCGAGGACAAGTGGCAGGCCGAACCGTTTGCCGGCACCATTCGCGACGGATTCGTCTGGGGCCGCGGCGCCTGGGACGACAAGGGCAACCTGCTGGCGCAGATGGAAGCCATCGAGCAGTTGGCCAAGAGCGGTTTCAAGCCGCGCCGCACCATCTACCTGATCTCCGGCGCGGACGAGGAAGTCGGCGGCCACCGCGGCGCCGAGCGCATTGCCGAGCGCCTCAAGGCACAGGGCGTGCGCTTCGCGTGGGTGCTGGACGAGGGCCTGCTGGTTACCGAGGGCGTGCTGCCCGGGTTGACGCGCCCGGCCGCGCTGGTCGGCGTGGCGGAAAAGGGCTATGCCAGCTTCCGGCTGAGCCTGGAGGCAACGCCCGGCCATTCGTCCATGCCGCCGCTGCACGGCAGCGCCATCGGCGTCATGGGCGGCGCCCTGGCCCGGCTGGAGGCCAGGCAGATGCCGGCATCCATCAGCGGCGTGGCCGCCAGCATGTTCGACACGCTGGCGCCGGAAATGACCGGGTTCGGGCGGGTCGCCTTGTCCAACCTCTGGCTGTTCGGGCCGCTGGTGCAAAAGCAGCTGGAGGCCAGTCCGAGCAGCAACGCGATGCTGCGCACGACCACCGCGCTGACCATTGTCAGCGGCGGCAACAAGGACAACGTGCTGCCGGGCCACGTCGAGGCGACGGCGAACTTCCGGGTGCTGCCGGGCGACACGCTGGCGTCGGTCGAGGCGCACGTGCACGACGCGCTGGGCAACCGGGCGATCAAGGTCGAGCCGTATCCGGGCAACGCCGAGCCGTCGCCGGTCTCGCCGACCGACGCCGCCGGCTACGCCGACATCCAGAAGACCATTCGCCAGGTGTTCCCCGAAGGCGTGGTGGCACCGGGCCTGATGCTCGGCGCCACCGACGGCCGCCACCTCGACGCGGTGTCCGAAGCCGTCTACCGCTTTTCCCCGGTGCGCGCGCGCCCGGAGGACCTGCCGCGCTTTCACGGCACCAACGAACGCATCTCGATCGACAACTACGTCGAGATGATCCAGTTCTACCATCAGCTCCTGCGCAACTCCGGCGACGCCGCGCCGCAGGGCTGAGTCCGTTTCCGTTCGAATCTCAAGCCTTCCACAAGCAAAGGAACCCATCATGACCAGTGCCGTCATCGTTTCCACCGCCCGCACCCCGCTCGCCAAGAGCTGGAAGGGTGCCTTCAACATGACGCACGGCGCCACCCTGGGCGGCCACGCGGTACAGCAGGCCGTGGCCCGCGCCGGCATCGACGGCGCGCTGGTGGACGACGTCATCATGGGCTGCGCCACGCCCGAGGGCGCCACCGGCTCGAACATCGCGCGCCAGATCGCGCTCAAGGCCGGCCTGCCCATCACGACCTCGGGCATGACCATCAACCGGTTTTGCTCGTCCGGCCTGCAGACCATCGCCACCGCCGCGCAGCGCATCATCGCCGGCGAGGGCGAGGTCTACGTGGCCGGCGGCGTCGAGAGCATCTCGTGCGTGCAGAACGAAGCCAACAAGCACATGCTCGTCGACCCGGCGCTCATGAAGCAGAAGCCCGAGATCTACTGGAACATGCTGCAGACGGCCGAGCAGGTCGCCAAGCGCTACAACATCGGCCGCGAGGCGATGGACGAATACGGCGCGCGCAGCCAGCAGCGCGCCACTGCCGCGCTGGAGGCGGGCAAGTTCAAGGACGAGATCGCCCCGATCACCGTGCTGGCCGGGGTGGCCGACCCGGTCATGGGCCTGCGCACCAAGGAAGTGACGGTCGAGAACGACGAAGGCATCCGCCCCGGCACGACGGTCGAAGGCATCAGCGGCATCCGCACGGCCATCCCCGGCGGGGTGATCGCGGCGGGCAACGCCAGCCAGTTCTCCGACGGCGCCGGCGCCTGCGTGGTGGTCGACGAGACCTTCGCCGAAAAGAACGGGCTCAAGCCGCTGGGCCGCTTCCTGGGCTTTGCCGTGGCCGGCTGCGAGCCCGACGAAATGGGCATTGGCCCGGTCTTCGCGATTCCGAAGGTGCTCAACAAGCTCGGCCTGAAGGTCGGAGACATCGACCTGTGGGAACTCAACGAAGCCTTCGCGGTGCAGGTGATCTATTGCCGCGACAAGCTGGGCCTGCCCGACGACCGCCTCAACGTCAACGGCGGCGCCATTGCGGTGGGCCATCCCTACGGCGTGAGCGGCCAGCGCCTGACCGGCCATGCGCTGATCGAAGGCAAGCGCCGCGGCGCGAAGAAGGTCGTCGTGACGATGTGCATCGGCGGCGGCATGGGCGCGGCCGGCGTTTTCGAAGTCCTGTGAACGAACGGCGGGCCTTCGCGGCCCGCTGATGCATTCAAGCCCCCGGGCGGCCGCGTGCCGCGCCGGGGGCTTTGTCTTCAGTGCCGCGCGCCGCCAGCCGCCGGGGCTTGCGCGAGGCCGTCGAGCCGGGCCATGACCTCGGCCGGCAGCGTCAGCGACGCAGCGGCGAGGTTCTGCCGCAGGTGGGCTGCGGACGACGTGCCCGGGATCAGCAGCAGGTTCGGCGACCGGTGCAGCAGCCACGCCAGCGCCGTCTGCATCGGCGTCACCTGCAACTGCCTCGCGATGGCGGTCAGTGCGTCCGACTGCAGCGGCGAGAAGCCGCCCAGCGGAAAGAACGGCACGTACGCGATGCCTTCGCCCGCGAGCCGGTCCACCAGGGCGTCGTCGCCGCGGTGGGCCAGGTTGTACTGGTTCTGGACACAGACGATCTCGCAGATCCGGCGGGCTTCGTCGACCTGCCGCGCCGTCACGTTGCTCAGGCCGATGTGCCGGATCAGGCCCTTGCGCTGCAGCTCGGCCAGCGCCGTCAACTGGGGCTCAAGCGAGCCCTCCGCCGGGCCATGGACGTCCAGCATGCTGCGCATGTTGACCACGTCGAGCACATCGAGGCCCAGGTGGCGAAGGTTGTCGTGGACCTGCTGCGTCAGCGCCTCGGCCGATTGCGCGGGCAGCCAGGAAGCGTCGTCGCCACGCCGCGCGCCCACCTTGGTGACGATCGTCAGGCCTTCGGGATAAGGATGCAGCGCCTGCCTGATGAGCTTGTTGGTGACATGCGGGCCGTAGAAATCGCTGGTGTCGATGTGGTCGACGCCGGCCTCCACCGCTTCGCGCAGGAGTGCGACCGCTGCTGGCGGATCCTTCGGTGGCCCGAACACGCCGGGGCCCGCCAGCTGCATGGCGCCGTAGCCGACGCGCTTGACGGTGCGCGAGCCGAGCCGGTAGCTGCCGGCGTTGCCCGCCTTCTGGAGATTGGTGTGCGTACTGTTCATCTGAAGACCTTGTGTCGGCTGCGGGGTGCAGCGCTTGGTTCACTGTAGGCGCCGGAGCGGCGTACGATAAGCCCATTCAATGTGCACGACCTGTACGAAATGGCGAACACTCCAATCCATGGGCCGGACGGCGCGCAGGCCACCGCTGGGCAGGTGGATCTGGCCGATCTGGCGGCCCTGCTGGCCGTCGCGCGTGCGGGCGGGTTTCGCGAAGCCTCCCGGCAGGCCGGACTCAGTGCGTCCGGCCTGAGCGAGGCCGTCCGGCGCCTCGAGGCGCGCCTGGGCGTTCGGCTGCTCCATCGAAGCACGCGCAGTGTTGCGCCGACCGAAGCTGGCGCGCGGATGCTGGACCGTCTCGGGCCGGCGCTGGCCGAGGTGCAGGCGGCGCTGGACGTGGTCAACAGCTTCCGCGACCGGCCCACGGGGACGCTGCGGCTCAACGTGCCGGCCAGCGTGGCGAGACTGGTGCTACCGGCCATCGTTCCGCCGTTCCTGAAGGCGTATCCGGACATCCGGCTCGACGTCGTCGTCGAGGAGAGCTTCGTGGACGTGCTGGCCGCCGGCTGCGACGCCGGCATCCGGTACGAGGAGCGCCTGGAGCAGGACATGATCGCCATGCCGATCGGCCCGCGCGTGCAGCGCACGGCCACCGCCGCGGCCCCGGCCTACCTGGCTGCGCACG
The DNA here is from genome assembly GCF_035634955.1 of Variovorax sp. Taxonomy (GTDB): domain Bacteria; phylum Pseudomonadota; class Gammaproteobacteria; order Burkholderiales; family Burkholderiaceae_C; genus Variovorax. Next base: position 240,121 of record NZ_DASQBZ010000032.1, on the reverse strand, counting down.
GTCGGCCCGCGCATCCGCGCGACTTGCTGGGCCACGCCTGCATGCTGGGCCGCTTCCCGAGCGGGGTCATGCCCCTATGGCAGTTCGAGCGCGACGGTGAGCAGGTCGCCGTGGAGCCGAACGGACCGCTGGTCGTGCGCCTGGGCGGTGGCGTCGACCTGGCCATCGAGGCGGCGGTAGCCGGATGCGGCATCGTTCACATCTTCGAGGACTGGCTCAGGCCGTACCTGGACAGTGGGGCGCTCGTACCGGTTCTGGAAGACTGGTGGCCGTCGTTCAACGGGCCGTTCCTGTACTACCCGGGCCGTCGCTACCTGCCGGCGCCGCTGCGGGCCTTCGTCGAATTCGTCAAGTCAGGGCGATAGGCTGCGAGCCGGGGCGACGGCGCATGGCCGTTGCCTTCAGCCTACACGAAAGACACGATGTGTTTGTACTGCAGGAACAAACGCATATCATTCGCATTCGCGTGCCAGGTCGTGCCTTTGCATGTCCCTTGGCGGCGTCGGCCGCTGTGCCAGCCGTTCGCCGTATTCGAATCCGTCACCAAGAACCGATATGAACAGCCTTTCCGGAGGAGCGAGCGCGCCTGTGCGCTGGCGGCTCAAGCGCCTCAACTTCTGCCTCGCCATGGCGATCCCGTTGCTCGCGCATGCACAGGACGCCACCTTGCCGCCCGTGACCATCCAGGCGCCGGCCGAAACCGGCGCAACCGAGGGCACCGGCTCCTATGTTTCACGGCAGAGCGCCACCGCCACGCCCCTGAGCCTGAGCCCGCGCGAGACGCCGCAGTCGGTGTCGGTGATCACGCAGCAACGCATCGAGGACCAGGGCCTGCGCACCATCACCGACATCGTCAACAACACGACCGGCGTGTCGGTCAACCAGTACGAAACCAACCGCGCCCAGTTCGTCTCGCGCGGCTTCGAGATCAACACGCTGATGATCGACGGGGTGCCCACCACCTGGGACCAACCCTGGAGCTCCGGCGAGGTATTCACCAGCCTGGCGATGTACGACCACATCGAACTGGTGCGCGGCGCCACCGGCCTGACCAGCGGCGCGGGCGAGCCGTCCGGCGCCATCAACCTGGTGCGCAAGCGTGCCGATGCAACCCAGTTCCAGGGCAACCTCGAGCTGGAGGCCGGCTCCTGGAACCACAAGCGCGCCCTGATCGACCTGAACACGCCGGTCAACCAGGCCGGCACGGTGCGCGCACGCGTCGTTGGCGAGTTCGGCGACCAGGACAGCTGGGTCGACAACCTGTCGAACAAGAACCAGACGCTGTTCGCCACCGTCGAGGCCGACCTGACGCGCGACACGCTGCTGACCCTCGGCACGAGCTACCAGAAGAACAAGGCCAAGGGCCCGATGTGGGGCGGCTTGCCGGTGTGGTACGCCGACGGCTCCTTCACCGATTGGGACGTCTCCAAGACCAGCGCCGCCGACTGGACACACTGGAACACGACCTACCAGACCTATTTCGCGTCGCTGGAGCAGCGCTTTTCCAACGACTGGCGCATGCGCCTGAACTACACGCACGGCGAGCGCCACGCCGATTCCTACCTGCTGTATGCGTCCGGCGCGCCGGATGCATTCACCGGCGCCGGCATGGGCACGTTCGCCGGCTCGTACGACGTGAAGACGAAGCAGGACGACTTCGCCATCCGGCTCGATGGTGGCTTCGACGCGCTGGGCCGCAGGCATGACCTGGCGTTCGGCTACGTCGCCTCGCGGCAGGATTTCCACGCCGACAACCGCAATGCCACGCCGGCGGGCGGCATCATTGCGGACTTCAATGCCTGGGACGGGTTCGGCTACCCCGAGCCGCTGTGGTCGGCTCCCACGTTCTACGAGAAGAACAAGACAAGCCAGGACGCGGTGTATGGCGCGACCCGGCTGCATCTGGCCGATCCGTTCCGCCTGATCGTCGGCGCCCGGGTCACCAACTACGAGAAGTCGGGCAGCACCGCCTACGACAACCCTTACACGGTCAAGGCCAACGGCGAGGTGACGCCTTTCGTGGGCGCGACCTTCGACATCACGCCGCAGGTGTCGGCCTATGCCAACTACACCAGCATCTTCCTGCCGCAGAACGCGCGCGACATCAACGGCGACTACCTCGACCCGGTCGAGGGGGACAGCGCCGAGGCGGGCCTGAAGGCCGAATTCCTCGATCGCAAGGTCAATGCCTCGGCGGCCATCTTCCAGGTCAAGCAGAAGAACCTGGCGATCGCCACCACCGACACCATCGTCGGCATCGGGGGCCTGCCCGAGACCGTCTACCGCGCCGCCGACGGCGCCACCAGCAAGGGCTTCGAACTGGAGCTGAGCGGCCAGCTGGCGCCCGGCTGGAACCTCAGTGCCGGCTACAGCCAGTACACGCTGCGCGACGAGGACGGCACCGACGTCAACACCATCTACCCGCGCAAGCTGCTGCGGCTGTTCACCACCTACCGCCTGCCGGGCGCCATGAGCGGCCTGACGGTCGGCGGTGGTGTCAACTGGCAAAGCAGGACGTACACCACCGCCGTGAATCCGCTCGGCGTGGAACAGGACGTGGAGCAGGGCGCCTACTCGCTGGTCAGCCTGATGGCGCGCTACGAGTTCAACCCGAAACTGTCGCTCCAGCTGAACGTCGACAACGTGACCGACAAGAAGTACTACGGGATGTTCAACGCGTATAGCCAGATCAACTATGCGGAGCCACGCAGCGCCACGTTGACGATGAACTACCGCTTCTGAGCGGGAATATCATGGCCGGATGGACCGCCTCGCCGAACGGATGCGGACGCGAATCGCGCGGACCTTCGTGGGCCGCGAGACCGAGTTGGCGCTGTTCGCCGATTCCTTGGCGGCAGACCCGCCGGCATTTCCCATCATCCTCGTGCATGGTCCCGGCGGCATCGGCAAGACCACCTTCCTGGAGCGTGCTCGCGCCATGGCGGCAGGGCAGGGGATCGATTCCGTGCGCATCGACGCGCGCGACGTCGAGGCCTCCGTCCGCGGGCTGTCGCGGGCGTTGGCCGAGGCCTTCGGCGTCCCGGGGCACGGCACGGACCTGCGCCGGGTGCTCGCGCAGTGCGCCGCGGCCCCGCGCCGGCTGCTGGTAATCGATTCGTTCGAACATATCGAACATCTGGACGGCTGGCTGCGCGAGAGCTTCCTGGCCGACCTGCCCCCGTCGACACGCGTGCTGATCGCCGGCCGGAGCGTGCCCGACCCCGCCTGGCGCAGCCATCCGCTGTGGCGCGAGGCAGCACGCATCTTCGGCCTGCGCAATCTGGGAGCCGCCGAGTGCGCAAGCTACCTCGCGTCGCGGGGCATCGCACCCGACAGGCACGAGGCCATCACCCGCCTGACCCACGGACATCCGCTGGCGCTGGCGCTGGTGGCGGACGTGGTGTGCTCGTGCGCAGAGGTTCCCGAACACCTTGGGCGCGACGTGGTGCGCCAGCTGGCGCAGCTTTTCACCGCGCAGGCGCCGAGCGAACTGCATCGCCGCGCGCTCGAGGTATGCGCCCATGCCCGCGTGACGACCGGCCCGCTGCTCGCCGACACGGTCGATCGCGGCAGGGCGCGCGAGCTGTTCGACTGGCTGGCGTCACTGAGCGTCATCGAGTCGGGGCCGGCGGGGCTGTTCCCGCACGACCTGGTGCGCGAGGCCATCGACGACGAGCTCCGGTGGCGCGACCAGGAACGCCATCGTGCCATCCATGTCGCCGTCAAGACGCACCTGATCGAGCGAGCGCGCGAGGAGGCGCAGGCCGCAGAGCGCAGTTTCGACATTCTCTTCCTGCACCGGCATGCCGCCGCAATGCGACCCTTCGTCGATTTCAGGTCGCTCGGCAGCGTCTATTTCGAGCGCGGCGCGGCGAGCGACCTTCCGCTGCTGCTGGCGACGCTCGGGGCCGAGGTGCCCGCGACCCAGCACGCCGCGATCGCGCACTGGTGGACGCACCCTGCCTGCACCGGATGGGTGGTGCGGCCTGGCGCGGGCCAGATCGCGGCGGCGACGCTGTCGATCGACCTGGCGATGCTGGGCGCCGACGAGCGCGACGCCGATCCTGTCATGGCGGACGTCTGGCACCTGTTGCAGGACCTTGCGCCGCCGCGGTCCGGCGAGCGGCAGTTGCTGGCCCGATGGAACCTCGTGGCGGGCGGGCAGCTTCGCCCTTCGGCCGCGATGAACGGCCTGCAGATGTCGCAGTTCCACCAATGGCTGACGGTCAGCGGCCTGGCTGCGTACGTCATCTGTGCCGAGCATCCCGACCACTGGCAGCCGATGATGCGGCACATCGGCTTCGAGCGGATGGCGTCATGCGACCGGGTCGTCGACGGCGTGCCGACGGGATGCTATTGGCATGACTGGCGCGCAGTGCCGCTCGCGCGCTGGCTGGACGTGATGGTCGACCGCGAACTCGGACGCGAGCGGCCGATGGAGGACCCGGCCGCGATCGCACCTGCGGCTGCGCGTCTGGCCCGCCCCGACTTCGCACGCGCCGTGCGGGATGCGCTTCGGGCGCTCAACGACAGGGGCGCGCTGGCGGCCAGCCCCTTGACCGCATCCGCGCTCGTCCATGCCGGCAGGCAACCGGCCGAAGCCGCCGGCGACGCACTGCGGCGGCTGCTGGTCGAGGCAGTCGAGGCGCTGAAGACCCGGCCACGGGACGCCAAGTTCGGCCGTGCGCTCGAACTGACATACGTCCGGCCGGCCGGATCGCAGGAGCTCGTCGCCGAGCGGCTGGGCTTGCCGTTCGGTACCTACCGGTATCAATTGGCCACGGGCATCGACCGCGTCGCGCAAACCCTCTGGGCGCAAGAGACGGCCTGAGCCGCACAAGTGCTGCCCGGCACCGATTTTTCGACAGTTCTTCGGCTGGCGTTTCGGCATCCCCTGCGCCCATCCTCGGGCACCGCTTCACGAAAGGATGTCCGATGTCTCACCTCAATCTCACTGCGAGCGCGGCACCGGCAGGCCGGGCGATCGTCCTGGGCGCCAGCGTGGCCGGGCTGCTGGCGGCTCGCGTGCTGCAGGACCGGTTCCGGGAGGTCCTGGTGCTCGAGCGCGACACGCTCCCCGGCGATGCGCAGCAGCGCAAGGGCACGCCGCAGGCGCTGCATGCCCATGGCTTGCTGGCGCGCGGCAGGGAAGTGATCGAAATGCTGCTGCCGGGGTTCACCGCGTCGCTGGCCGCGCAGGGCGCCGTGGTTCGCGACCTGCTGGCCAACGGCCCGTTCGTCGCCTCGGGGCAGCGGTTCGCGCGCCGGGAATGTGGCCGAGCCGCAGTCGCGTGCAGCCGGTTGGCGATCGAGGCGGACGTCCGGCGCCGCGTGCGCGCACTGCCGGGCGTGCGGTTCGTCGAAGGTGTCGACGTCGCGCAGCCGTTGCTCGAAGGCTCGAGGGTGGCTGCGGTTCGCTGTCGCCACCGGGCGACCCAGGGCGACGAGGTCCTGGCCGCGGACCTCGTCGTCGACTGCACCGGGCGTGGATCGCGTGCGCCCGCCTGGCTGCAGGCATGGGGATTCGAGGCGCCGCAGGAGGAGCGCGTGCAGGTGGACATCGGATATGCCACGGCCTGCCTGCGGCGCGATCCGCACCAGGCGCCCGACATCGCGGCCCTGATCTTCGCCGCCACACGCGCCCAGCCGCGCCCCGGCGTGCTGCTGGCGCAGGAGCCGGTTGGCGACGGTCCGGCGCGCTGGATCGTGACGCTCGCCGGTTATGGCGGGGACGCGCCGGAGGCGAACATCGAAGCCATGCGCCGGCGTGCCGCGAGCATGGGCGACGCGGCGCTGGTCGATATCCTCGAAAACAGCGAACTGCTCGGGCCCGTCATTGCCTTCGGCTTCCCGCACAGCCAGCGGCGCCGCTTCGAACGGCTTCGTCGGTTTCCGGAAGGGTTCCTGGTGATGGGCGACGCGCTCGCCAGCTTCAATCCGGTCTACGGCCAGGGCATGACCGTCGCCGCATGCGAGGCGCTGGCGCTGCGCGCGGCCATCGAGCCGGGCATCGAAGGGGCGCATCGGCGGTACTTTCGCGCCGCGGCCAGCATCGTCGACGTGCCGTGGAACACGGCAGTAGCGAGCGACCTGGCGCTGCCGACAGTTCCGGGCAAGCGCACCCGCGCCGTCAGGTTCATCAACGGCTACCTCGCGCGGGTCCTGCGCGCCGCTCCGCACGACTGCGCGGTGGCGCTCGCCTTCACCGAGGTTGCGCACCTCGTCGCGGCGCCGCAGACCCTGTTTTCGCCGAACATCGTGGCGCGCGTCCTGTGGCATTCGCGCGCAAGGCAAATGGCCGGCGGAAGGCCGATTCCCCGCGTGTCATGAAGGAGTCAGTGACAGTTCGCCGATTGCATTACATTGATCCGGTTTCGCCCGAGCCTGCCCCCGGCGGGCCCGCGGCGCTCGAAATCCCGAACGAACCGCTCGCGACCGGACATGACGCTTCGCAACACCCTCGATTTCCTCCTGTACGACTGGCTCGACGCCCCCACGCTTGCAGGGCGGGCGCGTTTTGCCGATCACTCCCGCGAGACCTTCGACGCCGTGCTCGACACCTGCGAGCGCATCGCCCGCGAGAAGTACGCGCCGCACAACCGCACGGTGGACACCGAGGAGCCGCGGTTCGACGGCGAGAAAGTCATATTGCCCAAGGCCACGCACGAGGCACACAAGGCCTTCGTCGAGTCCGGGATGATGAGCGCCGCGCAGGACTACGACATCGGCGGCATGCAGTTGCCCTACACGGTGCAGGCGGCGGCCAACAGCTTCTTCGCCATGGCCTCGGTCAGCATCGGCTCGAACATGCTCACCAGCGGCAATGCCAACCTGCTGATGGTGCATGGTACCGAGATGCAGAAGCAGGTCTTCGCACGCAACGAATTCGCCGGCCGCTGGGCCGGCACCATGTGTCTTTCGGAGCCGCAGGCCGGCTCGTCGCTGAGCGACGTGGCCACGCGCGCCGTGCCCGATGGCGAGGGCTTCGAGGCCGATCCGCTGGGGCCGCGCTACCGCCTCACCGGCAACAAGATGTGGATTTCCGCGGGCGACCATGAGCTGACCGAGAACATCGTGCACATCGTGCTGGCCAAGATTCCCGACGAGAACGGCAGGCTGGTCCCGGGAACGCGCGGCATTTCGCTGTTCATCGTGCCCAAGCGCATGGTCGACACGCAGGGCAACCTGACCGGCGAGCGCAACGACGTGGCGCTGGCGGGCCTGAACCACAAGCTGGGCTGGCGCGGCACCACCAACACGCTGCTGAACTTCGGCGAGGGCAAGTACCCGGTCGGCGGCAAGGCGGGCGCGGTCGGCTACCTGGTCGGCCAGCCGGGCAGGGGGCTGGCCTGCATGTTCCACATGATGAACGAGGCGCGCATCGGCGTCGGCACCGCGGCGACCATGCTGGGCATGGCAGGCTACTACGCCTCGCTCGAATACGCGAAGACCCGGCCGCAGGGCCGGCCGGTGGGCCCGGAAGGCAAGGACGCGTCCAGGCCGCAGGTGCGGATCATCGAGCATGCCGACGTGCGCCGCATGCTGCTGGCGCAGAAGGCGTACGCCGAGGGCGCGCTCGCGCTCGAGCTGTACTGCGCGCGGCTGGTCGACGAGCAGAGGACCGGCGAGGCCCGGGCTGCCGACGACGCCCGCCTGCTGCTGGAGGTGCTCACGCCGATCGCCAAGAGCTGGCCCAGCGAGTGGTGCCTGGAGGCCAACTCGCTGGCGATCCAGGTGCACGGCGGCTACGGCTACACGCGCGACTTTCCGGTGGAGCAATACTGGCGCGACAACCGCCTGAACATGATCCACGAGGGCACGCACGGCATCCAGGCGGCCGACCTGCTGGGCCGCAAGGTGCTCATGGAAGACGGCCGCGGCCTCACGCTGCTGGCCGACCGCATGCGCGAGACGATCGGGCGCTGCGGCGCAGAGCCACGCCTGGCCGGACATGCCGCCGCGCTCGGCCAGTGGCTCGAACGTGTCGCGGACGCCACGCGCAAGGCGTGGGCCACCGGCAACCCGCGCGATGCGCTCACCAACGCGGTGCCCTACATGCAGGCCTTCGGGCACCTGGTGCTGGCGTGGATCTGGCTCGACGTGGCTCAGCGTGCGCTGCAGCTCGACCCCGGCGGCGCCGCGCCCGCCACCGCCGGCCGGCTGGGCGCGGCCACCTATTTCTTCCACTACGAGCTGCCCAGGATCGACGCCTGGCTGCAGGTGGTCGAATCCCGCGACGCCACCTGTGTCGAGCTGCCCGAGGAGGCCTTCTGATGGCGCAGGGCAAGCGGCCGCACGCCGCGCTCGAGACGTGGATCTGGGTGCTGATCTACGGCGGCCTGTTCGCCCTGATACTGGGCCTGGCGACCGGCCGCGCCAGTCCGGCGCTGGGATGGGCCCTGGCGATCCCGGGTGTCCTGCTCGCGACCGTCGGCGTCGTGCTGATCTATGTACGCTCGCGCCTGAAGGATTCGCCCTGACGGGTGCGCGCCGGGTTTCTTCCGCGCCCGTTCCGCTCCCTCTTTTTTCCGATTCGTCCGATTTCCGTCCGGAGACATCCCTTATGACCACTCCCCGCAAAGTCCAGCAGCTGTTCGACCTGTCCGGCAAGACCGCGCTCATCACCGGCGGCTCGCGCGGACTGGGCCTGCAGATGGCCCATGCCCTGGGCGAGGCAGGCGCGCGCGTCATGCTCAGCTCGCGCAAGGCCGAAGACCTGGAGCAGGCCGTGGCCGAGCTGCAGGCGGCGAACATCGACGCGCGCTGGATCGCCGCCGACTGCGCCAAGGAGGAAGACACCCGCCGCCTGGCCGACGAGACGCTCGAGCGCATGGGCGCCGTGGATATCCTGGTCAACAATGCCGGCGCCAGCTGGGGCGCCCCGGCGGAAGACCACCCGGTGGCCGCCTGGGACAAGGTGCTCAACCTCAACGTGCGCGGCTACTTCATCCTGTCGCAGCAGATCGCGCGCGCCAGCATGATCCCGCGCAAGTCGGGCCGCATCATCAACATCGCGTCCATCGCCGGCCTGGGCGGCAACCCGGTCGAGATGAAGACCATCGCCTACAACACGTCCAAGGCCGCAGTGATCGGCTTCACCCAGACGCTGGCAGGCGAGTGGGGCCGCTACGGCATCAATGTCAACGCCATCTGCCCGGGCTTCTTCATGACCAAGATGGCCGCCGGCCTGATCAAGCAGATGGGCGAGGACAAGATGGCTGCGCATGCGCCGCTCGGCCGCCTGGGCGACGACGAAGACCTCAAGGGCATCACGCTGCTCTACGCCAGCGACGCCGGCAAGCACATCACCGGCCAGTGGATGGCGGTCGACGGCGGCGTCAGCGCCATCGTGGCCGGCTGAGCCGATGAGCGAACAGGACAACCCGGGCGCGCCGGCGCCGGTCGCGGACGCCGAGGCCCGTGCATTCACCCGCCGGATTCCCTTCGCGCGGCACCTGGGCATCGAACTGGTCGCCTTCGGCGGCGGCCAGTCGGAGCTTCACTACACCGCCAGGCCGGAGCATCTCAACACCTTCTCGGTCACGCACGGCGGCGCGTGCATGACGCTGCTCGACGTCACCCTGGCATCGGCGGCGCGCAGCGTCGCGCCCGAGATGGGGGTCGTCACCATCGAAATGAAGACCAGCTTCATGCAACCGTCGGTCGGCCCGCTGGTGGCGAAGGGGCGGCTGATGCACCGCACCGCCACCCTGGCCTTTACCGAAGGCACCATCTACGACGAACAGGGGCGCGCCTGCGCCCATGCCACCGGCACCTTCAAGTACGTCAAGCGCCGCCTGCCCACCGGGCCGGCCAGTGCCAACGAGGCGTTGCCGCCATCGACCGACTGAACCGCGCCCGTCATCGACTTCCAAAGGAGATTCCCATGCCCACCAACAAGCAACAACTGCTCGACAACCGCCCGACCGGCGAGGCCCAGGCCAGCAACTTCAAGCTGGTGACCGGCGAGACGCCGGCCCTGCAGGACAACCAGGTACTGGTGCGCCACCACTTCCTGAGCCTCGACCCGTACATGCGCGGGCGCATGAACGACTCCAAGAGCTACGCCCAGCCGCAGCCGCTCGGGCAGGTGATGCAGGGCGGCACGGCCGGCGAGGTGGTCGAGAGCCGGCATCCGAAATTCGCCGTGGGCGACAAGGTGGTGGGCTTCGGCGGCTGGCAGGAATACAGCGTCGTCGACGCGTCCCAGCCCGGCATGCTGCGCAAGGTGGACACCACGCACGTGCCGCTGTCGTACTACCTCGGCGCGGTCGGCATGCCGGGCGTGACCGCCTGGTACGGCCTGGTCAAGATCATTGCGCCCAAGGCCGGCGACACGCTGGTGGTCACCGCCGCCAGCGGCGCCGTGGGCAGCGCCTTCGGCGCGTTGGCCAAGGCGCGCGGCTGCCGTGTCGTGGGCATCGCCGGAGGCCCCGACAAGTGCAGGTACGTGACGGACGAGCTGGGCTTCGACGCATGCATCGACTATCGCCAGCATCCAGACGCCAAGGCCATGTCGCAGGCCTTGAAGGCAGCCTGCCCGAACGGCATCGACGGCTATTTCGAGAACGTCGGCGGCTACATCCTCGACGCCGTGCTCAGCCGCATGAATGCCTTCGGCCGGATCGCGCTGTGCGGAATGATCGCCGGCTACGACGGCCAGCCGCTGCCGCTGAGCAATCCCTCGCTCATCCTCATCAGCCGCCTGAAGATCGAAGGCTTCATCGTCAGCGAGCACATGGAGGTCTGGCCCGAGGCGCTGCAGGAGCTGGGCGGCCTGGCCGCTGCCGGCAAGCTGCGGCCGCGCGAGAGCATCGCGCAGGGCATCGAGGCGGCGCCGGAGGCGTTCCTGGGCCTGCTCAAGGGCAAGAACTTCGGCAAGCAGCTGGTCAAGCTCGTCTGAGCCGAGAGAAGATGCCCGTTCGCGCCGGCGCCTGGCCGCCGGACCGATCCCCCGACCGAGGAGCAACCCCGTGGCCGACCTGATCCTGCATCACTATCCGACCTCGCCGTTTGCCGAGAAGATCCGCACCGTGCTGGGCTTCAAGCAGCTGGCCTGGAAATCGGTGCTGATTCCGCCCGTGCTGCCCAAGCCCGACGTGGTGGCCCTGACCGGCGGCTACCGGCGCACGCCCGTGCTGCAGATCGGCGCGGACATCTACTGCGACACCGCGCTCATCTGCGACGTGCTCGAGCACATCGCGCCGGTGCCGGCGCTGTACCCGCCACTGCACAAGGGCATGGCGCGCACGCTCGCGCAGTGGGGTGACACCACGCTGTTCTGGACGTCCATGGCGTACAACTTCCAGCCCAAGGGACTGGCCGACCTGTTCGGCGCGGCCCCGGAACTGGGCAAGGCGTTCGCCGACGACCGGCGCGCCATGAGCACCAACATGACGCGCCTGCGGCCGCAGGACGCCACCGGCGCCTACAAGTCCTACCTGCGGCGCGTCTCCGAGACGCTGGGCAGCCAGGACTTCGTCATGGGCGAGGTGCCCACGCTGGCCGACTTCTCGCTCTATCACCCCCTGTGGTTCACACGGGTGCGCACGCCGTCGCTGGCCGGCATCCTCGAGCTGACCCCCGCGGTGCTGCAGTGGATGGACCGCATGGCGGCCCTCGGGCACGGCACGCCCGAGAAGTTCGACGCCGAGTCGGCGATCCAGCGGGCCGCGTCGTCCGTGCCGGCGTCCCTGCTCACCGACAGCACCTTCCAGGACGATCACGGCATCGCGCTCGGCGCCCGCGTGACCATCGCCGCCGAGAGCTTCGGGGCCGAGACCACCGAGGGCGAACTGGTGGCGGCGACCCGCACGCACTTCACGCTGCGCCGCGAGGATGCGCGCGCCGGGACGGTGCAGGTGCATTTCCCGCGCATCGGCTACGTATTGAAGAAAGTGGAGACACCCGCATGATTTCGGATTTCATGGGCAAGACCGCGGTGCTGACCGGCGCCGGCTCCGGCTTCGGCCTGGAATGCGCGCGCATCGGCGCCGCGCGCGGCATGAACCTGGTGCTGGTCGACGTGCAGCAGGACGCGCTGGACGCGGCCCGCGCGGAGATGGAAGCGGCCGGCGTCCAGGTGCTGGCGCGCAAGGTCGACGTGTCCGATGCCGGCCAGATGGAAAGCCTGGCCGCGGCGGTGAAGGAGCGCTTCGGCGCGCCGAACTTCGTGTTCAACAATGCCGGCGTCGGCTCCGGCGGCCTGGTGTGGGAAAACACCGTGGCCGACTGGAACTGGGTCCTCGGCGTGGACCTGTGGGGCGTTATCCACGGCGTGCGGCTGTTCGTGCCGATGATGCTCGAGGCCGCCGCCAGCGACCCGCAGTGGCGCGGCCACGTGACCAACACGGCCAGCATGGCGGGGCTGCTGACGCCGCCCAACATGGGCATCTACAACACCGCCAAGGCCGCCGTGGTCAGCCTGACCGAGACCATGTACCAGGACCTGCGCCTGGTCACCGACCAGATCGGTGCCAGCCTGCTGTGCCCGTACTTCGTGCCCACCGGCATCGCCGCCAGCGATCGCAACCGCCCCGGCGCGCTGGCTGACGAGAAGCCTACGCGCAGCCAGCTGATCGGCAAGGCGATGAGCGAGAAGGCCGTCGGCAGCGGCAAGGTGACGGCCGTCGAAGTGGCGCAGAACGTGTTCCGCGCCATCGAGTCCGACCAGTTCTACGTCTACAGCCACCCGAAGGCGCTGGGCAACGTGCGCAGCCGCATGGAAGGCATCGTCGCCGGCACCAACCCGGCCGACCCGTTCCTGGAGCGCCCCGAGATCGGGCAAAAACTGCGCACCGCGCTGCGCGCCGGCTGAGTCCGGCGGGCGGGCCGCCGGCGTCCGGCGGCGGCGCGTTCTGCGCCTACGCGCGCGCGGCGCGGAATCGGTTAGGGTTACGGGCCATGGAGGAAGTCCCGGACCTCATTGCATGCGAAGGATGCGACGCGATCTACCCGCGGGCGCAGCTGCGCCCGCACGAGGCGGCCTCGTGCCGGCGCTGCGGCACCCCGCTGGCGCGCTATTGGGGGCGCATGCACGAGCGCATGCTGCCGCTGACGGTCGCCTGCCTCATCCTCTTCTTCATCGCCAACGCCTTCCCCATCGTCCGGATCGAGCTGCGCGGCCTGCACAGCGAGACCACCCTCGTCGGGGCGGTGCTCACGCTCGCCCGCGAAGGCATGTCGGAGGTGGGCCTGCTGGTGCTGCTCACCACGCTGCTGTTCCCGCTGGTGCAACTGTGCGTGCTGCTCTACCTCCTGCTGCCGATCACGCTGCGCAACCAGCCGCCGCTGGGCTTTGCCATCCTGGTGCGCGCGATGCAGGCCATGCGGCCGTGGGGAATGATCGAGGTCTTCCTGCTCGGCGTGCTGGTGGCGATCGTCAAGCTCTCGGGCATGGCGCACGTCATTCCCGGCGCCGCGCTGTGGTCCTTCGTCGGCCTGACCGTGCTGCTCACGGCCGTGCTGTCGTTCGAGCCGCAGGCCTTCTGGCGGCTGACATTCGGGCGCAAGGGAGAGGCCCGGCCGTGAGTGCGCAGCCGCGCGAGCCACGCTATCGCACCGCAGCCCAGAGCGGCCTGCTGTCCTGCCACCACTGCGGCACCGTCTGGCGCGGCGCGTCCTCGGGCCAGGCCTGCGCGCGCTGCGGAACCCGGCTGCACCAGCGCAAGCCCGACAGCCTGCGCCGGACCTGGGCGCTTCTCGTGGCCGCAGCGATCCTCTACGTGCCGGCGAACCTGCTGCCGGTGATGATCACGCATTCCTTCTTCGGCACGCAGTACGACACGATCATGAGCGGGATCGTCTATTTCTGGGTGACCGGCGCCTGGGGCCTGGCGGCCATCATCTTCGTGGCCAGCTTCCTGGTGCCTCTGTTCAAGCTGGCGGTGCTCGCCTTGCTCGCGGGCACCGCCGGACGCCACAGCCGCTGGCGGCGCGAAGACCGCGCCAAGCTGCATCGCATCATCGAATTCATCGGCCGCTGGTCCATGCTGGACGTGTTCGTCGTCTCGCTCCTGACCGGGTTGGTCCAGATCCACGGGTTTGCCGAGATCACCGCGGGCGTGGGCATCGCCGCCTTCGCCGGCGTGGTGGTGCTGACCATGCTGGCCTCGCTCAGCTTCGACCCCCGCCTGACCTGGGACGATGCCCCGGTTCCCGAGCCGGAAGCGCCGCGCCGCGCACCGGCCGCCTTGCCCCGAACCCCCTATGAGCTCTGACACCAACGCTGCACCACCTTCGCCGCCGCCTGCGCCGGAAGACCTTCCCGAGCCGGTGATCGAGCGCCGGCGCAGCTGGCTGCCGTCGCTGATCTGGGTGATCCCGATCGTGGCCGCACTGGTCGGCCTGTTCCTGGTCGCCAAGATCCTGCGCGAGCGGGGCCCGGAGATCGAGATCACCTTTCTCACGGCCGAGGGGCTGGAGGCCGGCAAGACCGCCGTCAAGTACAAGGACGTGGAAATCGGCACCGTGCACTCGATCCGCCTGACGCGCGACCGCCTGGGCGTGCGTGTGGGCGTCCAGCTCAAGAAGGAGGCCGAGGGCTTCGCGGCGACCGATTCGCGCTTCTGGGTGGTGCGTCCGCGGCTCGGCAGCACGGGCGTCTCCGGCCTCGGTACGCTGCTGTCGGGTGCCTACATCGGCGCCGATGCCGGCGAATCGGAGGAGACCGCCAGCGAGTTCGTGGGACTGGAGCAGCCGCCCATCGTCACCCGTGGCACGAGCGGCCGCCAGTTCGTGCTGCGTGCCAAGGACGCGGGCTCGGTGGACATCGGCTCGCCGGTGTTCTTCCGCCGCATCAACGTCGGCCAGGTCGCTTCGTACAACCTCGACGAGGACGGCAAGGGCGTCACGCTGCGCGTGTTCATCAAGACGCCGTACGACAAGTTCGTGGGCGTCAATTCGCGCTTCTGGCATGCCAGCGGCGTCGACGTGCAGCTCAATGCCAATGGCCTGTCGCTGCGCACCCAGGCGCTGGCGACCATCCTGCTGGGCGGTATCGCCTTCGAGGCACCCGACGGCGATACCGGTCCCCCGGCCGTCGAGGACACGGAGTTCGCGCTCGCGGCCGACGAGACCTCGGCCCTGCGTCCGCCCGACGGCGAGGCGCACACCTTGCTGATGCACTTCAACCAGTCGCTGCGCGGCCTGCAGCCCGGCGCGCCGATCGACTTCCGCGGCATCGTGATCGGCGAGGTCAAGTCCATCGGCGTGGAGTTCGACCGGGAGAAGCGCCAGTTCCGCATGCCGGTGTACGCCGAGGTGTATCCGGAGCGATTGCGCCGTCACGCGCGCGAGACCGCCGAAGACGCCAAGTGGACGCCCGAGCAGCGCATGCAGTTCCTGATCAGCCGCGGGCTGCGCGCCCAGTTGCGCACCGGCAGCCTGCTGACAGGCCAGCTCTACGTGGCGCTCGACTTCTTCCCGAAGGAGCCGAAGGTGCAGGTCGACATGACCAAGGACTCGCTTGAGCTTCCGACGGTGCCCAACAGCCTGGACGACATCCAGACCCAGGTGCAGGAGATCGCCACCAAGATCAACAAGGTGCCGTTCGAGGAAATCGGCCAGGACGCGCGCAAGGCGCTGGCCTCGCTCAACCGCACCATGGTCCAGGTCGAGGGCCTGGGCCGCACCCTCAACAAGGACATCTCGCCCGAACTGCTGGCGGCCATGAAGGACGTGCGTCGCACGCTCGACACCGCCCAGCGCACCATCGGCAGCGATTCGCCACTGCAGCAGGACATGCGCCAGACGCTGCAGGAGCTCAGCCGTGCCGCCAGCTCGCTGCGCGTGCTCACCGACTACCTCGAGCAGCACCCCGAGTCGCTGCTGCGCGGCAAGCCGGAGGACCTGAAGAAATGACACCAAGCCATTCGTTGTCCAACCGCCCGGTCGGCGCCGGCAGGCGGGCGTCGTCGCCGAGCCGGCGGCCGTGGGCCTTGGCCGCGGCCACGCTCGGCGCGCTGCTGGCGCTCGGCGGCTGCGCCGGCTCGGGACCGCCCGCCTACTTCACGCTGGCCGAGCCGGTTCCGCCGGCTGAGGTGCTCCGGGCGCCGGGGCAATCGCCGCTGGCGATCGAACTGGCGCCGCTCCAGATGCCCGAGCGCTGGGCGCGCCCGCAACTGGTGGTGCGCCAGGCCGGCGAGGCGCAGGGCAGGGCGCACATCCTCGAGACGGCGCGCTGGACCTCGACATTCGAGAGCGAATTGCGCGATGCGCTGTCTGCCGGTGTCGCCGGCAGACTGTCGGCGCTCGACCAGAGCCGCACGCCGGCCCCGCGCGGCCAGGTGGTGTACCGGGTGTCGGTGCAGATGGTCGATTTCGATGCCGAGCTCGGCGGCCAGGTGCGGGCGGCATTCAACTGGACGCTCCGGCGGGCCGACTCGGACGAACGGGCGCTGGCCTGCGGACTGGCCTTCAACCAGCCTGCGCCCGACGGCGTGGACGGCGTCGCACTGGCCACGCGGCGCATCAGCGGCCAGCTGGCCGCGGCGATCGCCCGGGGGATCGCTGCGCTGGCCGACAGCCGTCCCGCAACCGGCGCCGACGCCGGCTCGTGCCGTTGAACGGTCGTGGGCGCTTGCTGGCGCGGGCGGTTGCGGCCTCCCGCTGAGCTTTCCGGGCGGGCCCCGCGTGGACGTGACGCAACGGGCCGGGTTGCCGCGCCTTGCTGCTTGCACTTAAGCTTGCCTCCTGCCCGGCGCGGGGGACGCGCCACATGGAGGTCTGTCGCATGGCCACAGCACGTTCGATCGCATCGCTGACGCTGGGTTTCGGCCTGGTGTCGATTCCGGTGCGCCTGTATTCGGCCACCGAGTCGTCGGCCACCATCCACTTCAACCTGCTCGCGCGCGATGGCTCCCGGGTCAAGCAGCAGTACGTGTCGGAGCGCGACGGCGCGGTGGTGTCGCGCGCCGAGATGGTCAAGGGCTACGAATTCGAGAAGGACCGCTACGTCATCTTCCAGCCCGAGGAACTCAAGGCACTGGAAAGCGGCGCCAGCCACGCGGTCGACATCGTGGCCTTCATCCCGCAACAGGTGGTCGATCCGATCTACTACGACAAGGCCTACCTGCTGGCGCCGGACAAGCGCGGCGGCAAGTCCTACAACCTGCTCAAGGCGGCCATGCTCGAGAGCGGCCGCTGCGCGCTGGCGCGCTGGGCCTGGAAAGGCAAGCAATACGTGGTGCAGGTGCGCGCCACCGACGACGGGCTGGTGCTGCAGCAACTGTTCTATGCCGACGAGGTGCGCTCGCTCAAGGACCTGGACATCGAGCAGGCCGATCCTTCGGCCGCCGAACTGAAGCTCGCGCTGCAGCTGATCGACCAGATTGCCGCCGACTCCTACGAGCCGACGGAGTATCAGGACGAGGAGAAGAAGCGCATCCTGGCCGCCATCGACGCGAAGATCGCCGGCCAGGAAGTGGTGGCCCACGAAGCCGCCGACGAACGCGGCGGGGCCGAGGTGATCGACCTGACCGAGATGCTGCGTGCCAGCCTCTCGCGGGCCGGCAAGGGCGCTGCGCCGGTGAAGGCGCAACGCGGCGACGCCGCTGCGGCCGCGCCGGCCGTCGGCAAAGGCGCCAAGCGTGCACCGCGCTCGCAATCGAAGGCGCCGCCCGCGGTGGCGCGAGCCGGCGCACGCATGAAAAAGTGACGACCGCCACGGCCGCGCTCGACAGCACCCATCCCTATACCCTGCGCGGCATCATGCAGATGCTGGGCCTGTCGCGGCATGCCGTGCAGGGCCTGGTCGACATGGGCTTCGTCCGGCCCGAGCGCTCGCCCGGACCCGGGCGCCCCTGGCGGTTCTCGTTTCGCGACGTGGTCCTGCTGCGAACGGCGCAGGAGCTGCGTGCCGCGCGCATACCGACGCGGCAATTGCTGCGCGCACTGCGCCGCCTCCACAAGGCGCTGCCGCACGCCGTCCCGGCCGGTGCGCTGCGCATCCAGGCCGTCGGCGACCGCGTGGCTGTGCGCTGGGGCGGCACGCAATGGGATGCGGAATCGGGGCAACTGCTGATGGATTTCAGTGCGGCGGCCGCGCCTGCCGCGGCCAGCGTGCTCGCGCTGGACGGGCGATCGCGCCGACGCCCGCCTTCCGCGGCGCCGGAACCCCTCTCATCTGCCGCCGACGATGCCGCGGCACTCTACGCCCAGGCGGAGGCCCTGGAGGAGCCGGACCCGGCCGCGGCCGAGCGCCTGTACTGGCGCGTGGTGCGCCTGGCGCCGCGCCATGCGGACGCCTATGCCAACCTGGCTTTCCTGCTGTGCGAGGCGGGCCGCTTCGCCGAAGCGCTGGCGGTGTGCGCACAGGGCGCGGCGTGCTGCCCGGTCGCCCCGCTGATCCAGTACAACCGCGCCGTCGCACTGGAGGCGCTCGGGCGGGTCGACGATGCCATCGCCGGCTACCAGGCGAGCCTGGCGCTCGATGCATCCCTGGCCGATGCGCACCAGAACCTCGCGCTGCTGTACGAACGCCGGGGCGACAAGCAGCGTGCGATCCGGCACTTCAATGCGTTTCGCCGGCTGGCGCCGCACGCTTGAAATCCTTCGATGCCTCCCATGCGCGCCAAGCGGCTATTCTTATGACCTTCGTAACCTGCCGGGGAAACCTGTAGGGTTGCCATCGGTGTGATCTGGAGACTGTGGGATGAACGATGAAGAGACCTCGTCAGGGTCTGGCGATGAAGAGCACGAGACCGGCGCCACGAATGTCGCGCGGTCCTCGCGCCAGGCGGACGGCCCGGGCCTGAATGCGCTTGGCGGCGCCTCGATCCGCGAGAGCGTTCGCAGTGGCATCCGCGAAGCCCGGGCGCGTGGCGAAGGTGCTGCCGACCTGTCGCGCCACTACGCCCAGCAGGCGGGTGCCGCGGCGAGGGGGGCGGCCGCCGGAGCCCGCCACTACGCGCGCGAGGCCGTGAACGCCAGCGGCCGGCCGATCCGTCGTGCGCGGTCCCGCTTCGAAGGCGGGCGCCACCGGTGGCAGGGCGAGGACTACGTGAGCGACCAGCCGGTGCGTGCCGCGCTGCTGGCGGCGGCTGGCGGCGCCTTGCTGACCGCGGTGTTCATCGCGCTGCTGCGCGGCAATTCGCGGCGCTGATTGCTGGCTTCATGACCGGTCGGCGGCGCGGGGCGCCGCCGTGGGGTCAGGACTTCTTGGGTTCGATCCGGGTGGCGTCCAGCGCATAGAGCGCTGGCTTCTCATGCACAAGCTTGCCCGGCGCCGTCATCGGCCCTTCCTGGCCCATGCCGTAGATCTCGCGCTCCAGCCGCTTGGCGCGGTCGGTGTACATCCGGGCCAGCGCCGCGTGGTGTTCGGCCGCTGCCTGGTGCTCCAGGCGTGCCATCTGGGCTTCCTCGAGCAAGGCCATTGCGCGACGCAGATGGCTGTTGCGAGTGAAAAGATTGAACATGCGCCTTCCTCCTTCTCAAGGCAAGGGGAAGCGTGGGGCCCACACTCCCACTTGCACCGCGGGGGCCACTGTCAGCGCCAGTGTAGTGCGAGTTTTGTCTCACGTATGTGTCATTCAATCAACACCCTGGGCCGGGGCTTGCGGCGACCAGCCCAGTTCGGCGCACACGCGCTCGAGCAGGGCACGGGTGCCTGCCAGTTCGCGCTCCAGGTTGGCGACCCGGGCTCGCAGGTCCTGCAACTCGTCCGCCGCGGCGCCGCTCGCCGGGCGCGGCGAGGGGGCGGCGGCCTCGTCCGACTGCGGGGCCGGCTCGCCGGCCAGCAGGTGCGCCCAGCGTTGCTCGCGTGCGTTGGCCTGGCGCGGCAGCTTGCGCACCAGCGGACCGGCCGGGCGCTCGGCCAGCTCGTCCAGGAAGGCTTCCACCGATGAGACGTCGGCGAAGTTGTGCATGCGGTCGCAGGCAATGCGCAGTTCGCCGGCGGTCTGCGGGCCGCGCAGCATCAGCGCGGTGAGCAGCGCCATCGACTGGGACGGGATCCGCAGCACCCGGTCGGCGTTGTGTGCGTAGCGCATGGCGCGTCCACCGCTCGATTCATTGACCAGGCTGCGCCTGGTCAGTCCGGCCAGCGCGTCCTGGACCTGCGCCTCGTCAAGCTCCATCAGCGGGTAGCGGCTGGTCTTCTGGTTGCATCCGGACAGCAGTGCGTTGAGGGTGAGCGGGTAGCTGTCGGGCACGGTGCGCTGCTTTTCGGCCAGCACCCCGAGCACGCGGGTCTCGATGGCGGAAAGCGGAGGAAAGGAAACGGGCAGGTCGGTCATGCCGCCGAGCGTACCCCGGGCGGCAGAGTCGAGTCGAACGCCGCGACCGCCGGTGCGGACGGTCAGCGCTGCGCGGCCTTCAGCGCCTCGTAGCCGCTCAGTTCGAGGAAGCCGTCGCCCGCCTGTGCGCCGCCGACTCGCACCGGCCCTTCCCAATAGATGTTGGCCGAGCTGGCGGCGGCGTCGAATTCGCTGTCGTCATGCAGCGCATCGATCGCGAGTTCGCCCCATGGCACCTTCAAATTCCAGCCGACGACGTAGTCGATGCGGCTGCGCGGGCTGACCCAGCGGCGTGCGGGTTGCAGGCTGATCTCGTTCGCCGCCAGGGCACGCGCGGCGCCGTTCGGCCGGACGACTGTGCCGGTGGTGGCCACCGGCAGGCCCTGGCGGTCGAACAGCTGGTAGACCATGAGGTCGCTGCCGTCCGCCAAGTGCAGCGCAAACCAGCTCCAGCCCAGCCGGCCGACGTCGAACTCGCCCCATTGGTGGTCGAACCAGACCTTGCCGCTGACCGGCTGCGTGGCGCTGCCCGATCCCACGCTCCCCCGGGCCGACATGCGCGGGCGCGAGTAGTAGTAGCTGATGCCGCTGTCGCCGAAGTCGAGCAGGCCGGGCGTGAGCGATCCGGACGCATGGTGGGCCACCACCGGTGACGCATCCTGCAGATCCAGCGTGAGCGCGGCGCCGCCGATGTCATCGAAGCGCAGGTGATGGGCAGGCCCGGCCCCGCCGAGCGTCCAGCCGGTGCCTTGAAACTCGAAACCATGCGCGCTGGCCTGCGCAGGAATGCCGCCGGTGCGGCTTTGGGCGGTGTAGCGGCGGCCGGTGGCCAGGTCGGTCAGCGCCGCATGCATGACGGTGTGCTTGATCATGCTGTTGGCCACGAATACGGCGACGTGGAACGCCCAGCGCTGTCCGCCGGGCCCATCGAGCAGTCCGCTGTAGTACCACCATTCCATCGCACTGCCATGCGGGGCATCGTCGGCCGGCAGGCTAAGGGGGGGCAGTTTCGCGGTGCGCTCGACCGGGCCCGCCGGTGCGCTACCCGCCGGCGACGCGGTCGCGACCTGCGCTGCCGGCAGGTCGGCGTCAAGCACACGAAGGCCGTAGAAGCAGGCGACGGCCGCGAGGAGCAGCAGCGCAACCGGCGCCAGCAAGATGCGCCACAGCGGCCTTCGGCGCTGGCTGCGGCCGAATCGGTTGTAGCGCTGTGGCGGATCGTTACCGGCGAGCTTCATGACGATGAATGAAGAAGGAGCGCGCATGCGGCGCAATTTCGCGCGCGTGAGATCATGACAGGCCGCACCTTGCGGCCGATCCGAGGAGAACCCTTGTCCTGCAAACGGGCCAATCAGCGCAGCATCCAGGCGGCCGCCGCGTCGAGGATGCCGTCGAGCACCTGTGCGTCGGTTCGGCCCGAGCGTGCCGGCACGTGGAAGGAGTGGTCGGCCTGGTCGATCTCCAGCAGCCGGGCGCGCTCGCCCAGGCCGGCCACCAGGGCCTGCACGAGATCCCACTGCGCCAGCTTGTCGCGCGTTCCCTGCACGAACAGCATGGGAAGGTCGACCTGCCGCAGGTGATCGGCGCGGGCGCTGGACGGCTTGTCGGCCGGATGCAGCGGAAAGCCGAGGAACACCAGACCTTCGACGCCTGGCAGCGGCGCCAGGGCCTGGGCTTGCGAGGTCATGCGCCCGCCGAAGGATTTGCCGCCGGCGAAAAGGCGGGCGCCGGCAAAGCGCTCGGCCGCCCGGGCGACAGCGGCACGCACCGTTGCCTGGGCCACGGCCGGTGAATCGGGCCGCCGGCTGCCGCGCTCCATGTAGGGAAACTGGAACCGCAGGCTGGCGACACCGCGTTCGGCCAGGCCGTTGGCGCAGGCATCGAGGAAGGCATGCCCCATGCCCGCGCCGGCGCCATGGGCGAGCACATAGGCCGAGCGCGCTTGCGCTGGCGCCTGGACCAGTCCCGAGACGCTGGTGCCGTCAGGCAGGGCGATGGCGAGCGGCTCGGCCGGCGGGCTCACGAGACAACCTCGGCGCATCCCGCCGCGGCGCGAGCCGTCTTCGGAACAGGCTGGCGACGGCTCATTGCCGGACCGGCGAACGGCGCTTGGCGGAGCCTGCCGCAACGCGCGAGAATGGGTGATGGACCTGACCCACCACGACCTGAAAGACCTGTTCGAGCAATTGGGCCTGCCCAGCGCGCCCGCCGAAATCGATGCTTTCATCGCGCAGCACCGCCCGCTGGCCGACGACGTGCTGTTGCCCGACGCCCCATTCTGGAGCGAGGCGCAGGCGCAGTTCCTTCGTGAGGAATTCGACGAAGACGCGGACTGGGCCGAGATGGTCGACCAGCTCAATATCCGGTTGCGTGCCTGACGGTCCCGGGGCCGGCCGGCTCATCCGCCGCCCCCGATCGCCAGGGTGACCAGTACGTCCGCATCCTCGAGCGCCCGCAGGCCGTGCGCCAGCCCGCCCGCCAGGTAGGCGAGCTGCCCGGCTTCGAGTTGCGTCGAGCGGTCGGGCAGCAGCAGTTCGATGCGTCCGCTCAGGCAGTGCACGGTGACGGAGCCCGGCACGCTGTGCCCGGGCGTCTGCTTGCCGGCGGGCAGTACCAGCCGCATGGCTTCGAGGTCCGGTGCCTTGAAAAGGGCGATCGTGCGATCGGGCGTCGAGGGGCCGCGCAGATCCACCACGTCCCCGGATAGAGCATGTGCAATGGCCATGGCCGTGCAGTGTGGGCAGATGCGGGGCCGAAATCAAGCCGTGCCGGCCGGTGACGCGGGTGGGGGCTTCCCTTGCCTGAGCGGGTCCGCGGGAGTAAAAGACGCTTCCCCCGGATCCTGGTAACCCGATCGAGACGCAGCATGAACAGCGAAGGCTTTGCTCTTTTCGAGACCCGATACGGCAGTTGCGGCATTGCCTGGGGAGAGCGCGGCATCGTCGGCGTGCAATTGCCCGAGGCCGATGCGGCCGCCACCCGCGCACGCATGCACAAGCGGTTTCCGGCCCTGCGCGAAGGCGCGCCGCCACCGGACGTGCGGGCCGCGGTGGCGCGCATCACCCACCTGTTGAACGGCGCCATCGACGACCTGTCCGACCTGGACCTCGATTGGCACGGCGTCAACGAATTCCAGCGCCGCGTCTACCAGTTGGCGCGGCGCATCCCTGTCGGCGAGACCCGCACCTATGGCCAGTTGGCCAGCGAACTGGGCGACAAGGCCCTGGCGCGCGCCGTCGGCCAGGCGCTGGGGCGCAATCCATTCGCACCGGTGGTGCCCTGCCACCGCGTGCTGGCTGCCGGCGGCAAGCCGGGCGGCTTCTCCGCCTTCGGCGGCTCGCGCATCAAGCTGCGCATGCTGGCGGTCGAGGGCGCGGAGGCCGCGGCGCTCAACGGCACCGGGTCGCTTTTCACGCCCGAATCGCTGGGGCAGGGCGGGCCCGCCCAGGCGCGCTCTCCCGGCTAGCACAGCCCCGATGCGGGCGCGCGAGCGCGACCATTGCGCCTTGACGACAATCGGCGCATGACGTCCCGCATGCTGCGCCTTGCCCTGGTCCTGGGCCTCCTTTCGGCTATCGGCCCCTTTGCCATCGACATGTACCTGCCGGCGCTGCCGGCGATCGGCGCCAGCCTGCATGCGGACCCGGCCCAGGTGCAGATGAGCCTGACCGCGTTCTTCATCGCCATCGGCATCGGGCAACTGCTCTACGGCCCGGTGTCGGACATGGCGGGGCGCAAGGCGCCCCTTTTCTTCGGCCTGGGCCTGTACACCCTCGCGAGCGTCGGCTGCGCGCTGGCGCGCGACGTCGAGATGCTGGTGGCGCTGCGCTTCGTGCAGGGCCTGGGCGCCGCCGCCGGGATGGCGATTCCGCGCGCGGTGGTGCGCGACCTGCACACCGGCAACGACGCGGCGCGCCTGATGTCCTTGCTCATGCTGGTCTTCAGCGTCTCGCCGATCCTGGCACCGCTGGCCGGCAGCGGACTGATCGCCCTGAGCGGCTGGCGCGCGGTGTTCTGGTTCGCGGCGGCGGCCGGCCTGGCCGGACTGGCCCTGACGACGTTCAGCCTGACCGAGACACGCAGCCGCAGCCAGCGGCTCGACAGCAGCCTCGGCGGGGCGCTGCGCGCCTACGGCGTGCTGCTGCGCGATGGCCACTACCTCGGGCTGGTGTTCATCGGCAGCTTCGCCATGGGCGGGTTCTTCGTGTACCTCGCCAACTCGTCCTTCGTCTTCATCGACCACTACGGCTTCACGCCGACCCAGTACAGCCTGGCCTTCGGGCTGAACGCCGCGGCCTTCATCGGCGCGGCGCAGTTCACGGCCGCGCTCGGCGCGCGCCTGGGCCTGCCGCGGCTGGTGCGGCGCGCGGCGCTGGCCAGTGCCGCAGCCATGTGCGTCATGCTGGTGTACTTCCTGGCCGGCGGCGACGACTTCCGGGTCCTGATGGCGCTGCAGTTCGTCGGCAGCGCGTTCGTCGGCTGGGTCATTCCGAGCACCAGCGTGCTCGCGCTGGAGACGCATGGCGGCATCGCCGGCACCGCATCCGCGCTGATGGGGACGCTGCAGATGCTCACCGGCGCGCTGATGATGGGCGCCTCGTCGCTGTTCGTCGGCCATTCGCCCGTGATGATGGTGGTGGGCATGGCGGCTGGCGTGTTCGGCTCGCTGCTGCTGACCTGGCTGACGCTGGGTGCGCCCGGCCAGCGCATGCGGGTGCACGGGGCATGAGCCGTCCCGCGGCCACTGTCGAAGCCGGCGCGCGCCGCCCGGACGACGCCATGAACGCCGGTGCAGCGCCTGTACGCGACGGGCTGCCGCAGCCGCAGCGCGCCTATTCCATGGTGGTCATCTTGCTGGGCATCGCCGTGGCGGTGCTCGACGGCACGATCGTCAACCTGGCCCTCCCGGGCATCGCCCGCCAGCTCCAGGCCAGCCCTTCGGCCGCGATCTGGGTGGTCAACGCCTACCAGATCGCCACGCTGGTCATGCTGCTGCCGCTGGCCGCACTGGGCGACCGGGTCGGCTACCGGCGCGTCTACCTGGTCGGCATGGTGCTGTTCACCTTGTCGTCGCTGGCCGCCTGCTTCTCGAACTCGCTGGGCATGCTGATCGCGGCGCGCGCGTTGCAGGGGCTGGGTGCGGCCGGCATCATGAGCGTCAATGCCGCGCTGGTGCGCCTGACCTATCCGTCGGCCGGGCTGGGGCGAGGCATGGCCAACAACTCGCTGACCGTGGCGGCCGCCTCGGTCGCCGGCCCTTCCGTCGCCGCCGCCATTCTCTCGGTCGCTTCCTGGCCGTGGCTGTTCGCGCTCAACGTGCCGCTGGGCGTGCTGGTGCTGGTGCTGGGTTGGAAGGCGCTGCCGCACAACGTGGCCAAGGCCCAGGGCATGCGCATCGCCCCGCTGGACGTGCTGCTCAACGTGCTCATGTTCTCGCTCATCTTCATCGGCGCCGACGGCCTGGGCGTTCGCGACAGCGGCGCGGTCCACGGCGCGCCCCTGGTGGCATGGGCGACGCTGGGCGCGGGCGTTCTGGTCGGCGTCTTCTATGTCGGGCGCCAGCGCCGGATGCCGCTGCCGCTGTTCCCGGTGGACCTGCTGCGCATTCCGGTGTTCGCGCTGTCGATGTGCACATCGGTCATGGCCTTCTGTGCGCAGATGCTGGCCTTCATTGCCTTGCCGTTCCTGCTGCTGGGCGCCTACGGCCGCTCGCATGTGGAGGCGGGCCTGCTGATCACCGCGTGGCCGCTCGCCATCGTCGTGACGGCGCCGCTGGCCGGCCGCCTGATCGGCCGCTATCCGGACGGCCTGCTGGGCGGCGTCGGCATGTGCCTGATGGCCTGCGGCCTGGCGGCGCTCGCGCTGTTGCCGGCGCAGGCCGCCAACGCCGACATCGCCTGGCGCATGGCCCTGTGCGGCATGGGCTTCGGGCTGTTCCAGTCGCCGAACAACCACACCATCGTCAGCTCGCCGCCGCCGCACCGCAGCGGGGCGGCCAGCGGCATGCTCGGCACCGCACGGTTGACCGGCCAGACGCTGGGCGCGGTGCTGCTGGCCGTGCTGTTCAGCTTCGTGCCGACGCAGGGCGGCAAGGGGCCGATGATCGCGCTCGGACTGGCCGCGGCGTGCGCTGCCTGCGCGGCATTGACCAGCTCGCTGCGCGTGCGCGCGCCGCGTCCGGCGCATCTGGTCGGCAGGGTCTGACCCGCGCGTCGGTCCGCCGGCGCCCGGCAGTCGCAGCGAATAGGGTCAAAATGGCCATAATCTCCGAGAAATGTCCATTCCGGCCATAATGTGCGAAAGGAGTCCGACATGACCACCAGCACCTTGCCCAGCCTCGAGCGACTGCCGCGCCAGAACGCCACGCATGTGAAGAACAAGTGGGGCGAGGTGGTGCGCCAGGTCCGCCAGAGCGGCAGCGTGGCCATCACGAACCACGCCTCGGTAGAAATGGTTCTGCTGGACGCCGCCACCTATCAGCAATTGAGCGACGACCTGCAGGCCTTGCGATCGCGCGAGCAGAACCAGCTCGACGAACTGGCGCAGCGGTTCGACGAGCGCCTGGCCGTGTTGCAGCAACCGGACGCCGCGCACCGGGTCGACGCGCTGTTCGAATCGGCCGGCAAGCTCAGCCGGCTGGGCCGCAAGCGTCCCAAGGCGGGCGCCACCTTCTGATGGCCGTTGGCCGCCGCGCCGCTGCCGCGAAGGGGCGGCGGCCCTTCATCTTCGTGCTCGCCGGTGTCAATGGCGCCGGCAAGAGCTCGGTCGGTGGCGCCTTGCTGGCCGAGCATGGCCTGACCTGGTTCAACCCCGACACCCACGCGCGTGAACTGCTGGCGCTCGGCCTGACGCAACAGGAGGCCAACGCACGGGCCTGGCAGCATGGCCGCACCCGCCTGGAGGCCGCCATTGCGCAGGGGCTCAACTTCGCCTTCGAGACCACGCTGGGCGCCAACACCATCCCGCAGCTGCTGGCCGACGCCGCCGCCACGCACGACGTGGTCATGCTCTATTGCGGACTGGCCACGGTGGAGCATCATCTGCAGCGCGTGAAGGCCCGCGTCAGCGCGGGTGGGCACGACATCCCGGCGGCCAAGATCCGCGAGCGCTGGAGCGCTTCGCGCCTCAATCTCGTGCGCCTGATGCCGCACCTGGCCCGCCTGCAGGTCTTCGACAACAGCGTGGAAGCGGCGCCCGGTGAAGCCATCCCCGACCCGGTGCTGCTGCTCGAGACGGTGCACGGCCAGGTGCGATTTCCAGGCCCGGACGACGCCGAGGCCCTGCGCGCCACGCCCGAATGGGCGCGTCCCATCGTGCAGGCAGCGTTCGAGCAGCAGCCCCACCCGCCGGCGGGCCGCGGCGGCCGGCGGCGAACGCTCCAGTAGCATCGACCCGACGAAGGCGGCTGCCGCCGCCCCAGGCATTCAGAAACCAGGAAAGGCAAACCTCCCATGACATTCCAGGCTTTGGTGATCGACAAGGATGACGCGGGCTATCGCGCAGAAGTCCGCCCGTTGGCCAACGACGACCTGCCCGAAGGCGACGTGACGGTCGGCGTGCAGTACTCCACCATCAACTACAAGGACGGCCTGGCCATCACCGGCAAGGCGCCGGTGGTGCGCAAGTTCCCGCTGGTGGCCGGCATCGACTTCTCCGGCGTGGTGCAGCACAGCACGAACGACAGGTGGCACCCGGGCGACCGGGTGGTTCTCAATGGCTGGGGCGTGGGCGAAACCCACGGGGGCGGACTGGCGCAACTGGCGCGGGTCAAGGGCGAATGGCTGGTGGCGCTGCCCGACGGCCTCTCGGCGCGCCAGGCCATGGCCATCGGCACCGCGGGGTACACCGCCATGCTGTGCGTGCTGGCGCTGGAGAAGCACGGCGTCGCTCCGGGCGATGGCGACGTGCTGGTGACCGGGGCCAACGGCGGCGTCGGCAGCGTGGCCATTGCGCTGCTGGCCGGGCTGGGCTACCGCGTCGTGGCGTCGACCGGGCGCCTGGGCGAGGGCGAATACCTGCAGCGGCTCGGCGCCGCCGAGGTGATCGACCGTGCCGAACTGTCCGCGCCCGGCAAGCCGCTTGCCAAGGAACGCTGGGCCGGCGTGGTCGATTCGGTGGGCAGCCACACCCTGGCCAATGCCTGTGCCAGCACCCGCTACCGCGGCGTCGTCGCCGCCTGCGGCCTGGCGCAGGGCATGGACTTCCCGGCCACGGTGGCGCCGTTCATCCTGCGCGGCATCACCCTCTGCGGCATCGACAGCGTGATGGCGCCCGTGGCTGTTCGGCAGGAAGCGTGGACGCGCCTGGCGCGCGATCTCGACCTGGCGCGGCTCGACGCCATGACCCGCGAGATCGGCCTGCGCGAGGCCGTCGATGCCGGACGCGAGATCCTCGAGGGCAAGGTGCGCGGCCGCCTGGTGGTGGACGTCTCGCGCTGAACGCGCCGCAAGCGGCCCGCAGGCGTTGTCAGATCAGCGCCTTGATGGCCTTCTTGCGCCAGACCAGCCGGTAGTAGAGCGCCTGCAGCACCAGCATCGCGCTGAACGCCGCGGGATACGCGATCCACACGCCGTTGAGCCCGATTCGATGGCTCATGAACCACGCCGTGGGCAACTCGACCAGCAGGATGCAGACGACCGAGATCGCGGTCGGCACCAGCACCGAGCCGCTGGCGCGCATGATGCCCGACAGGGCCGAGGCCATGCCGAAGATGACGCAGCTCCAC
Source organism: Variovorax sp. (assembly GCF_035634955.1). GTDB lineage: Bacteria > Pseudomonadota > Gammaproteobacteria > Burkholderiales > Burkholderiaceae_C > Variovorax. The sequence continues at coordinate 211,162 of NZ_DASQBZ010000032.1, read as the reverse complement.
AACATGATGTGCAGCAGCGTCTGCGCCACCTCGATCACCGGCTCGCTGGTGATGAACAGTCCCATCAATTGGCGCGACAGCAGGTAGCCCAGCAGCACCAGGGCGCCGGTCAGCACAACGTTCATCTGGAGCGCCGTGCGCGTGATGGCGCCCAGCCGCTCGGTGCGGCCCGCGCCGATGGCCTGCGCGCCGAGAATCGAAGCAGTGATGGCGATCGAGATGGCCGGGAACTGCACGTACGCCACCACCTGGTTGACCGCTCCGTAGGCGGCCGTGGCGTCCGAACCGAAGCCGTTGACGAAGGAGAGCAGGGCGAGCTCGGCCACCGCCACCACGATCATCTGCACGCCCGTGGGCACGCCGACGCGCAGCACGCCCTTGAGCAGTTGCCCGTTGACGCGCAGGTGTCGGGCGAAGTCCGCGTCCGGCGCCAGCGGGCTGCCCTTGCGGCGCAGGTGGAAGGCCAGCCACAGCGTGGCGGCGACGAAGCCCACCACCATGGCGCATGCGCCACTGGCGACGCCCATCTGCGGCAGGCCGAACCAGCCGCGGATCAGCGCCGGAGTCACCACCAGGCCGGTCCCGGTCGAGATGAACAGCGTGTAGAGCGGCGACACGGTGTCGCCCACCCCGCGCAGCATGGCGGTGGACAGCAGGAAGACGAAAAGCCCCGGCATGGCGATCAAGACGATGCGCGCATAGCGCGTGGCGTCTGGCAGGATGTCCGCCGGCGTGCCCAGCAGGCGCAGCATGGGCTCGGTGAAGGCGCCGCCGAAGACCGCCACCAGCAATCCGAACAGCACGCCCACGGTCAGCGTGGTTCCGGCCACGGCGCGGGCCTTGTCGCGCTGGCGCGCGCCCCAGGCCTGGCCGATCAGCACCGAGGCGCCCGCGCCCAGGCCGATGGTGAACGCGATGAAGAAGAACATCACCGGAAAGAAGCTGGACACTGCGGCCAGGGCGCTGACGCCGATCATCTGCCCGATGTAGACGTTGTTGAGCGTGCCGGAGGCCGACTGCAGGATGTTCGACAGCAGCATCGGCGCCAGGAAGACCAGGAACGTCTTCCACAGCGGGCGCGACTCGGTGCTGCCGGCCGGCTGGTGCGGCGGGGCGGTGGCCCCGGCGTCCCGCGCCTCCGGGCCCGCGCCGGTGACGGCAACGGTTGCGGCCGGCAGGGCCGAGGCGGCCTCGGCCACCGCACCGGCGGCGGCGGTGGCCGCAGCCAGCGCCGGCGCATCGCCCGCGGAAGGCACGGCGGAGGCGGTCGACGGGGATTCGGCGTGCGGCGAAGGCGTGCGCTCGTTCATTGGGCGGTCCACGCGCCCGACGCGAGCCGTCGCAGGAACGTCCTGACGTCCTCCGGCCAGGAGTCGATCAGCGTGTCGAAGCGCGCGCCTTCCCCGGCGAACAGGGATCGCGTCGCTTCCTCGAACCCTGGCAGGTCACCCGCCATCTCGGTCATCACGCGATAGGCGGCTTCGCGCGCGGCGCGCTGCGCATCGCGTTCGCGGTGCACCTGGCGCGCCTCGTCCACCAGCCGGCGCAGCGCCACCGATGCGCCGCCTGGCTGGCGGTTGAGCCAGTCCCAGTGGCGCGGCAGCAGCGTCACCTCGCGCGCCACCACGCCCAGACGCGGGCGCCCGACCGTGCGCGGTGCGGGTGCGGCGGGCGCCGGAACGGCGGTGCCGGCGCCTTCGGGCCGCAGGTCGAGCTCGAGCCGCTCGCCGGTGGCGTCGTCGAATATGCGCAGCAGCGTCTCGGGGCCGGGGGGATTGGCGCGCAGCCGGGCGATCAACTCGTCTTCCGGGCCTTCGTCGAGGCGGCTGGAGCCGGCGAAGGCGATCAGCCTGCGCGTGGATGCGTCAGCAGGGATGGCTTCCTGGGTTGTTTCTGTCGGCATCTCGTTTCTCCGAAGTTGGATTATTGTACCCGGATCAAATGAAATGTGCACCCGTGTTTCCGGCCCGGGGCGCGGGATGCGCTGTGGCAAACTTTCAGGCTTTGCCGGCTGCGCCCGACGCACCGGGGCTTCGCGTTCAGGATTTCATGCAGAAAATCATTCGCCAGATCGCCACCGAATTGAAGGTCGGCGAGACCCAGGTGAAAGCGGCCGTCGACCTGCTCGACGGCGGCTCCACGGTTCCCTTTATCGCCCGCTACCGGAAGGAGGCTACCGGTGGCCTCGACGATGCGCAACTGCGCGACCTCGAAGTGCGACTTTCCTACCTGCGCGAACTCGAAGACCGGCGCGCTGCGGTGCTCAAGAGCATCGACGAGCAGGGCAAGCTGACCGACGCGCTGGTCGCCGCCATCGCCGCGGCGCCGACCAAGCAGGAGCTCGAAGACATCTACCTGCCGTTCAAGCAGAAGCGCCGCACCAAGGGCCAGATCGCGCGCGAGGCGGGCATCGAGCCACTGGCCGACCGGCTGCTGGCCGATCCGACGCTCGATCCGTCGCAGGAGGCGCAGGCCTTTCTGCGACCGCCAGAGACGCTGGACGACGGCAAGCCGGGCCCCGACTTCTCCACCGTGCCGGCGGTGCTGGACGGTGTGCGAGACATCCTGTCCGAACGCTGGGCCGAGGACGCGGTGCTGGTCCAGTCCCTGCGTGAATGGCTGTGGACCGAGGGCCTGCTCAGGTCCAGCCTGGCCACCGGCAAGGACGAGAACAACCCCGACGTCGCCAAGTTCCGCGACTACTTCGACTATGACGAGCCCATCAGCCGCGTGCCGTCGCACCGGGCCCTGGCGGTGTTCCGCGGGCGCGCGCTGGAGATCCTGGACGCGAAGCTGGCATTGCCGGTCGAGCCCGAACCCGGCAAGCCCAGCCTGGCCGAAGGCAAGATCGCGCTGCATCTCGGATGGAGCCATGCCGGCCGCGCGGCCGACGACCTGCTGCGCAAGTGCGTGGCCTGGACCTGGCGCGTCAAGCTGAGCCTGTCGTCCGAGCGGGACCTGTTCACCCGGCTGCGCGAGGATGCCGAGAAGGTCGCGATCAAGGTGTTTGCGGACAACCTGCGCGACCTGCTGCTGGCCGCGCCCGCCGGCCCGCGCGTGGTGATGGGGCTGGACCCCGGCATCCGCACCGGCGTGAAGGTGGCGGTGGTCGATGCCACCGGCAAGCTCGTCGACACCGCGACCGTCTATCCGCACGAGCCGCGCCGCGACTGGGAAGGCTCGCTGCACACGCTGGGCAAGCTGTGCGCCAAGCACGGCGTCAACCTCATCGCCATCGGCAACGGTACCGCCAGCCGCGAGACCGACAAGCTGGCGGCCGACCTGATCAAGCTGCTGGCGAAGATGGCGGCGCAGGCCGGGGCGCCGGCCCCCGCCGTCGAGAAGGTGGTCGTGAGCGAGGCGGGCGCCTCGGTCTACTCGGCCAGCGAGTTCGCCAGCCAGGAGATGCCCGACGTCGACGTGAGCCTGCGCGGCGCCGCCAGCATTGCCCGGCGCCTGCAGGACCCGCTGGCCGAACTGGTGAAGATCGACCCGAAGAGCATCGGCGTGGGCCAGTACCAGCACGACGTCAACCAGAGCGAGCTGGCGCGCACCCTGGGCGCGGTGGTCGAAGATTGCGTGAACGCGGTCGGCGTGGACCTGAACACGGCCAGTGTGCCGCTGCTATCGCGCGTGTCCGGGCTGTCGGCCAGCGTGGCCAAGTCGGTCGTGCGCTGGCGCGAGGCCAACGGTGCGTTCGGCAGCCGCCAGCAACTGCTCGAGGTCAGCGGCTTCGGCGCCAAGACCTTCGAGCAGAGCGCCGGCTTCCTGCGCGTGCGCGGCGGCACCAACCCGCTGGACATGACCGGCGTGCACCCGGAGACCTATCCCGTGGTCGAGCAGATCATGGTGCAGACCGGCAAGCCGGTGGCCGAGCTGATGGGGCGTGCCGACATGCTCAAGCACCTGCGCCCCGAGTTGCTCTCGAACGAGAAGTTCGGCGTCATCACCGTCAAGGACATCCTGGTCGAACTGGAGAAGCCGGGCCGCGATCCGCGCCCGGATTTCAAGGTGGCGCGCTTCAACGACGGCGTCGAAGACATCGCGGACCTGCAGGAAGGCATGGTGCTCGAAGGCACGGTGAGCAACGTCGCCCAGTTCGGCGCCTTCATCGACCTGGGTGTGCACCAGGACGGGCTGGTGCACGTGAGCCAGTTGTCGCACAAGTTCGTCAACGACGCGCGCGAGGTGGTCAAGACGGGCGACATCGTCAAGGTCAAGGTGCTGGAGGTCGACGTGGCGCGCAAGCGCATCAGCCTGACGATGAAGCTGGACGCCCAGCCGGGCCGCCGCGACGGCGCGCGCGAAAACCGTTTCGAAGGAGCCGGCCGTGGCCAGCAGGCGCGGCGCGACAACGCGCCGCAGCCGGGCGGGCAGATGGCGAACGCCTTCGCCAAGCTGCAGGGGCTGCGCCGCTGAACGCATGCGTGACGCGGCAGGCCGCGCACCCACTTCGCACGCGGCGGCAGCGCACATCCTCCTGACACCATGAAGGCACTGCGCATCCATGCCGGGCCGCTCGCACGCCGGCACATCGAGGACCAGGGCCTCGGGCCTCAGGACGTGCGCATCATTCCCGGCGCCGCCGGCGGGCCCAAGGGCCTGATCCTGGGTCCGATCGACCGCTTCCTGTTCGGCCAGTGGCTGCCGCGCTCGAGCCAGCCGGTGGACCTGGTCGGCGCATCGATCGGCGCCTGGCGCCTGGCCAACGGCTGTCTGGACAATGCCGTCCAGGCCTTCGGCGATTTCGAGCAGGGCTACATTCACCAGCAGTTCGAGGTACCAGCGGGCCAGAAGCGCCTGACCGCGCGCCAGGTCAGCGCGCAGTTCGGCGACGGCCTGCGCGCCTTCTACGCCGGGCGCGTGACGCAGGTGCTGTCCAACCCGCGCTACCGCCTGCACGTCGTGACGGCGCGCGGGCGCCACATCCTGGGCCGCGAAGGCGCAGCGCGCACGCCGTTCGGCTACCTCGGGGCCTTCATCGCCAACAGCGTGCGGCGCAAGAGCCTGGGTGCGTGGCTGGAGCGGGTGGTGTTCTCGACGCCGGGCGCCGCGCTGCCGTTCGCCACGCGCGATTTCCGAACACGCCAGGTGACCCTGAGCGAGGCCAACTTCGAGGCCGCGCTGCAGGCCTCGTGCTCCATTCCGTTCATGCTCGAAGCGGTGCACGACATTCCGGGCGCGCCGCCGGGCGCCTACTGGGACGGCGGGATCACCGACTACCACCTGCACCTGGCCTACGACAATCCCGACGGCATCGTGCTGTACCCGCACTTCCAGCAGGCGGTGGTGCCCGGCTGGCTCGACAAGGGGCTCAAGTGGCGCCATCGGGCCACGCACTTCCTGGACCGCACGGTGGTTCTGGCGCCGGATCCGCAATGGGTGGCGACGCTGCCGGACGGCAAGCTGCCCGATCGCACCGATTTCGTCCGCTACGCGCAGGACGGGATGGCCCGGTCAAAGGCCTGGGCGCGTGCCGCAGCCGAATCCCAGCGGCTGGCCGACGAGTTCGCCGGCTGGCTGGAGAAGTGCGATCCGGGCGAACTGCGGCCGTTGTAGGGGCGCGCCGTCGTCCCGAACCGTCAGTCGTCGAGATCCTGGGCTTGCAGGACGATCGGCTGTCCGTGCGGCGTGCGCTCGGCGGCATGCTGCCAGGCATGCCGCAGCCGAGCCAGTTCGCGGGCCGATCCCACGCCCTTGTTCGCCACCAGTTGCTCCAGCGCGGCAAGCCAATGGTGGTAGTAGGTGTCGCCCAGGTCGGCGTCGCCGGCCGCCTGCGCAGCGGCAATCTGCCCGGCCAGGGCCTCGGCCCATTCGCTCCAGGTGAACAGGCCGCGGGCGTGCAGGGCGACGGTCATGGCGAACGCCTGCGCCTGCCAGGGTGCGGCGAACACCGGTGCGCCGCCATCCATAGGTAGCGCCGGCAGGTCCGTCAGCGGCATGTCGGCAGCGCGCGTCACGCGGCCTCCGGCACGGCGTCCATGTAGCTCTCCCAGGCGTCGACGGACACGCGTTGCGCCGATTCGGCGCCGTCGCCCCACAGCGCAGGGCCGTCGAAGACGACGGTATAGAGCCATTGCGGCGCCTCGCCCAGACCTTGCGCATGGCTGTCGGCAAAGACATGCGTGCCATGCACGGACTCGATGGTGCCCGGCTTGCCTTGCACATAGGCCGGCAGGCGCGTGTGGTGATCGGCCGCCGGCATGCGCATCCGCACCCGTTGGCCGACGGCGAAGCGGGCCGGTTGGGCGGCAGGCCGTTCGGTGGGCGAGCCCCTGGCCAGCGCCTGCTGCACCTGCTCGGCACGCAGGACGCGAGCCACCGGCTGCGGCGGATGCAGCATTCGGCCCGCCGCGATCTCGTCCGGCAGCGCCAGTGCGCGCTCGGCCATCAGCTTTTCCAGCGCGGCAAGCCAGATCTCGTAGTAACCCAGGCGCGCATAGTCGGGCAGCGTCTCTCGTGCGGCGCGGCTCGCGTCCAGGTTCCAGCTGCCGGTTGCGCCCATGGCCAGGGTGAGGGCTAGGGCGCGCGGCTCCCAATCGGCATGGAACGCCACGCCTTCGGGCTCGGGCAGGATCGCGCCGCTCACGGGGCTGCCGCCGAGGTCGGCGTGCGTCTGGTAGCTCATCGGGTGTCTTCCTCGGCGCGCGCGGTGGGTGGTCTCGCAAGCCCGGCGCCGATCATCGAGTCGCGCGTGACGAGTTCGGCCAATTGCGGCTCGGACCAGCCATCGGTTCCGTCGGGGCGCTGCGGCACGACGAGATAGCGCAGCTCCGCGGTGGAGTCCCAGACTCGGATGGCGGTGGCTGGCGGCAGGTGCACGCCGAACTCGGCCAGCACGCCGCGCGGGTCGCGCACGGCCCGGGCGCGATACGGCGCGCTCTTGTACCAGGCCGGCGGCAGCCCCAGCACCGGCCACGGGTAGCAGCTGCACAGGGTGCACACCACCATGTGGTGCTGCGCGTCGCTGTTGAAGACCGCCTGCATGTGCTCGCCCTGGCGACCGGAAAAGCCCATCGATGCGATGGCGGCGGTGGCGTCGCGCGCCAGCCAGTCGCGAAACTCGTCATCCGCCCAGGCCCGCGCGACCACGCGCGCGCCGTTGCGCGGTCCGATCTTCGTCTGGTAGGTGTCGATCAGCACGTCCAGCGCGGCCGGGTCGATGTAGCCCTTCTCGGTGAGTACGGATTCGAGCGCGCGCACGCGCAGGTCCATCTCGCCGAGTTCGCTGTGCTCGTGGCCGTGCTCGTGGCCGTGCTCGTCGTGGTGCTCGTGTGCCATGCGCGCATGCTAGCGTGTCGCGAATCGTACGGCCGCCGGCGCGCCCGTGGCGCCGTCGTCTCCGGCTACATCGACGCCCCGAGCATCTGCAGGTAGTCCTCGCGCGTGGCCAGGCGCGGGTTGGTCTTGTGGCAATGGTCGGCCATGGCGCCGTCGATGACCCGGTCGAACAGGTCCGGCGTGACGCCCACCTCGGCCAGGCCGGCGGGCAGGCCCAGCCTCGCATTCATGTCGCGGATGGCCGGGCCGAGGTCGCCGGCCGTATCGAGGTGCATCGCGCGGGCCATGCGCTGGAGGCGCTGCTCCTGGCGCACCGATTCGGCCCCGGCATTGAAGGCGATGACGGCAGGCAGGAAGAGGGCGTTGAGCGTGCCGTGATGCAGCCGCGGGTCGACGCCGCCCAGGCTGTGGCTGAGCGAATGCACGCAGCCCAGCCCTTTCTGGAACGCCATGGCGCCCTGCATCGAGGCGCTCATCAGGTTCAGCCGCGCCTCGCGGTCGCTGCCGTCGGTGGTGGCCCGCTCGATGTGTCCCCAGGCCCGCTCCAGCCCGTCGAGCGCGATGCCGTCGGCGGGCGGGTTGAAGGCGGCCGACATGAAGGTCTCCATGCAGTGCGCGATGGCGTCCATGCCGGTGGCCGCCGTCAGGCGCGGCGGCAGGCCGAGGGTGAGTTCGGGGTCGCAGATGGCTGCCTTGGGCATCAGGAACCAGCTGTGGAAGCCGAGCTTGCGGTGGTCGTCCACGATGATGATGGCGCCGCGCGCCACTTCGCTGCCGGTGCCGCTGGTGGTCGGCACGGCGATCAGCGGCGCCACCCGTTCGGTGATGCGTGGCGAGCCGCCCTCGATGGTGGCGTAGGTCTTGAGCGGCCCCTCGTGTGTGGCGGCGATGGCCACGCCTTTGGCGCAGTCGATGGCCGAGCCGCCGCCCACCGCCACGAGCCCGTCGCAGCGCTGCGCCCGGTAGATCTCGACGGCGGCGCGCACGGCCGCCTCGGTCGGGTTCGAGGGGGTCTGGTCGAAGACGGCGACCTCCAGGTCGCCCAGCGCGTCGAGCGCCTTTTGCAGCACGCCGGCGGCACGCACGCCGGCGTCGGTGACGATCAGCGGGCGGTTGATGCCCACGCGCGCGCATTCGCTGCTGAGCAGACGCACCGCGCCGTATTCGAACTGGACCTGGGTGAGGTATTGGATGAGAGCCATGGGGGTCGGGGGCCTTAGGATTCGAATCCGCCAATCTATCAAGAGGAGCCCGCCTTGCCCATGCCCCGAACCCTTGCGCTTGTCGCCCTCGGCACAGCCGCGCTGCTGGCCGGCTGCCAGATCGCCCCGCCGGCGCTGCGCATCGCCGAAGCGCCCGGCTGCCTGCCGGATGCGCAGGTCAACGCCCTGATGCAGGCGCGCCAGGCCGCCAAGCCGTTTCCCGCCCCGGTCGGGCTGAGCGAGGCCGACGCGGCCTGCACCCGCGCCAAGGTGGCGGCCCGCCTGGCCAATACCGAAGGCATGCGCGTGGGCTACAAGGCCGGCCTGACCAATCCGGCCGTGCAGCAGCGCTTCAAGGCCAGCCAACCGGTGTGGGGCGTGCTGCACAACGACATGCTGCTGGCCGATGGTGCGCAGGTCAGCGCCGCCTTCGGCGCCCGCCCGCTGTACGAGGCCGACATGCTCGTGCGGGTACGCAGCGCCGACGTCAACAAGGCGCGCACGCCGGCCGAGGTGCTGGCGAACATCGACCAGATCATTCCGTTCATCGAGCTGCCGGACCTGGTGGTGGACGCGCCGCCCAAGCTCGATGGCAACGGCGTCACCGCCATCAACGTCGGCGCGCGGCTCGGGGTGCAGGGCCAGCCGCTGGCGGTGCCGACGGACGCTGCCCTGCAGCAGGCGCTGCTTGAACAACTGGCAGCCATGAACGTGGTGCTGCGCGACGCCCACGGCAACACGCTCGGCAGCGGCAAGGGCAGCGACGTGCTCGATCACCCGCTCAATGCCGTGACCTGGCTGGCACAGGCGCTGGCACGCGAAGGCCAGGCCCTGCGGCCCGGCGAACTGGTGAGCCTGGGGTCTTTTTCCGCGCTGCTGCCACCGCGGCCCGGCCTGAAGGTCACGGCAAGCTACGACGGCGTGCCGGGCCTGCAACCGGTCAGCGTGATCTTCAAATGAGGCCGCCGCCATCGCTCACCCCCCGCATGGCAGACGTGGTCGACCGCATGCGGCGCGCCGGGCATCCGCCGCTGCAGACGCTCGCCCCCGAAGCGGCAAGGGCCGCCTACGAAAAAGGCGCCGGCGTGCTGGAGGTGCCCAAGCCGGCGCTGGAACGCGTCGAAGACCTGCGCATCGCCGCGCGCGACGGGCATGCGCTGCCGGTTCGCCTGTACGCACCGTCGCACGAGAAGCTGCCGGTGCTGCTGTACTTCCATGGCGGCGGCTTCACCGTCGGCAGCATCGCCACGCATGACACCCTGTGCCGGGTGCTGAGCCAGCGCGCCGGCTGCGCCGTCCTGTCGCTGGACTACCGGCTGGCGCCTGCGCACCGCTTTCCGACGGCTCACAACGATGCCTGGGACGCGCTGGCGTTCATTGCCGCCCAGGGCGCCGATGCCTGGGGCCTGGACGCCGCGCGGCTGGCCGTGGGCGGCGACAGCGCCGGCGGCACGCTGGCGGCGGCCTGCGCGATCCAGGCGCGCGACGCACAGCTGGCACTGGCCCTGCAACTGCTTTTCTATCCCGGCACGACGGCGCACCAGGACACCGAGTCGCACCGGCAACTGGCCGACGCGCCGGTGTTGCCCGCGCCGGTCATCGACTATTTCTTCAGCCAGTACATCGGCAGCCGGGCCGAGCGGGAGGACTGGCGCTTCGCGCCGCTCCTGGCGCCCGACGTGGACGGCGTCGCGCCCGCGTGGATCTGCCTGGCCGAAGTCGACCCGCTGATCGACGAGGGCATCGCCTATGCCGACAAGCTGCGCATGGCCGGCGTACCGGTCGACCTGGAGATCTACCGCGGCGTGACCCATGAATTCATCAAGATGGGCCGCGCCATTCCCGAAGCCCTGAGCGCGCATGCCGATGCGGCGCGCGCATTGACCCAAGCCTTCCATGCCTGAAGACAACAAGCCCGCCACCCGGTCCGACGCCAGGGCCGAACTGCTGCGCCGGTCCGATTTCCGCTTCTTCCATCGCCTGCGCGTGCGCTGGGCCGAGGTGGACATGCAGAAGATCGTCTTCAACGCGCACTACCTGATGTATTTCGACACGGCGATCGCCGACTACTGGCGCGCGCTGGCCCTGCCGTACGAGGAATCGATGCATGCGCTGCAGGGCGACCTGTACGTGCGCAAGGCGACGGTGGAATTCCACGCCTCGGCCCGAATCGACGAGCTGATCGAGGTGGGCATGCGCTGCACCCGCGTGGGCAACAGCTCGATGGTGTTCGACGGCGGCCTGTTCCGCGGCGACCAGCTGCTCGTGAGCTGCGAACTGGTCTATGTGTTTGCCGACCCATCCACCCAGACGTCACGCCCGGTGCCGCCGCTGCTGCGCGGGCTGCTTGCCGCGTACGAGCGCGGCGAGCCGGTCTGCGCGCTACGCACCGGCACGTGGAGCGAACTGGGCGAGGGCGCCGGCGCGCTGCGGCGCGAGGTGTTCATCGAGGAGCAGGCGATTCCCGCCGAACTGGAATGGGACGCGGACGATGCCACGGCGGTTCATGGCGTGGCGCTCAACGCGCTCGGGCGCGTGATCGCCACCGGACGCCTGCTCGAGGGGGATTCGCCCGGCCTGGCGCGCATCGGGCGCATGGCGGTGCATCGGAACCTGCGTGGCGGCCGCTGGGGCGCGGCGGTGCTGCGTTTGCTCGAGGATTCGGCCCGCGCGCGCGGCGACCGCGAAGTGCGCCTGCACGCGCAGCGCAGCGCCCAGGCCTTCTATGAGCGGCTGGGATACGCCGTGCGCGGCGAACCCTTCGAGGAGGCCGGGATCATGCACATCGAGATGGCGCGAACGCTTTGAGCGTGGACGTTGCTGACGTACATCAAAGCTTTGCCCGCAGGCCACGCCGAAAATTCCGCCAGCCCAACAGGAAAGTCCTCATGGCTAGAAATTGAACTAAGTGTTTCAATTGATTCGTTGCTGTCGCACGAGCCAAAAAAGGCCACGAGGACCTGACCAGCAAGCGCCAACGGCAAGAGCGCGGAGGAACAACAGGTCCCGAATCGGTCGCTCAGAAAGAAATCAACAAGGCCGAAACAACAAGTTCAATGGGCAGGAGGATCACCCCCGAGCGCGCGCACCGCGCCTCGGGGTTTTTTTTGCCCGCTCGCGCCGCGGCACGCCGTCTTCAGATGTCCGCGAGCAGCGCGTAGGGAAGCGGCAGCAGCGTCACCGGCTGCGCGGCCGCGCCATCGGCATGCAACTGGCCGGCCTCGGCGGCCGCCACCTGCAGCGATGCGATCGCCTCGAACCCGCCTTGCGGCGCCGCCGCCGATTGCACCACCGTGCCGACCGGCTGCTCGGCATCGCCGGCTGCGAAAATCTCCTCGCCTGCCGTGAGCGGCGCGGCCGCGTGCAACAGGAACCCCCGGCGCTTGAGTGTGCCGCGGAACTGGCTGCGTGCCACGACTTCCTGGCCGGGATAGCAGCCTTTCTTGAAGTTCACGCCGCCGACGGATTCGTAGTTGAGCATCTGCGGCACAAAGGCGTCGAGCACCGGCGTGCTCAACGTCGCGACGCCGCTGCGCACTTCGCTCCACTGCCACAGCGCCGGGTGGAGCGCGGCGCCCCGAGGGGCGGCGGCGCCGGCCGGCGCAATCCACAGCGCGCGCGCCGTGCCGTCGGCGGGGTAGAGCGAGACCACGCTGGCGTCGCCCACCGCCGTGCGGCGCCAGGCGGGCGCGGCCGGGTCGAGCCCGTTGGCCGCCAGGGCTTCGCCGGCCAGGCCGAACAGCGCGAACTCGTCGCTGGCGTCGCGCAGCTTGAGCTTGGCGCGCAGCACGTACATCTGCAGGCGCTTGAGCGTCGCCGGCAGGATGTCGCGGCCGAGCACCAGCACGACCGTCTCCGGCTGCGGGCGAATGCCGATCATGCTGGCGATCATGCGGCCCTTGGCCGTGCACAGCGCGGCCAGCCGGGCCTGGGTGGCGTCGAGCAGCGAGAAGTCCTGCGTCAGCTGGCCATGGAGGAAGGCGGCGGCGTCGGGGCCCTCGGCCACGATCACGCCGAGTTGGGGCAGGGCGCAGTGCCCGTCGAGGGCGGCAACGTGAGTCATGGGTGAATTATCATGGCCGTCCACGATTCCTCTCGTCGCGAGGGGCCTTGCGACACTGGCTCGCGCTCCTCCTTGCCTACGTGCTGCGCTTTCTTCGAAACCTCTTATTGCTCGCCTTGCTTGCCGTCGTCGGCGCGGGTGCCTGGGGCCTTTGGTGGCTCGACCAGCCGCTCAAGCTCAAGGCGCCCAACATCGACCTGTCGGTCGAGCCCGGCACCACGCCGCGCGGTGTGGCCGAACAGGTCGTCGCCAACGGCGTCCTGACGTCGCCCGACCTGCTGTACTGGTGGTTCCGCCTGTCGCGTCAGGACCGGCAGATTCGTGCCGGCAGCTACGAGCTGACGCAGGGCGTCACGCCCCGGTTGCTGCTGGAGATCCTCGTGCGCGGCAAGGAGGCGACCCGCAGCCTGGTGCTGGTCGAGGGCTGGAACCTGCGCCAGGTGCGCGCCGCCCTGGCCAAGGCCGACCAGCTGCAGGTGCTCACCGCCGGCGACGACGACGCCCAGCTGATGGCGCGCCTGGGCCGTCCGGGCGTGGCGCCGGAAGGGCGGTTCTTCCCGGACACCTACACTTATTCCAAGGGCTCGACCGACGTCGCGCTGCTGCAAAGGGCCATGCGCGCCATGGACCGGCACCTGCAGGCCGCATGGGACGCGCGCGCCGCAGACCTGCCGCTCAAGACGCCGGACGAACTGCTCACGCTCGCCAGCATCGTCGAGAAGGAAACAGGCAAGGCGCAGGACCGCCCAGAAGTGGCGGCCGTCTTCGTCAACCGGCTGCGCGTCGGCATGCCGCTGCAGACCGATCCGACCGTGATCTACGGAATGGGCACAGCCTTCGACGGCAACCTGCGCAAGAAGGACCTGCTGACCGACACGCCCTACAACACGTACCTGCGCCCGGGCCTGCCACCGACGCCGATCGCCATGCCAGGCAAGGCTGCGCTGCTCGCGGCGGTCCAGCCGGCGCAGAGCAAGTCGCTCTATTTCGTCTCGCGCGGGGACGGCACCAGCCAGTTCAGCGAGACGCTGGACGAGCACAACCGGGCGGTCAACCGCTACCAGAGAGGAAACAGGCCGTGAGCCCTTGCCCGGAGTCGAGCCGATGACGGCGCCGCTGTTCCTGACGCTCGAAGGCATCGACGGGGCCGGCAAGTCGAGCCATCTGGATGCCCTCGAGGCGCTGTTCCGCAGCCAGGGCAGGGCGGTCACACGCACTCGGGAGCCGGGCGGCACACCGCTGGCCGAGAGCCTGCGCGAGATGATCCTCAACGACGCGATGGACCCTTTGACCGAAGCCCTGCTGGTCTTTGCGGCGCGCCGGGACCACATCGTCCGGGTGATCGCGCCGGCGCTGGCGCGCGGCGACGTGGTGATCTGCGACCGCTTCACCGACGCCACGTTCGCCTACCAGGGCGCCGGACGCGGCTTCGATGCGCAGGTGCTTGGCCGCCTCGAGCAGTGGGTGCAGGGGCAGGGCGAAGATGGCGAACTGCTTCAGCCGGACCTGACGCTGTGGTTCGACCTGCCGCCCGAAGTGGCGGCCGCGCGGCTGGCCGACGCACGCCAGCCCGACCGTTTCGAGGCGCAGTCGACCGATTTCTTCCGGCGCGTCGCATCCGGCTACGCGGCGCGCGCCGCCGGGGCGGCGCGGTTTGCCCGCATCGATGCCGAGCGCGGCCGGGACGAGGTCTGGCAGCAGGTGCGCGAAGCACTGGCGCAACGGGGACTGGTTCCAGCATGAGCACCGCTGCGGCCGCCGCCGCTCTGCCCACCTGGCTGCAGGGCCCGCTTTCCGAACTGCTGCGCCTGCGCGGGCATGGGCTGCTGCTGGAAGGCCCGTCCGGGCTCGGCCAGTACCAGCTGGCGCTGGCGCTGGCATCGGCCTGGCTGTGCGAGCAGCCCACCCCAACGGGCGCCTGCGGCCGCTGCCCGAGCTGCCATTCGATCGATGTGCGCACGCACCCCGACTTGTGCGTGCTGATGCCCGAAGCAGTGCAGATGGAACTGGGCTGGCCGCTCGACGAGCAGACCCAGTCCGACCTGGACAGCAAGAAGCGCAAGCCCAGCAAGGAAATCCGCGTGCAGGCCATGCGCGAGGCGGTCGTGTTCTCGCAGCGCACCAACGCGCGTGGCCGGGGCAAGGTGGTGCTGGTCTATCCGGCCGAGCGCATGAACAGCGTCACGGCGAACACCTTGCTCAAGACGCTGGAGGAGCCGCCCGGCGACGTGCGCTTCGTGCTGGCCAGCGAGGCTTCGTGGAAGCTGCTGCCCACCGTGCGAAGCCGTTGCATGGCCTTCAACATGCCCTGGCCGCAGACGCCCGAGGCGGTGGCCTGGCTTCAAGCGCAGGGGCTGGCCGAGTCCGAGGCGCCCATGCTCCTGCGTGCCGCCGGCGGCCGGCCGCAGGACGCGCTGGTCCTGGCGCGCGACGGCCTGACGGCGCAAGCCTGGTCCCGGCTGCCCCAGGCCATGCGGCGCGGCGAGGTGGCGGCGCTGGGCGAACGCTCGCCGGCGCAGGCGATCGATGCGCTGCAGAAGCTCTGCCACGACCTGCAGGCCTGCGCCGCCGGCGCCGAACCGCGCTTCTTCGCCAGCGCGGACCTGCCGCCGGCGCCGCCGCTGCGCACGCTGGCGGACTGGGCGCGCGACCTCGCCGATGCGGCAAAAACCGCAGAACACCCCTTCAATGCCGGATTGATGCGTGAAGCGCTTGTGACCCAGGCCAGTGTCCACCTAAACTCCGGCGGCAAACCCAATCGTTCATGAGCACAGCACCCGCCCCAACCTCTGCCGCGCCGGCACGCCCAAGCGTCATCCAGCTCGCGATCAAGGAAAAGGGCGCGCTGTACGCGGCCTACATTCCGTTGTTCGCGGAAGGGGGCATCTTCATTCCGACCTCGCGCGAGTACCGCCTGGGCGACGACGTGTACGTGCTGCTGACGCTGCCGGACGACCCGCAACGCTACCCGGTGGCAGGCAAGGTGGCCTGGATCACGCCGGAGCGCGCCGCCGGCAACCGCGCCCCAGGCGTAGGGGTGCGCTTCCCGTCGGACGAAAAATCGCGCCAGCTCAAGGCCAAGATCGACGAAATGCTCGCTGGCGCGGGCGCGTCCGACCGGCCCACGCAGACGATCTGAAGGCCGTCGCCGGGCGATCGCCAGGCCGAGGCGCCCGCCGCAGGCGTGGCAGCGCGGGTGCCTGGACAATCTGGCATCCTTTGGCCTTTGCGCCCGCGTTCCGGCTTCACGCCCGCGTTTCCCCTTCGCGCTGTCGGGTCCGCCGGCTTGCCTGATTCGGCCCGTCGCGTTCGTTCTTCCTTTTCCCGCCCCCGATGTTCACCGACTCGCACTGCCATCTCAATTTTCCCGACTTCGCCGGCCAGATGCCGCAGCTGCGCGAGGCCATGGCCGCGGCCCGGGTCGACCGCGCGCTGTGCATTTGCACCACGCTGGAGGAATTCGAAGGCGTGCACGCCCTGGCCATGGAGTACGACAACTTCTGGGCCAGCGCCGGCGTTCATCCGGACAACGAGGACATCGAGGAACCTACCGTCGAGCGCTTGCTGGACCTGGCGGCGCGTCCCAAGGTGGTCGCCATTGGCGAGACCGGCCTCGACTACTACCAGATGGAAGAGCGAAAAGGCGGCCGCAGCGTGGCCGACATGGAATGGCAGCGCGACCGCTTCCGCGTGCACATTCGCGCGGCGCAGGCCACGCGCAAGCCCCTCGTCATCCACACGCGCGAAGCCTCCGCCGACACCCTTGCCATCCTGAAAGAGGAGGGCGAGGACGGAAGCGGGAAGGGTGCCGGTGGCGTGTTCCACTGCTTCACGGAGACGGCCGAGGTGGCGCGTGCGGCGCTCGACCTGGGCTTTTACATCTCGTTCTCGGGCATCCTGACCTTCAAGCGCGCGGAGGATCTGCGCCAGGTGGCCGCGTTCGTCCCGATGGACCGCATGCTGATCGAAACCGACAGCCCTTACCTTGCGCCGGTTCCGTTCCGGGGCAAGACCAACACGCCGGCGCTGGTGCCCTATGTGGCGCAGCAGATTGCCGATATTCGAAAGATCAGCCTCGAAGATGTCGCAAGTACGACAAGCAAGAACTTCGAAGACCTGTTCAAGGACGTTCTCAAGTGATCAGAAAATTCATTAACTTCATCTTTTATCTTGCTGTCGCTGCTGGGCTTTCCGGCAACGCGCTGGCGGACGACAAGGTCGATTTCTTCCGGGCCGTGGGTGTCGACAACGCCGCCGGCGTGCAGCGGCTGATCGACCGGGGCTTCGATCCCAACCAGCGCGACGAGCATGGCCAGACCGGCCTGATCCTGGCGCTGCGCGAAGGCTCGGCCAAGGTGACGGATCTGCTCATCGCGTCGCCCAAGGTGAATGTCGAGACGCGCAACCGCAGCGACGAAAGCCCGCTCATGATGGCCGCGCTCAAGGGCCGCAAGGACGCGGTGGCCAAGCTCATTGCGCGGGACGCCGACATCAACAAGACCGGCTGGGCGCCGCTGCACTATGCGGCAACCGGTGGCCAGGTCGAGGTCATGAAGGTGTTGCTGGAGAAGTCCGCCTTCATCGATGCCGAATCGCCCAACGGGACCACGCCGCTGATGATGGCGGCCATGTACGGCACGCCCGAGGCCGTCAAGCTGCTGATCGACGAGGGCGCCGACCTGGCCATGAAGAACCAGCAGGGCATGACCGCGCTGGACTTCGCCAGCAAAGGCAACCGCCCGGACGCTGTAGCACTGCTGACGGCGGCGAAGGCGCCGGCCGGCTCGGGCGGGCCGCCGGCAACGACACCGGCACGGCCGGGCAACGCGCCTGCCGCGCCCAAGGCGGCCCCGGCGCCCGCCGCGCGACCTGCCGACGGCAAGTGGTAGGCGGGCGCGCCGCCGGATCAGAGCGTTTCGCGCAAGCCCAGCACGGCGGTCGACTGGCTCGACAGCGTGCCGCCGTTGCCATGCGCCAGCGCGGTGGTGGCGCCGGCAACCTGACGGTCGCCGCCTTCGCCGCGCAGTTGCCGCACCGCCTCGATCAGCGCAAAGATGCCGTACATCCCCGGGTGCACGCATGACAGCCCGCCGCCGTTGGTGTTGACCGGCAGGCGCCCCCCGGGGCCGATGCCGCCGTTCTCGACGAATGCACCGGCTTCGCCTTTGGCGCAGAAGCCGAGGTCTTCCAGGAACAGAAGCACGTTGATGGTGAACGCGTCGTAGAGCTGCACGACGTCGATGTCGGCAGGCTTGAGTCCAGCCATGGCGAACGCGGCGCGGCCCGAGTCGCGCGCGGCCGTCACCGTCAGGTCCTGCATGGACGAGATCTGGCGGTTCCACACGGCCGTGCCGTTGCCCAGCACGTAGACCGGCGTGCGGGGCAGGTCGGCCGCACGCTCGGCGCGGACCAGCACATAGGCGCCGCCGCCGTCGGTCACCAGGCAGCTGTCGCGCACCGTCAGCGGGTCGCTGACCATGCGCGCACCCAGCACGTCGTCGATGCTCAGCGGGCCGCGCATGAAGGCCTCGGGGTTTCGCTGCGCCCAGGCGCGGGCGGCCACCGCCACCTCGGCCAGCTGCCGACGCGTGGTGCCGTACTGGTGCATGTGGCGGGCCGCCGCCAGCGCGTAGGCCGACAGCGGCATCATCGGCTGGTAGGGGGTTTCGTACGGCTGCGGGTCCAGGAAGCGCCGGCTGGCGACCACCTCCTTGCGGCCGAACGCGGCCGTGCGCTGCGCGCTCCCGTAGCAGACCAGCACCGCGTTGCACTGGCCCGACTGCAGCGCGCGCATGGACGGCAGCAGGTGGGCGATGAAGCTCGAGCCGCCGATCATCGTGCCGTCGATATAGCTCGGGCGCAGCCCCAGGTACTCGACCACCGGCATCGACCACATGGTGGCACTCGCACTGGCGGTGCACAGGCCGTCGATGTCGCTCATCCTCAAGCCCGCATCGGCCACCGCTGCGCGCGCGGATGCAGCCAGCAGTTCCATGTCGGTGTAGCCGGGTGCTTCGCCGCAACCGAAAGTCGCGGCGCCGACGATGGCGGCACTGCCGCGCAGCGTCTTCAAGTCGCTGGTGACGGCGCTCATCGTGTGGCTCCTTGCGCTTCGGTGGAAACGGGGTCGAACACCACCAGTCCGACACCGCCTTCGCGCACCACGCGGGCCTGCACGCGCAGGCCGATCCGGACCGCGCCGGGCGCCACGCCCTCGACGCGGCTCATGAGGCGGACGCCTTCGTCCAGGTCGATCAGCGAAACATTGAGATCGCCGCCGGCCTCCGGCTTGCGGCGCACGGTAGTCACCGAATACACGGTGCCCGTGCCGGCCGGTGCCTCCCAGCCCAGTTCGGCCGATCCGCAGTGCGGACACAGCTCGCGCGGAAAGTACACCGCCGTGCCGCAGCCACCGCAGCGTTGAATGAGAAAACGACCGTCATCGAGCGCCGCCTGATGGCGCGCCTGCACGCCGCCGTGGGTGTCGGGAATGAGAGGAAGAGTCATGGCGCCGAGGATGCGCCGAGGCTTCAGCAGGTGCAATTCGCGAATGCGGAAGGGGGTGTTCGGGCGTGGGTTTTGGATCGGTGTGGGCCAGACGTGTCGGTCTCGTCGAGTCGTTCGTAATTTATACAATGTATATTATGTTAAATAGAGTTCGGGCAACTCGTTCGCTCTTCCGCGGTCATCGGAGCGGGATCCGAGTTGCCTCCTGCCGCTACTGTTGAGCGATGGGCCGGTCAGCCTGGAACCCGCGCGCCTCATGTCTGGGTGAACAAGGCTGGAGTAAAGGTTTCTTCCCTGGATTTGCTCGGCGATGACTTCGTTTTGCTCTCTGCGAACCCCGGCTGGATGGCGGCTGCCAGCGGCTTGGGCATCAACGCGGTTCAAGTTGGCGCTGACATCACGTTCCCCGAAGGCCAACCATTTGAAGCTGTGTTTGGTCTGCCTCAGAACGGCGCGGTCCTCGTGCGTCCGGACGGCATCATTGCTTGGCGGACCCTGAAGCAACCGGACGAGTCCGCAGCCAAAGAGTTGCGAAGGGCGCTATCGCAGGTTGCGTGCGGCTTCTAGCTGGTCCAGCGGCACCGCCCGGACTGTGTTGACGGCCGCTTTCGATGCGACTTCCCCCTCAAGGGGAAGTCAGCTCCTGGCCGGCGGCCGTTGTTCCGGTCATTTGGTGAATCTCTTCTCGACGACTTTGCCAGTACCCTTCATCGTTACGGCAACTGAATCCTGCGAAGTTACCGACCCGCAGTGGTGACTGTTCAAGTACGCCGGTGTATGCGTCGATGTCGCCCAATCCAGATGCCCTCAGCTCTCCAAATGTTGATTGCCATCTGGACCTGATCCGGGTCAGGATTCCATGGAACCAAGGATTGAATCGCCCCGGGGCGATTCAGCGGAGTCGCTTCTGCGCAGCTCGCGTTGGCCATCAAGTAGTCCGGCTCGCCCATCGGATCCGATTGTCAATTCCTTCTTGATTGTGGAGCAAGTTCAATGGGACTAGTGAACAGATGAAGGACTGCCTAGAGTTCAACCGCATGGCAAGTCCCCACCACGCCCAGTCTTCTCCAACACCGCAGCAACCCACCGCCCCGGCCGGCTGGTTGCTGCTCGCTCTACTCAGCGCCCTAATGGCGTTTACCTCATTGTCGACCGACATCTACCTGCCCGCCATGCCCCAAATGCAGCGCGAATTGCAGGGGAATGTCGAACTCACCATCACCGGATTTCTCATCGGGTTCGCCCTGGCGCAGTTGATCTGGGGCCCGGTTAGCGACCGTATCGGCCGACGTAAGCCGCTCTTCATCGGCGTTACGCTGTACGTGATCGGTTCGGTCGGCTGCGCCTTGTCGAGGGGCATCGAGCAGATCGTGTTCTGGCGCGTCTTCCAGGCCTTCGGCGCATGCACCGGTCCAATGCTGGCTCGCGCGATGGTGCGCGACCTCTATGCACGCACGCAGGCCGCGCAGGTGCTCTCGACACTCACGGTCATCATGGCCATTGCGCCCATTTTCGGTCCGTTGCTGGGCGGCCAAATCATCCGATTGAGTTCCTGGCACAGCATCTTCTGGCTGCTAGCTTCGCTCGGCGCGTTGATGGTGCTGGCACTGCGGTGGCTGCCCGAGAGCTACCCCGCCGAGCGGCGCTCCACCGGCCCCCGCCTGGGTGCTCTGCACGACTATCGGAAATTGCTGAGCAATGCCACCTTCATGCGCTACACCCTGTGCGTCACCTTCTTCTACGTCAGCGCCTACGCCTTCATCACAGGGTCGCCTAAGGTCTACATCGACTACTTCGGCATCGATGCGCAGCACTACGGTTGGCTGTTCGCCGCAAACATCGTCGGCTTGATGGCGCTGAGCTTTGCCAATCGCCAACTGGTGCGGCGCTTCAGCATCGACACTCTGCTGCGCGCCGCCACCGCAGTCGCGGCAACGGCGATGCTAATAGGGTTCGCGCTGGCGCAGACGCAGTCCGGAGGACTTGTGGGCATTGCGATCCCGATCTTCGTGTTCTTCTCGACCAACGGCATCGTGGCGGCGAGTGCGACCGTCGGCGCGCTGGATGGCGTGCCGGGCATTGCCGGATCGGCGGCCGCGCTGATCGGCTCGCTTCAATACGGCAGTGGCATCGCATCCTCCTTGATTCTCGCCGTGCGATCGGACGGATCGCCTCAAACCCTTGCCGGCTTGATGGCTCTGTTCGCGTTCGCTGCCGCCGCCATGGCCTTCTGGCCAATCAAAACAAGGCAGGATGCGGTTGCCCCCGCCACCACGTGAACGAAGTCAGCTTGGGTGGCGATACATGACGCAACAGTTCCGCTCGGCACCGGCCGCCTTGAATGTACTGGTGGTCGGCGCAACTGGCAGCGTCGGCACTTTGGTCCTTGCCGAGGCACTCCGACAGGGGTACTCCGTCAGGGCGCTGGTCCGTACCACGCCACGGGCCGGTATGTTGCCCAAGCAGGCGCAGTGCTTCATCGGTGACTTGACACGGGCAGACACACTTTCCGACGCAGTCGATGGCATCGACGCAGTCGCCTTCACGCACGGCGCCAATGGCGGGAAGAGCGAGGCGGAGCGCGTTGACTACGGGGGCGTGCGAAACATAGTCGCCGCGATGCGCGCGTCGGCCGCGAATGGCACGCGTATTCCCAGGATTGCATTGATGACTGCCATCGGTGTGACCAACCGGCAAGGCGCGTACAACCGCGCGACCGAGATCCACGACTGGAAGCGGCGCGGCGAGCGATTGCTTCGCGCCAGTGGTCTCCCCTACACCATTGTCCGTCCCGGCTGGTTCGATTACAACGCGCAAGATCAGCAACGCCTGCTCACGCTGCAGGGAGACAAGCGACAAGCGGGCGACCCGAGCGACGGCGTTGTCTCTCGCCGCCAGATTGCGCAGGTGCTCGTGGCAAGCTTCACATCGGATGCAGCGCTCGGAAAGACCTTTGAACTGGTCGCCGAGCACGGCGCGGCAACCACCAATCTGGAAGTGATGTTCGCCGCCCTCGCTGCCGACGAACCTGGATCTCTGGATGGGGTGTGGGACGCGGGCAACATGCCGCTCACTGGGGAGCCCGCCAGCGTACGAAACGACCTGCAAACGCTGACCGCCGCCGCAGACGCACGGGGTGGGCAGGCTCACGCGAAACTTCAACACGCTGCGGCCATGACGGTGCCGCGCAACCTACAGTAGGAGATTGAGAGATGAAACAGATCGTCATCGTCATCGGCCCAGGCTTGATCGGCCAGGCCATTGCGCGACGCATAGGCACTGGCAAACACCTGATACTCGCTGACGTTCGGGCGCAGAACGCTGAAGCGGCTGCTGAGGTGCTTGGCAATGCCGGCTTCGATGCGAGCACCGCCGTGGTCGACGTGTCTTCGCGAGCCTCGGTCCAGGCACTCGTTGCGCAAGCAGCGGCGCGCGGCCCCGTCACGGGGTTGATCCACGCAGCAGGGGTCTCCCCTTCTCAAGCATCGCCCGAGACCATCCTGAAGGTCGATCTCTATGGAACGGCGGTGGTCCTGGAAGAGGTCGGCCATATCATTGCCCCAGGCGGTTCAGGTGTAGTCATCGCCTCCCAGTCGGGCCATCGCCTGCCCGCACTCACGATGGAAGAAAACAAGGCGCTGGCGATGACCTCGACCGACAACCTGCTCGCGTTGCCCATGCTGCAGCCTGACAAGGTGACCGACTCCCTGCGGGCGTATCAGATCTCCAAGCGCTGCAACTCTCTTCGCGTAGCGGCGGAGGCGGTTCGCTGGGGAAAGCGAGGCGCGCGCGTCAACACAATCAGTCCGGGCATCGTCATCACGCCGCTTGCGAAAGATGAGCTCACGGGACCGCGAGGCACCGGCTATCGCGCCATGATCGAGGGCAGTCCAGTGGGCCGGGCCGCCACACCGGACGAGATCGCCAGCTTGGCTGCGCTGATCATGGGGCCCGACGGCGGCTTCATCACGGGCAGCGACTTCCTGAGCGACGGTGGCGCGACGGCCGCCTACTGGTTCGGCGACCTTGGCGCGGTCGCGCCAAAGTCGTGACGACCCGTGGGTCGCGCGGTGGTCAAATCCTCAGCAGTGTCTTGATTGCCCGGCGCTCATCCATGGCCTTGTAGCCCTCGGCCACGTCCGCCAGCGGAATCTGCAGGTCGAACACCTTGCCCGGATTGATCTTGTGCGTGAGGATCAAGTCCAGCAGGTGCGGCAGGAAACGCCGCACCGGCGCCGGACCGCCGAGCAGGCCTCTCTGCGAGAAGAAAAGTTGCTGGCCATCGAACTCAACGCCGTGCGGCACGCCGACGTACCCGATCATGGAGCCTGGTCGGGCAACGGCAAGCGCCTGCTTCATCGATTCGGCGGTGCCTACGCATTCCAGAACCGCGTCGGCGCCGACGTGCTTGGTCAGTTGCTGGATCTCGGCAACACCTTCGTCGCCACGCGCTGCGACGATCTCGGTCGCGCCGTACTCCAGTGCGAGCTCCTGCCGTGCCTTGTGTCGGCTCATGGCGATGACGCGCGCCGCGCCCATCTGCCTGGCGGCCAGTATACCCATTAGGCCTACCGCACCATCACCGACCACCACTGCGGTGCTGCCCGGCTGCACTCGCGCGGCATCGGCGGCGTACCAACCCGTGCCCAGCACGTCGGATGCGGCCAGCAAGCTCGGGATCAAGTCCTCGTCGGGTTGCTTTTCCAGGGCCACCAGGGTGCCGTCCGCCAGAGGCACTCGCGCCAGTTGTGACTGCGCACCCGTCATGAACTCGCGCTGCACGCACGAGGAGTGAAAGCCGAAGCGGCAATGGGGGCAGGTGTTGTCAGACAGACAAAACGAACCGACGACGAACTGTCCGGGCTTGACCGACGTGACGGCACTGCCGACCTCGACCACCGTGCCGCAGTATTCATGGCCCATGTGCATCGGCGCTTCGACTTTGTTCAGGCCGCGGTAGGGCCAGAGGTCGGAGCCGCAGACGCATGTGGCCGCGAGCTTGATGATCGCGTCGGTCGGCTTGAGGATGGCGGGCTCGGGCATCTCTTCGATGCGCACGTCGCCGGGGGCGTAGAGCTTCGTACCTTGCATTCTGTTCTTTCCTTGCGTGATGTTCAGCCCGTGATGTGCTGCCCAAACTACTCTAGATTGCGCACAGCGACCTGACTAGCCTGCCCCAGCTTGTCAGACTCGCAAGCCGTTCTTGTCAATTTGCGTTTCGAGCCAGCCTAGGTGCTCGCATCGCGCAAGCGAAGCGCGTCGATGACCAACGCCAGCGCCGGTGAAATCTGCCTGCGGTCGGCGTAGTACAGGTGATAACCGGGGAAAGCTGGCCACCAGTTCTCGAGCACAGGTACCAGTCTCCCGTGCTCGATGTGCGCGCGGGCAAGGTCCAGGGGTACATAGGCCATTCCTACGCCGTCCAGCGCAGCCTGCAACATCAGGAAGGTATTGTTGAAGGTGGCCTGGCCATCGACCCGGATCTTCACTGCTTGCCCATCCTTCTCAAGGTCCCACGCGTACAGCCCTCCATGCGTGGGCAGCCGAAGATTGATACAGCGGTGTTCCGTCAGTTCATGTGGCTCGGCCGGCATCCGCCTGCCGCGCATGTAGTCGGGCGACGCAAGCACAGCCATGCGCAGGTCTTGGGCAATGCGCACGGCGATCATGTCCTTGTCCACCCTGTTGCCCACGCGAACACCGGCGTCGAAGCGTTCGGCCGCAATGTCCGTGAAGGCGTAGTCCACGCTCAATTCGATTCGCACGTCCGGGTACGTGCGCAACAAAGGCACCAGGCGTGGCCACAGAACGGTGGTGATCGCGTGGTCGTGCGCGGTGATGCGCACCGTCCCGGCTGGCTTGTCACGCATGGCCGTGAGCGAGCTCAATTCCAGGTCGATCTCCTCCAGGCGAGGCGCAAGCGCGTTGAAAAGGCGCGCGCCTGCCTCCGTCGTGGAGACGCTTCGCGTCGTTCGGGTCAGCAGGCGAACGCCAAGGCGTGCCTCCAGCGCCAGCATGGCATGACTGAGCGCAGACCGCGAAAGCCCCAGGTGGGCGGCCGCGCGCGTGAAGCTGCGTTCGCGCGCGACGGTTACGAACGCCTGCAGGTCATTGAGGTTTTCGCGCGTCATTGGTGAGCAGGTTGCACAAGGGTGTATTCATTTTGCAGTCTTCTCAACCAATCGACTGCTTCATAGAGTAGAGACCACGCTTCCATCCCATAGCAACTGACGACATGTACAAACGATTCCTGAACTTCGCGGTGTGTGCGGCCGCGGCCCATTCCTCCGGCGGCGCGGGCGCCGCGCCCCCTTCCGACGCGCCCGCGCAGCAGATCGCGCGCGCCGGCAGCCAAGCCTCCGCCACAGGCCCCGCCGAGTTCTTCACCGGACGGGTCCGCGTCGATCCCGTCTGGCCGGCCGACAATGACATCAATGCATCGGGTGCACTGGTCACCTTCGAGCCCGGCGCGCGCTCCGCCTGGCACACCCACCCCGCCGGCCAGCGCCTAGTGGTGACTTCGGGCGTGGGCCTCACTCAGGAA
The DNA here is from genome assembly GCF_035634955.1 of Variovorax sp. Lineage (GTDB taxonomy): Bacteria > Pseudomonadota > Gammaproteobacteria > Burkholderiales > Burkholderiaceae_C > Variovorax. The sequence continues at coordinate 185,565 of NZ_DASQBZ010000032.1, read as the reverse complement.
TGGGGAAAGCCCGTTCAGGAAATCCGTCCGGGCGACGTCGTGTGGTGTCCGCCCGGCGTTAAGCATTGGCACGGCGCGGGGCCCTTGACCGCCCTCACCCACCTGGCGGTCACCGGGTCGGTGGATGGGAAGAACGTTCATTGGATGGAGAAGGTCAGCGATGAGCAATACAGCACTCGTTGAACGCGCCAGCTCTCGCTCCCTTGCCCGTGCATCAGCCCTGCTGTTGAGTGTGGCAAGCGCCTTTCCAAGCTTCACTTCTGCTGCCCAGGAGACCCCGAAAATGCACCAAGAACCGGCCGCGACGCAGGGCGCTTCCGACTCCTTGAACGCCCGTCAACAAGCCATCGTACCCATCGCGGCATTCGCAGCGGCAGGCCACCTGGACAAGCTCAACGCAGCGCTCAATCAGGGGCTGGATGCGGGCTTGACGATCAACGAGTCCAAAGAAGTGCTCGTACAGCTCTATGCGTATGCCGGGTTTCCGCGCAGCCTCAATGCGCTGGGCGAGCTGATGAAGGTTGTCGACGCAAGAAAACAGCGCGGCAAGCAAGATCCCGTGGGCCGCACGCCCTCCAGGCCGATACCGAAAGGAGATGCCCTTCTTGCAGCGGGCACGTCCAACCAGACGCGTCTTTCGGGTGGGCCTGTCCAGGGCGCGTTGTTCGAGTTCGCACCTGCAATTGACCAGTACCTGAAGACGCACTTGTTCGGCGACATCTTCGAGCGCGACACCCTCGACTGGCAAAGCCGCGAACTGGCCACGGTCAGCATGCTGTCTGCCTTGCCAGGTGCCGAGGCTCAACTGCAATCCCACATGCGCATCAGCATGAATGTGGGGCTGACTGCTGGCCAACTGAAGCAGCTCACCCAGGTCCTCGAAGATCGCGTCGACACCGAAGGTTCGCGGCGCGGCCGCGAAGCATTGGAGCGACATCTGGCGTCGCAACAAGGCAGGTAGCGGCGACCCGGGTGGGGCACCCGGGGCCCCGTCAACTAGAACGAGTGGCGGATACCGAGGTCGTAACCCGTTGCACTGCGCGGCGCATAGCCCAAGGTGCCGTTTCCTGTCGACAGGTATGTAGGCGACCCTCCCGCAATGGCGCCCATGATGGCAGGGTTGTTCTCGCCGTTCTTGATTCGGATATAGGCAGCGGTCGCATATACCCACGGGTCCAGGAACTGGTGAAGAAACTGAACATCAAGCTCGATTGAGGAAGGACGAAGGCGCCACGTAGCGCAGCCGGAGCGCCTGCCTGATCGTCTTTAGTCCGTTGAGAGGTTGAGAGGACTGAGTAGTAGATCCTCCCAACTGAGTTAGCGTGCCACGGCCGCGGACTCGCCGATTCGCCCATGGCGAGTCCGAATCAAGCGGCCGTCAGCGCCTACTCGGACAAGGGGGAGGTTTCCTAGGATCAATCACTCCATCGACTCATTGGGCGGAACTGCTCGCCACAGAGCGTTCTCAAAAATGCCTAGACGTGCCGAAAACAGACGCGCTGCTTGGCGCGATGCCGAGTCGCTCGCTGGCGGCCGAAGCAGATTCTGAGGTTTGAAGCGAACTTCCTTATGTAGATTCTGAACTCTCGGGGCTAGCGCGGCAGATTTTGAACTTCTCTAGCCTACTCACGAAAAGTTCAGAATATCGCAAGTCATTGTTGTACAACGCATTTTTATTATTCTGTCAGCTCACTAGGCTGCCCAGCACGAAGGCAGCACCCACGCTGACCAGGGTGTCGAGCATGGAGCCGAGGGTGAGATGCTCCAGGGCCTGCATGATGCTGGCGATTGTGCGAGGCGGATGCTGCCGCGAAGGCCGCCGGCGTCCCATGCCTTGACGCCGCGTCGCAAGACGGCGAAGCCCGGCCGATGCGTCCTAGCGCGAGGTGGCGGTGCGGCGGCCCGCCGCGGCCATCACCAGTGACAGCACCGCCATCCCCGCCAGCATGCCGCCCATGCGCTGCAGCACCGGTGCCTCCTCCATCCGCCAGCCGTGGTCTTGCACGAAGACCATGATGAAGCCCACGCCGAACTGGATGGCCGCGTAGCGCGCGCTGGCGCTGCCGCTCTGCAGATAGGCTGCGCACCAGACACCGGCCGCCAGCGCGAGTTGGCATGCCGGCGGATGGCCCGAGATCCAGGGCAGCAGCAGGCCCGCCAGCGCAATGGCGAGCAGGCAGCCCGCCACGCGCTGCACCATGCGCCGCAGCACGCTGCCGACCGGATCGCTGGCCAGGCCCTCGAGCGGCACGACCAGCACCGCGACGGTGGTGACCATGGCCTGGGCGAAGTGGCGCAACTCGCCCGCGAGCAGGATCAGCGCCAGCACCGCGACCGCCACTGCCCCCTGCGCGGCATGTCGGGCGGCGTTCGGCCGCAGGTCCGCGGGCGCTGGCGCCGCCCGCCAGGGCGCGTCACCCGGCGCCGTGCGTCGGCTGGCAAGATCGGCCAGCCAGGCCACCAGCATGCAGGACGCACTGCCGACCGCGACGTTGGCCACCCGATCGCGCGCGAATTGCGCCAGGGCGACGCCGTCGGCCTGCAGCGCCTGGCATGCCACCATGGCAAATGTGACCAGCGCCAGCACCCAGGCGTAACCATGGCGCAAGGCCAGCGCGCAGAACAATCCCAGCCACGCGACCAGCGCCAGCCCCAGCACGAAGGCCCAGGAATGATGGGCCAGAAGAGGCCCGAGCCACCAGGCCAGGGCGGCACCGGCGATCGTGCCCAGCACCCGCAGAACACCGCGGTAGAGCGAGGCGGCGCCGCTCGCCTGCATCACCGTGAAGGCGGTGATGGCGCCCCACCAGCTGTCCGGCAGGCGCAGCGCATGGCAGGCCGCCACCGCCAGCGCCACCGAGACCACTGGCCGCAGGGCCTCGAGATTGCGTGAATGGCGCCAGCGCCAGCCGCGCGCTTCGGCGCGCAGGCCGGTGCCGAGTTCGCGCAGGGCCGTGGCGGCGTCATCCATCATGCGTCCAGCCGGTGGCCTCCGACACGCCGCTGGAGTCGTCCACGCCAATGCCGCCGGTGCCTCCGACTGCGTTGATGGGTGTTGATGATCGGCTGGCTGTTGAGTCCAGGCTGGCCATGCCCGACGCTGCCCTCGGTGTAGTTGATCTGGCAGGCCGTTCCGCCGCCCTGCTGGCAAGGCGAGCCGCTGTCGGCCAGGACCGCGATGGACGTCAAGGTGACGGAGCCCCGATGGCCAGTTGGACCAGAAGTCGCAAGTGACGGCGCGCAGGACGTGGCAGGGCGGAAACTTGCGTGAGAACCAGCGTTGAAGTCAAGACAACCTTCTTAAGGTAAGAGGTTACTGAATCTTATGGGGCAACCGACCAATCGGCCAGAGCACGGAACCCAGGCCATCGGCGACGGAGCGACCGCGCCGTCATGACGGCGCTTCTTCGTCGTGCACTAGCAGCACGAGCAGCACGAACATGGCGCAACTGAGGAACATCACGGCCTTGGCCTGCCCGTTCCAGATGGTCGACTGCCACATGCAGAACCATTCGCCGCCGATCACGACGAAGCCTACAAAGTACAGCAGGAAGACCAGGCCCAGGCCCCAGGCTGCCAGGGCCTTGGCGGCGCTGAAGGCGCCTGCGTGGCGGCGTGCGGCGAAAAGCCGTGCGGCGCCGGCGAGGCACAGCGCGCTCATCAGCCATTGGGTAGCGATGATGGCCCAGTAGCCCAGCGCCTGCAGCCGGGGGTCAGTGATGGCGCGCCAGCGCAGGCGATTGTCCGGGAACACGGTGTCCATCGAGAGCACGTGCCGCACGAACTGCCAGTTGCTGTCGTAGTCAACGAGGTTGTCGCTTGCGATCAGCAATGCCCACAGGCCAACGGCCAGCACCATTGCGATTTTCAGCAGGCGGATTGCCCTGGCGCCAATCGCGGGTTCAGAAACTTTCATGTCGTGGTCCAGATGAAATGAAGTGCGCTGCGTAAAGGACGAATTCTGGGAATCGCATCGCTTTCGATGTTTGACTTGCGTCCCAGTTCTTGACCGAAAGCCCATTGCATCCGGTCTGCACACCGGCGCCTGCGGGGGCCACGCGTGCAAGAAGTGAGACAACCGGACAAGTGCGACCGCGCCTGCCTTCCTACGATCGACGCACCCTCTTCTTTTCACTTTCTTTTTGTCTCCACCCTCCATGAACACGCTGCGCGCTGAGCGCTGGCTGGCACAGCTCGACCCCGGCGGCAGCGCATGCCTGTTCGGCATCCGGCTCATCCTGGGCTATGCCTTGGGGGCCTGCCTGGCCGCGCCGACTGCGCGCTGGCTGGGTTGGCGCTTCGACGCGCACGTGCCGCTCGACCTGATGGCCGGCGGCATCGCCCTGTGGGCATTGGTCTCGGAAACCGCGCCGACCCGCGCGCAGGCTTCGCGTCAGATCCTTGCTCTGGGCCTGGCGGCCTGTGCCGGCGCTGCTCTGTTCGCCGCTTGCACGCCGGCATTGACACCACGCTTTGCACATGCGCCGGAGCTGCTGCTGGCAACGGGCGCCTTCGTCGTGGCGTACCTGCGCCGGTCAACGCCGCTGCGGGCGGGCATGGGATCGCAGTTCTATATCGGAGAGATCTTTGTCTATGGCGTCGGGGCCCAGCACGTGGACGCGCACATGGTGGTGCTGCTGGGCGTGGTCGGTACGGTGTCGGCGCTGGCCGCTCGGCTGGTGGCAAGTCCTGCGCCGGGGCTCGCCTTGCTGCACGCGCCGCAGCAGGAAGCGCCGTGGCCGGTGCCCGAGCGCATGCGCATGGGGCTGCAAGCCACCCTGGGCGCGCTGGCCATCGTCGCGCTGGACGCGATGCTGCAACTCGAGCAAGCCGGCTGGGCCATCACCGGCTGCATCTACGTGATCGCCGGCAGCCGCAGCGACACCTTCCTCCGCGGGCGCCAACGCATGCTGGGCAATTGTGTGGGCGTGTTGGCCGGCCTGGCCGCCCTGCCCCTGGCCGAACACCTGCCCTGGCTGGGCTGGTCGTTCGCCGCCGCGGCCATGATGCTCTTTGCCTGGAGTAACGCGCTGCGCTATGACATTGCGTGTGCGGCCTATGCCTTCACGCTGGTGCTGACCTTGGCCGCACATGGAGAACATTCGGTGGCCCTGCTCGCCTCCCGAGCCTGGGAAACGCTGTTAGGCAGCGCACTGGCGCTGCTGTTCGCGCACGTGGTGCTGCCGCTCGAACGAAAGTGAGACCGCGCGACCGCAAATGCGACGGCGCGGCAAGTCAGGGCACGCGCGGCTCCTACGATGCTGTCATGCCTGCCAAGACGCCCCCCTCCCCCCACGACAACACCGAGGACACGCGACGCCACAGTGCAGGAGCACTGGGAATCGGGATTGCGGGACATATCTCAATCCTGTCAGCTCACGTTCTCCTCTCCATAACCACCTCGGTTTCAACAAGATCATCCTGCCAAAGCGGCAAAAGCGCGGCGACTATCGCGAGTCAGATCATCCGTTCAAGATCGTTCCCGAGAAGTACTAGCGCGCTTGTCTCCGGCCCCGATTCAGTCCCGCGGGCCGGGCTCCGGCTGGCGATGCACCGGCAGCGCATTCAGCGGAATACGAAGATAAGCGACACCGTTGTCGTCCGCAGGCGGAAGCTGCCCGCCGCGTATGTTCACCTGGATCGACGGAAGAATGAGCGTCGGCACGTCCAGCGTTGCGTCCCGTTGTGTGCGCATCGCCACGAAGGCTTCTTCGCTGATGCCATCGTGCATGTGGACGTTATGCGCTCGCTGCTCGGCGACAGTGGTCTGCCAGCGCGGCTCCCGAGACGGCGGCGGATAGTCGTGACAGACGTATACCGTCGTCTCGGGCGGTAGATCCAGCAACTTGCGCATCGAGGCATAGAGCTGGCGCGCATCGCCACCCGGGAAATCAGCGCGCGCGCTGCCAACGTCGGGCATGAACAGCGTGTCGCCCACGAAGACCGCGCCGTCGATCAGGTAAGCCATGTCGGCCGGCGTATGGCCAGGGACCAGCATCGCGGTGGCCTGTGTCTCGCCGATCCGAAAGACCTCGCCGTCCTTGAACAGGTGATCGAACTGGCTGCCGTCCGGCAGGAAGGATCGCTCCAGGTTGTAGAGCGTCCTGAAGGTTGCCTGGACCGTGCGGATGTTCTCCCCGATGGCGATCAGGCCGCCCACCTGCGCCTGCACGTGACGGGCACCGGACAGGTGGTCGGCATGCGCGTGCGTTTCCAGGATCCACTCGACCTGCAGCCCCAACTCGCGGACGTAGGCCAACAGCCTGTCTACCGAGACTGTGCTCGTGCGCCCCGACTTGAAGTCGTAGTCCAGCACCGGATCGATCACGGCGGCGCGACGCGTTGCATGGTCCCAGACGACATAGGAAACCGTCCAGGTGTTGGCATCGAAGAAACCTTGGGTGGTCGTGCGGTTGGACATGAGGCACTCCTTGGATGTGCGTTAGTTTCTTGAATAATATTATATTGAAGTACATAATATTGCAATCGAATTTGTTTCGGCTTGACCCCCATGAAGCATCCTGCCTCGACCATCGACCCCGAAGCCCTGCGCAGCGCTGCCGGCAAGGCTGTCGGCGCCCTCAAGGTGCTGGCCCACGAGGCGCGCCTGCTGCTGCTGTGCCAGCTCTCGCAGGGCGAGATGTGCGTCAGCGACCTGGAGGAAGCGCTGGGCATCCACCAACCCACCCTCTCACAGCAGCTCGGTGTTCTTCGCAACGAAGGCGTTGTCAACACGCGCCGCGAGGGCAAGAACATCTTCTACAGCGTGGCAGATCCTTCCATGCTCGAGATCCTGTCGCTCCTCTATCGCCTCTACTGCCCCAAGAAAGAATGATGTCCGTCGATTGGAACCACTTCACGCCGCTTGCCTCGCTCGCCGGCGGCGCGCTCATCGGCATTGCCGCAGCGATGTTCGTGCTGCTCAACGGACGCATCGCCGGCATCAGCGGAATACTGGGGGGCCTGGTCAGGCCGACCAGCGGCGACAGCGCCTGGCGCATTGCCTTCGTTCTGGGACTGGTCGGCGCACCGCTCGTCTACCTGCTGTCTGCCGCCGTGCCCGAGCCGCAAATCGATGCCGGTTACGGCAGCCTGATCGTCGCCGGGCTCCTCGTAGGAATCGGCACGCGCTACGGCGCGGGCTGCACCAGCGGCCACGGCGTCTGCGGCCTGTCCCGACTGTCGCCGCGATCGCTGGTCGCCACGGTCATTTTCATGGGGGCGGGCTTCGTCACCGTGTTCGTCATCCGTCATCTGCTGGGCATCTGAGGAGAGTCGTTCATGGCTGCATTTGCCTCCTTCGTGGCCGGCCTCGTCTTTGGCCTGGGCCTCATCGTGTCCGGCATGGCCAATCCGGCCAAGGTGTTGGGCTTTCTCGACCTTGCGGGCCTCTGGGACCCCTCCCTGGCCTTTGTCATGGCCGGCGCCATTGCCGTGGGCGCGGTGGCCTTCACCGTGGCGAACCGCCGCGCGCGGAGCTTCCTGGGCGCCGAGATGCGCCTGCCTTCGGGTCGCCGGATCGATCGGCGGCTCGTCCTGGGCAGCGCCCTCTTCGGTATCGGCTGGGGCATTGCCGGCTTCTGTCCCGGCCCCGCGCTCGTTGCGCTCGGCATGGGCGAAGTCAAGGCAGTCGTCTTCGTGGCGGCCATGCTGCTGGGCATGGCCGTCTTCGAAGTCTTCGAGCACCGCAAGCGCATGCCTGCGCCAGGCACGCCCTGAGGTCTCGGCGAGCCGCCGCGGCCCTGCGGCGCCTGGCATAGCCGCCCCGCAATCTCGCTGCATCGAACGCGTGCCACCGACGCCTCGTTTGATCCGGCGCAACGCACGCTCCTCGTTCGCTTCCTACAGTCAAGTCACTGTCGTCAACGAGCAAGAGGAACGTCATGACCAGCCTGGGCCTTGCCATGTGCAGGTTGATGTTGCTCATGGCGACGCCATCGGTAGCCTTCGCCACGTGCAACGCGCCCCCGCCGGAGCCCGGGCCCACTGCTGTGGCGCTGCGCACACCCAGCGTCGTGGACGTCCGCACATTGCGCGTCGGCCGCACCATTGACCAAGGCGAGTTCGAGCCGGATCTGCAGCCGGAAGTGGACTTCGGCGACCGGCTCTCCTGGCCTTTGCCCGCTTCCATGCCGGTGAGCCAACAGCGCGACCTCGCTTCTGGCCTCATCGTCGGCAGCGACGGCCTCATTCTGTCCAGCGCGCATGTCGTCGATGATGTCGACGAGATCCAGGTATATCTGGCCGACGGGCGCCGCTATCCCGGTCGCCTTGTCGGTAGCGACCGGCGCACGGACATCGCTTTGCTCGCAATCGAGGCCCATGGGCTCCCGGTGGCACCCGTAGGCGACTCGTCCGAGCTTCGTCCGGGCCACTGGGTAGCCGCCATCGGCTCGCCCTTCGGCTTCAGCGGCAGCCTCACCAGCGGCGTGGTCAGTGCCCTCGACCGATACATCCCCGGCGCGGGAGAAGTGCCGTTCATCCAGACCGACGTGGCCATCAACCCGGGCAGTTCGGGCAGCCCCCTCTTCAATCGCTGCGGCGAAGTCGTGGCCATCAATTCGCTGATCTACTCGGGCAGCGGCGGCTACATGGGCATTTCCTTCGCGATTCCGATCAACGTGGCGATGCGTACCTTCGGGCAACTGCGCAGCGACGGCGCGGTGCATCGTGCGCGGCTCGGCGCGCAACTCCAGGCGCTGACACCGGCGCTTGCCGACTCCTTCGGGCTGGCACAGGCCAAGGGCGCTCTGGTAGCGATGGTTGAGCCTGGATCGCCCGCTGCCGCGGCCGGCATGTCGATCGGCGATGTGCTCCTGGCGCTCGATGAGCGGCCCGTCGCCACCCTTGCGGCGCTCATGCAGCAGATCTTCGATCGACCCGCCGGCAGCCTCAGCCGGCTGACCGTCTGGCGCCAGGGCCGGACCAGGAGCCTGTGGGTGACGTGGGCCGAAGAGCCGAGCAGCCCGCGCCGCAACTATCCTTCGGGCGCCGTTGCCGACGAATGGAACGACGGGCTCGGCCTGCGCCTGGGGGAGCTCGACGCCAAGCAGCGGCGCCAGTTCAAGTTGGAGGGAGGCCTTGTCGTGCGCGAGGCCAGCGGCTCGGCGCGCAGCGAAGGCATCCGCCCCGGGGACCTGGTGATGGCCGTGAACGACCAGCGCGTGGCACGCGTCGAGGAATTTCGCGCCGCCGTGGAGAGGCTGCCACGCAAGCGCACGGCCGCCCTGCTGATCATGCGCAACATGCGCTTGATCTACGTGCCGGTGGCGATATCCGCCACTGCCAGGCCCTAGGCACTCCTTGCGCTGCGTCAAACCGGGTCCATGCGGCGCGTGGCAACGTCGGCGCCAAGAAGACCGAGGCCATCGCACCATGAAGCAGTCCCTCCTTTTCGCATCGATCGTCCTGCTCGTGGCGGCTGTCGCCTGGCTGGCGTTTCGGGTCATTCTTTCCATCCTGACCCGGGACTGAGCAGCCCCGCGTTGCCGGCGCCCGGCGTGCGGGAGCCGGTGCGCGTGGGTGGCTGGTTCGCGCCGCCGCGCACCAGCAGGACCGGCACGGGCGCCTGCCTCAGGATCTGCTCCGCGTCGCTGCCCAGGAAGAACCGCTCCAACCCGTGCCGTCCGTGCGTTCCGATGACTATCAGGTCCGCGCCCCAGGAGCGGGCCTTTGCCACCACCACGTCGCATACCCGGTCCGCCGACGCCATGAACAGAGCGCAGTCGGCCTCGACATCTGCACGGGTTGCATGCTCGGCGGCGTTCTTCAACACCAGTTCGCCGCCAGCGCGCAAGCGCGGCAGCACGTCGTGGGCATAGGCGGTGAACGTCTCGTAGCCGGTGAGGTGCTTCATCTCGTCGACCACGTGCAAGAGGCACAGCCGGGCATTGCCCAGCTTCGCCAGGCGCAGCGCCTCTTCCAATGCGCACGCAGCCGTCGGGCTGCCGTCGATCGCAACCAGGATTCGCCGGTACATCACAGCCCCCTCAGGACGGCTTCGTTTCGGGGTTGAAGGAACTCGTATGAATCGAGGCCACATCGTCCTGCGCGCGGGCGGCGTCAGGCTTGATGACGATCAAGGACCCGAACGGTCGCGCCGGCCGATCGCCGCCGCGGGCGCGCGTCTTGATGCAGCGCAAGCTCCCCCGCTGGCGCCGCTCCTAGAGTGACGGTGCCGGGGCCGCTCCGTACTTCCTGGGCGTCACCCCGACCCAGATGATTTCCCATCTTCCAAGGAGCCAAGCATGAACGCACTGACACGCCTCGATCGCTTCGAATCGATGTTTCCCGAACTCATGCGCCGCTGGGCGCGCCCCATGCCGTTCTTCGACGACGCGGAACTGCCATCCGAGATCCGCATCGACGTGACCGAGAACGAAAAGCAGTTTCTGGTCACCGCCGACCTGCCCGGCGCCAGGAAGGAGGACGTCCGCGTGTCGGTCGACGGCAACTACGTGTCCATTACCGCCGAAGTGAAGAAGGACGAGGAAAAGACGGAAGGCCGCTCGGTGCTCAAGGAAACCTACCGCGGCACCATGTCGCGCGGTTTCACGCTTGCGAGCGACATCGACGAGAAGGCGGCCTCCGCCAGGATGGAGAACGGCGTCCTGAGCCTCACCCTGCCCAAGCGCCAGGGCGAGTCCGGAAACAAGCTGCTCAACATCCAGTAGGCCGTTCAGAACGCACAAACGGCCATCGCCATGTACGGCTGCGGCAGCGACAACATCGCTGCCGTGCCACAACGCTTGCGAGAGTCCACATGAAACATCTCACTGACGCAGACCGATCCGCACTGGCCGAACGGCTCGGCGCCATGCGGCGCCAGGTCCTGGACGAACTGATCCCCGCGTCGCCCACGGTGCTGGCTCGCGGCGCCTTGAATGCGACGCAGGAAGTCCACACGCGGGCCGACGAGGCCGAGGCGGGTCGGGAGGATGACGTGCTCCTGGCCGAAGCCGAAGTGGACCGCCAGCGGCTGCGCGACATCGAAGTTGCGCTCAATCGCATGGCTGACGGCCGCTATGGCATCTGTGTCTGCTGCGGCGACGAGATCCCGCGTGAACGCCTGATCGCGCAACCCATCGCCATCCGCTGCGCCACCTGCCAGGCAAATTTCGAGAAGCGGTCGGCCTGAGTCGGGACCAGGGCGCTTCGTCGGCCGCCTTTCAAGACGGCGCCCTGGCGGCGCCGCGGCTCGATTCAGGCCTCAGGGCCCAGCCCGAGCGGAGCGGGCACCCGGTTCACGATACGGGTGAACAGGGCCTGGTATTCGGGCTCGGGTTCGCTGCCGGCCAGCGCATCGCGGTTGGCGAGGAAGGCGCGGTCGAGTTCGGCCCAGTCGTCCTCGGTCAGCACGCGCTCGGCCAGGGGCAGGATCTCGCGCTCCTCCAGCGCCATGTGGGCCAGATAGAAATCCACATAGCGCTCCACCGCAGTCTCGAAGGCTTCGCGCCGCGATTCGCCCAGCATCTCGAAGGCCAGCAAGGCGTGCTCCACGTTGCGGATCTTGCGCTCGCCGCGCTCGTGATCGTCGTCGAGCCGGTCGAGCAGTTCGCGCGAGATGGGCGTGCGGGCGCGAAGCTTCGGAAAGAGCAGCTGCGATTCCTTGCGGTGGTGCCGCTTCTCCGGGAACTCGTCGACATAGAACAGCATGGCGCGCAGGACTGCGAAGTCCGGCATGGTGCCTTTGCGCCGATGCTCGACCAGCAGAAGCAGGATCGAGCGCAGCATGGCAGACAGTGCGGCATGCTCTTCGCGGATGATTCGGGTGGCTGCGTGCATGTTGGAGATCTCCTCGGTCGGCAGTCGAGGATCACGCATGTGCCGCCGCGCGGCCTTGCGCCAGCGCAAGGGTTCACGCCGCTCGTGCCGGGCCGGAGCGAGTGCGTCGCGCCCTTTGCGCCACATCAAGGCAGCGCGGGTGCATGGCAACCCATACTGCGGCTCCCAAGATCAGGAGGCCCTATGTACGAGCACATTCTTGTCCCCTTCGACGGCAGCAACACCTCCAAGCTCGGCCTGGCCGAGGCGATCCGGCTTGCCCGGCTCACCGGCGGCCGCCTGCGCCTGATGTATGTGATCGACGAACTGTCTTTTGCCCTGACGATGGACGCCTACGCCGGCTTGGCGGGCGACTGGCTCAACGTGCTGCGCGAAGAAGGCGCCAGGCTGCTGGATGAGGGAAAGTCCATCGCCGCCGCGAGCGGCATCGAGGCCGACACGGCACTGCACGACGCCATCAGCGGAAAGCTGGCCGACAGTGTGGCACTGGAAGCCCTCCAATGGCCGGCCGACGTGATCGTCCTGGGCACGCACGGCCGCCGCGGCATCGGCCGTTGGGTGTTGGGCAGCGGAGCGGAAAGCATCGTTCGGAGCGCCCCTGTACCGGTGCTGCTGGTGCGTGCGCCCGAGGCCGTCGCGGCGCAGATGCCAGCTTCTGCCGGGACCCAAGCCCAGGCTCATGTCCAGGTGCCGAGCGCCGCGCTGTCCATCGAGTGAGCTTCCAGCTGGCCCGGTGCAGCCTTCGCGGCGGTCGCTGGGCTGGCTTGATCTGGCGCAATGCGGGCGACGAAGGCGCTTCTACAGTGACATCACGGTCGCTCCAGAAGCAATCCGCGAGCTGCCGAACGCTCCACCAACTCAAGAGGAACATGCCATGAAGACAGATGCAGAACTCCAGCGCGACGTCGAGGCCGAACTGGCCTGGGATCCGGCGGTGACACATACGAATGTCGGCGTGCTCGTGAAGGACGGCGTGGTGACGCTCACCGGCCATCCTGCGAGCCACGCCGAGAAGTACGCCATCGAACACGCGGCGCAGCGGGTGGCCGGGGTGCGGGCCGTAGCGGTCGAACTCCAGGTCAAGCTCCCCGCGGGAGACGAGCGGATCGACAGCGACATTGCCGCAGCGTCGGAGCGCGCACTTTCGTGGAACGCTTTCGTGCCTCCCGGCAAGGTCCGGATCATGGTCGAGAACGGCTGCGTCACGCTCACGGGCGAGGTGGAATGGGAATACCAGCGCCATGCCGCGGAAGCCGCGGTCGGCCAGCTGTTCGGCGTCAGGTCGGTCGCCAACCAACTGGTGCTGCGGCCCCAGATCAACCCGGCCGACATCGCCGCGAAGATCGAGCGCGCGCTCCAACGCCAGGCGCAGCGCGACGCAAGGGCGATCACAGTCAGCGCCGATGGCCCGTACGTGACGTTGCGGGGCAAGGTCCACTCCTGGGCCGAACGGCAGGCGGTGCAGGGTGTCGCCTGGTCCGCGCCCGGCGTCGCCAGCGTCAGGAACGAGTTGGCCATCGTGCCCTGAGCGCAGGGTCGGCCGGGCCGGGCCTGCGTCAGTGCGCAATCAGCACGGGCACCGTCATTCGCGCCAGGATCTGGCGCGTGGCGCCGCCCAGGACGAGTTCGCGAAAGCGCGAATGCCCGTACCCGCCCATGACCAGGAGATCCGCGCCCAGTTCGCCGATGCGAGACAGGAAGGCGTCGCCCATCTCGATCTCGGTCACGTCACCTTCTGCACTTGCTTCGATGCCGTGGCGCTGCAGGTACTGCAGCATCTCGCGTACGAGCAGCTCCTGACCGTTGCCTTCGCCCCTGGGCCGGCACCAGTTGATCAGGGTGACCTTGGCCGCCTGCTGCAGCGCGGGCAGCGCGGCGCGAAGGGCAACGCCGGCCTCGCGCGATCCGTTCCAGGCCACCACGGCATGCCGGGTGGCACCCTCGAAGTTGCCTGCAAAGGGCACCATCAGGATGGGCCGGCCCAGTTCCATCAGCGTCCGCTGTGCCAGGTCGGCGCTTGTTGCGCCCGGGTCGTGCCGTCCATCGTGCTGGCCGAGGACGACCACGTCGCTCGTGCGGCCGTGCTGCACCACCGCGTCGATCGCCGTGCTGTCCACAAGACGCACCTCATGCGCAATTGCCTGCGCGCCCCCGATGTTCCTGTAGAACGCACGGGCGACGGCCTCCGCCCGCCGACGCAGGAACTCGGCCGACTCCGCGATGAAATCGACGTTGCGTCCGGCCAGGTCACTCGCGGGAATGACGCCGTCCTGCAGTCCGCTGGGCACCAGGCCCACCAGATGCGCCCCGTGGATGCGCGCCCATTGCGCCGCGAGCACCGTGCGTGCCTCGCAGCGCGGCGAGCTGTCCAGATGAACGAGGATGGTCTTGTAGCTCATGTCAGCGCACCAGCAGAACCGGCACGCCGCAGGCGGCCAGCACCTTGGTCGCGACCGACCCGAGGACAAGGTTCTTCAGTGCGTTGTGCCCGTGCGAACCCATCAGGACCATGTCGAAGTGCCCCTTCTCGGCCGCCTTGGCGATCTCGGCCGCCGGGCTGCCGATCCTGTGCTCGAAGCGAGCTTCGATACTGCGTGCCTTCATGAACTCGCGGATGGGATCGAGCACGATGCGCGCCTCGTCTTCGTAGTAGCCATGCACCAGGTCCGGGCCGGCGAACGCCGCCGCCCTGTGCGGCACCGGCATGACCGCATGGAAGACCGTGAAGTCGTTCCCGGGACCGAATGTCGTCTGGTGCTCGGCTATGTAGTCAAGCATTCGGCGGGTGTAGTCGCTGCCATCGACGGCAATGAGAATCTTCACGGCCTTGTCCTTTCAGTTCCTGTCGAACAGCTAGATGGTGGATGCCAGGCGCCCTGCCTGGCTTGCGCCAGATCAAGGTGCAGCCCGGCCGGGCCGGGGGCGCCCGGTCGCCGATGCGCCGGTATGGGCGTGCATGCGCGGATTGAAGCGCGGCGCGCCGCGAACTACCATCGCCGGCGTGAGCCAACCAGCCATCCACCTTGCGGTTCTCGACGACGAGGCCGACATCACCCAACTATTGGCAAGCTACCTCGGCGGCCAGGGCTTTCGCGTGAGCCAGGTGCACGGCGGCGCTGCCCTGCTGGAGCTGATGGCGGCCGATCCGCCGCAGCTGGTGCTGCTCGACCTCGGCCTGCCGGGCGAAGACGGCTTCGCCATCGCCCGCCAGTTGCGCGAGCACTGGCACTGCGGGCTGGTGATCGTCACCGGCCGCGGCGACTCGGTCGACAAGGTGGTGGGCCTGGAAGTCGGCGCCGACGACTACGTCACCAAGCCCTTCGACCTGCGCGAGCTGCTGGCGCGCATCAAGGCGGTGCTGCGCCGGCTCGCCCCCGCCACCGCCGTGGCCGCGCCGGCGCCTGCGCCTGCCACGAATGCCGTCCTGCGGTTCGACGGTTGGCGGCTCGACCCCGCGGCGCGGCGCCTCGTCGACGGCAACGCCAACGAGGTGGCGCTCACCAGCGGCGAGTTCGACCTGCTCTGCGCACTGGCCACCCATCCCGGCCGAGTGCTCTCGCGCGACTTCCTGCTCGGACACACGCGCGGGCGCGACGGCGGTCCCTTCGACCGGACCATCGACGTGCAGATCGGGCGCCTGCGCCGCAAGATCGAGCGCGACCCGAACAACCCGCAGATCATCAAGTCGGTGCGCGGTGCCGGGTACATCCTCGTGCCGAAAGTCGAGGCCTGCTGATGTCCGCCGGGCCATCGCTGCCGGGCCTGGAGGACGAAGCGGTATTCCGCTCGATCTTTGCCGCCTATCCCGATGCGCTGCTGCTGGTCGACGGCCAGGGCATCGTCCGCCTTGCCAATCCGATGGCACTTGAACTGCTCGGCTATCCGCTGCAGGAGCTGCAAGGCCTGCCTGTCGAGCAACTTGTGCCCGACACGATCAGGCCGCGCCACGCGGCCTACCGGCAGGCCTATGCCGCCGAACCCCGCCGCCGGCCCATGGGCACGCAGATGGACCTGGTGGCCCGCCGCCGGGACGGCAGCGAGGTCATGGTCGAGATCGCCCTCAGTCCTCTGGTCGAGCATGGCCTTCCCTACGTGGTCGCCGCCATCCGCAGCGTGGCCGAATACCCACGGGTGAAACAGGCGCTGCAGCGCGCACGCTACGCCGAGCACGTGGCCGAGTTCGGCCGCCTGGCGGTGGACGTTCCGGACATGGACATCCTCATGGCGAGAGCACCGGCGCTGGTAGCGCAGGCATTGCAGGTCGAGATGGCCAAGATCCTCATGCTCGAGCCCGGCGGCTCCTGGCTTCGCATCGCGGCCGGGGTAGGCCTGCTCCCCGGCGAAGCCATTGGCCACCGCCTGGCCATGGCCCCGGACTCGCCTGCCGCCCAAGTCGCGATGCGAGGCCGTCCGGTGGTCGTCAACGGCCACTCCCGCGACGGGGCCTTCGCCCTCGGAATCCCCTATCGCGATGCCGGCTTCCTGTGCGAGCTTTCGGTCCCGCTGTCCGACCGCGGCCGCACGCTCGGCGTGTTGACGGTGCGATCGCGCAACCCGCACCGCTTCGGCGAAGACGAAGTGCGCTTCCTGGAGGCGCTTTCGAACATATTGGCCACCGCCTTGCAGCGCAGCAGCAGCGAAGAGGCGCTCAAGCACGCGCAACGGCTCGAAACGGTAGGCCAGCTCACCGGCGGCGTGGCACACGACTTCAACAACCTGCTGACGGTCATCTCCGGCAACCTGCAGGTATTGGAGGATGCGCCGGTGCATGCGCATGACCCCCTGGTACGGCAGGTGGTGGGCGCGGCCTCGCGCGCCACCCGTCGAGCCGCCGAACTCACCGCCAAGCTGCTGGCATTTTCCAGGCGGCAGGTGCTGCAGCCCATGACGGTCGACACGCCGGCACTGCTGCACTCGCTGACCGACATGCTGCGCCGCACGCTCGACCAGCGCGTGACGATCACGCTCGACGCCCAGCCCGTGTATTGCCTGGCCGATCCGGGCCAACTCGAGTCGGCGCTGTTGAACATCGCCATCAACGCGCGCGACGCCATGCCCCAGGGCGGCAGCCTTGCCATCACCTGCCGCGCGGTGGATGCTCTCCCGCATGGGCCCGCGCCCGAAGGCCCGATCCCCCCGGCGGCACGGGGTTACGTGGCCATCGCGCTGGCCGACACCGGCATGGGCATGCCCGAGTCGGTCCGCGAGCGTGCCTTCGAGCCGTTCTTCACCACCAAGGAGGCCGGCCGTGGAACAGGCCTGGGCCTGTCCACCGTCTACGGTTTCGCCAGGCAATCGGGCGGAACGGTCGCGCTGGACAGCCGCCCCGGCGCCGGCACCACTGTGACCGTCTACCTTCCACGGGTCGAGCCGCCCACCGAGACCGCCACCGCGCCCGGGACCGAAAGCGCCCGCCAACTACCGCCTGGCCTGCGTGTGCTGCTCGTCGAGGACGACGGCGAAGTGCGGCAGGTGGTGGCGAATTTCCTGGGCTCGCTGGCGTGCCAGGTCGTCGCCTGCGCCAGTGCCGAGCAAGCGCTGGACGTTCTGGATTCCGACGCGCCAGTGGATCTCCTGCTCAGCGACGTCGTGCTGGGCGCCGGCATGGGCGGCACCGAACTGGCGGAAGTGGCCCGCGCCCAGTTGCCCGGGCTGCCGGTTCTTCTGATGTCCGGCTACTCCAGCGGGCTGCTCGACGGCGCCCATGAATGGGAACTGTTGCCCAAGCCCTATACGCGGGACGCGCTGCAGCAGGCCATGTTGCGGGCGCTTGCAGGCACCTAGTGAACGGCCGCCCCCAGCGGCGTGCTGCCCGACTGGATGAAACGGGTCAGCGCCTCGACCTGCGGAATGTGGATGTCGCGCCGCGCCTTGTCGGTAAAGCGGATTACGTCGCCGCGAGCGAGTCGCGACAGGGCGCGGCTGACCGATTCGAGCGTCATGCCAAGGTAGTTGCCGATCTCGGCGCGTGTCATGCGCAGCGTGAACTGGTCGGTACGCAGCCCGCGCTGGTCCAGGGCGTCGGCCCAGTAGCGCAGGAAAGCGGCCACCCGGGCATCGGCCGGCAAAGTGCACAGCGAGAGCAGGCAGTCATGGTCGCGCGTCAACGCCCGGCTCATGGCGGCGTGCAACGCCGACAGCAAGGCGGGCGTTTGCAGCCCCGCCCGCAGCAGGGCGTCGTAGCGTATCGCCCAGACTTCACCGGTGTCCATGGCCACCACGTCGCAGGCGTAGTGGCCGTCGGCAATGCCGCACAGGCCCATCCAGTCGCCCTTGAAGTGCAGCGCCACGACTTGTTCGCGTCCTTCGCCGGACAGGTTGACCTGCTTGAAGAAGCCCGAATTCACCACGTAGAGGCAGGCGAACTCCTGGCCCACCCGGTACACCGTGTCGCCGGCGTGCACCAGTCGCTTCGTGATCGGCACGGTCTGCCGGAGCAGCTCGAGCATGCCGGAAATGCTGCGAACATCGACGCCTTCGGGTGCGCTGGTCGGAATACCTTCGTTCATGGCTCGCTCCTGGTGGGGGGACTGGACGCAAGCGTAGGAAGGCACTGCAACACCCCGGCGACAGTTCCCCGGCCTTGGGTAACAGTGCGTCAATACTTTGTGACCGCAATGTGTCTTGGTGAGTGCCGCCTCGCTTGACGGCGATCAAGCGCTGCACACGGCGGCTCGCTAATGTGGCGGACGTGCTCTCCTTCCTTTCGTTCTCCGCGCTGCGACAGCCATCGCCCTGCGCGCCAGACGCGGACGCCATGCTGGGCTTGCTCGCGGCAGCGCGGCGCGTCCGCGCCGAGCTGCGCGTCCGCCCCTCCTACCAGCCATTGCGCGAGAAGAACCTGGCTGTGCTGATGAGCTGTCGTCCCGGGCCGGAATCAGCACTGCTCCAGGCAGCGGCAATCCAGCTCGGCGCCCGTGTGGCGCTGGTGACTTACGCCCACCGGGCCGACCCGCCCGAGCGCGCCATCGATTTCCTGGGCGACGCGCTGGGCCGGATGTACGACGCCATCGCCTGCGAGTGCCTGCCGCCACCGGTTCCGCTGCAGATTGCCCGCCGCGCCGGCGTTCCGGTCATGGTCGACCTGGGCAGCCAGGCGCATCAGGCGGCCATCCTGGCCGACGTCATGACATTGCTCGAGCATCCGCTGGCCGCGCATGCGCCGGCGTCGGTCAACCTGGTCGGCGGCGCCGGCAGCCCGCGCGCCGAGGCGTTCGCTGCGTCGGCGCGCGGCCTCGGTTTCGCCGTCCGGCCTGCCGACGCAGACGGCCGGTTTCCCAGCGAAGCCACATTCGAGGTCGACGCGACGAAGCCCGAACACTGGTCGCTGCGGGCCCGCGACGGCGTCCTCGATCAGGCACTGCGCGCCGACAATCACCTGCGCCTGGTCCAGGCGGTGCTGGTCGACGAGATGACCGGGTTGGGTGGCGGCTGGGCCTGAGCGGCCTGGCGTGGAAAGCCGGCGTCGCCCTGCCCGCGCCGGAGGCGAATTCATGCCGCATGCCCGTCAGCCGACGGCCGACGGCCGCGCCCAACCTGCCAGGCTGCCCATGCACCCGGCGCCGCCAGCGCAACAGCCCAGGCCGGCGGTACTGCCGCAAGCCCGAACAGCGCGCCCAGCGCCGGCACCCCGAGCAGCAGCGCGCCCACGGCACACACGCCCAGCAGCAGCGCATGAAACGCCCGGTTGTCGCGCGCATGGCCGCAAGCCCCGCGCCGGAACCACACCAGCAGCAGCAGGTTGCCCGCCACGATGGATGCCAGGCTGGCCAGGCGCAGGTGCTCCGGTTCCGCCCCCTGCCGCTGCAGCAGCCACTGAACCAGCGCGACGGCCAGGAATGCAACGCCGCCCAGCGCCACGGCGCGCAGCGCGGCGCCGCGGGTGAACAGGGTCTCGCCCGCCGCGCGCGGCGCCTGGCGCATGATGTCGTCGGGCGGTGGCTCCGCTTCGAAAACCAGCGAACAGGCGGGATCGATCAGCAGTTCCAGCAGCACCACATGCAGCGGCAGCAGCAAAGCCGGGCCGCCCAGCAACACCGGCATAAGCGCCACGCCGACGATCGGCACATGGACGGCGAAGAGGTATCCGAGCGCCTTGCGCAGGTTCACGAAGATGCGCCGCCCGGCACGCACGGCCTCCACCAGCGAGGCAAAGTTGTCGTCCAGCAGCACCAATGCCGCGGCCTCGCGCGCCACGTCGGTGCCGCGCTGGCCCATGGCAACGCCGATGTCGGCGGCGCGCAGGGCCGGCGCGTCGTTGACGCCGTCGCCGGTCATGGCGACGACCTCGCCGCTGGCCTGCAAGGCGTGCACGATGCGCAGCTTCTGCGCCGGATCCATGCGGGCAAAGACCGAGGTGCCGCGAAGGCTGGCACGCAGGGCCGCTTCATCCATGACGGCCAGCTGAGCCCCGGTCACCGGAGGGCCGCCGGAAAGTCCCGCGTGCCTGGCGATCGCCTCCGCGGTTTGCGGCGAATCCCCGGTGATCATGATCACGCGGACGCCGGCGCGGCGGCACTCTTCAACGGCCGCGGGCACCTGCTCGCGCAGCGGGTCCATGAACCCGAGCAGTCCCATCGCCTGCAGGCGCATCGGCGCAGGCAGCGCCCCATCCTCGCCCGGTGCCTGGGCAACCCCCCGGGCCACGGCCAGCACCCGCAGTCCCGTAGCGCTCCATTGCGCGGCCGTGTTCTCCAGTGCCCGCAAGAAGGACGGCTCCCCATCGCAGCGCGCCAATACCGCCTCCGGGGCGCCCTTGACGCACGCGGTCTGCGAGCCGCCCGCCCCATCTCGCCACCACCGGACCACGTAGGGCGCGCCGGCGCGCACGCCGCGCCGCGCGCCGGCGGAGCCTGCATCGGGCGGCGCCAGTCCTGCGTGCCGGGCCGCCTCGTACACCGCCCGGTCCATCGGCTCGACGCCCTCTGCCAGGCTGGCCTGCTGCGCCACCGACAGCAGTGCGCGATGCGCCGGCGACAAGGCCTCAGGCGTCCCGGGGTCGATGCCGGCCACGCCATCGTGCAGCGCCGTCAGCCGCATGCGGTTGTGGGTCAGCGTGCCCGTCTTGTCGACGCACAGCACGGTGATCGTGCCCAGGGCTTCGATGGCCTGCGGCCGGCGCGTGAGCACCTGCGCGCGCGCCAGGCGCCAGACGCCCAGTGCCAGCATCACGGTCCAGACCACCGCGAACTCCTCCGGAATCAAGGACATCGCCAAGGTCAGGCCCAGCAGCAGCCCGGCAGTCCATGAGCCTTCGCGCCAGGCGAACAGCGCCGCCGCGAAAAGGCAGGTGGCCATGGCCAGCACGGCCACGCGCTGCACCAGCCGGCGCAGGTCGTCCTGCAGCCGGCTCGGCCGCGGGCGCATCTGCGCCATTGCGCTGCCGATGCGCCCGAGCGCCGTGGCCGCGCCAGTGGCCGTCACCAGCGCAACGCCATCGCCCTGCACGACCAGGCTGCCTGCGTGCAGTCGCGCCGCGTCGGCGCAGTTGTCCGCCAGCTTGGCGACCGGCATGGACTCGCCGGTGAGTTGAGACTCGTCCACTTGCAGCGCATGGCCCGGCAGCAGGCGTGCGTCGGCCGCCAGCCGGTCTCCCTCATTGACCAGCAGGCGATCGCCCGGCACCAGCTCGCGGCTGGCCACCCTCAGGGCCCGGCCCGACCGCACCACCGTGCACCGTGGACTCGACAAGTCCTTCAGGGCCTCCAGCACGCGCTCGGTGCGCTGCTCCTGGAAGATCGACAGCGCCCCCACCAGCAGCACGGAAGCGAGCAGCATCGCGGCATCGCCGAGTTCGCCCAGGACCGCATAGACGGCCGCGGTGGCCAGCAACAGCAGGAACATCGGCTGCGTGAGCGCGTCCCAGCCGATGCGCCACAGCGGCTTGCGTCCGGCAGCCGGCAGCACGTTGGGACCGAAACTGCGCTGCCGCTGCGCAGCCTGCGCATCGCTCAGGCCATCGGCGCCGGGGTCCTCGACGGTGCCGGTCGGCGCGCTCGACGGGTTGGCAAGCCGGTTGAGCCGTTTCGACTCCTCGATGCTGTTGACGATTTCCACGCCCGCGCTCATGGTTGTGCACCGTCCGCTGTCCAGCCGCAACTCGTCCACTGAATGCCCATGATTTCTCCTTGCCGATCGCCAAGGATGGCCCCGTCATCCGTGGCCGGCTTGATCCAGCGCAAACCGCACTGGAAGCCGCACTCCTACAGTCCGTGCGCAGGCATGCATCTGCATCGCCCGCCGCGGCCCGCCTTCACCCGATCGAGGAGTTCTCCATGTCAGCCATGATGAAAGCCGCCGTCTTCGTCGAACGCCACAGGATCGAGCTTGCCGACAAGCCGGTTCCGGACGTGGGACCCAATGACGCGCTGGTGCGCATCACGACGACGACCATCTGCGGCACCGACGTGCACATACTGCGCGGCGAGTATCCGGTCGCCAGCGGCCTGACCATCGGGCACGAACCGGTCGGCGTGATCGAGAAGCTGGGCAGCGCCGTGCAGGGCTACGAGGAAGGCCAGCGCGTGGTTGCCGGCGCCATCTGCCCCAATTTCAACTCGTACGCGGCGCAGGACGGCGCACCCTCCCAGGACGGCAGCTATCTCGTGCCTTCGGGACGCTGCGGCTGCCACGGCTACAAGGCAACGGCCGGCTGGCGCTTCGGCAACCTGATCGACGGCACCCAGGCGGAGTACGTCCTGGTTCCCGATGCCCAAGCCAATCTGGCGCCGATCCCGGACGGGCTGACCGACGAGCAAGTGCTGATGTGCCCGGACATCATGTCCACCGGCTTCAAGGGCGCGGAGAACGCAAGAATCAGGATCGGCGACACCGTCGTTGTCTTCGCGCAAGGCCCGATCGGGCTGTGCGCAACCGCCGGCGCGCGCCTGCTCGGCGCCACCACGGTGATCGGCGTCGACGGCAACGAGCACCGGCTGGACATCGCCGCCAGGATGGGCGCCGACGTCACGCTGAACTTCAGGCAATGCGACGTGGTCGACGAAGTCATGAAGCTCACCGGCGGCCGGGGTGCGGACGCGGCCATCGAGGCGCTGGGCACGCAAGGCACGTTCGAGGCAGCACTGCGGGTGCTCAAGCCGGGGGGAACCTTGTCCAGCCTGGGCGTCTATTCCGAAGACCTGAGGATTCCGCTGTCGGCGTTCGCCGCCGGCCTGGGCGATCACCAGATCGCCACCGCCCTTTGTCCGGGTGGCAAGGAGCGCATGCGGCGGCTCATGAATGTGGTTGCCTCGGGCCGCGTGGACCTGGGCTTGCTGGTGACCCACCACTACCGGCTCGATGACATCGTCGCCGCCTACGACCTGTTCGCCAACCAGCGAGACGGCGTGCTGAAAGTGGCGATCAAGCCCTAGCGGGGCGCATTGCGCCGCGCTTGCCCGGCATGCCGGGCATCGTCATGCGGCGTTGCGCTTGACCGGCTTCTGCTCCGATTCGCGCAGCGCCGCGTCGATCAGCGCATCGGCCATCCAGAGCGCGGTCTTCTCGACCTCGCGGTCGCGCAGGCCCCAGATGTCCTTGAGGATCACGTAGGGCTCGATGCCGTAGACGACCGACAGGGCATGGTGCAGCCGGTCGCGAACCCCCGGCCGCATCAACGGCGCGAGCGGCTCGATGGCATGCTCGAGGATGCGCACGCGGTGCCCGCGCCGGTAGGGCTCCTCTTCGAGCAGGCCGGCGCGCTCCAGGCCCCACTGCTCCAGGGACAGCTGCGCGGCGGCGCGCAACTGCGCCTCGAATTCCTTGAAGCGCGGAAAGGTCTGCGCAAACAGCTCGTGCACCCGCTCGCGACCGTTGGGGTTGTCGGACGCCAGCTTGCGCACCGGGCCGAGCGAACTGTCGATCACCGCGGTGACCAGCGCGCTGCGGCTCGGAAAGTAGCGGTACGCGGTGGCCCGCGAGACCTTCGACCGTGCCGCGCATTCGGCAACGGACGGGATGTGGCCGCTTTCCCGGATGATGGCCATGGCCGTGTCGAGCAGCAGCCCGAAGGTGGCCGCGCGCACGCCGCGCTCGGGTGG
The DNA here is from genome assembly GCF_035634955.1 of Variovorax sp. Classification (GTDB taxonomy): domain Bacteria; phylum Pseudomonadota; class Gammaproteobacteria; order Burkholderiales; family Burkholderiaceae_C; genus Variovorax. The sequence continues at coordinate 161,743 of NZ_DASQBZ010000032.1, read as the reverse complement.
TTTGGGGGGCTCGCTCAGCTTGTGTTTCAGTCTCGCCATCGGGTTTGTACGGAGCGCCAAAGCCCTCTGCATCTCTTGTGAATTTCGGATCCCGGGCCATATGATGCAGCCATCCCAGTTTGAGACGCAAGTCTCAAACCCGACTTCCGTATGACTTCCGAGACCTCGCGGCGGCTGGCGCAACGCAGCAAGACCGGCGGGGCGCCATGGAGACAAAGTCAATGCGTCTGGCCAGCTGGAATTGGGGTGGTCGCGATTACGTGGGCACGATCTCGCCGGATGGGCGGGAAGCCACGCCGCTGGGCGTGCGCGACGCATCGCGCGGCGTGCTGCCGCTGATCCAGGCGCTGGCGCAAGGCACGCCCCTGCCGCAGCCCTCGGGCACGCGGCTTCCGGTCGAAGTGGTCACGCTGCGCTCGCCGTTGCCGCGCCCCTTGCGCAGCCTGTTCTGCGTGGGGCGCAACTACCGCGCGCACGCGGCCGAGCTCGCCGGCACGGTGTTCCGCCAGGCCATGCCCGAAAGCGACCCCTGGCCCATCGTCTTCGGCAAGCTCGGCGAGTGCGTGATAGGCCCGCACGACGCGGTGCGCCTGCCATCGCCGGCCGTATCCGTGCAGATCGACTACGAATCGGAACTGGCCGTGGTGATCGGTCGCGGCGGCCGGGACATCCCGGCATCGCATGCGATGGACCATGTGTTCGGCTATTCCGTGCTCAACGACGTGACGGCGCGCGACGTGCAGATGCGCCACCAGCAATGGGACCTCGGCAAGAGCTTCGACACCTTCTGCCCGATGGGGCCGTGGATCGTCACCGCCGACGAGATGGACGGCCGCGCGACGCGCGTGCGCGGCTGGGTCAACGGTGCATTGCGGCAGGACGGCCTGACGCGAGACATGATCTTCGACATCCCCACCCTGATCGAGACGTGCTCGCGCGGCATCACGCTGCACCCGGGCGACGTGATCGCGACCGGCACGCCCTCGGGCGTCGGCATGGGGCTCGACCCGCCGCAGTGGCTCAGGTCCGGCGACGTGGTGCGGGTCGAGATCGACGGCATCGGCGCCATCGAGAACAGGTTCGAATCATGACGCTCCAGATCATCGATCGCATCGCGGTGGAGGATGAAGGCGAAGGCCCGGCCATCGTCTGCGTGCACGGCCTCGGCGGCAGCACCAACACCTTCACGCCGCTGATGGCCGCCATGGCACGCCACCGGGTGATCCGGGTGGACCTGCCCGGCAGCGGCCGCTCGCAGCGCGCCGAAGGCGACCTGACGATCGAGCGTTACGCCGCGACCATGCTCGACATCTGCGACCGGCTCGGCGTGGCGCGGGCGCACTGGGTCGGGCATTCGATGGGCAACATCGTGCTTCAGCACATCGCCGCGGACCATCCGAAGCGCGTGGCCGGCCTGGCGATGTTCGGCCCGCTCATCGCACCGCCGGATGCCGCACGCACGGCCATCACGGCGCGCGCCGCCAAGGCGCGCGAAGGCCCGGCCGGCATGCAGGAGATCACGCAGGCGCTGCTGCAGGCTTCCATCTCGGCCGACACGCGCGAGCGCATGCCGGTTGCCGTGGCCTACGTGCGCGAGAGCCTCATGCGGCAGGAGGGCGAGAACTACGCGCGCAGTTGCGAGGCGCTGGCCGCGGCACAGCCCGCCGCCATCGACCGGATCACCGCGCCGGTGCTGCTCGTCACCGGCGACGAGGACGGCGTGGCGCCGCCGCAGGCGGTGCGCGCCATGGCCGACAAGCTGCACCGGGCCGCCAGCACGCGGGTGGTGGTGTTCCCGCGCTGCGGGCACTGGACACCCATCGAACGGCCCGAGGAATGCCGGCGCGAGCTGCGCGAGTTCCTGCAGGCCCACGCGAGGAGCTGAACATGGCAGACGTGCTGTTCACCAACGTACGGATCTTCGACGGCGGCGGCGAGGCGCCCTTCACCGGCGACGTGCTGGTGCAAGGCAACCGGATCTCGCGCGTCGTCAAGACCGGGTACGGGCGCGGATCCACGCCCGTCAGCGGCGCGCAGGTCATCGACGGCGCCGGCGCCTTCCTGATGCCGGGCATGGTCGAGGCGCACACGCATTTCTCCTGGAACGACCAGCCCAGCCTCGACGCGATCCAGCGCATGCCGCCGGAAGAGCACATCCTGTGGTGCGCGGAGGTGGCCCGGCGCTACCTCGACATGGGCTGGACCAGCTGCGTCGGCGCCGCCACCGCCAAGCCGCGCCTGGACGTGGTGATCCGCAACGCCATCAACGACGGCACCATCGTCGGCCCGCGCTATCTGGCGGCGAGCCAGGAGATCACCGTTCCGGGCGGCCTGGGCGACACCACCCAGCCGCACCTGCCGCAGCCGGAGTTCGCCTTCGGCGCGATCGTCAGCGGCGCCGAGGAAATGCGCCGCTGCGTGCGCATGTTCTGCAAGTACGGCGTCGATTCCCTCAAGATCAACCTTTCGGGCGAATCCATCACCGGCATGCCGAGCGAGTCGAGCCAGTTCACCGCCGAGGAAGTGCGCGTCTGCGTCGAGGAAGCAAAGAACTGGGGCAAGCGCGTGGCGGCGCACGCGCGTTCGACCTGGGCGATCAAGCAATGCGTGACGCAGGGCATCGAGGTGATCTACCACGCCAGCTTCACCGACACCGAGGCGCTCGACATGCTCGAGGCGCACAAGACCGAGCATTTCATCGCGCCCGGGCTGGCCTGGCTGATCAACACCTGCCATCACGCCAGCCAATGGGGCCTGACGCCGGAGGTCACGCGCAAGATGGGCTACCACCGCGAACTCGAGGCGGCCGTGGAGAGCATGCGCGCGATGCGCAGGCGCGGCATCCGCATCCTCCCTGGCGGCGACTACGGCTTCGCGTGGACGCCGCACGGCACCAACGCCAAGGACCTGGAGTATTTCGTCAAGTACGTCGGCATGAGCACGATGGAGGCGCTGCTGTCGGCCACCGCCTGGGGCGGGCCGATGATGCGCATGGGCAAGGTGCTCGGCTACATCCGCGAGGGGTACCTGGCGGACATCCTGCTGATCGACGGCGACCCGCTGGCCGACATCACGGTGCTCCAGGACAAGTCGCGCATCCTGGCCGTGATGAAGGACGGCGAGTTCCATCGCGCGCCGCCGGTGCGGCGCCAGCAGATGACCCGGTGGGCGGCCTGACGTGGCGCACCCGCCTGTGCACAGGAGATGTCATGGCTGATGTCGTCTTCACCAACGTCCGCATCCTCGACGGCGCGGGCCAGAACCCCTACCCCGGCAGCGTGCTGGTGCGTGGCAACCGCATCCGGCAGGTCGGGCGCAGCACGGCGCCGATCTCGCCGGGCGGCGCGCAGGTCATCGACGGCGCGGGCGCCACGCTGATGCCCGGCATGTGCGAGGCCCACACGCACTTCTCCTGGAACGACGCGGCCACGCTGGCGGCCATCCAGACCATGCCGCTGGAGGAACACGTGCTGTGGTGCGCCAAGGTCGCCAGGCGCTACCTGCAGGCGGGTTTTACCTCGTGCGTCGGCGCCGCGTGCGCCAAGGCGCGGCTCGACGTGGTGATCCGCAACGCGATCAACGCCGGCCAGATCCCCGGCCCCCGCTACCTGGCCGCGAGCCAGGAGATCACCGTGCTCGGGGCCCTGGGCGACGAGACCCTGCCGCACCTGCCCTTCCCCGAGTTCAGCTTCGGCGTGAACGTCAGCGGCGCCGACGAGATGCGAAAGGCGGTGCGGCTGTTCCTGAAGTACGGCGTCGACTCGATCAAGCTCAACCTCTCGGGTGACAACTTCACGCCCCAGTCGCCCTCGGAGACCGCCTGGATGCTCGACGAGGAGGTCGCCGCCGCCATGCGCGAGGTCAAGATCCGGGGCAAGCGCGGCGTGGCGCACGCGCGTTCGTCCGAGAGCGTCAAGCAGGCGCTGCGCCATGGAATCGACCTCATCTACCACGCCAGCTTCGTCGACGAAGAGGCGCTGGACATGCTCGAGGCCGCGAAGGACCGCGTCTTCGTCGCGCCCGGCATCGCGATCCTGTACGCCATGCTGTACGAAGCCGAGCCTTGGGGCATCACCCACGCGATGGCCTGCGACATGGGCTACGAGACCGAGTGGGAGGCCGCCTGCGTGTCCCTGTCGAAAATGCACAAGCGCGGCATCCGCGTGCTGCCGGGCGGCGACTACGGCTTTGCCTTCACGCCGCACTGCCAGAACGCGCGCGACCTGGAGTTCTTCGTCAAGTACCTGGGATTCACGCCGATGGAGGCGATCCGCTGCACCACGCTGTATGGCGGGCAGGTCATGATGAAGCCGGACGAGCTCGGCGTCATCCGGGAAGGCTACCTGGCCGACATGCTGCTGGTCGACGGCGACCCGCTCGCCAACCTGTCGATCCTGCGCGACCCCAAGCGAATCCTGGCGGTGATGAAGGACGGCGAGTTCGCGAAGGCGCCCGAGATCGCGTCGCAGCGCCAATGGGAGCGTGCCGCGTGAGCAGGCGGGGGCTGGGGCTGTGGCTGCTGTTCGGCGTGCCGGTCGCCGTTTTCGTCGTGTGGGCGCTGTGGGACAACCACACGCTGTTCCTCAAGACCTTCCTCAACGGCCTCACGCTCGCGTCGCTGTACTTTCTCGTCGCGAGCGGCTTCACGCTGGTGTTCGGGCTGATGCGCAACGTCAACCTGGCGCACGGTTCGCTCTACCTGATCGGCGCCTATATCGGGTGGTACGTCGGCGAGCACACCGGCTCCTGGGTGCTGGCGGTGCTCGCGGGCTTCCTGGCCGCGGCCGTCCTGGGCCTGCTGATGCAGTTGCTGATCTTCCGCCACATGCAGGGGCAGGACCTGCGCCAGACGCTGGTGACGATCGGCCTGTCGATCGTCCTGGCCGACGTCGCGCTGTGGATCTGGGGCGCCGAGATCTACACGTTCGATCCGCCCGCGTGGATCTACGGCTCGACCACGCTGCCGCTGGTCAACAAGTTCCCGACGTACCGCCTCTTCGTGCTGGTCGCCTCGGTGGCGATCGGCGTCGGGCTGTGGCTGATGCTCGCCCGCACGCGCATCGGCATGATGATCCGCGCCGGCGTGGACGACCGGGGCATGCTCGCAGCATCCGGCGTCAACGTGCAGCGCGTGTTCGCGCTGACCTTCGCGATCGGCGCGGGCATGGCGGGGCTCGCCGGCGTGGTCGGCGGCACCGCGCTGTCCATCTCGCCGGGCGAAGACACGCGCTACCTCCTTGCATCGCTGGTGGTGGTCATCGTCGGCGGCATGGGCAGCGTGGTCGGCGCGGCCATCGGCGCGTTGCTGATCGGCCTGGCCGAGCAGTTCGGGCTGGCGTATGCGCCGACCTACAGCGTGGTGTTCACCTTCGTGATCATGGTCGTGGCGCTGGCCTTCAAGCCGCGCGGGCTGATGGGGAAGAACGCATGAGCGCGCGGACGGGTGGATGCGTGCGCGGCTTTCTTCCAGGGGCCGCCTCTTGAGCGCCGCGAAATGGCGCCGCGCCATGAACTCGCCGGGCGTGGCGACCGACCTGGCGCGTGCCGGCCGCGGCGCCGCAGCCGTGCCTGCCGCGGCCTTGCATCCGCCCGGCGCACCGGTGCAGGCGCCCGCGCCGGCCTGGTCGCGCACGCGCGCCTCGATCCGTGCCATCCGCTGGCGCCACGCGCTGGTGTTGGCCTTCGTGCTCGCCTACCCGTTCTTCGCGACGCCGTTCTTCACGTTCCAGATCGGGGCCCAGTCGCTCGCGCTCGGCCTGATCGCCCTGTCGCTGACCTTCCTCGGCGGCTATGGCGGCATGGTGTCGCTCGCACAGATGACCGTGGCCGGCTTCGCGGCCTACATGCTGGCGATCTTCGGCGCCAGCAGCAACGCGGCCATCAGCCTGGGCTGGCCGTGGTGGCTTGCGCTGGTCGTGGCCATCGGACTGGCGACGCTGGTGGCCGCCGGCATCGGCTGGCTGTCGGTGCGCACCGAGGGCATCTACACCATCATGATCACGCTGGCGGTCGGCGTGGCGTTCTTCTACCTCGCGCAGCAGAACTACACCGTCTTCAACGGCTTCCAGGGCTTCAGCAAGGTCTCGCCCCCGGTGCTCCTGGGCGTCGACCTGCGCGCGCCCATGCCCTTCTACTTCGTGGTGCTGGCCTGCTCGCTGGCGGGATACTTCTTCATCAAGCACCTGATCCGCGCACCGTTCGGCATCGCGCTGCAGGGCATCCGCGACAACCCGCGCCGCATGCAGGCGCTGGGCTTCGACGTGACGGCGCACCGGGTGGCCGCCTATGCCGTGGCGGGGTTCCTCGCGGCGGTCGGCGGCATTCTCATGGTCTGGTACAACAACCGCATCTCCCCGGGCACCGTGGGCATCGGCGCAATGATCAACATCCTCATCATTGCGGTGCTCGGCGGCATGCGGCACCCCATCGGTGCCTTCATCGGCGCGATCGTCTTCGTGCTGCTCCAGAACTTCGCCATCGACCTGGTCGACCGCGAACGCTTCAATCTCGTGATCGGCGGGGTCTTCCTCGCGATCGTGCTCTTCTCGCCCGATGGATTGCTCGGCCTGTGGCAGGCGCTGTGCAACCGCGTGGGCAACTCGATTTTCCCCAACCGCGGCGCTGGCCGCATTCATCGATGACAAGAAGGAGCGAGACATGAGCAGAGGCAATCGTTTGTCCGCACGCAGCATCGTGGCTGCGGCGGCGCTGGTGTCGATCGGCGGATTCGCGCATGCGCAGGAGGTCCTGAAGATCGGCCTGCTGGCTTCGCTGGAAGGGCCGTTCGCAGCCCCGGGCCAGGACGGCATGCGCGGCGCCGACCTGGCGCTCAAAGAAAAGAACGGGATGGCCGGCGGCAAGAAGATCGAGTTCGTCAAGGTCTCGTCGGACGCCACGCCCGACAAGGCCGTCAACTCCACGCGCAAGGCGGTGGAGCAGGACAAGGTGGCCATCATGATCGGCCCGCTGTCGGGCGACGAAGGCATCGCGGTCAAGAACTACGCCAAGACGCAGCCGAACGTCACCTTCGTCAACGGCTCTTCCGGCGCGCAGGCCGCCACCTGGGGCGACCCCGCGCCCAACTTCTACCGCTTCAACACCGAGGGCGCGCAGTGGATGGTCGGCCTGGGCGAGCACGTGCTGTCGAAGGGCTACAAGAAGACCTACCTGATCGCCGAGGACTACGGATTCCCGTACTCCCAGGTGCAGGGCTTCATGGCCAGCTACTGCGCCAAGGGCGGCAAGGTGGTCGACAAGGCGTGGGTTCCGCTGGGCACCAAGGACTACGCCTCGGTGATCGCCCGCATACCCAAGGACGTCGACGCGCTGGTCGTGGTGCTCGGCGGCGCCGACGCGGTCAACTTCCTGACGCAGTACGAGCAGGCCGGCGGCGACAAGCCCATGGTCGGCGGCTCCATCACGGTGGACCAGACGGTGCTGAACTACAAGGGCAAGCGGCGCGAGTCGCTGCTGGGCACCGCGTCGGCCGGCCCGATGGCCGATTCGATCGACACGCCCGAGTGGAAGAAGTTCGTGGCCGACTACAAGGCCAACTTCAAGGACGGCTTTCCCAGCCCGTCGCTGTTCGCCTATCTGTACTACATCAACACCAAGGCAACGCTGGATGCGCTCGACGTGGTGAAGGGCGACCTTTCGGACGGCCAGAAGGCCTACCGCGAGGCGCTGCAGAAGACCAACTTCAAGGGCCCGGCCGGCGACGTGAGGATCGACGCGAATCGCAACGGCGTCGGCACGACATACATCACCGAAGTGACCAAGGCGCCGGACGGCTCCTTCTACAACAAGGTGGTCAAGACCGTGCCCGACGTCACGCAGACGCTGGGCTTGCCGGAGGCGGAGTTCAGGAAGATGGGGCTCGGTACCCGGGACGTGCCCGACTGCAGGACCTGAAGGCATGGCGTCGGTCACCCCGCTTCGCCCGCGCGCGGCCACCGGTGCGCACGCGGCTGCGGCCGCGGCCGGCGCCGTGCAGCTGCTCTCGGGCGACGCGCTGCGGCTCGACGGGGTCACGCGGGCCTTCGGTGCGCTGCGGGCGGTCGACAACGTCTCGCTCACGGTCGCGGCCGGGCAGAAGTACGCCATCCTGGGCTCCAACGGTGCGGGGAAGACCACGCTGTTCAATGCGATCACGGGCGACTTTCCGCCGACGTCCGGCCGCATCCATTTCTTCGGCGAGGACATCACCCACCTGTCGCCGCAGGACCGCATCCGCAAGGGCATGCGGCGCACCTACCAGTCTTCGCTGCTGTTTCGCGAACTGACGGTGCGCGACAACCTGTTCCTGGCGGTGCGCGGCGTGTCCAGCGGGCGGTTCAGCTTCCTGCGCGCGCGCGCCGGCAGTGCCTCGGCGCAGGCCACCGGCGACCTGCTCGAGCGCACGCGGCTGACGCACATCGCCGACGAGCGCGTCGCCAACCTGGCGCACGGGCAGCAGCGCCAGCTGGAGATCGGCATGGCCCTGGCAGGCGCGCCGCGGCTCATCCTGTTCGACGAGCCCGCCGCGGGGCTGTCGCCGCACGAGCGGCGCGAACTGGTGGCGCTGCTGCGCTCCCTGCCGCCGCACATGAGCTTCGTGCTGATCGAGCACGACCTGGACATCGCGCTGCGCGTGGTCGACCGCGTCACGGTGATGCACAACGGCCGCGAGCTTCGCACCGGCACACCGGCCGAGATCGAAGGCGATGCGCAGGTGCAGGCGATCTACATGGGGAGCAAGCACTGATGGCCTGGTTCGGCGGCGAACGCGGCAAGAGTGCCGGCAGCGGACCGGTCTTGGCCGTCGACGGCCTCGACGTCTTCTACGGCCACGCCCATGCACTGCAGGGCGTTGGCCTGACGCTCGAGCGCGGAGTGCTCGGCATCGTCGGGCGCAACGGGATGGGCAAGACGACGCTGTGCAACGCGATCACGGGACTGGTGCCTGCCCGCGGCAGCGTCCGGCTCTGCGGCGAGGAAATCCTCGGCCTGGCGCCCAACGAGATCACCCGGCGCGGCATTGCCTACGTGCCGCAAGGCCGGCGCGTGTGGCCGTCGCTCTCGGTGGACGAGACGCTGCGCCTCGTCGCCGGCAAGCGGAGCGAGGTCGACCGCGTCTACGCCATGTTCCCGCGCCTGGCCGAGCGGCGCGGCAACGGGGGAGCCCAGTTGTCCGGCGGCGAGCAGCAGATGCTGGCGATCGGCCGCGCGCTGCTGCTCAACCCGCGCCTGCTGGTCATGGACGAGCCGACCGAAGGCCTGGCCCCGGTCATCGTCGAGCAGGTGGCGCAGGCGCTGCGCGACCTTGCCGCCGAAGGAAGCATCGCCGTGCTGCTGATCGAGCAGAACCTCGGCGTTGCCATCTCCGTGGCCGACCGCATCGGGCTGATGGTCAACGGACGCATCGCGCGGGAGATGCCGGCCGCGCAGCTCGCCGCCGACCAGGCGCTGCAAGAGCGGCTGCTGGGCGTTCGTTCCGGCGACGACGAAGAAGAATCCGAACCGGCGGCCGACGCGCGCGGCGCCGCGGACCCGCCGCCGCCCCAGGTCTTCACGGTCCGGCGCGCCCATGCGGACGGGGCCCCGTCCCTCGACGACCTGGCGCCCGGCACGGTGCGCGGCTTCACGCGCTGGAACGCCGGCAGCACCGCAGCGCCGGTCAGGGACATGGCGCGCCACGGCGGCGCGGCGCCGCAGCCGCCCGGACCGGTGGAGGATGCGCCCCAGGCCAGCGCGCCCAGGGTCTTCGAGTTCCCGGTGGCCTCCGGCACCGCCCGCTGCGCCTATGTCGCCGGCACCTTCGACACAAAGGGCCGCGAACTCGCGTTCCTGCGCCAGTGCCTGGAAAGGCTCGGCATGCGGGTCACCACGGTCGACCTGTCGACCTCCGGCAAGCCTTCGCCTGCGAGCGTGCATCCGCGCGAGGTCGCGCGGCATCACCCGCAGGGCGAATCGGCCGTCTTCGGCAGCGACCGCGGCGTCGCGATGGAGGCGATGGCGCAGGCCTTCGAGCGCTTCCTGCTCACCCGTCGCGATCTCGGCGGCATCATCTCGGCCGGCGGCTCCGGCGGGACCTCCATGGCCACGCAGGGCATGCGCGCCCTGCCCGTCGGCGTGCCGAAGATGATGGTGTCGACCATGGCCAGCGGCGACACGCGTCCCTACGTCGGGCCGAGCGACATCTGCATGATGTACTCGGTGACCGACGTGCAGGGCATCCACCGCATCAGCGAACTGGTGCTGGCCAATGCGGCGAACGCGCTCGCCGGAATGATCGCGCACCCGCCCGCCAGGTCAGGTGTTGCGCGCCCGGCCATCGGCCTGACCATGTTCGGCGTGACCACGCCGTGCGTGCAGGCCGTGACGAAGCGGCTGGAGGAAGACTGCGACTGCCTGGTCTTCCATGCCACCGGCGTCGGCGGCCAGTCGATGGAGAAGCTGGCCGATTCCGGGCTCATCGTCGGCGCCATCGACGTCTCGACCACGGAAATCGCCGACGAGATCGTCGGCGGCACGCTCTCGGCGGGGCCAACGCGGCTGGACGCCTTCGCCCGGCACGCCCTGCCCTACGTCGGCTCCTGCGGCGCGCTCGACATGGTGAACTTCGGCACCTGGGACTCGGTGCCCGAGCGCTTCAAGGGGCGCACGCTCTACCGCCACAACCCGAACGTCACGCTGATGCGCACGTCCGCCGACGAATGCCGGCGCATCGGCGAATTCATCGCCGGCAAGCTCAACGCGATGCGGGGGCCGGTGCGCTTTCTCATCCCCGAAGGCGGCGTCTCGGCCATCGACAGGCCCGGCCAGCCCTTCCATGACCCGCAGGCCGATCGCGCGCTGTTCGCCGCCATCGAGGCAGGCTTTCGCACCGGGCACGACCGCAAGCTGCAGCGCCTGCCGCTGCACATCAACGACGAGGCCTTCGCCGACGCGCTGGTCGTCGCATGGAAGGACGCAGCGTCCCGCCCCGCGGGCGGCATGCGGCAGGCCTGAACGACAAGACAAGGGAGAACCAACCACCATGCCGCGCATTGCACGCACCACGCTGCTCGAACGCTTCCGGGCCAAGATCGCCGCCGGCAGACCGATCATCGGCGGTGGCGCGGGCACGGGCCTGTCGGCCAAGTGCGAGGAAGCCGGCGGCATCGACCTGATCGTGATCTACAACTCGGGCCGCTACCGGATGGCCGGGCGCGGCTCGCTCGCGGGGCTGATGGCGTACGGCAACGCCAACGACATCGTGTGCGAGATGGCGCACGAGGTGCTGCCGGTGGTCAAGCGCACGCCGGTGCTGGCCGGCGTGAACGGCACCGACCCCTTCATGATCCCCGAGGAGTTCCTGCAGCGGCTCATCACGCTCGGCTTCTCGGGCATCCAGAACTTCCCGACCGTCGGCCTGATCGACGGCATCATGCGCGCCAACCTCGAGGAAACCGGCATGAGCTATGCGCTCGAGGTGGAGCTCATCGCGCGCGCCCACGCGCTGGACCTGCTGACGACGCCCTACGTCTTCAGCCCGGCCGAGGCCGCCGCCATGGCCGGCGCCGGCGCCGATATCGTGGTGTGCCACATGGGCCTGACCACCGGCGGCGAGATCGGCGCCGACACCGCCCTCAAGCTGCCCGACTGCGTCCCCCTCGTCAACGAATGGGCCGCGGCGGCGCGGGCCGTGAACCCCGAGGTGATCGTGCTGTGCCATGGCGGCCCGATCGCCACGCCGGCCGACGCGCAGTACATCCTGGCCAACTGCCCCGCCTGTGCCGGCTTCTACGGCGCGAGTTCGATGGAAAGGCTGCCCGCCGAGGTGGCCCTGACCGAAACGACCAGGCGCTTCGTCGAGATCACGCGGTAACGGAATCACTGGAGACGACACCTATGTCAGGCGCTCAATTCGGACAATTCATTCTCGTGCTGGTGGTGGTCGCGATCGTCGTCGCGATCGCGGTATGGCTGCTGCACTGGCTCTACCTGCGCAGCTCCAAGGAGCGGGCCTTCGTGCGCACGGGGCTCGGCGGCGAGAAGGTGGTGCTCGGCGGCGGCGCGTTCGTGCTGCCCATCGTGCACGACGTGATTCCCGTCAACATGAACACGCTGCGCCTCGAAGTCAGCCGCGGGCGCGACAAGGCGCTCATCACGCGCGACCGCATGCGCGTCGACGTGATCGCCGAGTTCTACGTCCGCGTGGCCACCAGCCAGGCGGCGGTCGCCGCGGCCGCGCAGACGCTGGGCCTGCGCACCCTGGAGCCCGAACAGCTCAAGGAACTGGTCGAAGGCAAGTTCGTCGACGCGTTGCGCACGGCGGCCGCCGAGATGACCATGGAGGAACTGCACGAGAAGCGCGGCGCCTACGTCAGGCGCGTGCGCGACGCAGTGGCCGAGGACCTGACCAAGAACGGGCTGGAACTCGAAGCCGCGTCGCTGACCCAGCTCGACCAGACCAGCATGGAGTTCTTCAACCCCAGCAACGCCTTCGACGCCGAGGGCCTGACGCGCCTGACCGAGCAGATCGAGCACCGCAAGAAGCAGCGCAACGACGTCGAGCAGGACACGTTGATCGCCATCCGGAACAAGAACCTCGAGGCCGAAAAGCTGTCGCTCGACATCGACCGGGAGAGCGAGCACGCGCGCCTGGCGCAGGAGCGCGAACTGGAAATGGCCCGCGCCCGCCAGCGCGCCGAGGTGTCGACCGAGCGGGCCCAGCGCGAACAGGAAGCCGAGAGCGCGCAGATCGTCGCCAGGCAGAGCATCGACACGGCGCGCATCCGCTCCGAGCAGACCCTCGAGGAAGGCCGCATCGGCAAGGAGCGCGCCATCCAGAGCGCGGAGATCGAGCGCCGCACCTCGCTCGAGCTGGCCGAGCAGCAGCGCGCGATCTCGGTCGCGCGCGAGAGCAAGGCCCAGAGCGAGGCGGTGGCCGAGGCGGAGGCCGCGCGCGCCCTCGCCGTCGCTGCCGAGGAGAAGGTCTTCACCGCCCGCGAAGTGGAGATGGCCGAGCGCAAGAAGGCCATCGAGCTCATTGCCGCGGCCCAGGCCGCCGAGCGTGACGCCCTGCGGCTGACGTCCTCGGCGCAGGCCGAGAGCGAAGCCAGCAGCGCGCGCGGCGCCGCCATCCGGGCCCAGGCCGAGGCGGATGCCGACGCCGAGAAGATCCGTTCGATGGCCATGCGCGTGCGCGCCGAGATCGAGGCCGATGCGGCGCGGATGATGAACGAAGCACACAACATGTTGACGCCGGAAGCCCGCATGTCGGCTCTGCGCATGAAGCTGGTGGAGAAGGCCGAGGCCATCATCCGCGAATCGGTGCGGCCGATGGAGCGCATCGACAGCATCAAGATCATGCATGTGGACGGGCTGGGCGGAACGCAGGGTGGCCAGGTCAACGGGGAAGGCGGCGGCTTCGCCGACGGGCTGGTCAACTCGGCATTGCGCTTTCGCGCGCAGGCGCCGCTGGTCGACCAGCTGCTGCGCGAGATCGGCATCGAGGGCGGCGACATCCAGCGCCTGGTCGGCGACGCCAGCGGCGCGCAGGCCACCCTGCCGGCCGGCGCAAAGAGGGAATGACGCGTGGTCAACGTCTATACGTCCAGTGTCATCGATGCCAGCGCCGACAACGTGTGGTCGCGCATCCGGGACTTCAACGGCCTGCCGCAGTGGCATCCGCTCATTGCCGACAGCCGGATCGAGAACGGCCAGCCGGCCGACCGCGTCGGGTGCATCCGCCACTTCCACCTCAAGGACGGCGGCATGATCCGCGAGCGGCTGCTGGCCTTGTCCGACTACGAATACAGCTGCACCTACGAGATTCTGGAAAGCCCGATGGGCGTGACGAACTACGTCGCCACACTCAAGCTCACGCCGGTGACCGACGGGGCGCGCTGCTTCGCGGAATGGAGCGCCGAATTCGAGTGCGAGCCGGGCCGCGAGCGCGAACTGACCGAGACGATCGGCAACGGCGTCTTCCAGGGCGGGTTCGACGCGTTGAAGCGGTCGTTGCGCTGATGCTGCACAAGCTCGTCCGCTCCACGGTCATCGACGCGCCGATCGAGCGCGTGTGGGCCGTGCTGCGCGACTTCAACAGCCACGACCGGTGGCACAGCGCCGTCGAGGCGAGCCGGATCGAAGGCAACGAGCGCAGCGACCAGGTCGGCTGCGTGCGCAGTTTCACGCTCAAGGACGGCCACCGCATCCGCGAACAGCTGCTGACGCTGGACGACGCCCAGCACAAGAGCACCTACTGCATCGTCGAGGCCACGCTGCCGTTGCAACGCTACGTGGCCACGGTGACGCTCAAGCCGGTGACCGACGGCAACCGCACCTTCTGGCATTGGGAGTCGAGCTTCGCCACCCCGGCGGGCATGGAACGCGAACTGCGCGATGCGGTGGCGAAGGGCGTCTACGAGGCCGGGTTCGAGGACCTTCGGCGTTATCTGCTGCAGGCGGGCGACCTGGGCGGCGCGTCCGGCGGCGCCATGCCGTCCGCCCTGCCCTTGCCGACCCGCCGCGTCGTTCTGGAAAGCTACGGCGGGCCGGAGGTGTTGCGCGCGGAGCACGTCGACGCTGCGCCGCCGCGCGCGGGCGAAGTCCGCCTGCGGCAGCGCGCCATCGGCATCAACTTCATCGACGTGTACCTGCGCCGCGGCTGGGTGCCGGGAATGCTGCCGGTGGCGCCGGACGCGCCAGGCGTGCCCGGCATGGAAGCGGCCGGCAGCGTGATCGACGCCGGGCCGGACGTCACCGGGTTCCTGGCCGGAGACCGCGTGGCCTACATCGGCCCCGTGCCCGGCGCGTATTGCGGCGTGCGCAGCGTGCCGGCCGAATGGCTGGTGCGCCTGCCGGCCGCGGTGGAGGACGAGGTGGCTGCCGCGCTGCTGCTCAAGGGCATCACGGCCGATTACCTCGTGCACGACCTGGGCCGGGTCCAGCCCGGCACGCGGCTGCTGGTGCACGCGGCGGCGGGCGGCGTCGGGCTGCTCGTCTGCCATTGGGCGCGCCGGCTCGGCGCCACGGTCGTGGGCACCGTGTCGAACGATGCCAAGGCGCGCGTGGCGCGCGAGCATGGTTGCGAACACGTCATCGTCACCCGGGACTACCGTTTTGCCGACGCAATGCAGCGCCTGTGCGGCGGCGCCGACGTGGTCATCGACGGGCTCGGCGACGCGGCCCGGGACGAGAACCTGGCCGCCCTCGCCCGGCGCGGCCACTGGATCAGCCTGGGCCAGGCCAGCGGCCCGTTGGCGCCGCTCGCGCCTGACGCACTGGTGGCCAAGTCGCTGAGCTTCTCGCGTCCGGTGGTGTTCGACTACGTCTCGTCGCAGGCCCAGGCGGCGCAGCGCGCGCAGCGGGTGTGGAATGCGCTGGCCGAGGGCGCGATCAGGCCGCCGCCCATCGAACGCTTTCCGCTCGACGCGGCGGCGCAGGCGCACGCCCGGCTGGAGTCGCGCACCACCACCGGCGCGCTCGTCCTGGTGCCCTGAACAAGCCCCGAAACGGAGACTGCACATGATCGTCGGCATGAACCACTTCACCATCACCGTGGAGGACGAGCAGAAAACCCTCGACTTCTACACCGGCCTGCTCGGCCTGAAGGTCGGGCACCGCCCGGACCTCGGCTTTCCCGGCGCCTGGCTTTACGGCAGCGGCCCGCAGGCGGTGCTGCACATGTACTTCGGACGCCCGGTGCCCGCGCAGCGCACCGGCGTCATCGACCACATGGCGTTCAGCGCGAAGGGCCTGCGCGAGGTCAAGGCGCGGTTCGACGCGAGCGGCACCCAGTACGAGCTGCGGCAGCAGGCCGGGGCCGGTACCTGGCAGCTTTTCTGCCTCGACCCGAACGGCGCGAAGGTGGAGCTCGATTTCGATCCGGACGAGCAGCCCTGACGGGAAGGCGCTCGCCGTTCACGCCGGGGCATTGCGGGCGCCCGCCACCGGTGGCGCCTCCGCCAGCGGTATGGACAGTTCCAGCACCGTGCCTTCGCCAGGGCTGCCATCGATGCGCAGCGTGCCGTTGCAGGCCCGAACCCGCTCGCGGATGCCCAGCAGTCCGAACGAACCGGACTTGCGCCGGTCGGCCATGGCGATTCCGCAGCCGTTGTCCCGGACCTGGAGCGACACGGCGCCACCTTCCACCGCCAGCCGCAGATGCACTGCGCTGGCGTGCGAATGCTTGGCGACATTGTTGAGCGCCTCTTGCGCGGCACGGAACACGCACAGGGCAACCGGCTGGTCGAAGGATCGGTCGTCCAATCCGGCGCCTGCTTCGAAGGTGCATTCGATGCCGGTCTGCCGGGCGTACTGGACAGCCATCGCTTCCAGTGCCGGCGTCAGGCCGAGGTCCTCGAGCATGGGCGGGCGCAGGTCGTTCACGATGCGGCGCGCCGAAGCGATCGCCTGTTCCGCGCGCCGGTCGATGCCGGCGAGCAGGGGCAGCAGATCGATGGCCTTGTCGACGCTCATTGCGGCGACCTGCAAGTCCATTCGTATCGCCGCCAGCGTCTGTTGAAGGTCGTCGTGAAGGTCGCGCGCGATGCGCTTTCGCTCCTCCTCCTGTACCTGCTCGCGCGTGGCAACCAGCTGTTGCAGGGCGAGGTGCGACGATTCGAGATCGGCCTGCACTTCCCGGATGGCGGTGACGTCCCGGGTCGTCACGATGGCACCGGCCGTACGTCCGCCGCCGGAGCGGATGGGCGCGAAGCTGTAGCTGCCGATACGTGACGCGCCGGTGTCGTTCTGGTAGATGCGGTACTCCACGTTCGTCGCCGACTCGCCACGCAATGCCATGGCCAGGGGGCGTTGGCTGGGTGGGGCGCGGCTTCCATCTGGCGCGAACATGTCCATCGCCTCCAGATGCTCGACAAGCGAACTGCCGCAGGCGGCACGCGCATAGCCGTGAAAGGCAGCGAACGCCTCGTTGTACTCGATGACGTTTCCCTCGCCGTCGGCGATGCATATGGCGTCGCCCATGCTGGCCAACGCAGCCTGCAGCTTGGATGCGCTGGCCTGGAGATCCTGTTCGGCCTGCTTGCGCTGCGAGATGTCGCGCAGTATCACGGTGTACATGGGACTGCCGGCGACGGCCGCGCGCGAGACCGATGCTTCGACCGCAAACGCCTTCCCGTCCCAGCGCAGGGCGACCGCTTCGCGTTGCAATTGGGACGGCGCTTCGTCGCCGTCGGCCTCGTGCCCCTGATGGCCCCGGGGCCACGCGGGCACGAAGCGGTCCAACGGGGCGCCGACCACCTGCTCCGGCTTGCATCGGAACATCGCGGCCGCGGCGGGATTGGCTTGCACGATGCGCCAATCCTCGTCGGCCGTCACGATGGCGTCGACCGTCGTCTCGAAGATGCCGCGGAAGCGGGCTTCGCCCAGGGCTTGCGCGTCCAGCATGTGGTTGAACTGACGCGCGACCGCCTTTATTTCCGGCGGGCCGGCGATGCGCGCACGAACCGAACGGTTGCCGCTGGCGATGGAAGCGGCCGTCTTTTCCAGATGCGCAATGGGATTGGCGACGGTCGCGCTCATGCGCCACCCGAGCATGAGCGCCAGAAGGCACAGCGCCGCGCCGATGGCGACGGTGCGCAGGACCGTGCCGCGGTACTCCGCCAGGACGGCATCGCGCGGCAGTCCGGCCACCACTTCCCAGCCCACTCCCGGCACAGTCGCGGAAGCCAGGAGTCTGGGGATGCCGTCGCGGCCGGTGCCCGCGACGAGTCGGTTGCGCGGCAGCGGCCACGGCGTGCCGCTGTCCTGTGCAGCCGTCGGCCGCGATCCGATGAATCTGGCCGGCTCGAGCGAGCGCAGCAGGATCGTGCGTTGCCGATCCAGCACCGTCACCACGGCGCCCGGGGGCGTGGCGTTCAGGAGCCTGTCGTTGAGCACGAGCAGATCGACGGCCAGCAGCAGCCATCCTTCGGTCGTTTCGTCTTCACCGCGTACCGGGTAGCTGAAGATGGCGAACTTGCCCTGGGTGCGCGCTTGCATGTACGAGCGCACCGCGAGTGCGTTGTCCTCCGCGCTCGAATCCAGGCTGGCCGCCGCTGGGCCCATCGCTGCCGCGGCGACATGGTCGCCGCCCGGGCAGATGGTCCTGCCCTGCGCATCGCGCACCTCGAGCCCGACCACGGCTGGGCTGACCCGCACGTACTCCACGGCCAACCGGTCGCATCGCAGCGGATCGAGGGCCTTGACCGCCGGCCGCACCGCCGCATGCGCCAGGGCGGACTCGAACTGGTCCAGTGCGCGCCGCAGATCCGCGGCCGTCCCGCTGGCGAGCATGCGCACCTTTTCATGCGCGGCGTCGTGCACCAGCGAAACCTCCTTCCAGACAAGCCACGCCAGGAACGCCAGCATGGGAAGCATGACGACGGCAACGCCCAGCGCGATGCGGGCGCGGATCGAAAGGCTTTCGAACCCTGAGTGCATGGGATTTACCGCCGCCTCGTGAAAAAACGGGCCGGACGACACAAGGATGCCTCAAAAGGGATCGGTTTTCTGGGCTTTCATTGATGAGGCGCATCTCGGCCTGCGATCGGAACGGGCAATATGGCTGCGGCCATCAATGGACACATCGCGGGGGCAAGACGTGAAGGTGCTGCTCGTTGACGACTCCTCGGCAATCCAGCAAAGCTTCGGGGCATTGATCGCCACCGCGCCTGGCGTCGAGGTGGTCGGCTTCGCGGTCGACGTGGCGTCCGCGCTGGAGGCTGTCGCGCAGCACCGGCCCGACCTCGTCGTCCTCGATGCCAGGCTGCGCGGACAGGACCGCGGCCTCGATGTCCTGCTGTTCGTCAGGCAGAACTACCCGGGTGTGAAGGTGATCATGTTCTCGCAGTACGCCTGGGCTTCCATGCGCGAGACTCACATGCAGGCCGGTGCCGTCGCCTACTTCGACAAGGCCATGGAGTTCCACCAGGCGCGCGACTATATCGCCGAGCTTTCCAGCGCCGCGGCCGCGCGGCCGCCCCCGGGCCTGTGAGCCCTTGCCGGTGCCCGCGTGCCTTGGGCATACCGCTGCAGTGCATCGAGGTCGCGGATATCCACGACGCGCTGCTCGACCTCGATCAGCCCTGCCTCGACCAGTGTGGCAAACGATCTGCTGATGGTCTCGTGGGCCACTCCGAGGTAGCTGCCGATGTCGCGACGGGTCATCTGCAGCCGAAGGGACCTGGCGGACTGCCCGCAGCTCGACATGCATTGCGACAGGTGCAACAGGAACCTGGCCAGCCGCACCTCGGAAGCGACCGCGGCGACCATGTCCGACAGCTGCGTCAAGTGCAGCATCGACTTGGCGACGGCCCGCATCATGCCTCTGTAGAACGAAGGCGATGAGCGTGACAGCGCGTAGAGGTCCGGCAATCCGACGGCGAACACGGTCGAATGCTCGAGCGCGACGGTTGCCATGACGTGATGGTCCGCCGACAGGGCGTCGCAGCCGAGCAGGTCGCCGCGGCGAAAGAAGCCGAACACCTGCTCGTAGCCATCCTCGGCCGTGCGAAAGACCTTGAAGGTGCCGGTGCACACGACATGGATGGAACTGGCCGGCGCCCCTTCCAGAAAGAGCAGTTCTCCAGCCCGGATGCGGCGGACCGCAGGCTGAAGCGTCGGCGCAGGCATGTCGGCGATGGAGACGCCGATCAGGTCGAGCATGGCCTGGAGGTCGGTGCGTTCGCACCGGTATGCGCCAGTACGCCGGCTGCCTGCCTCGGTCGTTGCGCCTTCCGTCTGAGCCTGGACCTGGACTTGGGGAACATTCATCGGGACTCTCCGCAACTGCGGCCATCACTGGCGTGGCGAGGAGGCAAGCATGCACGTGATGCATTCCTGGCAACAATCGGAATGCCCCGCGCCGCCTGCGTGCGGGTTTCCTCCTCGCCTCGGACATGCCCGACATGGCGCCTAGGATTATTCCTAGGCTGGACGATCCGCACCGCAGGCCGGTCGCCGCACTCCCGCCTTGTGGATTGGCCGTTTTGGCGCCATAGTGCGTGCCACTGCGGAGAATCCGAAGGCGCGCGATCGCGCCGGGTCCGAGGAGGTAACTTGTCTGCTGCCGAATTGTGCAGGCCGGCACTGCGCCTGCTTCTCGTCGACGACCACGCGATCGTCCGGGAAGGCCTGATTCGTGTGCTCGACCCGGTCGCGAACAACTGGTCCCTGACCGAGGCGGTGACGGGACACCGGGCGCTGGAGTTGCTGCGCGAGGCCGAGTTCGACCTTGCACTCGTCGACCTGTCCATGCCCGGGATGAACGGGCTCGAACTGGTGCGCCGCATCAAGACCGAGTTTCCCGGAGTGCACGTACTGGTGCTCAGCATGCACGCCGAGGAGCAGTACGCGCTGCGCGCCTTCAAGTCCGGCGCGGACGGCTATGTCACCAAGGACGCGGCCGCCACGGAACTCCTGCGCGCGGTGAGACGGGTGGCAGCAGGCCGCGCCTACGTCACCGAGGCACTGGCCGAAAGCGTGGTGCAACAGCTCAACGGAATGGCCCGCGCTCCAGGCCATGCGCATCTGACGGATCGCGAGCTGGATGTGCTGCAGCGCATCGCCGCCGGAGCGCGGGTCGTCGACATCGCGGACGCGCTCCATCTGTCGGTCAAGACGGTGAGCACGCACAAGACGCGCATCCAGGAAAAGCTGCAGGTCTCGGGTACCGCGGAACTGGTGCGGTACGCGCTCGAAAACCACATCGACGCGCCCTCCCCGCACCCCTAGCCGCTGGCGCGCTCCGGCCGCTACCCTTCCTTGCGCGTGACGACCTTGCCGGTGTCCCGCTGGAAAGCGTCAACGTAGTTGCGCGCCACGGCACGCACCGCGCGGCCGATCTTCTCGTAGACGTCTTCGTCCAGGTTGGCGAAGGATATGCGGGCCGACCAGTCGGGCGCCTCGAAGCCGCCGCCGTTGAGCAGCACGATCCCATGGTCCTCGGCCAGGCGAAAGACGATGTCCAGCGGATGGACGTTCACCTTGATCCAGTCGACCAGTTCCTCGGTGCCGTACTTGCGCAGCCAGAACTCCAGGTCGATGAGGCCGTAGTAGTTGTCGAACAGCGGATTCGGTTGCACGTCGATGCCCAGGCCCTCCAGCGTCAGCAGCGTGCGGCGGTGGCAGATCTCCATGCACGCCTTCTGGTAGTGCTTTTCCTCGTCCATGAGTTCGTACAGCGAGAAAAGACTCATCATGACCTGCTGCGGCAGCGACAGTCCCGCCGTGTGGTTGAGCGCCACGTCTCGGCTGTCGGCCACGATCCGGTCGATGAACTTGATCTCGCGCGGATGCGGCGTCAGGGTGCCGTAGCGCTTGTCCAGCTTCTCGAGCGTGGCGGCGTCGTGCTGGGCGATCTTCTCGTCGAAGATGTTGTCCTCGTGCACCGCGATCACGCCGAGGCGCCAGCCGGTGCAGCCGAAGTACTTGCTGTACGAGTACACGCCGATGGTATTGCGCGGATAGGCGCCCAGCAGCGAGCGAAAGCCCGGCACGAAGGTGCCGTACACGTCGTCGGTCAGCAGCAGCAGGTCCGGGCGCTTCTTGAGGATGTCCCCGATCTTGCCGATGACCTCCGGCGAGATCGCCATGGCGGACGGATTGCCCGGATTGACGATGAAGAAGGCCTTGATCTTCGGGTCGAGCAGCTTGTCGAGCTCGGCGTCGGTGAACTGGAAGCGGTTCTCCTGGGGCGCGTGAATGGGCACGATCTGCAGGTCGTAGTCCTCCAGGTGCGGCATCTCCAGGTAGGGCGTGAAGATCGGCACGCCGAGCGCGATGGTGTCGCCCGCATTGAGCAGGCGGTTGTTCTTCAGCGCCTTGAAGGTGTAGCACATGGCGGCGGTTCCGCCTTCGACCGCGTAGAGCTTGAACTCGCCCTTGGGGCGCGGCTCGCCCACCATGGCCCATTGCAGGTACTCGCGCACGATGATCTCGTTGTGATGCAGCATGCGGTCCGGCTCGGGATAGTGGTCGCCGATGATCGAGTCCACCAGTTCGCCGACGAAGGCATCCGGCTTGAAGCCGAACTTGTTCACCGCCCATGGCACCATGCGCGCCAGGAAGCTGGTGCCGGGCAGGTCCGGGTACCTGGCAAGCCAGGCCTTCAGCCGCTCGGCGCTGCCGTCCACGCGCGGAATGCCGCCGATGCCCGGCTCGACGTCCATCACCCGTCGGGTTTCCGTCACCGCGAAATGGCCGAGCGTGAAGAACGCCTCGCGCGCCTCGGTTGCCACCCAGTTGGGGTTTCCGCGCCCGGCATTGAGGTAGGTCAAGGCCGATTTCTTCGCGGCCTTGCTGGCCGCCTCCGCCAGGAAGTTCTTGATCTCGAACGGGCCGAGCGACTCGTAGTTGCGCAGGGTCATGATGTCCATTGCCTACTCCTTGCGTGGATGTGAACTGAAGGACCTGCAGCGGCCGGAGTGACGCGGCCGAGCGGATCAGCCGCCTGTGAGCTTCATCATCATGATGACGACGACGAGGCCCCAGATGGTCAGGAAGGTGTTGCCCACGGCATAGGGCATGCCGTAGCCGAGCGCGGGAATGTTGCTCCTGGCGGCGTCCTGCACCATGCCCAGCGCGGCGGTGGTGGTGCGGGCGCCGGCGCAGCAGCCCAGGAGGATCGCGGGGTCGAACTTGAAGACATGGCGCGCCACGAAGACGGCGATGAGCAGCGGAACCGACGTCGCCACCACGCCCCACAGGAACAGGCTCACGCCGAGCTTCTGCAATCCGCTGATGAAGTCGGGCCCGGCGTTGATGCCCACGATCGCAATGAAGACGTTGAGCCCGAGATTGTTGAGGACCCAGAGCGCCGGAGCCGGGATCTGTCCGAACTTCGGCTTGATGGTGCGGTAGTAACCCAGGAACAGACCGGCCAGCAGCGCACCGCCGGAGGTCGACAGGCTGATCGGCACCCCGCCCACCGTCACGCTCAGCACCCCGATCAGTCCGCCGACGAGGATGCCGGCGGACATGAAGGAGATGTCCGTCGCATCGGTCGGCCGGTCGGCGTAGCCCAGCACGTCCACGACCGCGTTCACATGGTGCAGCGCCCCACCGATACGCAGGACGTCGCCGCGCAGGATCTCCGTGCCGGGCAGCAGAGGAATATCGACCAGTTGGCGGGTGATCTTGGCCAGGTAGACGCCGCGCGCCGCCGGCAGTTCGGCCAACTCGGCGATCGTCTTGCCGTTGAGCGCCTTGCTGGTGACGAAGACGTCCACGACGGTGGCCGGCAGATCGAGCAGGTCGCGGTCCTCGACCTCCTCGAGGATGGACTCGACGTTCTCCACCAGCAGCTTGCGCGCTCCGGAGATGGCGACCAGATCGCCCGCCTGAAGCACGGCATCGGCATCGGCCGCGATGATCTCGCTGCCGCGCTTGATGCGCTCGAAGTACACCCGAACGCCGGGGAACGTGTCCTTGCAGCGCCTGCCGGCCAGTCCGCTGGCGTCTGTGATCCGGTAGCCACGCAGTTCGAACCGGCGATAGGCCGACAGGATGCCCGGCTGCGCAGCCTTGGCGCCGCCGCCCAGGCGCGCCTCGTAGTCCTTGCAGGCCTGGACCAGGTCGATGCCGAGCATCTTGGGCCCCAGCTTGGACAGCAGCAGTGCCGAGCCCACCGTGCCGAAGATGTAGGTGACGGCATAGCCCACCGGTATGGCGCCGAGCATGCTCTTGGCGACTTCTGGCGGCAGGCCCGACTTGTTGATCTGGTCGGTGGCGACGCCGATCGACGCCGAGATGGTCTGCGAGCCGGCATACAGCCCGACGGCGTATCCGACGTCCAGCCCCGCCACGTACGCGCAGGCGATCGGCACCACGAGGCAGGCGACCATCACGATCAGGGTGAAGGCGATCTGCTTGGGACCATCCTTGCCAAGCCCCGCGAAGAACTGTGGCCCGACGCCGTAACCCACCGCGAACAGGAAGAGCAGGAAGAACGCCGACTTGATCGGCCCGGGAATCGAAAGGCCCAGTTGCCCGATGACGACGCCGGCGATCAGGGTGGCAGTCACCGCGCCGAGATTGAAGCCGAAGAATTTCTTGGGCCCCAGCCAGAAACCGAACGCCAGCGCGGCGAACAGGCCCAGCTCGGGGTATTGCTTCAACGATTGCACGAGCCAATCCATCCTGGATCTCCTCTTCGTCGATGACGAACCTCCGAGTCGGCCGCGCAAGGGGCGCAACCGCCAGGGCGACCGGATTCTATGGCTCGCGATATCGGCGGCATGTTGATGAATATCAACCGGGCGCGCTTTGATGCTGGCCATACTGCCGATGCCCGAAGGCGGCCTCATGCCGCGCAGGGATCGGCTTTCACCCCATCGAAGGAGAAGCACATGGCTCAGCAGGCATCGACCGGCAAGGCATCCATGGTCGACTTCTTTCTCGGCTCCGAAGCCCGGCGCGATTCCTGGAGCCGCCTGCAGGCGGTCACGCAGTCGCAACTGCGCGGCGGCGGCACCAACGCGACCCTGGCGGCCGAAGTCCAGGCGCTGCTCGAGCAGCTCGAGCCGACGGAAAGCTACTGGGCCTATCCCGGCAGCGCCTTGATGCGCGCGCTGCGCGAACTGCTGTCGGCCGGCGACCTGACGGGCTTCGCGAATGCCGTGCATCGCATCAAGCTGTCGATCTTCTCGGGCTCGTATCGGCGCGACCCTGCGGCTTGGAACATCGAGGAAGAGGCCGAGGGCGACGTCGGCGAGCGGATCCCGCCCGGCCTGTCGTCCGATCCGGGCGGCCGACCCTACTTCGAAGTGCTGACCGTCTCGCCGGAAGCATCGCGTACCGCCGATATCCAGCGCGAGATGCGCAAGCTGCGCCGCACGGAGGATCCGTTCGTCTACGAGGTGGTGCAGACATTCAGCCTCGACGACGCGATCGTGGCCACCATCGTCAACTTCAACCTGCAGGCGGTGGTGATCTACGACGGATTTCGCCTGCGCTCGAAGCACCCCATGCCCAAGCTCGGCGACCTGGTCAAGCGCTTCGGCCAATTCGAGGAGGATGGTCTGCAGCACGACAACGGGCTGATGCTGGCCAGCTTCCTCAAGGCGATCCGCCCCGAGCTGGACATCTACCTGGTGACCGAGCGCAACGTCGAGGCGGTGGCCACCAGCGTCCAGGCGACGGCGCTAAGGCGCGTGTTCTACGAGGTCGAGGAACTGATGGAGATCCACCTGAGCATCCTCGGCGGTGTCGGCGACCGCTATCGCACGCCCTTCTTCGACAACCTCAAGAAGTATGCGGCGCGCCCCATCGGCACATTTCATGCCTTGCCGCTGGCGCGTGGCAAGTCGATCTTCAAGTCGAACTGGATCCGCGACATGGGACAGTTCTACGGCGCCAACCTGTTCCTGGCGGAATCCTCGGCGACCACCGGCGGCCTGGACAGCCTGCTCGACCCCGTGGGCAACATCAAGGAGGCGCAGGAACTCACGGCGCGTGCCTTCGGGGCCGACAAGGTCTTCTTCGCCACCAACGGCACGTCGACCTCGAACAAGATCGTCGTGCAGGCCCTGTGCAGGCCTGGCGACATCGTCCTGATCGACCGGAACTGCCACAAGTCGCACCACTACGGCCTGGTGCTCGCGGGCGCCCAGCCGCTGTACCTGGAAGCCTTTCCGATGGTCGAGTACTCGATGTACGGGGCCGTGCCGCTGCGCAGCATCAAGCAGGCGCTGCTCACGCTCAAGGCCGAAGGCAAGCTGCACCTGGCCCGCGTGCTGGACCTGACGAACTGCACCTTCGACGGCCACATGTACAACTGCCGGCGGGTGATGGAGGAATGCCTGGCCATCAAGCCGGACCTGATCTTCCTTTGGGACGAGGCCTGGTTCGCCTTTGCCCGCTTCTCTCCGTTCCACCGCAGGCGCACGGGCATGGGGGCAGCCCGGGCGCTGGAAGACCGGCTGCTGTCGCCGGAGTATCGCCAGGCGTACGAGCAGTGGAAGGCCTCGATGGAAGGCAAGGTCGCGGACGCGCTCGACCCGGCCGATGCTTCGCTGCTGGACAAGCGCCTCATGCCCGATCCCGACCTCGCGCGGATACGGGTCTACCAGACCAACTCCACCCACAAGTCCATGTCGGCCCTGCGCCAGGGCTCGATGATCCTCGTGCACGACCAGGATTTCGCCGAGGTGCAGGAGCAGTTCCACGAGGCCTTCTACACCCACACTTCCACCTCGCCCAACCAGCAGATCATCGCGTCGCTGGACGTGGCGCGACGCCAGATGGAGCTCGAAGGCTACGAACTGGTGATGCAGGCCATCGCCCTTTCCCTGGACTTGCGCCAGCAGGTCAACAACCATTCGCTGATCTCCAGGTACTTCCACATCCTGACGCCTGGAGAGATGGTGCCCAGGGCGTTCCGCGCTTCCGGCGTCGAGGAGTACGGGCGTCCTCATGCCGACTGGAGCGAGGTGCTCGCCGCCTGGGACGGCGACGAGTTTGCCCTCGACCCGACCCGCATCACCCTGGTCACGGGGCGCGCCGGGTACGACGGCACGGAATTCAAGGGCCTTCTGGCGGCCGACTACGACGTGCAGATCAACAAGACTTCGCGCAACTCGATCCTGGTGCAGATCAACATCAACAACACCCGCAGCGACATCGCGCACCTGCTGAAGGTGCTGGCGGACATTTCCCGCCAGGTGGACCGTCGCCTGCACGAAGGCGGCAAGGCCGTGCGCGCAGCCTTCGAGCAGCGGGTCAAGGCGCTGATGGAGGACGTGCCCGACCTGCCGAACTTCAGCCACTTCCACGACGCGTTCCGCGACGACGCGAAAAGCGGCACCACCGAGGGGCACATGCGCGCGGCGTTCTACACCGCGTATCGCGAGGAGGACTGCGAGCACGTCAAGCTCGATGCCGAGGCGATCGGCGAGCGCCTGCAGAAGGGCCCGCAGCTGGTGGCAGCGAACTTCGTGATCCCCTACCCGCCGGGCTTCCCGATCATGGTTCCCGGCCAGGTGATCGCGTCGGACACCATCGAGTTCATGCGCAAGCTCGACGTAAAGGAGATTCACGGGTACAACGCGGCCCTCGGCCTCAAGCTGCTCAAGCCGCAGGCGCTGGGCAGACGCAAGGGCCGGACCGGAACGCAGGAAGCCTGAAGTTCAACTACACGACGAGGAGCCCCCCATGCGGACACTGAAAGTGCTGGCCTTCACCGCCCTCGTTCTGAACGCGGCTGCCGCCGCGGCTCAGAACTCCCAGGTCACCAGGCCGGTCACGAGCAGCTCGGTCACGTTGTTCGGCATTGTCGACATCGGCTTGGCCTACGGCACCGGCACCGAGGCCAGCCGCACCCAGCTGGCGAGCGGACGCACGTCGGCATCGCGGTGGGGCGTGCGCGGTTTCGAGGACCTGGGCGGCGGCCTTGCCGCAGGCTTCTGGCTCGAAGCCGGCCTGAACGCCGACGACGGCACCGGCGGCACCACATCGACCAACAACCAGCCCAGCGGCACCACCAGTGCCCTGTTCAACCGCCGGTCCACGGTCAGTCTGATCAGCAACTGGGGCGAATTGCGGCTCGGCCGCGACTTCACGTCGATCTTTCGCAACCGTGACGACGTCGATCCGTTCACGACCAGCGGCGTCGGCGCCAACCTTGCCGACGCGCTGACGATTGCCGGCACGACGGCGACGCGGGCATCGAACATGGTCGCCTATTTCCTGCCGTCGAACCTGGGCGGCTTCTTCGGCGAAGCGCAGTATTTCATGGGCGAGAACGTCGACGTGTCCAATGTGCCGAGCCCGGACGACGGCGACGGCTTCGCGGGGCGCCTGGGCTGGGCCGGCGGCGGGTTTGCCGTGGCCGTGGCCGGCAGCCGCACCCAGTACGGCCAGAGCGCGACCACGGGCGACATCGAGGTGGTCAACGTCGGGGCCTCGTACGACTTCCAGTTCATGAAGATCAGTGCCGGCTACTACCACGACGAGATCAAGCAGATCTCGCCGGTGACCGCCACGGGCTATCTGGTCGGCGCCGTGTTCCCCATCGGGCCCGGCCAACTGAAGTTCTCGTTCTCGTCCTACGGCACCGACGAGCCGGACGACCCGCGCGGCGACAAGGCCGCGGTGGGCTACGTGTACAACCTGTCCAAGCGCACCTCGGTGTACGGAACCTACGCCTACCTGCACAACAGCGGCGGTGCATCGTTCACGCTCAACGGCGCCCTCACTGCGCCCGACCGGCATTCGGCGGGCTTCGACCTCGGCATCAAGCACATCTTCTAGGCGTGCCATGGACTGGCTGACGCCCATCTTCGAGAAGAACCCGGAGGTTCCGGTGTTCCTGGCCATCGGCCTGGGCTACTGGATCGGCAAGTTCAAGATCGGGGGTGTCGGCTTCGGCCCCGTCACCGGCTCGCTGCTGGCCGGCGTGCTGATCGGCAACTTCTGGCATGTGCCGGTGTCGGACACTGCTAAGTCGCTGCTTTTCCTGCTGTTCATGTACGGCATCGGCTTTTCCGCCGGGCCGGGCTTCGTGCGGGGGGTCCGGGACGGCGGCTGGCGCTGGGTGGCATTGGCCTTCTTCATGCCGGCCGTGGGGTTGCTCACCGCCTTCGCAATGGCCAGGCTGCTGTCGCTGGAGCTCGGCTACGCGGCCGGCCTGATGTCTGGCGCGCTGACCGAATCGCCGGTGATCGGCACCGCCAGCGAGGCGATCCGCTCGCTGCCGATCGCGGAAGCCGAGAAATCCCGCCTGATCGCGCAGATTCCGGTGGCGGACGCGCTGACCTACGTCTTCGGCACTTTCGGCGTCATCTTCTTCTGCGCGAACGTCGGGCCGTGGCTGCTGCGCATCGACATGAAGGCCGAGGCTCTCGAGCTGGAAAAGGAAATGGGATTCGAACGGCACAGTCCGGGCATTGCCTCGGCGTGGCGCATGTTCGAGCTTCGTGCCTACGAGATCGGGGCCGGCTCGGGCGTCATCGACAAGACGATCGCCCAGGTCGAGGCCGCCGTGTCGGACGAGCGGATCTTCATCGAACGCTTGCGCCGCGGCGGCCAGGTCATCGAGACCACCCCCGCCCTGGTGCTGGCCGAGGGCGACGTGGTCGCCGTCATCGGGCATCACGCCTCGCTGATCCGCGCGATCGGCGAGCGCAACCGCGAGGTGTTCGACCGCGAGCTGCTCGACGTGCCCGCCGCCACCTTCGACATCGTCCTGCGCAACCGGGACCTGGCCAATCGCCCGTTGCAGGAGATCCGCGACGAGGCGCCCGATGTCCGCGGCGTCTACGTGAAGGCGCTGCGCCGTGGCACCGAGCAGATTCCCGTCATGCCTGGCACCCGGCTGCTGGTGGGCGACGTCCTCACGGTGCACGGGCTCGAGCCGGCGGTGCGCCGCGTCAGCCCGCTGCTCGGCGACGTGCTCCAGACAGGCGGGAACACGAGCTACCTGGCGCTGGGCCTGGCCATCTTTGCCGGGGCCGTGCTCGGCATCGTCGTGGCGTTTCCCGCCGGTGGCGTCCACGTAGCCCTGGGCACCAGCGTGGCGACCCTGCTGGTCGGGCTGGCCATGGGCTGGCGCAATTCGATCCACCCGAACTTCGGCGCGCTGCCCGCGGATGCGGCCGACCTGATGAAGTCCATCGGCCTGGCCGCCTTCGTCGCGATGATCGGCCTCAAGGCCGGACCGGTGTTCGTCCAGGCGCTCAAGGACATCGGCCTGACCGTGTTCCTGGCCGGGATCGTGGTGACGCTCGTGCCGCTCGTCACCGGGCTGCTGCTGGGTCGCTACGTGCTCGGGCTCAATCCGCTGCTGCTGCTCGGTGCACTCGCCGGCGCGCAGACCATGACGGCCGGGCTGGCGGCGGTGCAGGAGCGTTCCCAGAGCCCCGTCGCGGTCATCGGTTATTCGAGCACCGTCGCCTTCGGCCACGTGCTGCTGTCCATCGGCGGCACGGTACTGGTCTGGATGCTTGCCTGAGGCCTTTCAATGAACGTCTACCGCTCTGCCCATTCGCCAATGCTGCCCTGCGCGGCGGCGCTCGCGCTGCTGCTCGGCGGCTGCGCCTACCCGGTGCCGGTGGCGGTACAGCCGGCGACCGTCACGACGACCACCACGACCACCTCGCAGCGCGGCGTGCCGCCACCGGCACCCCAGTCCACCGCGCCGGCGGCGGACGGCACGTTCAGCCAGGCCCAGATCGACCAGATGATGGCGCCGATCGCGCTGTACCCGGACTCGCTTCTGTCGCAGGTGCTGATGGCGTCCACCTATCCGGCCGACGTGGCGGACGCGGCCAGGTGGTCCAAGGCCCACGCCGACCAGAGCGGCGACGCCGCGGTCCGGGCCGTCGAGAGCCAGCCCTGGGATCCGAGCGTGAAGTCGCTGGTGGCATTCCCGCAGGTGCTGCAGACCATGGGCGACAAGCCGGACTGGGTGCAGAACCTGGGCGACGCCTTCCTTGCCTCGTCGAAGGACGTGCTCGATTCCGCCCAGCGGCTGCGGGCGCGGGCACGCGAGAGCGGCAACCTCAAGACCACCGAGCAGCAGACCGTCACGGTGCAGCAGCAGGCCATCACCATCGAGCCCGCCAATCCGCAGACGGTCTACGTGCCCACCTACAACCCGACCGTGGTGTACGGCACGTGGCCGTACCCGGCCTACCCGCCGTACTACTGGTATCCGCCGTCGATGTACTACCCGGGCTACTACCCCGGCGCGGCGCTGGCCACCGGCATCGCATTCGGCGTCGGCGTGGCCGCCACGGCGGCGCTGTGGGGCGGCTGCAACTGGGGCGGCGGCGACGTCAACATCAACGTCAACCGCTACAACAGCCTCAACACCAACCGCCAGCTCAACGCGGGCCAGAACCGGTTCCAGCACAACGCCCAGAACCGGCGCGGCGTGCCCTACCGCGACAGCCGCAGCCAGCAGCAGTTCGGCAAGAACGTGCCGGGAGCGGAGAACCGCGCAGACTTCCGCGGCCGCGACGCCCAGCGCCAGCAGGCGCAGTCGGCCCTGCAGCAGCGCGGCATGGATCCTGGTGCGGGCCGCGAGCAACTGCGCAACGACCCAGGCGCACGCCAGCGGGCCGATGCTGCCGCGCGCGGCCAGGGCGGACTTGGCGGCAACGACGGGCGAGCGCGTGTCGACTCGCGCGGCGGCGGCACCGCCGGCGACAGCGCGTTGCGGGGCGCCGGCAACGCCGGCCAGGCGCGCCAGCAGATGGACCGGGGCACTGCCAGCCGGCAGTCGATGTCGCAGCATTCGGGCAGCCGCGGCAGCTACGGCGGCGGCGGCTTCAGCGGCGGCGGCCGCGCAGGTGGCGGGCGCGCCGGCGGTGGCGGACGCGGTGGACGCCGGTAGACAGGAAGCACACCATGCACATCAACCAACTTTCCTGCCGCGTACGCCGTACCGCCACGGTCGCGCTGCTGACAGTCGCGGCCCTTTGCGTGCCAGCGCTCGCGCCGGCGCAGCAGGCCTATTCCAGCCCCGAGGCGGCTGCGCAGGCCTTCCACGACGCCATCGCCCGCGACGACGCGGGCGCACTGCGCACGGTGCTGGGCGCCGACTGGAAGCACTTCGTGCAGACCGACGAGATCGGTCGCAGCGAACTGCTCGCGTTCCTGGCCGCATGGGATGCGTCCCACAAGATCGTGCCCAAGGGCGCGAATACGGCGGAGCTTGCGGTAGGCGAAGGCGGCTGGACCCTGCCCATCCCGCTGGTCAGCCAGGGCGGCAGCTGGCGCTTCGACACCAGGGCCGGCGCCGACGAGATGCTCACCCGCCGCATCGGGCGCAACGAGCTGGCGGCCATGCAGGCGGTGCTCGCCTACTACGACGCCCAGAAGGAATACGCGCTGCGCGACCGCGACGGCGATGGCGTGCTGTCCTATGCACGCAAGTTCGTCAGCGCGCCAGGCCAGCATGACGGCCTGTACTGGCCAGACGACGTCCAGGGCCAGAGCCCGCTCGGGCCGGCCTTCGGCGGCATCAAGCCCGGCGAGGGATACCACGGCTACCACTTCAGGATCCTCGAGGCCCAGGGGCCGAACGCCCCCGGCGGCGCCTACGACTACGTCATCGGCGCACGCATGCGCAGCGGCTTCGCACTGGTGGCCTGGCCGATACGCTACGGCCAGACCGGCGTCACCAGCTTCATGGTGAGCCACGACGGCGTGCTCTACCAGAAGGACCTGGGCCCCCGCAGCGACGCCGAGGCACGCGCCATGCGCACCTTCGACCCCGATGCGAGCTGGGCGAAAGTGAACGCGCCCTGAGTCGGGACCGCGTCGGCCCGCCTCAGGACACCTCGACCACCACCGCCGCACCCATGTCCCCGGCGGCGCAGCCGGTGAACAGGCCGACGCCGCCGCCCTGCATGGCCAGGGCGTTCGCCAGCTCGGCAATAGCGCGCAGGCCGGTCGGCGCCTGGGGATGGCCATAGATCAGGCTGCAGCCGAGCGGGTTCATGCGCTCGAGCGCAAACCCCGTCTCGCGATGCAGCCACAGGTCGTTGACGGCGAACGGGTTGTGCGTGGTGATGGTCTTCAGGTCGGCCACGCCCTTGCCGGCATCGGCCAGCGCCCGGGCCGCGGCCAGCGCCGGTGCCTTGGGCATGCGGCCCTTCTCGGCGCGCGCGAAGGCCGCAGAGAGCAGGCGCACGACCGGCTGGCCGGCGGCCAGGCCGATGGCCTTGTCCCTGCTGGTGAGCACGGCGCCGGCCGAGCCGTCGGCCGGATGGGTCTGCGAGCCCGGGGTGATGACGCCGTCCGGCCGCGCCGGGGCGAGCCTGGCGAGGCCGGCCGCGCTGTACTCGCTGATCCCCTCGTCGGCTGCCAGCACGGTTTTCGACTTGCGTGTCTCGATGACGATGGGACGCAGGTAGCGCTTCTGTGCGGCGCGGTCGTCCTTGAGCGCATCCTGGTATTGGCCGTAGCGCAGCAGCGTGAGTTCGTCGCACTGCGCGCGCGTGAAGCCGCCGTCCACCGCCGTGCATTCGGCGGTGTAGAGCATCGACTCGCGCGTCCACGGATCGGCTGCGAACGAATCGAGCACCCAGTGCGTGGTCTGCGGCGCGCCGCCCATCGCGGCGCTGCGCGGAAACACCAGCAGCGGGCCGTTGCTGGTGCGATCGGCCGTGACGACCACCTGCGTCTCGCCCTCGCCCAGCTGCGACGCGGCGGCGGCACTGACCAGGCAGGCCACGGCGGTGGCGCAGGCCTGCGCGATGGCGGGCCCGCCGATGCCGGTCATGCCCAGTTGCGCCGCCACCCACGGCGGGGCATAGAAGCTGCCGGACTGCGGGATGGTGGTTCCGAACACGATCTGCCCGGCGTCCTTCGGGTCGAACCCGCCGCCCGCGAGCGCGTCGCGGGTGACCTGCACGGCCACGTCGAGCGCCGAGATGTCGGCGGCGGCGCCCTGCCAGCGGATGAACGGCGAGCTCCACAGCAGCGGGAGCGGGATGAAGGCATTGTCGAAGCGCATGAAGAAGTTCTCCTGGTTCAGAGCATGACCACGCGCGGGTCAGGCGAATCGGCGTAAAGGGCTTCGACGTCCGCCGCGCGGCGGGCGAGCACCGCGCGCTGGTTCACGTAGCCCTTGTCGGTGATCTCGCCGGCATCCATGGCCGGCGCGTCCTCCAGCACCAGCACGCGGCCGGGGCTCTGGGAGCTGCCGCCGCCGCCCTCGCGCAGCGCCGCCAGCGCGCTGCGCACGTGGCCGAGCACCTGCGCGCGTTCGCACTGACGGCCTTGCGGCGACAGGAACAGCAGCAGGCCGAGGTCGGCGCGATCGTGTCCGGTCACCACCGCGTCGGCGACGTACGGCGACATGGCGCTGACCGCGCGCAGGCGGACGGTGCCCACCGACACCCAGGTGCCGCTGGTGAGCTTGAAATCCTCGGCCACGCGTCCGTCGAAGGCGATGCCCTTGGCCGGATCGTCGGGGTCGACCAGCTTGCCGGCGTCGCCGATGCGATAGAAGCCCTGCTCGTCGAAGGCCGCCGCGGTCAGCTCGGGCGCGCGCCGGTAGCCGGCGAAGACCTGCGGCCCCTTGACCCGCAATTCGAGCTTCTCGCCGTTGGGCACGAACTTCACTTCCGAGCCCGGCAGCGGCAGGCCGATGCAGCCGGCGCGCTCGATTTCCCAGTGCACCGTGGTGATCGCCGGCGCCGTCTCGGTCGCCCCCCATGCGCAGGTGAACCACAGCGGCTGGTCGCGCACGCCCGCGGCCACTTTCTGGAGCCGCTGCCACGTGCTCTGCGGCAAGGCGGCGCCGGCGTAGAACAGGCCGTCCAGGCGGGCGAAGACATCGGCGGCCGCCTGTGGGTCGCTTTCCAGGTAGGGCAGCAGCATGTCGAAGCCGCGCGGCACGTTGAAATGGAAGTTGGGCTGGATCTCGCGCAGGTTCGCCAGCGTCTTCTCGATCAGCCCCGGCGCGGGCCGCCCTTCATCGATGTACAGCGCGCCGCCGTGCGCCAGCGCCATGTTGAAGTTGTGGTTGGCGCCGAAGGTGTGGCTCCATGGCAGCCATTCCACCAGCACCAGCGGCTCGCGCTCGAGGAACGGCCAGACCTGGGCGATCTGCTGCTGGTTGGCGCACAGCATCCGGTGCGTGTTGACCACCACCTTCGGATGGCCCGTCGAGCCGCTCGTCAACAGGTACTTGGCCTCCGTCTGCGGCGTCACCGCGGCGGCCAGGCGCTCGACCATCGGCCCTTCCCTGCCGGCCGCGAGCGACTCGAACGTGCGTGCGTCGGGCAACTGGCCGGCATTGCGGCTGAAGTACAACGGGGCGCTTCCCTTCCACAGGGCGAGCGCCTCGCCGTACACGCCCGCGTCCGACGCGTACACCAGGCCCGGCTCCAGCATGTCCAGGATGCCGTGCAGCTTGCTCCAGTCGCGGGTCATGCGGGTGTAGGCGCTGGAGACGGTGCAGCTCACCCGCCCGATGTACAGCGCCGCGAGCGACAGCAAGGCATGGTCGATGCCGTTGTCCGAGACGATGACGACCGGCCGGTCCGCCGGCAGGTCGGCGGAGATGAGGCCCTGGGCGATCCTGCCAACCCGTTGCCGCACCTGCTGGTAACTCAGGCGAAGCCACTCGCCGTCGCTGCCGCGCTCGGCCAGGAACACGGCGTCCGGCGTGGCGATGGCCCAGTCGTCGAGCCAGTCGCCGACGCATCGGCTGCAGGCCTGCAAGGGGTCTTCGCTTCGCAGCACGAAGGCGCCGCCGGCAAGATCCTGGCGAATGACGCGAGGGGGTGCGAGCGAATCGCCGCGGCTGGAAAGAATGGGAGTGCGCATGGGAAACGAGAAGCGGACCAGGTGCCGCGCCCGGTCCGGCGCGACCACCATCCATACAGTTGTGTATTGATGAGTTTAGGGTCGCCGCTCGGGATTGACGCTAGGGTTTCCCCGCCCTCGGGACGTCAGTGCGGGATGGCGGGCGCTAGCGGCCGGCCAGCAGGGTTTCGGCGACGAAGCGTTGCCGCCGTTGCTTGTCGTCGGTGCTGCCCTGGTTGTGGAACAAGGATTCCGACTGCATGTAGCAATAGAGCACGAAGGCGCGCGACTTCGCGTCGGGCTCGGCGAAGCCCAGCTCGCCGAAACACTCCTGCAGGTACACGAGGCGCTTGGCGTCCACCGCGTCGACGACCCTGCGCGCCATTTCGTCGCGCCGGGCCCAGGCGCGGATCGCCAGCTCGACCGATGCCCCCTTGAGCGCCGCGCGGCCGTGGAACGGCAGCTCCACCAGCTCGCGGATGAGGTCTTCGGCTTGCACGCCCTGCTTGCGGTAGCGGGCGATGATCTGTTCGGTCTGCGCATCCTGCCAGCTCAGCAGGACGCGGTTGAGCAGGTCTTCGCGGTCCTTGAAGTGCCAGTAGAAGCTGCCGCGCGTGACCTCCATGATCTTCGCCAGCACGTCCACGCGCACGGCGTCGATGCTGCGGTGGATCAGCAGTTCGGTGGCCGCGCGGATCCAGTCATTGGGCGTGAGCTGCACACGCTCGGCACTCGGGGATCGCGCGGTTTTCTTCGCGGGCGTCGTCTTTTCGGAGGCGCGGGCAGACCGGTTCGTAAGCATGGGAAGTCATGGTATCGGAACCGGTGCGGGTTCTACGTGGGCAGCGCCGGCCATCCCCACCACGACGGCAGCAGCGCCTGGATGGACGCCTCGCGGTAGCGGTCGTCCAGGAACACCAGCGTGCCGCGGTCCTGCTCGGTGCGGATCACGCGTCCGGCGGCCTGCGCCACTTTCTGCAGGCCCGGATAGAGGTAGGCATAGGCATAGCCGTCGCCGAAGCGCTCTTCCATGCGCTGGCGGATCTGCTCGTTCAGGGCGTCCGGCACGGGAATGCCCAGGCCGGCGATGAACACGCCCACGAGCCGGTCGCCCGGCAGGTCGATGCCTTCGCCGAAGGCGCCGCCGAGCACCGCCACGCCGATGCCTCGCCCTGCCGGCGCTAAGCGGTCGAGGAACGCCTGGCGCTGCCTCGCGTCCATGCCCGGCGCCTGGGTCCAGACCGGAATGTCCGGATGCCCTCGGCCGAGCGCGGACGACAACGCCTCGGCATAGGCAAGGCTTCCCACGAAGACGAGGTAGTTGCCCGGACGCGCGCGGTAGTGCGACGCGACTTCCTGCACCAGCCGCGGCAACGCCTGCGCGCGGTGCCGCGCCCGCCCGGAAAGCCGCGCGGCGACGCGCACCTGCAGCTGGTCCGCATGGAACGGAGAAGGCACGTCCAGGGTCAGCGTCGCCTGGGCGAGCCCGAGCGTGTCGCGGTAGAACTCGAACGGCGAGAGCGTGGCCGAGAAGCCCACGCTGGCGTGCGCGGCCGCCCAGCGGCGGCGCAGGTGCGCAGCGGGCACCAGGTTGTGCAGGGCCAGCACGCCGTGGCCGGCACCCGCAGCGGCGCCCGAGATTTCGAGCAGCGAGTCTCGATCGAAGGTCTCGATCAGGCGGTCGAGCTGCAGCAGCTCGAAGAAGCTGGCCAGCAGCGGGCTGCCGGTGCCGGCCGCGGGCTGCTCCGCCAGGTGCTCGGACATCGCGGTCACCGCCTGGCGCACGGCCTGCGCCAGCCTTTGCGGCACCTCGTGCCGGAACCGGCCGCCCTGCTCCGAGCCGGAGGGCGCGGGCGCCGTCTGCGCAGCGGCGTCCCGGCTTGCGGCGTGCCAGGCGCGCCGCACGTTGCGCAGCGCACCGGCGACCGCCGGCGGGGCGATGGCCAGCGCATCGTCGAGCGCCTTGCCGTCGACCGCGCAGGAATACATCGCGCGCCCGCGGTCGACCAGGTTGTGCACCTCGTCCACCAGCACCGCAACGCGCCACCCGTCCTCCTGCGCCATGGCGAACAGCAGCGCATGGGTGTCGAAATAGTGGTTGTAGTCGGCCACCACCACGTCGGCCCACCGCACCATCTCCTGCGCCAGGAAGTACGGGCAGACGGCGGCGCGCTGCGCGATGCGCGCGGTTGCCGCACGGTCGAGCCACTGTACTTCGGCCGCCTCGCTGCGTGCCGCCGGCAGGCGGTCGAAGAAGCCGCGCGCCAACGGGCAGTCGTCGCCGTGGCAGGCGCGGCCGGGATGGACGCATTCGCGCTCGCGCGCCGACAACTCGACCACCCGCAGCTCGGGCGCGCCGGCCTGCAGGCGCTGCAGCGCCTGAAGCGCCACGGCGCGGCCGGGGGTCTTGGCCGTCAGGTAGAAGATCTTGTCGAGCCGCGCCGGCGTGCGTGCCTTGAGCGCCGGGTAGATCGAGGCGATGGTCTTGCCGATGCCGGTGGGCGCCTGCGCCAGCACCGGCCGGCCGTCGCGCACGGCCTGGTAGACGGACGCGGCAAAGGCGCGCTGGCCGGGGCGGAACTGCGGCTGCGGAAACTTCAGGGCCTGCAGGCCGGCGTCCAACGCGGCGTGGCGGCGCCGCTCGCGCTCGGCCCAGCCGGCATAGGTGCGGCACAGCGCGTCGGCATGCAGCGCGAGCTCCTGCGCGGTGAACCGCGCCTCGACCACCGTCTCCTCGTCGGTCTCGATATTCAGGTAAACGATGGCGATGGACAGCGCCACGAGGCTGCGCAACTCGCACAGCATGGCGCCGTAGACCTTGGCCTGTGCCCAATGCAGGGCGCGCTGGTTCTCGCGCATGCGCGCCAGCGGCCCGCGGTGCGTCTTGATCTCGTCGAGCCGGCAGGCCGCCGCGTCGAAGCCGTCGGCGCGGCCGCGCACCAGCAGCCCGTGGCGGCTCAGGCGAAGCGCAATCTCGCTCTCGTAGCCGGCTCCGCGGCTGGCCTGCAGCATGCGGTGCCCCTCCGCGCCCTGCTGCGCCGTCGGCGCCGGCGTGAAGCGCAGATCCAGATCGCCCGAACGTGCGGCGAACGCGCACAGGGCCCGCACGGAGACGCTGAACGCCGTGTCGGGCCCGGGGTTCACGGCAGGCGGCGGGCTGGGGGAATCGGTCACGCGGCTACTCTACCCGCCAGGGCCCCGCCGCAGCGCTCACTGCGCGTCCAGATACGCCTTCAGCCGCTCGCGCAGCGTGCTGGCCAGCGCCTCCAGCCGGTTTCCGATGCGGTACGACGGCCCGGCCACCAGCAGGGCGAAGCGGCGGTCGGCCAGCTCGAACGGCAATGCCACGCCGCCCAGGTCCGGCGTGAATTCGGCGTTGCCCTCGAACCAGCCCCGCGCCCTCGAACGCTCGATCTCCGCCTCGACCTCGGCGGGCGTCAGCAAGGTGGTGGCGGTGTGCGGCTCGAAGGTGGCCTTCTTCAGCACCGCGGCGCGCTCGTCGGCGCTCATCTGCGACAGCAGCGCGCGTCCGGTGGCCGTCACGTGCAAGGGCACCCGCTTGCCCACCGGCGCGGCGTAGCGCACGGAGTTGGGCGACTCCACGGTCTCGACGAACAGCGCATGGGCGCCGCTCGCGGCGGCGAGCACGGCGGTCTCGCCGGTTTCCTCGACCAGGCTCTCGAGCAAGGCGCGCATGTCCCGCGGGATCGGCTGCGCCGCCTCGATCCGGTTGACCAGCGAGGCCCAGATCGGCGCGGGGTAGTACCCGGCCTTGGCCTTGGGCTCGTACAGGAAGCCGCGGCTCGTGAGCGTGCCCAGCAGGTTGAAGGTGCTGGAGCGAGGCCATCCGAAGTGCCGGGCGATCTCGGCCAGGCTCGCCGGCCTCTGGTGGGTGGCGAAGAACTCGAGCAGGTCCAAAACGTAGGCGGCTTGTTTGACGTTCACGATGAATGGTTCCGGGACATGGCGCCGAACGGCGCGCGCACATTAAACCGCGGCCGCGGCGCCACGGCCCGCTCAGGGAAGTCCCCAGGCTGCGATTCGTTGTCTATTTGTTCCTGTGCAAGTATGCTTTGTTCATGCACAGGAATGAAACTCCGGCCGCGCCCGGCGCTGCCGAGGAAGGGTCCGGTCCGCTGGCGGGCCTGAAGGTCGTGGACATGACATCCGTCCTCATGGGCCCGTTCGCATCGCAGATGCTGGGTGACATGGGCGCGGACGTGATCAAGGTGGAGGCGCCGCGCGGCGACCTGGTGCGCCAGATCGGGCCGGCGCGCCACGAGGACATGGGCCCGGTCTTCCTCAACGCCAACCGCAACAAGCGCAGCGTGGTGCTGGACCTGAAGAACCCCGACGGCCTGGCCGCGCTCAAGCGCATGCTCGAGGATGCGGACGTCCTCATGTACAACGTGCGCCCGCAGGCCATGGCGCGGCTGGGCCTGGCCTACGAGGACGTCGCGCGGCTCAACCCCCGCATCGTCTACGCCGGCCTGTTCGGCTTCGGGCAGAACGGGCCGTATGCCGCGCGCCCGGCCTATGACGACCTGATCCAGGGCGCGTCGACCCTGCCGCACCTGATCGCCCGCGCCTCCGGCGGGATTCCGCGCTACGTGCCGACCGCCATGGCCGATCGCATCGTCGGCCTGACCGGCGTGAGCGCCATCCTGGCAACGCTGCAGGCGCGCACGCGCACCGGGCGCGGCGACCGGGTCGACATTCCGATGTTCGAGACCATGGTGGCCTTCGTGCTGGGCGACCACATGGGCGGCCTGACCTTCGAGCCCGCGCTCGACGAAGGCGGCTATGCCCGGCAACTGTCGCCGGAACGCCGGCCCTACCAGACCCGGGACGGCTACATCTGCGCGCTGGTCTACACCGACAAGCAGTGGCAGGGCTTCCTGCGCGAGATCGGCCGCGAGTCGCTCATGCGCGAGGACGACCGCTTCGCCACCTATGGCGCCCGCTCGCGCCACATCGACCATGTCTATGGCGTGCTGGCCGGAATATTCCAGGAGCGCTCGACGGCCGAATGGATGGCGCTGCTCGAGCGCGCCGACGTGCCGTTCATGCCCATGCACAGCCTGCGCAGCGTGCTGGACGATCCGCACCTGGCGGCCACGGGCTTTTTCTCGACCGTCGAGCATCCCAGCGAGGGGCCCATCCGGACGATGCGCATGCCGGTCACCTGGGCCCACTTCAAGCCGCGCGCGCCGAGGCCCGCGCCCGGCCTGGGCGAGCACACCCGCGCCATCCTCGGCGAGCTCGGCTACGGCCCCGCGCAGGTCGAGGCCATGCTTGCAGCCGGTGCCGCCAGCGCGCCACCCGTGACTGCGGCGGCAGGGAGCGAGCAATGAGGCTGACTGACGAGGTGATCTTCGAGGTGGTGGACGGCGCGATCGCCGTCGTCACCATCGACCGGCCGGCGCAGCGCAACGCCATCAATGCGGGCGTGATCGAGGGCCTGCGCCAGGCGTGGCTGCGGCTGGAAGCCGACGACGCCCTGCGCGTGGGCATCCTCACCGCCAGCGGCGACAAGGCCTTCTGCGCCGGCATGGACCTCAAGGCCGCTGCCGCCATGGGGCTCGCCGTGCCGCCGCGCGACATGTTCCCGGTGCTGCAGGACGTGGTGCAGATCTCCAAGCCGACCATCGCCGCGGTCAACGGCGTGGCACTGGCCGGCGGCTGGCTGTTCGCGCAGATGTGCGACCTGTGCATCGCGGCCGAGCACGCCAGCTTCGGCATCACCGAGGCCAAGGTCGGCCGCGGCATGCCTTGGGCCGCCCCGCTCATCCGCATGCTGCCGCAGCGCATCATGATGGAGGTGCTGCTGACCGCGCGCCCCATCTCCGCGCAGCGCGCCCTCGCCCTGGGCTACGTCAACGACGTGGTACCGCTGGCCGACCTGCGCGAACGCGCGCTCGACATGGCGCGCGGCATTGCCGCCAACGCGCCGTTGACCGTCAAGGCCGCGCGCGAACTGGTCTACCTCTCGGCAGAAATGGGCCGCTCGGCGGCGCTGCGTGCCGCCCATCACCTGTTCGAGAGCGTCTACCTCAGCGAGGACGCGCAGGAAGGGCCGCGCGCATTCGCCGAAAAGCGTTCGCCGGTCTGGCAGGGCCGCTGACGCGGCAGGCCGCCCATCCACATCGCCGCCCTTGCACACCATGAACTTCGAACTCAGCAACGAACACCAGTCGATCCGCGAGGCCGTGCAGGACCTGTGCACGCGCTTTCCCGAAAGCTACTGGCTCGAGCGCGACGCCGACGGCGTCTTTCCGCACGACTTCTACCGCGCCATGGGCGACGCCGGCTGGCTCGGCACCGCCATACCCGAGGCCTACGGCGGCTCCGGCCTGGGCGTGCAGGAAGCGGCGGTGATGATGCAGGCCGTCGCCGAGACCGGTGCCTGCCTGAGCGGCTGCTCGAGCATCCACATCAACGTCTTCGGGCTGATGCCGGTCGCGGTGTTCGGCACCGAGGAACAGAAGCAGCGCATGCTGCCGCCGATCGCCCGCGGCGAGGTCAAGGCGTGCTTCGGCGTGACCGAGCCCAACACGGGCCTGAACACGACCATGCTCAAGACGCGCGCGGTGCGCCACGGCGACAAGTACGTTGTGCACGGCCAGAAGGTCTGGATCTCGACCGCGCAGGTGGCCGACAAGATCCTGCTGCTCGCGCGCACCACGCCGCTGGAAGACCTGCCCCCGGGCCGGCGTTCGGCCGGCCTGACGCTGTTCTACACCGACCTCGACCGCTCCCGCGTGGACGTGCGCCTGATCGAGAAGATGGGCCGCAAGTGCGTCGATTCGAACGAACTGTTCATCGACGGGCTGGAGATTCCCGTGGCCGACCGCATCGGCGAGGAAGGGCAAGGCTTCAAGTACATCCTGCACGGCATGAACCCCGAGCGCGTGCTGCTCGCCGCAGAAGCCGTCGGCGTGGGGCGGATCGCGCTGCGCAAGGCGACCGACTATGCACGCGAGCGGGTCGTGTTCGACCGCCCCATCGGCCAGAACCAGGCGATCCAGCACCCGCTGGCCGAAAGCTGGATCGAGCTGGAGGCGGCGCACCTGCTGACCATGAAGGCCGCCTGGCTGTGCGACAACGGCGGCGATTCCGGCGCCGCCGCCAATGCCGCGAAGTACTTCGCCGCCGAGGCCGGGTTCCGCGCCTGCGAGCGCGCCGTGCTTACACACGGCGGCATGGGCTACTCCAAGGAGTTCCATGTCGAGCGCTACCTGCGCGAAATCATGATCCCGCGCATCGCGCCGGTAAGCCGGGAACTGATCCTCAGCCACATCGCCGAGCGCGTGCTGCAGCTGCCCAAGTCGTACTGACCGCGCGGCCGCCAGGCCGCGCACCCGTCACGTTCCCGGTCGCCACATCCATCAAAGCAAAGGAGACTTCCCATGAACACGATTTACCGCACCTCCCGCCGGCGCCTGTTGTCGCTCGCCCTGTGCGCCGGCATCGCCGCGCCCCTGAGCGTCCACGCGCAGGACTGGCCGACCAAGCCGGTGCGCATCGTCGTGCCGGCCGGCCCCGGCGGCAGCGCGGACCCGCTCGCCCGCCTGGTCGCGGAGGAACTGGGCAAGTCGCTCAAGCAATCCTTCGTGGTGGAGAACCGGCCCGGTGCCAACGGCAACGTCGGCGCCGCCTCTGTGGTCAAGTCCACGGCCGACGGCTACACGCTGCTGTTCGGCTGGACCGGAACGCTGGTGCCGGCCATCACCCTGTACCACGCCAAGCCCTACCATCCGCAGCGCGACCTGGACCCGATCGTGCTCATCGGCTCGGTGCCCAACGTGGTCGTCGTCGATCCCTCGCTGGGCGTGAAGTCGCTGGCCGAGCTCACGGCCTATGCCAAGAGCCATCCGGGCCAGCTCAACTTCGGCTCCACCGGCTCGGGCAGCTCGTACCACTTGTCGGGCGAGCTCTACAAGAAGACGATGGGCGTGTCGATGCTGCACATTCCCTACAACTCCCCGGGCGCGGTCTTCACGGACCTGGTGGGCGGGCGGCTGCAGGTCGCCTTCCCCGGCACCGCCGCGGCCGCGCCGCTGGTCAAGGACGGTCGCCTGCGCGCCGTGGCCGTGATGGCCGACAAGCGCTCGCCCATGATGCCGGACGTGCCGACCACCAGCGAGCTCGGCTTCCCGGCGCTCGTGTCCGACACCTGGTTCGGCCTGCTCGCGCCCAAGGGCACGCCGGCGGAGATCCGCCAGAAGATCAACCAGGCGGTCAACGCGGCGCTCAAGGATCCTCAATTCAACGAGCGCCTGATCGCGCTGGGCTTCCAGCCGCTGGGCGGCAGCGCGGACGCCTTCGCCTCGGCGCTGGCCTCCGACATCGAGAAGTGGGGCGAGGTGGTCAGGTTCTCCGGCGCCAAGATCGACTGATACCCGCCATGCATCTCGCCCGACTCTTCCAGCGCAGCGTCCACAAGTTCGCCGACCGCCCGGCACTCGTGCGGGGAATGGGCGACGCCCTGCCCTACCGTGCGCTGGCGCGGCGCGTGCACGCGCTGGCGCGCCACCTGCGCGACGATCTCGGGCTGCAGGCCGGCGATCGCGTGTGCCTGGCCATGAAGAACTGCGAGGAATATGCCGAGGCCATGCTGGCCATCTGGCACGCGCGCCTGTGCGCGGTGCCGGTCAACAGCAAGCTGCACGCCGCCGAGGTGCGGTTCATCCTGCAGGACGCGGGTGCCCGCGTGTGCCTGGCGCACGGCGAGTTCCTGCGCGAACTGGCGGCGGCCGATGC
This sequence comes from Variovorax sp., assembly GCF_035634955.1. Classification (GTDB taxonomy): domain Bacteria; phylum Pseudomonadota; class Gammaproteobacteria; order Burkholderiales; family Burkholderiaceae_C; genus Variovorax. Next base: position 117,748 of record NZ_DASQBZ010000032.1, on the reverse strand, counting down.
GCACGCCACGGACGTCCAGTGGATCGACGTCGCGGACGCGCCCTGGCAGGCGGCACGGCATGCCGACGCGCCGGCCGAGGCCGAAGCGGCGGCCCGGGGCGCCGACGACGAGCCGGCCTGGCTCTTCTACACCAGCGGCACCACCGGCCGCCCCAAGGGCGTCGTCCTCACGCACGCGAACCTGGTGCACATGGCGCTCAACTTCCACGCGGACATGCTGGCGGTCGGCGCTGACGACGCAATCGTCCACGTGGCGCCGCTGTCGCACGGCAGCGGCCTCTACGCCATTCCCTACTGGATGCATGGCGGGTTGCAGGTCATTCCCGAAAGCGGCGGCTTCGACGAGGCCGAGCTGGCCGCGCTGCTGCGCCATCACCGCAACGCCAGCCTGTTCGCCGCCCCGACCATCATCACGCGCATGGTGCGCCACCAGGCCGCGCATCCCGGCCCGCTGCCTGGCCTGCGCTGCTTGCTGGCCGGCGGCGCGCCGTTCTACGCGCAGGACATCAAGGCAGCGGTTGCCTGCTTCGGGCCGCGCATCGCGCAGATGTACGGCCAGGGCGAGACCCCCATGACCATCTCGGCACTGCCCGCCGACTTCATCGCCAGGGCGGTCGCGCAGGACGACCAGGCCATGCTGTCGTCGGTTGGTTTCGCGCAGAGCACGGTCGAGATCGACATCCTCGGCGACGACGGCGCACGCCTGCCGGTCGGGGCGATCGGCGAGATCGTCGTGCGCAGCCCCACGGTGATGGCCGGATACTGGAACAACCCTGCGGCCAGCGCCGGCACCCTGCGCGGCGGCGCCCTCTGGACCGGCGACGTCGGCCTGGTCGACGAGCGCGGCCTCCTGCACCTGAAGGACCGGTCCAAGGACGTCATCATCAGCGGCGGCAGCAACATCTACCCGCGCGAGGTGGAAGACGTGCTGCTCGCCCACCCGGGCGTGCGAGAGGCGGCAGTCATCGGTGCGCCGGACGCCGAATGGGGCGAGGTCGTGGTGGCGATCGTGGTGGCCGACGGCCCGGTGACCGAAACCTCGCTCGATGCCCACTGCCTGGCTTCGATCGCGCGCTTCAAACGGCCCAAGCGCTATGCCTTCGTCGACGCGCTGCCCAAGAACCCGACCGGCAAGGTGCTGAAGGCGCAGCTGCGGGCCCGCCACGGCGGCGCCTCCTCCTGAGCGACTGCGGCCCGCGCGCCCGCGCCGCCGTCTTCAGGTCATGCTGGCCACGCCCGCCGTGCGCCCCAGCGCTTCGCCCGCCTCCTCGCACAGCGCCGCGATGTCGCCGGCGCCCGGCGCCACGCCGAAGACATAGTGGTCCGGCCGCACCAGTGCCGCCACGCATTCGTGCCGGCGCAACCAGCCGGTGGCCACGCCTTCGGCATCGTCGGCGTCGGTCAGCGCGACGATGGCCAGGCCCTCCATCGGGTCGACCGGCTGCCATGCAACGTCCGGCGCAAGCACCAGGCGCCAGCCATGGCCGGCCACTTCATCCATGCGCCGGCGCTGCCCGTCCGCGCCGGCCAGCCAGGGCTGCGGGAACAGGCTGCCGCGCCCCGCGCGGGCCTTGCCGGATAGCAACCCCTCCTCGAGGCGGGGCAGGATGTCCTGGCGCGGCGTGTCGGGCACGACGCCGCCACAGTCGCGCAGCAGTTGCGCGTCGCGCGCGCGCGCCTTGTCCGGGTCGCGCTCGCAGATGACCGCGCCCACCGCCTTGATCCGCCGCGTGAGTTCGCGTACGTGCGCCTGGCGCTCGGTGCCGTAGCTGTCGAGCAATGCCTGCGCGGCCGCGCCCTGCACCTCGCCCGCAAGCACCGCCGCGAGCTTCCAGGACAGGTTGGCGACGTCGCGGATGCCCTGGCACATGCCCTGCCCCAGGAACGGCGGCTGCATGTGCGCCGCGTCGCCGGCCAGGAACACGCGCCCCTGCCGCCACTGCCGGGCCACCAGCGCATGGAAGCGATAGCTCGCCTGGCGCCACAGCTCGCCATCCTGCGGCGACAGCCAGCGCGACAGCAGCTTCCAGGTGGCATCGGCCGTGGCCAGGTGCGCCGGGTCCTCGCCCGGCAGGATGGAGATCTCCCAGCGGCGATGGTTGCCCGGGCCGATCACCATCGTGCACGGCCGCTGCGGCTCGCAGTACTGCACGCTCACCTTCGGCAGCCTGGCCAGGCCGCGCTCGTTCACCCGCACGTCGACCACGAGCCAGGGCTCGTCGAAGTCCAGGTCTTCCATGCCGATGCCCAGCTGCGTGCGCACGCCGCTGGCGCCGCCGTCGCAGGCGATGGCATAGCGCGCGCGCACCACGCGGCTGTCGCCGCACGGCCCGTCGACGCGCAGCGATACGCCCCGGTCGTCCGGCACGATCTCGCGCATCTCCACGCCCAGCGCCACCGTGACGTCGGGCAGCCGCGCGACCCGTGCGCGCAGCGCCCGCTCGACCGGCGGCTGCGTGAACACGATCGACGGCGTGTAGCCCTGCGGGTGGGGCGGCGCCACCATGGTCATGCGCCGGATGAGCTGCCCGTCCACCCCGTAGTACTCGGAATTGGTGAACGGCTCGGTGAACGGCTCGATGTCCTGCACCACGCCGATCTGCTGGAACACCCGCATGATCTCGTGGTCCAGCGCGATGGCGCGCGGGATCTGGTAGACGTCCGGCAGGCGCTCGCACACGTAGACCTTCAGGCCGCGCTGCCCCAGCAGCGCGGCGGCGACCTGCCCCGCCGGCCCGTAGCCGACGATGGCCACGTCGTAGAGGGTGTCGTCCGCGCTGCTCACGCCGCCTCGTTCGCGATCGGGTTGGACAGCAGGCCCACGCGCTCGATGTCGATCTCGATCGTGTCGCCCGCCTTCATCCACACCGGCGGCGTGCGTGCCTGGCCCACGCCCGCGGGCGTGCCCATCACGATCACGTCGCCCGGCTCCAGCGTCAACACCTCGGCCAGAAGCGCGATGGTCTCGGCCACGCTGAAGATCATGTCGTCGGTGTTCGCGTCCTGCATCACCTGGCCGTTCAGGCGGCTCTGGATGCGCAGGCCGGTGGCGCCCGGCGCCAGCTCGTCGGCGGTAACCAGCACCGGGCCGAAGCCGCCGGTGCGATCGAAGTTCTTGCCGATGGTCCATTGCGGCGTGCGCTTCTGGTAGTCGCGCACGCTCATGTCGTTGAAGCAGGCGTAGCCGAACACGTGGCCGAGCGCGTCGGCCTGCGTCGTGTGGCGCGGCACGGCCGTGCCGATCACGACCGCCAGTTCTGCCTCGTAGTCGAAGCGGCTCGACACCCGCGGCAGCCAGCCGGCCTCGCCGTGCGCCACCAGCGACGACGCCGCGCGAAAGAAGAACCAGGGGTAGTCCGGCTTCTCGCGGCCGCCCTCCTTGGCATGGTCGTAGTAGTTCAGGCCCAGGCAGATGATCTTGCCCGGCTCGGGCACCAGCGGCGCCAGCTTCGTGCCGTCCAGCGCCTGGCGCTTGCCGGCCTGGATCGCGCGGCGGCCCGCCGCCTGCAAATCGGCGCCGGCGCGCAGCGCCGCGCGCATGTCCGCCGGCACCTGCGCGTCGGCGTCGTTCAGGTCGATCAGGTCGCCGCCGTCGACGACAGCCAGGCGCGGGGCGCCTTGGCGCAGGTAGGTGGTGAACTTCATGTCGGGATGCTCCGTTCTCGTGAATCAGGGTTGGGGTGCGAAGAAGACGCGCCGCTGCGCCTCCTTCAGCGTGGCGTCGGGCGCGGGCGAGATGCCCCACTGGTCCACGCGGCCGGGCGGCCACTTCCAGTGCTCGGGCCCGTGCGAGGCGTAGCTGTCGTCGATCTGCTCGACCTCGGCCGTGTACTCGATGACCACGCCGAAGGGGTCGATGAAGTAGTTGAAGAGGTTGTTGCCGGGGCCGTGGCGGCCGGGGCCCCAGCGGATCGGGAAGCCCGCGTCCTTCATGCGGCCGCCGCCGCGCATGACCGACTCGAAGTCGGGCATGAGGAACGCGATGTGGTTGAGCGCATCGTTGTCCGAGATGCCGATGGCGATGGTGTGGTGGTCGCCCGCGCAGTTCATGAAGGCCATGATCCCGGTGCGATCGGCCAGCCGGAAACCCAGCGCCTGCTCCAGGAAGGCCTGCGTCTCGTCGACCGCATGGCTGTTGAGCACCACGTGCGTCAGGCGGATCGGCCGGTCCCGGGCCGGCGGCGCGTCCGTCCGGCGCTCGTCGCCATGCACCACCTGGAACACGCGCCCATGCGGGTCCTTGAACTTCATGCCGACGCCGCCGGCGGGGTCGCGCGTGAGCGGATGCGGCGCCGCGAGCAGCGTGGCCCCGGTGCCGGCCAGGTTGGAGGCGATGGCGTCGAGCGCTTCCCGGCTGCGGGCGCGCAGCGTTACCTGGCGCACCTGCGGCAGCTCGCCGCCCTGGTGCAGTGCCAGCAGGTAGGCGTCGCCGCCGGTGCCGCGCAGGTACAGCACGCCGTCGCCGCGGTGCGCCACCTCGAGCTGCCAGGTGCCGGTGTAGAACGCCTCGGCGCGGGCCAGGTCGGGCACATGCAGGGCCACGCTGCGCAGGCCCTCGATCCATGGAGAACTCATGGTGTCGTCTCTTTCGTCGTCAGGCCGAGGAAACGCCCGGCGTTGCGGTACACGAGCGCGGCCGCCGTGTCGGCGTCGAAGCCGGCGGCCTCGATGCGCTGCACCGGCGTGCGGTCGTGGAAGTTGAACGGGTAGTCGGTGCCGACCATGAGCTGGTCCGCGCCGAAGGACGCCACCAGGTGGCGCAGTGTGGCCGTGTCGAACACCAGCGTGTCGTAGAACAGCCGCCGGGCCTGGTCGGCCGGGGCGACGTCGATGCTTTCCTTGAGCGCGGGGAATACCGCCCATCCCTGCTGCAGCCGCGGCAGCAGAGAGGCCAGCGTGCCGCCGCCGTGGCTGAACGCGATGCGCAGGCGCGGCCGGCGCCCGATCAGCCCGCCGGTGATGACCGACGCGGCGGCCAGCCCGACGTCGCCGGGGTAGCCCAGCACCTGCTGCAGCGGCGCCGGGCCGACCAGCCGGTCCATGCCGGCCGGGCGCAGCGCGTGCACGAACACCGCCGCGCCAAGCGCCTCGCAGGCCTCGAAGAACGGGTCGAACCGCGGCGCGCCGATCGGCACGCCATTGATGTTGCTGCCGACCTCCACGCCGGCGAAGCCCAGCGTCCCGACGACGTATTCCAGCTCGGCAACGGCAAGGTCGAGGTCCTGCAGCGGTACCGCGCCGAGCGCGGCGATGCGCCCGCCGCCTTCGTCCACCATCGCCGCCATCACGTCGTTGGTGTAGCGCAGCAGCTGGTGCGCATCGGCGGCGTCCATCCAGTACGACAGCAGCTCGGGCATTGGAGAGATCACCTGCAGGTCCAGCCCCATGCCAGGCAGGTCCTGCAGGCGGCGGGTGGTGCTCCAGCAGGCGTCGGACACGGTGCGGTACACCTTGCCCGAGATCATCACGTGCCGGTGGCAGGCATGCGCGGGCGCCATCGACGGCCATTCGGGCGGCAGCCGGGCGCCCAGGTGGCGCGGAAAGTTCTCGGGCACGACGTGCGAGTGCACGTCGATGCCGCCGCAGCCGTGGCAGACGCTGGCGTGCATGCGCGGCTTACTCCGGATGGATGTCCAGCTGCCTGACCAGCGCGGCCCAGCGCTCGCGCTCGCCGCGCATGAACGACTCGAACTCCGGCACGCTCATGCGCGGCTCGGGCTGCGAGCCCAGGGTCTGCAGGCGCTGCGCCACCTCGGGCTGCTGCAGCACGGCCTCCAGGTCGCGGTTCACGCGGGCGATCACGTCCGACGGCGTGCCGGCCGGTGCGAACAGGCCGTTCCATCCGGCGTACTCGAAGCCGGGGAAGGTCTCCGACAACGAGGGCACGTCGGGCATGGACGCCTGGCGCTTGCCGGTGCTCACCGCCAGTGCGCGCACCTGCCCGGCCTGCAGGTAGGCGGTCAGCGCCGCGTCGGGCAGGCACACCAGCTGCACGCGCCCGCCGAGCACGTCCTGCATGGCGTCGGTCGCCTTGGTGTAGGGCACCTGCGACAACTGCACGCCTGCCATCTTGGCGACGCTGTCGGCCAGCATGCCCGAGAAGGTCTTGGGGCCCTCGGTGGCGATGGTGATGCTCCCCGGCTGCGCCTTGGCCAACGCCAGCGCGCCCTTGAGGTCCCTGGCCGGGAAGCCGGCCGCTGCCGCAATGACGAACGGGCTGCGGCCGACCAGGCGCACCGGCGCGAAGTCCTTCGCCGGGTCGTAGGGCAGCGTCTTGAAGGTGAAGACGTTGGTCACCATCGCGGCAGTGGTGGCGTAGTAGAAGGTGTAGCCGTCCGGCGCGGCGCGGGCGGCGGCCTGTGCGCCGATCACGTTCTGGCCGCCCGGCTTGTTGTCGATGACGACCGGCTGGCCCCAGCCGCGCGCGAGCTGTTCGCCGACGTAGCGGGCCAGGATGTCCGGCCCGGAGCCCGCCGGCTGCGAAAGAATGAACCTGACCGGGCGCTGCGGCCATTGCGGCTGCGCGCGCAGCAGGGAACTGCCGGCCAGGGGGAACAACATCGCCGCCCGGGCGAAGTCTCTGCGCTGCATGGGGTGTCTCCTTCGTTCTTGGAGCCTGCATGCTAGGAACGGCATCGCCATTTGAACAGTCGATGACATGGATACATAGAATCCATGCCATGGATATTCGTTCGGTCGATCTCAACCTGCTGGTGCTGTTCGATGCGATGGCGCGGCTGCGCAGCGTCAGCCGCGCGGCGGAGGCGATCGGCCTGAGCCAGCCGGCCACCAGCGCCGCCCTGGCGCGGCTGCGCGCCGTCTTCGACGACGCCCTGTTCGTGCGCGCCGGCGCGCAGATGGAGCCGACGCCGCGCGCGCAGGCGCTGGCGCCGGCGGTGCAGCGGGTGGTTCAGGCGATCCAGTCCGAAATCCTCCAGCCGGCAGGCTTCGATCCGGCCCGGGCCGAGCGCAGCTTCACGCTGCTGATGCCCGACATCGGCGAGGTGGCCTTCCTGCCCGGCGTGCTGCGCCGCCTGCGCCAGGAGGCGCCGCAGGTCCGGCTGCGCGCGCTGTCGATGCCGCGCACGGCGGCGGCGCAGGCGCTCGAAGCCGGGGACGCCGAACTGGCGGTCGGCTTCTTCCCCGACCTGCAGAAGGCGGGCTACTTCCGCCAGGCGCTGTTTCGCACGTCCTACACCTGCATCGCGTGCGTGCGCAACGAGGCCGCGCCTTCGCGCATGACGGCACGGCAGTACCTGGCCGCCCGGCACATCCTGGTGCGACCCGACGGGCGTGCCCACATGCTCGACAGCTTCCTGGAGGCCAAGGGCTGGCACCGCCACGTGACGCTGGAGCTGTCGCACTTCATGAGCCTGCTGTCGCTGCTGCCCGGCAGCGACCTCCTCGCGACGGTGCCCGACGACATCGCCACGGTGGTGCAGCGGCACATCCCGGTCAAGACGATCGAGCTGCCCTTCAAGCCGCCGCAGCTGCAGGTGCAGCAGTACTGGCACCGGCGCATGCAGAACGACGCGTCCAACCGCTGGTTGCGCGGCATCTTCTACGAGGTGAACCGACGCGAGGCCAACGCACGCCTGCCCGACTGGCAGGCCGCCTGAGCCGCGGCGGGTGTGTCGTCAGCCGTGCGCCAGGCCGGCGGCCTGCACGCCGGCGATGCAGATGGCCTCGTCCTCGTCGCCGGTGCCGCCGCTGGCTCCGACCGCGCCGAGCAGCCCGCCGGCGGCGTCGCGAATGACCACCGCCCCGGTCTGCGGCAGGAACTTTCCGTCGGCGGTGGCGGCGAGCGCGACGAAGAAGTTCGGGTTGTCCTTGGCGCGCTCGGCCAGCTTGCGGCTGGCCACGCCCATGCCCACGGCGCCCCAGGCCTTGGCGCGTGCGACGTCGAAGCGGAACATGCTGGCGCCGTCCTCGCTGGCGAACGCCTTGAGGTTGCCGGCCGCGTCGAGCACGGCGATGCCCATGGGCTGGTAGCCGGATTCCTTCGATTTCTTCAGGGCGGCTTCGATGATGGTCTGGGCTTGCTGCAGGGTCAGGCTGGGCATGTGTGGTTCCTGTACTCGTGTCTGGTCGTGTCGTCGTTCAATGGTCGCCTTCGGAGCCGGCCAGCGCCTCGAAACCGTAGCGGTTCATGCTGCCGAAGGCGGGCATGGCCGGGTGCGGCACGAAACGGGTCTGGCAGTCGAGCACGGCCGGCAGCCCCGAGGACAGCGCGCGCCGCATCGCCGGTGCGACCTCGGCCGCCGACGTCACGCGCTCGCCGTGGCAGCCGAACCCGCGCGCGATGGCCGCGTAGTCCGTCCCGTCGAGCGCAGTGCCCAGCTCGAAGCCGAGCGCGCGGCGCTGCCCGGCGCGGATGATGCCCCAGGCGGCGTTGTTGTGCACGATGCTCAGCACCGGCAGGCGGTAGCGCCGCGCGGTGTCCAGTTCGTTCAGGGTGAAGCCGAAGGAGCCGTCCCCCGTGACGAGGGCGACGGTGCGGCCGGGCTGCTGCGCCTGCAGCGCAATGGCGTACGGCAGCCCGAAGCCCAGGTGGCTCATGCCGGGCTCGTGAAAGCGCGTACGCACCGCGTGCACCGGCGTCAGGTCGTTGCTCCAGAAGGAGGTGTGACCGCCATCGAACACCGCCAGCGCATCGGCAGGCAGCGCCTGGCCGATGGCGCGGGCCAGGGCCGCCGGGTGCATTGCCTCGCCTTGCGCACCCTCCTCGCCCGATGCGGCCAGCCGCGCCTCGTACGTCGCACGCGCCTGCCGCAGCCCGGGCAGCCAGTCGCGCTCGACGGCCTGGCCGAGGCCGTCGTCGCAGGCCTCGATCAACGCGTCCAGCGCGGCCCGGGCATCGGCCTGCAACCCGACCTCGTGCAAGGCCGGATGGCCCAGCGCCGACGGATCGACGTTGATGCTGACCAGCCGGGCGCCGCGGCACAGCGGACCGCCCTCGTCCCACATCCATGACGACCAGCGGCAGCCCAGCGCCAGCACCAGGTCGGCACCCTCGAACGCCCGGCGCACCGGCTCGCCGGCGATCAGCCCGCCGTGCCCGATGAAATGCGCGCTGTCCGAGGCCACCACGCCCAACGCCATCTGCGTCGGCACGACCGGCACGCCCCAGCGCTGCGCCAGCGCCTGCACGCGGTCCTGCGCGCCGCTCGCCACCACGCCGCCGCCGGCGACGATCACCGGCCGCCGCGCCGCGCGCAGGAGCGCCGCGGCGCGCTGCAATTCGTCCGCGTCCGGACGCACGCGTCCCAGGGCGCGATAGCGCGCCGGCGGCACTGCCAGCGCCGCATCGTCGAACGGGCACGGCTGGGCGAGCACGTCCTGCGGAATGTCCAGGTGCACCGGCCCCGGGCGGCCGCCCAGCGCCTCGCGGAAGGCCCGCCGTACCAACTCGGGCAGGCGCCGGGCGTCGTGCACGACCGCGTTCCACTTGGTGATCGGGCGCGTCACGGCCACCGTGTCCAGGTCCATGAACATGCCGCTGTGCGGGTAGCTGGCCGCGCGGTGCTGGTTGGTGGTGATGGCCACCAGCGGCAGGTTGTTGTTGAAAGCCACGCCCAGCCCGGACGCAAGATTGAGCCCGCCCGGCCCCATCTCGCCCAGGGCCACCGCGATCTGCCCCGAGCCGGCGAATGCGGCGGCGGCCATCATCGGCCCCGCGGCCTCGTGGCGCAGGCCCAGAAAGCGCAGTTGCTCGTGCTGCGAGATGGCCTGCAGCAGCGGCCCCAGCTTGCCCCCGACGATGCCGTACACGTCGCGCACCTGCTCGGCCAGCAGCAGCCGCACCAGCGCCTGCGCCCCGTTCATGCTCGATGCCGTCACGTTCTATTCCTCGGCGGTGAAGTTGGCCGCCTTGGCGATGCCGGCCCATCGCTGCTTGTCGGCGCGCACCATGGCCGCGAACTCCTCCGGGCTCTGGTGCATCGGCTGCAGCCCCGATTGCGCCAGCGCCTCGATGAAAGCGGGCTCCTGCAGGCCCTCGCGCACCAGCGCGTTGAGGCGCTGCACGGTCGCGGCGGGCGTGCGCGCGGGCAGGAACCAGCCCAGCCACTCCTGCACGACGATGTCCGCGAAGCCCTGCTCGGCGAAGGTGGGCACGTCGGGCAGGAATGGCGACCGCTGCGCGCTCGACACCGCCAGGCCGCGCAGCCTGCCGGCGCGCACGTGCGGCATCACCTCCCCGAGCACGCTGATGCTCACCGGGATCTGGCCGCCGAGCACGTCGTTGAGCAGTGGCGCCCCGCCGCGGTAGGCCACGGCGGTCAGTTCGGTGCCACCGGCCTTCTGCAGCATCATGCCCACGAAGTGCAGCGCCGAGCCGGCGGCCGGTACGCCGTAGCTGGCCTGCTGCGGGTTCGCCCGGGCCCACTTCAGGTAGTCGGCCACGGTCCTGACGTCGGCCGGCAGGCCGGGCCCGGCGGTGAGCACGAAGGCGTAGTTCACCGTGGTGGTCACCGGCGCGAAGTCCGCCAGCGGGTCGTAGTTCAGCTTCCTGTACGTGTTCGGGTAGAGCGTCATGGGCGAGCTGGGAATCTGCAGGATGGTCAGCCCGTCGGGCGCGGCGCGCTTGACGTATTCGACCGCGATGCGTCCGCCCGCCCCCGTCTTCGCCTCCACCACGAGACTGGTCGCGTACTTGCCGCGCAGCTTCTCGGCCAGGGGCCGGGCAACGTGGTCGCCCATGCCGCCGGCCGGAAACCCCGAGACGATCGACGCATTGCCGTCGAGTTGCGCGAGCGCGGCGCGAAGCGGCGCCAGCGCGGCCAGGCCGGCGGCGGCCTGCAGGAGATGAAGGAGCTGTCTGCGTTGCATGGCTTGTCTCGTGGGCATCGCGCCCTTGGTGTTGTCGTGGCCTGCATCGTCGGGCGACCCGGTGTTGCCGGGAATGGACAAATCGCACCCCGGCATGTAGTTTTCCGGCATCGCCTGCATTCGTCCCCATCGCGTGAAGTCCGCTACCCCGCCGCTGCTGCTCGTCCCGTACAAGGAGGTTCGCCATGAACAGCCGGACGACTGCCTGCACTACGAAGCGGTGGCGGTGCGTGGGCGCGAGATGAACTGGACGATTCCGGCGCACCGGCACCAGGGACTGCACCAGATCCAGCTTCTCGAGCGCGGCCGCATCAGCGGCACGGTGGACGGCCGCCCGGTGCAGGCGCAGGCGCCGGCGGTCCTGCTCATCGCACCCGGCTCGGTCCATGCCTTCCGGCATTCGCGCGATGCGGCAGGCCACCAGGCGACCATTCCCAGCGCCACGCTCGAGCAGTTGCTGGCCGGCACGCAGCTGGTGGCTTCCGGCCTGGGCCAGTCCTTCGTGCTGGCCGACCTGTCACCCGAAGACGCGGCCGAGTGCAGCGGCCTGTTCGAGATGCTCGCGCGCGAGTTTCGCGGCGCCGGCCCGGGCCGGGTGCCGGCACTGCTGGCCATCGCGACGCTGCTGGCGGTGCTGCTGCTGCGCCTGCACGGCGAGCAGGCCCGCAAGGCCCAGGCGCCCGGCGCGCGCGACGCGCTGGTGCAACGCTTCCGGGCGCTGGCCGAGGAGCATTTCAAGGCGCAGCGCCAACTGGGCTTCTATGCGCAGGCGCTGGGCGTCACGCCGGACCACCTCAGCCGCAGCTGCCGCAGCGCGACCAGCCAGTCGGCGTTGCAGCTGCTGCACGAGCGGCTGATGCTGGAGGCGCGCCGGCTGCTGGCCTACACGCCGATGCCGGTGCAGAAGGTGTCCGAGGCCATCGGCTACGAAGACCCGGCCTACTTCAGCAAGTTCTTCACCCGCGCCACCGGCCATTCGCCCACGCAGTACCGTGCGCTGGCAGCGCGGGGCGTGAAGGCGCCGCGCTAGACCTTCTTCGCGGCCGCGCTCTGTTCGCGAAACGCCGCCTCGCCCGCGTCCGAGATCTTCACCCACGTCTTGTCGGGCGGCGCATCGGGCACGTAGCTGTCGTGCCAGTTCCACCACTTGTAGGTCGGCGTCTGCGGATAGCCTTCAGGCGAGTCTTCCCAGATTTCCTGCCGGCCCAGCGGCGTGATGTCGAGGTAGTTCCAGGTCCCGCCCATCTGCTCGTCGCCGCGGTTGTTGAGGAAGTAGGTGCGAAACACCTTGTCACCATCGCGGAAGAAGACGTTCGTGCCGTGCCACTCGTCCACGCCGAAATCGGCGTCGAAGCTGTCGGTCAGCGTGAACCAGGGCATCTGCCAGCCCATGTGCGCCTTCAGGCGGTCAATGTCCGCCTGGGGCGCGCGCGAGACGAACACGAGCGTCGTGTCGCGGGCGTTCAGGTGCGCCACGTGGGCGACCTGGTCGGCCACCATGGAGCAGCCGCGGCAGGCGTGCTCGGGCCAGCCGAAGACGCCCGGCTCGAAGAACGCGCGGTACACGATGAGCTGGCGGCGGCCGTCGAACAGCCCGGGCAGGTCGACCCTGCCTGCGGGGCCTTCGAATGCATAGGCCTTGTCGACCGCCATCCACGGCATGCGCCGCCGTTCGGCCGCCAGGGCGTCGCGGGCGCGGGTGTTGGACTTTTCCTTGACCAGCAGCCGCTGGTGCGCCGCCTCCCATGCCTGGGGCGACACGACGGGCGGGGTGTGCATCGCGGCGCGCCCGCCTTCCTGACTGTTCTCTGCCGAATGGGCCATGACTCGGATCTCCTGTGTTGATGCGCCGGACGGCGCGTTGCGTCTGGGGACAGTTTGTCGCCCACAAGCGCACACAGGGGAGTAACAAGTTTGGCGGCATTCGGGGGCGTGCGGCCCAAATGCCTGCCCGGCCCGGCCCGGCCCCGGTCAGTTGACCGTGGCGGCCAGCTTCTTGAGCGACTGCGCTTCGCCCTCGTAGATCCTGCGGGCGTAGTCGGTGTAGGTGGCGTGGTCCATGTACTGCAGCGAGAGGCCCAGCTTCTTCATGGTCGACTGGAACTCGGGGTCCTTGTAGGTGTCCGAGATCACCGACTCGAGCTTCTTGACCACCGCCGGGTCCATGCCCTTGGGTCCGGCAAAGCCGACCGGCGAGGTGTGGACCACCGGGTAGCCCAGCTCCGACAGCGTGGGCACGTCGGGCATTTCGTCGGTCCGCTTGTCGCCCAGCGAGGCCAGCACGCGCAGCTGGCCCGCCTGCACGTACGGCAGCACCGTGCTGGCGCTGACGATCACCTGGATGTGGTTGCCCAGCAGCGCCGAGATGGCGTCCGCGTCACCCTTGTACGGAATGTGGGTCCAGTCGGCCTGCGCCTTGTCGCCCAGCTGCGCCATGGCGATGTGCTGGCTGCTGTAGGCGCCCGGCGTGCCGTAGCTGACGGGGCCCTTCTTGTCCTTCGCGTACTTGACCAGGTCGGCCAGCGAGTTCCAGGGCGACTTGGCGTTGACCACGATGTAGTAGTTGAAGCCCACCATGCTGCCCAGGTAGGTGAGGTCCTTCATCGGGTCGTATTGCGTGCCCATGATGTGCGGCATGCGGAAGACGCCGATCGGCGTCATGGTGATGGTGTAGCCGGCCGGATCGGTGTTGAGCATCTGCACCGCGCCCAGCGTGCCGTTGGCACCGGTCTTGTTCTCGATCACGATGCTCTGGCCAAGCCGCTTGCTGGCGAGCTCGGCGAAGGTGCGCCCGAACTGGTCGGTCACGCCGCCGGGCGAATAGGGAACGATCAGCTTGACCGGCCTTGTGGGATAGTCCGCGGCCGCGGCGGCCTGGGCCCCGAGCAGTAGGCCGACGGCCGAAAGAGCGGCTGCGATTTTCTTGAACATCTTCAGTCTCCATGTGTGCCGGCGCTGCACGCGCCGGCGTTGCTTCAAAACGATTCCAGGCCCGGCTCAGCCGCGGACCTGCCCCCTGCATTCGCCGAATCCGATCGAGGCGAATCCCTCGCGCCGGCATGTGCCGCGCAGGACGACCTCGTCGCCGTCCTCGAGGAACGAGCGCACTTCTCCGTTGGGCAGCTGCACCGGCCGCTTGCCGCCGTGGGTCATCTCCAGCAGGCAGCCGCACTCCCGCCCTTCGGGCATCGAGATCGTCCCGGTGCCGATGAGGTCGCCGGGGCGCAGGTTGCAGCCGCCGGCGGTGTGGTGCGCCACCATCTGCGCCGGTGTCCACCACAACGCGCTGGCGTCGCCGTGCGACAGGCGGTGCGGCGCCAGGCCGGCTTCGCGCATGCGGCGGGTCGACAGGTGCACTTCGAGCGCGATCGACAGGCCGCCGCAGGCGGCGTCGTCGGCGTCGTCCAGGTAGGCCAGCGGGCGCGGGTCCGAGGCATCGCGCGGCATCCGCGCGGCGCGGAACGGCGCCATCGCATCGCTGGTGACGACCCAGGGCGAGACGCTGGTCATGAAGTTCTTCCCCAGGAACGGGCCGAGCGGCGCCGATTCCCAGGCCTGGATGTCGCGCGCGGACCAGTCGTTGAGCAGCCCGAAGCCGGCCACGTGCTGCGCGGCCTGCGCGATGTCGATGCGGGTGGCCAGCGGGTTGCCGGGGCCGACCCAGATCGCCAGTTCCAGCTCGTAGTCCAGGCGCGCCGTCGGCTGGAACCGGCCCTGCGGGCCGCCGTCGCCGTCCACCCTCACCTGTCCGCTCGGCCGATGCACCGGCACGCCCGAAGGCATCAGCGTCGACGCGCGGCCGTGGTAGGCCACCGGCAGATGCTTGTAGTTGGGCTGCAGCGGCTGCTCGGGCCGGAAGATCACGCCGCAGTTGTACGCGTGGTGGATGCCGGCGTAGTAGTCGGTGTAGTCGCCCACCTGGGCCGGCAGCAGCATCCGGCAGTCCTCCTGCGCATGCAGGATGACGCCGCGGTGGCGCTGCGCGATGGCGCCGGTATGCGAGCCGGCCTCCAGCAGGCGCGACAGGTCGACGCGCAAGGTACGCCGCTGCGCCGCGTCCAGCGCCATCCAGGCATTGAGCGTCTCGCCGGTCACGGCCCGGGCCGTCCGGGTGTCGACGTCGGGCAGCAGGCCGGCCGACAGGGCCGCGGCCACGTCCAGCACCTGGTCGCCGATCGCGCAGCCGATCCGCGCGGATGCGCCCGTCGCGAACACGCCCATCGGCAGGTTCTGGATCGGGAACTGCGCATGGCCGTGCGCGGATTCGACCCAGGACGCCAGGGCGGCGCCATGGGTGCGGTCGATGTGCGTGGTCATGTCCATGGCACTACAGCGCGGTGGTGCCGCCGTCCATGGTCCAGGCGGCGCCGCGCACTTCCTGCGCGTCGTCCGAGCACAGGAACGCCACCATGCCGGCCAGCTGGCCGGTCTTGACGAAGCGGCCCGAAGGCTGCCGGAGGCTGATCAGGTCGCGCGTCGCGGTCTCGATATCGGTGCCGTCGCGCTCGGCCTTGGCCTCCACCTGCCGCTGGACCAGCGCGGTGTGCGCCCAGCCCGGGCAGATCGCGTTGCAGGTGATGTCGGTCGTGGCCGTCTCGATCGCCACCGACTTGGTCATGCCGATCAGGCCGTGCTTGGTCGCGTTGTAGGCCACCTTGCCCGCGCGTCCGCGCAGGCCGCTGATCGAGGCCACGTTGACGATGCGGCCCCAGCCGCGTGCGCGCATCAGCGGCAGTGTAAGGCGGATGGTGTGGAAGCTCGCGGACAGGTTCACCGCCAGCATGTCGTTCCAGGTGTCCACGGGAAACTGCTCGATCGTGCTGGTGTGCTGCATGCCGGCGTTGTTCACCAGGATGTCGATCGAGCCGGTGAATTCGCCGGCGGCGCGGATCAGGCCCTCGATCTGGACCGGATCGCGCAGGTCGGCCCGCAGGTAGTGCGCCTGCACGCCATGCTGCGCGGCGATGTCGGCGCATACGCGAGCGCCCTCCTCGTGGGGCACGATGCCGTTGATCACGATGCGAGCACCGTCCTGCGCCAGCCGCTGGGCGATGGCCAGGCCGATGCCGCTGTTGCCGCCCGTGACGAGGGCCAGTTTGTCTTTCAGGGGCGCCATGAGTTCCTAGTCTGCTGCGCGGGAATTGCGCGATGGAGGCAAATCCTAGGGGGGCGCTTTCATACCGTCCAATACCAATTGGACCGCCGATTTATACTGAATCGGTCTTAATCAAGCGCCAGGCCCCATGGAACTCAAGCACCTGCGCAGCTTCGTGACGGTCGCGCAGGAGCAGAGCTTCACGCGCGCGGCGCTGCGGCTGCACATCGCCCAGCCGCCGCTGAGCCAGCGCATCCGCCAACTCGAGGAAGAACTGGGCGCGCAGCTGTTCCTTCGCAGCACGCGCAAGGTCGAGCTCAGCGCGGCCGGGCAGGCCTACTACGCCGCCGTCGCCCCGCTGCTCGGGCAACTGGACCAGGCCGCCGAGGCCTGCCGCCGCGCCGCCCGGGGCGAAAGCGGCATCCTGCGGGTCGGCTACAGCGGGCGGGCCAGCCAGCGCCTGCTGCCGCGCCTGATGATGGAATTCAGGCGGCGCTTTCCCGACGTGGTGCTCGACCTCGTCGGGCCGCACCCGACCGGCACGCTGCGCGCCCGGCTGCTCGAGCGGCAGCTCGACCTGGCCCTGTGCTTCCTGCCCATTGCAGACAAGGAGATCCGCACCCACGGCATGGCGGTCACCGAGTTCTCGCTGGTGCTGCCGGCCACGCATCGCCTGGCAGCGCGCAAGCGCGTCGACCTGTCCGAGCTGGCGCACGAGCCTTTCGTGGGCTACCCGTCCAACCAGGGCTTTCACCTGCGCCGGGCGATGGACGACGAATGCCTGCGCGCGGGCTTCGATCCGAACGTGGTGCGCGAGAGCGAAACCTCGCAGGTGCTGCTGTGCCTGGTGGCCGCGGGCACGGGCGTTTCCATCGTGCCCAGCGAGCTGCAGCAGCAGGAGCCGATCGCCGGCATCGTCTTCAAGTCGCTCGGGCCCAAGGCCTGCCGGCTGCATCACGGCCTGGCCTGGCTCGACGGCAATCACAACCCGGCGCTGAGAAACCTGTTGTCGCTGGAATTCCTCCAGGGCGCCGGCGACCGGCCAGCCGGCGGCTAGCGCGGTCCGGCCGTGCGCCTCACTGGAACTTCGGCGCCCGCTTCTCGATGAACGCCGTCACCGCTTCGCGGTGGTCGGCCGTCTTGTGCGCGATGGCCTGGTAGCCGGCCGACAGCTCCAGCAGCGACTCGAGGCTGGCATGCTCGCCTTCGCGCAAGAGGCGCTTGGTCATGCGCATGACCACGCCCGGGTTGGCGGCGATCTTCGCCGCGAGCGCGCGCGCCTGCGGCAGCAGCTGGTCGGCCGGCACCACCCGGCTGACCAGGCCGCAGGCCAGCGCCTCCCGGGCGTCGATGGCCTCGCCGGTGAAGGCCATCTCCGCCGCCTTGGCGCGGCCCACGGCGCGCGGCAGCAGCCAGGCGCCGCCGTCACCCGGCACGATGCCCACGCGCACGAAGCTTTCCGCGAACGTCGCGTTCTCGGCGGCGATGCGGATGTCGCACATGCAGGTCAGGTCCAGACCGGCGCCGATGGCCGGCCCGTTGACGGCGCAGATCACCGGCACGTCGAGCTGGTGCATCGCGCGCGGGATGCGCTGGATGCCCTGGCGGTACTCCTCGCGGATGACGTCGGGCGTGAGCGCGTCGTCGAAGAACCGGCGCATGTCCTTGACGTTGCCGCCGGAGCTGAAGATGGGCCCTTCGCCGGTCAGGATGACCACCTTGACCGAGGCGTCGCGGCGGATCTGGTCGCAGACCTCGACGAACTCCTCGACCGCGGTGTTGCCGGTCAGCGCGTTGCGCGTCTCGGGCTGGCTCATGGTCAGGGTGAGGATGGCGCCGTCGCGCTGGATGTTCAGGAATGGCATGTCTGTGTCTCTCTATGCGGTGATGTCTTCGGTGACGTCGGTGGTGGTGCGCAGCAGGTCGAGCGTCAGGCCTCGGTGCTGGTCGACCAGCACCCGGCCGGCCACGTCATGCCACCAGGATTCGGAGCCCGCGGTCTGGCGCCAGGCGTGCAGGCGGCGGGTGAGCAGTTGCAGGTCGTATTCCTCGGTGAACCCGATGGCGCCGTGAATGGCGTGGCCGGCCTCGGCCACCGCCAGCGCGGCGACGCTGCAGCGCGCCTTGGCGACGGCCACGCGCAGGCGGTCGGGGAACAGCCCGTCGCCTGCGCAGCCCAGCTGCGCCGCCATGCGGGCGGCGAAGGCATGCTCGCTCATCACCGCCAGCTGGTGCTGGATCGCCTGGAACTTGCCGATCGGGCGGCCGAACTGGTTGCGCTCGTTCGCGTACTGCAGCGTGCGCTGGAACACGTCCATCAGGGCGCCGGCGAGTTGCGCGGCCGTCAGGCAGGCCTGCAGTGTGCGAAGGTCCAGCCCGGCCGGCAGCGCGATCGCCGGCGACGGCGCCGCCGCCACCTGGGCGGCGTCCCAATCCAGGCTGGCGTCCAGGCAGAAGGCGGCCGCCCCGGTCCGCGCCTGCGCCACCGGCAGCAGGTGCCAGCCGCCCTCGCGCTGCACCAGCACCGAATCGGCCACGCGGCCCAGGCGCACGGCCGGGCAGCGCAGCCCGCCGTCGGGCTGCAGCGTCCCCTCGGCCAGCGCGATCGGACCCGCGGGGCGGTCGGTGCCGGCGCCGGCGAGCAGCGCCCGCGCGACCATCGTCTCGGCCAGCGGTACCGGCATCGCATGTGCGCCGCACAGCTCCCACAGGCCGAACACCTGCGCCAGCGCCAGGCCGACGCCGCCGTCGTCCTCGGGCACCAGCGCATCTGCGAAGCCGCCCTGCTCCAGGTAGTCCCACAGCGCCTGCGACGAGCCGCCGGCCTCGATGGCGCGCACCACCTGCGGCGTGCATTGGTCGCGCAGCAG
Source organism: Variovorax sp. (assembly GCF_035634955.1). GTDB lineage: Bacteria > Pseudomonadota > Gammaproteobacteria > Burkholderiales > Burkholderiaceae_C > Variovorax. The sequence goes on along the minus strand of NZ_DASQBZ010000032.1, from coordinate 98,953 downwards.
CTGGCGCGCCGCGTCTGCAAACAGATCGTCTTGCATCCGTGTTCCCTTCTTCAGCGCAGCCCGAGGCCGCGCGCAATCATGCCGCGCAGGATGTCGCGGGTGCCCCCGCGCAGCGAGAACGAGGGCGCGACCTCGGTCACGTAGGCCAGCGTGCGCAGCAGCTCCAGCGGCACCTCGCCGGCGTCGCGCGAGAACAGGTCGTCGGCAATGGCCGCCGGGATGAACTGCTCGAGCGTGGTGCCCAGTTCCTTGACCAGCGCGGCCTCGACGATGGGGCTTTCGCCGCGGGTGAGCTTTTCCTGCACCGACACCGACATCGCCCGAAGCGGCGCCAGCTCGGTGAAGATGCGCCCGGCCAGCCGCAGCGCGCTTTCGCTGCGGCCCTGCGGCGTACGCACCCAAGCCAGCCATTCGTCGAACAGCACGATGCTGGAGAACAGGCGTTCGGGCCCGCTGCGTTCGAACGCCAGCTCCGCGGTCACCTGCTCCCAGCCCTGGCCTTCGCGGCCGATCAGCGCGTCGGGCGCCAGCCGCACGTTGTCGAAGAAGACCTCGCAGAAATGGCTGTCGCCGGACAGGTCGGTGATCGGTCGCACCGTCACGCCCGGCAGCGACAGATCGACGATCACCTGCGACAGGCCCTTGTGCCGGTCTTCGGCCGCGCCGGAGGTACGCACCAGCGCGATCATGTAGTGGCAGTGGTGCGCGTTGGTGGTCCAGATCTTCTGGCCTTTGAGCACGAAGCCCTCGGCGTCGGGCACCGCGCGCGTCTTCACGCTCGCCAGGTCCGACCCGGCGTTGGGCTCGCTCATGCCGATGCAGAAGAACGCCTCGCCGCGGCAGATGCGCGGCAGGTAGAACTGCTTCTGCGCCTCGGTGCCGTACTTGAGGATCAGCGGTCCGCTCTGGCGGTCGGCGATCCAGTGCGAACCGACCGGCGCGCCGCAGGCGAGGAATTCCTCGACCAGCACGTAGCGGGCGAAGGCGCTGCGGCCGGCGCCGCCGTATTGCGGCGGCAAGGTCACGCCGATCCAGCCGCGCGCGCCGAGGCGGCGGCTGAACTCGGTGCTGTAGCCGCCCCACGAGCGGGCGCGCACGTGCGGCGGCAGCGCCTGCACCGCGTCGGCCAGGAAAGCGCGCACTTCGGCGCGCAGCGCCTCGTCCTCGGCCGGAATGCGCGAGAGCGCGAGGGTGTTCAGGGTACTCATCCCAGGACTCCTTGGCGGGTCAGTTCTTCAATGGCGTCTGCCGACATGCCGAGCCGGTCGCGCAGCACGTCGGTGTTGTGCTGGCCCAGTTGCGGCGGGCCGGCGCGGTACTGCACCGGCGTGTCCGACAGGCGGATCGGGTTGGCCACCAGCGGGACGCGGCCGGCCTGCGGATGGTCCATGCTGATCTGCATGCCGCGTGCGCGCACCTGCTCGTCGGCGAACACGTCGGCCACGGTGTTGATCGGGCCACACGGCACGGCATGCTGCTCCAGCAGCGCGATCCACTCGCGCGTGCTGCGCTGCACGGTCAGCTCGCGCAGCAGGCCCACCAGCACCTCGCGGTGCGCCAGGCGCGCGGCGTTGGTCGCGAAGCGTTCGTCGGTGGCCCACTCGGGGCGACCGGCCGCCTGGCAGAAACGCGCGAACTGCCCGTCGTTGCCCACGGCCAGGATCATGTGGCCGTCGGACGTCGGGAAGTCCTGGTAAGGCACGGTGTTGGGGTGTGCGTTGCCCATGCGCTGCGGCACGTTGCCGCCATACAGGTAGTTCATGCCCTGGTTGGCCAGGCAGGCCACCTGGACGTCGAGCAGTGCCAGGTCGATGTGCTGGCCGCGGCCGGTGTCTTCGCGCGCCTGCAGGGCGGCCAGGATGGCGGTGCTCGCGTACAGGCCGGTCAGGATGTCGGCCAGCGCCACGCCCACTTTGGCGGGGCCGCCGCCGGGCGTGCCGTCGGGCTGGCCGGTGATGCTCATGAGCCCGCCCATGCCCTGGATCAGGAAGTCGTAGCCGGCGCGGTGCGCATACGGACCGGTCTGGCCGAAGCCGGTGATCGAGCAGTACACCAGGCGCGGATTGAGCGCCGACAGGCTCTCGTAGTCGAGCCCGTAGGCAGCCAGCCCGCCGGACTTGAAGTTCTCGATCACCACGTCGCTGCCCGCCGCCAGGGCGCGCACCACCGCCTGCCCCGCCGGCCGCGTGAAGTCGATGGTGACCGACTGCTTGTTGCGGTTGGCGCACATGTAGTAGGCGGATTCGCCGGTGGGCTGGCCCTGGACGTCGGTGACGAAGGGCGGGCCCCAGGCGCGGGTGTCGTCGCCGTGGCCCGGGCGCTCGACCTTGATGACCTCGGCGCCGAGGTCGCCCAGCGTCTGGCCGGCCCACGGGCCGGCGAGCACGCGCGACAGGTCGAGCACCTTCACCCGGCTCAACGCGCCGGGCGGCATCGCGGTAGGCGCCCCGGCCAATGGGCTCATGTGGAAACCTCCGCGCTGCGCGCTGCGGTGCGAGCCATCTTCGGAGCGGCCGGGCGATGGCTCATTGCTGCGGCACCTTGGCCTGGACGACGATGCGCTTCCACAGCGCGATCTCGTTCTTCTGGAACTCGCGCATCTGCGCCGGGCCGCCGGTCATCGGGGTGGCGCCCAGCCGCTCGTAGAAGGCGCGGGTCTCGTCCATCTTCGAGATGGCGGTGAACAGCTCGGCCAGCTTCGCCGTCTCCGCGGCGGGCGTCTTGCTGCTGACCATGGCGCCGACCCAGGTGTAGGCCTCGAAGCCCGGCAGGCCGGCCTCGGCGGCGGTGGGCACGTCGGGCGAGGTGGCCACGCGCTTGTCCGCCGCCACGGCCAGCACCTTGACGCGGCCGCCCTTGGCCAGTTCCTGCACCGCGGTCACCTCGGCGAACGCGTAGTCCACCGTGCCCGCGGCCACCGCGGTGGTGGTTTCGCCGGCGCCCTTGAAGGGCACGTGCACGGTCTGCACCTTCGCCGCGTCGTTGAGCAACTCGCCCATGAGCTGGTAGCCGGCCGAGCCGGCGCCGAAGTTCACCTTGCCGGGGTTGGCGCGGGCATAGGTCAGCAGGCCCTGAAGATCCTTGTACGGCGCGTCGGGGCCGACCACCAGCATGGCGGGCGAGCGCATCATCATCGTCAGCGGCGAGAAGTCGGCCGCGGGGTCGTACGGCAGTTCCTTGAACAGCGCCGCGTTGACCGCCAGCGTGGAGTTGCTGCCGATGAAGACGGTGTAGCCGTCGGCCGGCGCCGAGAGCACCTGGCGCACCGCCAGGAAGCCGTTGCCGCCCGGCTTGTTTTCCACCACGACCGCCTGGCCCGTCAGGTCCTGCAGCCGCTTGGCGAAGAATCGGGCCGAGGTGTCGGTGCCGCTGCCGGGGCCGAACGGCACGATGAAACGGATGGTTCTCGACGGAAAGCCGTCGGCCGCCTGCGCGGCGGTCGTGAAAAGGCTGCCGAGCGCCAGCAGGCCGGCGCCGGCCAGGGCGCCCAGGGTGGTTCTGCGCGTATGCATGTTTGCTTGTCTCCGGTTGTGTGCGTCCCGCTGGGCAGGACTCGCGGCGACTGTATGGAGCAGGTCCGATGCTGTCCAATATTGAAAAGCGCATGGCTGATACGCGTTGAATATCAGACCAGCCTGCGCTAGCGCCGACGGCGAGAACCTCGATCGGCCCGCTGGCGTCTCGCCCTAACGAGCAACTCGCCGCCTGGACCCCTTTGCTTCACAACTAAGTCACAGTTTTGCGACAGTGGTGAAAACTCCGATTCAGAAATGAGTACGTATGGGTTACGCTTTCTTACATCGCTTGGAGGAGTCAAGTCGCATGAACATCTATCCCACCCGTAGCCAGGCCGAGGGCGTCGCCCGTGCCTTCAGCAAGAGCGCCAGTTGCACCATCGTGCTGTACAAGACGCCGGACGAAAAGTACGTTACCGCCCGGCCGAACGAGCACGTCAAGGGCACCATCGACACCGTGTTCCGCGACGGCTATGTCGTTCCTTCCCTCCTGAGTGCCTCGAGCGTCAAGCGCACCGAATCTCCCGCCCGCGCATGAAGTAGCCCGCCGCCGGACACGCCAAGGCGCGTGCTCTCGCGGACTGCCCCCTCCCTTCCCGCCCGGGACCGGAGGGTTTTTTCTGGCCGCATGCCGGCTGCGCGTTCTCTGAATCGCGACCCGCAGGCGCTTCCGTGACAAATGGCGCGCCGGTGTAGTTCAAAGGGTTTCACTTTACGGACTTGATTGTGTTTATTTGTAAACTTACGCGCTAAAACGTAAGTTCCAAATAAACATGAGCCAAGCCAACCGCCGCACCCCCCCTTCCTCGCAGGCCCACCCGGGCACCGCCAACGCACAGCCCCGTTGGGCCGCCACGCCGGTTCGCCTGGCATGTATCGCGCTCTTGCTTGGCGCCGCCGCCGCCCAGTCCCGGGCCGCATGCACCACCGCTGCCGGGGCGATCACCTGCAGCGCGGACACGGTGCAGACCACCCGCGTGGGCAACGGCAGCGCGACCGCTGCGGTCACGCTCGACGTGCTGGCCGATGCGGTCGTGGACGTCGGCAATGCCACCGCCATCAGCCTTGGCGACGATTCCACGCTGCACCTGCACGGCGGCGCGCTGGTGCAGAACAACGGCAGCAGTGCCAACGGCACGTACGGCACCGGCCCGAACACTATCGAATTCAACAACAACAACACGCTGACCATCGACGCCGGTGCGAGCGTGATCTCGCGCGGCTCATCGGGCCAGGGCGAAGCGATCAACCCGATCGGCAGCGGCAACACCATCCGCAACAGCGGACTGATCGAGGGGGCCGGCGGCGCCACCTCGGCGATCTGGTTCCAGGCGGGCAGCGGCAGCAACACCGTCATCAACGAGGCGGGCGGCGTGATCCGCTCGCAGAACGGCACCGGTCCCGTCCTGGGTGTGAACGGCACCATGGCGATCGACCTCACGAACCGCGGCACGCTCGCCGGGTCGGTCACTTTCGCGAACGGCGACGACACCCTGCGCATTGGCACCGGCGCGAGCATCAGCGGTGCGGTGCGCGGCGGCGGCGGCACCAACGCACTGGTGCTGCTGGGCGAAGGCACCGACACCTTCGCCAATGCTCGCGACATCAGCGGCTTCCAGAGCCTGGAGAAGCAGGAAGGCGGCAGCTGGACGTTCCAGAAGGACCTGTCGGCGGTCGGCATCGGCGCGATCGCGGTGCGCGACGGCACGCTCGTGCTCGACACCGACGCCAGCGCCTTCACCGGCCCGGTGACCGTCCATGGCGGCACGCTGCAGGTGGACGCGGCGCGCGCTCCGCAGGCCATCGAAGACAACGGCCTGGTGCGCTTTTCGCAAACGGCAAGCGGCAGCTACGGCGGCAGCCTGACCGGCAGCGGCGGCATGGAGCTGGCCGGCGGCGGCGCGCTCGTGCTGACCAGCGACCAGGGCTTCACCGGCGCCACCACCATCGCCGCGGGCACGCTGCAACTGGGCAATGGCGGCACGGCCGGCAGCGTGGCCGGCGACATCGTCGACCACGGCATGCTGCGCATCGACCGCAGCGACACCTTCACCCTGGCTGGCGCCATCAGCGGCACCGGCGCGCTGGTGCAGGCCGGCAGCGGCACCACCGTGCTGTCGGCAGACAACACCTATGCCGGGACGACCACCATCGCTCAGGGCGCCCTGCAACTGGGCAAGGGCGGCACCGCCGGCAGCGTGGCCGGCGACATCGTCGACAACGCCGTGCTGGCCATCGACCGCAGCGACACTTTCACGCTGCCGGGCGCCATCAGCGGCAGCGGCAGCCTGCGCCATCTGGGCAGCGGCACCACCGTGCTGACCGGCGACAGCAGCTATGCCGGCGGCACGACCATCGCCGCCGGCACGCTGCAGCTGGGCGACGGCGGCAACACCGGCAGCATCGCCGGCGACATCGTCAACGACGGCGTGCTGGCCATCCGCCGCGCCAACGACCTCGTGCTCGGCCAGGTGGTGAGCGGCAACGGCAGCCTGGTGCAGGCCGGCAGCGGCACGACCACGCTCGCGGGACACAACACCTATGGCGGCAGCACGTCGGTCGACGCCGGCGTGCTGCGCGCCGGTGCCGCCGGCAGCCTCAGCGCTCGCTCGGCCCACGTGGTGGCTGCCGGCGCCACGCTGGACCTGGCGGGTCACAGCCAGACCGTCGCCGCGCTGGACAACGGCGGCACCGTCTCCCTGCTCGGCGCCGCCCCGGGCACCACGCTGACGGTGACCGGCGCCTTCGTCGGCCGCGGCGGCGTGCTGCGCATGGGCACCGCGCTGGGCGACAGCGCCAGCGCGACCGATGCGCTGGTGCTGGACGGACCCGGCGCCAAGGCCAGCGGGAGCACCACGCTGTCGATCACCAACCTCGGCGGCCTGGGTGCGCTGACCAGCGGCAACGGCATCGCCGTGGTCCGGGGCATCAACGGCGCCGACACCACCGCTCAGACCACGCGCGACGCGTTCGCGCTTGCCGGTGGCCACGTGGACGCCGGCGCGTACGAGTACCACTTGTATGCCGCAGATGCGACCGGCGCCGGCGAGGACTGGTACCTGCGTTCCACCGCCGTCGTGACCGCGCCGCCGCCCGCTCCTCCCGCTCCTCCCGCTCCTCCCGCTCCTCCGGCTCCTCCGGCACCTGCCCCGTCGCCGTCACCCGCATCCGCGCCCAGTGGCCCGACCACCGTGAAGCTCGAAGCGCCCTCGAGCGCGAGCGCGCCCGCCCCGGCTGCCGTCGCGCTGCCGACGTATCGCGCAGAGGTGCCGCTCCATTCCGCGCTGCCGCAACTGCTGCGCCAGGCGGACGTGGCCATGCTGTCGAACCTGCACCAGCGAATGGGCGACGAGAACGCGCAGCCGGCCGCAAACAACGACGGCGCACGCCGCGTCTGGGGCCGGTTGCTGGGCAACCGCACGGAGCTGCAGCAAGCCACGGCTGTCGCGCCCGACGTCAGCGCCGACATGACGGGGCTGCAAGTAGGCGTCGACCTGCTGGCCGCCGCCGGTTGGAATGCTGGGTTGTATTTCGGACAGTTGCGCAGCGATGCGGACGTCGACGGCCTCTATGGCATCAACGGCACCCTCGGCATGGCCGGCCGCGCCGGCCAGCTTCGCGTGAATACCCAGTACCTTGGCGGCTACGCAACGTACGCCAATGCCGCGGGCCAGTATGTGGACCTCGTGCTGCAGCAGGGCTGGCAGGACATTTCGGCGAGCACGTCAGCCGCCCGCGCTGGCGTCGACGGAAGGAGCATCACGGCGTCTGTCGAAGCCGGCCAGCGGTTTGCATTGGGCAGCGGCTGGGGCCTGGAACCGCAGGCCCAGCTGATCTACAACCGCCAGCGCATCGACGACGCCGCGATCAGCGGCGCCATCGTGCAGCAGGACAGCGCCAACGCCGTCATCGGCCGTCTCGGTGTCCGCCTGACCGGTGACGTCACCACCGGCATCGGCCGGCTCCAGCCTTATGCGCGTGTGAATTGGTGGCATGGCTTCTCCGGATCCGACCAGACGCGCTTCGTCGGTCCGGCCGGCAGCACGACGATGTCCAGCCCGGTCGGCTACGACTCCCTGGAAACGGCCGCAGGCCTGACGCTGGCGCTGTCGCCCTCGACAAGCCTGTACGGCGAGATCGGCCGGCTGTTCCACACCGGAAGCGGCGACGCGAAGGTCGCCACCACGGTGCAAGGTTCAGTCGGCGTCAAGATTCGCTTCTGAGCGGCGCGCCCGCGCGTGAACGGCGTCAGCGTGCGGCCTTTGCCGCCTTGGCGCTGTTGCGCAGGTTGCGGATCTGGTCGTGGTTGCGCTTGGCGCCATCGGCCTGCTCCTGGACGACGGCACGCACGTCCGCCGGCAGATCTTCCTTGAGCGCCTTGCGGTAGCGTGCCACCGCGGCGTCTTCACCGCGCTCGCATTCCTCGAGCATCGAGACCGCGCCGTCGGCGCCCACGGCGCCCTTGACGTGAACCCAGCCGCGGTGCATGGCGCCGGTGGCCGTGCCGCCGTCCGCCGGCTTGCCACCGTACGCGACGATCAGCCGCTCCAGTTGGCTGGCCGCACGCTGGCAGCCCTGGGCGCGGTCGGTGAAGACCTTCTTGAGATTCGGCTCGCCTTCGATTTCATCGGCGCAGGTCCGGAAGCCGTATTCGCCATCGCGGCAGTTCTCGAGAAGATCGTTGAGCACGTCGACGACGTCCTCGTTAGAGATGGCGGCAGCCGATCCCGGCGCGAATTCCGGTTGGACCGGATCGACTCCGGCGGTAACGGCGGAAGAGGCATACGGTTTGCGATCGTCCATGGTCATGGCACTCCTTTTCTTTCGATTCGATTGACGAGGTTCCACCTTAGGGCTGCGCCGCGCCGTGGACCGTCGGCGCCGGCACGGGCATGGCGTAGGTCGACCGCGTCCGACGGGCAAGCTCTCTCCTACGCGCGGCGGCCGTCGCGCCCCGCCTGCGCAGGACGGTCCTACATGGCCTCGTGCCGACGGATGACAGCGCGCCGCCGCGTCGCCATCGCTTAATGGCGCGACAAGGTAACCCAGGGTTCCAGCCATGAACACGCAAGACCGCAAGCCTTCCGGCGCGCCTGATCCCGCCGCCAACGACACGCAGCCCGAACTCGACCGCCAGGCGCGCGACAAGGCGGCCATGGGAAAGGCGCCGCGTCGGCCGGAGCCGAACGTGCCGGTGCGCAACTACCAGGAAGGCGCATCCATCGGACGCTCGGCCCGCTCGCGCGCCGGCGGCGCCGCGGGACAGCTCACGCCGAAGGACTGAGCACGGCATGACCACCTGCATCACGACCACCGCCGCCCGGGCACGCCGTCCGCTGTCCGTCGGCGCCTGCTGCGCCCTGGCGGCCGCCGTGCTGTGCGGCTGCATGGAAACTGCGCGCCTGCCGCTGGAAGCGGGCATCGGTCCCAACCCCGAACTGCCCCCGCCTGACAAGAACCTGGTGCCGACCGTCAAGGTGGCCAAGGCGGTCGGGTGGTCCGAGGGCCGCAAGCCGCAAGCCGCCAACGGCCTGCAGGTACAGCCGTTTGCCGAGGGACTGGACCATCCGCGCTGGCTGCTGGTTCTGCCCAATGGCGACGTGCTCGTGGCCGAGACGAATGCACCGCCGAAGGAGCCGTCCGGCATCCGCGGCAGGATCATGAGCGCGGTGCAGAAGCGCGCCGGCGCAGGCACGCCCAGCGCGAACCGCATCACACTGCTGCGCGACGCGGATGGCGACGGCCGGGCCGAGGTCAAGACGCCGTTCCTCGAAGGGCTCAACTCGCCTTTCGGCATGGCAATGGTCGGGCAGGAACTGTTCGTCGCCAACACCGACGCCGTCATGCGATTCGCGTACGCCGAAGGCGAGACCAGCATCGGCACGCCGGGCCAGAAGCTGGCGGACCTGCCAGCCGGAGAGATCAATCACCACTGGACCAAGTCGCTCATCGCCAGTCCGGACGGCAGCAAGCTCTACGCGACCGTCGGCTCCAACAGCAACGTGGGCGAGAACGGGCTCGAGGCCGAACAGGGCCGCGCCGCCATCTGGGAGATCGACCGGACCACGGGCGAGAAGCGCCTGTTCGCCACCGGCCTGCGCAACCCCAACGGCATGGCCTGGGAGCCGCGCGGCAACGTGCTGTGGACCGTCGTGAACGAGCGCGACGAGATCGGCAGCGACCTCGTGCCCGACTACCTCACATCGGTGCGCCGCGACGGCTTCTACGGCTGGCCGTTCAGCTACTACGGCGGCAACGTCGACACCCGCGTGGAAGGCCAGAAGCCCGAACTGGTGGCCAAGGCGCTGATTCCTGACTATGCGCTGGGCGCGCACACCGCGTCGCTCGGCCTGGCCTGGTCGGACGGTCGCGGGCTGCCGTCGCAATATTCGTCGGGCGTGTTCATCGGCCAGCACGGCTCGTGGAACCGCCGCCCGCCGAGCGGCTACCGGGTGATCTACGTTCCTTTCCAGGACGGCAAGCCACAGGGTCGGCCGATCGAAGTGCTGACCGGCTTTCTCAATGACGACGGAGAGGCTCAGGGCCGCCCGGTCGGCGTCGCGCTCGACGGCAAGGGCGGGTTGCTGGTCGCCGACGACGTGGGCAACACCATCTGGCGCGTGAGCGCCGCGCAGTGATGAGCGGCATGCCTCCAGCCCTGGCCCTGTCCGGCACCCTGCGCCGCGTCAGCGACGACGAGCCCGGCCTGCGTCGCGCGCGCCGCGGCCGGCGTTTCGTCTACCTCGACGCGCGCGGGCGAATGGTGCGCAGCGAACCGGTGCTGGCCCGCATCCGCGCGCTGGCGATACCGCCGGCCTATGTGGACGTGTGGGTCTGCGCCAGTGCCGACGGCCATCTGCAGGCGACCGGGCGCGATGCGCGCGGCCGCAAGCAATACCGCTACCACCCCTTGTGGCAGGCCGAGCGGAGCCAGCAGAAGTTCGGCGCGCTGATGAGCTTCGGCCGCCTGTTGCCGACGCTGCGCCGCAAGGTGCAGCGCGAGCTGTGCGCCGACGGTGAACCCACGCGCGAGCGGGTGACCGCGGCACTGGTGCGGCTGATCGACAGCACCGGCATGCGGATCGGCAACGTCGAGTACGCGCGCGACAACGGCAGCTTCGGCGTGAGCACGCTGCAGTGCTCGCATGCGCGCATCACGCGCGACTCCATCCATTTCAACTTCGTCGGCAAGAGCGGCGTGCGGCACATGCTGCAGGTCGAAGACCCGTGCCTGGCGCGGGTGGTGCGCCGTTGCGCCGCATTGCCCGGACGTGCGCTGTTCCAGTATGTCGATGCCGCGGGCCGGCGCCGGCGCATCTCGTCGAACGACATCAACGCGTGGCTGTGCGAGCAAGGCGGGCCCGAGATCACGGCAAAGGTGTTCCGCACGTGGCGCGCCAGCGTCGCCGCGCTCGAACTGCTGCTCGACCCGCACGGACCGGCGCCCCGCGAGGTGGTGCGCACCGTCGCCGCCCAACTGGGCAACACGCCGGCCGTCTGCCGCAAGTCCTACATCGCGCCGGCCGTCATGGCATTGATCGAGGCCGCGCCCGAGGCAGCCACGCTGCGCGCGGAGCCGTGGGCCGCGCGCCCGCCGGCATGCCGCGGACTGCGGCTGGGCGAACGGCAACTGCTGGCCCTGCTCGAAGCCGAGGCTCGCGGCGGCCGCGTCCTGCCGGCGTAATGCTTCAGCGCCGCAACGAGGAACCATCGAATGACCGACATGTCCACCGCGCCCGAGGGCGCCCGCCTGGCCGGGCCCGCGACCGAGGTGCCGCCCCCGATGCCGGTACCACCCATGCCGGGCACCGACGTCCCGGGCATCGAGGTGCCGCCCGGGGCGCCGGCGCCGTCGCCGCCGTTGCCCGAGCCGGAGCCCGCACCGATCGACGATCCGCCGGTCCACACGCCCCCGGTCCGCGAGCCGCCCGGCGCGCCGCCGCCTGCACGGGCGCGCTGACTGCGCCGAGGGTTTCAGGCGCAGTCGTCCTACAGCGGGCCGGCCGCGCGCTCCTAGTCTAGGAACTGTGTCTTCAAAGACTCCGCGCCAGCGCCCGGCGGATTGCCGGTGGGCGCGTATCCCCACGAACGAGAGTCCAACATGCCCCCGATCTGCCCTTCCCTTTCGCTCTCGCGGCGCGAACTGCTGATTGCCACGGGTGCTTCCGCGGCGGCCAGCGCCGCGTGGTCCGCTACCGATACCAGCACCACCGGCGCCGTCGCGCCAGCGGGAGGCGCCGGTGTCGCGCCGCCGTCCGGCACCGTCAAGCTCACCGTCAATGGCCAGCAGCACAGTCTGACGCTCGACAACCGCACCACCTTGCTCGACGCGCTGCGCGAGCATCTGCATCTGACCGGCACCAAGAAAGGGTGCGACCACGGCCAGTGCGGCGCGTGCACCGTGCTGGTCGACGAGCGTCGCATCAATTCCTGCCTGACCCTCGCGGTGATGCACGAGGGCGCCAACGTCACCACCATCGAGGGGCTGGGAAGTCCCGGCCACCTGCATCCGTTGCAGGCGGCCTTCGTGCGGCACGACGGGTTCCAGTGCGGCTACTGCACGCCGGGGCAGATCTGCTCGGCGGTCGGCGCCATCGAGGAAGTGCGGCGCGGGATCCCCAGCCACGTCACGGCCGACCTGACCGCACAGCCATTGCTCAGCCCCGAAGAACTGCGCGAGCGAATGAGCGGCAACATCTGCCGGTGCGGCGCGTACTCGAACATCGCCGAGGCAATCACCGAGGTGGCCGGCCGGCGCAGCGGGAGCACCTCATGAAAGCCTTCAGTTACGAACGGGCCAGCACGCCCGAGGCAGCGGCGGCGGCCGCAGTGCAGCATCCCCAGGCTCGCTTCATCGCCGGCGGCACCAACCTGCTCGACCTGATGAAGTTGCAGATCGAGCAGCCGGGGCACCTGATCGACGTCAACGGGCTCAAGCTGGACCGCGTCGAGCCGACGCCCGAAGGCGGGCTGCGCATCGGCGCGCTGGTGCGCAACACCGACCTGGCCGGACACGAGCGCGTGCGCAGCAGCTACGCCGTGCTGTCGCGCGCATTGCTGGCGGGCGCCTCGGGACAGTTGCGCAACAAGGCGACCACCGCCGGCAACCTCCTGCAGCGCACCCGCTGCCCCTACTTCTACGACACCGACATGGCCTGCAACAAGCGCGCGCCGGGCAGCGGCTGCTCGGCCATCGGCGGCATGACGCGCCAGCTGGCGGTGATCGGCGGCAGCGAGGCCTGCATCGCCACCCACCCGAGCGACATGGCGGTGGCGATGCGCGTACTCGACGCCACGGTGGAGACCGTCAAGGCAGGCGGCGCGCAGCGGCGCATCCCGATCGCCGACTTCTACCGGCTGCCGGGTCAGACGCCGCACCTCGAGAACAACCTCGAGCGCGGCGAGCTGATCACCGCCGTCACCCTGCCCAGCCCGCCCGGCGGCAGGCACGTCTACCGCAAGGTGCGCGACCGCGCGTCGTATGCCTTCGCCCTGGTCTCGGTGGCGGCGATCGTCCAGCCCGACGGCAGCGGCCGCGTGGCGCTCGGCGGCGTGGCGCCACAGCCCTGGCGCGTGGAAGCCGCGGAGGCGCAACTGCCGCGCGGCGCCAAGGCCGCTGCCGACGCCGTGCTCGCCGGCGCCAGGCCGACGGCGGACAACGGATTCAAGCTGACACTGGCGGAGCGCACCATCGCTGCCGCCCTGGCCGAAGGGAAGGTACGCACATGAAATTCGATCAACCCGCCACGCAGAACCCGATCGACCGGCTGCGCGTCGTCGGGCAACCGGTCGATCGGATCGACGGCGCGCGCAAGGTCGGCGGCGTCGCCGGTTATGCCTACGAACGGCACGACATCGCGGCCCGGCCGGCCTACGGCTGGATCATCGGCGCGGGCGTGGCGCGCGGGCGCATCGAGTCGATGGACCTGGCCGCCGCCAAGGCCGCGCCCGGCGTGCTGGCCATCGTCACGGCAGACAACGCCGGCCCGCTCGGCAAGGGCGACAAGAACACGGTCAAGCTGCTCGGTGGCCCGGAGATCGACCACTATCACCAGGCCATTGCCGTGGTGGTGGCCGAGACCTTCGAGCAGGCGCGGGCGGCCGCGCAGCTGGTGCGCGTGCGGTACGCCGCCAGCAGCGGCAGCTTCGACCTGGAGGCCCAGCGCGACAACGCACCGGTACCCAAGGACGACGGCATGGGCAGCCCTGGCGCCACGCGCGTCGGTGACTTCGACGGCGCCTTCGCCGCCGCGCCGGTGCAGCTCGACGCCACCTACCACACGCCGGACCAGTCGCATTGCATGATGGAGCCGCACGCCACGCTGGCCGTATGGCAGGGCGATCGGCTGACGGTCTGGACCGCCAACCAGATGATCGACTGGAGCACCACCGACCTGGCCAAGACGCTCGGATTGCCCAAGGAGCGGGTGCGGCTGGTCTCGCCGTTCATCGGCGGCGGCTTCGGCGGCAAGCTGTTCCTGCGCGCCGACGCGCTGATGGCCGCGCTCGGCGCGCGCGCCGCAGGCCGCCCGGTCAAGGTGGCGCTGCAGCGGCCGCTGATGCCCAACAACACCACGCACCGGCCGGCCACGCTCCAGCGTGTGCGCATCGGCGCCGGGCGCGACGGGCGCATCACCGCCATCGCCCACGAAAGCTGGTCGGGCGACCAGCCCGGCGGCGGGCCCGAGACGGCGGTCAACCAGACCCGCCTGCTCTACGCCGGCGCCAACCGGCTGACCGCGCTGCGGCTGGCCGAACTGCATCTGCCCGAAGGCAACGCAATGCGCGCGCCGGGCGAGGCGCCCGGCATGATGGCCCTGGAAATGGCGATGGACGAGATGGCCGAGAAGCTCGGCATCGACCCGATCGAGTTCCGCGCGCTCAACGACACCCAGGTCGACCCGGAGCATCCGCAGCGGCGGTTCTCGCAGCGCCAGCTGATCGCCTGCATGCGAATGGGCGCCGAGCAGTTCGGCTGGGCGCGGCGCAGTCCCCGGCCGGCGCAGGCGCGCGAGGGCCGCTGGCTGGTCGGCATGGGCATGGCGGCGGCGTTCCGCAACAACCTGACCATGAAGTCCGCCGCGCGCGTTCGGCTTGACGGGCGCGGCACCGTGACGGTCGAGACCGACATGACCGACATCGGCACCGGCAGCTACACCATCATCGGCCAGACCGCGGCCGAGATGATGGGCGTGGGCCTGGACAAGGTGTCGGTGCGGCTGGGGGATTCGGCGCTGCCCGTCTCTTGCGGTTCGGGCGGCCAGTGGGGCGGCAACAATGCGACCGCCGGCGTGTACGCGGCATGCATGGCGCTGCGCGAGCAGGTGGCGCGCAAGCTCGGCCTCGACCCGCAGGCCGCGGTGTTCGCAGACGGGCGCGTCGGCGCACCGGGCGGCAACACCGTGCCGCTGGGCCAGGCCGCGCGCGAGTCCGAACTGGTGGCCGAGGACGGCATCGAATACGGCGACCTGGCCAAGACCTTCCAGCAATCGACCTTCGGCGCGCACTTCGCCGAGGTGGGCGTGGACATGCACACCGCGGAAATCCGGGTGCGCCGCATGCTGGCCGTGTGCGCGGCAGGCCGCATCCTCAATCCGAAGACGGCGCGCAGCCAGGTGATCGGCGCCATGACCATGGGCGTGGGCGCGGCGCTCATGGAGGAACTGGTGGTCGACAAGCGCTACGGGTTCTTCGTCAACCACGACCTGGCCAGCTACGAGGTGCCGGTGCATGCGGACATCCCGCACCAGGACGTCGTGTTCCTCGACGAGGTCGACCCGACCTCCTCGCCCATGAAGGCCAAGGGCGTCGGCGAACTCGGCATCTGCGGCGCGGCCGCGGCAGTGGCCAACGCCGTCTACAACGCCACCGGCGTGCGGGTGCGCGACTATCCGGTCACGCTGGACAAGCTGCTGGCACGGATGCCGGACGCGGCGTGAACCCCTGATCCGACCGCCTCGGCCAAGGCTGTCCACCGCGACAGTCTTGGCCGACTGCGTTCATGTTGACCATTCCTCATTATTTCGAGTATTCTCGAATAATGGAATCAAACAAAGTCGTTCAGGCATTGGCCGCGTTGGCGCATCCATTGCGACTCGATGTATTTCGAGCGCTCGTGGTAGCGGGAGACGGCGGGCTGACGCCCGGCGTCATGCAGCAGGCGTTGGGCGTCCCGCCCGCCACGCTCTCGTTCCATCTGAAGGAGTTGACGAGCTCGGGCCTGGTCACGCAGGAGCGCGCCAGCCGCCACCTCATCTACCGGGCCGCCTACGACAACATGAACGCCCTGCTTGGCTATCTCACCGACAACTGCTGCCAAGGCGCGGCCTGCGCGGTCACCGGATGCGCGGCATGACCACCAACGTATTGATCCTGTGCACTCACAACTCCGCGCGCAGCGTGCTCGCCGAAGGGATGCTCAACCATTGGGCCGGCCGCCTCGGCAAGGATGTGCGCGCCTATAGCGCCGGCAGCGCCCCCAGCGGGCGCGTCAATCCCTTGGCGGTCGAAACCCTGCAGGCCGCGGGGGTCGGCACACAGGGTTGCCGCAGCAAGAGCTGGGACGAGTTCGCCAGCGCCACTGCGCCGCGGATGCGCGTCGTCATCACCGTCTGCGACAGCGCAGCCGCGGAACAATGCCCGTACTGGCCCGGAAGCCCGGTCAAGGTCCACTGGGGTTATCCGGACCCATCCAACGCCCCAGAACCGGAAAGGGCCGCAGCATTCGAACTGACGCGACAGGCCGTCGGCTACCGGATGCTGCAGCTGTTGGCATTGCCAATGTCCGAGTTGGACGATCCGCAACTTCAGGCGGCGCTGCACGCCATATCGGCGAGCTAGCGTTCGATGAGCACTTCCTCCAACGTCGCGTCATCGTCGCCGCCGACTGCCGCCATCGGCCTCTTCGAGCGCTACCTGACCGTGTGGGTCGCCTCATGCATCGCCGTCGGCATCGCCCTGGGCCGGCTGCTGCCGGAGTTCTTCCAGTCCGTCGCCAGACTCGAGGTGGCCAAGGTGAACGTTCCCGTGGGCCTGCTCATCTGGCTCATGATCGTTCCGATGCTGCTGAAGATCGACTTTCGCGCGCTCGGGCAGGTCACCTCGCACTGGCGCGGCATCGGCGTCACGCTTTTCGTCAACTGGGCGGTCAAGCCGTTCTCGATGGCGCTCCTCGGGTGGATCTTCATCCGGCACGTATTCGCGCCATACCTTCCGGCAGATCAGCTCGACAGCTATGTGGCGGGCCTCATCCTGCTGGCAGCGGCGCCCTGCACTGCCATGGTGTTCGTATGGAGCCAGCTGTGCCGGGGTGACCCGTACTTCACGCTGTCGCAGGTGGCGCTGAACGACGCCATCATGGTCATCGCGTTCGCGCCGGTCGTGGCCATGCTCCTGGGCCTTTCCTCCATCGCGGTTCCCTGGGGCACGCTGGTGGTGTCGGTCGGTCTCTACATCGTCGTGCCGGTCATCATCGCGCAACTCGCTCGCAGGGCGCTCCTGCGTCGCGGCGCCGCGCACCTCGAAACCGCGCTCGCCAGGCTTGCGCCGCTTTCCATCGCCGCGCTGCTGCTGACGCTGGTCCTGCTGTTCGCTTTCCAGGGAGAAGCCATCCTGGCCCAACCGATCGTCATTGCGCTTCTGGCAATGCCCATCCTCATTCAGGTGATCGTCAACTCCGGACTGGCCTACGTGCTCAACCGCCGGCTTGGCGTCAAGCACTGCGTTGCCGGGCCATCCGCGCTCATCGGCGCAAGCAATTTCTTTGAGCTGGCCGTGGCCACGGCCATCGGCCTGTTCGGCTTCCAGTCCGGCGCGGCGCTCGCAACGGTCGTCGGGGTACTCATCGAGGTGCCGGTGATGCTCGCCGTGGTTTCGGTCGTGAACCGATCGCGGAACTGGTATGAAGCCGGACAAACCCCAACCTGACCGCGACATGGCGCCGAACACACCCCTCCCAGACTCCTCGGCGTTTCCCGCCCTCGACGCCGCGCTGTTCGACGTCCCGGCGCCCGAACGCCTGGGCGTGCATGAACCTTCCCCGCACAAGCCGCGCTTCCTGATGCTCTACGGCTCGCTGCGCGAGCGCTCGTACAGCCGGCTGGTGACGTTCGAGGCGGCGCGACTGCTCGAAGCGATGGGCGGCGAGGTCAAGGTGTTCGACCCCGCGGGCCTGCCCTTGCCCGACAGCGCGCCGGACACGCACCCCAAGGTTCAGGAACTGCGTGACCTCGCGCGCTGGGCCGAAGGCATGGTGTGGACTTCGCCGGAACGCCACGGCGCGATGACCGGCATCATGAAGGCGCAGATCGACTGGATTCCGCTGGCCCTGGGCGCCGTGCGGCCCACGCAGGGCAAGACGCTCGCGGTGATGCAGGTCTCGGGCGGCTCGCAGTCTTTCAACGCCGTCAACCAGCTGCGTGTGCTCGGCCGCTGGATGCGCATGATCACCATTCCGAACCAGTCCTCGGTGGCCAAGGCGTACCAGGAGTTCGACGAAGCCGGGCGCATGAAGCCGTCGAGCTACTACGACCGCATCGTCGACGTGATGGAGGAGCTGCTCAAGTTCACGCTGCTCACGCGCGGCGTCAGCGGCTACCTGGTCGACCGGTACAGCGAACGCAAGGAAAGCGCGGCGGCGCTGTCCGGCAGGGTCGACCAGCAGTCGATCTGAGCCGTGGCCCCGCCCGGCGGCCCCGTGGCGGCCCGGCGAGCCGGCACGTCAGGACGCCGCCGCGCTGGTGGGTGCCGGCACGGCATCGACGGCCGGCGCGGCGCCCGCGGCCGGCTGGACGCTGTAGCGCAGCCGGCGCCCTTCGCGGCGCAGCCGCAGCCCGCGGTACTTGACCATGTAGCGCAAGCCGATCAGCGCCGAGCCGAGCCCGGCCGCCGCGGCCACGCCGAGCGCCCAGCGCGGGCCGAAGGTGTCGGCCACCCAGCCCACCACCGGCGCGCCCACCGGCGTGCTGCCCAGCAGGATCGCCAGCAGGATGGCGATGACGCGTCCGCGCAGGGCCGGATCGGTCGACAGCTGCACCAGGCTGTTGGTGGACGTGGTCAGCGTCTGCGCCGCCACGCCGGTGATGATCAGCGCCAACCCGAAGCCCAGCACATGCGGCATCAGCGCGGCCGCCAGGCAGCCGAAGCCGAACACGGCGCTGCCGATCACCAGCAACCCGAGCCGGGGCTGCGCCCGGCGCGCCGCCATCAGCGCGCCGGTGACCGAGCCGATGGCCATGGTCGACGACAGCAGGCCGTACTGGCTGGCCCCGCCATGGAAGGCGCTGACCGACATGGTCGAGATGAAGATCGGGAAGTTCAGGCCGAAGGTGGCGACCAGGAACAGCATGGCGAGCACCGCGCGCAGGTCCGGGCGGTTCCAGACATAGCGGAAGCCCTCCATCAGCGAGCCCTTGCGGCGGCTGGCGACGCCTTCGCGCGCGAACAATTCCTGCTTGCGCAGGCTCGCCAGACCCGCCAGCACGGCGACGTAGGACAGCGCGTTGAACAGAAAGGCCTGCCCCGGTCCGGTGGCGGCGATGACCATGCCCGCCACGGCCGGCCCGACCATGCGCGCCGCATTGAACGAGGTCGAGTTGAGCGCCACCGCGTTCGACAGGTCGGCCTCCGACACCAGTTCGGCCACGAAGGTCTGGCGCGCCGGCGCGTCGAAGGCGGCCACGCAGCCGAGCAGCAGCGCGAACACGTAGACGTGCCACAGCTGCGCCAGCCCGCTGATGGTCAGCAGGCCCAGCCCGAGCGCCAGAAGGCCCATCGCCGTCTGCGTCGCCATCAGCAGCTTGCGCCGGTCGAGCCGGTCGGCGGCCAGGCCGGTCAGCGGCAGCAGCGCCAGTTGCGGGCCGAACTGCAGGGCCATGACGATGCCGACGGCGGTCGCGTTGTGGTCGGTCAGGTGCGTCAGCACCAGCCAGTCCTGCGCCGTGCGCTGCATCCAGGTGCCCACGTTGGACACCACCGCACCGGCCGCCCACAGGCGATAGTTGCGTACCTTCAGCGAGCGGAAGGTGCTGCTCACCTGCCCTCCAGCAGCGCCAGGATGTCCTGCGTGCGTCCGGTCTCGCCCAGCCGCGGGAAGATGCGCGTCACGCTGTTGGTGTGCGCCTCGAGATTGCGGTCGGTCATCGCGTCCACCGCCAGCGTGACGTTCAAGCCCAGTTCGACGGCATGGCGCGCGGTCGATTCGACG
Source organism: Variovorax sp. (assembly GCF_035634955.1). Lineage (GTDB taxonomy): Bacteria > Pseudomonadota > Gammaproteobacteria > Burkholderiales > Burkholderiaceae_C > Variovorax. The sequence goes on along the minus strand of NZ_DASQBZ010000032.1, from coordinate 79,234 downwards.
CCGGCGCTGGTGGAGATGCCGGCCACCACGACCTGCGTGACGCCGCGCTCGCGCAGCGCCGCCTCCAGGCCGGTTCTGGTGAACGCGCCCCAGGTCTTCTTGGTGATCCGGATGTCCTGCGGCTGAGCGCCGAGCGCGGGCACCAGTTCGGCCCAGTCGGCCGGTGGCGCAGGCCGCGCCGGCTGCGGTTCGGTGCGGCCGGGTGCGAACCCGTCGACGTTGACCAGCACCACCGGCAGGCCGTGGCGGCGAAAGGCGGCAGCGAGTTCGGCCGCGCGCGCCACCACGTCGGCGGCGGGGTGCACCGCCGGCATGGCGACGATGCCTTTCTGAAGATCGATGAGCACCAGGGCGGTCCGGGTGTCGAGGGTTGTGACTGGCATGGGTTCGTTTTCCTTGAATTCGTCGATGGCGTTGCGGCCGGGCGTCAGTCCAGCAAGCGCCGCATGAGCCGCATCGCCGCGGCCAGCTGCTTCTGCTCGGCCGGCGTGTAGCGGTCCTCGATGGCGTGCTGCAGCCAGTCCTCGCGCGCGGCGCGGACCTGGCGGAAGACCTGGCGGGTGTGCGGCGTGAGCGACAGCAGCGTGCGCCGGCCGTCGGCCGGATCGGGGCTGCCCTTGACGAAGCCGGCCTCGACCAAGCCCGCCACGGTGGCGCCCATCGACTGGGAGCGCACGCCTTCGGCCAGCGCCAGTTCGGTCACGGTGGCGCCGTCGTGGCGTTCCAGGCGCAGCAGCACGGCGCGCTGCGACTCGCTCCAGTCGGCCCCCGAGGCCTCCTGGCGCAGACGCCGGCGCAACTGCGAGGCGACCGTGCGCAGGTCCACCGCGAGCGCATGGACGGCGTCGGATTCTGTGGCGGGCGTGGCTTCGGCGAGGTGGGCGGGCATGCGGACAGGTTCCTCCGTGGCGCCTGCCCGCGGCTGGTGGGCAGGATAACTACGAAGTTTAACTGTCTATTAACATTCTTGCAGAGGGACGGGAATTGCCCTCGACGGGCCTGCTACCCCACCGGCCACCACTTCCTGTCGCTCGCCGAGGACGCCACCGCCGCTTCGATGAAGCGCACGCCGCGCGCGCCGTCGCTCACGTCGGCGTAGCCGCGCTGCGTGCCCTCCGCGCGCGCCGCGGGATCGGCGCAGATCGCGTCCGCCACCGCCAGGTAGATGTTCGCGAATGCCTCGATGAACGCCTCCGGATGGCCGCTGGGCAGGCGCGTGGCGCGGCGCGCGGGCTCGGCCAGCCAGGGCGAGCCGCGCGTGAGCAACTGGCGTGGGCCGTCCAGCGGCAGGAACTCCAGTTCGTTCGGCGATTCCTGCCGCCAGCTGATCGAGCCCTGGCTGCCGAACACGCGCAGCCGCAGGTCGTTCTCGCAGCCGGTGGCCACCTGCGAGCACATGAGCACGCCGCGCGCGCCGCCGGCGAAGCGAAGCAGCAGGCTGGCGTCGTCGTCCAGCCGGCGCCCGGGCATGAAGGTGTGCAGGTCGGCGCTGATGGCCTCGACGGCCAGCCCGGTCACCGTGGCCGCGAGGTTCTCGGCATGCGAGCCGATGTCGCCCATGGCCCCGGCAATGCCGCTGCGCGCCGGGTCGGTGCGCCAGTCGGCCTGTTTGTTGCCCTCGGCCTCGGCGCGGGTGGCCAGCCAGCCCTGGTGGTACTCGACCACCACGCGGCGGATGTCGCCCAGCTGCCCGGCGCGCACCATCTCGCGCGCCTGGATCACCATCGGGTAGCCGATGTAGTTGTAGGTGACGGCAAAGACGATGCCCCTGGCGCGCGCGATGCGCTCGAGCTCGGCGGCCTGGGCGGCCGTGTGCACCAGCGGCTTGTCGCACACGACGTGCAGGCCGGCCTCGGCGAAGGCCTTGGCGACTTCGTAGTGCACGTGGTTGGGCGTGACGATCACCACCAGCTCGGCGCGTTCGGCCGCCGGCAGCGTCAGCTCGTGCGCCAGCAGCGCCTGCCAGCTGCCATGGGTGCGCGATTCGGCCATGCCGAGCTCGCGACCCGAGGCGATGGCCCGCGCCGGGTCGGACGACAGGGCGCCCGCCACCAGCGCATAACGCCCGTCGAGCGCCATCGCATGGCGGTGCACCGCACCGATGAAGGCGCCCTGCCCGCCGCCCACCATGGCCGCGCGCAGCCGCCGCGGCCCGGCACCCGCCTTGGCGGCGGCGATCATCCCGCCATCCCTCCCGTGGCCTGCCGGTCACGGTCGAACACCGCATCGAAGGCACCGGCCGCCGCGGGAAAATCCAGCCGCTTGCAGAAGGCCGCGCTCTCGGTCGCGCCGTGCACGCGGTCCATGCGGCTGTCCTCCCACTCCACGCTCAGCGGGCCGGCGTAGCCGATGTCGTTGAAGGCGACGATGAGCGACTCGAAGTCGATCATCCCGCGCCCGACGCTGCGGAAGTCCCAGTTGCGCCGCGCGTCGCCGAAGGCCGTGTGGCCGCCGAACACGCCCACCGTGCCGTCGCCCTTGCCCCACCAGACGTCCTTCATGTGGACGTTGTAGATGCGGTCGGCGAACCGGCGCACGAAGCCCACGTAGTCCACGCCCTGGTAGCCCAGGTGGCTGGGGTCGAAGTTGAAGCCGAACCGGCGATGCCCGCCGACCGCCTCGATCGCGCGCTGCGCCGAGGCGGCGTCGAAGGCGATCTCGGTCGGATGCACCTCGAGCGCGAAATCGACACCTTCGGCCTCGAATGTGTCGAGAATCGGACGCCAGCGCGTCGCGAAGTCCTCGAACCCCTTGTCGATGAACGCCTGCGAGGTGGGCGGGAAGGCGTAGACCGCGTGCCAGATCGACGAGCCGGTGAAGCCGGTGACGGTCTTCACGCCCATGCGCGCGGCCGCCCGCGCCGTGTCCTGCATCTCCCTGGCCGCGCGCTGGCGCACGCCCTCGGGGTCGCCGTCTCCCCAGATGCGCTCCGGCAGGATCGCCTTGTGGCGTTCGTCGATCAGGTCGCACACCGCCTGCCCCACCAGGTGGTTGCCGACGGCGAAGCACTGCAGCCCCGCCGCCTCCAGCACCGCCCGCTGCGAGCGGGCGTAGCTGTCCGAGCGCAGCGCCTCCCGGACGTCGAAGTGGTCGCCCCAGCACGCCAGCTCCAGCCCGTCGTAGCCCATGCTGCGCGCCAGCGGCGCCAACTCCTTCAACGGCAGATCGGCCCACTGGCCGGTGAACAAGGTAACGGGTCTGGCCATCTCTGAACCTCCGTCAGAAGGGTGAATCCGGGAAGTAGAAGTCCTTGGCGTTATCCTTGGTGATCAGCACCGACGGAATGATCGTCTTCTCGGGCAGCTTCTGCCCCTTCAGGCGCGCCTCGGCGGTGATCTTGATGGCGTCGTAGATGAACTTGGGCGAATACGACACGTTGGCCTGGATGCGCGGGTCGGTGCCGTCCATCAGCGTCTTGACCATCTCCTTCATGCCGGCGCCGCCGAACACGATCTTGATGTCGGTGCGCTTGGCCTGCTCGATGGCCTTGAGCACGCCAACGGCCATGTCGTCGTCCGCAGCCCAGACCGCATCGATCTCCTTGAAGCGGGTCAGGTAGTCCTGCATCACCTTGAAGGCGTCGTCGCGGTTCCAGTTCCCGTGCTTGGCGTCCAGCAGCTTCATGCCCGGGTGCTGCTTGAGCACCGCCGTGAAGGCGTCCATGCGCTCGTTGTCGATGGTGGTGGGGATGCCGCGCAGCGCGACGATGTTGCCCTTGCCGCCGAGGGCCTTGACCAGGTACTCGGCCGGGATGCGGCCGAAGGCGGTGTTGTCGCCCGACACGTAGGCGTCCTGCGCGCTCGGGTCGGTCAGCCCGCGGTCGACCACGGTGACGTAGACGCCTTTCTGCTTGATGCGCGCGACCGGCTGCGTCAGCGCCGCCGACTCGAACGGGAAAACGACCAGCGTGTCGATCTTGTTGGCCGTCACCAGGTCCTGCAGCTGGTTGGCCTGCTCGGACGCATTGGCGGCCGTCTTGACCGTCACCTTCATGCCCGGGTGGGCCTTCTCCAGGTCCTTCTTTGCCTGGTTGGCCCAGTACACGATGCCGGCGGTAAAGGCATGCGTCGCGGCCGGAATCGCCACGCCCACGTTGGGCGCCTTCTGCTGGGCGGCGGCGCCGCCGCTGCCGACGGCGGCCAGGGCCGCGACGGCCAGGCCGAGCATGTGGTTGCGGAACTTCATGGTCTGTCTCCTCAGGGGTCGTTGGTGGAACGGAAGGAACCGGGCGGCCGCCCGGGCGGAAAAAACTTGTTGCCGGGTCAGCGCCGCTTCTTTCTCTGGGTGAAGGCCACCGCGATGATCACGAAGCCCTGCACCGCGGCATTGAGGTACACGCTGATGATGTTGGTCAGGTTGAGGATGTTGCCGATCACCGACAGCAGCACCGCGCCGACCACGGTGCCGCCGACGCTGCCGGCGCCGCCGCGCAGCGCGGTGCCGCCGACGATCACGGCGGCGATGGCCTCGAGCTCCCACAGCAGCCCGGTGGTGGGCGACGCCGAGCCCAGCCGCGGCACGTACAGCAGCGTGGCCACGCCCACGCACAGCCCGAGCAGCACGTAGGTCAGCACCTTGACGCGGTCCACCTCGACCGCGGCGTAGCGCGCCACCTGCTCGTTGGAGCCGATCGCCTTGACGTAGCGGCCGAACGCGGTGCGGTCGAGCAGCAGCACGCCGGCCAGCGCAACCGCCACGAACACCCAGACCGGCACCGGCACGCCCAGCGCGCTTGCGTAGTACACGGGCGCGTAGGTGTCCGCCAGGTTGTTGGCCAGGGTGATGGCGCCGCCGTCGGCGAAATAGGTTAGGTAGGCGCGGAAGATGCCCAGCGTGCCAAGCGTGACGATGAACGGCTCGATGCCGCCGCGCGTGATGAGCAGCCCGTGCGCCAGCCCGAACAGGCTGCCGAGCACGAGCGCGAACACCATGCCGACCAGCACGCAGGCCAGCGGCGACAGGCCCGACGCCGCCAGCCAGTTCATCAGCAGGATCATGCAGCCGGCGATGAGCGCCGCCATCGAGCCGACCGACAGGTCGATGCCGCCCGAGATGATGACGAAGCACATGCCCACCGCGATGATGCCGATGAACGCCGTGCGGGTCAGCACGTTCATCGCGTTGTCGATGCTGGCGAAGTCGGGGTTCAGCGCCCAGCCGGCCAGGCACACCACCAGCAGCCCGATGACCGGGCCCAGTGCATGCAAGCGCCCGCGCCACGTGGTGCTGCGCGGCACTCCGGCGCGGGTGGCGCCGGGCGTTGTTTCAGTGGGTGCCTGTGGCATGGGCGATCAATTCCTCTTCGGTCAGGGCCTCGTTGGGCAGCACGGCCTGCAGCCGTCCGCCGCGCATCACCGCGACGCGGTGCGCCAGGCCGATCAGTTCCATCAGTTCGGACGAGACGACGATCACGCCCCGGCCCTGCTCGGCCAGGCGGCGGATCAGCAGGTAGATCTCGCGCTTGGCGCCGATGTCGACGCCGCGCGTGGGCTCGTCGAGCACCACCACGCGCGGCTCGGGCTGAAGCACCTTGGCCAGAGCCAGCTTCTGCTGGTTGCCGCCCGACAGCGAGCCGGCGCGCACGTCGAGCGCACCGGTGCGGATGCCGTATTCGGCCACCGCGGCGCCGAGCGCGGCGCGCTCCCGGGCGCGGTCCAGCCAGGGCGCGGCATAGCGATCGAGGTCCATCAGCGTCAGGTTCTCGGCCAGGCCGAAATCGACGTGCAGGCCCTTGCCCTTGCGGTCTTCGCTGAGGTAGACCAGGCCCAGGCGCGCCGCCTGGCCGGGGCTCGCGATGCGTACCGCCCGGCCATCGATCGCCACCCGGCGCGCGCTCGATGGACGCAGGCCCAGCAGGCCTTCGAACAGCTCGGTCCGCCCGGCGCCGACCAGCCCGGCGAAGCCAAGCACCTCGCCCGGGCGCAGCGTGAAGCTCACGTCCTGGGCCCAGCCGGGCACGCTCAGCCCCTCGACCTCTAGCAGTGGCGGCACCTCGGCGCCAGCCGGCGGCGTGCGCGGCGGGTACAGGTCGGACAGCTCGCGGCCGACCATCAGCTGCGCCATCTGCAGCCGCGTCAGTGCCGCGGTGGCGTCGCGCGCGACGAATCGTCCATCGCGCAGGACGATCACCTCGTCGCAGATGCGCTCGACCTCGTCGAGCTTGTGCGAGATGTAGACGATGGTCACGCCCTCGGCCTGCAGCCGCTTCATCAGTGCGAACAGCCGCTGCGTCTCGCCCGGCGTGAGCGTGGCCGTGGGCTCGTCCATGATCAGGATGCGCGCTTTCTTCGACAGCGCCTTGGCGATCTCCACCAGCTGCTTCTCGGCCACGATCAGCTGGCGCACGGGCGTGTCGGGGTGCACCGCCAGGCCGACCTCGTCCAGCACCTGCGCCGCGCTGCGGCGCATGGCCGCATCGTCGAGCAGGAAGCGGCCGCGCTTCTCGTGGCCCAGGTGGATGTTCTGCGCCACCGTGAGGTCCTCGGCCAGGTTGAACTCCTGGTGGATGAGCACGATGCCGTGGTTCTCCGCCGCGCGCGGCCCGGCGAACTGCACCGCCTCGCCGTCCACGCGCAGCTGCCCGGCGCTGGGCGACTCGTAGCCCGAGGCGATCTTCATCAGCGTGGACTTGCCCGCTCCGTTCTCGCCCAGCAGGCCGACGATGCGTCCCGGCGCGAGGTCGAAGCTCACCCCGTGCAGCACCTGCACCGGGCCGAATCGCTTGACGATGCCGTCGAAGGCCAGTGCGGGCACGGGCTGCGCTGCGGCGTTCATCGCTGGGCCCTGCGCAGGCTTTCCTGCATGGCGAGGGTGGCGGCGCCGATGATGCCGGCGCGCTCGGCCAGCGGCGTGTACTGGATCTCCAGCTGGCGCGTCGACAACGGCAGCGAGCGCTGGTAGACGCTCTGGCGCACGGCGGCCAGGAAGGACGGGCCGAAGCGCTGCACGCTGCCGCCGATGAACACGTGCGACGGGTTGTAGAAGTTCACCACCGAGGCCAGCATCTGGCCCACCTGCAGTCCGGCGCGCTGCACGATGGCGTTGGCCGCCACGTCGCCCGCGCGGCTGGCCTGCGCGACGTCGGCCAGGCGCAGCGTGCCCTGCTCGTCGAGCAACGAGCGCAGCATCTGGCTCTGGCCCGCGCGCGCGGCCTCCTCCGCCAGGCGGGCGATGGCACGGCCGCCGGCCATGGCCTCGACGCAGCCGACGTTGCCGCAATGGCAGCGTGGGCCATGCGGGTCGACGCAGATGTGGCCGACGTCGCCGGCCGACCCGCTGGCGCCGCGGTAGACCTCGCCGTGGCAGACGATGCCGCAGCCGATACCGGTGCCGACCTTGATGACGACGAAGTTGGCCATCTGCCGCTGCATGCGCCACAGCTCGCCCAGGGCCATCACGTTGACGTCGTTGTCCACCCACACCGGGGCGGCGAAGTCGGCGCGCAGGTCATCGCGGATGGCGTACGAATCCCATTCGGGCATCAGCGGCGGATTGACCAGCTGGGCACGCTCGAAATGCACCGGCCCCGGTACGCCGATGCCGATGCCGATCACCTCGTGCGGCTTGCGCCCGCAGCGCGCCAGCAGCTCGCGCATCAGGACCCGAACCCGGGCGAGCACCCGCGCCGGGCCGTCGCGCACGTCGGCCGGCTCGCTGTGGTGAGCCAGCATCTCCATGTCCGGCGCCAGCACGCCGACCTCGAGCCCGGTCGCGCCCATGGCCACCCCGACCAGCACGCCGAGCGACGGGGACAGGCGCAGCGTCTCTGCGCGGCGCCCGCCCGTGTCCTGGCGCGCCGCCGCGGTCTCGATCAGGCCCTGCTCGAGCAGCGCAGCCACGGCGGCATTGGCCCGGCTCTTGGACACGGCCGCGCCCTGCGCGAGCCCCGTGCGCGAGATGCCGCTGGACCAGAACACGCGGTCCAGGAGAGTGGCTTCCTTGTTGCTGAGTTGTCTCCAGGCTTCCATTGTCTTGAACGCCTTGTTGCGGCGCGTGGCGGATCGTAGGAGGCCGAGTTTGAATCAGCAAGAGCGAATATCGACCCGAAACGGGCCAAAGTGCCGAACGCTTGCGGAGACGACAGCACGCGGGGGGAGTGGTCCGGAATCGCTCGTTAGGGCACAATGCGTTCACATATTATAAAACTCGTGTTCCATTTTATGGAATTGCATTCAACCACCGGAACGTCGATCCGAAGGGTCGACCCGTCTCAGGCATCGACTTCATGACACCTTCCGAGACCCCTGTCCTGCCCTTGTCCGGTGTACGCGTCGTCGAGTTCTGCTCGACCGCCTCCGGCCCGTTCTCGACCATGCTGCTGTCCGACATGGGGGCAGAGGTCGTGAAGATCGAGCCGCCCGCCGGCGACGGCCTGCGCCATTGGCCGCCGCTCAACGAGGGCTACAGCGAGAACTTCGCATCGCTCAACCGCAACAAGCGCTCGGCCGTGCTCGACCTCAAGGATCCGGGCGACGCTGCCCTGGCGCGCCGGCTCATCCTGCAGGCCGATGTGGTGGTCGAGAACAACCGCCCCGGCGTGATGGACCGGCTGGGCCTGGGCTACGCCAGCCTGTCGGCCGAGCATCCCCGGTTGCTGTTCTGCTCGATCTCGGCCTATGGCCAGAGCGGCCCGCGCTCGGGCGAAGGCGGCTTCGACCTCACGATCCAGGCGGCAGCCGGCGTAATGAGCGTCACCGGCGAGGCCGAGGGCGCGCCCGTCAAGTGCGGCGTGCCGCTGTCGGATTTCGCCTCCGGCCTCTACGCCGCGTTCTCCATCGCCTCGATGCTGGCGCACGTGCGTGCGGGCGGCCGCGGCGCGCACATCGACATCCCGATGTTCGGCTGCACGCTGGGCATCGCCGCGCTGCAGACCAGCGAGTACTTCGGCAACGGGCGCAGCCCCGTGAAGCTGGGCTCGGCGCATCCGCGCAATGCGCCATACCAGGCCTTCCGGGCCCAGGACGGGTACTTCGCCATCGCCGCGGGCAATCACAAGCTCTGGCTGTCGGTCCTCGCCGTGGTGGACATGCCGCAACTGGCCGACGACGCACGCTTTTCCAGCACCATCGGCCGCGCCGCCGATCAGGCCGCGCTCAAGGAGATCCTGGAATCGGTCTTCACGCGCCGCCCGGTGGCGCACTGGATCGAAGCCTTTCACGAAGCCGGCGTTCCCCACGCCCGCATCAACGACTATGCGGACGCGCTGGCCGATCCGCAGACCGCGCACATGGGCTGGGTGCAGCCGATGGACTTGCCCAATGGCCGGAGCACGCAGACCTTCGCCTCGCCGGTGCGGCTCAACGGCCAGGGCTTCCCGATCCGCCGCATGCCGCCCGCCCTCGGGCAGCACACCGACGAGATCCGCGCGCAGTACGCGGCGAAGGCGCAAACCTAGCGCCGCCCCGAACCCAAGGCGCGACCGCGCCGGCCGCGCGGCCCGGCGCATGGGCCGAAGCCGCTCTCCAAGTTTCCTGCAGGAGTTCAACGTGACCCCAACCTCATCCAGCGCGTCCATCAAGACCTTGCTCAACCCTCGTTCGGTGGCGGTGATCGGCGCCTCCGAAGACCAGACCAAGTTCGGCGGCCGGCTCTACAAGACCTTGCTGCAGCACAAGTACGACGGCGAGGTCTACCCGATCAACCCGGGCCGCGACACACTGTTCGGCCTCAAGACCTTTCCAAGCGTCGATGCCACGCCGCGTCCGCCCGAGATGGTCGTGATGGCGCTGCCACGCGACAAGGTCAAGGCCGAGATCGCCGCCTGCGCCGCGCGTGGGGCCAGGGCCGGGATCATCATCACCTCGAAGTTCTCCGACGCCGGCGCCGAAGGCCTGGCGCTCGAGCGCGAAGTGGTGGCCGTTGCCGCCGCGCACGGCATGCGCCTGATCGGCCCCAACTGCCTGGGCCTGATCAGCCCGGCCAACAGGCTGGTGCTGTGTTCCTCTCCCGCGCTCGACGTGGACCGCCTGATCGAGGCACCCATCGGCTTCGTGAGCCAGAGCGGCGCGCTGATGGGCACGCTGTTCGATCGCTCCCACGGCATGGGCATCGGCTTCTCGCATTGCGTCTCGGTTGGCAATCAGGCCGACCTGGAACTGTGCGACTTCGTCGAGTTCCTCATCGAGGACGATCGCACGCAGGTGATCTGCAGCTACGTCGAAGGCATCAAGTCGCCGCAGCGCTTCGTCGACCTCGCCCGGCGCGCGCGCGCCGTCGGCAAACCCTGGCTGATGGTCAAGGCCGGCGCCACCGACGACGGCAGCCGCGCGGCCTACTCGCACACCGCCAGCCTGGCCGGCGATTTCGCCGCCCTGCAGGCGATCTGCGCGCGCGAGAACGTCGTCATGCTGGACGATCCGCTGGACATGCTGAGCCTGGCGCGCGCCATGGTGCGCTACCCAGGTCGCCGCGTGCGCGACGTCGCGGTCGTCACCACCTCGGGCGGCGGCGGGGCGATCTCTGCGGACCAGCTATCGCACGCGGAAATCGGCCTGGCGCGCTTCGGCGAGGCCACTCGCGCCGGCCTGGCCGAACACTATTCCGACGGCCAGGCCGGCAACCCCATCGACATCGGCGGCCGCAAGCACGAGGGCACGGCCGAGCTTGGCGTGGTGACGGCCGAACTCGCGCTGGCCGATCCGGCCACGGACCTCGGTCTGATGGTCCTGACCACGGCGCCGGACGTACCCGGGCTGACGCGCCAGCTGGCCGATGGCGCCGAGCGTCCGGCCGCCGGCGGCAAGCCCACGCTGTACGTGATGCTGCCCGGCCGCGTGGCCACGCCCGCACGCCAGATGCTGGCCCAGCGCGGCCTGCCTTACGTGGACACCATGGCCGAGGCAATGGCGGTCCTGCGCGGGTGGAAATCCTGGTCGGTCCATCGCGAGCCGGACGCCCCCGTGCGCCCGCAAGGCATGGCGCACACCGCCGCTCCGGCCGAGGGCACGCTGGGCGAGGCCGACTCCAAGGCATTGCTGCTCGCCGCAGGCATTCCGGTCAACCAGGAACGCCTCGTGCGCAACGCCGACGAGGCGGTGGATGCCGCCGGCGCGCTGGGTTTCCCGCTGGTGCTCAAGGTGGCGTCGCCCGACATCGCGCACAAATCCGACGTGGGCGGCGTGGCGCTCGACATTGCGGACGCCGACGACCTGCGCGCGCGCCTGGCCGCGATGCAGGCCAGCGTCGCCCGCCGCGCTCCCCAGGCGCGCATCGCGGGCTATTCACTGCAGAAGCAGGAAAGCGGCGAGCTGGAGCTGATCGTCGGCGCGCGGCGCGACCCGCAGTTCGGCGCGCAGGTGGTGGTCGGCGCGGGCGGGGTGCTGGTCGAGCTGCTCAAGGACCTGGTCGTGCTGCCCGCGCCAGTGGATGTCGCCAGCGCGCGTCGCGCCATCGAACGGCTGAAGGTAGCGCCGCTTCTGGGTGCCTATCGCGGGCGCGGCGCACTGGACGTGGAGGCGGTGGTCGACACCGTCGTCCGGCTGGGCTGGCTGGCCCACGACCTCGACGCCGTGGGCCGCGACTTCGAGATCGAAGTCAACCCGCTCAAGGTTCGCCTGCAGGGCCATGGCGCGGTGGCGGTCGACGCCCGTGCGCGCATCGGCCGGGCCTGATTCATCCAACCGACTTTTTCAAGGAGACACGCATGTCGCAAATCACGATCGAACGCCACGGCAAGGTCACGCTGTTCACCATCAACCGCCCGGGGCGCAAGAACGCCATCTGCAAGGACACCGCGCTCGAACTGCAGGCGGGCTTCACCGAGTTCGATGCGTCGGAACAGCGCGTGGCCGTCATCACCGGCGCGGGCGAGGATGCGTTTTCCTCCGGGGCCGACGTGAGCAATCTGCCCGAGTTGTGGCGGTGCATTCCGGGCGCCGGCTTCACCACCGACAAGCCGATCATCGCGGCGACCGCCGGCTGGGTGGTCGGCGGCGCCATGGTGCTGACCATGATGTGCGACCTGGTGGTCGCCGCCGAAAGCACCCGCTTCTCGTACCCCGAGGCGCGCCTGGGCTTCACCGGCGGCATGATCGCCGGCCTGGCCGCGCGTATCCCGCACAAGGCGGCCATGGACCTGATGCTGCTGGGCCGCACCATGGACGCGCGGCGCGCCTACGACATCGGCCTCGTCAGCGACCTGGTCGCCACCGGCAAGCACCTGGAAGTCGCCATGGAGCAGGCCGGCACGCTGGCCGAGTCCGCGCCGCTGGTGCTCACGACCATCAAGCGCTTCGTCAACCAGCACGTGCTGCCCAAGAGCCCGGCCGAGTCGATGTCCGAGACGATGCGCCAGCTCAACGCAGTGCGCGAGAGCGCCGACACCCGCGAAGGCATGGCGGCCTTCCGCGACAAGCGCACGCCCCAGTACACGGGACGCTGACCGCGCCTTCCGCATTCGAGCGCGACTGCATCGAGACACGGCACGAGGAGACACCGATGACCGACGTACAAAGATCCCGCCTGCTGGCTCCGCTGGCGCTGCTGCTGCCGGTGCTGGCTGCCCCGCGGATGGCATGGGCGGACGCGGCCTGGCCAGCGCGACCCATCCGCATGGTGGTGCCCTTCCCGCCCGGCGGCTCGTCCGACATCCTCGGGCGGCTGGTGGCCGAACACCTGGGCCGCGCGCTGGACGCCAGCTTCGTCGTGGACAACAAGCCCGGCGCGACCACCCAGATCGGCACCGAACTGGCGGCCAACGCCCAGCCGGACGGGTACACGCTGCTGCTGGGCGCAGCGTCCAGCTTTACCGTACTGCCCAATCTTCGCAAGCTCAGCTACAGCCTGGACAGCTTCGAGGCCGTCGGCGGCGTGGCCGACTACGTGGCCGTGATGGCGGTGCGCAAGTCGCTGCCGGCGACCACCTTGCGCGAGTTCGTCGACTACGCCCGCAAGAACCCGGGCAAGCTGTCCTTCGGCTCGGCCGGCGAAGCGTCGGCCGGCCATGTCTATGGCGCCACGCTGGCGCGCGCCACCCGCATCGAGGTGCTGCACGTTCCGTTCCGAGGCTCGGCCGACGCGGCCAACGCACTGGTGGCCGGCGAGGTCGACTTCGTCATCGACGGCGCCATCACCCCGATGGTCAAGGCCGGCCGGGTGCGCCCGCTGGCCACCTTCTACGGCAAGCGCCATCCGGAACTGCCGCAAGTGCCGACGCTGGCCGAGGCCGGATTCGACATCGAGACTTCCAAGGGCTCGGGCTGGGGCGTGCTGGCGCCCAAGGGCACGCCGCGCCAGGTCGTGGCCCGGCTGTCCGATGCGCTGCATGCCGTGCTCGCACGCAAGGAGGTCCAGGACACGCTGGTGCGCGCCAATTCCATCGCCGCATGGCAGACCCCCGAGATCTTCCGGGCCGGGCTTGCCGCGGACGAAAAGATGTATGCGCAACTCCTGCCCGCCATCGGCGTGCGCGGGAACTGAGACGACTCGCTTGTTCCACACGGAGACTGTCATGAAACTCCATCGACGCAGCTTCTGCGCATCCGCCGCCGCGGTAGTCGCGCTGCCCTTTTTCTCGCAGCGCTCGCGGGCGCAGCCTGGACGATGGCCGGACAAGCCGGTGCATTTCATCACGCCCTATCCGCCGGGCGGGCTGTCCGACCAGATCACGCGCTTCGTGGCCAACGGCGTGTCCACCGAACTGGGACAGCCGGTGATCGTGGACAACAAGCCCGGCGCCGGCGCGACGCTGGGCACGGAGTTCGCCGCACGCGCGGCGGCCGACGGCTACGGCTTCTTCGTCGGTCCCACGGCCACGGTGGCGGTGGCGCCGTGGCTGCGCAAGGTGCGCTTCACCGTGGATGACTTCGCGCCGGTGGCCAAGCTCGCCTCCAGCTATGGCCTGGTCAGCGCGCGCAAGGACGCACCGTGGCGAAACTACCGAGACTTCGTCGACGCCGCCAAGGCTGCGCCGGGCAAGTACACCTTCGCCTCCAACGGCGTGGGTTCCATCGTGCACCTGACCGGCGTGCTGCTGCACAAGCAGGCAGGCATCGACGTGGTGCACGTGCCCTACAAGGGCTCGGTGGAGTCCATGACCGACCTGATCGGCGGACGCGTGGACGTGATGTACGACCCGGTGACGCTGCCGCGCGTCAAGGACGGCTCGCTCAAGGGCCTGGCGTCGACCACGCCGGCGCGCAATCCCGAGTTGCCGGACGTCCCGACGCTCAAGGAGCTCGGCTTCGACATCGACACGCGCAGTTGGTTCGGCCTGTTCGCACCCAAGGGCACACCGCCCGAGATCGTCGCGCGCATGAGCGAGGCGGCTCGCAAGGCGATGGGCGCGCCCGGCGCCAGGGAGCAGCTCCTGCTGTCGGCGATGTTCCCGGACTTCGAAAGCCACGACGCCTTCAGCCGGCGCGTGCACGACGACAGCATCTTCTTCCGCGACGTCATCCGGAAGGAGCACATCCAGGCGGACACCTGAACCGCCGCCCCCGTCGCGTCAGGGTGCCGGCGCCCAGGTCAGCAGCCCGGCGTCCGCCGCCAGCGACATGAACAGCTGCCCGTTGCGCACCAGGTAGCCGCGCACCTGCGGCAGCGCCGCCGCCACGCGAGGGCCGAGCGGCGACGGGCCGCAGGTGGCCTCGGTGAGTTGCAGGCCGGTGAATTGCAGCGGCCCGGTGTGGCCATCACCCATGGGCTGCACGCGCCACATGCCCTGCCCCTTGTTGCAGTCGAGCTGGAACGACACACGTCCTTCCGCGCCGAACTGCACCGTATAGCGCGAAGGATTGGCCGGCCGGGCCGGCGACTGGTTGTCCTCGCCCTGGATCTCGACCAGTTGCCAACGGGTGCCGGTCAGGCCGTAGCCGGCGGACGGGTCGGCCGCCGTGCCGGGCGCCGGTGCGGCAGCCGCGCCGGCGGGCATGCCGGCCGGCGTGCCTTGCGGCGGGGTGGTTGCGGCGCAGGCCGCCAGCAGCGACGCGGCAGCGAGCGCAAGGAGTCGGAACGAGGCAGGACGCGGAATGTTCATGAAGCACGCCGGGTGGCAAGGCAAGAATGGCAAAACCTCGATGATGCCCCCGAATCGGTGCGCGTCCGACACCCGGCGTGTCGGCACCGCAACAGCGTCAGGCCGGCCGGTCGCCGGCTGCGCGCCGCAGCACGAAGAAGAACGGCCTGGCCATGCCGCGCGCGTCCATCAGGCCGAGCACGCTGTCCGCGTCGAGGCGGCGGAACACGTCCAGGATCGGCCACTGGTCATACACCATCGTCGCACTGCACTTGCCGCGATGGACCATCATGCGCAGCCTGGCCCGCGGCCGCGTGGTGCGTAGGAGGCCCGGCACCGCCAGCAGCGACTGGAACACGCGGCCGGCCGCGTCCGAGCGCGGCACCGGCACGCGGCCGACCAGGCCAAGGCCGGCGCCGAGCCATGCCGGGTTGACGGGCACGACCTTGCCGTCCCGGCCCGAGAACAGCAACGGATGCACGGCGTCGCGACTGTCGAACTGCTTGCCCCACCAGCGATACGCCTCGAGCAGGCCGTCCATCGGATGTCCCGTGGCCAGGCCCTCGCCACGCCAGCGGCCGAGCATGAACGCCTCGTCGACGCCGTCCAGGCTGTCGAACAGGATCAGCGCGTCTTCTGTCGTGGTGGCGAGCGGCGGCTGGGTCATGGGTCTGTGCGCCGAGCATGCCATCCAACGGCCCGCCGCCCCGTAGGAGCGCGCCGTAAGACGGACACTGCCTTCGGCCTGTGCGATCCGCCTACTTCCTCTTGAGCTTGAAAGAAGTACCCCTTCAGTCGTTTCATCGGCATAAACGAAGCCATGGCGGCGACGCCAGTCGTTTCAACCCTGGCGCGGGTCACGGCGCCGAAGGAGATGGTCATGCAAGCAATCACCGCTTCATTTCCGGATGCCGGCACCGGCTGGGAACTTCGCTTCCCCTCCCTGTTCACCGGCCGTCGCGGCTACGCGTTTCCCTGCGACGCCCAAGGCTGCGTGGACATGGATCACCTGACCGATTCGGCCCGCCGCAACTACCTCTATGCGCGCGCCATGATGGGCCGCGAAACCGGCTGGCCCAGCGTTCGGGCCTGCGGGCTGCATTCCTGAGCGCCCTGCGCCGCGGGCCGGTGCCCTGGCAAGCCAAGCCCCTCGCGCCACCGGTGCCTTGACGCGCGCGCGCTGCGCGACGCCGCTGGCGCGGCACACTGGAGACTTCTTTTGCAAGGGCTCCAGTCATGTCCGCTCCCTACCAGCACATCCTCGTTCCCATCGACGGCAGCGACACCTCCTCCTTCGGGCTCGATGAAGCCATCCGCCTGGCGCGCGTGACCGGCGGCCAGGTCCGGCTTTTCCATGTCGTCGACGACCTTTCGTTCTCCATGGCGGTCGACGCCTACGCGGGCCAGGCCGGCGACTGGATCCAGACCCTGCGCGAAGCCGGCACGCGCCTGCTGGAGTCGGCGCGCGCCAAGGCGGCGCAGGCCGGCGTGCAGGTGGAGGTCGTGCTGCATGAGGGATTCGACGCCAGACTGGCCGATGCCGTGGCGGCACAGGCGCAGCAATGGCCCGCCGACCTGATCGTGCTCGGCACGCACGGACGCCGCGGCATCGGGCGCGTCGTGATGGGCAGCGGCGCCGAGAGCATCCTGCGCGCCGCGCCGGTGCCGACGCTGCTGGTGCGGCCGCCCCAGTCCGAGGACCGGGCGCGCACCGGCGGGGACGACGAAAAGGTGCATGTCAGTACGCCGACCTCGGGCCTGCGTTTCGAGCACCTGGAATAGGGCCGCCCACCGGCCCGCGTCGCCTCAGCGGACGATCAGCAGCGGCACTTCGCAGCCGCCCAGCACCTTCGACACGACCGAACCGAGCACCAGGTTCTTGAGGGCGTTGTGGCCATGCGAGCCCATGACCACCATGTCGTAGCCGCCCTCGCGGGCCGCGGTGGAGATCTCGCTGGCAGGGTCGCCGGCGCGGTGTTCCGTGCGGGCGCGCAGCCCTTTCTCCGCCAGAAATTCGCCCAGCGCGTCGAGCACCGCACGGGCCTCCTGGTCGTAATACTCGCGCACCGTCTCCGCATTCGAAAAGGCCTTCGCCCGCGGCGGCAGCGCAGGCACGACGGTCAGGGCCGTGTAGTCGGGCGAGTCGCCGAAGATGTTGGCGTGGCTCGCGATGTAGTCGAGCATGCGGCGGGTGAATTCGCTGCCGTCCACGGCCAGAAGAATCTTCATGGTCAATCCTTTATCTTGAGTCCTGGATCGAATGCTAAGCCCTCCGGCCGGACAGGCGGCAGCGTTCACCAGACAGGACGCTGAAGGCGATCCGAAGGATCTACCGGATTCGCCGTTCGGCCCTATCTTCGGTCCATCGGCCAATACCATCGTGTTGGCGATGCAAGGAAATGAGCATGAAAAACGTTCTCGGTGTCTACAGCGCCCCACGTCCGCACTGGGTGGGCGACGGCTTTCCGGTGCGATCGCTGTTCGGCTATGACGGCCTGGGCAAGCACCTGAGCCCGTTCCTGCTGCTCGACCACGCGGCGCCGACATCCTTCGAGCCGGCCTCCAGGCCACGCGGCGTCGGACAGCATCCGCACCGCGGCTTCGAGACCGTGACCATCGTCTACCAGGGCGAGGTGGAACACAAGGATTCCACCGGCGCCGGCGGCCTGATCGGGCCGGGCGACGTGCAATGGATGACGGCAGCCGGCGGCATCCTGCACGAGGAGTTCCATTCGCGGGCCTTCACCGAGCGCGGCGGCACCATGGAGATGGTGCAGCTGTGGGTCAACCTGCCTGCGAAGGACAAGATGGCCAGCCCGGGCTACCAGACCCTCCTGGACGCGGACATCCCGTCGGTCGATCTGCCCCAAGGCGCCGGCCGGGTGCGGGTCATTGCCGGTGAGTTCGACGGCAGGCGCGGGCCGGCGCGCACCTTCACGCCCATGGACGTGTGGGACGTGCGCATCGGCCAGGGCCGCACTGGCCGCTTCGCCGCCAGGGAGGGCGACACGCTGGCGCTGGTGGTGCTGCACGGCACGGTGCTGGTCAACGGCAGCGCGGTGGCGCGAGAGGGGCAACTGGTGCACTTCGACCGCACCGGCAGCGCGGTCGAGATCGAGGCCAACAGCGATGCGACGGTACTGTGGCTCGCGGGCGAGCCGATCGACGAGCCGGTCGTGGGCTACGGCCCGTTCGTGATGAACAGCGAAGCCGAGATCCGCCAGGCCGTGGCCGATTTCAACAGCGGCCGCTTCGGCCGCATGGCGGCCTGACCGGGGCCCTGGCGTGGCGGTGCAAGCCGCCCGCACGGGCTCGCGAGTCGGCTAGCCGCAGCTGCCGACGTGCCCGCAGGCGGTGCAGAAATCGCACCCATCGCGCCGGATCAGCGTGGCGTTGCCGCATTCGGGGCAGCGCATGCCCGCCATGGGGGCCGCCGTCGTTGCGCCGCCGGCGGTGCCTTCCGCCGGCGCCTGCAGAATGCCCATCGGCGCGATGGGGTAGCCGGCCTCGTCCAGCACACCCAGCATGGCGTAGCGGTGGATCACCAGCCGGGCCAGGTAAGCCACGGTGGACGGCCACACCTGCTGGCGTTGCTGCCCGGCCGGCAGGCCCGGCACGAAGGCCATGAAGTGGCCCAGCGGCTCGGCGTAGTTGAGCAGCTTGCGCAGCTTCATGCCGATCCATGCCGGATCGAGCACCCGCATGTCCAGCGACAGGATGCGCGCGAGGCCATCCAGCGCGCGCGGATGGTTGCCGGACAGGCCGAGCGCGCAGGGCCGCGCGACGCGTCCGCCCTGGCCGTCGGGCAGCAGCACTTCCTTGAGCGTGAGCGTGAAGGCTTCGTCGCTGGCCGGGTTGTGAATGTCCACCGCCCAGGCCAGCGTGCCGTTGGGGCCGGTGCGCGGCTCCTCGCGCGAGAAGAGCGCATCGATGACCGGCTTGGGGGCCTGCGCCTCGTCCTGCCAGAGCCCGAGCTGCTCGCAGCGCCAGCGGATGACCGCGGCGGTGGCCGCCACGACGCCGGGGAAGCGGCGCGGCTCGCCATGCGGCGGAAACGGCATCTCGAAATCGCGCTCTTCGAGCACGGTGGCCAGCAGATCGAGCTTCAGGCGCATCCAGGTCGGGTCCTTGGCGCGCAGGTCCATCGACAGCGTCTTGGCCAGCGCACCGAGTCCGCGCGGCTGCTCCGCGCCGTTGAACCAGACCTCGAACGGCGCCGCGCGCGGCCCGTCGGGCAGCTCGCCCACGAACAGCGCGAACTCGCCGAAGGGGTGCCGGATCATGAAGCTCCAGGCCGCGTTTCCCGCCGGCAGTTCGGGCCGGCCCGGCCAGCGCAGCGACGCCAGCACCGGCTGCGGCGCGCGCTCGAGCATCAGCCGACCGTCCGGCGCCGCGGACGCCCCGTCGAGCATGAGCGCGCCGACACGACCGCTCGCCGACGCGGCGTCTCCGGCGGTGCCGGCCGCCGGCTCGGCCACCAGCACCGACCCCAGCACCGCGTTCGGCCGGTAGGTCGACAGGCCCTTGAGGCCCGAGCGCCAGGCGCGCAGGTACAGGTCCTTGAAATCCTCGTACGGATAGTCGGCCGGCACGTTGACCGTCTTGGAGATCGAGGTGTCGACGTAGGGCGCGACGGCTGCAACCATCTGTTCGTGGGCCGACGTGCTCAGCTCCAGCGCGGTGACGAACGCCGGCGTGAGCGGCGCGTCCTCGCCGCGCAGGTGCCGGTACAGGCGCCATGCGTGGTCCTGCACCGCAAACTCCTCGACCTCGCCCTGCGCGCCACGCTTGCGCCGCGTGTAGCGCCATGAGAAGGCCGGCTCGATGCCGTTGCTGGCGTTGTCCGCGAACGCCAGGCTGATGGTCCCCGTGGGCGCGATCGACAGCAGGTGCGAATTGCGGATGCCCGCGCTGCGAATGCGCTCCTTGAGCGCCGCCGGCAGGCGCGACGCGAAGGTGCCGCGGCTGAGGTAGAGGTCGGCGTTGAACAGGCCGAAGGCGCCCTTCTCGCCGGCCAGGTCCACCGAGGCGCCGTAGGCGGCGTCGCGCATGCGCTCGGCGATGCGCCGGGCCATGGCGCGGGCGGCATCGCTGTCGTAGTGCAGGCCGAGCATGACCAGCGCGTCGCCCAGCCCGGTGAAGCCCAGGCCGATGCGGCGCTTGCGCTGCGCTTCCTCGCGCTGCTGCGACAGCGGCCAGGGGCTCAGGTCGAGCACGTTGTCGAGCATGCGCACGGCCACCGCCACCAGCGCGGCAAAGCCTTCTTCGTCGAACCCGGCGCTCGTCTCGAAGGGCTCGCGCACGAAGCGCGTGAGGTCGATCGAGCCCAGGCAGCAGCATCCGTACGGCGGCAGCGGCTGCTCGCCGCAGGGATTGGTGGCCGTGATGTGCTCGCAGTAGGACAGGTTGTTGTCGGTGTTGATCCGGTCCAGGAACAGCACGCCCGGCTCGGCATGGTCGTACGTGGCCCGCATGATCTGGTCCCACAGCGAGCGCGCCGGCAGCGTGCGGTACACCCACAGGCCGTCCTCGCGCTGGAACGCGCCCTGCGCCGCCAGCCGCGGCCCGGGCGCGGCGCGGTGCACGAGCTGCACCGCGCGGTCGTCCTGCACCGCCTGCATGAAGGCGTCCGTCAAGGCGACCGAGATGTTGAAGTTGCTCAGGTCGCCGGTGTCCTTGGCGTGGATGAACTCCTCCACGTCCGGATGATCGCAGCGCAGCACGCCCATCTGCGCGCCGCGCCGCGCACCGGCCGACTCCACCGTCTCGCAGGAGCGGTCGAACACGCGCATGTACGACACCGGCCCCGATGCGCTGGACTGGGTGCTGGCCACCGCCGCCCCGCGCGGCCGGATGCGCGAGAAGTCGTAGCCCACACCGCCGCCGCGGCGCATGGTTTCGGCCGCCTCGGTCAGCGCGCTGTAGATGCCCGGATAGCCCTCCTCCTCGGCCGAGATCGAGTCGCCCACCGGCTGCACGAAGCAGTTGATGAGCGTCGCGCTCAGGTCGGTCCCGGCGGCGGACTGAATGCGCCCTGCCGGCAGGAAGCCCTGCGCCAGCGCCTCGGCGAAGCGCGCTTCCCAGGCGATGCGCTGGTCGGGCGCCTCGGCCTGTGCCAGCGCATGCGCCACGCGCCGGCGCACGTCGTCGATGCTGCGCTCCGCGCCCTTGGCGTACTTCTCGGCCAGCACCGCCTGGCTGATGGCCTGCGGCGGCAGCGGCCGGCCCGAAGGCGCGGTGCGGGGGTGGCGGGATGGGCTGCGGGACTCGGTCGGCATGGGCAATCCTTCGCGGCGTGGCTCCGGCAGGAGCACCGCGGTCCATGATGCGACAGGTGCCCTGTCCCTGTCGGGCCGGGGTTTTCCTGGGGCGACGACGGCCGGCCGCCCCGGGGCGCAAGGCTTGCGGCCCCGAGGCATGCAGGGCAGCATTCGTCGTCGCCAGTGACCTGTGGAGCCTGCCTTGACCGTCCGCCACCTCGACCAACTCTTCACGCCCGAGCGCGTGGCCGTCTTCGGCGCCTCGACCCGGCCCGGGAGCGTCGGCGCGACGGTCTGGAAGAACCTGCGCGCGGGCGGGTTCCGGGGCACGCTGTGGGGCGTCAACCCCAAGCATGCGCAACTGGACGGCGAGCCGGTGTTCGCCAATGCGAAGGCCCTGCCGGCGGTGCCGCAACTGGCGGTGCTGTGCTCGCCGCCGCGCACCATCGCGCCGCTGGTGGCGCAGCTCGGCGCCATGGGCACGCGCGCGGCCATCATCATGACGCCGGGCCTGGACCCCAGCCAGCGCGATGCCGCCCTGGTGGCTGCGCGCCCGTACGTCATGCGCCTGCTCGGCCCGCGTTCGATCGGCCTGCTCAACCCGCATATCGGGCTCAACGCGAGCCTGGCGAACATCGGCGCCAGGCCGGGCGAGCTGGCTTTCGTCTCGCAGTCGGGGGCGCTCGTCACGGCCTTCCTCGACTGGGCGCGCGGCCGCGGCATCGGCGTGTCCAGCCTGGTCTCGCTGGGCGAGCACTGCGACGTCGATTTCGGCGACGTGCTCGACTGGCTCGCCAGCGACTGGAAGACGCGCGCGATCGTGCTGTACATCGAGGCCGTCACCGCACCGCGCAAGTTCCTGTCGGCGGCGCGGGCGGCGGCGCGCAACAAGCCGGTGATCGTGGTCAAGGCCGGGCGCGCCGGCGCCGGGCTGGCCGCCGCCGTAGGGCGCGCCGGCGGTGGCCCGGTGGCCGACGACCGCGTATACGACGCCGCGATCCGCCGCGCCGGCATGCTGCGCGTGGACACGCTGCAGGACCTTCTCATGGGCGCGCAGACGCTGGCGCGCTTTCGCGGCAATCGCAGCAGCACATTGACCATCATGACCAACGGCGGCGGCGCCGGCGTGGCCAGCGCCGATGCGGCCGCCATGGCCGGCGTGACGCTGGCCGAGCCCGGCCCCGGACTGATCGAGGCCGCCGAACGCCTGAAGATGCCCTGGCTGTGCCACAACCCGGTGGACATCGGCGGCGATGCGCCGGTCGAGGCCTATGCCGCCACGCTGACGGCATTGCTGGCCGAACCGCAGGCCGGCGCCGTGCTGTTCCTCCATGCCCCGAGCGCCAACGTGGCGGCCGAGGACATCGCCCGGGCCTGCCTGCCGTCCCTGCAGGAGCGCGGCGTGCCGCGCGTCATGGCCTGCTGGATGGGCGACGCCGCCATCGCCCCGGCACGCGAGCTGTTCGATCGGGCCGGCGTGCCGTGCTATCTGACGCCCGAGAACGCGGTGCGCGCGTTCGCCATGCTCCAGACCTACCGGCGCAACCAGGAAGCGCTGATGGAAGTGCCCGCCGCGTGCGAGAACGCCAGCCCCGACACAGAGGCTGCCCGGCAGCTGCTGGAGCAGGCCCGCGTCCAGGGCCGCGAATGGCTGGACACGGCGCAGGCCCATGCGCTGCTGCGCGCCTACGGCATCGCGCTGGCGCCCACCGGCCCGGATGCGCAGAGCGAACCGGCGCTGGCGAAGGCGGCGCGGTCGCGCCAGGTCCACGTGGCCAGCCGCATCGACCCGCTGTTCGGGCCGGTCATCCTGTGCGGCCACGGCGGCGGCGGCGAAGAGGACATGGCCGCCGGCCTGCCGCCGCTCAATCGCGTGCTGGCACGCGAACTGGTGCAGCACACGCGCGTGGCCCGCTGGGGCGAGCACGGCGACCGGTTCCGGGTG
The DNA here is from genome assembly GCF_035634955.1 of Variovorax sp. GTDB lineage: Bacteria > Pseudomonadota > Gammaproteobacteria > Burkholderiales > Burkholderiaceae_C > Variovorax. Next base: position 56,076 of record NZ_DASQBZ010000032.1, on the reverse strand, counting down.
CAGGTGCGGCTCGACGCGCTGTACGACGTACTGATCGCCATTTCGCAATTGCTGGCCGAGCAGCCGCTGCTCGCGGAACTGGACATCGACCCGCTGTGGCTGGACGACCAGGACGCCCTGGCCGGCACGGTGCGGGTGCGCGTGGCGTCGGCGCCGGTGGCCGGCGCGGCGCGCTTTTCCATCGTGCCCTATCCCGACGGCTGGACGCGGCGCCTCGAGTGGCAGGGGCGGCAGATCACCCTGCGCCCCATCCGCCCGGAGGACGAGCCGCAGCATGCGGCCTTCGTGCAGCAGGCCACCATGGAGGACATGCGGCTGCGCTTCTTTTCGCCGCGCAAGGACCTGCCGCACAGCGAGCTGGCGCGCATGACGCAGATCGACTACGACCGCGAGATGGCCTTCATCGCCGAGGGCATCGATGCCAATGGCCAACCCGAGACGCTGGGCGTGGGCCGCACCGTGGCCGACCCCGACCTGTCGCAGGCCGAGTTCGCGCTGCTGGTGCGCTCCGACCTCAAGGGCAAGGGCCTGGGGCGGATACTGCTCAGCGAGCTCATCGCGCATGCGCGCGCACGCGGCTACGAGCGGCTCTACGCCATCATGCTGCGCGAGAACACCGGCATGCTGGGACTGTCCCGGGCGCTGGGCTTCGTGCCCGAGCACGGCCCGGACGACGAGCCGGACACGCGCCGCGTGGTGCTGCACCTGCGCCAGTCGGCCGCGGCCGCCTGAGAAGCCGCCCGGCGCGCGTCAGCCCGCGGCCTTGCGCGCGCCCTGGCGCCGGGCGGCGGCGGATGGCGCCGCAGCCGGGCGCTCGCCTTCGCGCCCGGAGCGCTGGATGCGCTGGCGCGACAGGCCCAGCACGCGCACCGTGTTGACCAGCGCCATGTGGCTGAACGCCTGCGGAAAGTTGCCGAGCATGCGCCCGCTGTCCGCGTCGATCTCCTCGGCCAGCAGCCCCACGTCGTTGCGCAGCGCGATCACGCGCTTGAACAGCGCCTCGGCCTCGGCATGGCGGCCAATCAGGGCCAGCGCGTCGACCAGCCAGAAGCTGCATGGCAGGAAGCTGCCCTCGCCCGGCGGCAGGTTGTCGATGCCGGTGTGGGTCTGGTAGCGCCACACCAGCGGACCGCGCGTCAGTTCTCGCTGCACCGCCTCCACGGTGCCGATCACGCGTGGATCGTCGGGCGGCAGGAAGCCCAGCTGCGGCAGCAGCAGCAGGCTGGCGTCCAGCTCGGCCCCGCCCAGGCATTGCACGAAGGCGTTGCGGCGCCGGTTGAAGCCCTGGCGGCACACGCGTCCGTGGATGGTGCTGCGCAGCGCGCGCCACCGAGCCACCGGCCCGTCCAGCCCGAATTGCTCGACCGACTTGATGGCCCGGTCGAATGCGACCCAGGCCATGACCTTCGAATGGGTGAACTGCCGGCGCGGGCCACGGATCTCCCAGATGCCCTCGTCCGGTTCTTCCCACCGGCGCTCGAGATAGTCGAGCAGCTTGCGCTGGATCTGCCAGGCGTGCGGCTGCGGCGGCACGCCGGCATGGCGCGCCAGGTGCAGCGTGTCCATCAGCTCGCCGTAGATGTCCAGCTGCAGCTGCCGCGCCGCGGCGTTGCCGACCCGCACCGGCCGGGCGCCGTCGTAGCCGGGCAGCCAGTCGAGCTCGTATTCGTCCAGCCGCCGCTCACCGGTGACGCTGTAGAGCGTCTGCATGTCGGCCGGCCGACCGGCCACCGCGCGCAGCAGCCACTCGCGCCAGGCCACCGCCTCGTCGGTGTAGCCGGCCAGCAGCAATGCATTGAGGGTGAAGGTGGCGTCGCGCAGCCAGCAGTAGCGGTAGTCCCAGTTGCGCACGCCGCCGAACTGTTCGGGCAGCGACGTGGTGGCCGCCGCAACGATGCCGCCGGTCGGCAGGTACGTAAGCGCCTTGAGCGTGATCAGCGAACGCTGCACGTCCGCGCGGCGCGGGCCGCGGTAGGTGCAGCGGCCGGACCAGTCGCGCCAGTACTTCTCGGTGTCGGCCAGCAGGCGCTCGGGATCCTGCGGCTCTGGCGCCGGCAGGTGCGACGGGCGATGCGCCAGGTGCAGCGGAATGCGTTCGCCCTTGCCCACCTCGAACTCGGCAAAGGTGCGCATGTGGCGCCCGCGCAATTGCAGTGGCGTGCGCAGCTGCATCGCGTCGGGCCCGGCGGTGGCCAGCAGCCCGCCGTCGACCCGCCGCACCCAGGGCACGATCGAGCCGTAGTCCGGCCGCATGACCAGTTCCATGCGCATGGCTACGCGCCCGCGCACGCCGACCACGAAGCGCAGCACGTCGGAGCGTCCATTGGCGATGGGCATGCAATCGACCAGGCGCACCACGCCGTGGCTCGTCTCGAACTCGGTCTCCAGGATCAGGGTGCCGGGCCGGTAGCGGCGCCGGACCTTGCGCACCGGCACCGCGGGGGCCACCAGCCAGTGACCATGCCGCGCGTCGCCCAGCAGGGCTGCGAAGCAGGCCGCCGAATCGAAACGGGGCAGGCAGAGCCAGTCGATGGACCCATTGCGGCCCACCAGGGCCGCGGTATGGCAATCGCCGATCAGCGCATAGTCTTCGATGGGTTGCGAAGGCACGCCGTCAGAATAGCAGCCTCGGCAGCCACAGGCTGATGGCCGGCAAATAGGTGACCATCACGAGAAACACCAGCAGCACCGCCAGCCATGGCATGGCTGCGCGCACCACCCGCGTTACCGGCATGCCGGTGATACCCGACGTGACGAACAGGTTCAGGCCGACCGGCGGCGTGACCATGCCGATCTCGAGGTTGACCACCATGATGATGCCCAGGTGCACCGGGTCGATGCCCAGCTGCGTGGCGATGGGGAACAGGATCGGCGCCAGGATCAGCACGATGCCGGTCGGCTCCATGAAGGCCCCGGCCACCAACAGCAGGACGTTGACCACGATCAGGAACTGCCAGGGCGCCAGCCCCATGCCCACGATCTGCTCGGCGATGGCCTGCGGAATGCGCTCGGTGGTGAGCACGTGGGCGAAGAGCAGCGCGTTCGCGATGATGAACATCAGCATCACCGTCACCCGCCCGGCGTCGACCAGCACGCGCGGCACGTCCTTCAGGCCGATGTCGCGGTAGACGAACACGGCGATCACGAAGGCATACACCGCCGCCACCCCCGCCGCCTCGGTGGGTGTGAACACCCCGCCGTAGATGCCGCCGAGGATGATCACGAGCAGCAGCATGCCCCAGAGGGAATCGCGCCCTGCGCGCCACAGCTCGGCGCGGCTCGCGCGCGGCTGGCGCGGCAGGTCGATGGCGCGCGCGCGCAGGTAGATGGCGAGCATGAGCATGCAGCCGAGGAGGATGCCCGGGATCACGCCGGCGATGAACAGTTGCCCGACCGAGGTCTCGGTGGCCGCGCCGTACACCACCATCACGATGGACGGCGGGATGAGGATGCCGAGCGTGCCGGCGTTGCAGATCACGCCGGCGGCGAACTCCTGGCTGTAGCCGGCGCGCACCATGCCGGCGATGGCGATCGAGCCTACGGCCACCACCGTCGCCGGCGACGAACCCGACACCGCCGCGAACAGCATGCAGGCCAACACCGCCGCGATGGCCAGTCCCCCCCGCAAGTGGCCGACGCAGGCGACGGCAAAGGCGATCATGCGCCGCGCCACGCCGCCGGTGGTCATGAACGCCCCCGCCAGCAGGAAGAACGGGATCGCCATCAGCGTGTAGTGCTCCGAAGTCTCGAACAGCTTGAGCGACAGCGAGGCCAGGGAATCGCGGCCGAGCACCAGGATGGTCAGCAGCGACGACATGCCCAGCGCAACCGCCACCGGCATGCCGATGAACATGAAGGCGAACAGCAGCACGAAAAGGACGGCGGTGGTCACGGGCGCGCCTCCGGAGCATCGGCCGCGCCGGGCGTGTCGGTGCGCAGTTTCAGCGCATCCTGCGCCTCGTCGCCCAGCAGCGTGGTGGCCTGCCCGCGCAGCACGCGCCACATCAGCTCGGCGAATCGCAGCGTCAGCAGCGCGAAGCCCAGCGGCAGGACGATGCGCGGGATCCATTGCGGCACGGGAATGTCCTGCATCAGGATGCCGACCGCGTACATCTTTTGCAGATAGACGATGCCGCCCCAGGTAAGGATCAGCGCGTAGGCCAGGCACAGGGCGCAGGCAGCGGCAGCAACCACGCGCGCATTGCGCGGCCCGAGCCGTCGCACCAGGAGGTCCACGCCGATGTGCGCACCGACCCGCACGCCGTACGACATGCCTACGAAGATCAGCCAGGCGAAGAACACCGTGTTGAGTTCCAGCGCCCAGGTGAAGCTGTAGTTGAATCCGTAGCGCGCGACCACCTGGCCGAAGGTGACCAGCGTCATGGCGGCCAGCAGGAAGGCGATCACGCCCTCCTCCAGTCGGTGCAGCCAACGCATGGCGCTACTTGCTGTTCGACTTCAGGGCCGCGTCGATCAGGTCCTTGCCGATGTCGCCCTCGAACTTCTTCCACACCGGCTCCATCGCCTTGCGCCACGCGGCGACGTCTTCCTTGGACAGCGTCACCACCTTGGCCTTGCCGCCTTCGGCAATGCGCTTGCGGTCGCGCTCGTTGAATTCGTTGGCGATGCCGTTGCCGTAGGCCGTGGCTTCGGCCATCGCCTCGGACAGACCCTTGCGCACGTCCGCCGGCAGGCCGTCCCACCACTTGGCGTTGGTCACGACCATGTAGTCGATCACGCCGTGGTTGGTGGTGGCGATGGTCTTCTGGACCTCGAAGAACTTCTGCGAATAGATGTTCGACCAGGTGTTCTCCTGGCCGTCCACCACGCCGGTCTGGAGCGCCTGGTAGACCTCGCTGAAGGCCATCTTCTGCGGATTGGCGCCCAGCGCCCGGAACTGAGCCTCGAGCACGTCGGACGCCTGGATGCGGAACTTCAGCCCCTTGACGTCCTCGGGACGCTGCAGCTTGTCCTTGTTGGTCGACAGTTCCTTCATGCCGTTGTGCCAGTAGGCCAGGCCCAGCAGGCCCTTGCCCTTCATCGCGGTCAGCAGGCCCTGCCCCGCCGCGCTGGCCTGGAAGCGGTCCACCGCGGCCACGTCGTCGAACAGGAACGGCAGGTCGAACAGCTGGATCTTCTTGGTGTAGCGGTCGAACTTCGACAACGACGGCGCGATGAATTGCACGTCCCCGAGCAGCAGCGCCTCCAGCTCCTTGGCGTCGCCGAACAACTGCGAATTGGGAAACACCTCGACCTTCACCTTGCCGGGCAGCTTCTTCTCGGCCAGTTCCTTGAACTTGATGGCGGCCTGGCCCTTGGGCGTGTTGTCGGCCACCACGTGGCTGAACTTGATGATGATCGGATCGGCCTGCGCGGGCCCCGACAGCAGCGCGGAAGCGGCGAGCACGAATGTCGCCAACAGCGGTTTGAGCATGGATGTCTCCTGTAGTCTTGCGGCCGGCGGGCCGGGTACCGGCATTATTGAATCTTGCGCTGCACGTAAGATACTTCACGGCCTGCTCGATTTCCCGGACTCGTTTTCCCGGATGACGATCGGGAACTTGCACCATGCGTGCAGGTCTCAGGCCACTGCTTCCCCGAGCCTTTTCGGGCCGGCGCCGCACCTCGTGCAGGCCGTCCGGGCTGCGCGCCATCGGCCTCGACAAACCCAACAAACCTGAACACATGAACCTGATCAACAACATCGACTGGGACCGCTGGGGCGCACCTGCCCTGACGGGATTGCGCATCCTGCTGATCGTCGTGCTGGCCTGGGTTGCCACGCACATGCTCCATCGCATGGTGAGCCTGGTGCGCATGCGCGCCGAACGCCACATGGACTCTGCCGACGCCAGCCGCGCCGCCACGCTGGCGCGCGTCATGCGCTACCTCATCGCCGTGATCGTCGGCGCGGTGGCCTTCATGCTGGTCCTTGGGCAGGTCGGCATCTCGCTGGCGCCCATCCTTGGTGCGGCCGGCGTGGTCGGCCTGGCCATCGGCTTCGGCGCGCAGAGCCTGGTCAAGGACTACTTCACCGGATTCTTCATCCTGTTCGAGGATCAGATCCGCACCGGCGACGTGGTGCGGGTCGCGAACATCAGCGGCGCGGTCGAGGACATCACCCTGCGCCACGTGCGCCTGCGCGACTACGACGGCACCGTGCATTTCATTCCCAACAACCTGATCGACACGGTGTCGAACATGACGCGCAACTTCTCGAACGCCGTGTTCGACGTGCGCGTCGCCTATCGCGAGGAAGTGGACACGGTCATCGCCGTCATGCATGAAGTGGCCGGGCAGATGCGGCAGGACCCCGACTGGAAGGACGTCATCCTCGACGACCTCGAAATGGCCGGCCTGGACCAGCTCGGCGAAAGTGCGGTGATGCTCAAGGCGCGCCTGCGCACCGCCGCCTCGAAGCAATGGGGCGTGCGGCGCGAGTACCTGCGCCGCATGAAGGCCGCCTTCGACGCCAAGGGCATCCAGATGCCCTTCCCGCACGTGACGGTGTATGCCGGCATCGACAAGTCGGGCGATGCGCCTGCGCTGCCCCTGCGCGTGGCGAACGTTGCGCGCGACGGCGACACACCGAAGCCCGGGCAGCAGGCAGACTGAACGCACCACGGGTGGGCCGCCGCCGGTGGCGCGGCGGCCTCAGAACCGCGTCTTGACGAACAACCCTGCACCCACGTCATAGGGCCGCCCGCGCCCACCCAGCGCACTCATGGCGACGCCCAGGTCCGTCTTGCCGTAGCGCCACGAGATCGCCATGCGCCCACCCTGGAAGCTGCCCGGCGCGTGGACGCGGGCGCCCCGCCAGCCGGCCCCGGCGTCGGCGGCGACGTGAAAGACCCTGAAGCCATACCTGAAGTCCAGCGCGCCGCCGGCCGCGACGTTCAGCCCCGCCGAATACATACGCGCATCGCCGTCGATCCAGGCGCCGATGGGCAGGCCGTCGTGCCGAAGCCCGTCCCGAAAGAAGCTGTGCTCGTACGCCACGTGCGGCTCGCCACGGGCCCCTGCCCTGAACGCGCGATTGACCTTGGTGTCGGCCGCCTCGACGTACCAGTGCAGCCGCGCTGAACTCCACCCATGCCTGTACTCGGCACCCAGCAGGCCGATGTACTTGGCGGGCCAGGACCCGGCCTCGTCCTCGCCGACGGCCTGCCCATAGAAAGCCATCGCACTGTCGCCGAACGCCATGCCGTAGCGCAGGTCGAAGCCGGCGATCTCGTTGTTGGCCGGTCGGTCCGGCGAATTGGCGCGGCCGACCAGCGCATCGCCCAGCGACGCCAGGCCCCCTCCATCGCCCCCGCCCCACTGGATGAAGCGCGAGGCGCCGATCTCCAGGCCGCGCATGGGCCGCGCGTAGAGGCGCATGCCGAGGATCCGGGTGCCGGGGTTCGAACGGTAGTGCCGCAACGTGCCGACGGACAGGTCGTAGCCCCACGGGCCGATCCACGAGAGCCAGGGGGAGTCCGGCGCGGTTTCCCTGCCGCGCCGCAGCCCGACGGTCGCAATGGCTTCGGCCGAGTCGGACCAGATGAGGCTCTGGTCCTGGCCCGGCCCCCACCAGCGCGCCAGTTGGCCGGCATAGACGATCTGCCCCAGGAATGCGCCGCTGACATAGCTGCCTTCGAGGTTGGTGTTCGAGTGGGCGGCGCCGCTCGGGTCGGCCATGCCATTGGCCTGCAGCCGGCCGGCCAGGTTGCCCATTTCGCCCCGCGCATAGACGCCCAGCCGGCCACGGGAGCGCCCGTCTTCACCGTCGGCGAGCGCCGGATGCGCACGCGAGACGGCGCCCAGCTCGACGCCGAAAGCTTCCCGCTCGAGTTGCAACAAGCGTTGCACGGAGCGCAGGGCCTCGTGGTCGGCATGCGTCAATTCGACGGGAAACTTGTGAGCAATTGCAAATTCAAGCGCATCAATTGAAACAGGCCAGCTCGATGCGGAAAATTCGATGATCCCGCGGTCGATCAGCCATTGAATGTCCTGCCGGAGTTGCCGATTGTCGGCGTCGATCAATGCGGCCGACGACGCCGCGGCCTCGTTTGCGGCGCAAAGGGCAGCTGCGACCGAGGCCAAGCGGATGAATTTCGTTGCGTCGCCCAAGCGGCGGCGCGCAAATAGTGCAAATGACATTGTTGAATTTCTCCCTGTTCGCACCGCCTTTTATCGGCGGTTGCGCGATCGATCTTATTGACCGAAAAGGGAGAACTCGGCGCCACTTCATTGCAGCCGGACAGCGCGCCACGGAAATATTGAACAGATTATTTTTTTAGAATTTGAATCAATTGCGACTTCAATTCGCTTCACAATCTGTCAGGCCCACGGACGGTCCGGCATGCCGACTACGGATGGCGCCGGCACCCGGACGCCTTGTTGACCGTTGTGAACACTAAAGTCATACTTTTGCTCATCTGTCCTTGAGGGTCATGCCATGTCCCTTGCCTTGCAACTCCCCCCTCGCGATCCGGCGACCGATGCTGCCGCGCGACCACGGCGCGCGGCTTGGCGCCCGGTTCGCCTTGCCGCCCTGGCCATCGCCTTCGCGGCGCCCGCGATCGGATTCGGCGCCGACGACTCGGTGCGCCTGGCCAGCATGAGCGACACCGAACTGCAGACCGGCATGCAAAGTGGTGTGCAGGCCGTGCTGCAGCACGTGCCGATGCGCATGGAAGACCAGTCCGTCCTGGTGGGCGCCGAGTACTCGCCCGAGACCCGCACGGCCACCTACCACTACGTCCGGGTGGCGCGGGTCGATCCCGAGTTGCTGCGCGCGCACCTGACGGCCAAGAACTGCGGCACGCCCAACACGCGCGCGATGATGGCGCGCGGCATCCGGTTCGTTCACCTCTACACCGTCGGGGACGATGTCTACGGCGTGACCATCAGCGGCGACGCCTGCGGCGGCCCCGAGCGCGCACCCGCCAGCTGAGCGGCGCGGCTCCGCCACGCGCGCGCCCCATCGCACGGCGCGGTGCACGGTTGCGCCGTTTTTTTTGCGCCGGGCGCTTCCTGTGCTTCTATAGTGGCGGCTGGCCGCCCGCCAGCGGCTTCCTCGTCACGGCGCCGGCGGCGCCGCGGGATCGGCGGGCGGGACATAACAAGAAGACCTGCTCGCGCATGAAACATGGCTTCCTAACGATCCGGGGCCCGGGCGGCTCGCCCTACGCGCTCGGACAACCGATGCACGTCTACAACCGCGGCGAGTTCCTGGCAGTGCTCGACCCGGTACCCCTGCTGCGCGACGGCACCGAAATCCATCTCGAGGCCTTCGACCCGCAACCGATCGTCAAGGCGGAAGGCCGCCACGTGGGCCGCTTCATCTTCCTGGAGGTCTGCGCCTTCGTGACCGAGAACTTCCCGCAGGTGCAGGCCATCAGCGTCACGTTCTCCCGCCAGATCGACCTGTTCGGCGGCGCGGCCCAGCTGGCGGCGGCGCGCGCGCAGACCCTGCTGCGCATCGGCGCCACCGACGTGCACATCTCGTCCCAGGTCGACGGCCATGCCGGCCGCTTCGTCGTCAACGGACTGTGGCACTACAACCAGCAGAACCTGGAGGCGCTGCACCAGGTGCTGGAAGAGGAGCGCGCCACGTTCCGCGCTCGGCCGATCGGGTCGATTCTCAAGGACAGGCGCACCATGATGGATCGATTCAGGCACGTGGTGCTGGGGCGACGGTAGGCAGTGCCCCCGGCGCCGCTCAGTGGCGCAGCATGAACTTCTGCAGCTTGCCGGTCGGCGTGCGCGGCAGCGACTGCACGAACTCCCATTCGCGAGGAATCTTGTACTTGGCGAGCTTGTCGGCCAGGTAGCTGCGCAACACATCGCCGTCCAGTGCCGCGGCGCCGGCGACAACCACGTGCGCCACGACGGTTTCGCCCCATTCCGGATGCGGCTTGCCCACCACCGCCACGTCGGCGATGCCAGGATGCCCCGAAAGCACGTCCTCCACTTCCTTGGAATACACGTTCTCGCCGCCGGTGACGATCATGTCCTTCATGCGGTCGACGATGAACAGATAGCCATCCTCGTCCATGCGGGCGACGTCGCCGGTCCTGTACCAGCCGTCGTCGGTGAGCGCCTTGGCGGTGGCCTGCGGGTCGTCCAGGTAGCCGCGCATGGTGGAGCCGGCGCGCAGCCAGATCTCGCCCACCTCGCCGGGCCGGGCGTCGCGGCCGTCGTCGCGTACAACGCGCATGTCGACGCCGGGCAAGGCGACGCGGCCGACGGAGCCGGCCTTGGCGACCTGCTCGTCAGGATACAGGGTGGTGCCGGTCGGCCCGGTCTCGGTCATCCCGTAGACCTGGTAGAAGGCGTCGCTGCGGTAGGCCGCGGCCAGCTTGCGCGCGAGGTCCGGCCCGATCGGTCCACCGCCGTAGATCCATGCGCGCACGCTCGACAGGTCGAATTCGGCGAAGCCGGGCACGGCCTGCAGCGGCGCCGCGAACGACACCGGCGCCCCGAAGTACAGGGTGACGCGCTCGCCCTGCACTGCCTGCAGGAAATGCAGCGGGTGGTATTCGCGCAGGAGCACCACGGTGCCGCCCATGTACAAGGTGCCGGCCAGCCAGTTGTTGAGCGGCGAGGCATGCCACACGGGCATGGCGATCAGGGTGACCTCGTCGCGCGTGATGGACAGCCCCAGCGCGGAGGTGATGCCCGACAGGGTGACCGTGCGATGGGTGTGCACGCAACCCTTGGGCCGCCCGGTCGTCCCCGACGTGTACAGGATCTCGGCGACTTCGTCCTCGTGAGGCGGCGCCTCTTCCTGCGGCGCATCGCCGCGAGCGGCGTCGCGCAAGCCGTCGAGATGCCGCCAGCCCGGCACTGTGCCTTCGGTCGACAGCAGGGCCACGCGGCCCGCCAGCGGCTGCAGCACCGTCGCCAGGGCGGCGTCCGCAACACAGACCTGCGCGCCGCTGTGCGACAGGATGAAGTCGACCTCGGGCGTCTGCAGCTTGTGGTTGATCGGCACCACGGCCGCGCCGATGCGCCAGGCGCCCAGCAGCACGTCGACGAAGGCGGGGGTGTTCAAGCACATCAACCCCACGCGATCGCCGCGCCGCACGCCAAGCTCCACCAGGACACGCGCGGCCTGGCGCGAGCGCCGCTGCATCTGCGCATAGCTGATGCCCTGGCCGTCGAAACGCACGAACGCCTTGTCCGGCGTCTTGCGCACGTAGCTGTCGAAGATCGAGACGAGGTTCATGGTCAGCTCAGGCCGGCAGTGCGCGCTGAAGCAGCTTGGAAACGTCGATGGCCCGCGTGTCCAGCGCACCCACCACGCGGCCCCATTGCGGATCCAGGCGCGATGCGATGAAGGCGTCGGCGACGGCCGCCGGCGCATGCTTGCGCAGCAGGACGGCCTGCGCCGTGAGCACCAGGCGTTGCGCGAAGCGGCGGCCCAGGCCCTCGAGTTCATCCGGCTTGGTGGCGAGCATGCCGCGCAATGCCTCGACCTCGGCCTGCACAGCGGCGTCGCCATTGGCGTCGGCGCCGAGCTGGTCCAGCAGCTCGAAGGCCGCCTGCGGCTCGCGGCCGATGGCGCGCATCACGTCCAGGCACATGACGTTGCCCGAACCTTCCCAGATGGAGTTGACCGGCGCCTCGCGGAACAGGCGGGCCATCGGCCCGTTGTCGACGTAGCCGTTGCCGCCAAAGACCTCCATGGCCTCGCCGGTGGCTTCGACCGCGCGCTTGCAGACCCAGAACTTGGCCGCCGGCGTCATCACGCGCTTCCAGACGCGCTGGGCCGGGTCGTCGCCCAGTTCGTAGGCCTCGGCCAGGCGCATGGCCAGCACCAGGGCGGCCTCGCTTTCCAGCGCCAGGTCGGCCAGCACGCCGCGCATCAGCGGCTGCTCGGCCAGCACGTTGCCGAACGCCCTGCGCTGGCGCGCATAGGCGATCGCCTGCACGCTCGCCTGGCGCAGCATGGCCGCGCTTCCCAGCACGCAGTGCAGCCGGGTGTAGGTGGCCATCTCGATGATCGTGGGAATGCCGCGGCCTTCCTCGCCCAACAGGATGCCCCAGGCGTCCTGGAACTCGACCTCGCTGCTGGAGTTGCTGCGGTTGCCCACCTTTTCCTTCAGGCGCTGGATGCGCACGGGGTTGCGGGTCCCGTCGGGTTTCCAGCGCGGCACGAAGAAGCACGAAGGGCCACCGTCGGCGGTGCGTGCGACCACCAGGTGGGCGTCGCACATGGGCGCCGAGAAGAACCACTTGTGGCCGCGGATCAGGAACTCGCCGCCGCGCCCGCCCGCGCCGATGGGCGTCGCCGTGGTGGTGTTGGCCCGCACGTCGGAGCCGCCCTGCTTCTCGGTCATGCCCATGCCGATCCAGATGGACGACTTCTGCTCGATGGGCAGGTCGCGCGCATCGTAGGTGTCGCTCATCAGCTTGTCGCCGTACCGGGCCCACAGGCCGGGCTCCTTGCCTAGCACGGGGATGGAGGCCTGCGTCATCGACAACGGGCACATGGAGCCGGCCTCGACCTGGCCTTCCATGTAGAAGTGCGCGGCCCAGGCCGCCCAGCGGCCGCGCCGCGCCGGCTCGCGAAAAGCCATCGACACCGAGCCGGCTTCGCGGTGCATGCGCATCAGTTCGTGCCAGCTGGGATGGAAGTCGACCCGGTCGGTGCGCCGTCCGCGCGCGTCGAAAGCCTCGAACTCGGGAGTGTGGCGGTTGGCATCTGCCGCCCATTGCCAGGTCTGCGCCGCCCCCAGCCTGGCGCCATAGCCGCTCAGGTCTTCGCCTGCCCAGCCGGCGCCGGCGCGCGCCATCGCCTCGCGCAGCGGGGCATCGGTGTCGTAGAGGTTGTAGTTGGTCAGTTCGTCGAACTGATTGCTGATTTCGTGGGTTTGCCAGTCCATGGGCTCTCCTGATTCGTGCGGCGCTCATGGCACAGGCGCCAACCCTGGAGTCTAAGAATTCCGTGCGTCGGGAGTGTTCGGATTTGCCGGGCCGGCCGGCGCGATGCCTTTCCCTGGGGAAGCCGGCTCCGGGACGGCAGGCCGGCTGCGTCGGTGTTCAGGTTTCGCGTGCTGCCCGCGGCTCGTGCGGGGCTGCATTTGCCCCGCGCGCGCCCTTGTGTTTTGATGGCGGCCGGCAATTGCTCCGGGGACATCTCCATGGATCTTCATGAACTGATCAAGCTGTGCCTGCAGGCCAGCGTCATCATCAATGTCTATGCCATCGGCCTGGAGGCAACGCCGGGCGACCTGCTCTACGTGCTGCGCCGCCCGGCACTGCTGGCACGCGGCCTGCTGGCCATGTACCTCGCGATGCCCGTGCTCGCGCTGGTGCTGGTCTGGCTGTTCGATCTGCCCGGCGCGCTGGAAGTCACCCTGGTTTGCCTGGCCATCTCGCCCATTCCCCCGCTGCTGCCGCGGCGCCAGGGCAAGGGCGGCGGCTATGCGCCCTACGCCCTGGGGCTCATGGTGTGCATGGCGCTGCTGTCGCTGCTGCTCATTCCCGTCTGGGTGAAGGTGCTCGGACTCATCTTCGGACAGACCTTCACGCTCGGGTCGGGCGCCATCGCCCTGACCGTGCTCAAGATGATCGTGGCGCCGCTGCTGGTCGGCATGGCCGTGCGCGCGCTTTTGCCGGCAATGGCCGGCCGCATCGCGCGGCCCGCCATCGTGCTGGCCGGATGGCTGCTGCCGCTGGCCGGCCTGGTGGTGGTGTTCGCCATGCACAAGGCGCTGCTGGAGGTGATGGGCCATGGCACCTGGGCGGTGCTGCTGGTGTTCATCGTGGTCGGCCTGGTCGTCGGCCACCTGCTGGGTGGGCCCGACACCGGCGATCGCCTGGTGCTGGCCGTGTCGACCGCGTCGCGCCATCCAGGCGTGGCCTTCACGCTGGCCGCGGCCAACTTCCCGCAGGACCATGCCGTGCCGGCGCTGATCGCGCTGTACCTGCTGCTGGGCCTGGTCGCCACGCTGGTCTACATGAAGTGGCTGGCACGCAGCGCCGGGCCGCAGGCGCAGGCCTCGCCCCGCTGACGCCGGGCGCCGGCCTCCTACACGATGCCCGCCGGCGCGCGTGCATAGTCGCCCGATGGCCGAATCACGCATTGCGATCTACGGCGCCATGGCCGCCAACGTTGCCATCGCGGTGACCAAGTTCGTGGTCGCAGGCATCACGGGCAGCTCCGCCATGCTGTCCGAGGGCATCCACTCCGCGGTCGACACGATCAACGGTGTGCTGCTGCTGGTGGGGTTGCGCCTGAGCAAGCGGCCAGCCACGGCGGAACACCCCTTCGGACACGGCAAGGAGCTGTACTTCTGGAGCCTGATCGTCGCCGTGCTGATCTTCGGCCTGGGCGGGGGCGTGTCCTTCTACGAAGGCATCCAGCACATGCGGCATCCCGAGCCCATGACCGATCCCACATGGAACTACGTCGTCCTGGCGCTGGCGGCGCTGTTCGAGGGCACGAGCTTCGCGATCGCGCTGCGCCAGTTCCTTGGGCAAAGCGGCAAGCGACCGTTCTGGAACGCGCTGCATTCGAGCAAGGACCCGGCCACCTACACGGTGCTGGCCGAGGACGGCGCGGCCCTGGCCGGGCTCCTGATTGCCGCCGGCGGCGTCTACGCCAGCCACCGCTTCGACATGCCCGAGCTCGACGGCGCCGCCTCGGTGCTGATCGGCCTGCTGCTGGCTGGCGTGGCCGTGCTGCTGGTGCGCGAGTCGCGCGGGCTGCTGATCGGCGAAGGCATCCGCCCCGAGACGGCGCGGGCCATCCGCGACATCGCCAGGGCCCAGCCGCATGTGCACGCGGTCGGCCAGGTGCTGTCGATGTACATGGGCCCGGACGAGGTGCTGGCGGTGATCGACCTGGATTTCGACCCCGGCAGCACCACGGCGCAGGCGGACCGGACGATCGCCGCCATCGAGAAGGCGGTCCGCGCCCGGTACCCGGTCATCAGGCGGCTGTACATCGACGCCGGCGCGCACGGCGCGCCCCTGCCCACCGCGCCGGAAGCGGGCGCCTGACCTGTTCGTCCGGACGGCCTAGAAGCCGCCTTCGCGCCGCAGCACCGCCGCCAGCCGGGTCAGCCCTTCGACGAGGACGCTGCGCCGGGCGCCGTCGATCTGCACCTGGCCGCGCGTTTCCTGGTGCGCCGGCGGCGCGGCGTCCAGCTGCACCAGCACGTGGAACAGCGCCGGCGTCGGTGTCAGCGCCTCGCCCTGCTTGGTGGTGGTCAACGGGCCGCCGTAGCGCGACGAGAGCATCGGGCTTTCCAGCTGGCTGGTGCGTGTGCTGCCGATGGCCAGCACGCGGCCCTCGATCGGCTCGAACTGCCCCTCCGGATAGAAGCGCACGCCGGCGCCCGGTTCGATGCGATGCACCTCGTCGGGCTTGATGTAGGCGTCCACCTGCCAGCTGGACGGGTCGTACAGCACGCCCACCGGCTCGCGCGTGCCGACCCACTGGCCGGGCGCCCATTGCGGGTCGACGTCGCGCCACAGTCCGGCAAAGGGCGCCAGCAGACTCAGGCGCTCGATCTCGGAGCGGGCGGCCCGGCCTTCCTCCAGTTCCACACCCAACCGCTGCCGCGTGGCAACGTCTTCGCTCGATCCGGCCGGGTCGGCCAGCAGGCCGAGCAGGCGCGCGTCGTAGCTGCGCGCGCCGGCCTCGCTGCGGCGCACGCGCTCGTCGATGTCCGGCTGCCCGAGCATGACCAGCCGCTGGCCGGCCTGGACGCGGCCGACCGGGTGGATCTCGCGGATCAGCGCCGGATAGGGCGCGAACACGCGCAACTGACGCTCGGCCCGCGCCATGCCCCAGCCGTGCACCTGGGTCTGCCATGGCACGGCCAGCAGCGCGACCATCCCGCCGAGCAGGGCCGCCAGCAGCAGCCGTCGCGACGCCGGCACGCCGCTGCGCGACTGCCACCAGTGCCCGACCTCGCGCCAGACCGGCCGCAGGATGAACCAGGTGATCTCGACCGCGAACAGGAAGATGCCCAGCACCTTGAAGAACAGGAAGTACACCGCCACCGCGATGCCGGCGAAGATGACCAGCCGGTAGATCCAGGTGGTGACGGCGAAGGCGACAAGCAGGCGGCGCTGGCGCGGCGCGAAGTGCTCCGGCCACGGTTCGTCCAGGCCGAGCAGCCCGCGCCGGATGGCCACCCTCGCCTGTGCCTGGCCGCGTTCGTGCAGGTTCGGAAAATCCAGCAGGTCCGACAGGATGAAATAGCCGTCGAATCGCATGAACGGACTGGCATTGAGCGCCAGCGACAGCACCCAGGCGGTGGTGGCCAGGTAGAAGAAGGCGTCGCGCAGGGGCCCCGGCTCGCTCAGCGCCCAGCCGAGCGTGGACAGCCCCGCGACGGACAGCTCGGTGACGATGCCGGCACTGGCAATGGCCAGGCGCGCGCGCGCGCTGCGCAGCTTCCAGGCTTCTCCGGTGTCGGTGTAGAGCATCGGCCAGAGCACGACGAAGGCGATGCCCATGTGCGCGACTTTCAGCCCCAGCCGGGTGGCGGTGAGCGCATGGCCCATCTCGTGCAGCGTCTTGCCCACCACCAGCGCCAGCGCGAACCCGAGCAGACCTTCGGCCGAGAACGATTCGATCACGGCGTTCCTGAACGTGTCCCACTGGTGCGCCACCATCACCAGGCCCAGCAGGCTCAGGGCCAGCACCAGCCAGGCCATGAACGGATGGAACAGCCAGTCCAGCCGGCGCGCCAGTGCCTGCAGCATCCGTTGCGGCCGCACCAGCGGAATGCGGAAGAACAGGTAGTGGTGCAGCCAGCCCTTCCAGGTCAGCCACGGATTGCCTTCGCTGCGCGCACGCAGCTTGTCGACCGCGTCCGGCCCGGGCCGCAGCAACTGGTTCTGTTCGAGGAAGCGGCGAAAGCCCAGCACCTGGTCGGCATCGGGCTTCAAGGCGGTCTGGCTGGCGATCTGCTCGCTGATCAGGCGCGGCGTCTGGCCCCAGCGCAGCAGGCATTCGAACTCGAACCAGCCGATGCGGTAGAACCGGTTGACCACCGTGTCCTGGATCATCCAGCTGGGCTCGCCGTCGGCGCCGGCAGCGGCCTCGCCCAGGCGCAGGTCCTCGCGCAGCGGCGGCACCGGCACGTCGGCAGCCATGGCGGCGGCGTTGAACATCACCTTCGCGCCCTCACCAGCCGAGCCAGGCACGCGCGGTGGCGATCGGCCGGCGCAGCAGGTAGTAGCCGAGCACCACGCGCCCGCCGTACAGCTTGGCGGTGCCGTGCAGGCCCAGGCGGCGCTGGGCTTCCTCGCCGTCGTCGATGCTCACCAGCAGCCGGTAGGCCACCACTCCTTCGTCGGTGGTGCGCGCCTGGTAGCTCGTCTCCAGGATCCTGCCTTGCAGCGGCGTGAGCGGATAGGCCGTGAGGTAGAGGGTGACCGGCGCGCCGGGCTCGAGCGCGATGGCGTCTGCCACCGGCAGCTCCACCCGCATGGCCGGCTTGGCCGGGTCGGCCACCAGCAGGATGCGCTCGCCGGTGCTGACCGGCTTGCCGATCCAGTCGTTCGGATCGCTGTACACGGCCACGCCGGCGCGCGGCGACAGCACCTGCGTGCGCTGCAGCTGGGCCAGCACGCCGGCCAGTTCCGAGCGCCGCTGCTGCGACTTGCCGTTGAGCACCGTGAGCTCGCTCTTGCTCTGCGGATTGTCGAAGGCGCGCTGGCTGGCGGCGATGAGCTCGGCGTCGGCCACGGCCACCTCCTTGCGCAGCACGTCGGCGCGATTGCGCAACGTGGTCTCGTCGAGCATGAAGAGCGGCGCGCCGGCCTCCACCGCCTGGTTGGGCCGCACCTGCATGCGGGCGATCACGCCGTCGATCGGCGAGCTGATGGCCTGTGCCTCGCGCGAGACGATCTCGGCCGGCGCGAGCGCAGTCTGGCGCACGGGCACCAGCAACAGCGCCGCCAGCACGGCGGCCAGCGCGATCCAATGGCGCCGGCGCGGCCGCCAGCGCGCCAGCCTGCCCTGCCCGCTCAATGCGCCCCAGCAATACGCCCAGGTGTTCCACAACCCCTGCAAGGCCGGCTGCAGCGGCTCGGGCGGCGGCGCGTCCTGCAGGAACAGCACCAGTCCCAGCCGCTGCCCGCTGCGCCCGTGCAGCGGCACGCACCAGGCGCCCGCGGGCCACCATTCGGCCCAGCCGTCGGCCACCTCGGCGGGCGGATCGAGCGCGGCGCGCGCCAGCCACACGGGCTGGGTGCCGACGATCTTCGGCCCGAGCCAGCGCATCGTCCGGCGCAGCCACACCAGATAGGGCGAATCCTCCTGCGGCTTGGCCAGGCCCGAGACGCACAGCAGGTTGTATTGCCCGACCGACGGCTGGGCGAACACCAACGCCTGCCGGAACCGCAGCAGCGGATACAGGTCGTTGGCCATGGCGAAGGCGAGCGCATTGAGCGACGCGGCCGCCAGGGCCTTGTCGCGCAGCGCCGCCAGCGTCAGCAGCAGTTGGGGCGGCGGAAGCTGGACGCGGTCGTTCACTGCGCCGCGGGGAAGCGTGCCACCCCGCTCATGCCCGCGATCAGGTCCGGGTAGGCCTTGTCCAGCCGGGCTTCGAGCTCGACCGTCTGGGCCACCGCGTCGACCCGTGCGCTGATGGCGCTCACTCGCGCCGGATAAGTCTTGCCTGTCTCCAGGATGCTAACCTGGAAAGCCTGCCCGGGCTGCACCTGGCGGATCATGTCCGACGGCACGTTCAGCCGCACCTTGAGCGCGCTGTCGCTCACCAGGTCGAACAGCGGCGCGCCGGCCTGCACCGTCTGGTACGGCTTGGCGTAGACCTTGGCGATGCGCGCGTCGAACGGTGCGCGCACCTGGCAGTAGCTCGCCTGCGTGACGGCCAGGCGGCGCTCGCCGATGGCCTTCTGCAATGCCGTGTTGGCCATGGACACCTCGAGGTCGCCCACCGCGTTGAGGTCGCGCAGGCTGCGCTTGGCGGCCAGGTTCTGGCGCGCCTGGGCCAGTTCGGCCTCGGTGATGTTGGCGCGGGCCTGCTGCTCGGCGCATTCGAGCGGCACCAGCAAGTCGCCCTTGGGCACCTTCTGGCCCAGCGACGCCTTGAAGTCGCCGAGCTTGCCGGCCATCTGCGCCGACAGGGTGGTCTCCAGTTCGGACACCAGCAGCACGCGGATGGCGTTGGGGTCGATGGCCGGCGCTGCCGGCGGCGGCATGCCGTTCTGCGCCGCGGCGCCGCCCGTGCCCAGCAGCGCCAGGATGAAGGAAAGCGCGCCTGCGCGCAGGAGTTTCGGTCGCGTCATCGGGCCAGGTTCGGGCTGCCGTCGCCGGGCACCGCGCCGATCAGGCGATAGCTCTCGACATCGGTGGTCATGCGCTCGATCTCGCCGGCGAGCGTCTTGACGTCGTGGCTGTCGATCTGCTGGGGAAACACGTCCAGGCCCACCGAGTTGTAGAGCCGGCCCCAGGCGGCCTCGGCCGACGACTGCGCTGCCTCGCGCTGGTAGCGTGACAGCAGGAAGCGGCCCTCGGCCCGGATGACTTCCAGGTCGGAGCCGACGGACGTCTTCTTGGCCGAGCGGGCGTAGTCGAGCAGCTCGGTGTCGACTTTCAGGCTCTGGTTGGCGAACTGCAGCTCCTGCATGGCCAGCGAGTAGCGCAGTGCGCCGATGCGCACCTGGGTGAGCACGGCCATCGACAGCGCGATGCGCCGCGCGTCGTCGGTCTGCGACTGCGACTCCTGCGCGGCATTGAGCGAAGGCAGCTGCAGTAGCCGCAGCAGGTTGATCGACACGTCGATGCCGGCCGCCCGCCACTGGTCGTTGTAGAGGTACATGTTGGAGTCGTAGCGCGCCCCGAGCGACACGCCGACGTTGGGCCACAGCTGGGCCTTGGCGATGTCCAGGTCACGCTGGTTGACGCGCTTGCGGTACCACTCCTCCTGGATTTCCGGGCGGCGCACCAGCGCGACCTGCTCGAGTTGCGACAGGTCGGCACCGAGCTTGGGCAGCGCCGGGTCGGGCGCGTCCACCAGCTGCATGGGCGCCCCCGGCGGCAGCGACATGAGGGCGCGCAGCTCGGCCTGGGCGAACTCCAGGTCCTGCCGGCGCGCGGTGAGCAGCGACACCGAATCGAGCAGCGCGCGCTGGTACGCCAGGATTTCCTGGCGCGGCAGCAGCCCCTTGTCCTGCGCCTCGCGCGCCTGGCGCAGCGCGTCCTGCGTGCGCGACAGCAGCCCGTCCACCTGCGGCAGCAGGCGCTGCGCGCCGAGCGCACGCCAATAGGCGCTGCGCACGTCCTGCAGGACGTTCTGGGCCACCTTGCGGCGGCGCTCCTCGGCCATGAGGATCTGGTCGGCCTTCTGCGCGGTGCGGTAGTAGCCCACCGCGAAGTCCAGCGTGCTCCAGGACAGGCCCAGGCCGGCGACCGTGTGGTAGCGCTCCTCCGACGTCGACGGGCGCAAGCTCACCTGGCGGTCCTCGATCCCGATCGAGGTGCCGCCGGAATCGTTGCTGCGTCCCGAGCGCCCCGCCGAGGCCACCAGGCGCGGCAGCATCTCGTGGCTGGAGACGTCGCGCAGGTTGGCGGCCAGCGCGCTCTCCATGAGCTTGAGGCGGTAGTCGAGGTTGTACTTGAGCGCCCGGGCCGCCGCTTCGTAGAACGTGATCGGGCCGGTCACCGGCTCCTGCTGCTCGTACATGCGCAACTGGTCGACCTTGGCCCGTTCCTTGTTCTCGTCTTCAGTGAAGGGCTTGGGCTCCTTGACGGCCGCGCAGGCCGTCAGGAGCAAGGCGACGCCAACCGAGACAGGGGTCCTGAGTCTTTGCATTTGCATTTGCATGAGTTGGTCTTGTTATTGGAAGAACTGTGAATGCAGTTGGGCAGCTGCGCGCCTGAGCTGTTCGCTGAAGGCGGAGGCCGTGGCGACCGGGACCGGCTCGGCCAGGGCCAGGGTGTCGCCGGCCGACGGCAGGGCCTGCACGTCGCCGTTGTCCGGAGCCAGCGGCACGGGCGCTGCGTCGGCCACGCGAATGGTGGCGCGCGCCTGCGCGAGCGGGCTGCGCTTGCCGCCTGCTTCTGCGTCCGGCACCTGCCGCTGCGTCGGCCCCACGGTGAGGCTGGCCGCGCTCGACGAGAACAGCGAAGGATCGGCGAGCAGCCCGTCGGCCGTCAGGCTGACACGGCCATGCCGGCCCAGCAGCCGGGCCAGCTCCAGTTGTGCCGCCAGCGCGTTGTTGCGCACCACCTCGCCGACGAACTCGCCGCCCACCGAATTGAGTCCGTAGGTGAACGAGGTCGGCGGCTGCAGCGTGTAGTGGTCGAGCACCAGCGCGATCTCGGTGCCGCTGGCCGACAACCGGTCGGTGTAGTCCTGGAGCTCGCTCTGGCGCACCACCGGCTGCACGAACAGGCCCGGCTCGACCTGCAGGCCGAGCGTGGGCGGCTCGGGCCAGAAGCGGTCGCGGCCGAAATATTCGGGGTTGCCGTTGTCAATGCGCGGCGCCGAGATGTCCAGGTGGATCACCAACTGAGCCTGGTCGGTGGCGCCTGCGCGGTCGACCACCGTGTAGGTGAACACGTCCTGCAGGATCTGCCCGAAGCCGGCCGCGGCCAGCACCTCCGGGTTGGTCAGGTCGATGGCGTAGGTGTAGCTGCCGTCGGCGTTCAGGACCAGCGTGCCGTAGCGCCCGGCCAGCGGCTGGCCCAGTGCACCGGTCGTTCCGGCGCCGCTCTCGGCGCCGGTGCGCACCGCGCCGACATGCAGCGCGTCGCCGCCGTCGACGTCCGAATCGTTGGGCAGCACGTTGCCGCCGGCCTGCGGCGCCACCACCTGGTCGCTGGCGACGTTGCTGTCGTCGCGCGCCACCGGGTTGTCGTTGGCCCCACGCACGACGATCACCAGGTTGGCCTGCGAGACAGCGCCCGCCGCGTCGCGCATGACGTAGCTGAAGGTTTCCGTCAGCGTCTCGCCGCTGGTGCGCAGCGCCTGCACCGCCGGATTCGCGTTGTCGATCACGTAGCGATAGCTTCCGTCGGCATTGATCACGATCTGCCCGTACAAGCCGGCGACGGCACTGCCGGCCTCGCCCTGCGCACCGTTGGCGCCGGCATAGGCCTGCACCTGCTCGGTCTCGCCGTATTGCACGCCGTCGACGTCGTTGTCGTTGTCCAGCACGTTGCCGGTGGCGTCGGTGCCGGGCGTCGCGTTGTCGATGCCGCCCGCCTCCAGCGCCTCGTTACCGTCGTCCTGTGCAATGGGGGTGTCGTTGCTGCCGGCGATGACGATGCGCAGCGTCGCCTGCCGGCTGGCCCCCTGGGGATCGCTGGCGGTGTAGGTGAAGGTTTCCTCCAGCGTCTGGTCGGCGGTGCGCAGTGCTTCCACCGCGGCCAGGCTGTTGTCCACCGTATAGGTCCAGGTGCCGTCCGCGTTGACCAGAAGCGTGCCGTAGGTTCCGCGCAGCGGCTGGCCCACGACGCCATCAGCGCCGGACTCGAGCAGGCCGCCGGTGCGCACCGCGCTGACGGTCAGCGTATCGCGCGGGTCGAGGTCGATGTCGTTGGTCAGCACGTTCCCGCCGGGGTCCACGCCCGGCCGGTCGTTGTTCAGGCCCCCGGCCTCCACCGCGTCGCCGCTGTCGGGCTGCGGGAACGGCAGGTTGTTGCGGCCGAACACGGTGATGACGAGCTCGGCCGTGTCGTTCAGGCCGCCGCGGTCGACCGACTGGTAGGTGAAGCGCTCGATGAGCGATTCGCCGGCCTGCAGGGCCAGCACCTCCTCATTGAGCGGATTGACCACGTATACGTAGCTGCCGTCGGCGCCGATGGTCAATCGGCCGTACTGGCCGACCACCTGCGTGCCGTCCGCACTGGTCGTGCCCGCCGTCACGCCGTCGAAGGCGCCGGGTACCGCCTCTGCACCGGGGCGGATGCCCGCTACGGTGCTCAGGTCCGGCACGTCGACGTCGCTGTCGGCCCCGGCGCCCAATGGGCCGCCGGCAATGACGTTGCCCACGGCATCCCGCCCGGGGCTGTCGATCAGGCGCGGCACGGCATAGTTGCTGTCGTCCACCGCGACCGGCGCGTCCCAGGCGCCGTCGATCGTCACGACCAGTTGCCCGACCGCGCTGCCGAACAACTGGTCGCGCAAGTGATAGGAGAAAGTTTCGGTGAGTGAATCGCCGTCGCGCAGGCGCTGCACCGCATCGAGCGTGTTGTTCACCACGTAGGTGAACGTGCCATCGCCGCGAATGGTGAGCGTGCCGTACTGGCCGTCGACGCTGGTGTCGCCGACCACCAGCGTCACGGGGCCGCCGTCGTCCCGGGTGCCGGCGCGAATGCCGTTGACCACCAGCTGGTCGCCCGTGTCCGGATCCGAATCGTTGCTCAGCACGTTGCCTTGCGGGTCGATGCCGGCCGTCTGGTTGAAGGTGCCGCCGGCCTCAAGCGCCACGGCGGTGTCGTCCACCGGCAGCGGCGCGTCGTTGGCCCCGACGATGGTGATGGTCAGGTTGGCCACCGCCGTCAGGTTGCCGGTGTCGCTGAGCTGGTAGCTGAACACGTCCTCCAGCGTCGCGCCGGCCGGCAGCGAATTGACCGCATCCTCATCCACCACGTAGGTGTAGGCGCCGCTCGCGCCGATGGTGAGCGTGCCGTACTGGCCGGCGATGACCGTGTCGCCCGCACTGCCGTCCACGCCGGTGAAGCCGCCCGCGCCGGCCTTGTCTCCAGTGCGGATGCCGCTCACGCGCTGGGTCTCGCCGTTGGCCACGCTGTCGACGTCGGTGTCGGCCACGCCGCCGGTGCTGTCGCCCAGAACCACGTTGCCTGTGGCCGGCGTGCCGGGCGCGCCGTTGACGCCCTCGATGGCGGTGCCGGTGTCGTCGTTGGCCACCGGCGTGTCGTTGGCGCCCTGGATGGTGATGATGATCTGCGCCGTGTCGCTCTGGATGCCCGGCGTGCCCGCGGCGCGGTCGCCGGCGGTGTAGGTGAAGTAGTCCAGCAGCGTGTTGCCCGTGGTCCGCAGCGCCTGCACGGCGGCGTCATCATTGTTCACTTCGTAGACGTAGCTGCCGTCCGCCTGGATGGTCAGCCAGCCGTACTGGCCTTGCAGCCGCGTGCCCACCGTGCCGTCGGTGCCGCTGCCCAGCTCCTCGCCGGTGCGGATCGCCGTGACCGTCAGTTGCGCGGTGTCGCCGGTATCCGGGTCGGTGTCGTTGGCCAGGGCCACGCCTTCTCCGTTCGACCCGGGGGTGGTGTTGTCCAGCCCGCCGGCCTCGAGCGCGGTGGCGCTGTCGTCCGTCGCCAGCGGCGCATCGTTGGCGCCGACGATGGTGATGGTCAGGTTGGCCAGCGTGCTCAGGTTGCCGGTGTCGCTGAGCTCGTAGCTGAACACGTCCTGCAGCGTCGCGCCGGCCGGCAGCGAATTGACCGCATCCTCGTTCACCACGTAGGTATAGGCGCCAGTGGATCCGATGGTGAGCGTGCCGTACTGGCCGGCGATGACGGTGTCGGTGCCTGCCACCACCGCGACCAGGTCGCCCGCCTCGTCCTTGGCGACGTTGCGGATGCCGGTGACGCGCTGAGTCTCCCCGAAATCCACGCTGTCGACGTCGGTGTCGGCCACGCCGCCGGTGCTGTCGCCCAGAACCACGTTGCCCGTGGCTGGCGTGCCGGGCGCGCCGTTGACGCCCTCGACGGCGGTGCCGGTGTCGTCATTGCCTACCGGCGTGTCGTTGGCGCCCTGGATGGTGACGGTCAGCGTGGCCGGGGCCGGGGCGTCCGCGCCGGCGGAATCGGCCAGCGTGTAGGTGAAGGTCTCCTGCCGTATGTCGTCGGCGGTGCGCAGCGCCTGCACGTCCGGGTCGTCGTTGTCCACCACGTAGCGCGCAACCCCATTGGCCCGCACGTACAAGGTTCCGTGGATGCCTTGTATCGCGTGTTCGGTGCTGCTGTCATCGTCGGCGTCGATCAGGACCACGACGGTACCGTCTTCGTTGGTGACGCTCGTCAGGTGCAGCACGTCCGGCACCGGCTGGTCGGCCTTGTCGACGTCGATGTCGTTGTCCAGCAGGTTGCCCGTGGGATCGCGGCCCGGCGTCTGGTTGTTGGTGCCGCCTGCCTCCACCGCGATGGCCGCGTCATTCACGCCCTCGGGGATGTCGTTGACGGCCTGGACGTTGATGTCGACCGTGTCCTCGTCCGTCAGTTCGTCGGCCAACTGGCCGGGGATGCCGTCGCCAAGCGCGGGATCGGGGTTGTCGCCGAAGCTGCCGCGGTCCTTGGTGGTGATCCTGAGGACGTCGCTGCCGTTGTAGTTCGCCACGCCCTGGTAGGTCAGCCGCAGCAGTGCGTCATTGATCTGCGCCGCGGTGCCGCTCAGGGTGATGGTGGCGCCGCCCAGCGTGCCGGCGGTGATGAGGTCGGTCGGCGGCGCGCCGGAGAAGTTCAGCATGCCGTGCGTGACGGTGAGCGTCACGTCCAGCACGCCGGCTGAGGGCCCGTTGTCCAGGTCCACGTCGCCGACGCTGATGATGTTGCCGTTGTCGAAGGCCAGGACCTCGTCCTCCAGCACCTGCTGGGCGCCGGGCACCGTGTTGACCGGCGCGTCGTTGAGCTGCACGTAGCCGAAGTCGGCGGCGTTGGTGCCGCCCTCTTCCACCGCCGCGTCCACCTGGCCCAGTGCGTTGGCATCGGTGTCGTAGCGCACCCGCACGGCGCCGAGGTCCGGGGTGTCGATGGTCACCGGCGTCGGCGCCTGCACCTGGTAGCCGCCGGCGGCAAGGCCGCTGAACTGGAAGAACCCTGCGCTGTCCGTGATGGTGGTGAAAGTCACGTCGTCGCCGCCCGTGCCGACCACGCCGTCCGCGCCGCCCCAGACCAGCGTGACGGTCTGGTCGGCCAACAGCGCCTCGCCCGCGCCGATGCTGCCGTCCGGCCCCAGCGAGTCGTCCCACAACTGGCCCCTGATCAGGCCCAGGCCGGCGCCTTCGCGCAGCACGTACGTATTGGGCCCGACCTCGCTGCCGTCGCGTTCGCCGTCGACGGCGCCGTCGACGCCCACGTCAGTGCCGACGAGGTTCTGGAAGCTCTCCGGCAGGCTGCTCCAGGTCAGCACGGCGTCGGTATTGGCATAGGCGGTGTTGGCATCCACCGCCACCGTGTAGTACACGATGACCTCGGTGTTCTGGTCGATCCTGTCGAAGGTGACGGTGATGCCCGTGCCGTCGCCGTTGGCAGTGAACGCGACCCCATCCGGCAAGGTATCGACGCCGATGACGTATTCGGTACCGCCGATGCTGATGCGGCTTGGCGTGTACCTGCCTGCGCCGACCAGGCCGGCAAAGCTGTCGACGAGCGTCACGTCATAGGCCGGCGCACCGCCGCTTTGCGTGAAGCGCACCGAGATGTCGGCCGTGCTTCCATCTCCGTCGGTCGTGACCGGGTCGAAGGTGTCGACCTGCTTGACCATGCCGCTGAAAGCCGGCTCGACCACGATCTCGGTGGCGCTGTCCGACGCCCCGACCACACCGCCCTCGCGGATGAAACTGGCGGTGACCCCCAGCGCCGCACCCGCGGTGTTGCTGGCGATGTTGGCGACGCGGGCGTTGAACTCGATCACCACCCCTTCCAGGTTGTCGTCGCCATCCGAGTTGGTGATGGTGCCGAGGTCGAAGGTGACGATGCGGCTGTCGGTCGGGTCGACGATCACCCGGCCCACGGCGATCAGGGCCGTCGGCGCCGGGCCGTCCAGGTCGTCCGGGATCGGTTGGGCGATGGCGCTGGTGCGGTCACCCGTCACGTACAGCGTGCCATCCGCGCTCAGCAGCAGCGTACTCGTCACGCTGGCGGCGCCGCCGTCCGACACGATGGCGATCCTGATGGTGCCGTCGTTCGCGAAGGTCAGGCCCTCGTCCAGCACGACCCGAATCTGGTAGTTGTTGGTCGTGCCTTCGCCGATGGCCGACACCACCCGGTAGCGCACGATCTCGCCCACGGCCACCTGCTCGTTGTCGCCCGCGGTGCCGCCATCGGCGGGCGGCGTGTCCACCATGCCGCCGATGCGCGACAACTGCAAGCCGCTCAGCACCGGCACCCTGATGACCGATTCGGCCTGGTAGTCGTTGAGCACACCGGTGTCGAGCAGCCCGTCCGCACCGGTGCGCTCGCCGCCGGCAGACGTCACCGGCACGGTGTCGTCCAGGCTGGTCCAGCTCACGTTGGCGGTGCTGTCGATGGTCTGTGAATTGTCGGCCTCGGCGGTGACCGTTCCGCTGACCAGGATGACGATCGTCCCGCCGTCGGGCAGGTCGATGTCGGCAGTGCCCAGGCTGCTCAGGACACCGTCGACGAGCTGAAAACTCGCGGTGATGTCGGTGGTCGCGCCGCCGGGCGCCGTGTAGGTGACGCTGGTCAGCGTCATGCCCGAGATCAGCGCGGTCGGGAAGGTCTCCTGGAAGGCGAGGTCGAACGCGTCCGTGCCGCTGGTATTGCCGATCGTGATCGTGTAGTTGACGGTATCGCCCTCGTCCACGCCGAACTGCGGCAACGGGTCCGCGGTCTGCGTCACCGTCAGCGTCGGCTCCACCACCACCACGGAGGGTGTGCCGCTGCTCAATGCCACGGTGCGGTCGCCGGCGGTGCCTCCGGCCACGTCGCCGTCCGGGTCCTCGTAAACCAGTTGCGCGCTGTTGCCGAGCGACCGGCCCTGCTGGTTCTCGGGCGAGTTGCTGGCCACCAGGCGAACGCGGATCACGAAGCTGTTGTTGCCCGTGTCGTTGTCGGCGCTGTTGACGCTGGCGGTGAAGCTCAGGCGTGCATCCGCTCCGTCCGTGCCGACCGCGTCGCCGCTGGCCGTCTGCCCGGCAATGGTGCCGGCGAAGTCGGCACTCAAGGCACCGCTTTGCGATTGCAGCAGGATGATCTCGTAGCCCGCCCCGCCACCGAAGCTCATGTCCAGCGCCAGCCCGGATGGGATCAGGTCGTCGATGCGCAGATTGGTGGTCGTGCCCTCGGGCAACGTGACGACGATGTCGTAGTCCATCGTCTCGCCGATCACCAGGTTGGCGCCGGTGGTGTGGGTGGCGCTGGAGTCGTCGTCGGTGAGCGAGCCGTCGCGGTAGACCTTGGTGATGCCCGGCGCGGCAACCTGCTCGCCGGCCAGTTCGATCAGGTCGACCGGCGTGAAGTCCTGGCCTTCGTCGACCGCCGCATAGTTCGTCAGGGTCGCGGTGGTCTGCAGCGTGCTGCTCGCGGCAATGGTGTCCGACACGCGCACGTCGTACACCAGGACGACCAGGTTCTGCCCGGTGTTGTCCGGATCCGTGTCCGGGCGGCCGGCCAGCAGCGAGCCGTGCGCCTCGACCGGGTCAAGGAAGGTCACGACGTTGTCGACCACCTCGTAGTCGGTCCCCGCCACCAGGAGCGTGCCGTCGCCCCGGTAGATGCGCAGCGTGTCGGCCAGCCCGGCGCCGACGAA
Source organism: Variovorax sp. (assembly GCF_035634955.1). Lineage (GTDB taxonomy): Bacteria > Pseudomonadota > Gammaproteobacteria > Burkholderiales > Burkholderiaceae_C > Variovorax. Next base: position 27,637 of record NZ_DASQBZ010000032.1, on the reverse strand, counting down.
GGCCAGCCCGGGCGGCAGGTCGATCCGGGTGCTGACGTCATAGGCGTCGCCCCCGCCGCTGTTCTCGATGGCGGTGGCCATGCGCAGCGTGTCGCCGCCATCGATGCCGCTCACGTCGCCATTGACGTCGGTGATCTCCGTCACCGGCGCGGTGAACGGGATGTCGGTCGTGTTGTCCGGCGTCGTCCAGCCGTTGTCTCCAGCTCCCGTGACGGTGCCGTTGCTGCTGGAGACAACGCCGTGCGAGATGTTCAGCACCGGCTCGGCAATGGAATCGATCACCGCCGCATCCTGCGAGATGATGTGCGTGTCGCCGAGCGTGGTGACCTGATCGGACTGCGCGATCACCGTCACCTTGCGCTGGTCGCCGAACGGCGTGTCGCTCACCGTCATGGTGAAGCGCAGTTCGACTCGCGAGCCTTCGTTGATCAGCGAACTGTGGTCGCCGAAGTCGAACACGATGTAGTTGCCGTCGGCGACGCTGGTGACCGATTGCACCGTGTCAAGCAGCGTGTGGTCCGGCCCGGTAAACCACTGGTTGTTGCCCTCGCCCACCGTCCAGGTGATGCCGTTGACGTCGAACAACGGCAGCGGCATGTACACGCGCAGGCTGAAGTTCTGGTAGTCGCCGGTCACCAGGTCGTAGCTGACCTGGAAGGTCACCACGTTTCCGGGGCGAAGCTCCACTGAAGGATCAGCGCTCACGTCGACGTCGTCGACCTCCAGCACTTCGATGTCGACCTGGCTCGGCGTGATCGTCACGGTCGACGTGTCGTTGTCCGAGGCGGTTTCGCCGGTGGTGACAGGGTCGACCAGCACCGTGCCGCTGACCGTGGCGTCGTTGCCGACGGTGTCGCCCTCGTTGATGGCCGATTGGGCGTTGGGCGGGCCGTAGAACTGGTCGATCGTCGTCTGGTAGGTGATGGTCGCCGTGGTGGCCCCGTCGTTCGCGTCATCGAAGGCCAGGTCGCCAACCAGCGCCGCCAGGGCCTGGCCGTTGTCGCGCATGGTCTGGGCGAGATCGAGCGTCATCGTGGTCACGCCGGTGACCGGGTCCACCGTGATGCTGGCGGGCGCGATCGCGACGTCTATCTGCACGCCGTTGATCGTGGCGACGAACCGGCCCGAGTCGGCCACCACTGTCTGCCCGTCCGAGGCCGCGTCGGTGATGACCAGGGTGCCCTGGTTGAGCACGTTGCGACCGAAGGCGAAGTAGTCGGAGATGTCGACCTGCAGCGTGTAGGTCAGCGTGTCGCCCGGCGACGCGCCTGGCGTGCCCGTGTCGTCGGTGATGGTCGGGGTCTTGTAGACCACGATCGACAGCACCTGGAACGACACCGGGTCGCCGCTGCCGCTGAGCACGGCGTCGGGGTCGAGCAGCGTGTCGCGCGTGTCCAGCGGCGTCCATTGCGCCGTCGCCTCCGGCCCGTCGATGGTGATGGTGCGCGGCGCGCCGGTGGTCGGGTCGAGCACAGGCGTGCCGTCGGAATCGACCTCGGGCACGTAGAAGTTGACTGTCGTGTCGACCGAGCCCGTCAGGCTGGCATAGGTGACCTCGTAGTGCTTCAGGTAGGCGCCGGCAGCCAGCGTGGTGGCGATGGCCCCGGTGTCGGTGATGACGGTGCCGTCCTGCAGGGTGATCGACGTGACCGTGCCTCCGGTGCCCGGCACGATGCTGGTGACGATGATGTCGTTGGGCAGGTCCTGGCCGACCACCACGTCGTCCAGCGACTGGTCGCTGGCGGTGCTGGCCGTCACCGTGATGCTGCGCGGGTAGTTCGGGCCGGTGACGGTCTGCCCCTCCGGCACGTTGGCGGTCATGGTCAGGTCGACCATGGTGGGGTGCACCACGAAATCGTGCGGAACAGCCTCGATCAACGTCGGATCCGCGGTCGGATCGTCGGCCGACGTGTTGCCGAACTGGAAGCCGCCGCGCGCCTTGATCGTCAGGTCCGGCGCGGTATCGGTCAGGTTCGTGTCGGCCAGGTTGCTCAGTTGCAGCGTGACGACGATGTCGATGGCCGGCTGCCCCTGCGTGATGCTGGCATTGGGCAGTTGCAGCACCCAGAGCGTGTCACCGGCGCGCATGCCGAATTGGGCCGCGTTGATCACGAGCGGCTGGCCGTCGGGGCCCTTGGCCAGCGGGTGCGTCGCCAGGCCGCTGGGATCGAACACCACCTCGTAGGCCTGGATCTGCACGCCCTGGAACGTCGCCGACAGCAGGGTTACGCCGTCATCGATCTCTGCGCCAGCGCCGTCCTTCCCGGTGGTCGGCACGAACACGTCGATGTAGGGCGCATAGCCCACCTGCTCCGAGCCGTTGGTGAACGACGCAGTGAAGGTGAACGTATCGCCCAGCAGCACGTTGTCGCCGCCCGCGGACAGGCTCACCTGCGGCATGGCGTCGGCCAGCAGGCCGTCGAAAGTGGCGAGCGTCTCGGCGCCCAGTACCAGCGGCTTGTCGACGTCGCCGGCGCGGGTCTCCAGCGTCCAGTTGCCGCCGTCGGCGGCCGCGCCGGTCGCGTCCGACGATGCGCCGACGTCGGCGCCGGTCCAGCGCGCCAGTTCATCGACCAGCGTCTGCCCGGCAACGCCGGCGCCCACGCTGCAACCGTACAACTGGATGTCGGCATCGGCCGTCAGGTGCGGCTGCCAGCCCTGCAGCTGCGCGCCGAGCTGATCGATGTTGTCCGCGCTGAAGTTGCGACTGCCCAGGGTGAACTGGCCGGCACCGCCGTGCGACAGGATCTGGATCGAATCGACTTGCCCCATCTGCGCCAGCGCGTCGGAGATGGCAGCCAGGCCGTCCTGCGAGTTGTCGACCACCAGCACCTTCACGTCGGGGCCGGTCTGTGCCTGCAGCTGCTCGCGTTGTTCCACGCGGCTGTCGATCACCAGCAGATGTTGCGGCGCAGCACTCGGCGCGGGGGCCGCGACCGCGGCCGGCGCGGCTTCCGCCGTCGCACTGGGCTCGCGCGCCGTGACGCCGCTGGCCTGCGCGGTGGGCGCGGCGCTGCGCTCGGCGCTCGGTGCCTCGGGTGGACGGGTCGTGTCGCCGCCGTTCTGGTGATCGACCGCGGAGGCGGCGGCGCCATCGAACATGACCCGCGGCTCCAGGGCCAACGCATGTCCGTGCGGGCGCAGGACTTTGATGCGGGGAACGGGCTTCGACTGCTCGCCGGATGCAGGCTGGTCTTCGACCAGCGCCTTGCTGCCACCATGTCTCCACACGCTGTTCAGCACCGCGAACAATCCCATGCTGGCTTCCTCCTGCGTTCAGGCCGCCAGTCGTCCGGCGGTCGAAGGTGACGGTCGGCCCACTATCGGATCCACGCAGCCGCATCACCGGCGACAGCTCACTGTGTGGACACAAATGTGAGATGAGGCCGCAAGGATAAACGCTTAAACAACACAAGTGTGCAAATCACACTTGAGAGGAAATTTATGCCTTCCCTCGGGGCAAGACGCATCAACGCACGCCGGGACGTGCCAATTGAAGGTTGCCACCCATCGTGGTGAAGGCGATGGTGGGCGCGCTGAAGTCGGAAAGCGGAGCGCCCAGTCCGATCTCGCCGCTGCCATGCAGCACGCACTCCTCGCGCCGCAGCGCGATCTCGGTGCTGGCGCCGGCACCGTTGCGAAACCTCACCCAGGTGCCGTAGGTGCTGACGTCCACCAGGACGCAGGTGCCGTTGCGCGACTCGATGCGCGCATGCAGACGCGACACGCGCGGGTCGTTGACGACGAACTGCGCCTCGTCCACCCGGCCGAGATGGATGGGCAGGTCCTCGACGCGAAACAACCCGCGCACGTCGAGCCAGGTCAGTTCGATCTGCCCGAACCCCGAATCGACGGTGCGCGAAGGCGGCATCAGCGTTGCCGGCATGGTCAGGAATTCGGTGACCTCGTCCTGCCAGTCGATGCGGTAGACCACCGGCATCTCGTTCTTGCCGCGGATGTTGATGGGCCCGAGGTTGCGGTGCCGCACTTCGCCGCCGTGCAACTGCTCGATCACCGACTCGGTGGCCCAGATCTGGCTCGGGCCGGCCAGGTCGCTCAGGCGGGATGCCAGATTGACGGCGTCGCCATAACAGTCGCCGTCGACCTCGACGACCTCACCCGCGGCAACGCCGATCTGCAATTCCATGCGCAGTTGCGCCGGCCAGGACTGGAGGCGCTTCTGATGGTTGCGTTGCAGTTCGAGCACGGCCATGGTCGCCGCCGCGCCGTCGGGGAAGACGGCAAAGACGCCATCGCCCAGTGACTTGACCACTCGGCCCCCGTGCGTCTGGCAGACGCCGCCGATCCACTGGGTCAGGCGTGTGACGATGTCTGTTGCCCGGGTATTGCCCATGGCCTCGAACACACGCGTGCTTCCCGTCAGATCCGCGAAAACAACCGTGGTGTTGGCTCCCATGTAATCAGTGTGTATTGAAGCCGGGAAGGCATTTTGATTATGGCAAATAGGTTCCCGGCTGTAGGAACATTCCGTCAATTCCGGGCCAATCGGCTCGGATACCGAGACTGCAATTAATACTAAGGTTACCGTTCCTGGAAATCCGGTGAGCAAACTCGTGAAATATGTTGTTTTCAAACAAGTTTCGGAGCATCTCCTTCTTGTGGATGACACTTGCAACCATTAAGGTACCTCTGCAACAAACAGTCACGCGCCTTCCGCATCATCATGATCCTGCGAAAGCTTCTTCGCCTTCTGCCTCAGCCCGTCAGGGGTTCGCGCCGTACAGAGGAACACCGCGCCGTGGAGATCCGCGCGGCTATGCTCCAGATGCTGCGCACCCACGGCAGTGACCACGGCATCATCGGGCGGGTGGCGCAGAAGGTGCAGTTCGCCGGCGATCTGGAGGCGCTGTGGTACCTGCGCCAGGACGTCATGACGGTGCTCAGCGATTTCGACGGCGAAGGCGCGGCGCGCCGGCAGATGCGCCAGATCAACAGCATGTTCAAGGGCCGCCTGCCCGACGCCATGGGCCCCCGCACGCATCGCCGACTGGGCGCCTGACGCCGCGCTGACGCCAGCCGCGTTTCCCCAACCTCTCTCGAAGAACGCCAACGCGCGCGCCCGACCCTGTCGCGCGATCGGCTCCGGTTCAGCGCGCCGGGTCAGTGTGCATGCCCATGGTCGTGATCGTGGCCGGGCGCATGCCGGTGCCCGAGCGGGCCATGCCCCCACACCATGAACAGCTCGCGCCCGTCGCCCGCCAGTTCCACCTGCGCCCCGACCGGCAGCAGCACCTTGGTCTGCACGTGCCCGAACGGCAGCCCGGTCAGCACCGGCACCTTGATCTGGCTGCGCAGGCGCTCGATCACGCTGGGCAGCCCGAATCCGCGGTCGTAGCCCGGCACCTTGCGCATGCCGGTGAACTGGCCGAACACGACGGCCTTCTGCCGGGCCAGCACGCCCGCCGTGCGCAACTGCTCGAGCATCCGTTCGATACGGTACGGATGCTCGTTGATGTCCTCGATGAACAGCACGCCCTTGTCCACCGACGGGAAGTACGGGGTGCCCAGCAGCGACATCAGCACGCACAGGTTGCCGCCCCACAGCGTGGCGCCATGGATGGAACGGGGCAGCAGAGGACCGTCGCCGGCGTCGCGCGCGGGCACGCGCCAGCCGGTGCCCTCGCCCTGCCCCTCGAGCAGGTCGTCGAAGCAGGCCTGCATGATTTCGTCGGCACCGCCTTCGGCGCCGAAATCCTCGCCCACCGCCGGCCCGGCCCAGGTCACGGCGCCGGTCTTGGCGAGCAAGGCGTTCTGCAGCGCGGTGAAGTCGCTCACGCCAACGAACGACGTGCCGCGCTCGCACGCCTTGGCCAGGGCCTTGTAGGGCAGCTGGTCGAGGATGCGGGTGAGTCCGTAGCCGCCCCGGCTGATGAGCGCGACGTCCGCCCCGCTGGCGGCCGCCCGGCCGATCGCCGCAAGGCGCGTGGCGTCGTCGCCGGCAAACCGCTGGTGGACGGCCAGCGCGGCCTCGTCGATCTCGACCTCGTGGCCCAGTGCGCGCAGCCGCGACACGCCGCGCCGGAAGGCGGCCTTGTCGCGCACTGCACTGGAGGGGGAATAGATGTAGATGTGGCGGTTCTTCTTCACGGTGCGGAGTATCCCATCGCCTCGCGGGCAGCCCGGGCCGCTTCGGCGGCACCGATCCGCCGTGCCGGGCGCGACGGCCCGAAGGCGCGCAGGGCAGCCTCGTGGCCGCGGTCCGGGAACGGAGCGCGGGCAGCCGCCTCGAGTTCGGGCGCGTTCTCCTCGGCCACCAGCACCAGCGCGCGGCAGTCCTGCGCCAGCGTTGCCGCCAGTGCCTCGGCCAGTTCGCGCATGCTCTGGCAGGCCAGCAGAACCTTGGGGCCCGGCGCCTCGCGCGCCAGCCATTGGGCCAGCGCGTCCCGGTGCCAGCCGATCGCGTGCGCGGCGACACGCTTGGGCTTGTCGCTGCGGCCGAAGCCGATCAGGTCCGGCGCCAACACGCGCGGGCAGCCCGCGGCCACCAGTGCCTCGACCAGCGGCACCGTCTGGCGCGACCATTGCCCCGCGCCGTGAACGCACACGCACACCGGCGAGCCGGCCGCGCCGGGCGCGGTGTCCAGCCAGGCCATGCGCAGGCCCGAAAGCGCGGGCAGGTCGCTCGCGAAGCGCGGCGGCCAGGGCAGCGCGGCTTCGGCGAACCGGGATTCGGCCGTGCGCAGCGCATCGTCGCGCAGCGGCTGCGCCACCATGCGCGCGGCCTCGCGCCGGCCGTGGAAGAACGATTGCAGCAACTGCCCGCACGCCGGCGCCATCACGCCGCCCTGCACCTTCGTGTGGTGGTTCAGGCGCGGGTCGGCAAACAGGTCGACCACCGAGCCGGCCGCGCCGGTGCGCGGGTCGGGTGCGCCGAACACGAGCCGGTCCAGCCGGGCATGCAGCATGGCCCCGGCGCACATGGCGCAGGGTTCGAGCGTGACGTAGAGCGTGCAGCCTTCGAGGCGGTAGTTGTCCAGGGCGCGCGCGCCGCGGCGAAGCGCGGCGATCTCCGCGTGCGAGGTGGGGTCGCGCCGGGCCAGCGGCGCGTTGCGCCCGCGGGCGACCTCCGCGCCGTCCTTGACCAGCACGGCGCCGACCGGCACCTCGCCGGCGGCCATCGCCGCGCGGGCTTCGTCGAGGGCGACCGCCATCCAGGCGGCGTCATCGGCAGCGCCCGAGGCGGGACCTGCAGGCATGCTCACCGCGCCCCGTCGGCGTCAGCGGGCGCGATGCCCAGGCGCTGCATCCACACCGCCAGTGCCTGTTCGTCGGGGCTGCCCGCGGCGTAGGCGGCATGGAGCGCGGCGTGCGATTCGGGTCGGTGCTGGTTCAGCTTGACCTTGCATTGCAGCTGCGTGACGCGCAGTTCCATGCCCATGATGCCGGCCAGCATCTTGCGCTGGAATTCCTCGCCCAGGTCGATCCATTGGCGGGCGTAGGCCGGCTCGTGCTGTGCGATCAGGCGCTTGAGCAGCGCGTCCTTTTCTTGCGGCTCGTCGACCAGGCGCGCCTCGACCACGCAGTGCACGGCCAGGTAGTTCCAGGTGGGCACGCGCGCCAGGTCGGGATAGACGGAGGGCGACATGTAGGCATGCGGCCCCTGGAAGACGAGCCGGGCGCGGGGCCGCGCCTGCAGGTGCCGCCACTGCGGATTGGGCCGCGCGCAATGGCACCATGCGACCAGTTCCACCGGGCCGCGCTCCTCGACCACCACCGGCAGGTGGGTGACGAAAGGCAGGCCGTCGTCGTCCACCGAGACCAGGCTGGCGAAAGGATGCTCGCGCATCACGGCCAGTGCGGTGGCGCGGTCGCGTGCGTCGAACTGTGCAGGCAGGTACATGGCAGCAATGCGAAAAGGGGACGCAGCGGCTGCCGCGACAGCCCGCTAGTTTGCCAGCGTGCCGTAGCTTTCCAAGTGCCGCGCCATGGCGGCGTCGAACTCGGCCAGGCTCCGACGCAGCGCTTCGAGCGCCCGTGCCGAGGCGGCTGCATCCTCGCCGCGGGCGGCGGCTTCCAGGCTTGCGCAGTCGTCCACGACCCGGTCGGCGCGGACGATACGGGCCGCGCCCCGGATCCTGTGCGCGGTCGATGCCGCGCCGGCATGGTCGCCCTGCCCGACCTGCCGCGCCAGCGCCTCCAGGTCGGCGGCATTGGACTGCATCAGCACTTGCAGGAAGCCGATCTCCATTCTCGTGTCGCCGGCCGAGAAATCGTGCAGCAGTTGCGCGTCGAACGCTGCATCCACGGCCCGGCCGTCCGCCGGGTCGCCGCCGCCGGCCGATGCTGCGGGAGGGTCTGCGTCGGGCAGGTGGCGGCCCAGAGCCTCCTGCAACTGGTCGACGCCCAGCGGCTTCAGGAGGCATTCGTCCATGCCGACGTCCAGCGCGTGCCGAAGTTCGCGCTCCTGGACGTGCGCGGTGCAACCGAGCACCGGCATGCGGTGCAGGCCGGCGTCGTGCTCGGCCTTGCGGATCGCCTGTGTCAAGGCATGGCCGTCCAGGACGGGCATGGACAGGTCGGTGATCACGGCGTCGATGCCGCCCTGACGCCAGCGCGCCAGCGCCGTCGCGCCGTCGTCGGCCCATTCGCTGCGGTAACCCAGGAAAGCCAGCTGGCGTTCCAGCAGCAGCCGGTTCGCCGGATGGTCGTCCACCACCAGGACGTTGTAGCGACCGCGTGTCGCGACGTGGGCGGCCGGCCGCGCCTGTTCGTCGGCCGGCAGGCTTGCGTCGGCGTCCTCGGGGGCGTCCACCACGGGCAGGCGCAGCGCCACGTGCACGCTGGTGCCGACGCCGCACTGGCTGTCCACCCAGATGTCGCCGCCCATGCGCGTGCACAGCCGCTGCACGATCGGCAGGCCCAGGCCGGTCCCGCCGACGGCGCGCGGTCCGGCGGCCTCGGCCTGGAAGAAGGGCCTGAACAGATGCTTGGCATCCTCCGGCGCGATGCCGATGCCGGTGTCGATCACTTCCAGCTCGATGGCTTCGCGCCCGGCGTCGACGCCGTGGCCGGCGAGCATGACGCGCACGCCGCCATGGTCGGTGTACTTGATCGCGTTGCTCACCAGGTTGTTGACGATCTGGCGAAAGCGCGCGGGATCGACCAGGTGCCATGCCGCCAGGCCGGGATCGACGTCGACCTCGATGCCCAGGCCCTTCTGGCGCGCCAGGCTGTCGAACACGTGGGCCACCTCGCGCACGATCGCGGGCAGCTGGGCCGGCCTGGGCACGATCTCGAACGCGCCGGCCTCTATCTTGGAGATGTCCAGCAGGTCGTCGATCAGGCCCAGAAGACTGCCGGCCGACTGGCGCGCGAGCGCCGCCTGCGCCTGGTCGGACGGAGTCAACCGGCCCTCGCGCAGCAGCAGCTCGAGCACGCCCGTGACCGCGTTCATCGGTGTGCGGATCTCATGGCTCATGGCGGCCAGGAAATTCGTCTTGGCCCGGTTCGCCGCCTCGGCCTTGGCACGCGCCGATTCGATGAGCTCCATCAGCTGCTGACGCTCGGTCATGTCCACGGCGCCGGAGACCAGCGCCTCGCGCGGCGCCTCGCCCCCCAGCGAGATCGGCGCTGCCCAGTGCAGCAGCCGACGGGGGACCCCGTTGAGCGTGACGTCGAGATCCTCGTTGATGGCGGTACCCGTGGCCAGCAGTGTGAGGTAGCTGCGGTGCAGGGCCTCTGCCTGCAGCCACGCTTCGGGTGGGTCGTCCGCCCGTGGGGATTGCGCGATCGTCCTGCCGATCAACTCGTCGCGCGGACGGTCGAAAAGTTGCTCGAAGGCTGGATTGCAATACGTCAGCCGGGCCTGTGCGTCGCGCACGCCGATCGCATGCGGCATGCCGTCGAGCATCGCGCGCTGGAACTCGAGCTGATGGCGCAATTGCGCTTCTGCGGCCTCGCGCCGGCGCACCTGCTTGCGCAGCGAGCGGGCCCAGAGGGCGAACAAGGCCATGCCCACCACCAGCGCGGCCAGCGCGATGGCCACGAAGACGAGAACGTTATGGCCGGCCAGGTGGAAGTGTTGGACCGTGCCGAGCGCCTCAGGTAATGAGGTTGTTGGCACGCGCGAAGTCCACCAGCTCGACCAGGGTGGAAATATTGAGCTTCTCGAACAGGCGCGTCTTGTAGCTGCTGACGGTCTTGTTGCTGATCAGCAGCGCGTCGCCGATCTCCTTGTTGCTCATGCCGCGGGCCAGTTGCTGCAGCACGGTGAGCTCGCGGTCGGACAGGGTCTTGACCAGGTCGGCGCCGCTGGCGCCCGTCGGGCCGGCCAGCGCCGCATTCGGAAAGACGGCGTAGCCGCTGAGCACCGCCTGCGTTGCCTGGACGATCGAGCTCATGCCTTCGGACTTGCTCAGGAAGCCGTTGGCGCCGGCCTGCAGCGCACGGGTGGCGAAGATGCCCTCCTGCTGGGCCGACAACACGAGCAGCTTGACCGCGGGTTGCGTCGCCTTGACGCGTTCGATCAGTTCCAGGCCGGTCATCTTGGGCAGATCGAGGTCGAGCACGACCAGGGCGGGCTGCAGTTCGCGGATGAGGGCCAGCGCGGACGGGCCGTTGTCGGCTTCGCCGATCACCTGGTACTGGCCGCTGCCCTCCAGGACGGAGCGCACCGCAAGTCGGATGGCTGGATGGTCGTCGACTATGACAATGCTGTGCATGCGGTTTTTGCTCCTTGGGTGCCTGTAGGCGTTCTTTCTTTTTAGCTCGCCACGAGCCGCATGTGCACGCTTTCCGAGGAAGCTGCGTCCGCTGCCTCGTGACGCGCCGGCCGATTCTAGGCCGGTGTACCCACCCGGCGTGGCATCTTCCCGACGGCAAGCCGCATTCCGGCAAAAAGTGCCGCTTGCAGCCTTCTTTGAGGAGGCCAAGGGCCCCGCGATGTCCTAAGCTCCCGCCCCGCAGGGAGTGGAGCAGGCAGACCGGAACAACCGGCGCGTCCTGGTGGCAGGAGATGGTTTTGCAACGCGAACTCACCGTCAAAGGCAAGAGCCTTACGGGCACCAGCGATCTGACGCTGCTGGCCCCCATCATTCCCGGCTTCGTTCCCTCGCTCGACGCGTTGACCTACAAGACCCGCGCCAAGCGACTGATGAAGTCGCTCACCGGCGGACGCGCCTCGCTGCACGAATATGCGCTGTACCGGCCCATTTCCGACTCGGTCGAACGGGTGGCGGTGATCCAGTCGTTCCGCGTCACGGTGGTCGAGCCGGAAGACAAGATCCTGCTGGCCGTCACCTTCGACGGCACCTGGGAGTCGTACATCCGCATCCTGTGGCAGAAGGTCGGCACGCTGCTGGACATCATCTTCTGCAATACCGAGGGCTACGTGAACTCGCAGTCCGCCGGCTTCGAGGCCTGGGCGGGCTGGGTCCGCCGGGTGCAGATCGAGACCGACTTCTACTACAACACCCACGGCCTGACGGTGCCCGACGTGGCGTACCTGCGCGGCGAGGAAGCCATCCACCGGCTGGCGCCGGACGCGGCATCGCGGGACCTGCTGGCCACCCGCCAGCACGTGCGCACCGCCGAGCAACTGGCCTGGGCCGCCAGCCGCGGCTCGACGAACGCGCGGCTGGAGACGTTGCGCCAGGGTCTGCAATCGCTGGCCGTGCTGTTCCGCATGACCGACATGTACCTTCCCGGCACCGCAGACGGCGACGTGCTCAAGCGCGCGGCCTGTGACCTGCTGCTGGAGTTTCGCGCGGTGCTCGCAGAGATGCCGCGCGAGATCGTCGAGAAAATGAGACAGCGCTTTGCCCGCCAGATGGATTGGCTGGCGTCGGGCGACGAGGCCAGTCCGCCGCCGCGGCCCAGCCCGCAACTGCCCGACGTGGCACCGACCGACATGCTGGACAACATCCAGGTCGGCATCCTGCGCTCGCTCGAAGGCATGACGCACGGCTGCATGCTGCTGATCGCCATCGACGACGCCGCCTCGGGCGCCGCGTTTCTCGAGACGCTGCTCGAGCGCGTCACCACCGAGGCCGGCCGGCCGGGCCCCGGCCAGCGCGTCACCGTCTTCGCCTTCAGCTACGAGGGCCTGCGGGCCCTGGGTCTGTCCGAGGACCAGCTCGCCCTGCTGCCGCAGGAGTTTCGCGAGGGCATGGAGGCACGTTCGAGCGTGCTGGGCGACTTCCGCAACAACCACCCGCGCCGCTGGCGCCTGCCGCAGGCCAACTGGAGCCCGGCCGGCCAGCCCTCGATGCAGCGGGTGCAGATGTCCGCCGTGCACCTGGTGGTGCAGATGCGCGTCGGCTCGCCCTCGCCGCAGCACGATCCGCTGCAGGCCGACCATCCCCTGCACGAGGCGATCAAGACGCTGATGTGCCAGCCCGGCAGCGACCTGCCGCGCAAGGGCGTGCGCCTGCTGGCGGTCGAGGCGATGCGCAAGCACACGCTGGCCGATGGCCGCGCGACCGAGCACTTCGGTTTCGTCGACGGGTTCAGCGACCCGGTGTTCAACAAGGCGGAAGGCGGTTCGGTCTACCCCAATCACCTGCCGGTCGGCGAGTTCCTGTGGGGACGCGACACCGCCGCCGACGTGGCTCCGCCGTCCGGCACGCCACAGGAGCGCGAGCGCATGAAGCTGCTGGGCGACGCGAGCTTCCTGGCGGTGCGCAAGCTCAAGCAGAACGTCGACGTGCTGCACAACGTGGTGCGCCAGGCGGCCAAGGACACGGGGCTCGGGCACGAGCTCATCCTGGCCAAGATGATGGGCCGGGGCCGCGACGGCAAGTCGCTCGTCGATGAACGGACCGCCAACGACTTCGACTACAGCGGCGACACCCAAGGAAAGCTGTGCCCGTTCCACGCCCACGTGCGCCGTGCCAATCCGCGCGCAGGCGCGGCCAGCCCGGTCGGCGTGCCCGAGCGCGACGGCCCGCCCGAACCCGCCGGCGGGCGGCCGCCGCGCATCCTGCGGCGCGGCATGTCGTACGGCCCGCTCTACCAGGCGCCGGGGCCGGACGAGGAAGCGAAACCCGACGGCGTCGAGCGCGGCATGATGTTCATTGCCTATTGCTCGAGCCTGTCCGAACAGTTCGAGACCGTGCAGCGCTGGCTGACCGGCGGCAACAGTGCCGGCGGCTACTCGCGCCATAGCGACCCGTTCATGGGCGTGCCCGAGGTGCGCGGCCCGGCGAACCAGGGCGAGCCTTTCGACGAGCGGCGCGGGCTTCGCTTCGAGCACGAGGATCAGGTCCACCGGATCGGGCTGGACGAGGCGCCGGCGCTGGACGCGCAACCACGGCCCGTCGTCCAGCTGGAATGGGGCATCTACCTTCTCGCCCCTTCGATCACGAGCGCGCGCCACGTGCTGGAGATTGCGCGCCATGCCAGGCCGCGGCCGGTCTGGTCGGCGGCCGAGGGGGAGAAGCTGCTGCAGGCCTTGCTCGCGCGCGAGAAGTCACTCGGCAAGGATGACGCCAGACTCGCCTGGAAGGAGCTGCTGGAAGATCCGGAGGCCCAGGAGAAATACCGCAGCGCCGGCGTCTGGGCCGCCATCCGCGAGCACCACGGCGGCGTGCTGCGCACCGCCTACGGGTTGATCGTTGCCGATCGCGAAAAGGTCATGGAGGTGCTGGGCGACGACAAGCGCTTCTCGGTCGCGGGCTACCTGCCGCGCATGACGCCGTCGATCGGCCAGATCTACCTCGGCCTGGACGACGGTCCAGCCTACCGCCGGCAGTCCGGCCCGGCCAACGCCGCCATCGGCGCGCTGGCCGAGAAGGACGTCTTCCAGGCGACGCTGGGCTACACCCGCGCCGTGCTGGCCGCGTACGTCAAGGGCGAAAAGGCCTTGGCACAGCTCAAGGGAACCACGCGCTGGGAGCTCAACCTCGACGCCAAGGAAGTGAGCGACCAGGTGCTGGCCATGCTGTGCCAGGACTGGTTCGGGCTGCCCGACGACAAGAACCACACGGTGATCCAGCCGGGCAGCTGGCGCTGGGACTGGAAACCCGACCAGCCGCCGATCTACCCGCCGCAATTCACGGCGCCGTCGCGCTACATCTTCCAGCCGTGGCCCAACCAGAACGTGGAAGACTATGCGACGCGCATGGGCCGCGCGCTCACGGCGGCGCTGGGTGTCTTCATCGCGCCGCACCGCGCGGCCGGCAGCGTGCCGCAGAACCGCTTCGGACACGACGCCCCGCTCACCCGCGCGGTGCTCGCGGCCTTCCCGCGGCGCAAGGACGACGACCTGGTGGCGCGAACCCTCAGCGGCATGCTCATGGGCTTCCTGCCGACCGTGGACGGGAACTTCCGCCTGTCGCTCAACGAATGGCTGCGCGACGGCACCTTCTGGTCGTTGCGGGCGGCCTGGGCCGCCGCGCCCTCCACCGCCTACCCCGACCTGCTGTCGAAGGCGCATGCGGTGCTGCTGCCGGCGCTGTCGCAGGCGATGCAGCTGCGCCCTGCGCCTGAAGTGGTCTGGCGCACCGCCAGGAAGGGCGGCTTTGCCATCGGCGGCGAGAAAGTCAGGCGCGGCGACGTCGTGGTCGCATCGCTGGTTTCGGCGGCACACCAGTGCCTGGCCGAGAACACGACGGACCTGAGCATCGTCTTCGGCGGCCGCCGTTGCCCCATGCACGGCGCCGGGCCCGCCCAGGCGCCGGCCAGCCCCGCGCCGACCCACGCCTGCCCCGGCTACGACGCCGGGATGGGCGTGCTGCTCGGGCTGCTGGCCGGACTGATCGACCAGGGCGACTTCACCCGCCCGAGCCCGGCACCGCTGTCGTTCACCTTCGAGGGGGTGGTGGAACTGCCGCCGCCGGCGGCGCCGCCGTCCGCCGCGCCTGCGGCAGAGGGTGCGCCGGTGGCTGCGGGCTGAGCCGCCGGCTACAGCCGCAGCGCCCGCTCGGCCCGGTCCGCGTGCCAGGCCATGTTCATGGCCGAGAACGCGTCGCGCGCCTGTGCCAGCAATGCCCTGCCGGCCGCGCCCTGGTCGCGCATCAGTTCGATCTGCCCTTCGCACATCTGCGTGACCGCCCGCTCGTGCGCCGACCCGCGCGCGTCGGCGCTGCGATAGGCCTGGCGCAGATAGCGGTGGGCGGCGTTGAAGTCGTGCGTGCGGGCCGCCGCCTGCGCCAGCGCCCGGCAGGCCAGCGCCTCGCCGATGCGGTCGTCCTGGCGCACGCGCACGAACATGCGCGCGGCATGTCGGCGCGCGGCCTCGACGTCGGCGAGCGCGAGCGAACCTTCGACCAGCCAGCCATGGTTGAGCGACGTGGCCAATCCGCCCTGGCGCGCATCGATCCAGGCCGTGGCCTCGCGCACCGCACGCATGCTCTCCGGGGCGCGGGTCTGCATCCAGCGGGCGTAGCCGGCCAGGGCGCGGCCCATGGCGTATTGCTGCCGGCTCTTGACGCGGCCGGCAATGTCGGTCGCCTCCTCGCCGCTGCGCAGCGCGTCGCTCCAGCGTCCCTGCCACAGGGCGACGACGCTGTGCCAGTGGCGCACCGACGCCGCCACCTGGTGCACCGTGTCGCCGAGCAGCGCCAGGGCTTCGTCGAAGCAGGCCTGCGCGTCATCGAAGAGGCCGCGGTCGCCGAGCAGGTAGCCCTTGCACGCCAGCGTGTAGGCTGAACCGACCGCCATGCTGCCGCCGGGGCGGCTCTGACGCCGCTTGCTGTCGAGCGCATCGTCGAGCAGGCCCAGCGCGCGCTCGTAGCCGCAACTCGACAGCAAGGCCTGGCCGAGCGTGGCGCGCACCTGGGCAGCCAGGCGGTCCATGCCGTGGTGCTGCGCGAGCGCCAGCGCCGCTTCGCAGTGCGCGACCGATTGGCGCGCCAGCCCCTTGGCGTAGCAGACGTAGCCCATCCAGTACTCGGCGTGCGCCATCGCATCGACGTCGCCGGTCTGCCTGGCGATGTCCAGATGGCGGCGGAAGATGGTCATCGCGTCCGCCAGGCCGAGCGGGTCGAACACGCAGGCCACGCCCAGGCGCTGCGCAATGGCGCACCAGCGCAGTTGCTGGGGCCGCTCCAGCGGCGCCAGCGCATCGAGCGAGCGCAGCGCCGCCACGTACTGGTCGCGCGCGCGGTCGAGTGCCGACACCGCCAGCGCCTTGTTGCCGGCGGCCTCGGCATGCCGTGCGGCCTGCTCGTGCAGTTCGCCGGCGGCGCAGTGGTAGGCCAGGGCCTCGTTCCAGTCTTCGGGCGTGCCCTCTTCCGGCGGGCCGGATTCGAGCGCGCCGACGATGCGCCGGTGCAGCTCCCGGCGCCAGTGAAGGCCGACGGAGTCGTAGACGACCTCGCGTGTGATGCCGTGCTTGAAGCGCAGGTTGCCGGCCTTGTCGTCCGGATAGATCAGGTCCTGCGCGGCCAGGGCATTGAGCATGTCCGGCGCCAGGTCGTCGCCGGCGACGCGGGCCAGCAGCCAGGACGGGAACACGTTGCCGATGATCGCGGCCGCGCGCACCAGCTCGGCCTGCGCGGGGGGCAGCCGCTCCACGCGCGAGCCGATCAGGGTCTGCAGCCAGGCGCCGCTGCCCGGGCGGCCGGCGCCGGAGATATCGCTTCCCGCGCTCGCGGAATGGCACAGTTCCTCGAGGTACAGCGGCACGCCGCCGGCATGGCGCCGGATCTCGGCGGCCATGAACGGGTCGCATCCCGGCAGCATGTGCGCCAGGGCGTCGCCGGCCTCGCTGTCGTCCAGCGGCAGCAGCTCGATGTGGCCGCTGTGCCGGGCCAGCAACTCGTTGCCGGCGCGCTCGCGCGTCGCCAGCACCACCAGGATGCGGCGCGCACCCGGCAAGGCGAGCACGGCGTCGAGCAGCTGCTGGCTGCCGTCATCTGCCCACTGCCAGTCGTCGATCACCAGCAGCAGCGGCCGCCGGTGCGACAGCGCGTCGACCAGCTGGGGGAAGGCCGCCACGCCGCGCCCCGCGAGTTCACCTTGTTCCTGCAGCAGTTGCGCCACCACGGCGTCGCCCGAGTCGGCCAGCGCGCGCAGCATCTGCGCGAACGGCTGCATCGGTTCGGCGCGGAAGTAGCTTTCGCAGTAGCCCTTGAGGAACAGGCATTCGTCGGCCGCGGCGTAGCGGCGCAGCTCGTCGACCAGGCGCGTCTTGCCGACCCCCGGGTCGCCCTGCACGGTGACGCACTGCGGCGTACCGGCCATCGCCCGGCGCAGGTGGTCGCGCAGTTGCCGCAAGGGGCCCTGGCGCCCGACGAAGGGATACAGTGCCCGGCGCATCGCGGCCGAGGCGTCCTGCCCCGGCACGGCGCGGCCGAGCACCCGATAGATGGAGATCGACGCGGTGCGCCCCTTGACCCGGGTCTCCAGGTGCTCGCCGATGTGAAAGTAGCGCGCATGCGGGCCCAGCGTCTCCTCGCTGATCAGGATGTCGTCCCGCTCCGCCAGGCTCGACAGGCGGGCCGCGATGTTGGGCACGTTGCCCACCAGGTCGAAGCGCCCGCGTTCGATGTCGCCGCCGGCCAGCAGCACGGTGCCGCCATGGATGCCGGTGTGCAGCGTCAACGGCGCCAGGCTCGCGGCAGGACCAGTCACGGGAATCCGGCTGACCGCCAGGTGCAGCTCGATCGCCGCCTCGAGCGCGCGGCGCGCGTCGTCCTCGGCCGGCAGCGGATGGCCGAAGAAAGCCAGCACCCCGTCGCCCTGGATGCGCGCGATCTCGCCGCGGTGGCGCGCCACCACCTGCTGGAACAGCGCGCGCAACTGCGCGAGCAGGTCCGCATAGTCCTCGGCCTCCATCAGCTCGCCCAGGCGGGTCGAGTCGGACAGGTCGCAGAAAAGCAGCGTCAGGTTGCGACGCTGGGCGCCGCCATGTCCCTCCCAGGCATTGGCGGTGGACGGTTCGTCGATGGGCATGGGAGCAAACGGAACGCGTGAAAACGGTTGTGAACGGACGCAGGCGACGGCATGCGGCCTGCCGCGGCCGGGCGCACATGCGCAGCCGACCCACAGTCGACATTGTGTAACAAACCGGGCGGCAGCAACCAGCCGCCGAGACCATTGGAAATGCGGCAAATAAAGGGTTAACCCTGTCTTGCTTTCGCAAACCGCGAAAGCTCGCATCGCCGCGTGGTGGCTTCCGCCCGCCTGCGCGCCGGGACAAACTCCCCGGGCATATCCAATCGATTTCGCAGCAGGCATGCAACAAACAAATTTCCCCGGATCACCGCCAGCGCACGCCCTCCAGGGGCTGCGGGTGGTCGAGATGGGCCAGCTCATTGCCGGCCCGTTCGCCGGCAAGACGCTTGGCGACTTCGGCGCCGACGTGATCAAGATCGAGCCGCCGGAATCCGGCGACCCGCTGCGCAACTGGCGCCTGATGCAGGACGGCACGTCCGTGTGGTGGCAGGTGCAGTCGCGCAACAAGCGCTCCATCGCCCTGGACCTGCGCAGCGCCGAAGGCCAGGACGTTGCGCGCCGACTGATCGCCGAGGCCGACGTGCTGATCGAGAACTTCCGGCCCGGCACGCTGGAGAACTGGGGCCTGTCGTACGAGGCGCTGAGCGCGCTCAACCCCGGGCTGATCATGCTGCGCATCTCCGGCTACGGGCAGACCGGGCCGTACCGCGACCTGCCGGGCTTCGGCGCCATCGGCGAGGCCATGGGCGGCCTACGCCACCTCACGGGCGAGCCGGCGCGCGTGCCGGTGCGCTGCGGCATCTCGATCGGCGACACGCTCGCGGCGCTGCACGGCACCATCGGCGTACTGGTCGCGCTGCACCATCGGCAGGCCCACGGCGGGCGCGGACAGGTCATCGACGTGGCGCTGCACGAGGCGGTGTTCAACGTCATGGAGAGCCTGATCCCGGAATACAGCGCCTTCGGCGTGGTGCGCGAAGCCGCGGGCAGCGCGCTGCCGGGCATCGCGCCGTCGAACGCCTATCGCTGCAGCGACGGCTACGTGCTCGTGGCCGGCAACGGCGACAGCATCTTCAAGCGCCTGATGACCGCCATCGGCCGCGACGACCTGGGCTCGGACCCGACGCTCGCGGACAACGCCGGACGCGTCAGGCGCGTGGCCGAGCTCGACCAGGCCATCGAGGCCTGGACCTGCGAGCGCCCCATGGCCGACGTGCTGGAAGCGCTCAACGCCGCCCGCGTGCCGGTGGGCAAGGTCTACACCGCCAGGGACATCGCCGAAGACCCGCACTACCAGGCGCGCGACATGCTGCTGACGCAGACCACCCGCGCCGGCCATCAGGTGCTGGTGCCCGGCGTGGTCCCCAAGCTGCTGGGCACGCCCGGCGGCGTCCGCTCGCCGGCACCGGGGCTGGGCGACGACACCGACGCCGTGCTGCGCGAGATCGGCCTCACGGCCGGACAGATCGACGAACTGCGCGCGCGCAAGGTGATCGCATGAGCCCGCACCCGACGAGCGGCGCGGCCCACACGCCCGACGTGTGGAACGGCGCCGGCCGACGCATCCATATGCAGGAAGTCGGCACGCGCGACGGCCTGCAGGTCGAACAGGCGTTCGTGCCGACAGCCGACAAGATCGCGCTGGTCGATGCGCTGTCGCGCGCGGGCATGGCCAAGATCGAGGTGACCGCGTTCGTCTCGCCGCAGGCCATTCCGGCCCTGCGGGATGCCGAACAGGTGCTGCGCGAGATCGAGCGGGTGCCGGGCGTCGTCTACAGCGCGCTGGTACCCAACGTGCGGGGCGCCGAGCGCGCCATCGAGGCCCGCGCCGATGAGCTCAACCTGGTGATGTCCGCCAGCGAAAGCCACAACCTGGCCAACCTGCGCATGACGCGCGGGCAGTCCTTCCGGGCGCTGGCGGCGGTGGCCGCCATTGCACGCCAGGCCGGCACGGCGGTGAACGTGTCCCTGTCGTGCAGCTTCGGCTGCCCCATGGAAGGCGACGTGCCGCAGGCCACGGTGCTCGACTGGTGCGCGCGCTACGTCGACGAGCTGGGCGCGCGCGGCGTGACGCTGTGCGACACCACCGGCATGGCCTATCCCACGCAGGTGGTGCAACTGGTCCGCGCGTTTCGTGCGCGCTGGCCGGGGACCGAGCTGACGCTGCACTTCCACAACACGCGCGGCATGGGCCTGGCCAACGTGCTGGCGTCCGTAGCCGCCGGCGCAGACCGCTTCGACGCCTCGCTCGGCGGCCTGGGCGGCTGCCCGTACGCGCCGGGCGCCACCGGCAACGTATGCAGCGAGGAGATCGTCCACGCGCTCGCCCTCATGGGCTACGACACCGGCGTCGACCTGCCAGCACTGATGGACGCCGCGCGCCGGTTGCCGGCACTCGTCGGCCACGACATCCCCAGCCAGATCGTCAAGGCCGGCCGGCGGCTGGACCTGCATCCGCTGCCGGCCGATTTCGACGCGATCCGCCAACGGGCCCTGGCCCGCGACAACCCCGGCTCCTGAAAAGCCCCGGCATGGCCGCGACCCCGGCCGCCAGAGAGACAGACGAATCCCGATGCAACTGACCGACCCCACCCTGCTGCGCGACAAGGCGCTGATCGGCGCCCAATGGTGCGCTGCCGACGACGGCGCCACGCTCGACGTGAACGACCCCGCCACCGGCGAACGCCTGGGCAGCGTGCCCGACCTGGGCGGCGCGCAGACGCGCCGCGCCATCGCCGCGGCCGAAGCCGCCCTGCCCGCCTGGCGCGCGCTGACCGGCAAGGCACGCGGCGCGGTGCTGCGCCGCTGGCACGACCTGATCGCCGAGAACGCCGAAGACCTGGCCCTGCTCATGACGCGCGAGAACGGCAAGCCGCTGGCCGAGGCGCGCGGCGAAATGCAATACGCGCTGAGCTTCGTCGAGTGGTTCTCGGAAGAGGCCAAGCGCGTCTACGGCGACGTGCTGCCGTCCACCCGCAGCGACCAGCGCCTGCTGGCCGTGCGCCAGCCCATCGGCGTGTGCGCGGCCATCACCGCGTGGAACTTCCCATCGGCGCTGGTGACGCGCAAGGTGTCGCCGGCCTTGGCGGCGGGCTGCACGGTCGTGCTCAAGCCGGCCGAGGCCACGCCGTTGTCGGCACTCGCCCTGGCCGAGCTGGCCCTGCGCGCCGGCCTGCCGGCCGGCGTGCTCAACGTCGTCACCGGGCGGCCGGCGCCGATCGGCGAGGAGCTGTGCGCCAACCCGACGGTGCGCAAGCTGACCTTCACCGGCTCGACCGCGACCGGCCGGCTGCTCATGCAGCAATCGGCGGCAAACATCAAGAAGCTCTCGCTCGAACTCGGCGGCAATGCGCCGTTCATCGTCTTCGACGACGCCGACCTGGACCAGGCGGTCGAGGGGCTGATGCAGTCCAAGTTCCGCAACGCGGGACAGACCTGCGTGTGCGCCAACCGGGTGCTGGTGCAGGCCGGCATTGCCGACGCCTTCGCCGCCCGGCTCGCCGAGCGCGTCGCCGCACTGAAGGTCGGCCGCGGCATCGACGACAATGTCGAGCAGGGCCCGCTGATCAACCGGCAGGCCCTGCAGAAGGTGGACGCGCTGGTGCGCGACGCCGTCGCCCAGGGCGCCTCGGCGCTGGTGGGCGGCACGCCGCATGCGCTCGGAGGCTCGTTCTACGCGCCCACGCTGCTGACCGGCATCACCGACGCGATGCAGATCGCACACGAGGAAATCTTCGGCCCGGTGGTCGCCCTGGCCACCTTCGAGGAAGAAGCCGACGCGGTGCGCATCGCCAACGCCAGCAGCGCCGGACTGGCCGCCTACTTCTACGCGGGCTCGCTCGACCGGGTCTGGCGCGTGATGGAAGCGCTGGAGTACGGCATGGTCGGCGTCAACACCGGCCAGATCTCGAACGAGGTCGGGCCGTTCGGCGGCATCAAGGAATCCGGCCTGGGACGCGAAGGCTCGCGCTACGGCATGGAGGAATTCCTGGAGCTCAAGTACGCGTGCCTGGCCGGCCGGTTCGCCGCCCTCTGACCGCGGTCGCACGACCGCCTTTCGCCCTTTCTTCCCGACATCCACAACCAAGGAGGCTTCACCCATGTTCAACAAACTGATCGGCCGCTACCGGCTGCTTTCCCTCGCCCTCGCCGCCGGCCTGTGCGCCGCGGCGCCGGCGTCGGCCCAGGACATCAAGATCGGCTACATCAGCGACATGTCCGCCAGCGGCTCGGCCGAGTTCGGCCTGTCCGCCCTGTGGGGCGCCGAGCAGGCCGCCGAGGACCTCAATGCAGCCGGCGGCGTGCTCGGCCGCAAGGTGGCCATCGTCGCGCGCGACGACCAAGCCCAGCCGCCCAAGGCCATCCAGGGCGTGAGTGAGCTGCTAGAGAGCGAGAAGGTGTCGGCCGTGCTCGGCTCGGCCAACTCGGGCAACGTGCTGGCCTGGATGCACCTGGCGCAGAACAAGAAGGTGCCGGTGATCTCGCCGATTGCGACCGCGACCGACATCACGAAGCGCTACGAGAAGTCCGGCGCGAACTACATCTTCCGCGTCTCGATGATCGACCGCGACCAGATCGCGCTGCTGGTGGCCTACGCCGCCAAGGCGTCGAAGAACAAGAAGATCGGCCTGATCGTGGACTCCACCGGCTACGGCCAGCAGGGCCTGAAGGACCTGCAGGCCATCCTCAAGCTCCATGGCCTGGAGGCGGCGGCCGAGGAGAAGTTCGGCGCCAAGGACACCGACATGACTTCGCAGCTGAGCAAGATCAAGGCGTCGGGGGCGGACACGCTGATCATCTACGGCCTGGCCGACGCCAACGCCTACGTGCTGCGCAGCATGGAGAAGATCAACTACTTCCCGCTGACGCTGGGCTCGTGGGCCAACGTCAACACGCCGGTGGTGCAACTGGCCGGCGCCGAGCTGGCGGGCAAGCTGATCTTCACCGCGTCGACGACCGAGAACAGCACGCCGAAGGCCACCGCCCTGAACACGGCGCTGCTGAAGAAGCATCCGAAGATGACCGCCTTCGTGACGGCCGCGCAGTCGTACGACTCGGTGATGCTGCTGGCCGCGGCGATGAAGTCCGCCGGCACGACCGACGGCGAGAAGGTGCAGAAGGCGCTGGAGAACCTGCCCAAGGTCGAAGGCGTCATCAAGACCTACCAGCAGCCGTTCACCAAGACCAACCACGAGGCCTTGTCCGTGTCCGACTTCTACCTCGCGCAGTGGAAGGACGGCCGCATCGTGACCTATCAGGACGCGGTCACCAAGGCCCTGACCCCGGCCGACCTCAAGAAGTAGCGGCGACTGCCCGGCCTCGCGCGCCGGGCGCATGACGGAGATCTGGACATGACCGAAGCATTGCTGCAGGCGCTGATCAGCGGCCTCGCGATCGGCGGGGCCTACGCGCTGGTGGCGCTGGGCTTCAGCATCACATTCACCACCACGAAGACGCTGAACTTCGCCCACGGGGACTTCGTTTCCGCGGGGTCGTTCATCGGCCTGTCGTCGCTGCTGCTGCTCAGCGGCGCGCCCCTGGGCAGCGCGATCGACGCGCTGGCCGTGCGCGGCGTCGACCAGGTGGTGGCCGTACTCGTGGCCGTGGCTGTCATGGGCGCGCTCGGCGCCCTGCTCTACCTGAGCGCGGTGCGGCCGTTCGCGGGCAAGCCCGGCATGGCGTGGGTGATGAGCACGATCGGCTTCGGCATCATCGTCCAGAGCCTGGGCCTGGCGATCTGGGGCCCGGCGCCGCTGAAGGTGCCCGCGCCTTTCGGCGAGGACGTGATCCGCGTCGCCGGCGTCGGCTTCCGCTCGCAGGAGATCCTGCTGATCGTCACCACGCTGGTGGTGATGGCGGTCTTCGACTGGGTGATGCGCCGCACCATGATCGGCAAGGCCATGCGCGCCGTGGCGCACGACCGCAAGGTCGCCAGCCTGATGGGCATCAACGTGTCCGCGGTGATGGTGGGCGCCTTCTTCGTCAGCACGGGGCTGGCCGGGCTGGCCGGCTACCTCATCGCGCCGATCGCCTCGGCCTCGCTGTTCATCGGGCTGGGCATCGCGCTCAAGGGCTTCTCTGGCGCCATCCTCGGCGGCCTGACGAATCCGCGCGGCTGCGTCGTCGGCGGCTTCGTGCTGGGCATTCTCGAATCGCTCATCAACCTGTGGCAGGCGCAGTGGCGCGAGGTGCTGCTGTTCGCGCTGGTGATCCTGGTGCTTGCGGTGCGGCCCAACGGCCTGTTCGGACGGGCCATGGTGGAGAAGGTATGAAGGCGGCAACCGGTACTTTTCAGGGCGCGGCATCCGGCGCCCCTCGCGCCGCGCCTGCGGCGGGCGGCTCGCGCCACGCGCTGGCCGTGCTCGTGATCGCGCTCGCCGCCGCCGGCGGCGCGTGGCTGGTTTCCGGCAACGGCTACTACCTGCGCGTGCTGTTCATGATCACCGTGTACCTGATGTGCGCGCTGGGCATGAACGTGCTGGTGGGTTATGCGGGTCAGAAGTCGCTCGGCCAGGCCGGGCTGTTTGCCGCCGGCGCCTACACGGCGGCGCTGCTGACGGCCCGCTACGAATGGTCGCCCTGGCTAGCGCTGGTCGCCGCGGCGGTGGTGGCCGGCGGCTTCGGCGTGGTGGTTGCGCTGGCGTCGCTGCGGGCCAAGGGCCCGTACCTGGCGATGGTCACGCTGGCCTTCGGCACGGTGATCGAGAAGCTGGTGTCGGAGTGGGACGACGTCTTCGGCGGCTCCGCCGGCATCTTCGGCATCCAGCCGCTGTCGCTGGGCGACACGCCGTTCGGCAACCTGCAATGGGTGTGGTTCGGCATCGCGCTGTGCGCGGCCACGCACCTGCTGCTGCGCAACCTGCTCAAGGGGCGCCTGGGCCGCGCCCTCCTGTCGCTGCAGGCCGACGAGATCGCGGCCGGCTCGGTGGGCATCAAGGTCTACCGGACCAAGGTGCTGGCGTTCGTGATCGCGGCCGTGACCTGCGGCATCGCCGGCGCCATGGTGGCGCAGCAGAACCAGTACCTGAACTCGGACTTCATCAACTTCAACCTGTCGGTCTTCATCCTGCTGCTGGTGCTCTTCGGCGGTGCCGGCTCGACGCTGGGCCCGCTGCTCGGCGCCGTGCTGCTGACGGTGATCGACGCCGTACTGGCGCAGTGGCCCTCGGCCCAGCATTTCGTCTACGGCGCGCTGCTGCTGTTCGCGCTGTATGCCATGCCCAAGGGCGTGGCCGGCTTGCTGGCATCGTGGTTCGGCCGCTTTGCGCCGGCCCGCGCGGCGGCCACGCCCGGCGGGACCGGCGCGGCCATGCCGATCGCGCCGCACGGCACCTCGTCCGACGCGCTGCTGGTGGCCGACCACGTGACCAAGCGGTACGGCGGCGTCACCCCGGCGCAGGACGTGAGCTTTGCGCTGCAGCATGGCCACATCCATGCGCTGATCGGCCCGAACGGCGCCGGCAAGAGCACGATGATCAACATGCTCACCGGCGTGGTCGTGCCCAACGAGGGCACGGTCACCTTCCGTGGCCGGCGCATCGACCAGTCCCCGGGGCATGCCATCTGCGCGCTCGGCATGGGCCGCACCTTTCAGAACCTGCGCCTGTTCGGCGACCTGTCCGTGCTGGACAACGTGATGGTCGGCCGCCACAGCCGCATGCGCAACGGCTTCTGGACGTCGCTGCTCGGCCTGCCCGGCGCGCGGCGCGAGGAACGCCTGGCGCACGAGCGCGCGCTGGCGATCCTGTCGTTCATGGACCTCGGGCCGCATGCCGCGCTGCCGGCCGGCAGCCTGCCCTACGGCCTGCAGCGCCGGGTCGAGCTGGCGCGCGCGCTGGCCTCCGAGCCGCAGCTGCTGCTGCTCGACGAACCGGCCGCCGGGCTCAATCCGCAGGAGACGGCCGAACTGGGCCAACTGCTGCTGAAGGTACGCGACCTGGGCATCACCATGCTGATGGTGGAACACCACATGGACCTGGTGATGAGCATTTCGGACCACGTCATCGTGCTGGACTACGGCGTCAAGATCGCCGAGGGCCAGCCGGCGCAGGTGCAGCAGGATCCGCGCGTCATCGAGGCCTACCTCGGCGCGCCTGACGAGGAGACCACGGCATGACCACACCGACCACGCTCAAGCTCGAACGCCTCTCGGTGCGCTACGGCGCGATCGAGGCCGTGCGCGACGTCTCGATCGACGTGCGCCAGGGCGAAATCGTCACCATCATCGGCGCCAACGGCGCCGGCAAGAGCAGCCTGCTCAAGTGCATCGCCGGCCTGGAGCCGGCGGCTTCCGGGCGCGTGCTCGTGCAGGGCCAGGACGTCACGGGGCTGCCGGCGCACAAGCGCCTTCGCCTGGGCACCACGCTCTCACCGGAAGGCCGCGGCGTGTTTTCCGACCAGTCCGTTCTGGACAACCTGCTGCTGGGCGCCTACAGCCTGAAGGCCACGCCGGCCGAGATCGACCGCCTGGTCGACAACGGCTTCGAGCTCTTTCCCCGGCTGCGCGAGCGCAAGGACCAGATGGCCGGGACGCTGTCCGGCGGCGAACAGCAGATGCTGGCGATGGCCCGCGCGCTGATGAGCCGCCCGCGCCTGCTGCTGCTCGACGAGCCGTCGCTCGGCCTGGCGCCGCTGATCATCCGCGACATCTTCCGCAGCATCCGCGCGCTGCGCGAGGCCGGCCTGACGATCCTGCTGGTCGAGCAGATGGCGAACCAGGCACTGGCCATCTCCGACCGCGCGTACGTGCTCGAGACCGGGCGCATCACCCTCGAAGGCAGCGGCGCGGAACTGCTGGCAAGCCCCGCGATCCGCGCCTCGTATCTCGGCGTCGCCCTCTGACCGACAGGGCGCCGCCCGCTACCGAACCATCCATGTCCGAAACCCTTTCCAATGACGCCGGCCGCTTCGACTACGTGGTCGTCGGCGCCGGCGCGGCCGGCGCGATCCTGGCCAACCGGCTGTCCGCGCAGGGGCGCTACAGCGTCTGCCTGCTCGAGGCCGGCCCGCCGGACTGGCATCCGTTCCTGCACATTCCCGCAGGCTTCATCAAGACGCTGTTCAACCCGGCATTCACCTGGCCGTTCCAGACCGAGGCCACGCCGTGGACCAACGGGCGGCGCATTCCGGTACCGCAGGGCCGCACGCTGGGCGGCTCGACCGCCATCAACGGCCTGGTCTACAACCGCGGCCTGGCGTCCGACTACGACCGTTGGGCCGAGCTCGGCAACGCCGGCTGGAGCTATGCCGACGTGCTGCCGTACTTCAAGCGCATGGAGCGCTTCACCGAGGGCGGAGACGACGCCTTCCGCGGGCGCGATGGCGAATTGCCGGTCACGCGCAACGACTGGCAGCATCCGCTGTGCGAGGCCTTCATCGAGGGCGCCGGCGAACTCGGCCTGCCGCGCAACGAGGACTACAACGGCGTCACCCAGGCTGGCGCGGGCTACTTCCAGCGCACGATCTCGCGCGGCTGGCGCCAGAGCACGGCGCGCGCCTTCCTGCGGCCGGTGCGCAGCCGTGCCAACCTGGAGGTGCGCACCAATGCCCAAGCCACCCGCATCCTGTTCGAGGGCACGGCCGCGCGCGGCGTCGAGTACATGCGCAAGGGCGACGGGGCGCGGCGACTGCGGGTGCATGCCGAGCGCGAAGTCATCGTGTGCAGCGGGGCCATCAACACGCCCAAGCTGCTGCAGTTGTCCGGACTTGGCGACGGCGAGCGTCTGCGCGCGCTGGGCATTCCGGTGGTGCGGCACCTGCCGGGCGTGGGCGAGCACCT
>NZ_DASQBZ010000031.1:0-148101 GCF_035634955.1 Variovorax sp. | reverse complement strand
GCGCCTGGTGGCCCGGGTGCACGGCGTCAGCACGCTCAACGAGATCGCGACCGGCCCGTCGATCGCGCTGCAGGCCGCGCGCTGGGCACTCAAGCGCCCCAGCATCATGGCCCTGTGCCCGTCCATCGTGCACTACTTCTGGATGTCGCGGGCCGGCCTGGCCGAGCCGGACCTGCAGGGCGTGTTCGCGCCGGCCAGCTACCGCGAGGGGTATGTGGGCATGCTGGACAAGTTCCCGGGCATCACCGCAGGCGTCTGGCAACACCGCCCGGAAAGCCTGGGCCACGTGCGGCTGGCGTCGCCCGACCCGCACCAGGCGCCGGTCATCCAGCCGAACTACCTGGACCACGAGAACGACCGGCGCGTGCTGGTCGACGGCATCCGCCTGGCACGCAGGCTCCTTCGCACCCGGGCACTCGCCCCGTACGTCGAGCGCGAGACGCTGCCCGGCCCGGCGCTGGAGCGCAACGACGAACTGCTGGACTTCGCCAAGCGCTACGGGGTCTCGTCCTATCACCTCAACGGCACGGCCCGCATGGGCCCGGCCGGCGATGCCGGAGCCGTGGTGGACGCGCGCCTGCGCGTGCATGGCGTGACCGGGCTGCGCGTGGCCGATTCGTCCATCATGCCGAGGATGCCCAGCGCCAACATCTGCGCGGCCTCCATGATGATCGGCGAGAAGGCATCCGACGAGATCCTCCGGGGCACGTGACCGGCGCACGGGGAGTGGAAAATGCGGCATCTCGACCGCGGACGCCCTCCTTGAACCTCCATCGCCTCGACCTGGTTTCGCTCTCGCTGTTCTGCGTCATCGCCCGCACGGGCAGCATCAGCAAGGGCGCGTCGCTGGCGCGGCTGGCGCTGGGCGCGGCCAGCAAGCGCATGGTCGACCTGGAGGCGGCCGTCGACGCCAAGCTGTTCGACCGGCATTCGCGCGGCGTCACGCTGACGCCGGCCGGCAAGGCGCTGCAGGCGCATGCGCGCCGAATACTGGCCGACGTCGACCACCTGGCGGCCGACCTGTCGGACTTCGCGCACGGCGTGATCGGCGTGGTGCGGCTGTGGGCCAACACGTCGGCCGTCACGCAGTTCCTGCCGCACGACCTGGCCCGGTTCGTCCAGCAGAACCCCGGCATCCGCATCGAGCTGGAGGAGCAGAACAGCGACGACATCGTACGGGCAGTGCTCGAGGGCCGGGCCGACCTCGGCATCTTTGCCGACCGCACCCCGCCGCTGGGCCTGCAGACCGTCAGCTACCGCAGCGACCAGCTGGTGGTCGTGCTGCCGCCGGGCCACCCGCTGGGGGGCGACGAGGACATCGACTTCGAGCGCGCGACCGACTACGAATTCGTCAGCCTGGCCGCCGGCACGTCGCTGGCGGTGCGCATGCAGGACGCTGCCGAGGAGCTGGGGCGGCGCCTGCGCCTGCGCATCCGCGTGCGCAGCTTCGACGCCATGTGCCAGATGGTGGCAGCGGGCCTCGGCATCGCCGTGCTGCCCGAAGCCGCAGTGCAGCCGCTGCTCGCCGCGATGGACCTGCGCCAGGTGCGCCTGCGCGACGACTGGGCCCGGCGTCGCCTGCTGGTCGGCGCGCGCAACTTCAGCGCGGTGCCGCGCCCGGTGCGGCTCTTGATGGATTGCCTGCTGGACGCGTGACCCGAAGGGTGCCCGCCAACCGGCTCCGGCTCAGTGCGCAGGCGCGTCCGAGAATCCGAGCAGAGCCTCTGCGACATCGTCCGCGAACCGATAGCGCCTGTCGCCGATCAGCACGACGTCCGCACCTGCCGGGTCCGGTCGCGCAGCCGGTAGTAGGCCGTGGGCGCGCAAGGCCTCGGCGCACCCGACCCAGTCGCCGCCACGCACGGGTTCTGGGTGGGCCCAAGGCCGGCTCGTTGGCATCACCGCCGTGCGCCAGCAGCAGTTCGAGCACACCCGGATCTTCGAGGTCGAGCGCGCGGTACATCGCGTTCGAGCCAGCGATGCGCGCGCCCGCCTCCAGCAGCAAACGGGTGCACGCCGGCGCTTCGAGCGAGTGGTAGAGCGATTCGCCGTCGTTGGGGTCTGCACCGGCCTCGAGCAGCAGGCGCGTGAGTTGCGGATCGAAAGCCTTGCCGGCCGCGCCGTAGAGGGCGGACAGCCGCTCCGTCTGCGATGGCACCTCCAGCGAGGCCGGCGGCCATCGATTGCCGACGGACTGGTTGGCCGAAGCGCCGGCGCTGAGCAGGAAGCGCGCGCAATCGCGCAGGCGTTCGCGAAAACCCGGCCGGGTGGCGAGCCCCGAGTGGGTCACGGCCACCAGCGGCGGCAAGTTCAATGGCCCGCCTTCGCGGTGGACCCACGCCGGGTCGCGCGCGGTGGCGCGCCGGAGAACCTGTTCATTGCCGATCGCGCAGGCAAGGTAGGAATCGTCGTCGCCGGCCAGCGTCGGAGACTCGGCCAGCATCCGCGCGGCCACCGCCGGCCGGTGCGTGTCGTTGCCGCCCGCCACGTCGCCGGCATAGACCATGCGCACCCAGTGGCGCACAGCCTGCTCGGGGTCGTCCGCCAACGCCGGGCGCGCGAGCACGAACACCTGCAGATCGGCCCAGGAAGGAAAGCCGTACTCGCGCGCAATGCAGGATTGCGCATCATGCAGGCGCAAGGACCGGCCGGCCAGTTCTTCATCGTTCCTGCCGCGGGCCGCAGGCAGCGGGGCCCGGAACCGTTGCATCGCGGCCGGATCACCGCGGCGATACAGAGCAAGCAATTCCTTGGCTTGCTTCTTCAGCTGGCCGATGTCGGGCCGAGCGCGAATGCGCATCGCACAAGTCAGGCCACACCACGCCGGCGATCGGGCCAAATCACCTGAATCGCCTGCCCCTCCTGCCGATAGGTATGACATGTGTTGTAGACGGCCGGACGTGGCATCGGCGCGTCGCCTTGCAGTTCGACGGCAAGGTCACGCGTCTCGCGGCGCAGGGCCATGACGGTCTGCACCGCGGTGGTCGCCAGCGGGCCCATCAGTTCGGTCAGGTGCGTGCAACCCTTGCGGCCACCCACGCGCTCCTTCACGCGCTGGGTAAAGCCCGGGCCGATGCGCAGACCTTCCAGTTGCCCGTAGAACGCACTGCTCTCGCCGCAGAACGGCGTCGGAACGGTGTCCGAATGCGCCTGCATCTGCACGATCTGCATGTCCGCGTCGATGGTCATCGTCAGGCGCAGCCCGTGCAGCAGGCCGCCGGCATCGACCTGCTTGAAGTACAGGTCGGTGCCGTTCGCCGAGATGTCGCGCAGGCTGGCCTCGAAGTCGAACAGCCCATCCTCGCGCACATAGCCTCGGCACACCACCTCGCGGGTGTGCAGCAGGCGCCGCGGGCGTGCGCCGCCGGTTGCAGCGGTTTCGGTCATCCGATGCAGTCCTACTGCGGCGAGCCGGCCACGGCCACCACTTGGCCGGTGATGTAGTTCGACTCGGGCAGGCAGAACAGGTAAACAGCGCCAGCCGCTTCCTCGGGCGTGCCGCCACGGCCCAGCGGGTTGCGCTGCGCGTGGCTCTTGAGCAGTTCCGGGTTCAGGCCCACGCGGATCTCCTTGCCCTCGATGTTTACGGTCGCGCCGGCCTTGGCGTCAGCGTTGGTCATGCGGGTGTGGATGAGGCCGAAGGCGACCGCGTTCACGTTGACGTTGAAGCGGCCCCATTCGCGGCTGAGCGCGCGAGTCATTCCGATCACGCCGGCCTTGGCCGACGAATAGTTCATCTGGCCCGCATTGCCATTGAGCGCCGAAGTGGAAGACACGTTGACCACCTTGCGGTTGACCACGATGCCCTTCTCGGCATCTGCCGCGGCCTGCGCCTTGATGACCGGGTAGGCCGCACGCAGGATGCGGAACGGGGCCGTCATGTGGCAGTCGACAATGGCATACCACTGCTCGTCGCTCATGCGCTGGATCACGTCGTCCCAGGTGAAGCCGGCGTTGTTCACGATGATGTCGATGGCCTTGTAGGCATCCATCGCGGTCTTGATGTAGCGCTCGGCAAAGTCCGGCGCGCTCACGTTGCCAGCGCAGGCCACGGCCTGGCCGCCGGCCTTCTTGATGAGCTCGACCGTCTCGTTGGCCGGGTCGGCGTCCAGGTCGTTGATGACGAGGCGCGCGCCTTCGCTGGCGAGCTTCATGGCGATGGCCTGGCCAATGCCGCGACCCGAACCGGTGACCAGTGCCACCTTGCCGTCAAGAGTACCCATTGCTTATCTCCGAATGTCTGTGTGTGATGAGGGGTTGAAAAAGGGAAACCGGGGTGGGCCTATACCGCGACGATTGCGTCGCCGACGATCTTCACGTCGCCGTACTGGTTGGCGGTCTGTATCTCCAGCTTGGCACGCTGCTCGCCATTCACCTCCAGCAGTTCCACCACCTTGCCGGTGCAGGTGATGATGTGGCCCAGGTGCGTGATGCCCGTGAAGCGCACGCCGAAGCTGCGAATGCGGCGCTGGTCTACCCATTGCGTGAGCAGGCGGCCCAGGTAGGCCATCGACAGCATGCCGTGCGCAAACACGTCGGTCATGCCGGCGGCGCGTACGTAGTCGATGTCGATATGGACCCGGTTGTGGTCGCCCGAAGCACCCGCGAATAGCGCCAAAGTGGTGCGGTTGATGGCGGGCAGCACCAGCCGCGGCAGCGTGTCGCCCACCTTGAGAAGGTCGAGTTTGGTCATGGCAGTCATGGGGAAGTCATCTCCTGGCCGGGTTCAGTTGCGATGCACGAGCACGCTGCGCAGGTCGGCCACGTGTTCGCCGCGCTGGTTGGTCACGCGCGTTTCGCGCACCACGAAGGAAAGCGCCCCGCCCTTCTTGTCGTAGATGTCGGCCACGCGCGTCTCGAACTGCAACGTGTCACCGGCATATGCCATGCAGTGGTACTGGAACGACTCCTCTCCGTGCAGGATGCGGGCGGGGTTGATGCCCATTTCTTCCCGCCATGCGTTCGACGGAATCTGGAACTCCAGCGAGAAGAGGAAAGTGGGAGGCAGCGGCACGCCTGGGTGACCGGCATCGCGCGCGGCCGATTCGTCCAGGTAGATGGGGTTCGTCTCGCCGATGGACTTGGCGAAAAATCGAAGCTGGCCGATCTCGGGCGTCGCCTTGTAGGTCGGCAGCTTCATGCCGATGTGTTTGGGGTCGATCATTTCAGTCCGCCTTCTGGTAGATGGTCACGACGCCCGCGCCGCCCAGGCCCAGGTTGTGCTGCAGCGCGATGCGAGCATTACTTACCTGCCGGTCGTCCGCGGTGCCGCGCAACTGGTGCGTGAGTTCGTAGCACTGCGCAAGGCCGGTGGCGCCCAGCGGATGGCCCTTCGACAACAGGCCGCCCGAGGGGTTGACCACCCACTTGCCGCCATAGGTGTTGTCGCCGTCTGCCACCAGCTTCGGTCCCTCGCCCTCCGCAGCCAGGCCCAGTCCTTCGTAAGTGATGAGCTCGTTCTGCGCAAAGCAGTCGTGCAGCTCGATCACATCCACGTCCTTGGGACCGATGCCGGCCTGTTCATAGGCCTGCCCGGCGGCCAGGCGCGTCATGTCGAAGCCCACCACACGGATCATGTCGCGCGCCTCGTAGGTGCTGGGCGTGTCGGTGGTCATCGACTGTCCGGCGATGAACACGCCCGTGCGCAGGCCGCGCTTCCTGGCGAACTCCTCCGAGACCAAGATGGCCGCAGCGCCGCCGCAGGTGGGCGGGCAGGCCATCAAGCGGGTGATGACGCCGTCCCACAGCATGGGGGCGTTCATCACGTCTTCGGTGCTGACCACGTTGCGGAACACGGCCAGCGGGTTGCGCGCGGCATGGCGGCTGGCCTTGGCGCGGATGGATGCGAAAGTTTCCAGCTTGGTGCCGTATTTCTCCATGTGGGAACGGCCGGCGCCGGCAAACTGGCGGATGGCCGAGGGGATCTCGGGCATGCCGACCAGCTCGTCCACGACCTCCAGCGCGCGCTCCAGCGCGGGCTTGCGGTCGTCCCAGCGTGACTTCAGCGCGCCCGGGTTCATCTGCTCGAAGCCCACGGCCAGCGCGCAGTCAACCGCGCCGCTTTGCACCGCCTGGCGTGCCAGGTACAGCGCCGTAGAGCCGGTCGCGCAGTTGTTGTTCACGTTGACGACCGGAATGCCGGTCATGCCCACCCGGTACAGCGCCTTCTGGCCGCAGGTGGAGTCGCCGTACACGTAGCCGGCGTAGGCCTGCTGCACGTCGGCGTAGTCCAGGCCGGCGTCCTGCAACGCCTGGCGAATCGCCACCTCGCCCATCACGTCGTAGGGCTCGCTGGTGCCGGGCTTCTTGAACGGAATCATGCCGACACCGGCAACGAAGACTTTGCGGGTCATGGTTTTCCTGAGGAGAGTTGACAAGGAATGAGTTCGTCCGAGGCGGCAACGCCTCAGAGCTTTCGGGAAATCAGCTCGCGCATCACTTCGCTGGTGCCGCCGTAGATGCGTGTGACGCGCATGTCGACGAAGTCGCGCGCAATGGGGTACTCCAGCATGTAGCCGTAGCCGCCGTGCAGCTGCACCATCTCGTCGATGGCCTTGCCCAGCGTCTCGGTGGAAAAGAGCTTGGCGATGGCCGCCTCTTCCAGCGTCAGGCGCCGGCGCATGTGCTCGGCCAGGTAGTAGTCGACCATGGTGCGCACGGCCACGGCCTGCGCCTTGATGTCGGCCAGCTTGAACTTGGTGTTCTGGAAGTCCCACACGGTCTGGCCAAACACGCGCCGGTCCTTCACATAGTCGATGGTGGTTTCCAGCGCGCGCTCCAGGCGAGCGGCCGCTGCGACCGCGATGGAAAAGCGCTCCTGCGGCAGCTCGCCCATCAGGTAGGCAAAGCCCTTGCCTTCTTCGCCCAGCCGGTTTCCCACCGGCACGCGCACGTTGTCGAAGAACAGCTCGGCCGTGTCCTGCGCGAACTGGCCCACTTTCTGCAGCTTGCGCCCGCGCCGGAAGCCCGCGCGCGTCGCCTCCACCGCGATCAGGCTGATGCCCTTGGCGCCCGCCGCCGGGTCCGTCTTGCACACCACGATGATCAGGTCAGCGATCAGGCCGTTGCTGATGAAAGTCTTGCTGCCGTTGATGACGTACTCGTCGCCTTCGCGAACCGCGGTGGTGCGCACGGCCTTCAGGTCGCTGCCGGTGCCCGGCTCGGTCATGGCAATGGCCAGGATCAGCTCGCCCGAGGCGGCGCCGGGCAGCCACTTCTTCTTCTGCTCATCGTTCCCGGCGCGGTGGATGTAAGGGGCGATGATGTCCGAATGCATGCCGAAGGCCGGGCCGCTCACGCCCGAGCGCGCGGTCTCTTCAGCGAACACGGCCGCGTGTCCGAAGTCGCCACCACCGCCACCGTACTCCTCGGGCAGCGACGCGCACAGCAGTCCTTCGCGGCCGGCCTTGCGCCAGGTCTCGCGGTCAACCTGGCCGGCAGCGTCCCATGCGGCCTGACGCGGCAGGCACTCCTTTTCCAGGAACCGGCGCACCGTTTCGCGGTACATCTCGTGATCTTCCCGGAAGACGTTGCGAGTGACGTTCAAGGCATGTCTCCTTCTCATTGGGGGATGGCACGACGATAGGAGGCGCGATCCCGCGCTTCACCACCTGCAACGGGTGGCGGCCCATGTCCCAGGCGAGACACGCTGCCCCCAGCAGTGAGCGCTGCTGGCTTTCCCGCCCCCCTGAAGTGGGTGGCGCAGCGCAGCCGCGGCCCTGCTCCACTGGCTCCCTTGTGAAAAGCAGAGACAAGCCGTGCAAATGACTCAAGGGCTGCAGCGCTCGCTGCAGCAAACCCCGGACCGCACCGCCACCGTGTTTCGCGGGCGGCGCCGCAGCTTCCGTCAATTCGCTGCGCGCGTGGCCCGGCTGGCCGGCGCGCTGCAGGGTCTGGGCGTGCAGCCCGACGACCGCGTGGGCATCCTCGCGCTCAACAGCGACCACTATCTGGAAGTGATGATGGCCACCTGGTGGGCCGGTGCCGTGCTCAACCCGGTGAACATCCGGTGGAGCGTGCCCGAGATCGTCTATTCGCTGGACGACTGCGACACGCGAATCCTGTTCGTGGACGACCGCTTCACCCCACTGGCCGATGCCATCTGCGCCAGCGCACGGCATGCGCCACGTTTGATCCATGCCGGCGAGCAGGAGCTGCCGCACGACATGCTGCGTTACGAGCAACTCATCGGCAACGCGGCGCCCGTTCCCGACGCGCGGCGCGCCGACGTCGACCTGGCCTGCATCATGTACACCGGCGGCACCACCGGCTTTCCCAAGGGCGTGATGCAGACGCACCGCAACCTGTGGTGCGGCGCGCTGCAGCGCATTGCCGAGATCCCGCCGCTTCCGCGCAGCGTGCTGCTGCATTCGGCGCCTCTCTTCCACATCGGCGCGCTCAGCCGCGCCATGATGCAGTTCGTGAGCGGCGGCACGCATGTGATCGTGCCGGGCTTCGAGCCAGCCGAACTGCTGCACACCATCGAGCGCGAAGGCGTCAACGAACTGGCCCTGGTGCCCACCATGATCCAGGCGCTCATCGCGCATCCTGATTTCGAGCGCACCGACCTCTCGGGCGTCAAGCGCCTGAGCTACGGCGCCTCGCCGATCCTGCCGACGGTTCTGGAAGACATGCTGAGCGCCCTGCCCGGCGTGGACTTCTTCCACCAGTACGGGCTGACCGAGGCCTGCCCCATCGTCAGCGTGAACCCGCCGGAAAACCATGCCGAGCAAGGGCGCGCCAACGGCCTCTCGGGCTCGGCCGGCCGCGCGGTGCCGGGCGTGGAAGTGAAGATCGTCGACGACGATGGGCGCGAACTGCCGCCAGGCAGCGTCGGCGAGATCGTCGTGCGCGGCCCCAACATCACGTCGGGCTACTGGAACAAGCCCGCGGAAACCTCGGCCGCGCTGCGCGATGGCTGGCTCTTCACTGGCGACGGCGCCTGGATGGACGAAGCCGGGCACCTGTTCGTGGTCGACCGCATCAAGGACATGATCGTCACCGGAGGCGAGAACGTGTACTCGGCCGAAGTGGAAGGCGTGATCGCACGCCACCCGGCTGTGGCCATGTGCGCGGTCATCGGCATTCCGCACCCGACCTGGGTGGAGGCGGTGCACGCCGTTGTGGTGCTGCGCCCCGGCGCCAGCCTCGATGCAGACGCGGTGCGCGCGCACTGCCGCGATTCCATTGCCGGCTACAAGTGCCCCAAGAGCGTGGAGTTCCGCGCCGAGCTGCCGCTTTCGGGGGCCGGCAAGGTGCTCAAGCGCGAGCTGCGCGCCCCCTTCTGGCCGGCACGGGCAGCCGCCGCAACCCCCTGAGCACGTCTACTTTTCTTCCCCCATCAGATCGCATTGCCATGAACATTTCAGACGCCCTGCTGCCCCTGGCCGATACCGAGGAGAACCTCGAAAGCGCACGCCGCGGCTTCATCGCCACCATTGCCGATGCGCACATCACCGACGCCAAGGGCCGCGTGAACTGGAGCCTGCGCGACTTCTCATTTCTTGACGAATCGGCGCAGGGCCCCGACACCGTACACGCCAACCTGTGGCAACACGCGCGGCTGAACAACCTGCACGGCCTTTTCAAGGTGACCGAGCGCATCTACCAGGTGCGCGGCTTCGACGTGTCGAATATCACCTTCGTGGAAGGCGAGACCGGCGTGGTCATCGTCGATCCGCTCACCGTGGCCGAAACGGCCGAGGCGGCGCTGAAGCTCTACCGCGAGCACCGCGGCCATCGACCCGTCACCGGCCTCATCTACACGCACAGCCATGCCGA
This sequence comes from Variovorax sp., assembly GCF_035634955.1. Lineage (GTDB taxonomy): Bacteria > Pseudomonadota > Gammaproteobacteria > Burkholderiales > Burkholderiaceae_C > Variovorax. Next base: position 138,321 of record NZ_DASQBZ010000031.1, on the reverse strand, counting down.
CCACTTCGGCGGTGCGCGCGGCGTGCTCGATGAGCAGGACGCGATTGCCCGGCGCGTACCCATCGTGGCGCCCTCGGGCTTCATGTGGCACACCGTGTCGGAAAACGTGCTGGCCGGCAATGCCATGGGCAGGCGCGCCATGTTCCAGTTCGGAGTCTCGCTGCCGCGACATGCGTGCGGCACGGTGGACTGCGGCATGGGCAAGGCCGTGCCCATGGGCACCACCACGCTGATTCCGCCCACGCGCAGCATCGAGCAGGAAAGCGAGACGCATGTGATCGACGGCGTCGAAATCATCTTCCATCTGGCGCTGGAGAGCGAGGCGCCTTCAGAGATGTTCCTGCACTTCCCCGGCCTGCGCGCGCTGAACATGGCCGAGATCGGCACCCAGGCGCTGCACAACCTGTGCCCGCTGCGCGGTGCACAGGTGCGCGATTCGCGTCTGTGGTCGCGCTACATCGACCAGGCATTGGACCGCTACGCGCCCACTGCCGACGTAGTGTTCGCGCAGCACAACTGGCCCACCTGGGGCAACGAGAAGATCCGCGGCTATCTGCGCGACCAGCGCGACATGTACAAGCACCTGCACGACCAGACGGTGCGCCTGATGAACCGCGGCCTGACTGGCATCGAGGTGGCCGAGGCCATGAAGCTGCCCGATTCGCTGGCGGGCCGCTGGGCCAACCACGGCTTCTACGGCACCATTTCGCACAACGTGCGCTCCATCGTGCAGCACTACCTGGGCTGGTACGACGGCAACCCCGCGCACCTCCACCTGCTGCCCCCCGAAGAGGCCGGCCCGCGCTACGTGCGCTACATGGGCGGCGCCGACGCGCTGCTGGCACAGGCGCGCGAGGACTTCGCCCGCGGCGAGCACCGCTGGGTGGCCGAAGTCACCAATCACCTGGTGTTCGCCGATCCCGGCAATCAGGCCGCGCGCGCCCTGTGCGCCGACGCGCTGGAGCAGATGGGCTTTGCCGCCGAATCGGCAACTTGGCGCAATGCCTTCCTGCTGGGCGCGCAGGAACTGCGCAAGGGCGTGCCGAACGTGCGCCGCCGCAATGTCAGCCGCGACCTGGTCGGAGCGCTGCCGATCGAGCTGTTGATGGATTCGTTCGCCGTGCGCCTGGACGCCCAGCGCGCCGAGGGCCTGCGCATGGACATCGAGTGGCACGACCGGGACGCCGCCGAGACCTGGGCCATGCACCTGGGCAACGCGACCCTCACCTACCTGCCCGGCGCCGTACGGGGCCAGGCCGACGCGCGGGTGACGCTGTCGCGCACCGCCATGGCGCAGTGGCAGACGCACCCGGCTGGCCTGCCCGACGCATTCGGGCAACTGGCGTCCGCGGGCGTGATCCAGGTCGAGGGCAATGCGGACCGCGTGGTGCAGCTGCTGCAGCTGCTGGAAGACTTCGAGCCGATGTTCAACGTGGCGGAGCCCTGAGGCCTCCCCCCCGCGACCAGGTCCGCTGCGACTCCCGGGTGGCTCAGCGCTGCAGCTCGCCCGGGGCTGCGCCGGCGCGGTCCCAGCCCAGGTCGCGCACCCGGGCCACCGCCTCGTCTCGGCCGGTCACGCGCAGCTTGCCGTAGATGCGGCTGAGGTACCACTTCACCGTCTCGGGCGACAGGCCCAGTGCACGTGCGATCTTCTTGTTCGACATGGCCTGCGCCAGCAGGCGCAGTACCTCGATCTCGCGCGCGCTGAAATCCTCGGGCGGCACCGTATGGCCGCTCGCGCGCGCCGCGTCGACGGGCGCCGCGCTGGTGGCCTGCAGGCGCCCCACGTAGAAGGCAAGCACCGGATCGAGCTTCTCGGTGGCGGCCAGCTCGCGCACCAGCTTGCGCGCGGCCGGGTCGGCATCCAGCAGGCTTCGCTGCAGGCCCAGGCGATGGCCGCGGCTGAGCGCATCCACCAAGCGGCGTCGCGCCGACTCGGTGCGGCCACGGCGCGCCTCGATCACCGCGTCCTGCATCATCAGCTGCGCCGCCGTGCGGCCATGGCCGCGTGCTTCACAGCGCGCGATCAGGCCGCTCACGCGCTGCGACGCAGCGTCCAGGTCGCCATGCATCAAATCCAGCCGGATGTGCGCGCGCTCCACCAGCTCGGGGATGTCAGCCAGCGCGCTGGCCTGCGCGTGCACATGGGCGGCGCCCAAGGCATCCAGGCGCGTCATCGCCTCGCCGGCCGCCGTCATCTCGCCCTGCAGCTGGTGCAGGTGGATCTGATCGGCCAAGCTGTGCGCCAGCAGACGGTCCAGTCCATGCTTGATGGCGTAGTCCTCCAGGCGTTCCAGGCAGGCGAAGGCCTCCAGCCGGTGGCCTGCCTGCAGCTGCGCCGCGGCCAGCACGCGGAATGCGCGTAGCACAGCATCGGGAATGGAGATGCGCTCCAGAACGTCGGCCTTGCCGTTCAGGAGTTCGCGCGCCTGCTTCGCATCGTCCAGCTCGTACAGCACATCGGCCAGCAGCGCGGTGGCCAGGTAGTACGTGTCGGCGCAGGCGCGGCCACACTGCTCGGCCTCGGCGGCCACGGCGCGGTAGGTGCGCTCGGCCTGCGTCATCTGCCCTTCCATGGCCCACGACAGGCCCACCAGGCAGCGCCCCTGCAGCAGGCCCGACGGCGTGCTCAGCAGCGGCGCGCCCTGCACCACCAGCGGGAGCGAATCCTGCTGCACGCGACGGGCGCGCTCGTAGTCGCCCTGGTGCATGTACAGCCACGACAGGATGTTGTTGCGCCCGCCCAGGGCCAGCGAATCGATGCCAGGGGGCGCGTCCAATAGCCGCGGAAGCAGCTTGAGCGCCCCTTCGGTGTCGTCGCGCTGCACTGCCACGGCCGCACGCAGCAGGGTCACCTGGAAATGGCGCGCGTCGCCAGCGGGCAGGTCGTGCTCCAGGGCATCCAGCTGCGCCTCACAGGCGCGCAGCTCGCGCTGGTACAGCTGAGCGCGCGCGCTCCACAGCCGCAGCCAGAAGCTGCGCTGCACCTCTTGCGGCGGCAGCATGCGCAGCAGGGCAACCAGGTCGCGCCGCTCGCTGCGCACGAACATCGCCTCGGCACACTGCTCGACCAGTTCGGCGGCCTGCCGGTCCCGTCCCGCCTGGATGCCGTGGCGCACCGCCTCGGCCAGGTCGCCGTTTTCACGGAACCATTCGAAGGCCAAGACATGCAAGTGGCGCCGGCGCGCTTCGTCCAGGTGCTCGAAGCGGTCGATCAGCGTCTCGCGCAGCAGGGGATGCAGCCGGTACCAGGTGTGTGGTGGCGGGCCCTCGACAGGCACCAGGAAGACGTTGTCACTTTCCAGCCGCGCAAGAAGACGCGTGGCCTCACCCACCGAGTCGGGCCGACCGGTCAGCGCCGCGCACAACGACGGGCACACCCGGTTGCAGGGCGCCAGGCTCACCAGCACGTCCAGCGTCTGGGCCGGCAGGTGCGCCAGGACTTCCTGCTCGAAGTAATGGGTGAAGGCACGCGCGTCGCGCAGCGGCACGCGCGAAATGCTCTCGGCCTGCGGCGGCTGGGTGCCCTGGCGCTTTTTCCTCCAGTCCACGGCAAACAGCTGCAGGCCGGCCACCCAGCCATCTGTAAGCTCGTGCAAGAGGCGGACGGTGCGAGCATCCAGCTCGCCTACATGCAGCTTCAGGAACTGCTCCGTCTCGGCCAGGGTGAAGCGCAGGTCGCGCTGGTCCAGCGCCAGCACCTGGCCCTGGGCGCGCAAGCGCTCCTGTGACAGGGGAACCGCACTGCGCGAGGACAGTGCGATGTGCAGGCGCGGCGGCGCGTAGTCCAGCAGCCATTGCAGGGTTTCGAGCACGCCGCGGTCGCTGATGTGCTGCAGGTCGTCCAGCACCAGCACCACTTCGCGTCCATACGCTTCGATGGCGCCTACCAGCGTGATGGCCATGCGCTCCATTCCGTCCGGGTCGGCGCTGCCCACGTCTTCCAGGATGGCGGCCTCACGAACCAGTTCCGGGCTGACGGCGGCCAGGGCGGCGATCAGGCTGTCGAAGAAATGCGCGGGCTCGTTGTCTTCAGCCGCCAGCGCCACCCATGCCACCTCGAAGCCCAGCGGCACCAGCGCCTGGCGCCATGCAGCCAGCAGCGTGGACTTGCCGCTGCCAGCCGGCCCGGTCACCACCAGGCAGCGGCGCCGCCGCTCGTCGACCAGGCGCGCCAGCAGGCGCTCGCGAACCACCAGGCGCGGCGGCACCCGGCCCGCCGGTAGCGAAGGGGCGGCAGGATTGACCTGCGAGGGGGATTCGATGCGGGTTGGCTTGACGGACATGACTGACTTGGAGTGAGCACCGGCGCCCGGAGCGCCCCAGGGGTTTTCGATTGTGCAGCAGCGTCCGAGGCGGCACACCCCCGGGGCTACCCGTTGCGGGTGGCGACTTTGCAGACGGCGCGGTGTCTACTCCCCCCATGACAGCGGGCCGGCACTCGGTGGCAAGGGTCCGGCCAGGCAACGCAATAAGCAGGAGACTTGAGAATGAGTGTGCTTTCGGGCATTCGCGTTGTGGAATTCGAAGCCATCGGCCCCGGGCCCTTCGGCGCCATGCTGCTGGCGGACATGGGCGCGGACGTGGTCCGTATCGACCGCCCGGTGGCTCCTGGCGACCTGGGCCCCAAGATGGAAGGCCCGCGCATCAACGTGGTGGGCCGCGGCCGGCGCTCCGTCACGCTGGACCTGAAGAAGCGCGAGGCGCGCGAGGCTGCCCTGGCGCTGATCGAGCGTGCCGACGTGCTGATCGAGGGCTTTCGCCCCGGCACCATGGAACGCCTCGGCCTGGGCCCCGACGCGGCCCTGGCACGCAACCCGAAGTTGGTGTACGGCCGCATGACCGGCTGGGGCCAGACCGGCCCCATGGCCGACCGCGCCGGGCATGACCTGAACTACATCGCCCTGTCCGGCGTGCTCTCGGGCATTGGCGCCGCGCCGGATGCCAAGCCTACCGTGCCGCTGAACGTGGTGGGCGACTACGGCGGCGGCGGCATGCTGCTGGCCGTGGGCGTGCTGGCCGCGCTGGTCAACGTGAAGAACGGCGGTGCCGGCCAGGTGGTGGATGCCGCAATGACCGAAGGTGCCGCGCAACTGGGCGCGATCTTCTGGGGCCTGCTGGCCTCGGGCAACTGGCGCGAAGAGCGCGCCAGCAACATGCTCGACGGCGGCGCGCCCTGGTACGACAGTTACCGCACCTCCGACGGCGGGTACATGTCGGTGGGCCCGGTGGAGGGCCGCTTCTATGCCGAGCTGCTCGAAAAGCTGGGACTGGCCGACGCCGCCCTGCCCTCGCAGCACGACCGCAAGGGCTGGCCCGCGATCCGCGCCGCGCTCGAGGCCGCTTTTGCCAAGCGCACGCGCGACGAATGGAGCCAGGCGTTCGAAGGCAGCGATGCCTGCGTCGCGCCGGTGCTGAGTTTCTCGGAAGCGCCCGGCCATCCGCACAACCGGGTACGCGGCAGCTTCGTGGAAGTGGATGGCGTGATGCAGCCCGCTCCGGCGCCGCGCTTCTCGGCCACGCCGTCTGCAGTGCCCAGGCGTGAACCTGCACGCGGCGAACATGGTGCCGCGGCCCTACGCGACTGGGGCTTCGACGCAGAAGCCATCGACCGCCTGCGGCTGCAGGGCCTGGGCTTCCAGGGTGCCGCCTGACGCCCATTCGCAATCAATTTATCGACAGAGAGCAACGAGATGAAAGTACTGGTGGCAGTCAAGCGCGTGATCGACGCGAACGTGAAGGCGCAGGTGAAGGCCGATGGTTCGGGCGTAGACATCGCCAACGTCAAGATGAGCATGAACCCTTTTGACGAGATTGCCGTCGAAGAGGCTGTGCGCCTGAAGGAAAAGGGGGTGGTCACCGAGGTCATTGCCGTCTCCTGCGGTGAAGCAAAGTGCCAGGAGACGCTGCGCACCGCCATGGCCATTGGCGCCGACCGCGGCATCCTGGTGGAAACGACCGAAGAGCTGCAGCCGCTGGCCGTCGCCAAACTCCTGAAGGCGCTGGTCGACAAGGAACAGCCCCAACTCGTCCTCCTGGGCAAGCAGGCCATCGACGACGACGCCAACCAGACCGGCCAGATGCTCGCCGCCCTGGCCGACCTGCCGCAAGCTACCTTCGCTTCCAAGATCGAAGTGGCCAGCGACAAGGTCAGCGTCACCCGCGAAGTGGACGGCGGCCTCGAGACGCTCAGCCTTTCGCTTCCCGCGGTCATTACGACGGACCTGCGCCTGAACGAGCCGCGCTACGTCACGCTGCCCAACATCATGAAGGCCAAGAAAAAGCAGCTGGACACGGTCAAGCCCGGAGAGCTGGGTGTCGACGTTGCGCCTCGCCTGAAGACGCTGAAGGTGTCCGAGCCGCCGAAGCGCGGCGCCGGCATCAAGGTTCCCGATGTCGCCACGCTGGTGGACAAGCTCAAGAACGAAGCCAAGGTGATCTGAGGATCAGGGAAAGAGGGAAAGACAAATGACCGTACTCGTTATTGCTGAACACGACCACGCCACCTTCAAGCCGGCGACCCTGAACACCGTCACCGCCGCCATCGCCTGCCAGTCTGGCGACGTGCACGTGCTGGTGGCTGGTGCCAACGCGGCCGAAACGGCAGCCGCTGCTGCCAAGATCGCTGGCGTTTCCAAGGTGATCGCGGCCGACAGCGCCTCGCTGGCCGAAGGCCTGGCCGAGAACGTGGCTGCGCAAGTGCTGGCGATCGCCGGCAACTACAGCCACATCCTGTTCCCTGCCACCGCCAACGGCAAGAACGTGGCACCACGCGTTGCCGCCAAGCTGGATGTCGCGCAGATCAGCGACATCACCAAGGTGGTCGCCGCCGACACCTTTGAGCGCCCAATCTACGCCGGCAACGCCATCGCCACCGTGCAAAGCGCCGATGCTACGAAGGTGATCACCGTGCGCACCACCGGCTTCGACGCCGCGCCGGCGGATGGCGGCAGCGCCTCGGTCGAGAACGCCGAAGGCGTGGCCGACAGCGGCAAGAGCGCGTTCCTGGGTCGCGAAGTGACCAGGAGCGAGCGCCCTGAACTGACGGCAGCCAAGATCATCGTCTCCGGTGGCCGCGCGCTGGGCAGCGCCGAGAAGTTCCAGGAAGTGATGGCGCCTCTGGCCGACAAGCTTGGCGCGGGCCTGGGCGCCAGTCGCGCAGCCGTCGATGCGGGCTACGCGCCCAACGACTGGCAAGTGGGCCAGACTGGCAAGATCGTCGCGCCTGAGCTGTACATCGCAGCGGGCATCTCGGGCGCGATCCAGCACTTGGCCGGCATGAAAGATTCGAAGGTGATCGTAGCGATCAACAAGGATCCGGAAGCGCCTATCTTCTCGGTGGCCGACTACGGCCTGGAAGCCGACCTGTTCACGGCCGTCCCGGAACTGGCCGGCGCAGTCTGAACACACCCCGACGGAAGCCTATCATGGCCTTGCTTCGCCAATGCCTGTTCGAAGTGCGCGCTGCGGCCTACGCACGCGCGCAGGCCCGCGGCCCCTCTCCACTGGATGCCGCCCGCAACCTCCTGACGCCATCCTTCGCATCACGGCCGCCCGCCGCCTCGGCGCCGCAAGCCGAACCAACCTCGCACGCCCCAGTCCGGTCGGCGCCATCCATGAGTCTCGCGCCCGGCGTCCCATCATGAGCACTTCGTTCCCATTCGAGTTTCCCGCAGTGCCCGAAGGCATTGTGGAGCGGCCGAGCAACCCGCTCACGCTGGCCGCGGACCACGCGCGCCAAGGCCTGCCGCGCCAGATCCACATTCCCGAGACCAGCATCTTCTACAACCTGGAAGCGTCCGCGCGCCGCTTTCCGGCCAAGACCGCCATCCAGTTCTTCGGCGGCGCTACGTCATACGGCGCACTTCTTCGCGACGTCGAGCACTTGGCCGGCTGGCTACAGGCACAGGGCGTGCGGCGCGGCGACCGCGTTGCGGTGTTCAGCCAGAACTGCCCGCAGTTCATCGCCGCCTACTTCGCCATCCTTCGCGCCGATGCGGTGTTCGTGCCGGTCAACGCCATGCTGCTGCAAGATGAACTGCGCCACATCCTGGCCGACAGCGGTGCGCGCGTGGCTTTCGTCGCCCAGGAACTGCTGCCCGTTGCGGCTCCCCTGCTGCAGGAAGGCCTGCTGCGCCACGTGGTCGTGCATGCCTACGGCGACGCGCTCGGCGCTGACGACGAGGGCATGAACATTCCCGACTGGGTGCGTACGCCTTCGGCCGCGCAGCCGCTGCCCAAGGGCGCGGTACGCTGGCAAGGCGCACTGCAGGCACGCTCCTCGCCCGGCGTGCACCAGGCCGGCCCCGACGACCTGTGCATGCTGCCTTACACCTCGGGCACGACCGGCGCGCCCAAGGCCTGCATGCACACGCACCGCACGGCCATGACATCGTTCGTGGGCTCCACCACCTGGCGGCGCTGCAACAGCGAGACCGCATTCCTCGCGGTAGCGCCGCTGTTTCACCTGCTGGGCCTGCAGAACAACGTGAATGCAGCCATCTACATGGGCGGTACGGTGGTGCTGATGTCGCGCTGGGAGCGCGAAACCGCGGCGGTGCTCATCGAGCGCCATCGCGTGAGCTTCTGGGCCGCGCTGCCAGCGATGCTGGTGGATTTCTTCGCGCAGCCGGGCATCGAGGCACGCGACCTTTCCAGCCTTGCCATGGTCACCGGCGGCGGTGCCGCCACGCCGGACAGCATCAGCCGCCTGCTGAAGGATCAATACGGCCTGGACTACATCGAGGGCTACGGCCTGACCGAGACCGCCACCTTCCTGTGCGCCAACCCCGTGCATGCGCCCAAACGCGTGTGCCTGGGCGTGCCCACTTTCGGCGTGGACCTGCGCATCGTCGACCCCGAGACGCTGCAGCCCGTGGCGCAAGGCGAGGTGGGCGAGATCGTCGCGCATGGCTCGCAGGTGATGCGCGGCTACTGGAACAACCCCGAAGCCAACGAACAAAGCTTCATCGTCATCGACGGCAAGCGCTTCTTCCGCACCGGCGACCTGGGCTGTTTCGATGCCGACGGCTACGTGTTCATGCGCGACCGCCTCAAGCGCATGATCAATGCTGCCGGCTACAAGGTATGGCCGGCCGAGGTGGAGGCCACGCTCAATGGCCACCCCGACATCCACGAAGCCTGCGTGATAGCCGCGCACGACAGCAAGCGCGGCGAGACGGTGAAGGCCATTGTCGCGCTCAAGCCCGGGCGACCCGCCGACCGCGAGGCATTGTTGGCGTGGTGCCGCGCCAACATGGCCACCTACAAGGCGCCGCGCATCGTCGAGATCGTCGAAGCGCTGCCCAAGTCGGCCACCGGCAAGATCGCCTGGCGCGAGCTGCAGGAAGCCGAGCTGGCACGCGAGCCAGCCGACAGCAACCCACTTGCCGCATGACGACACGCCACCCGAGCCGGGTGGCGATTGCAGGCGCGCGGCGGCGTCCAATTTCTCCTGAGCCGAAGGCGGCCCCCCGCCCCCCCATTTCAGGAGACAACCATGCCTTTCCGACGACGCGCCATTACCCTGGCGCTGGGCCTCGCCGCCCTCGCCGGCACCCTGCCCGCCACGGCGGCCGAGCCGGCCTTTCCATCGCAACCCATCAAGCTCGTCGTCGTCTACCAGCCCGGTGGCGCCAACGACATCATTGCCCGCGTGCTGGGCGACCGCATGGCCATCTCGCTCGGCCAGCCGGTGGTGGTAGTCAACAAGCCCGGCGCGTCGGGCGCCATCGGCGCGCAGTTCGTGGCCAGCGGCCCAGCCGACGGCCACACGGTGCTGATGGGTGGCATGCCCCTGGTGGTGGCACGTGCCATGTACAAGGTGCCGCCGGTGGATTTTGAGAAGAGCCTCGCGCCAGTGGGAAAGGCGGTCAACCTCAGCCTGGTGCTGGTGGCGCGCAAGAACTTCCCGGGCGGCTTTGCCGACGTGGTGGCGCAGGAGCGCAGGAAGCCCGGCAGCGTCTCGATGGCAGTGACCGCCTCGACCTACGAGTTCTATCACGCGCGCATCAACAAGCTCGCGCATGCCGACATCCTCAAGGTGCCTTACGCCGGCGTTCCTGCAGCCATGCAGGACCTGGCCGGCGACCGGGTGGACCTGCTGATCGACACGCTGGCCGCGCAGAAACCCTTCATCGAAAGCGGCGCGAGCCGGCCGCTGGCCGTTTTCGGCCGGCGCCGCCTGCCGGACCTGCCGCAGGTGCCCACGCTCACCGAGCTGGGCCTGGCCGGCTTCAACGACCAGCCATACGTCGGCATGCTGGTGCCCAAGGCCACGCCGCAGGCGGCGATCCAGCGCCTGAACTCGGCCCTGAACGAAGCACTGGGCCGCGACGAGGTGAAGGCGCGCATGCGCCAGCTGGGCCTGGAGGTTGCGCCCACCACGCCGCAAGCCTTCCTGGACGAGATGCGCGCCGACTCCAAGCGCTTCGAGGAAGTGGGCCAAGCCGCCGGCATCGAGAAGCAGCAGCCATGACGAGCGCACACATTGCCGCCCAGACGGCCGAGCAATCCATTACGCCCTCCCCGGTCGATGCCCTCTATCAGAGCGCCACCATCGCGCAGATGTACCGCGCCGCCCTGCGCGCGCATCCGCAGCGCGAGGCCCTGGTGGCTGGCGAACAGCGCCTTAGCTATGAGCAGCTCGCGCGGGCCTGCTGGCGCACCATGCATGCGCTGGCCGCCCTGGGCCTGAAGCGCCAGGACGCTGTGGCGGTGCTGGCCACCAACTCGACCGAATCCGTGGTCGCCATCGTGGCCGCGCAGCTCATGGGCCTGGTTTACGTACCGCTGCATCCGCTGGGCTCGGAAGAAGACCAGGCCTTCGTGCTGGCCGACGCGGGCGTGAAGGCGCTGGTACTCGACCTGCCCCGCCATGCCGAGCGAGGCCGCACCCTGGCGGCGCGCGGCATCGTGGCGCATGTGCTCACCCTGGGCGCCGCCGACTTCGGCATCGACCTGCTCGCCGCCTGTGCGTCGCAAGGCGACAGCGAGCCGGCGGACGAGGTGCAGCCGACCGACATCCTCAAGATCGCCTACAGCGGCGGCACCACCGGCAAGTCCAAGGGCATCGTTCATCACCACCGCACTGTGGTGACTTCGGCGCTGCAGCAGCTCGCCGGCTGGGAATGGCCGGCGCAGGTGCGCTTCCTGGCCGCCACGCCGGTTTCGCATGCGGCCGGCGCGATGATCCTCACCACCCTTCTGCGCGGCGGCAGCGTGCACCTGCTGGACCGCTTCACGCCCGAGGCCTTCCTGGCCACGGTGGCGCGCGAGCGCATCACCAGCACCTTCCTTGTTCCCACGCAGATCTACGGCCTGCTCGATTCACCCGAGTTGTGCCGGCACGACATCGCCAGCCTGGAGGTTGTGATCTACGGCGCCGCGCCAATGGCCCCCGCCCGGCTGGTGCAGGCGTTGCAGCGAATGGGCCCCGTCTTCGCGCAGGTCTATGGCCAGGCCGAAGCGCCGATGACCATCAGCTACCTGCGCCGTGACGAGCACGACCCGCAGTGCCCTCACCTGCTGGGCAGCTGCGGGCGCGTGCTTCCCGGCAACCTGGTGAAGCTGCTGGACGCCACCGGCACGGAAGTACCCGTGGAAGAGATCGGTGAGCTGTGCGTGCGTGGCCCGCTGGTGATGTCAGGCTACCTCAATCGGCGCGAGGAAACCGAGCGCGTGTTCGAGAACGGCTGGCTGCACACGGGCGACATGGCGCGACGCGATGCACAGGGCTTTCTCTACCTTGTGGATCGCGCCAAGGACATGATCATTTCGGGCGGCTTCAATGTGTACTCCAGCGAGGTGGAAGGCTGCCTGGCGCAGCATCCTGGCGTGGCCCTATCGGCCGTGATCGGCGTGCCGCATGCCAAGTGGGGAGAGGCGGTGATGGCGGTGGTGGTGGCCAAGCCGGGCGCGGCGCTATCGGCCGACGAGCTGATCGCCTTCGTGACGCAGCGCAAGGGCGTGGTGCAAGCGCCCAAGTTCGTCGAACTGGTGGATTCGCTGCCGCTCACGCCATTGGACAAGGTCGACAAGAAGGCGCTGCGCGCGCGCTACTGGCAAGACCAGCAGCGGCAGGTGGCCTGAGCCCCTACCCTGCCTCGCCTTCCCCCCGGGGTCGTCAGGCCCGGTCGCGGTCCCAGTCGAAAGTGGCCGGCTTGCCATCCAGGAAGGCCGCTACCGCCGCCAGGTGGTAGGGCGTAGTGGAAGCGATGCCCTGCGCCTGCGCTTCCATCTCCACCAGCGTTCGAAAGGGCGTCTCGTAGCTCTGGTTCATCAGGCGCTTGGTCAGACCTGCCGATTCGCGCGGGCCGGCCAGGAAGCGGCGCGCAAAGCGCATGGCTTCGCTCTGCAGCGCATCGGGCTCGTGAATGGCATGGACGAAGCCCAGGCGCTGGCCTTCGTGCGCACTCACCCGGCGCGCGGTGAGCGCCAGTTCCTTGGCCATCGGCAGGCCGACCGCGCGCGGCAGCAAGTAGAAGGCGCCCAGGTCCGGCACCAGACCGATCTTCGCGAATGACATGCAGAACATGGCGCGGCTGGACGCGAGGACGAAGTCCGCCGCCAGGGCGATCGAGAAGCCGGCGCCCGCCGCCGCACCATCGACGGCGGCAATGACGGGTATCTCCAGCGCGTGAAGGCGCGCCAACCAGGCGTTCAGGCCCAGCACGCGACGCCGCATGCCATCGGGCGCGTGCGCCTGCGCTTCGGCGCTGACATGGCGCTCGCGCATCGACTTGATGTCGCCGCCGGCGCAGAAGCTGCCGCCTTCGCCGGTGATGACCAGCGCGCGGATGGCTGGGTCGGCTTCGACGCGCTCCAGCATGTCCGGATAGTCCAGCCGCAGGCCAGAGGTCAGCGCATTGCGGGTGGCGGGGCGCTGGTGCGAGAACTGCGCGACGCCGTCTTCGATTCGCAGTTGCGATTCGCGCAGGGCGATGATTTCGGCGGCCATGGCGTGTGCTTGCCCGGCAACTAGCCGTGGAACTGCGGCGGTCGCTTCTCGACGAAGGCCGCCACCGCTTCATGGTGGTCCGCGTTCTGGTGCGACAGCACCTGGAAGGCGGCCGACATTTCCAGGAGCGTGTCCAGCCGAGTGTGCAACGATTCGCGCAACAGCCGCTTGGCCAGGCGCACCGCATGCGCCGGGTTGTCGGCAATGCTCTGCGCCACGCTGCGCGCCGTTTCCAACAGCTGCGCTTGCGGCACCACGCGCGAGACCAGGTTCCATTCCTGCGCCTGCTTCGCATCGATCGTCTGGCCGGTGAGCGTGAGCTCGGTGGCGCGCGACAGGCCGATGATGCGTGGCAGCAGCCAGGCACCGCCGTCGCCGGGGATGATGCCCAGCTTGACGAAGCTCTCGGCGAACTTCGCCTCCTGCGCCGCGATGCGGATGTCGCACATGCAGGCCAGGTCCAGGCCGGCGCCGATGGCCGCGCCGTTCACCGCGGCAATCACCGGCACTTCGAGGTTGAACAGCGCCAGCGGCAGCTTCTGGATGCCCAGGCGGTATTCGCGGCGCAGTTCCATGGGCTGCATCTGTGCATAGCGGCCCATGTCGCGCACGTTGCCGCCCGACGAGAAGGCGCTGCCCGAGCCGGTGAGGATCACTGCGCGCACCGAGTGGTCGGCATGGATGCGGTCGATGGCGGCAAGGAACTCCGGCACAGCGTTGTTACCGGTGAGCGCATTGCGGCGTTCGGGGTCGTTCATGGTCAGCGTGACGATGCCGCCCTGCTGCTCGTACTTCAGGAACTCATTCATGCTTGGATCTCCTCCATGGCAAAGCGAAGCACCGTGCCGTGGGGCTGCGACAGCAGCGTCTCGCCCACGATGCGGTTCCAGTAAGGCTCCGAGCCATCGGCCATGCGCCATTCGTGCAGGCGCCGGCTGTAGAGCTGGAGATCGAATTCCTCGGTGACGCCGATGGCGCCATGCAGCGCATGCGCCGTCGCTGCCACGATGGGCACCGCCATGCTGGTGCGCGACTTGGCCGTGGCCGCCGCCAGCCGGGTGGGCACGCGCGAGCCTGCTGTGAAGGCCAACTCGGCGGCGACGCCGGCACAGGCCACCTGCTCGGCCATGACCGACAGCTGGTGCTGCACCGACTGGAACTTGCCGATGGGCTTGCCGAACTGCACGCGGTCGTTGCAGTACGCAAGCGTCATGCCGAAGAGCCGCTCCATGGCGCCGGCGATGGCGGCCGCATGCACCGCGGCGCTGAGGACACCGACCTCGGCGCCGTTGTCGCCCAGCGGCTGGCCGATCACCTCCCGGGACCAGCGCAGCGTGGAGCCCAGGCTGCCGTGCACACCCGAAGGCGTGCGCTCGGCCAGGCGGGTATCGAGCAGCACCAGGTGGCCGTCGATGTCGGCCAGCGCGAACTCGGCCATGCCACCGAAGGCCAGGTTGGCGGCGATGAAGTCGCCCACCGTGTTGCGGCGGCCGTAACCGGCCAGTGTGATCATTCCTTCGGGCACCGCCACGCCGTGCAGAAGTGCGCGGGCTGCAATGGTCTGCGCGGCCGGCACCGGCAAGGCGTGGCGACCGAAGGCCACGAAGATAGGGAAGATGGCCGCCAGATCGAGCCCGGCGCCCCCGGCTTCCTCGCTGGCCATCAGTTCCAGGAAGCCCGACTCGGCCAGGGCGCCCCACAGCGCGGCCGGCGAGCCGCCGTTCTCGATCTGGCGGATGGCCGCCGGCGTGCACTGGTCGACCAGGATGCTTTCAATCGCTTCTGCGAACATGGGTGTTCCTCTCGTGCTTTGTTGTTCAGCGCAGGCCCAGGCCGCGCGCGATCATGCCGCGCAGGATCTCGCGCGTGCCGCCGCGCAGCGAGAAGGTGGGCGCGATCTGGCTCAGGTAGGCCACGGCGCGGTACAGCTCGGGGTCCACCGGGCGCGTGGGGTCGGCCGCGATGGCGGCTTCGAGCATGGCCGGAATGGCCTGCTCGAACTCGGTGCCGATGTCCTTGACCAGTGCAGCTTCCACCACCGGGCTCTCGCCACGGGCCAGCTTGGCGGTGACGGCCACCGACAGGTTGCGCAGCGTGGCCAGTTGCGTGGTGAAGCTGCCCACC
The DNA here is from genome assembly GCF_035634955.1 of Variovorax sp. GTDB lineage: Bacteria > Pseudomonadota > Gammaproteobacteria > Burkholderiales > Burkholderiaceae_C > Variovorax. Next base: position 123,239 of record NZ_DASQBZ010000031.1, on the reverse strand, counting down.
AGCGCCGCCTCGCCCGGCGACCAACCGCTGCTGCGCAGCGCCGCGATCCAGGTGTCCAGTAGCACCACGCTCGAATACAGGCGCTCGGGGCCACTGCGCTCGAACGCCAGTTCGGCATTGACCTGCTTCCAGCCGCTGCCCTCCTCGCCCACCAGCGTGTCGTCGGCCAGGAACACCTCGTCGAAGGTCACTTCGGAAAAATGCGCATCGCCCGCCAGGTCGACGATGGGCCGCACCTCGACGCCGGGCAGCTTCAGGTCGACGATGAACTGCGACAGGCCGTTCTGGCGGTCTTCGGGGACGCCCGAGGTACGCACCAGCGCGATCATGTAGTGCGAGCGGTGCGCGTTGGTCGTCCAGATCTTGCGGCCCGACAGGCGCCACCCGCCTTCGCAGCGCGTGGCGCGGGTGCGCACGCTGGCTAGGTCGGAGCCGGCATTGGGCTCGCTCATGCCGATGCAGAAGAAGGCCTCGCCGCGGCAGATGCGCGGCAGGAAGAAGTCCTTCTGCGTGCTGCTGCCGAACTTGGCGATCAGCGGGCCGCTCTGGCGGTCGGCGATCCAGTGCGCCGCCACCGGTGCGCCGGCAGCGAGCATTTCCTCCACCAGCACGAAGCGGCGGTAGGCATCCAGCCCGGCCCCACCCCACTGCGCGGGCAGCGTGAGGCCCACCCAGCCGCGCGCGGCCAGGCGGCGGCTGAAGTCTGCGTCAGAACCCATCCAGGTGCGGGCGCGCTGCGCGGGCGCGGCGGCCGGCAGGTTGGCGGCCAGGAATTCGCGCACCTCGGCGCGAAAGGCTTCCGCCTCAGCCGGCAGTTGCGCCAACCGGAACGCTTCGAGCAATTGGCTCATGGCTTCTTCACTCCAGTCATTTCGGGGGAATCTCGCCGGTGGTCAGCGCGTTGGGCGCGGCCTGCTTCACCAGGTCGGGAATCAGCGCGCCCAGCTCCTGCGCGCTCCAGCGGCCTTCCTTCTCGATTCGGGGGCCGGCATGCCAGCCCTCGGCCACCGTGATGCGGCCGCCGCGCGCGCCGAACACGCGGCCGGTGATCTCGGCCGATTCGGCGCTGCCCAGCCACGCCACCAGTGGTGCCACGTTGTCGGGCGCCAGCGGATCGAAGCCCTTGGCCAGCGACTCGGCCCGCATGGCGGCCCACTTGCCGGTGGCGAAGATGTCGTCGGTCAGGCGGCTGGCCGCCGTCGGATAGATGGCGTTGACGGTGACGCCGTAGCGGTCGAGCTCGCGCGCGGCAATCACCGACATCGCGGCGATGCCCGCCTTGGCGGCGCCGTAGTTGGACTGGCCCGCGTTGCAGTACAGGCCAGAGGACGAGCTGGTGTTGATGATGCGCGCGTCGCGCTGGCGCCCAGCCTTCGATTCGGCGCGCCAGTAAGCGGCGGCGTGGCGAGAAGGCGCGAAGGTGCCGCGCATGTGCACGCGGATCACCGAATCCCAGTCTTCCTCCTCCATGTTGACCAGGGTGCGGTCGCGCAGGATGCCGGCGTTGTTGACCAAAACGTCCAGGGCGCCGAAGGCCTCGATGGCGGTGTCGACCAGGCGCTGGGCGCCTTGCCAGTCAGCCACGTCGTCTGAATTGGCCACGGCCTGGCCACCCAGGGCCCTGATCTCTTCCACAACTTCGTTCGCCGGGCCACTGGTGCCGCTGCCCACGCCGTCGCCACGGCCGCCAAAATCGTTGACCACTACCTTGGCGCCCTGACGGGCGAACTCCAGCGCATATTCGCGCCCCAGGCCTCGGCCGGCACCGGTGATGACGACCACGCGGTCCTTGCAGATCGGGTTCATGGCTTACTTACTCCTTAAGAAAGGGGCGCACGATCAGCGCCCCGAGATGTCCACCTGCTTGGCCAGTTGCTGGTAGCGCGTGCGCTCGGATGCAATCAGCGCGCTGAACTCCTTGCTGCCCACGGTGAAGGCCTCGGCACCGGCGTTCTGCGTCACGTAGTTGCGGAACTCAGGCTGCGCCATCGCCTTGAGCAGCGCGGCTTCCAGCGTCTTGGCCACCGGCTCGGGCGTCTTGGCGGCCACGCCGAAGCCGATCCACACGTACAGGTCGTAGTTGGGAAGGCCACTTTCGCGCAGGGTGGGCACGGCGGCCAGCTGCGGGTGGCGCTCCTTTCCGGTCACCGCCAGCGCACGCACCTTGCCGGAGGTGATGAGCGGCATCGCGCCGCCAACGTCCAGCAGGGCCAGGTCCACCTGGCCGCCCATCAGGTCGGTCTGCACTTGGCCCGGCGTCTTGTAGGGGATGTAGTTGAACTTCACACCCGCCGCCTGCTGCAGCATCAGCGCACCGATTCGGTAGTGGTGGCTGTAGCTGGCCATGCTCACCGTCCCGGGTTTGCCGCGCGCTGCGGCAATGGCCTCGGCGTAGGTCTTGTAGGGCGAGTTGGCGCCGGTCACCAGCACGGCCGCGCTGCGCAGCGCGGTGGCCAGCGGACGCAGGTCGCGCTGCGCGTCGTACGGCAGGCTGTCGTTGATGAGCGGGTTGATCACCATCGAAGAGGGCGAGAGCATCAGCACGTTGTAGCCGTCGGCCGGCGCGGCCAGCAGGCTCTGCACGGCCAGGATCGCGTCGCCGCCCGGCTTGTTCTCCACGAAGGTGGGCTGGCCGAGCTCGGTGGCCGCCAGCTTGGCTGCCAGCCGCGTGACGGTGTCCGAGCCGCTGCCCGGGCCCAGCGGCACGATGAAGCGCACGGGGTGCGCCGGATAGCTTTGCTGTGCGGCAGCGGGCGCCTGCAGGCAGGCCACAGCGGCCACCAGGCCGAGGGCCGCGCCGATGGCGCGGAGAGTGCGAAGGGTGTTCAAGTCTTTGTCTCCTGGGAAGTTGGGTTCGTTCGTTTGTTGGTGCGCGACAGCCCGATCAGCCGGGCGGCCTGCGCATCCACATCGCCGAAGAGGTGGTCCTGCACATGCACGCGGCGCAGGCAGTGGCCCACGGCGTACTCCTCGGTCATGCCGATGCCACCGTGCGACTGGATGGCCGCTTCGCACAGCGCGCGCGCATGGCGGCCCACGACCAGCTTGGCCCGCGCCAGCTCGATTGCCGCGCCGGGCGCGTCCGGATCGTCCGCGACACTGGCAGCCGCGACGGCCATGCTGCGCGCCATCTCCAGCGCGACGGCCATGTCGGCGCTGCGGTGGCGCACCGCCTGGTAGTCGCCGATGGCGCGGCCGAACTGCTTGCGCGTGTTGATGTAGGCCGTGGTCAGCGCAAACGCGCTTTCCATGGCGCCCACCATGTCGGCGCAGGCCGCGGCGGTGCCGGCCGCCTGCACCGCGCGGATGGCCGCGGCGGCGCAGGCGCCGTCGGCGACGTTGCCCAATGCCTCGGCCTGGACGTCGTCGAGAATGAGTTCGCCGGCAGCCGTGTCGTCCACCAGCCGGTAGGCGCGCAAGCGCGCACCGGCCGCACCCGGCTGCACCAGGAACAGCCCCAGGCCCTGCGGCGAATCCGCCTCGCCTTCGATGCGCGCGCTCACCACCCATTGCGTCGCCGCGGCGGCCCCCAGCACCAGCGACTTGGCACCCGTCAGGCGCCAGCCGCTGTCTTCGCGCCGGGCACTCATCTGCACCCACAGCGGCGCATGCCGGGTTGCGGCCTCTTCATGGGCCCACGCCAGCCGCATGCGGCCTTCGGCCACCGCCGGCAACAGCGCTTGCTGCTGCGCGATGCTGCCGGCAGCCTGCACCGCGGTCGCACCCAGTACGCAGGAGGCCAGGTAGGGTTCGAGCAATTGCACCGCGCCAAAGGCCTGCAGCACCGCCAGCCGATCCACGGCGCCGCCGCCCAGCCCGCCATGCGCTTCGGAAATGCCAAGGGCCGTCACGCCCAGCTCGGCCAGGTGGCCCCACAGCGTCTCGCTCCAGCCGGCTTGCGTTGCCGCGACCACGCGGCGCTTCTCGAAGCCGCCATGCTCGCGCAGCACGCGATCCAGGCTCTGCGCCAGTTGCTGCTGATCGTCTGAAAGTTCGAAGTCCACGGTCTACCCCAGCAGCGTCTTGGAAAGAATGTCGCGCTGCACTTCGCTGGAGCCCCCATAGATCGAGGTAGCGCGATAGAAGAAATAGCGCGCGGCACTGGCGGCGAGCGGATGTCGCGCATCGGGCCCTTCGGCATCGCGCCGCTCCAGGCCATCCGGCCCGGCCAAGCGCGCGATCAGCGAACTGAGCGACTGCAGCAGCTCAGTTCCCTTGAGCTTGAGCACCGACGCGAAGCCGGGGTTGCGCCTGGCGATTTCCGCATCGAGCAGGAAACGCCAGTTGGTCACTTCCAGCGCGCGGATCTCGGCGCCCAGCATGACCATCTCGGCGCCAAGCTTCGCGTCCTGTGCCAGCGTGCCGGCGCCCTGCCGCACCAAGGCGGCAAGCTCTTGCGCATAGGCGAGGCGTTCCCAGCACAGGCCGATGCTGGCGATGCCGGTGCGCTCGCTGGCCAGCAGATACTTGGCGCAGTCCCAGCCGCGACCCTCTTCGCCCACCAGATTGGCCACCGGCACGCGAACGCCGTCGAAGAACACTTCGTTGAGGTGATGCTGTCCGTCGATGGAGATGATGGGGCGCACCGTCACGCCCGGGCTCTTCATGTCGATCAGCAGGAAGGAAATGCCGTCCTGCTTGCGCGCTGCCTGCTCGGTACGCACCAGCGCAAAGATCCAGTCGGCCTCGTGCGCCATGGTGGTCCAGATCTTCTGGCCGTCGACGATGTAGTGATCGCCATCGCGAACCGCGCGCGTCTTGAGTGATGCGAGGTCGGAACCCGCGCCGGGCTCGGAAAAGCCCTGGCAGAACCACAGGTCCAGGCTGGCCAGGCGGGGCAGGAAGAATTCCTTCTGCGCCTGCGTGCCGTAGCGCAGCAGCACCGTGCCCAGCATGGTCACGTTGAAGGCCAACGGCACCGGCGCGCAGCCGCGCTGCAGCTCTTCCAGCAGGATCAGCCGCTCGGCAATGCCCAGGCCGGCGCCGCCGAACTCCCTGGGCCAGTGCGGCGCGGCCCATCCGCGCTCGTGCAGCATGCGTTGCCACGCCACGGTGTCCTGCTTGCGCGGCGCATGGCCACGGTGCAGGCGCTCGCGGATCTCCGCTGGCAAGCGCTCGCGGATGAAGGCACGCACCTCCTCGCGAAAGGCCGCCTGCTCGGGCGTCGGACGGATGTTCATGGCTTGTCTCGCTCCAGCCGTATCGTTCTTCTGCTTGTTCCTTCGCGCCGCGTCAGTTCTGTCCGTACAGCGTGACCACGCACGCGCCGCCCAGGCCGACGTTGTGGGCCAGTGCCAGGCGCGCACCCGGCACCTGGCGCTGCTCGGCGCTGCCGCGCAGCTGATGCGTGAGCTCGTAGCACTGCGCCAGGCCGGTCGCGCCCAGCGGGTGGCCCTTGGACAGCAGGCCGCCCGACGGGTTGACCACCACCTGGCCGCCATACGTGTTGTCCCCATCGGCCACGAACTTCTCGGCGCCGCCCTCGGGGCAGAAGCCCAGCGACTCGTAGCTGATGACTTCGTTCTGCGCGAAGCAGTCGTGGAGCTCGCACACATCGATGTCCTTGGGGCCCACGCCGGCCTTCTCGTAGACGATGCCAGCGGCCTTGGTCGTCATGTGCGTGCCCACCCAGCTGAGCATCGACGGCGGCTCGAAGGATTCCTTCGGGTCGGTGGTCATGGCCTGGGCCATGATCTGCACGTCGGTGCGAAGGCCGTGCTTCTTCGCAAAGCGCTCAGACACCAGGATCGCCGCCGCGCCGCCACAGGTGGGCGGGCAGGCCATCAGACGCGTCATGACGCCGGGGAAGAGCACGGTGTCGTTCATCACGTCTTCGGTGCTGACGACCTTGCGGAACAGCGCCAGCGGGTTGTTTGCCGCATGGCGGCTGGCCTTGGCGCGCACGGCGGCGAAGGTTTCCATGCGGGTGCCGTAGCGTTGCATGTGTTCGCGGCCGGCGCCCACGAAGGTGCGCACCGCCTGCGGCATGTCGCCCATGTCGCTGGTCAGGCCGCGCAGCACGGGCATGAAGCGCTCGCGCGTCACCGGGCGGTCGCTCCAATGCGACTTGAGCGCGCCGCCCTGCATCTGCTCGAAGCCCACGGCCAGCACGCAATCGGCCGAGCCCGACTCGATGGCCTTGCGCGCCAGGAACAGCGCGGTGGAACCGGTCGAGCAGTTGTTGTTGACGTTGACCACAGGAATGCCGGTCATGCCCACTTCGTACAGCGCGGTCTGGCCGCAGGTGGAGTCGCCGTACACGTAGCCGGCGTAGGCCTCCTGCACCGCGTCGTAGCCGATGCCCGCGTCTTCCAACGCCCGGCGCACGGCTTCGGCGCCCATCTGGGTGTAGCTCAGGCTTGCGCCGGGCTTGGCGAAGGGGATCATGCCGACGCCGGCAACCAGGACCTTTTCAGTCATCTCGTTCTCTCTTCTCTAGACAATGGGGTGGGCGCGCGCTCAGAGCTTGCGTGAGATGAGGTCGCGCTGGACCTCGCTGGTGCCGCCGAACACGCGCGCGATGCGGTAGTCGCAGAAGGCGCGGGCGATGGGGTACTCCAGCATGTAGCCGTAGCCGCCGTGCAACTGCACCATGTCGTCGATGCACTTCCACAGGGTTTCGGTAGCGAAAAGCTTGGCAATGGCCGCCTCCTGCACGGTGATGCGGCGCCGAGTGTGCTCGGCGATGTAGTGGTCCACCAACGTGCGCGCGGCCACCGCCTGAACCTTGATGTCGGCCAGCTTGAACTTGGTGTTCTGGAAGTCCCACACGGTCTGGCCGAACACCTTGCGCTCCTTCACGTACTCGATGGTCTGCTCCAGGAGGCGCTCGAGCTTGGCGGTGCAGTACACAGCAATGATCAGCCGCTCCTGCGCCAGCTCCTGCATCAGGTAGGCAAAGCCCTTGTTCTCCTCACCCAGCAGGTTGTCGGCCGGCACACGGACGTTGTCGAAGAACATCTCGGTGGTGTCGGCGGCCGGCTGGCCCACCTTTTCCAGCTTTCGGCCGCGACGGAAGCCCGCACGGTCGGTCTCGACCATGATCAGGCTCACGCCCTTGGCACCGGCGGACGGGTCGGTCTTGCAGGCCACCAGCACCATGTCGCAGTTCAGGCCGTTGCTGATGAAGGTCTTGCTGCCGTTGATGACCCATTCGTTGCCGTCGCGTACCGCCGTGGTGCGCACCGATTTCAGGTCGCTGCCGGTGCCCGGCTCGGTCATGGCGATGGCCATGATGGTCTCGCCGCGGCAGATCTTGGGCAGCCAGCGCTTCTTCTGCTCCTCGGAGCCGAAGCGCACGATGTAGGGCGCGGTGATGTCCGAATGCACCGAGAGGCTGAAGCCCGACACGCCCGAGCGGTGCAGCTCTTCGGCCAGCACGGCCGAGTGGCCGAAGTCGCCGCCGCCGCCGCCGTACTCCTCGGGCACGGTCACGCACAGCAGGCCCTCGCGGCCAGCCTTCAACCAGGTCTCGCGGTCGGTGCGGCCGTCCGCGTCCCATTGCGCCTGGCGCGGCAGGCATTCGCGCTCGAAGAAGCGCCGCGCCGTCTCGCGCAGCATTTCGTGGTCCTCGCGGAACACGTTGCGTTGAATGTCCAAAGCAGTCTCCTGATGGGTCCGGCAGCGAGGTTGCACATTGCGCGCACCCGTGCCAGTCGAATGCATTGATTCTTCGAGCTGGCGCCCGGCCGATCACCACCCGGTGTGGGTGGCAGCGCCACCCACGTCGGCGCCCCTCGGGCGGGCCCTACCCCCCGGCTCGGGTGGATGCCTGCGCGCGGCCTTGCGGTTCACTGACGCCCTCTTGTTCTCTCGGATTTCTTGCGCATGACCCACGCCTTTCGCCTGCTTTCCAATGGCCAGTTGCTGGACCTGCCGGCCACCCTGCCTGTGCTTGACCCGGCCACCGAAGAGGAAATTGCCCGGGTGCCCGAGTGCACCGCCGAGCTGCTGGACGCCACCGTACAGGCGGCCCGAGCGGCCTTCCCGGCTTGGCGCGACATGCCCTTTGCGCAGCGCGCCGAAAGCCTGGTGGCTCTGGCCGCGCGCATCAAGGCGCACGCCGACGAGCTGGCGCTGCTGATCACGCGCGAGCAGGGCCGGCCGCTGCCCATGGCCAAGGCCGAGGTGATGACCGCCGTGCACTGGTTGCGCGGCACGGCGCAACTAGCCCTGCCGCAGAGCGAGCGCACCGATGTACAGGGCGTGCGCTGGGCCACGCGACGCGTGCCGCTGGGGGTGGTGGCGGCCATTGCGCCGTGGAACTTTCCGCTCACCCTGGCCGCCATGAAGCTGGGGCCGGCCCTGCTGGCGGGCAACACTCTCATCCTCAAGCCCTCGCCCTTCACGCCGCTGGCCACGCTGCGCCTGGGCGAACTGGCGGCCGACCTATTTCCCGCGGGCGTGCTCAACGTGCTCGCCGGCGGCGATGCGCTGGGGCCCATGCTCACCGCGCATCCGGGCATTGCCAAGGTGGGCTTCACCGGCTCCACCGCCACCGGCCGCCGCGTCATGGCGTCGGCCGCGCCCACGCTCAAGCACCTGACGCTGGAGCTGGGCGGCAACGACGCGGCCATCGTGCTGCCCGATGCCGACCCGGTGAAGACGGCGCGCAAGCTGTTCATGGGCGCCTTCCTCAATTCGGGCCAGGTCTGCATCGCGGCCAAGCGCATCTACGTGCACGAATCGATCTACGACGGCTTTGCCGCCGCCTTCGCCGAAGCGGCCAAGGCCGCCAAGATGGGCCCGGGCACGCGCGAAGGCGTAATGATCGGCCCCGTGCAGAACCGTCCGCAGTACGAGCGCGTCAAGGCGCTCATCGAGGATTGCCGCGCCAGCGGCCAGCGCTTCCTGGTCGGCGGCGATGTGCCCGCGGGCCCGGGCTACTTCATCGCGCCTACGGTGGTGGACAACCCACCGGAGGATTCGCGCATCGTGCAGGAAGAGCCCTTCGGCCCCGTCGTGCCGCTCCTGCGCTATTCGAGCGTGGACGAGGCGGTGCAGCGCGCCAACGCCAGCGAATACGGCCTGGGCGCCTCGGTGTGGAGCAGCGACCCGGATGCCGCGCGCGCCGTGGCCGCGCGCCTGGAGACCGGCACCGTGTGGATCAACAGCGTGCACCTGCTGGACCCGCAGGTGCCCTTCGCCGGGCGCAAGCAATCGGGCCTGGGCGTGGAGAACGGCGTCGAGGGGCTGCTGGAATACACCGCGGTGCAGACCTTCGTGGGCTGAACCGTGCCTTGCATCAATCGTGAGTAGGAACTTCCCATGGACATGAAATCGAAAGCCGTCGTCTACCGTGCCGACGGCACCACCGTGCAGGTGGAAGACATCGTGGTGCAGGCCCCCGGCCCGCACGAGGTGATGATCAAGTTGGGCGCCTGCGGCGTCTGCCACAGCGACTTGTCGGTGACCAACGGCACGCTGCCGCTGCCCGCACCGGTGATCCTCGGCCATGAGGGCGCCGGCGTCGTCTGCCAGGTGGGTGAGAGCGTGACCGAGCTGAAGGTGGGTGACACCGTCATCAGCTGCTTCGTCAACAGCTGCGGCGCCTGCCGCTACTGCGCCAGCGGCAAGCCCAACCTGTGCGACATGGGCAACACCACGCCCTACACCCTGCCCGGAGGCCAGCCGCGCACCTTCGACAAGGACGGCAAGCCGCTGAACGCCATGGGCGGCTGCGGTGTGATGGCCGAATACGCCACGCTGCACAGGAACAACGTCATCAAGGTGGCGCCCGGCGTGCCGCTGGACCGCTGCGCGCTCATCGGCTGCGGCGTGATGACCGGCTGGGGCGCGGCCTGCAATACGGCCAAGGTCGAACCGGGTTCGATCTGCGTGGTGTTCGGCGCTGGCGGCGTGGGTCTGTCGACCATCCAGGGCTGCCAGAACGCGGGCGCGACCATGATCGTGGCAGTGGACATGCTGGCATTGAAGCTGGACTTGGCCAAAACCTTCGGCGCCACCCACGTGCTGGATGCATCGAAGAGCGAGAACGTAGTGAAGGAACTGCGCAAGCTCACCGGCGGCGGCGCCGACTATGCCTTCGAGTGCGTGGGCCATGGCGAGATCGTGGCGCAGGCCTATGGCTGCCTGCGCAAGGGCGGCACGGCGGTGGTGGTGGGCCTGGCCGGCCCGGCGAACATCACCACGCTCAAGACGGCGAGCTTCGCGCTGGAAGAAAAGACGCTCAAGGGCAGCTACTACGGCTCCACCCGCCCGCGCCACGACTTCCCGCGGCTGCTGGGGCTCTACCAGGCCGGCAAGCTGAAGCTGGACGAACTGATTACCCAGCGCTACCGCATCGAAGATGCGCCGCAGGCCTTCGAAGACCTCGCCAACGGGCGCAATGCCCGCGGCGTGATCGTGTTCGACTGAAGGTGCGACAGCGGCATGCGGGGCCGCCTCGGCGGCGGCCCCGGCCAGCCTTTAGAAGGCGTGGCGAATGCCCAGGTCGTAGCCCGTGCCGCGATCCGCGCGGTAGCCCGCCGCCGAGGAGTTCGCCGTGTTGGTGTAGCCGGGCTGCACGTCGGTGGACGACACATTGGCCACCGGCACGCCCGCGCCATTCTTGTTCTTCATCCACGCCGCCGTCGCGTACAGGGCCGTGCGCCGCGAGAGGTTGTGCACGTAGCCCACCGCCAGCTTGTCGGCCTGCGGATCGTCCGACAGAAGCGGCGTGTGGCCGCTGGCGGTGAAGCTGTAGAACTCGCCCTTCACCCGCGAGTACGACGCCTTGATGACGCCCGGTCCCACCGGCACTGACAGGCCCACCAGGAAGTTGTGCGTGTCCACGTCCAGCGGCGGCGTCAGCGCCGCGGTGAACGGGAAGGCGGCTTGGTTGGCGAAGTCGGTGCGCACGTCGACCATCGAATATTCGCCGTACAGTTTGACGACGCCGAAGTCGTACGACGTGCCCAGGTTGGTGGTCTTCACCTTGGTCGTCGAGCCGAAGACGTAGTTGTCGGCAATGGTGCTGTGGCCGTAGGCCAGCGCCACGTCCAGCGGGCCGTTCGCATAGCCCACGCGGGCGCCCACGTAGTCGCCGGTGCGCGCGTTGTTCGATGCGCTCGGGTCGTTGAGGATCGCCGCCGAATCGATGTTCTCGCTGAAGGCATACATGGCCTGGCCGTAGAAGCCGCCCAGGCTGGCCGGCAGGAAGTAGCCCACCGAGTTGGACTTGCGCGCATAGTTGCCGCGGTTGAGCGCGAGCGTCGGCAGCGTGCTGCCCAGCGTCTGCGCGATCAGGCTGGTGCCCACGCCCACCACGCCGAAGGGATCGAAGATCGCGTCGTTCCAGAACGTGGGGTTGTAGTCGCGGCCCAGGCGCAGTTCGCCCCAGCGGCTCACCAGGCTCAGCGTGGAGCGGCGATCGAAGAACAGCGGCGAGCGGCCCACCACGCCCACGTCGTTCCACAGCGACGCCTCCAGCCAGAAGCCCGCGGCCAGCCCACCGCCCAGGTCCTCCTGGCCGCGAAAGCCGATGCGGGTAGAGGCATTGCCGCTGTTGGACAAGGCCAGTTGCGACTGCTTCAGGTCCGGCCGCGCCACGGTTTGCGGCACGCCCTTGCTGTCGAACTTGCTGGTGGTCTGGTAGTGGCTGACGCCAGCGTCGACCACGCCGAATACCGTGACCGAGGATTGCGCGGATGCAACGCCGGACGCGGCCAGCGCCGCTGCCGCGATGATTGTTCTGTTGTTCATGGAGGGTGTGTGTTGAGAACCAGGGAACGCCGGGCGCCCTGTTACCAGGTGCATCCGGCGCCGGCTAAGGTAGGGCGGCGCAGGTGCGCGATCGCCCCCCGCGCAGGGGGGGCGGGCTTGTACGGAGACCGGGAGCCCTAGTAGTCCTGCGCCGCCACCATCAGCACGCTGTGCGCCCCTTCGGTCACGCTCTGCGCAATGGCCGGCGCGCGATTGAGGATGTGTTCGGCAAAGAAGCGGCCGGTGGCGACCTTGGCCTTCATGAAGGGCAGGTCTCGGCCCTGTTCGACCAGCCGCTGCGCCACCAGCAGCGATCGCGCCAACTGCCAGCCGGTCACCAGCATGCCGCCGGCCATCAGGTAGGGCACGCTGCCGGCGTAGGCTGCGTGGGGCGACGCCTTTGCCTCGCTCGCCATGAAGTCGACGATGCGCACGAAGGCCTCGCGCGCGGCGCCGAGGTGGCGTGCAACGGACGCAGCGTCTGCGGTGCCGCTTTCCATGAGTTCGGATTCGGTGCGCGCCACCTGCGCGGCGATGGCCCTGGCTGCGGCCCCGCCGTCGCGCACTGTCTTGCGACCCACCAGGTCGTTGGCCTGGACGGCGGTGGTGCCTTCGTAGATGCTGAGGATCTTCGCGTCGCGCAGGTACTGCGCCGCGCCGGTTTCCTCGATGAAGCCCATGCCGCCGTGCACCTGAACGCCCAGCGAGCACACCTCCAGGCTCATTTCCGTGGCGTAGCCCTTCACCAGCGGCACCAGGAATTCGTAGAAGGCCTGGTTGTCTTCGCGCGCTTTCGCATCGGGGTGGTGGTGTGCCGTGTCGTAGGCGGCGGCTGCCGCAATACCCATGGCGCGACAGCCCTCCACCTGGGCGCGCATGGTCATGAGCATGCGCCGCACGTCGGGGTGGTGAATGATGGGCACGCTCGAGGGGAGCGAGCCATCCACGGGCCGGCTTTGCACGCGTTCCTTCGCATAGGCCAGCGCCTGCTGGTAGGCGCGTTCGGCCACGGCCACGCCCTGCATGCCGACGGCGTAGCGGGCCGAGTTCATCATGATGAACATGTACTCCAGGCCGCGGTTCTCCTCGCCGACAAGGTAGCCCACGGCGCCGGGTCCCGCGCCGTCCCTGTCTGCAATGCTGCCCGCCATGCCGTCGCCGTACTGCAGCACGCAGGTGGGCGATGCCTTGATGCCCAGCTTGTGCTCGATGCTGACGCAGCGCACGTCGTTGCGCGCGCCCAGCGAGCCGTCGGCGTCGACCAGGAACTTGGGCACGATGAACAGGCTGATGCCCTTCACGCCTTCCGGTGCGCCGGCGAGGCGGGCCAGCACCAGGTGCACGATGTTCTCGGCCATGTCGTGCTCGCCCCAGGTAATGAAGATCTTGGTGCCGAAGATCTTGTAGGTGCCGCCCGGCTGGGGCTCGGCGCGGCTGCGCACCAGGGCCAGGTCGCTGCCTGCCTGCGGCTCGGTCAGATTCATGGTGCCGGACCACTCGCCGCTGACCAGCTTGTCGAGGTAGACGGCCTTGAGTTCTTCGCTGCCGGCCATCAGCAGGGCTTCGGTGGCGCCGTCCGACAGTAGTGGGCACAGGGCGAAGCTCATGTTGGCGGAGTTGAGCATCTCGCGGCAGGCCGCGCCGATGGTCTTGGGCAGGCCCTGGCCGCCGCGTTCGACGGGCTGCTGCAGGCCCTGCCAGCCGCCTGACACGTATTGGGCGTAGGCTTGCCTGAAGCCCGCAGTGGCGGTGACTGCGCCGTCCTCGAAGGAGGAGGGTTCGCGATCGCCAAGCGCATTCAGGGGCGCGACCACGTCTTCATTGAACCGGGCGCATTCCCTCAGCACCGCTTCGGCGGTATCCAGGCCGGCGTGGGCAAAGTCGGGCTGGCAGGCAATGTCGTCGATGCGGGCAAGGTGCTCGATGTCGAACAGCATGTCTTTGATGGGGGCGATGTAGGGCATGTCGTCTTGATGAAGGCCTGGGTGTCGGGAGAAGGCGGGTCCAACGGCGAGGCAGGATGGCGCGCCGAGGCCCGACTGGGGTTGGTTGTAGGCGCGAAAGGGGAAAACACCACCCCCCGGTCTGGGTGGAGATGTGTCACCAGCGCGATCCGATCATTCGCCTCAATATGAAAGCTGACCTGGAGACACTTGCGATGCACCCGGCGCCCCCACCACACGACAAGGCCTGCCGCTATCGGGAAACCCCGTTTCCGAAGCGACAGGCCGAATGCGAGCGGCGTGCCGACGGCACGCTCATCCTGCGTAACGTGGTCACGCCTCCTGTGCCCGAGCACATCGGCTTTGCAGGCTACGTTCCCCAGTGGGCCGCGCGGCAACCGCATGTCAACGCCTTTTGCGAACGCGATGCCCAGGGCCAGTGGCGCTCCCTCACCTGGGCGCAGTTGTGGGAGCAGGTGCAGCGCATCGGTAGCGCACTGCTGGCCATGGGGCTGGGCCCGGGCCGTCCGCTGATGGCGCTGTCGCCCAACTCGCTGGAGCATCTGCAACTGATGCTGGCCGCCGAGTACGTGGGCGTGCCCTTTGCGCCGGTGTCTCCCGCCTATTCGCTGCTCAGCAAGGACCTGGTTCGCCTGGCCGGCGTGTGCGAGCTGGTGCCGCCGGCGGCGGTCTTCGTGCAAGATGCGCTGCTCTTCGCCCGTGCCCTCGCCTCGCCGGCATGCGCCGGCGTGCCGGTGATCGCGGTGCACAACGCCGCCGCGGGCCAGGCCAACTGGCAATCTCTGGTGCAGGCGGGCATTCCACCGGCGCGCCGCGCCGCCGTGCTGCAGGCCCACCGGGCCATCGAGCCGGCGCACGTCTCCCGCGTGCTTTTCACCTCCGGCTCCACCGGCGTGCCCAAGGGCGTGCCGATCAGCTACGCCAACCTGCGGGGCACCGCGGCCAACCTGCTGGACATGTTCGGCGTGCTCGTCGGCACGCAGCCCGTGTTTCTCGACTGGCTGCCCTGGCATCACGCGCTGGGCGGCGTACTGAACCTGGGCCGCTCGCTGCTGCTGGGCGCCACGCACTACATCGACGACGGCAAACCCTTGCCGGGCCTGTTCGAACGCACCGTGCGCAACCTGCGCGAGGTGTCGCCAACGCTGCTGACCAGCGTGCCCGCGGCCTGGACCATGCTGGCCGCCGAGTTGGAGCGCGACCCGCAGCTGGCGCGCAGCGTGTTCTCGCGCGTGCTCAATTTCGGCTACGGCGGTGCCAGCCTGCCGCGCGATGTCGCCGAGCGCATCCAGCGGGTGGCCGAAAGCACCGTGGGCGAACGCATCATCTTCGCCACGGGCCTGGCTTCTACCGAGACCACGGGTGTGGGCACGTACCGCATGTGGGCCAGCGATGACCTGGCCAACATCGGCATGCCGGCCCCCGGGACGCAAATCAAGCTGGTTCCGCTGGAAGACAGCACGCGCTACGAGATCCGCGTGCGTGGCCCCCACAACTTCAGCGGATACATCGGCCGCCCCGACCTCACCGAGGCCGCCTTCGACGAGGAGCAGTTCTTCCGCCTCGGCGATGCGGTGCGGCTGGTGGACCCGGCCGATCCGACCCAGGGCCTGCATTTCGACGGCCGCGTGGGCGAGGACTTCAAGCTGGTCAGCGGCACGTGGGTCCGCACCGGCGCCGTCCGGCTGGCCTTGGTGGAGCGCTGCGCGCCGCTGCTGGGCGACGCGGTGATCTGCGGCCACGACCGCGACTACGTGGCGGCACTGGCCTGGCCCAACGTGGCGGCGTGCCAGAAGCTCGCGCCCGAGCTGGCCCAGTTGGACGCGTCCGCGCTGGTCAGGCACCCGGCGGTGCTGGATGCCCTGCGCGAGCGGCTGCGCGGCGCCGATACGCATGCCAGCCTGGCGGTGGCGCGCCTCCTGCTCATGGACGAGCCCCCCTCGATGGACGCCAACGAGATTGCCGACAAGGGCTACGTGAACCAGGGCGCCACCCGCGCGCGACGCGCCCACCTGGTGCAGGAGCTGTACAGCGAACCGGCGCCCGCGCACCTGGCCTGCGCGCGCTAGGCCCGCTCGCCGGTCAGGCCACACGCCCCAAGAACTCGAGACATCGGAGACATCATGAAACTGAAGGCCTTCTTCATCGCCGCGCTGACTGCATTGGGCGCCATCAGCGCTGCCCCCACGCTCGCGCAGGACAGCTATCCGTCCAAGACCATCACCCTGGTTCTGCCGGCGCCACCGGCGGGTGCCACCGACGTTCTGGCGCGCGTATTTGCCGAGGAGCTGGGCAAGCGACTGAAGACTTCTGTGATCGTGGACAACCGGCCCGGCGGCGGCGGCATGCTGGGCGCTGCCGCGGTGGCGCGTGCCAATCCGGACGGCTACACGCTGCTGTTTACGCATGCCGCGCCGATCTACTACGCGCCCTACATGTTCTCCAAGGTGCCGTACGACGTGCGGCGCGACTTCGCCTTCATCACCGAGATCTGCTCGGCCAGCCTGGTATTCGCGGTCAACAAGGACGTGCCGGCGCGCAACATGAAGGAGTTCGTCGCCTGGGCGGCGCAGAACAAGGGCAAGGTCAACTACGGCTCATACGGCGTGGGCTCGGCCAGCCACCTGCTCAGCGCCCACTTGAGCGAATCGCGCAAGCTCGAAATGGTGCATGTGGGCTACAAGGGCGAAGCGCCCATGATCCTCGACATGGTCGGCGGCCAGATTCCGGCTGGCGTCGGCACCCTGGGCACCTTGGCGCCGCACATTGCCAGCGGCAAACTGCGCGCTCTGGCCGTCATCGGGGAACGCCGCATGTCAGACCTGCCGCAAGTGCCGACCATGGAAGAGCAGGGCTTCAAGGACCCCGAGTTCAATCTGGTGGGCGGCGTGATGCTGATGGCCCCCGCGAAGACGCCGGACGTCGTGCTGGCACGCCTGGAAAAGGAGTCGCGGGAGATCGTTCAGGGCGCTGCCATGCAAGCCCGCTTCCAGGCATTCGGCCTGGGGGTGATGGGCAACAGCGCCGCGGAGTTTCGCAAGAACTTCGAATCGAGCGGTCCGATCATTCAGCGACTGGTCGTGATGTCCGGGGCGAAGACTGAATGAGAAGCGCAAGCGCTAATCCTATTCGCCAGCGCTAGAAGCGCCGAGGTCTGTAATCGCCCCCCAGCCTGCAATTCGGTCCATCTGGTGCGACTTGGAAGTCGTCCTCAAAGCCTGCAACGGGCACGGACCGACAATCGGAGAGCGCTATCCCTCGACTGCTTGGCAAACGTTTGCGACACAGGCACACCCGTTCTTGACGTTCTGCTCTTGGCCGCACTCCCTCCTACGTCAGTACTGGCTGTCTGTACCCGCATGCGCGTAGCCAACGAGGTTCTGGCCCGTTGCGGACCACAACCAGAAGCGCCCAGTCGTTGTCGACCAGCTCGCCGAAGCTGAGTCGCTCGGCGGCGAGACTTGCGAAAGAGTCCTGCTGAGCCGCATCACTCGCAGCGACCGACCAGGCCGGCAATAGAAGTCGAGAACTGTGACCTTCTTCTCGAACATGTCGAGGTCGATGGAGCCAGGTCGAGCCTCAGCAGGCGGCGCAACGGTAGGATCAAACGGTCATCGAAATGTGCGCCAACTCTGCCGGCGCAGTTCATTGGCAAGGTGCATGCGAATGGCGCGCCTTGCATGCAGTGCAACCCTCCCCTGATCGCAACTACCTGGGCCCTTGCGGCGCCCACGGAAAGCATTCGCCACGCGATTGCTGCGACCACCTGCGGCGAATCAACTGCAAGCAGCGGCGGGGGAAACATTTTCCACCGCACCTGCAATCAAACCGGCCAATACTGAGGACCAACAATGCGCAAACTTTCAATCAAGGCAAATCTTCTGTTTGCTGCGCTGGCAGCGCTTGCTGGCTGCGCGCAGACCAACTACCAAGCCTATGAAGGCCGTGGCGATCAAATCATTGAAGGCCAAGGCGGCACCAAGGAAGTGGTTGATGGCTACGAAATCTGGGACAACGGCACCCCGCCACGGCGTTACAAGGTGATCGGCGTGACCACCATCGAGGACTTTGACAACGTCTTCGGCAACCGGCGTATTCGCTCGGCAATCGCGGAGCAGATCAGAGACGCAGACGGCGACGCGGCGGTCGTGGTCAGCCTGCAAGGCGGGGGCGGCGGAATGGCCATGGCCTTCGGGTCAAACGGCGGATTCGCTGCCGGTCCCGTCTACGGCAAGAAGTTGAACCGCTACCAGATCATCAAATATCTGGACAAGAAGTAGTAGGTTCGCGCGTGCTACCTAAGCACGCATCGGCATCGAGCAGCGCCCCTCGTCAGCCGCGCACGAATCGAGACCCGGATCGAGACAACAACTGCAAATGTTGCCCAAATGAAAATGCCTCGCTACCAATTTGATAGCGAGGCATTCAGGAACCACAACGGTTTGTAGTGGCTCCCCGACCTGGGCTCGAACCAGGGACCTACGGATTAACAGTCCGGCGCTCTACCAACTGAGCTATCGGGGAACAAGCCTTGGAGTATATCGGCATTTTTTGCGTTTCTGCAAGCAAGGCCGATTTTTTCGTCAAAGAAGTGTCCGCAGTTCGTGCGCGGCGTCGAGCAGCGGCGGCAGCAGTTCCCGCTCGAGCGCGGCGTCGGGTTGGATGTTGCCCGACAGCACCACGTTCAGCGCCGCCACGGTGCGGCCGCGGATGTCGCGCAGTGGCACGGCGAGGGCCTGCACGCCGATCTCGTGCTCCTCGTTGGCCACGCACCAGTCCTGCGCCCTCACCTGCGCGATCTGTGCCCGCAGCGCCTTGGCCTGCGTGATGGTGTTGTTCGTCAGGCGTTGCAAGGTCCGCCCCTTGAGCCACTGCGACAGTTCGGCCGCGCTCATGGCGGCCAGCAGCACGCGCCCTGTCGAAGTGGCGTGCGCCGGCAGCCGCGCGCCCAGGTGCAGCCCGTATGCCAAGAGGCGCGTCGGCGCGCCATAGGTGCCGCTGCGCGCCACGATGACCACCTCTTCGCCGTCGAGCACGACGACCGAGAACGACTCGCCGGTCTGCGCCGCCAGGCGGTTGAGCGTGGGCTGCGCAATGCGCGGCAGCCTCGACGATGCCAGGTAGCTTCCGGAGAAGCGCAGCACCTTGGGCGCCATCCAGAAATAGCTGCCGTCCGTCTCAAGGTAGCCCAGGTGCGCCAGCGTGAGCAGGTGGCGCCGCGCGGCGGCGCGGGTGATGCCGGCGCGTTCGGCGGCCAGGGTGGCGTTCAGGCGCTGGCGCTGGGTGTCGAAGCTCTCGAGCACCGCCATGCCCTTGGCGATGCCCTCGATGAAGTCGGCCTTGGCGATGGTCATGGGCTGCGTGCAATTTTTCACTGTTGCGCGATCATCGCGCAACCGCTCGCATCATCGCACACAGGCGGCATGGCGGGTGTTCCGCGGCCGGGGCGCCGGACCTACGCTCGGCGGATCGGACACCCCCCAAAAACAACCCCATGAAGAAGACTCAAGTCGCGATCATCGGTGCAGGCCCGGCCGGCATGCTGCTGGGCCAGCTGTTGCACAAGGCCGGCATCGACAACGTCATCGTCGAGCGCCAGAGCGCAGACTACGTGCTCGGCCGTATTCGTGCCGGCGTGCTCGAGCAGGTCACGATGGACCTGCTGGAAAAGGCCGGCGTCGATGCGCGCGCCAAGGCCGAGGGCCTGCCCCACCACGGCATCGAGTTGCTGTTCAAGGGTGCCCGGCACCGCATCGACATGCACGGGCTGACGGGCGGCAAGCAGGTGACGGTGTACGGCCAGACCGAGGTGACGCGCGACCTGATGGAGGCACGCGCCGCCGAGGGCCGCGAAACCATCTACGAAGCCTCGGACGTGAGCCTGCACGACTTCGACGGCGAACGCCCGCGCGTGCGCTATCGCAAGGACGGCGCCACGCACGAGATCGAATGCGACTTCATCGCCGGCTGCGACGGCTACCACGGTGTCAGCCGCGCCAGCGTGCCGGCGCAGGCGCTGCATACCTACGAGAAGGTCTACCCCTTCGGCTGGCTCGGCGTGCTGGCGGACGTGCCGCCGGTGTCGGAAGAGCTCATCTATGCCAACACGGCGCGCGGCTTCGCCCTGTGCAGCATGCGCAGCCACACGCGCAGCCGCTACTACGTGCAGGTGCCGGTGGAGGAAAAGGTCGAGAACTGGAGCGACGACGCCTTCTGGGCCGAACTGGGTCGCCGCCTCGACCCCGAGGCGCGCGAGCGGCTGGTGACCGGCCCTTCGCTGGAGAAGAGCATTGCGCCGCTGCGCAGCTTCGTGGCCGAGCCGCTGCGCTTCGGGCGCCTGCTGCTGGCGGGCGACGCGGCGCACATCGTGCCGCCGACCGGCGCCAAGGGCCTGAACCTGGCCACGGCCGACGTCGGCTACCTGTCGCGCGCGCTGGAAATCTTCTACCGCGAGAAGAGCAACTCGGCGCTCGACCGCTATTCCGACCTGTGCCTGCGCCGCGTCTGGAAGGCCGAGCGCTTCTCGTGGTGGTTCACCTCGCTCATGCACCGCTTTCCGGAGTCGGGCGAGTTCGGCCAGAAGATCCAGGAAGCCGAGCTCGACTACCTGGTGCATTCGACCGCGGCCTCGACTTCGCTGGCCGAGAACTACGTCGGCCTGCCGCTCGAGGATTTCTGATTCGAGGCCTGCGCTACCAGCGCAGCAGGCGCGGCCCGACGGCGGCGCCGATGGCCACCGGGATGAGCATGCCCAGCAGGTACCAGACGGCCAGGAACGGCGCGGTCATCTCCGGGCAGTGGAAGGCATAGACCGCGGCGCCGGCACCGCCGGCCAGCGCCCCGGCCGCCGCGCCGGCCAGGGCCGGCCGGGTCGGCGCCAGGCCTTTCAGCGCGGCCAGCGCGGCCACGAACACCGGCAGCCCGATCCAGGCGATGCTGAAGGCGCAACTGCGCCAGGTCTTGCCCATCAGCAGCGGCATGCGCTCGTCCGGGCTGGCGCCCGTCCAGGCCATCGCCGCCATGCCCCACACCAGCAGGACCGGCGCCGCCAGGCCGATCCAGGCCAGGCCCGTGCGCGCACCCGGGCGCGACAGCCGCTGCACCAGCACGAAGGCCGCGCAGGCGATCACCAGGGGATAGAGCACCTTGACCCAGAGCATGGGCCAGAACAGCGCCTGCACCAGGTCCTTGCGCGGGCCGTACTCGGTCAGCATGAGGGCAGCGGCCAGCGGCACGCCCGCCAGCAGCGCGAAGACCAGGCGCCGCGTGGCGGCGCGGCGCGGCACCGGCTCCACGCCGGTCGCCAGCATCGAGATGAGGTCGTCCGTCTTCATGAGGGGGTGCCTCCGCGCAGGCGCGCCGCCAGCGCCTTCAGGCCGCGGTGCACGTTGACCTTGACCGCCGATTCCGACATGCCGATGCGCTGCGCCGTCTCGGAGACCGACAGGCCCTCGAGCTTGGTATGGACGATCGGCAGGCGCTGCCTTTCAGGCAATGTCTCGAGCAGGGATTGCAGGTCGCGCTGGGCGTCCCTGGCTTCGGTGGTGCTGTCGGCAAACAGCTCCTGCGCGTCGTCCAGCGGGTCGTGCAGGGATTCGCGTACGGACTTGGCGCGCAGCAGATCGATCATCTTGTAGCGGGCAATGGCATGCACCCAGGCCGTCAGGGGCTGGTCGCTGTCATAGGTGTGGCGCTGGTTGTGCATGGCCAGAAGGCATTCCTGTACGAGATCTTCCACGTCGTCGGGCCAGCCGAACAGCCGGCGGGCCAGGTAGGAACGCAGGTGCCGGCTCAGTTGCCGCAGGAACGCCTCGTAGGCCGCCGCGTCGCCGCCCTGCCCGCGCAGGAACAACACGCGAAGCGCCGCCTCGGCGTCACTCGGTTGCGTCTGCTTCCCTGCTTCTGTTCGTTCCATGAATCGGTTCGGTTACGCCCGGCGCGCAAAAAAAACTCGGCTCGATTGTGCCGCGTGGTGTAACCGCGCCGGAAAACGAGCCGAACTAGCCATCGACCGCGAATCGCCGGTCGCCTTTGTGACCTTCACAGCCAACCTCAAGGAGAACTATCCATGTCTACCCGTCCCTTCGCCCTGACCGCCATTGCCCTGAGCGCACTCGTTGCCGGCGCCGCCGCCGCGGCCGACAAGCCCATGGCGGACAAGATGGACAACGCCGCCAAGGAAAAATGCTACGGCGTCGCCATGGCCGGCAAGAACGACTGCGCCGCCGGCCCCGGCACCACCTGCGCCGGCACTTCCAAGATGGACTACCAGGGCAACGCCTGGAAGTTCGTTCCCGCCGGCACCTGCGCCACCATGAAGACGCCCAAGGGCATGGGCTCGCTGTCGCCGATCAAGTCCTGATCGACCGCACCGCGAAAAAGGCAGCCGCACCATGACCAGTTCCCGTCTCCTCGCCGGCCTCGGCCTCAAGCCCGAGCACTACGACGCGGCCGCCGGCTGCAGGCGCGAGGGCATGTGGTTCGAGGTACATCCCGAGAACTACCTGGTCGCGGGCGGCCCGCGCCTGCATTGGCTGCAGGCCGTACGGGCAGAGCATCCGGTCTCGCTGCACGGCGTGTCGCTGTCGCTGGCCGGCCAGTGCCCGCTCGACCAGGCGCATCTGCGCCGGCTTGCGGACCTGGCGCGCCGGATCGAGCCCGCGCTGGTGTCCGAGCACCTGGCCTGGTCCGCCTGGAACGGACAGTACTTCCCCGACCTGCTGCCGTTTCCGCGCAGCTCGGCGGCGCTCGTACATATCGCGGCGCGCATCGCGCATACCCAGGAAGTACTGGGGCGCCGCATCGCCATCGAGAACCCGTCGCACTACCTGCGACTCGACGGCAACGACTGGGACGAGGTCGACTTCCTGAGCGACCTGGTCCGCCGCACCGGCTGCGGCCTGCTCATGGACGTCAACAACGTCCATGTATCCGCCAACAACCTGGGCTTCGACGCCGGCGCCTACCTCGACCGCGTACCGGCCGACGCCATCATGGAAATCCACCTGGCCGGCCATTCGCACGATCCGTCACTCGGCAAGGCGCTGCTCGTCGATTCGCACGACGCGCCGGTGGCGCCGCAGGTGTGGGCGTTGTACGCGCGCCTGGTCGAGCGCATCGGGCCGCGCCCGACGTTGATCGAGCGCGACGGCAACGTCCCCGCCTTCGACGAACTGCTGGCCGAGCGCGACACCGCCGCCCACCTGCTCGCGCAGACGCCGTCGCTCGAGGAGATGCCCGCATGACCACCGCAACCGCCCTCGGCGCATTCCAACAGTCCTTTGCCGAGGCGCTGCAGGATCCGCAGGCCCCTTCGCCCTGGGACGCGCAGGCGGCCCTTGCCGTCTACCGCAATACCGTGCTGAAGGCCGGCATCGACACGCTCGAAGCCAACTACCCGAGCATCGTGCGCCTGGTGGGCCGCGACTGGTTCCGCTCGGCCGCCGCCATCCACGCAAGGCAACACCCACCCCGCGACGGGCGCATGCTCGACTACGGCCAGGCGTTCATCGGCTTCCTGCGCGAGTTCGCCCCGGCGGCCGACCTGCCCTACCTGCCCGACGTGGCGCGGCTCGACCGCTTCTGGACCGAAAGCCATGCCGCCGCCGACGCGCCGGTGCTGCGGCCCGCGCAACTCGCCCGCCTCTCGCCCGAACACCTGGCCGCCTGCTGCCTGACGCCGCATCCCGCCGCGCGCTGGGCCTGGTTCGACGACGCGCCCATCTTCACCATCTGGTCGCGCAACCGCGCCATGCCGGACGATGACGCCGACGATGGCGACTTCGACTGGCGCCCCGAAGGCGCCCTGCTCACCCGCGCGCAGCTTGCCGTGCAATGGCAATCCGCGCAGCGCGCCGACTGCGCCTTTCTCGATGCCTGCGCGCAGGGTTGCACGCTCGCGGTCGCCACCGAACGGGCCGCCACGACCGACCCGCAGGCCGACCTCGGCGCGATGCTGACCCGCCTGATGAACGCCGGCGCGCTCGCCGGACTCGACACCCCCGCGGCTTCGCAGGAGGCCGCCGAACCCGCACCGGAGACACCATGACCGCCACCCACGCCGGGATCGATTCCCAAGCCGGAGCCATGCCCGCCGCGACCGGCCTGCGCGGCCGCTGGAACCAGCTGTGCGCCACGCTCGAGCGCGTGGTTCCGCACGACCTGCTGGCCCTCGGCGCACGCCTGTCCGTCGCCGCCATCTTCTTCTATTCCGGCCGCACCAAGGTCACCGGCTTCCTCACGCTGAACGACTCGGCCTACGAGCTGTTCCGCAGCGAGTACAACCTGCCGCTCATCGCGCCCGAACTGGCTGCGCACCTGGCGGCGTACGCCGAGCACCTGTTCCCGCTGCTGCTCGTGCTGGGCCTGGCCACGCGGCTGTCGGGGTTGGCGCTGCTGGGCATGACGGCGGTCATCCAGTTCCTGGTGTACCCGGATGCCTGGCCGACGCACCTGTCGTGGGCCACCCTCATGCTGTACCTGGTCGGGCGTGGCGGCGGCAGGCTGTCGCTGGACCGCGCGCTCGGCATCCGGTGAGGCGCGTGCGCGGCGTCGGCGGCCGCGTGCTGCCCATACGCCCTGTGGCGTAAGTGTTGCGCGGCCGTGCCGCGCTGGCTTGCAAGGCGCAGGGGTGCTCGGTACATTGCGGTTTTTGAGAGCCTGCAATGTCAATTGACGCACCTGCGAACGCCTCCACGCCACAAGCAACGCCGGCCGGCACCGGCAGCCTCCCCCTCACTCCCCCCTCCACGTCCGGCGGTCCGCGCCACATCCGGCTGACGTCGCACAGCGGCGGCTTCGGCGCGCTGCCCTTGACATGGGGCGCCGCCACGCCGGCCGAGCGCGGGCCCGTCGTGGGCACGACCACGACGCGCGCGCACCGCAACGTGATCGGCACGCACAGCGGCTCGTACAGCGTGTACCGCGCGCTGGCGGTGGCGGCCAAGGCGCTCAACCCGCAGCACAAGGCCGACCTGACCAACACCTCGCCGACCGATGTCATCGGCCCGTATCCGCAATGGCTCGAACCCGGCAGGATCGTGTCGCTCGATCCCTGGGGCGCCGATGTCGCGTCGGTCTTCGCCACCGAGCTGGCGGCGGGCTACGACATCCGCCCGACCATCGCCATCACCAAGGCCCACGTGATCCTGCCCGAGGTGATCGACGCGCTGCACAAGGGCCGCCTCAAGGCCGACGGCCGCTTCCTCACCGCCAACGGCGCGGCAATGGTCACCAAGGCGGCCATCGAACCGGTGTGGTGGCTGCCCGGCGTTGCCCGGCGGTTCGGCACCACCGAGGCCGAGCTGCGGCGCGTGCTGTTCGAGGAAACCGGCGGCATGTACCCGGAACTGGTCACCCGTACCGACCTCGAAGTCTTCCTGCCGCCCATCGGCGGGCAGACCGTCTACATCTTCGGCAATCCGCGCGACCTGGCCAACCCCGAGGTCGAGCTGACCGCGCGGGTGCACGACGAATGCAACGGCTCGGACGTCTTCGGCTCCGACATCTGCACCTGCCGCCCCTATCTCACGCACGCCATCGAGGAAGCCATCCAGGGCGCGCAGCGCGGCGGCGTGGGGCTGGTCGCCTATTCGCGCAAGGAAGGCCGGGCCCTGGGCGAGGTGACCAAGTTCCTGGTCTACAACGCGCGCAAGCGCCAGGTCGGCGGCGACACGGCCGACCAGTACTTCGCCCGCACCGAGTGCGTGGCCGGCGTGCAGGACATGCGCTTCCAGGAGCTCATGCCCGACGTGCTGCACTGGCTGGGCGTGCGCAAGATCCACCGGCTGGTGTCGATGAGCAACATGAAATACGACGCCATCACCGGCTCGGGCATCGAGATCGGCACCCGCGTGAACATTCCGGACGAGCTGATTCCCGCCGACGCCCGCGTCGAGATGGACGCCAAGGTCGCGGCCGGCTACTTCACCGCCGGCGCGGTGCCGGACGCCGACGAACTGAAGAAGGCCAAGGGCCGGGAGCTGGGAGAATGAACCGGCGCCCGGCCGCTGCCAGGATGGCCCGCACCACAGCGCACGACGCGGAGGTTTCTCCATGAGCAAGGACAACTACGGGCTGGACCCGGACCGCCCGACGCACAACCGCGCGGTACAGGGCGCCGACGACCAGGGCCACGTCGACCCGGGCCTCGAGTTCGAACCCGACACCGACACGCCCGCCGGCGCCGTCGCGCTGCTGCGCAGCACGCAGGCGGTGCGCAGCCGGGCCCAGGCGCTGCTGGCGCGCGCGCGCAGCGGGCAGTCGCGCTGGTTCGATGTCGGCGACGAGCAGGCCATGGCCGAGGCCGCGCGCGTGGTCGCCGAGACCATGCGCGAGCGCTTTCCCTGGAACAGCGTGCCCTATCACAGCCGCTGGCGCCATTTCGAGGCCGGCAGCGTCGACCGGCGCGCGCAACTGGACAAGCTGCTCGGCCCGGCCATCACGCCGCGCGACCGCGCCCGCGCGCAGATCGACCTGGCCATGGTGAGCGTACTGCTCGACGCCGGCGCAGGCGGCAACTGGCACTACGTGGAGCCGGCCACCGGCCTGCGGCTGTCGCGTTCCGAGGGACTGGCGGTGGCCAGCTTCCACGCCTTCACCAGCGGCTACTTCTCGTCCAACCCCAAGCGGCCGCTGCAGGTGGATGCCGCCGGCCTGCGCGGCCTGGTGACGGACCAGCTGGCGGCCGCCATGCAGGTCAGCGAGGTGAACCCGATGGTCGGCCTGTCCGGCCGCGCCACGCTGCTGCGCCGCCTGGGCGAGGCCATGCAGGAGCAACCCGAATACTTCGGCGAGGACGGGCGCCCCGGCGGCCTGTTCGACGCGCTCGTCGGCCCCTACGGCCCGGCCACGCCGCCCACGGCGGAGATCACCGCGCACGAGATCCTCACGCTGCTGCTGGACGCGCTGTCGGGCATCTGGCCGGCGGCCAACAAGATCGGCGGCAGCGGCGACGGCCTGCCCGGCGACCGGTCCCTGGCGCTGGGCGATTGCTGGCCCCACTCCGCGGTCGAGGGCCCGGGCCTCACGCGCGGCTGGATGCCCTTCCACAAGCTGTCGCAGTGGCTGAGCTACTCGCTGATCGAGCCGTTCGAATGGGCGGGCGTGAAGGTGCGCGACATCGGCGCGCTCACCGGCCTGCCCGAATACCGCAACGGCGGCCTGTTCCTCGACACCGGCGTTCTGCGCGCCAAGGACCCGGACTGCCTGACGCGCAGATGGAAGGCGGGCGACGAGTTCATCGTCGAGTGGCGCGCGCTCACGGTCGCGCTGCTCGACGAGCTGGCGCCGCGGGTGCGCCAGCAGCTGGGCCGCAGCGAAACCGAGATGCCGCTGGCCTGCGTGCTCGAGGGCGGCACCTGGGCCGCGGGCCGCGTACTGGCACAGCGCTTGCGTGAGGGTGCACCGCCGCTGCTGATCGAAAGCGACGGCACCGTCTTCTAGGGCCCTAGACTCTCGATCCCGTACTTCAAAACGACACGCCGGCGTGCCCCAAATCATGAGCAACGTTCACCTCATCGACCATCCGCTCGTCCAGCACAAGCTCACGCTGATGCGACGCAAGGATGCCTCCACCAACAGCTTCCGCCGGCTGCTCAACGAGATGAGCATGCTCATGGCCTACGAGGTCACGCGCGACATGCCGATGCAGGACATCGAGATCGAGACGCCGCTCGAGACCATGAAGGCGAAGGTGATCGACGGCAAGAAGCTGGTGTTCGTGTCGATCCTGCGCGCGGGCAACGGCATTCTCGACGGCATGCTCAGCGTGGTGCCCGGCGCCCGCGTGGGGCACATCGGCCTCTACCGCGACCCGAAGACGCTGACCGCTGTGGAGTACTACTTCAAGATGCCCGGCGAGATGAACGAGCGCGACATCGTCGTGGTCGACCCGATGCTGGCCACGGGCAACTCGGCCGTGGCCGCGGTCGAGCGCCTCAAGGAACTGCGCCCGAAGTCGATCAAGTTCGTCTGCCTGCTGACCTGCCCCGAGGGCGTGAAGACCATGCAGAACGCCCATCCGGACGTGCCGATCTATACCGCCGCGATCGACCGCGAGCTGAACGACCACGGCTACATCCTGCCCGGGCTGGGCGATGCGGGCGACCGGATCTTCGGCACGAAGTGAAGCCCACCCCCGTATCGGCTCGTTTCGTGTAGCCGAGTACCCCCTTCGAGGGGGCAACACCTGCGGCCCGGCGAAGCCGGTTCCGCGGTGTTCGCGAATGGGGCGCGCTGGCTGGAGTCGAGTTTGTTCTTGAACGAGGAGAAGAGATGATGAAGCAACGACGTCGTGATTGGATCGCGGGTTCGGCCGCGGTGGCCGCGGTGCTGGCTGCGGGCCTGCCCGCAACTGCGCTGGCGCAGGCCAAGCTCAAGGTGGCGGCGGTCTATACCGTGCCTTTCGAGCAGCAATGGGTGGGGCGCATCCACAAGGCGCTGAAGGCGGCCGAGGCGCGCGGCGAGATCGAGTACAAGGCCACCGAGAACGTCGCCAACGCCGACTACGAGCGGGTCATGCGCGAGTATGCGCAGGCGGGCAACCAGCTCATTCTGGGCGAGGTGTTCGGTGTCGAGAAGGCCGCGCGCCAGGTCGCCAAGGACTTCCCCAAGACGGCCTTCCTGATGGGTTCGTCGCTCAAGCCGCAGGCGCCCAACTTCTCGGTGTTCGACAACTACATCCAGGAGCCCGCCTACCTCACCGGCATGATCGCCGGCGGCATGACCAAGACCGGCAAGATCGGCATGGTGGGCGGCTTCCCCATTCCCGAGGTCAACCGGCTCATGAATGCCTTCATGGCCGGCGCGCGCGAGATCAACCCGAAGGTGGAGTTCAGCGTCACCTTCATCAACAGCTGGTTCGACCCTCCCAAGGCCAAGGAAGCGGCCTTCGCCATGATCGACAAGGGCGCGGACATCATGTATGCCGAGCGCTTCGGCGTGTCGGACGCGGCCAAGGAGCGCGGCAAGCTCGCCATCGGCAACGTGATCGACACCCAGGCCCAATACCCCGACACGGTGGTCGCCTCCGCCCTGTGGAACATGGAGCCGTCGGTCGACCGTGCCATCGGGCTGGTCAAGGCGGGCAAGTTCACCGCCGAGGACTACGGCCCCTACTCCATGATGAAGTACAAGGGCTCCGAGCTGGCCCCGCTGGGCACGTTCGAGAAGAAGGTGCCGGCGGACCTGATGGCCAAGGTCAAGGCGCGCGAGGAAGAGATCCGCGCCGGCAAGGTCACCGTGAAGGTGGACGACAGCCAGCCCAAGGCCAGCTTCAAGTAGGGCGCGCCGCACTTGCACGCGCAAGGTCCGGTCCTGTCGCTGCGCGGCATCAGCAAGCGCTTCGGCGCGCTGGTGGCCAACGACGACATCTCGCTCGAACTCGGCGCCGGGGAAGTGCTGGCCCTGCTCGGCGAGAACGGGGCCGGCAAGTCCACCCTGATGTCGATTCTGTTCGGCCACTACACGGCCGACGCGGGCAGCATCACGGTGTTCGGCCGCCCGCTGCCGCCGGGTCATCCGAAGGCGGCCCTTGCCGCCGGCATCGGCATGGTGCACCAGCACTTCACGCTGGCCGACAACCTGAGCGTGCTGGACAACGTGCTGATCGGTACCGAGCCGGCCTGGCAGCCCTTCTCCCGGCGCCGACAGGCGCGCCAGCGGCTGCTGGACGTGGCGCGGCGCTTCGGCCTGCCGGTGCAGCCCGAAGCGCGCATCGGCGATTTGTCGGTCGGCGAGCGCCAGCGGGTGGAAATTCTCAAGGCGCTCTACCGCGGCGCCCGCATCCTGATCCTCGACGAGCCGACGGCGGTGCTCACGCCGCAGGAGAGCGAAGCACTGTTCGACACGCTGGCGCAGATGGTGCGCGACGGCCTGTCCATCATCTTCATCAGCCACAAGCTGCCGGAGGTGCTGCGCGTGTCGCACCGGGTCGCGGTGCTGCGCAATGGCCGCCTGGTGGCGCAGGCGCCCACGGCACAGGTCACGCAGGCGCAACTCGCGCTGTGGATGGTGGGCCACGCGGTGCAGGCGCCGCAGCGCGCGCCGGCCGTGCGTGTCGGTGCGGTGGTGTGCGCGCTGCACCAGGTCTCCACGCAGCAGGCGGGCGCGGGGACGTCCCGCGATGCGCTGGAGACGGCTTCGCTGCGCCTGCACGCGGGCGAGATCGTTGCCATCGCCGGCGTCTCGGGCAACGGCCAGGTGGCCCTGGCCGAACTGCTCAGCGGCATGCGCCGCGCCGCCAGCGGGCGGGTGCAGCTGATGGGACGCCCGTTTCCGCCGGTGCCGGCGCGACTGGTCTCCGAGGGCGTCGCCCGCATCCCGGAAGACCGCCATGCGGTCGGCGTCGTCGCCGACCTGCCGGTGTGGGAGAACGTGGTGGCCGAACGCCTGCGCACTCCCGCCTTCTCGCGCCGCCTCTTGCCGGGGCTGCGCTGGATCCGCCGGGCCGCGGCGCGCGCGCAGGCGCAGCGCGTGCAGGACGCCTTCGACGTGCGCGGCGCCGGCCTCGACGCGCCGGCGCGGTCGCTGTCGGGCGGCAACATGCAAAAGCTCATCCTCGGGCGGTCTTTGCTCGCGCCCGCCGATGCACAGGGCGCGACGCACGCACCGCGCCTGATCGTGGCGCACCAGCCGACCTGGGGGCTCGACATCGGCGCGGTGGCCTACGTGCAGCAACAGCTGATCGATGCGCGCGACGCCGGTGCCGCGGTGCTGCTGATCTCCGACGACCTGGACGAGGTGCTGGACCTGGGCGACCGCGTGGCGGTAATGCACGGCGGGCACCTCGGCACGCCCCGGCCGGCCGCCGAATGGACGCGCGAGGCCATTGGCCTGGCGATGGCCGGCACCGACACCGGCCCGGCGACGCCACCGAGGATCGAGCCATGAGACTGGAGCGCCGCCAGGCGGTGTCGCGCCGCGCGATGGTGCTCGCGCCCGTGGGCGCCGTCGCCTTCACGATGGCAGTCGCCGCCCTGCTCGTGCTGTGGGCCGGCGCGCCGGTCGGCCGCACCTACATGCTGCTGCTGCAAGGCGGCTTCGGCTCGGTGTTCGCCTGGAGCGAAACGCTCACCCGTGCCATCCCGCTCATGCTGACCGGCCTGTCGGTCGCGGTGGCGTTCAAGGCGCGCCTTTTCAACATCGGTGCCGAGGGGCAGCTGTACGGCGGGGCGCTGGCGGCGGTGGCGGTCGGCGGCCTGCACGGCGGCACGGGGCTGGAATGGCCGGTATGGCTGCTGTTCCCGTCGATGATGCTGGCCGCCGCGCTGGCCGGGGCGCTGCTGCTGCTCGGCCCGGCCCTCATGAAGCTTCGGCTGGGCGTGGACGAAGTGGTCACCACGCTGCTGATCAACTTCATCGTGCTGCTGGGGGTGTCGGCGCTGCTCGACGGCTCGATGAAGGACCCGACCGCCATGGGCTGGCCGCAGAGCGTCTCGCTGCAGGACAGCCTGGCGCTGGGCCGCCTGGTCGCGCAGACACGCGTGCACACCGGCCTGCTGTGGGGCGTGGCGCTGGCGCTGATGGTGTGGGCGCTGTTCAAGTACACGGTGCTGGGCTTCGACATCCGCGCCGTCGGCGCCAATGCGCGGGCCGCCGCTTTCGCCGGCGTGCCGGTCACGCGCACGGTGGTGACGGTCGCGCTGCTGTCCGGCTCGCTGGCCGGGCTGGCCGGAGCCATCGAGGTGGCGGGCCGCACCAGCTACGTCACGCTCGACATGTCGCCGGGCTATGGCTACACCGGCATCGTCATCGCCATGCTCGCCGGCCTGCATCCGCTCGGGGTGCTGGCGGCGAGCGTGTTCGTGGCCGGGGTGCTGGTCGGCGCCGACACCATGAGCCGCGCCATCGGCGTGCCCACGTACATCGCCGACGTGATCGTGGCCGCGTCGCTGATCGCCGTGCTGGTGGCCACGCTGCTGACGCAGTTCAGGGTGCGGCGCCGATGAGCACGCTGGCGGACATCCTCGCCAACGGCGCCTTCTGGGTGGCGGTGCTGCGCATCGCCACGCCGCTCGTCCTGGGCACGCTGGGCGTGCTGCTGTGCGAGCGAGCCGGCGTGCTCAACCTGGGCATCGAGGGCATCATGGTCGCCGGCGCCTTCACCGGCTGGCTGGCGGTCTACCTGGGGTTGCCGCTGTGGGGCGGCGTGGCGGTGGCTGCGCTCACCGGCGCGGTGTTCGGCCTGCTGCATGCGGCGCTGACGGTGGGGCTGGCGCTGTCGCAGCACGTGTCGGGGCTGGGCATCACCATGCTGGCGACGGCGCTGAGCTACTACGGCTACCGCGTGAGCTTTCCCAAGGTCAACACGCCGCCGACCATCACGCCGTTCGCGCCGATGGATTGGCTGCCGCTGCCGGTGCTTTCGCAGCAGACGTCGCTGACCCTGGCGGCGCTGCTGCTGGTGCCGCTGGTCGCCTACCTGCTCTACCGCACGCCGGCCGGCCTGGCGCTGCGCATGGTGGGCGAGAACCCGCAGGCCGCCGAGGGCCAGGGCGTGTCGGTGGCGGCCACCCGCACCGCCGCCATCGTCGCCGGCTCGGCGCTGATGGGCGTGGCAGGCGCCTTCCTCACGCTGTCGGCGTTCAACGCCTTCTTCCTCAACATGATCAACGGCCGCGGCTGGATCTGCGTAGCGCTCGTGGTGTTCGCTTCGTGGCGGCCGGGCAAGGCGCTGCTGGGCGCGCTGCTGTTCGCGTTCTTCGACGCGCTGCAACTGCGCCTGCAGCAGGCCGGCGACGCGGTGCTGCCGTACCAGGTGTACCTGATGCTGCCCTACCTGCTGTCGATCCTGGCGCTGGTGCTGGTGGCCCGCAGGGCGAGCTACCCGCAAGCGCTGATGAAGCCCTACCGCAAGGGCGAACGCTGAAGCCGGCCCCAGGTGGATGTGCCGGCCGGGCCGCCTTCAGGCGCCGGGCTCGGCGTGGCCGCGCAGGTCGACCACCCGCCCGCCATCGTCGGCCAGCAGGCGCAGGCTGGCCGGTGCGTCGAGCGGGTCGACCACCAGCACGCCGGTGGCACTCGCCGGCAGCGCCGCGCAGCCGCGGCAGTCCAGCGACAGGGCCAGGGCACCCGGCAGGGTGCTGGCGGCGAGCTGGCCCGAGAGCTGGCAGCCCGACAGGCCGCCGGAGGCGATGCGCCCGTCCGCACCGATGCTGAAGTCGGCCGCCGAGCCGTCGGGCAGGCGAACCACGTATCGGCCCGCCAGTGCGCTTGCCTCGGGCGCCGACACTTGGCGCGCCTGGTGGCGCAGCAATGGCACGTCCAGGTCGGCGCCGGGCGCGGGCACGGCCACCCAGGCGGCCGAGGCGTCGGCGCGGCGCAGCATCAGGTCGATGCTCTCGTCGCGGTCTTCCAGCGCCAGCAGGCGCTTGCCGTCGGCGCCGGCGTAGTAGCGGCCGAGCACCGGTTGCGCGGCGTCGCCGGTGCTGACCTCGTAGGCGCCGGTGTCCAGGTCGTCGGTGCGCACCACCGGCTTGACCGACTCCGTCGGCGCTGCGGCGCCGCCACCACTGGCGTTGTCATTGCTGCCGCCGCCGCAGGCGGCAAGCATCGTCACGGCAGCCCAGGCTACCGCTTGGAGAATCTGGCGTTTCATGCTCGCGTCCTCACTGCGCGAAGACGTCACGCAGGCGCAGGCGCAGCCATTCCTGGCCGGCCGGGCGATGCTCGAAGCCGATCTGCATCGCCGACACCGCCACCTTCGTGCGATAGACGACCGATTCGTCCTCGGCCTGCGCGGCGGTCGGCTGGCCGCTGCCTGCCAGGCCGCCCAGGCCATAGGGCACCGCGTTCCTGAACGCCAGGTTGTAGGCATTGAAGGTGCCGATGCGCGAGAACGCGAACGGCGTATCGGCCGCGATGGCCTTCGGGAAGTTCACGTTCAGCGCCACGCCTTGCGGCAGCAGCGGGCCGCTGCCCGCCTTGGCCTGCAGGGCCTGCAGCAGACGCACGGTCAATTGGCCGACGATGGCCGATTTCGGGTTGGCCAGGCTCGCATTGTCGGTCGTGTCGGCATCGGCGCTCAGCGCGATCGCGGGCAGGCCGCGCGAACCGGCGAACTGGACGTTGCCCACGGTGCCCGACGAATTGATGATGCTGCCCAGGTTCTGCCCTTCGTTGGGCCCGGAGAGCAGGAGGTCCGGCGCCTTGCCCCAGCGTGCCTGCGCCGCGACGTCCAGGCCGTACATGGTGGCCATGACCGGCGTGCCGTGCACGTAGTAGAAGTCGCCGTTGTTGTAGCCGGCCTTGGTGAAGGCACCCACCGCCGGTGCGCCGACGGGCGCCGCGCCGTTGTGGCAGCCGCCTTCGTCGGTGATCTGGGCATCGTTGGTGGCGACGATCCGGTCGACGCTGTACATCACGATGCCGGCGCCGCGGCCGCTCTGGCCGGTGCAGGGCACCGACACCACCACGTCGTGGCCGGCCGACTTGAGTGCGTCGTAGAGTGCCTTGAGGTTGCTGGTCAGGCCGTCGTCGTTCGACAGCACGATGTTCAGCGCGAAGGCGGGGCTGGCCAAGCCGAGTGCGAGGGCCGGGAGAACGAAGCGCAGTTTCATTTGAATTGGTTGAATCGGGCAACAATCGGAAAAGCGCCGCGATGGTGCCGTCCACAGGTTTCATTTCCGTGACAAGCCAGCCGCGCCGGGCCGCCACGGCCTAAACTGGAACGGCGCTTGCTCATGCCATTCGCCCCCAATAGACCCGCACACCCGGATTGCCCCATGCTCGACCTGTTGATCCACAACGCCACCCTGCCCGATGGGCGCACCGGCATGTCCGTCGCCGTGCAGGACGGCCGCATCGCCGAGGTTTCGCCCGGGCTGCAGGCGCCGGCCGCCCAGACCGTCGACGCCGGCGGCCTGCTGCTCGCGCCGCACTTCGTCGACCCGCACTTCCACATGGACGCAACGCTCAGCTACGGCCTGCCGCGCGTCAACGAAAGCGGCACCCTGCTCGAAGGCATCGCGCTGTGGGGCGAGCTCAAGCCCCTGCTGACCGCCGAGGCCCTCATCGACCGCGCCCTGGCCTACTGCGACTGGGCGGTGGCCCGGGGCCTGCTGGCCATCCGCACCCATGTCGACACCAGCGACCCCAGCCTGCTCGCGGTGGACGCCCTGCTGGAGGTCAAGCGCCGCGTGGCGCCCTACCTCACGCTGCAGCTGGTCGCCTTTCCGCAGGACGGCGTGCTGCGCACGCCCGGCGGCGTGGACAACCTCAGGCGCGCCCTCGACAAGGGCGTCGACGTGGTCGGCGGCATTCCGCACTTCGAGCGCACCATGGCCGACGGCGCGGCCAGCGTGAAGCTGCTGTGCGAACTGGCGGCCGAACGCGGCCTGCCGGTCGACATGCACTGCGACGAATCGGACGACCCGCAATCGCGCCACATCGAGACGCTGGCCTTCGAATCGCAGCGGCTGGGCCTGCACGGCCGCGTGACCGGCTCGCACTGCACCTCCATGCACAGCATGGACAACTACTACGTCTCGAAGCTGCTGCCCCTGATCGCCGAGAGCGGCGTCAGCGTCATCGCCAACCCCCTCATCAACATCACCCTGCAGGGCCGCCACGACACCTACCCGAAGCGGCGCGGCATGACGCGTGTGCCAGAGCTCATGGCCGCCGGCGTGAACGTCGCGTTCGGCCACGACTGCGTGATGGACCCGTGGTACGGCATGGGTTCGGGGGACATGCTGGAAGTGGCCCACATGGGGCTGCACGTGGCGCAGATGACCAGCCAGGCCGGCATTCGCCAGTGCTTCGACGCGGTGACGGTCAACGCGGCGCGCGTGTTCGGCCTGGCCGGCTACGGGCTGGAAGCCGGCTGCGACGCGAGCTTCGTGCTGCTGCAGGCGCGCGACCCGGTGGAGGCGATCCGCCTGCGCGCGGCGCGGCTGAAGGTCTGGCGCGCCGGGCGGCTGCTGGCGCAATCGCCGGCCGCCAGCGCCACGCTGCACCTGGACGGACGTCCCGGCGAGACCTCTTTCATGCCCTGACTAGCGCCGCGCCGGCCGCGCCTGGGCCTCCCGGCCGACGCGTGCGGCGCGGGCATCGAAGGCCTGGACCGCCCGCTCGCGAAACTGCTCCATGGGCGCCGAGAAGTACGCACTGCGCCGCCAGAACAGGCCCATCTGCAACGCCCACGCCGGGGCCGGTTCGCCGAGCGCGGCCAAGCCGACGCCGCCGGCACCGGACAACGAGTCGTCGGTCATGACGGTCAGCAGCGAGGTGCGGCGCACCAGCTTGGCGAACACCGCGGGCGTGGCGTCCGTGTAGACGAAGGCGGGCGCCGCCGGCACGCCGGCGCTGGCGAACAGCGCGTCGACCCAGGTGCGCAGCGTGACGTTGACCGGCGGCAGCACCCAGGGCTGCTGCGCCAGGTCCTGCAGGCTGAAGCGGCGCCGGTGCAGCGGATGTTCCTTGCGCGCGACGATGTACGAATGCTGCGTACCCAGCCGCTGGCAGTTGAGCGCCGGCGATGGCTTGTCCGGATCGATGGCGGCGATGGCCAGGTCGAGGGAGCCCGCCTCCAGCTGCTGCAGCAGCACACCGCTGAGCTGGACGCTGGTCTGGAACCGCACGCCGGCGCCGTCTTCCAGGAAGGCGGCAAGCACCGGCGTCATCACCGAATCGACCAGCGCCGGCACCACGCCCACGCGCAATTCACCGGCCTGGCCGATCTTCAGGTCCTGCATCAGCACGCGCGTGTCGTGCAGCCACTGGCCGAGGCCGCGAGCCCGCTGGAACAGTGCCTGGCCGATGGCGGTGGGCGCCACGCCGCGTGCCGTACGCTCGAGCAGGCGCACGCCGAGTTCGGCTTCCAGCCGCCGCACCGACTTGGTCAGCGCCGGCTGCGTCACGCCCATCGCCTCGGCCGCCGCATGCAGGCTGGACCGCTCGACGGCGCAGACGAACCACTGGAGATCCTTGATCTGCATGGGAATCGGGTGAGTGGACGATTCCCCGAAGTTATCGCAAAAGCCCGCGGCGGCTATAGCTCCAGCTGCGGGCGATTCCCATAATCAACCGCAGTGCCGCACCTCGACGGCATGAACCATGCGGCCCGCATGGACCGCAGGAGACATCGACATGACATCCAACATCGCACGCTGCCGGCGGCTGCTGGCGCCTCTGGCCCTCGGCCTTGCCTTCGCCGCAGCGACCACGTCGGCACTGGCGCAGGCCGGCTATCCGGCCCACCCCATCCGCGTGGTGGTGCCGTACCCGGCCGGCGGCAACACCGACATCATTGCGCGCGACGTCATGAAGGGCTTGTCCGAACGTCTGGGCCAGCCGGTGGTCATCGACAACAAGCCCGGCGCCAACAGCATCCTGGGCACCGACCTGGTCGCCAAGGCGGCACCGGACGGCTACACGCTGGGCGTCGTCATCGGCGCCTACGTCAACAACAACTCGCTCTACCGCAGCCTGCCGTACCGGCAGGCCGACCTGGTGCCGGTGAGCCAGCTCACGCGCACTTCGCTGGTGCTGGTGTCCGCGCGGCCCGGGATCGATTCGCTGCCGGCGCTGGTCAAGGCCAGCCAGGATCCGGCCAGCCCGATGTCGTTCGCCAGCAGCGGCGCCGGCTCGGCGGCGCACCTGCTGGGCGAAGCGCTGGCGCGCAACACCGGCATGCGCGCAGTGATGCATGTCCCGTACAAGGGCACGGCGGCAGCCACCTCCGACCTGTTCAGCGGCCGCGTCGGCTTCATGTTCGACGCCATCTCTGCCATGGGCCCGCAGATCCGCCAGGGCCGCCTCAAGGCGCTGGCGGTCACGGGCAAGGAGCGCTCGCCGCTGCTGCCCGAGGTGCCGAGCATGAACGAGCTGGGCCACCCCGAGCTGGTGGCCTACGCATGGGCCGGCGTGCTGGCGCCGGCCGGCACGCCGCAGGCGGTGATTGCGCGGCTGTCGTCCGAACTGGCCCAGGTGCTGCGCGATCCGCAGCTGCAGGCCAGGCTGGCCGACATCAGCACCGAGGCGGTGGGCAGCGGGCCGGCGGAGTTCGCCGCCTTCCTTGCGCAAGAGGAGAAGACCAACGGCAAGCTGATCCGCGAGCTCAACATCTCGCTGGACTGACCCATGGACAAGATCATTCGCATCGGCGGCGCCTGCGGCTTCCTGGGCGACAGCATCCTCGGCCCGCGCCAGCTCGCCGCGGTCGAGGGCATGCACTACCTGGTGTTCGACTATCTGGCGGAGATGACGCTGTCGAGCTTCGCGCATGCGCACCGCGCCGACCCGCAAGCCGGGTTCGCCGCGGACTTCGTGTCGGTGACGCTGCGGGAACTGCTGCCGGCCTGCAGGCAGCGCGGCATCCGGCTCGTGGCCAACGCCGGCGGCCTCAACCCGGCCGGCTGCGCGGCCGCCATCGAGGCGCTGTCGCGCGAACTCGGCTGCCCGGTGCGGGTGGCATGGGTCGAGGGCGACGACTGCCTCGGCCTGCTTCCCGGCCTGGCGGCAAGCGACGTGCGCGATTTCTACACCGGCGCCCCAATGCCCGAGGGCATCACCAACGCGAACGCCTACCTCGGCGCGCTGCCCATTGCCCGCGCGCTTGCGCTGGGCGCGGACATCGTGGTCACCGGCCGCATCGTCGACAGTGCCACCACACTGGGCATCCTGATGCACGAGTTCGAATGGCCGGCGTCCGATTTCGACAGGCTGGCCGCCGGCGCGCTGGCCGGCCACCTGCTGGAATGCGGCGCCCAGGCCACCGGCGGCCTCTACACCGACTGGGAGGACGTGCCGGACTGGGCGCACATCGGCTACCCGTACGTCGAGGCGGGGGCCGACGGCACGTTCGTCGTCTGCAAGGCACCGGGCACCGGCGGCCTGTTGACGCCGGCAACCGTGAGCGAGCAGGTGCTCTACGAGGTCGGCGATCCCGCATGCTACGTCCTGCCCGACGTGGTGTGCGACTTCAGCGCCGTGCGGCTGACCCAGGACGGCGCGCAGCGCGTGCGGGTGGAAGGCGCGCGCGGCCTGCCGCCGCCGCCCACCTACAAGGTCTGTGCCACGTTCCAGCAGGGCTACCGCTGCAGCGTGCAGCTGTCCGTGTTCGGCGCGGACGCGGTGCGCAAGGCGCGCCGCACCGGCGACGCGCTGCTGGCCCGCGTGCGCGAACTGGTGGCCGCGTCGGGCGAAGACGATTTCGACAGGACGGCCGTGTCGGTGCTCGGCGCCGAGGACGCCTACGGGCCGCATGCCCGCCCGGACGCCGGGCTGCGCGAAGCGCTGCTGCGCATCGGCGCCACCCATGCGCGCCCGGCGCCGCTGGCGCTGCTCTCGCGCGAGGCGCGTGCTGCCGGCGTGTCGTTCGCGCCGGGCACCACCAGCGGCAGCGCGTTGGCGCTCGACAGTCGTGCAGCCGTCGAACCGCTCTACCGCCTGTTCACCTGCCTGGTCGACAAGCGCCTGCTGCCCGCGCCGCGGGTGCTGATGGAGGGCCGCCAGCACATGGTGCCGCTGGCCGACGTCGAGATGGCGCCGCCCAGGCCCGGGCCGGCGGCGGCCGGCGATTGCGCGCCGGCGCCGCGTTCCGACCGGCGGGTGCCGTTGATCGAGCTGGCGCACGGCCGTTCCGGCGACAAGGGCGACACGTCCAACATCGCGGTCATCGCCCGCCGTCCGGAAGACCTGCCGCTGCTGCGCCGGGAGCTGACGCCGCAGAAGGTGCGCGCATACCTCGGCCACCTGGTGCACGGCGAGGTGTACCGGTATGAAGTACCCGGGCTGGGGGCGCTGAACTTCCTGCTCACGCAGTCACTGGACGGCGGCGCGCCCAGTTCCCTGCGGCCAGACCCGATGGGCAAGGGCCTTGCCCAGATGCTGCTGGGCATGCCGGTATCGGCGGATTGACGCGCCGGCGGCGCCGCCGCGCCCACCGCCTTCGCCGTTAGGCAATACCCTGCTCTCGATCCGGCAGGTCCGGCCCCCTTGCGCTGCCGCACACTTTCGGCTTCGCCAAGACGGGGCCAGTGTGCCGCCGCATGCCAAGAGACAAGAGAGACCGCTGCAATGTCAAATTCCCCCACCCTGAACCGCCGCGCCGTGTTGCGCACCCTGGCTGCCGCCGGGTCCACCCTTGCCTTGGGCAGCGCCGCCGGCCTGGCCCGGGCCGAGTCCGCCTGGCCGGCCAAGCCGATCCGCATGATCGTGCCCTTCCCGCCCGGTGGCGGCACGGACATCCTGTCGCGCCTCGTGGCCAACGAACTGGCCACCGCGACCGGCTGGAACGTGGTGCCCGACAACCGCGGCGGGGCCGGCGGCACCATCGGCCTGGCCGAGGCGGCGCGCGCCAAGCCCACCGGCTACGACATCGTCATGGGCCAGAAGGACAACATGATCGTGGCACCGTGGATCTATCCGCAGGTGAACTACGACCCGTCGAAGGACTTTGCCGCCGTCGCCCACGTGGCCTACACGCCGGTGGTGATCGTCACCCGCGCCGAGTCGCGTTTCAAGACGCTGCAGGACGTGGCCGCCGCGGCGCGCCAGTCGCCTGATTCCATCACCTATGGCTCGCCCGGCAACGGCACCACCATCCACCTGGCCGGCGAGTTGTTCAAGAGCGCGGCCAAGGTGCAGATCCGGCACGTGCCGTACAAAGGCAGCAACCCGGCCATGATGGACGTCCTGGCCGGAAACGTGGACCTGATGGTGTCCTCGGTGCCCTCGGCCATCGGCCAGATCAAGTCGGGCAAGCTGCGCCCGCTGGCCGTGACCTCGGCCCGCCGCAGCTCGTCCCTGCCAGACACGCCCACGGTGGCCGAGCTGGGTTTCGGCAAGGACTTCGACGTCAGCACCTGGTACGGCCTGTTCGCGCCGGCCGGCACTCCGGCGGACGTGGTCAACAAGCTCAATGCCGAGGTCAACAAGCTGCTGGCCAAGCCCGACGTGCAGGCCGCGATCCAGGCCCAGGGCGCCGAATACCAGGCCATGACGCCGCAGCAGTTCGCAGCGCTGGTCGCCAGCGAATTGCCCAAGTGGCAGAAGATCGTCAAGGACTCGGGCGTGCGTATCGAATAGCGGCCACCCGCGGGCGCGGGCGCGCGCGTGGCGCGCCGCCCCCCGGGGGCAGAATACGCCCATGCAACTCAATTTCATCGGCAACGACCGCGTTGCCTCCTCCTCCGGCCGCACCCTGGCGGTGCTCGATCCGTCCGACGGCCAGCCCTTCGACGAACTGCAGCGCAGCAATGCGCAGGACATCGACGCCGCGGTGCAGGCCGCGCGCCAATGCTTCGAGTCGGTCTGGCACAAGGTCAGCGCCGCCGAGCGCAGCCGGCTGCTGATGAAGCTGGCGCAGAAGATCGCCGAGCACACCGACGAACTGGCGCTGCTGGAGCAGCGCGACTGCGGCAAGCCCGTGAAGCAGGCGCGCGCCGACGCGCTGGCGCTGGTGCGCTACTTCGAGTTCTACGCCGGCGCCTGCGACAAGCTGCATGGCGAGACCATTCCCTACCAGGACGGCTACAGCGTCTTCACCTGGCGCGAGCCGCACGGCGTCACCGGCCACATCATCCCGTGGAACTACCCGATGCAGATCTTCGGGCGCAGCGTGGGGGGCGCACTGGCTGCGGGCAACGTGTGCGTGGTCAAGCCGGCCGAGGACGCCTGCCTGTCGCTGATCCGCGTGGCCCAATTGGCGGCCGAAGTCGGCTTTCCGGCTGGCGCTCTCAACATCGTGACGGGCTACGGCCACGAGGTGGGCGACGCGCTGGCACGCCATCCCGGCATCGACCACATCAGCTTCACCGGCAGCCCGAAGGTCGGCACGCTGATCCAGCAGGTGGCCGCCGAGCGGCACTGCCCGGTCACGCTGGAGCTGGGCGGCAAGAGCCCGCAGATCGTCTTCGCCGACGCCGACCTCGACCAGGCCGTGCCGACCATCATCAACGCGATCGTGCAGAACGCCGGGCAGACCTGCTCTGCCGGCTCGCGCGTGCTGATCGAGCGCAGCATCTACGAGCCGCTGCTCGATCGCCTGGGCCGCGCCTTCTCGGCACTGCGCGTCGGGCCGGCGGCGATGG
This sequence comes from Variovorax sp., assembly GCF_035634955.1. GTDB lineage: Bacteria > Pseudomonadota > Gammaproteobacteria > Burkholderiales > Burkholderiaceae_C > Variovorax. The sequence goes on along the minus strand of NZ_DASQBZ010000031.1, from coordinate 81,538 downwards.
ACCTGGACGTGGGGCCGCTGATCCGCCAGTCGCAGCAGCAGCGCGTGTGGGACTTCCTGAGCGACGCGCAGGTGGCCGGCATCCCGATGGTGGCGCAGGGCACCATCGTCGAACAGGCGCCGGACACCGGCTTCTACCAGGCGCCCACGCTGCTGCGCGACGTTCCCGTGACGCACCGGCTGGCGCAGGAAGAGGTGTTCGGCCCGGTGCTGGCCGCGATGACCTTCGCCGACGAGGACGAGGCCGTTCACCTGGCCAATGCGACGCACTTCGGCCTGGTGGCCGGTGTCTGGACCGAGAACGGCGCGCGCCAGTTCCGCATGGCCAAGCGCGTCAGGAGCGGCCAGGTGTTCATCAACAACTACGGCGCCGGCGGCGGCGTCGAGCTGCCCTTCGGTGGCGTCAAATCGTCCGGCTACGGCCGCGAAAAGGGCTTCGAGGCGCTGTACGGCTTCACGACGCTCAAGACCGTGGCCGTCAAGCACGGCTGAGCGCCATCGCCCGCCCCGCGCGCCGGGGCGGCGCGGGCGCGCGGCTCAGGCCAGCGCCGTGTCGAGCATCATCATCAGCACGAAGCCCACCATCAGGCCGCTGGTGGCAAAGGCCTCGTGGCCCTTGCGGTGCGATTCCGGAATGATCTCGTGGCTGATCACGAACAGCATGGCGCCGGCCGCGCAGCCCAGCCCCCAGGGCAGCAACGCGGCGGAATAGCCGACCACGGCCGCCCCGATCACCGCACCCAGCGGCTCGACCAGTCCCGAGGCCATGCCCAGCCCCACGGCGAACCTCCGCCGATAGCCCGCCGCCAACAGGGCCACCGCCACCACCAGGCCTTCGGGCACGTCCTGGATGGCGATGCCGGTGGCCAGCGCGTTGGCGCGTACGCCATCGTTGGCCGCATAGCCCACACCGATGGCCAGGCCCTCGGGCAGGTTGTGCAGCGCGATGGCGAACACGAACAGCCAGGTACGGCGGATCTTGCGCGCCATCTGGCTGTCCACGCCTTCGCGTCCCTTGATGAAATGCTCGTGCGGGAGCACCTTGTCCATCGCCATCAGCGCGGCGGCGCCAAGCAGGATGGCGGCGCCAACCACGCCGCCGGCGACCCATGCGTTGTCGCTGCGTTCGCGCGCCGCTTCCAGGCCCGGGATGATCAGCGAGAAGGCGCAGGCGGCGAGCATGACGCCGGCGCCGAAGCCGAAGAGCATGTCCTGCACCCGGTCCGACAGGCGCTGCGAGAACATGACAGGCACGGTGCCGAGCGCCGTCGCGAGCGCCGCGACGCTTCCGCCCACCAACGCGCTGCGCACGCCCGGGCGCTCCCCGACGAGGTCCCAGAACTGGGCCAGCAACACCACCGCGCCGACGCTGACGATCAGCAGGCCGAGCCATTCGCGCGGCCGGCGTGGCGAGCGGGACACGGGCTGTGCCTGCCGCGTCACGCCAGCGCCTTCCAGAATTGGGCGGTCAACAGCAGTGCACCCCCCGCGAAAATGGCGAAGCCGACCAGTCTGCGGGCGGCCGGAGGCGGAGCGACGGAGCGGAGGGAAGCGATGGCGGCGGTCATGTGTCAATGATAGTGATTCTTATTCACTTAGGGCTTAGATGGTGCCAATGGCACCGATAGCCCGCCTCGAAGAAGTCCTGTTGACCCCGGTCATCGCCGCCGAGGGCCGCCGTCGGTTAAATTGCTCCACCCGATGTCCGAAACGCGTATTCCCTTGAGCGCCGTGGGCCGCCCGCTGCGGCTCGAAGACCTGGCCGCAGCGCCGGCGGGCGGCGCCCTGCTCGACCGCCTGGCCCGTCCGCTGACGGACCTGCGCATCAGCGTGACGGACCGCTGCAACTTCCGGTGCAGCTACTGTATGCCCAAGGAAGTCTTCGACAAGGACTACCCTTACCTGCCGCACGCCGCACTGCTGAGCTTCGAAGAGATCACGCGGCTGGCGCGCCTGTTCGTCGCGCAGGGCGTGACCAAGATCCGCCTGACCGGCGGCGAGCCGCTGCTGCGCAAGAACGTGGAACTGCTGGTCGAGCAACTGGCCGCGCTGCGCACGCCCGGCGGCGAGCCGCTCGACCTCACGCTGACCACCAACGGCTCGCTGCTGGCGCGCAAGGCGCGCGCCCTTCGCGACGCCGGCCTGCGGCGCGTCACCGTGAGCCTGGACGGCCTGGACGATGCCGTGTTCCGCCGCATGAACGACGTCGATTTCCCGGTGGCCGACGTGCTGCGGGGGCTGGAAGCCGCGCGCGAGGCCGGGCTCGGTCCGATCAAGGTCAACATGGTCGTCAAGCGCGGCACCAACGAAGACCAGATCCTGCCGATGGCGCGGCACTTCCGCGGCAGCGGCGTGGTGCTGCGCTTCATCGAGTACATGGACGTGGGCGCGACCAACGGCTGGCGCATGGACGAGGTGCTGCCGTCGGCCGAGCTCGTGCGGCGCCTCGGCGCCGAGTTCCCGCTGGTGCCGCTCGAGGCCACCGCGCCCGGCGAGACGGCCCAGCGCTGGGGCTATGCCGGCGCCGACGGCCGGTACGACCCCGCCCTCGGCGAAGTGGGCGTCATCAGCAGCGTCACCCAGGCCTTCTGCGGCGATTGCAGCCGCGCGCGCCTGTCGACCGAGGGGCGCCTGTACCTTTGCCTGTTCGCCAGCCAGGGGCACGACCTCAAGCCCCTGCTGCGCGAGAAGCAGGCCAGCGACGCGCAGATCGCCGCCGCCATCGCCGGCATCTGGCAGGGCCGGGGCGACCGCTATTCCGAGCTGCGCGGCCTGCGCGCGTCCGATGCGGCGCCGGCGTCCGGTGCGCGCCGCGTCGAGATGAGCTACATCGGCGGATGAGCGCGCCGCTGAAACCTTCCGTCTCGCCCGCCGACATCACCGGCCTGGTGCTGGCCGGCGGCCGCGGTTCGCGCATGGGCGGCATCGACAAGGGACTCAAGCCCTTCCACGGCACGCCGCTGGCGCTGCATGCCCTGCTGCGGCTGGGGCCGCAGGTCGGCAGCCTGCTGGTCAACGCCAATCGCAACCTCGCCGCCTACGAATCGTTCGGGGCCCCCGTCTGGCCCGACGGCCTGGCCGACTACGCCGGGCCGCTGGCCGGCTTCCTGGTCGGGCTGGAACACTGCGAGACGCCGTACCTGCTGACGGTGCCGTGCGACACGCCCCTGTTCCCGCCGGACCTGGCCGAGCGCCTGGCCGGCGCCCTGGCGCAGGCCGATGCCGACATCGCCATGGCCAGCGGCCCCGAGCCGCAAGCCGACGGCAGCGTGCAACTGCGGGCACAACCGGTGTTCAGCCTGCTGCGCGCCGACCTCCTGGAAAGCCTGGTGCGGTTCACGCAGGCCGGCGGGCGCAAGATCGACGCCTGGACGGCGCAGCACAAGACGGTGCTGGTCCCGTTCGACCGCGAGGGCGACTCGCCGCACGCCTTCTACAACGCCAACACGCTGGCCGAACTGCACGCCCTCGAGCAGCGCCGGCCGGCCTGACCCGACGCACCGTTTCCCCATGACCCGCATCGAAGAGATCGCCGCCCAGCTGGCCGGCTACGACCCCAAGGCACTCGGCGTGGACGGCGTGCAGGACTTCCTGGCGCGGCTGGTCGCGCAGGCGGTCGTCACGCAGCGCGAAGAAGTCGCCTTGGCCGACGCGCTGGACCGCGTGCTCGCCGAGGACCTGGTGTCGCCTTTCTCGGTGCCGCCGCACGACAACTCGGCCATGGACGGCTTCGCCTTCGACGGCGCCGTGCTCGATGCCCCGGCGGCATCGCAGGAGATCGCCTTGAAGGTGGTCGGCACGGCCTTCGCCGGCGCAGCCTGGCGCGGCGCGATCGGCCCGGGCGAATCCGTCAGGATCATGACCGGCGCGGTGATGCCCGCCAGCCTGGACACCGTCGTGCCGCAGGAGTTCTGCCATGCCGAAGACGACATCGTCCGCTTTCCGGCCAGCGCCCTGCGCCGCGGCGACAACCGCCGCCTGGCCGGCGAGGACCTGCAGCGCGGCGAGCCGGCGCTGCGCGCGGGCGACCGCATCGGCCCCGCCGGCCTGGGCCTTGCGGGCAGCCTGGGCGCGGCCCGGCTGCCGGTGCTTCGGCGCCTGCGGGTCGCCTACTTCTCCACCGGCGACGAGATCCTGAGCCTGGGCGAGGCTGCGCGCGAGGGCGCGGTGTTCGACAGCAACCGCTATACCGTCTCCGGCCTGCTGCGCCGCCTCGGCTGCGAGGTGATCGACCTGGGCCTGGTGCGCGACGACCCGGCGGCGCTCGCGGCCACCCTGCGCCAGGCTGCCGACACGGCCGACGCGATCATCACCAGCGGCGGCGTCAGCGTCGGCGAAGCCGACCACACCCGCGCCGTCATGCAGCAGCTCGGCGACATGGCGTTCTGGCGCGTGGCCATGCGCCCGGGCCGGCCGATGGCGGTCGGCCTGATCCCCGCCAGCGGCGCCGAGCGCCCGCCGGCCGTCCTGTTCGGCCTGCCCGGCAACCCGGTTGCGGTGATGGTCACGTTCCTCGCCTTCGTGCGCCCTGCCCTGCTGCGCATGATGGGCTGCAACGCGGCCGGCGTCGCGCCGCCGCCGCTCCTGCGCGCCCGCAGCGCCACCGCCATCCGCAAGAAGCCCGGCCGCACCGAGTACCAGCGCGGCTTCGTCCAGCCATGCCCGGGCGAGCTGCCGCAGGTGCGCATCGCCGGCAACCAGGGCTCGGGCGTGCTCAGCTCGATGGTCCTGGCCAACGGGCTGGTGGTGCTGCACCACGACCAGGACAGCGTCGCGGCCGGCGGCGAAGTCGACGTGATGATGTTCGACGGCGTGGTCTGAGCCGGCCGGCTCAGGCCCACCGGCAGATCACAGCCGCCCCAGCGCCCGCTGCACGCCCTTGTTGGCGAGCATGTCCGCGCGCTCGTTGCCCGGATCGCCCGAGTGCCCGCGCACCCAGTGCCACGCGATCTTGTGACCGCTGCCCTGCACCAGGGCGTCCAGCCGTTGCCACAGCTCGACGTTCTTGACCGGCGAGCCGGTGGACGTGCGCCAGCCCTTGGCCTTCCAGCCGCGCACCCATTCGGTGATGCCCTGGCGCACGTACTGGCTGTCCAGGTAGAGCGCCACGATGCAGGGGCGCTTGAGCGCCGCCAGGCCTTCGATGACGGCGGTCAGCTCCATGCGGTTGTTGGTCGTGAGCACTTCGCCGCCGAACAACTCCTTCTCGCTGGCACCGGCCTTGAGCCACACGCCCCAGCCGCCCGGGCCGGGGTTGCCCTTGCAGGCGCCGTCGGTGTACATCTGAACTTCGGTCAACGGATCATCTCTTTCGTCTTTCGTCTGTGGTGCGCCGGCCCGCGGTGCACCCGCCCGGCCACCGACACCGGCGCGGCGGCGATCGCCGGCTTGCGTTTCCATTCGGCCTGCAGCATGTGCATGCCGCGCACCCGCTTGACGGCGACGATGAAATACACCGCGCCGAAAATGGGCCACCAGCGTTCGCCGGCGTCGTCGAGCCAGCCGAAGCGCTCGAGCCAGGCCTGGCTGCGCACGGCGGGCCGGTAGAGGCCGAAGCGCCCGGATTCGACCTCGAAATTGAGCAGCCGCAGCCAGTCGCGCATGCGCCAGTAGCCGATGAAGTCGCCCGCCTCGGGCAGGAACAGCTCGCCGAAACCCAGCCGGCGGTACATGTGCGCGCGCCGCTGGCGCATGCCCCACAGGCTGGTCGGGTTGAGCCCGCATACGACCACCCGGCCTTCGGGCACCAGCACGCGCTCGACCTCGCGCAGCGTGGCATGCGGATCGGGGTTGAGCTCCAGCGAATGCGGCAGCACCACCAGGTCCAGGCTGTTGGCCGGAAACGGCAGGGCCGCGAAGTCGGTCAGCAGCGTCGGCCGGCGCGGCATGGGCAGCCGTTCGGCCGCCAGCCAGCGGTGCGGCATGCGGTTGGTGCGCAGGGCGTCGATCTGGGGCAGGCCGAGCTGGAGCGCATGGTAGCCGAACACGTCGGCCACGGCCTGGTCGAACTGCGTCTGCTCCCATTCGAGCAGATACCTGCCCGGGGCCGTTTCCAGCCACTCCTCCAAACCTATAATTTGACTGCTCATGACCCTCGTTCCGCTGCCCGCCTTTGCCGACAACTACATCTGGATGCTCCAGCTCGAGTCCGGCGCGATCGTGGTGGACCCGGGCGAAGCCGAACCGGTGCTCGACGCCCTGGCACGCAGCCAGGCCAGGCTGGCCGCGATTCTAGTCACCCATCATCACGCCGATCATGTCGGTGGCGTGGATGTCCTGCGCCAGGCGACGGGTGCGATGGTATTCGGTCCGGCCGGCGAGACGATCCCCGAGCCCTACCGTCCGCTCGGCGATGGCGACGTCGCCGAGGTGCTGGGCCTTCCGTTCTCGGTGATCGACGTGCCCGGCCATACCGCCGGGCATATCGCCTATTTCCTGCCGGCGCACGCCGCGCCGGACGGCGTGCCGCTGCTCTTTTGCGGCGACACGCTGTTCTCGGGCGGCTGCGGGCGCCTGTTCGAGGGCACGCCGCAGCAGATGCTGCACTCGCTCGATGCGCTTGCCGCGCTGCCGGGCGCAACCCGGGTGTGCTGCGCCCACGAATACACGCTGTCCAACCTGCGCTTCGCGCGGGCCGTGGAACCAACCAACGACACGCTCGCACGCTACCAGGCCGACTGCGAGGCGCTGCGCGCCCGCGGCCTGCCGACGCTGCCGTCGCGCATCGACACCGAGCGTTCCATCAACCCCTTCTTACGCAGCCGCCAAGACTCGGTCCGCGCCACCGTGGGCGCCCATGCCGGGCTGCCTCCGCAAGCCCCCGACACCGACGTCTTTGCGGCCTTGCGCCAATGGAAAAACAACTTTCGATGAAGCTACTCTGGGCATGGCTGCTCGCCACCCTCTTTCTTGCCGGATGCGCAACGCAATCGGGCCCGCCGCTCATTCCCGGCGGCAACCTCAAACCCATCACCCAGACCGACCTCGGCGAAGGCAGCGACCACCGCGTCATGACGATGGTGCCACCCGTCGACATGTGGGACCGCATCCGCCGCGGATTTCGCATGCCCGACCTGGACAACGACCTGGTGCGCGACCGCGAGCAGTGGTATGCCACCCGTCCGGACTACATCGAGCGCATGACGGAGCGCTCCAACAAGTACATCTTCTACATCGTCGAGGAACTCGAGCGGCGCAACATGCCGACCGAGCTGGCGCTGCTTCCCTACATCGAAAGCGCCTTCAACCCGCAGGCCGTGTCCAGCGCCCGGGCCATGGGCATGTGGCAGTTCATGCCCGCCACCGGCAGCGACTTCGACCTCAAGCAGAACATCTTCCGCGACGACCGGCGCGACGTCGTCGCCTCGACCCGCGCGGCGCTCGACTACCTGCAGCGCCTGTACGACATGTTCGGCGACTGGCAGCTCGCGCTGGCCGCCTACAACTGGGGTGAAGGCAGCGTCAGCCGGGCCATCGCCAAGAACCAGAAAGCCGGACTCGGAACCACCTACAGCGACCTGAACATGCCGGCCGAGACACGCCAGTACGTTCCCAAGCTGCAGGCGGTCAAGAACATCGTCGCCAACCCGGCCAAGTTTGGCGTCGATCTTCCGTACATCTCCAACCACCCCTACTTCACTCGCGTGGCGCTCACGCGCGACCTGGACGTCGACCTCGCCGCCAAGCTGGCCGACGTGCGCATCGAGGACTTCCGCGCGCTCAACCCGGCTGCGCACAAGCCGGTGCTGCTGGCCGCCGGAACGCCGGACATCCTGCTGCCGTGGGACAACGCCGCCGTCTTCGAGCGCAATTTCAAGGCCTATGCCGAGGGACAGTACGCCAGCTGGACGGCGTGGACGGTGTCGCGCACCATGACCGTGGCCGACGCGGCGCAGCGCAGCGGCATGTCCGAGGCGGACCTGCGCGCCGTCAACAACATCCCGCCGCGAATGATGATCAAGTCGGGCTCCACGCTGATCGTGCCGCGCTCGGCGCGCGTACAGGAAGACGTGGCGGCCGTGGTGGCCGATTCGGGCCAGCTGAGCTTCCAGCCCGAGGTCGTGACGCGCCGCACGTCGGTACGCACGCGCGGCAGCGAAAGCGTCACCTCGGTCGCCCGGCGCTACAAGCTCAGCCCGGCCAGCGTCGCCGAATGGAACGACGTGCCCACCAGCCACGTGTTCAAGCGCGGCTACAACGTGGTGGTGTACTTGCCGGTGCGCGATGCCGCCGCCGCGCGTGTCGGTTCCGGCGCGCGCAGCACCAGCAGCAGCGCATCCAAGAGAAAGGTCTCGTCCAGTTCGGCCTCTTCGCGCAGCAGCGGGGCCCGGCATAGCAGCACGGCCAGCAGCAAGCGCAAGCGCTGAGCCGGCTCAGAGCTTTTCGGTCTCGCCTGCGCGCGGCTGCCAGGTCATGAGGCGGCGCTCGATCAGGCCGACGACGCCATCGAGCACCAATGCAAAGGCCGTGAGCACCACGATGCCGGCAAAGACCGTGTTGACGTCGAAGGTGCCCTCGGCCTGCAGGATCAGGTAGCCCACCCCGCGCGCCGAGCCCAGGTATTCGCCCACCACCGCGCCCACGAATGCCAGGCCCACCGACGTGTGCAGGCTCGAGAACACCCAGCTGGTGGCGCTGGGCAGGTACACGGAGCGCAGCAGCTGGCGCTGGCTCGCGCCCAGCATCCGCGCATTGGCAAGCACCACCGGGCTGACCTCGCGCACGCCCTGGTAGACGTTGAAGAACACGATGAAGAACACCAGCGTCACCGCCAGCGCCACCTTGCTCCAGATGCCCAGCCCGAACCACAGCCCGAAGATGGGCGCGAGGATCACGCGCGGCATGGAATTGGCCGCCTTGATGTAGGGGTCGAGGATCAGGCTGGCCACCGGCGCCAGCGCCAGCCAAAGGCCGAAGGCCAGTCCCAGCGCCGTGCCGACGGCAAAGGCCAGGACCGTCTCGAGCAGCGTCACGCCCAGGTGTGCGTAGATGTCGGCATTGCCCGGCAGGCCATCGGGAAACAGCGCGCTCGGCCCGAAGCCGAAAGGCATGAACCAGCTCCACACGCGGCCGAGCACCTGCACCGGCTGGCCGAAGAAGAAGGCGATGTTGTCGTGACGCGAGGCCAGGTGCCAGGCCACCAGCAGCAGCGCGAGCAGCGCCAGTTGCCACCAGCGCGCATTGCGTTCGTTGGGCTTGAACATGTCAGGCCGCCTTCTGCAGTTGCTGGGCATAGCCCTTGAGCACTTCGTCGCGCAGGACCGCCCAGATCTGCGAATGCAGTTCCACGAAGCGCTGATGCGTACGCACCTCGGCCACGTCGCGCGGCCGCGGCAGGTCGATGGTGAATTCCCCGATCGGGCGCGTCGCGGGGCCCGCGGACAACACCACCACGCGGTCGCTCATCGCGATGGCCTCGTCCAGGTCGTGCGTGATGAACAGCACGGCCTTGCGCTTGGCCGCCCACAGATCGAGCACCTCGTTCTCCATCAGCTGGCGCGTCTGGACGTCCAGCGCACTGAACGGCTCGTCCATCAGGATGATGTCGGGATCGAGCGCCAGCACCTGCGCCAGCGCCGTGCGCTTGCGCATGCCGCCGGACAGCTGGTGCGGATAGCGGTCGCCGAAGCCGCCCAGCCCCACGCGCTGGAGCCATTGCCCGGCCTGCGCCACCGCCTCGGCGTCCGGCAGCCCGCGGTACTGCAGCCCGACCGCGACGTTGTCGATGGCGCTGCGCCAGGGCATGAGCGCCTCGGCCTGGAACATGTAGCCGGCGCGCCGGTTGATGCCCTGCAGCGGCTGGCCGAACACGTTGACGGTGCCGGTCGAAGGCGGCAGCAGGCCGGCGGCCACGTTCAGCAGCGTGGATTTGCCGCACCCGGTCGGGCCCACCACCGAGACGAACTCGCCGGCTGCCACGCGCAGCGTGGTGTCGGCCACGGCGGTGTAGCGCTGCGAAGGATCATCCTTCGAGCGGAAAGTGCATTGGATGTCGATCAGTTCGAGCGCGTATTCGGACATGCGGCAGGGGCAGCGTTGGATCGAGGGAAAAAAAGAAAAGCCCGGCACGAAGGGCCGGGCGCTTGGCATGGAAGCCGGCCGCCTGCGCGGCTCAGGCCTTGTACCGGTCCTTGGCCCGTTGCGCGAACGCGTTGGTGTAGGTGCGCGACAGGTCGATCTTGTCGCTCTTGACCTCGGGACTGAAACTGGTCAGAGCGGCGAGCGCGGTCTTGGGCCCTTCGGACATGATCAGGCCATCGGTGGCGATGGCCTCGCGGATCTTGTCGAACGACGCCAGGTACAGCGCGCGGTCGCCCAGGAGATAGGTCTCCGGCACCGTCTTGATGATGTCGCCGGGCCCGGCCGTCTGCAGCCACTTGAGCCCGTGCACGATCGCGTTGGCCAGCGCCTGGCAGGTGTTGGGGTTCTCCTGCACGAACGCCTGCTTGGTGTAGAGGCATGCGGCCGGCATCGGTCCGCCGAAGACTTCCTGCGTGCCCTTGAGCGTGCGCGTATCGCTGATGATCTTGACGTCGCCCTTCTGCTCGAGCATGGTCATCACGGGGTCGGTGTTGCTGATCGCGTCGATCTGCCCCGAGCGCAGCGCGGTGAGCGCGCCGGCGGCGACGCCCACGCCGACGTAGCTCACGTCGCTTGCCTTGATGCCGGCGCGCGAGAGCACGAGGTTGGCCACCATGTTGGTGGACGAGCCCGGCGCCGAGACGCCGATCTTCTTGCCCTTGAGGTCGGCCAGCGAGGTGTAGTTGGGCAGGTTCTTGGTGGACACGCCCACCGCGATCTGCGGCGCCCTGCCCTGCAGCACGATCGATTGCAGGAACTGGTTCTTGGCCTGCAGGCTGATGGTGTGCTCGTAGGCCCCCGAGCAGACGTCGGCCGAGCCGCCGATCAGGGCCTGCAGCGCGCGCGAGCCGCCCGCAAAGTCCGAGATCTCCACATCGAGGCCCTCGGCCTTGAAGTAGCCCAGCTGCTCGGTGATCGTCAGCGGAAGGTAATAGAACGCCGCCTTGCCGCCGACGGCAATCGAGACTTTGGTCTTCTCGAGCTTGTTCTGTGCAAGCACCGGCGCGGATACCGATGCGGCGGCAAGCGCAGAGGCTGTGAGGAGGGTACGGCGGGTCAACATCGGATGTTCCGTTCTGTCTTGTTGTTGATGTGCCGAGGCAGCTTAGGTGTCGTCATGCGCCGCAGCATCAGGAACATCCCCCTGCGGGTTTCCACGTAAACATGAAGACCACGTGCAATGCGCGTGCAGCGGGCCTCCTGCAGCGCCGGAGCAGCCCCTCGCGGGCGTTCACTTGCCGATGAAGAGAATGCAGATGTTGAGTGCCAGGCCCAGGCCCCAGACCAGTGTGCGCAGCGTGCCGAACCCCGCGCCATACACCACGACGTAGATCACGCGCAGCACGAGATACGCGGCCGCGCACAGGTCGAGCGTGGACTGGCGGTACCCCAGTTGGTGCGCGATGACCACCACGCCGATGAACAGCGGCAGAACCTCGAAGCCGTTGGCCGCAGCGGCCAGCAGGCGTGCGCGCCAGCCCGTCTGGCGCGTGGCCCAGTCGCGCGGTGCCTGGTTCTCCCGGGGGCCGTACTGGCCCGCCTTGGCGGCGAACGTGGTCAGGTATGGCAGCAACGCCACCAGCAACACGCACCAGTACGCGAGGGTCAGGGAGGCTGTGTTCATATGTTTCCCTTGTGTTGTTATGTTTGCCGCCCTGCCCCCGGTCAGCGTCTGTCGACCAGCGCGTGCGCGATGGTTCCCAGGTCCACGTACTCGAGTTCGCTGCCTGCGGGCACACCGCGCGCGAGGCGCGTGACGGTCAGGCCGCGCTGGCGCAGCGCCTCGCCGATGACGTGGGCCGTGGCCTCGCCCTCGGCGGTGAAATTGGTGGCGAGAATGACCTCGCTCACATGGCCGTCGAGTGCGCGATCGAAGAGTTGCGCCAGGCCGAGTTCGCGCGGGCCGATGCCGTCGAGCGGACTGAGCTTGCCCATCAGCACGAAGTAATAGCCGCGAAACGCGCCGGTGCGCTCCAGCGCGGCCTGGTCGGCCGGCGTCTCGACGACGCACAGCTTGCTGGCGTCACGCCGCCCGTCCAGGCACAGGTTGCACACGGGCGCCTCGGTGAAGGTATTGCAGCGCTCGCAATGCCGCACGGTGGTCGTGGCCTGCTGCAGCACCCGCGACAGGAGCTGGGCGCCTTCGCGATCGTGTTGCAGCAGGTGGTAGGCCATGCGCGACGCCGACTTGACGCCCACGCCCGGCAAGCGCCGCAACGCCTCGACCAAGCCGTCGAGCGAACTGGAGTCCGACATGGAACAGGAGATGAAGAAAGGGGCGCTGTGCGCGGACCGCCCGGGCGGGTTCGCCCGGGGCGGCTCAGAACGGCAGTTTCATGCCGGGGGGCAGGCCGGGCATGCCGGAGGTGAGCTTGCCCATCTTCTGCTCGCTGGTCTCTTCCGCCTTGCGCACGGCGGCATTGAAGGCGGCGGCGACCAGGTCCTCGAGCATATCCTTGTCGTCGGTCAGCAGGCTCGGGTCGATCGCCACGCGCTTGACGTCGTGCTTGCAGGTCATGACCACCTTGACGAGGCCGGCGCCGGATTCACCCTCGACCTCGATGTGGGCCAGTTCCTCCTGGGCCTTCTTGATGTTTTCCTGCATGGCCTGGGCCTGCTTCATGAGGCCGGCGAGTTGTCCCTTGTTGAACATGGTGTAGGTCCTGAGATGAGAGGGTTGGAAATGGAATGTGGTTGCCGGCGCAGCCCCGGCTACAACGGCCGCAGGCTGCCGGGCACGATGCGCGCGTCGAACTCGCGCATCATGCGCTGCACCAGCGGATCATTGCGTATGGCTTCCTCGGCCGCACGCTGGCGCGCCTGCGCCGCCGCCTTGTTGCGCCGCGCGGGGCTGTCGTTCACCGCGCCGATCTCGATGGCGATTTTCACCGAATGGCCGAGCGCGGCCAGCGCCGCCTGGACCTTGTCCCGACTGCCGGCCTGGCCGAGCGACTCCCGCTCGACGCGCAGCAGCCACTGGTCATCGTCACGGCCCACCAGTTGCGACTGCAGCGCCAGCTCGCGCGCCAGGGCGCTGATGCGCTCCTCGGCCACCATGCGCGACACGGTGGCGAACCAGAAGTCGCCCTCCTCGGTCGTCACGATGGGTGCGTCCGGCTGCTCGTCGGGCCCGCTTCGCGGCAGGTCGCGTTCGCCGGCCTCGCCCTGCACGCGCAGCGGCACGGCATGCAGGCTGCGCGGCGGCTCGCCGCCCGCGCGGGATTGCCGCGGGCGCTCGAGCACCGGCAGGCGCTGGCCGGGCGGCAGCATGTCGTCGTCCCACGGCGGCGCTTCGTCGGGCGTGGGAGGCGCGAGGTCATCGTCGGGCGCCGACTGATCCTGCGGCGGCGGCTGCATTCGCACGTCGGGCGGCTGCGGCCGAGGTGGCGAAGCGGCCGGCCGCGGCGCGTCGGCCCGCGTCGGCGAGGCATCCGGGGCTACGGGCTTTGCGGCCGACCCCGGGCGGTTCGCGAGCGCAACGTCCGGCGCTTGCACGGGTGCCGGCGCGACATGTGTCGCCGGCGCCGCAGCGACTGCCGCCGGCGCCCGGGCGTCATTCAGAGTTTTTTTTTCCGCTGTTGGCGCTACCGCCGGCGTGCCACTGCGAAACGCAAGCGGCCGCAGCAGCACCATGGTGAGCGCAGCGTACTCGTCCGGCGCCAGGCCCAGCTCGCCGCGCCCGTGGATGCACAGGCTGTAGAGCAGCTGGGTGTCTTCCGGGGCCAGCGCGCGGGCCAGGCGGACGGTCTCCGCGGCATCCGGATCCGCCGGGTCCTGCTGGCCGGCCCGCTCGGGCACCGCCTGCAGTACCGCCATGGCCTGCAGCACGGAAATCATCTCCTCCAGCGTCGAACCGGCGGACAGGCCGTCGCGGCGCAGCCCCTCGGAGATCTCGACCACCGTGCGTCCGTCGCCCTGCGCCAGCGCCTCGAGCAGGCGGAACACGTAGGCGCGATCCACGCTGCCCAGCATCTGGCGCACGCCGGATTCGGACAGTTCGCCATTGCAGTAGGCGATGGCCTGGTCGGTGAGCGACAGCGCATCGCGCATCGACCCGCGCGCCGCGCGCGCCAGCAGCCGCAGTGACGCCGGATCGGCCGGCACCGCCTCGCTGGCAAGCACCTGGGTGAGGTGATCGAGCACCGTCTCCGGCGCCATCGGCCGCAGGTTGAACTGCAGGCAGCGCGACAGCACCGTGACCGGCACCTTCTGCGGATCGGTGGTGGCCAGCACGAACTTGAGGTATTCGGGCGGCTCTTCGAGCGTCTTGAGCATCGCGTTGAACGCGGTGTTCGACAGCATGTGCACTTCGTCGATCATGAAGACCTTGAAGCGCCCCTGCACCGGCTTGTAGACAGCCTGCTCGAGCAGGCCCTGGACTTCCTCCACACCCCGGTTGGAGGCGGCGTCGAGCTCCACGTAGTCGACGAAGCGGCCGGAGTCGATGTCCTGGCAAGCCTGGCACACGCCGCATGGCGTGGCCGTGATGCCGCCGGTGCCGTCGGGCCCCTGGCAGTTGAGCGACTTCGCCAGAATGCGCGACACCGTCGTCTTGCCGACCCCACGCGTGCCCGTGAAAAGGTAGGCGTGGTGCAGGCGTTGCGTACCCAGCGCGTTGCCCAGGGCCTGCACGACGTGCTCCTGCCCGACCATCTCGCTGAAGGTTCGGGGACGGTATTTTCTGGCGAGCACGAGATAGGACATCGGAGCGCATTCTAGAAGCGAAGCCTCCCCTTCCGCGGCGCGGGCGGTCAACGACGCGCCGCGTCGCCTGCTTTCGCGCCACGCCGGCGCTCGTGCACCCGCAGGAATGCGAGGGGCATCCGCGCCTTCATGCCGACGGCATGCGCCGCGTCGCCTACAATCGCGGGTGACGGGCCTCCCCGCATGGTGAAGCGGCCAACCGGGTCAGGTGGGGAACCAAGCAGCCCTAACTGCGTAGTCAGTGCCGGGGGTAAGGCTCGTCACCTCACACCAGAAGCCCCGGGTTTCCATGCCCGGTGCGCTCCGCCATCCCGCGACCAGCGCGCGTGGGAACTCTCCGACAAGCGAACGTAGCCCAGGCGGGCCCCGCCGGGCGCGTTTGGCACGCACAATGGCCGGCATGGCCACACATCGCAGCACCCTTCGAGACCTGGTTGGCGAAGACGCGGACGGGAAGACCTACCCCGTCCAATGCGAACTCGTCGAACAGGAAAGCACCGATCCGCAGGACGCCAGCCACAGGCGCTGGGAACTGACCGCCACGCATGCGCGGTTGGAGGACGGCCGAGCCTTGCAGCAGGACGGCGAAGTCTGGAAGACGACCAGCGGCAAGCCCGAACTGGTGCTGAAGGTCGTGGGCCTGCGATAGGCCACGCCGCTAGCGCCCTCCTTTCAGCCAATCCAGCGCGCCCCGGGCCGCCACCACGCCGCTGGCCATGCTCGCAGTGAGCAGATAGCCGCCGGTGGGAGCCTCCCAGTCGAGCATCTCGCCGGCGCAGAAGACACCCGGCAACGCGTGCGCCATCAGCCCTTCGTCGAGCGCTTCCAGCCGCACGCCGCCGGCGCTGCTGATCGCCTCGTCGATGGGGCGTGCCGCCACCACGCGCAGCGGCAAAGACTTGATGGCGCTCGCCAGCTTTTCCACGTCGTGCATGCCGTCGCGGCCGAGCACCTCGTTGAGCAACGCGCGCTTGACGCCATCCAGGCCCAGCCGACTTTGCAGGTGACTGCTGACGGAGCGGGCACCGCGCGGATGGAGCACCTGCTCGCGCACCTGGGCCGGACTGCGGTCGGGCAGCAGGTCGATGTTCACGACGGCGCTGCCGGCGGCGGCGATCTCGTCGCGCAGCAGGGCCGACGCCGCGTATATCAGGCTGCCCTCGACGCCGGTCGCAGTGGCGACGAACTCGCCCTTCTTGCGGGCAAAATGCCGGCCGCGCGAATCCGTCGCCTCGATGGCCACCGACTTGAAGGGCTGCCCGGCGAAGCGCTCGGCGAAGAACGGCGTCCAGCCGACGTCGAAGCCACAGTTGGCCGGCACCAGCGGCACGGTCTCGACGCCCCGATCGCGCAGCCACGGCTGCCACGCGCCGTCCGACCCCAGCCGCGCCCAGCTGCCGCCGCCCAATGCAAGCACCACCGCGTCCGCCGACTGCACCGCCTCGCCGGACGGCGTGTCGAAAGTCAGGGCCAGCGCGCCTGCGCCCGCACCGCCGTCGAGGCCGCCCTGCCAACGGTGCCGCATGTGGAACTGCACCCCCGATGCCCGCAGCCGGTGCAACCAGGCGCGCAGCAGCGGCGCCGCCTTCATGTCGGCCGGAAACACCCGCCCGGACGTCCCCACGAACGTCCCGATGCCCAGGCCCTCGGCCCATTCGCGCAGCGCGCCGGGGCCCATCACCGAAAGCCAGCGCCCGACCTGCGCGCGCCGAGTCTCGCCGAAGCGTTCCACGAAGGCCTCCGTCGGCTCCGAGTGCGTCAGGTTGAGCCCGCCCCTGCCGGCCAGGAGGAACTTGCGGCCGACCGAGGCCATCGCGTCGTACACATGCACGCGAGCGCCGGCCGCGGCGAGCGTTTCGGCGGCCATCAGTCCGGCCGGCCCGCCGCCGACGACGGCGACAACTGGAGATTTGGAATTCACGGGGTATCTGCTGGCGTGCGCGGCGCCGGGACTCGGCGGTCGATCGGGCGCGGGCCACGCGCGACAAGTCTTTGCCTATGGCGGCCATAGCGGGCCGCCGCGGCACGCCGGCACTTGGTTTCTGTCACAATGACCCGCACTGTAGCGGCTCTTCCAACCATCGCCGCGAAGCGCAGCGCAAGAGGAAAAAACCATGGCCAGTGACCTGATCAAGAACATCTCCGATTCTTCCTTCGAAACCGACGTCCTGAAGTCCGACACCCCGGTGCTGGTGGACTACTGGGCCGAATGGTGCGGCCCCTGCAAGATGATCGCCCCCCTGCTCGACGAGGTGTCGTCGACGTACGAGGGCAAGCTGCAGGTCGCCAAGCTCAACGTCGACGAGAACCGCGACATCCCGGCAAAATTCGGCATCCGCGGCATCCCCACGCTCATGCTGTTCAAGAACGGCCAATTGGCCGCCACCAAGGTGGGCGCCATGAACAAGGCGCAATTGCAGGCCTTCATCGACCAGCAATTGGCCTGAGGCCTTTTATTCTGATGCCGGCACGCAACGCGCCGGCATCTTTTCAGCGCCGCCCAATTCCACGCGCGCTTTTTTTGCTGTCATAATCAGCGCAAATCGCCGGCCCGCCCGGTTCGAATACTCGGTTTGAGAGGCTCTTCTCGCCTCTTGCTCAAACCTCCCCCCGATTCATCGTCAGACTGCCCCGCACAAAGGGGTCACTCCATGCACTTAAACGAACTCAAGGCACTGCACGTGTCTGAAGTCCTCAAGCAGGCTGAGTCTCTGGAGATCGAAAACGTCGGCCGCATGCGCAAGCAGGAGCTGATGTTCGCCATCATCAAGAAGCGCGCCAAAGCCGGCGAACAGGTCTTCGCCGACGGCGTTCTCGAGATCCTGCCGGACGGCTTCGGCTTCCTGCGCAGCCCCGACACCAGCTTCACCGCCAGCACCGACGACATCTACATCAGCCCCAGCCAGGTGCGCCGCTTCAACCTGCACACCGGCGACATGATCGAAGGCGAGGTGCGCATTCCGAAGGACGGCGAGCGTTACTTCGCGCTGACCAAGCTCGACGCCGTCAATGGCGGCCCGCCGGAGCAGAACAAGCACAAGGTGATGTTCGAGAACCTGACGCCGCTGTTCCCGAAGCAGCAGATGCGTCTGGAGCGCGACGGCTTCAAGGGCGAAGAGAACATCACGGGCCGCATCATCGACATCATCGCCCCCATCGGAAAGGGCCAGCGCGCCCTGCTGGTGGCGCCGCCCAAGAGCGGCAAGACGGTGATGATGCAGCACATCGCCCACGCCATCAGCGCCAACTACCCCGAAGTGCACATGATGGTGCTGCTGGTGGACGAGCGCCCCGAGGAAGTGACCGAGATGCAGCGCACCGTCAAGGGCGAAGTGATCGCGTCCACCTTCGACGAGCCGGCCGCCCGCCACGTGCACGTGGCCGAGATGGTGATCGAGCGTGCCAAGCGCCTGGTCGAGCTCAAGAAGGACGTGGTGATCCTGCTGGACTCCATCACCCGCCTGGCCCGCGCCTACAACAACGTCGTGCCCTCGTCGGGCAAGGTGCTGACTGGCGGTGTCGACTCCAACGCGCTGCAGCGCCCCAAGCGCTTCCTGGGCGCGGCCCGCAACGTTGAAGAAGGCGGCTCGCTGACCATCATCGGCACCGCGCTGATCGACACCGGCAGCCGCATGGACGAAGTCATCTTCGAAGAGTTCAAGGGCACCGGCAACTCCGAAATCCACCTCGACCGCCGTCTCTACGAGAAGCGCGTCTTCCCTTCCATCCAGCTCAACCGCAGCGGCACCCGCCGCGAGGAACTGCTGCTGCCGCCCGAGATCCTGCAAAAGACCCGCATCCTGCGCCAGCTCATGTACAACATGGACGAGATCGAGTCGATGGAGCTCATGCTCAAGAACATGAAGGCGACGAAGAACAACATGGAGTTCTTCGACATGATGCGCCGCGGCGGCTGAGAAGTACCGCGCTTTGCTGCTGCGCGGCGCGATCTTGCGCCTGCGTGTCCTCGCCGTACGGGAGTACGGCTGCGGTACTCGGCGCAACCTCGCACCGCTCGCGACGCAAATCGCGGCACTTCTCGCGTTGTCGGTTTGCGGCTCGCCGTACTTTGTACGGCTTTGCCTCGGGTCGCTTGCTTTGCTCGCGACTTGCTCAGCACTACGTTGTTGGGAGTGCGCGGGCCTTTGTTGCGCTTTGGCGGCCCAGGTCCAGCAATTCCATCAGGTCCACTGCTTCTTGCGGGGTGACGGGGGGCGGGGCCTCGCCGAGGATGGCATTGCGAACCATCGCGTAGTAGCGCACGTAGTCGCCCGGCAGATTCGGCACTGCGGTCGCCTCGGGGCGGCCGGCATCGCCGATCAACGTCAGGCGCCCTTCCGACGGATCCACGCCCCAACCTGCGCCGCCAGGCCGCGCGCCCCCACGCAGCAGGTCTTCCTGCACGTCCACCCCATGCTTGACGTAGCTGCCGCGCGTGCCGTGCAGTACGTAGCGCGGCGCCGGATCCGCTGCCAAGGTGGTGGCGTGGAGCACCACGCGCAGCGGCGCCCGCGGGCCCTGGTGGTAGCGCAGCACGGCATGGAAGTAGTCCTCGACCTGGGCGCCGTCGCGTAACGCGGCGGTGTCGAGCTGCAAGGTATCGGGGCGGCCGAACAACTGCAGTGCCTGGTCGACCAGGTGGGCGCCCAGATCGACCCACAGCCCCGCACCCGGGACAGCCTGCTCGCGCCAGCGGGCGCGCACGTCCGGACGGAAACGGTCGAAATGCGACTCGAAATACACGGGGCGGCCGACATGGCCTTGTTCCAGCAGTTGGCGCAAGGTGAGAAAGTCGGCGTCGAACCGGCGATTCTGGTAGACCGAAACCATCACGCCTTGCCGTTCGGCCAGCGCCACGAGTTCGCGCGCCTGCGCAGCGTCCAGCGTGAAGGGCTTGTCGACCACCACGTGCCGGCCGGCGGCCAGCGCGGCCTTGGCCAGATCGAAGTGCGCGGCATTGGGGGCGGCCACCACCACCAGCCTCACCTCGGGGTGGGCCGCCAGCACCGCGGCCAGGTCGGGCAGCACCGGCACCCCGGGCCAGTCGGCGGCGACCTTGGCCGGCTGGCTGCTGGCAACCGCGGCCAGCCGCAGGCCCGGCACCGCCGACAGAACGGGGGCGTGAAACACCTGGCCGGCGAAGCCATAGCCCGCCAGGGCGACGGGAATGGCGGCCTGGCTCGGGCCGTCGGATGCTGGATTCTCCATTCGGGACAAGTATGCGATAATTGAGGGCTTTTTAGCGAAAAGTGCAGCCGCACGGCCCAGAGCGAATGTCTGCCTGGGCCGCAACAACATTTGAGCAGCGCGTTGTGGCTCTCGCATCGACCCAGGAAAGACCATGAAAGAAGGCATCCA
Organism: Variovorax sp.; assembly: GCF_035634955.1. GTDB lineage: Bacteria > Pseudomonadota > Gammaproteobacteria > Burkholderiales > Burkholderiaceae_C > Variovorax. Next base: position 61,397 of record NZ_DASQBZ010000031.1, on the reverse strand, counting down.
CCCCAATTACCGCGAAGTTCTGTTCGTCGACCTGTCGAACGGCTTCAAGTTCGTGACCCGTTCGTGCGTGAACACGAAGGAAATGGGCAAGACGGACGACGGCCGCGAGCTGCCGCTGTACAAGCTCGACACCTCCAGCGAATCGCACCCCTTCTACACCGGCACCCAGAAGTCGGTGGACAACATGGGCGGCCGCGTCGAGAAGTTCCGCAACCGCTTCGGCAAGGTCGCCCGCTAAGGCACCTGGCTTTCAGGCAAGGGCAGCCCGGGTTTCCGCGCTGCCCTTTTTTTGTTCAGGACCCTTCCAGCCACCCCAACCACTGCGCCGCCCCGCGTGAACCAGCCCACGCCCGCCATCGTTGCCCAAGGCTCCGTGCGCCGCCTGCCGCGGTTCGCGCTCATCCTGCTGTGCGTGGCCTACCTGCTGCCCGGCCTGGTGGGGCGCGGCCCCTGGAAGAGCGAGGACATCACGTCCTTCGGCTACATGCTGGAGCTGGCGCAGGGCCGTGGCGGCATCGCCAGCTGGCTCGACCCGCAGATGATGGGCCTGCAGCCGGAAACGCTGGCGCTCATTCCGTACTGGGTCGGCGCCTGGGCCATCCAGCTGGCCCCGCCCTGGATCAGCCCCGACCTGGCGGTGCGCTTCATCTTCGCCCTCTTCCTGTGGGCAGCGTTCACCGGCACCTGGTACGCGGTGTACTACTTCGCCCGCACGCCCCAGGCCCAGCCGGTGGCCTTCGCGTTTGGCGGCGAGGCGCGCCCGACCGACTACGCCCGCGCCATTGCCGATGGCGGGCTGATGGCCCTGATCGCCTGTCTCGGCCTGGCCCAACTGGGCCACGAGACCACGCCGGCGCTGGCCCAGTTGTGCTTTGCGGCCTGCATGTTCTACGGCATGGCCGCGCTGCCTTATCGCCAAAAGGCGCCCGGCGCCGCCTTCTCGGTGGGGACGATCGGCATGGCCTTGAGCGGCGCGCCGACGGTCGCCCTGCTCCTGGGCGCCGGCTGCATCCTGCTCGCCGGCGCCGAATGGCTGCAGCGGCGCCATAACCTGGACCGTGCCTCGACCTACGAACCGGACGCGCCGGCCGGCTACGACGGCGCTGCGCTGGCCGTGATCGCGGGCGCGACGCTGATCGCAGGAGCGCTGGTGCTGGGCCTGGACCTGCTGCAGTGGCGCATCCAGCTGCCCGGCAGCGAGGTGGGCGAAAGCGTGGCCGACGATCTCAAGAGCCTCGGTCGCTTGCTCGTCTGGTTCACCTGGCCGGCCTGGCCGCTGGTGCTGTGGACGCTCTGGCGCTGGCGCCGCCAGCTGCGCGAGCGCCACGTCGCGCTGCCGTTGTGGTTCGCGCTGGTGCCGCTGGCGGCCACTTTCACCACCGACTTCGCCCAGCGTTCGCTGCTGCTGTCGCTGCCGGCGCTGGCGACCTTGGCTGCCTTCGCGCTGCCCACTTTCCGTCGCAGCGCGGCGGCGCTGATCGACTGGTTCACGCTGCTGTTCTTCAGCGGCTCGGCCATCATCATCTGGGTCATCTACATCTCGATGCAGACCGGCTTCCCGGCCAAGCCTGCCGCCAACGTGGCCCGGCTTGCCCCGGGCTTCGAGCCGCAGTACTCGACGGTGGCGCTGCTGTTCGCGATCGCCGCCACCGTTGCCTGGGCCTGGCTCGTGCGCTGGCGCACCGGCCGGCATCCAAAGGCTCTGTGGAAGACCCTGGTGCTCCCGGCCGGCGGCGCCGCGCTGTGCTGGACGCTGGTGATGACGCTGTGGCTGCCCCCGCTCGACTACGCGCGCAGCTACGTTCCGCAGATCAACGACATCCGCAAGCTGGTCGGCAAGACCGAATGCATCGCCGACCTCGGGCTCGAGCGCGCCCACATCGCGGCGCTGCGCTTCCACGGGCAGTACACGCTGCAGCACCTGACGCCCGAGACCAAGTGCCGCTGGCTGCTGGTCAACCCGGAAGTCGTCGGGGGCCTGCATGACATCGTCGACCTGCACCAGTGGCGGCTGATCCGCACCCTGCGCCGGCCGACCGCGCGAACCGACGACCTGCTGCTCTACCAGCGCATGACGCCGTGAGCGACGCGCGCATCGGCGCCGCGGCAGCGCCGGCCGGCGCCGAACGCCGCTCCATCGCACGGCATGCCGGCACCGTGCTGCTGGGCCAGCTGGCCGTCATGGCCTTCAGCGTGATCGACACCGTGGTGGCCGGGCGCTATGCAGAAGACGCCCTGGCGGCCCTGTCAGTGGCATCGGCCATCTTCGTCAGCGTCTACGTGGCATTGATGGGCGTGCTGCAGGCGCTGCTGCCGATCTGGGCCGAACTGCACGGCGCCCGGCGGCCCGAGGACATCGGCCGGTCGGTGCGGCAGTCGCTCTACCTGTGCGCGGTCGCCACGGCGATCGGCATGGCGATCCTGCTGTATCCGGACGCCCTGCTGCGCTGGACCGGCGTGCCGGACGCCATGCGCGCCGAAGTGCGGCGCTACCTGAACGTGCTCGCATTCGCGCTGCCGCCCACGTTGCTGTTCCGCCTGTTCGCCACGCTGTGCCAGGGGCTGGGCCGGCCGCAGCTGGTGACCAGGCTGCAGGTGCTGGCATTGCCGGTAAAGCTGGTGCTGTCGATCTGGTTCGCCTTTGGCGGTGCCGGCCTGCCGGCCCTCGGCCTGGTCGGCTGCGGATGGGCCTCGCTGCTGGTCAACTGGGCGCTGCTGGCCGGGGCGGCATGGCTGCTGCGCACCGAGCGCGGCTTCGCCTCCTGCGGCATCTGGCGGCGCATGGAGCCGCCCGACTGGCGGCAGATCGGCCAGTTCCTGCGGCTGGGCCTGCCGGCCGGGCTGTCCATGCTGGTCGAGATCACGTCCTTCACGCTCATGGCGCTGTTCATCTCGCGGCTGGGCACTGCCGCGGCCGCGGCCCACCAGATCGCCGCCAATCTCACGGCGCTGTGCTACATGGTGCCGCTGTCCCTGGCCATCGCCACCAGCGCCCGGGTCAGCTGGTGGCTCGGTGCGGGCTCGCCGGCGCAGGCGCGGCAAGCCTGCCTCACGGGCTTGAGGATGGCGCTGGCCGCCGCCATGGCGATGGCGCTGGGCATGTTCCTGCTGCGCTGGCAGCTGCCGGCGGTGTATTCCGACAACCCGCAGGTACTGGCCATGGCCGCCATGCTGCTGGCCGCCACGGCCGTGTTCCACCTGGCCGACGCCACGCAGGCGCTGTGCGTGTTCGTGCTGCGCAGCTACCGGGTGACCCTGGCGCCGCTGGCGATCTATTGCGCGCTGCTGTGGGGCGTCGGGCTGGCTGGTGGCTACCTGCTCGCCTACCAGGGCCTCGGCCCATGGGCGCCCATGCGCTCGCCGCTGGCGTTCTGGGTCATGGGCGCGCTGGCGCTGGCGGTGGCCGCGGCGCTGGTGGCGCTGCTGTTGCGCCGCGCCGTGCGCCGCTCGCTGCGCGCCGCCTGAGTCAGGCGCGCGGTCCGGGCGCCGGCAGCGGGCGCACCCGTGCGCGCGGCAGCACCAGCGCGAATCGCGAGCCCTGCCCCGGCGTGCTCTCGACGCGCAGCTCGCCGCCGTGGCGCTGCGCCACGTGCTTGACGATCGCCAGGCCCAGGCCGGTGCCGCCGGTCTCGCGCGAGCGGCTGCGGTCGATCCGGTAGAACCGCTCGGTCAGCCGCGGAATATGTTCGGCGGCGATCCCCGGGCCGCTGTCGCGCACCGAGAACTCGCCGCGTCCATCGCTCAGCTGGCGCCAGTGCACGGCCACCTCGCCACCGCCGGGCGTGTAGCGGATCGCGTTGCTGACCAGATTGGACATGGCGCTTTGCAGCTCCACCGGGGCCCCGGAAATCTCGCAGTCCGCCTCGAGCACGAACGACAGGACGTGCCCCTGCGCGTTCAACTGCCTGGACAATGCGCGCCCCTCTTCCTCGCAGTGGGCCAGCAGCGCCCGCACGGCGGTCCACTGGCTGGCTGGCGGCGGGGCGTTGCCCTCGAGCCGCGACAGCGTCAGCAGGTCGTTGACCAGCGTCTGCATGCGGTGGGCCTGCTGCGCCATCAGGCGCAGGTAGCGGCTGCGCTCGTCCGCGTCCAGCGGCAGGTTCTGCAGGGTCTCGACGAAGCCGACCAGCACCGTCAACGGCGTCCGGATCTCGTGCGAGACGTTGGCCACGAAGTCGCGGCGCATGGTCTCGGCCTGCTCCAGCGCCGTGACGTCGCGCGTGAGCAGCATGCGGCGGTTGCCGGCGTAGGGGTGGATCTGCATCGACAGCCGCACGGGCTGGCCGGAGCGGCCCTGGCGCAGGCTCGGTGCATCGATGGTCACGTCTCGGCTGTAGTTCCAGGACGCGAGGTAGGCGACGAATGCCGGGTCGCGCACCAGGTTCGACAGGTGCTGGAGCACGTCGCGCTCGGTGTCGATGCCCAGCTGCTGCGCCGCCGTCTCGTTGGTCCATTCGATCCGGCCCTGCTCGTCGATCAGGACGACGCCGTTGGGCGAGGCCTGGATGGCGGCCAGGAACTCCTGCAGCCGGTCTTGCGCCTGGCGGGTCTGGATGTCGCGCTCGCGCAGGTGCTTGCGGATGCGCTCGGCCATCTCGCCCCACATGCCGCCGGCGCGCGTGGGCAGGCTGCCGACATCATGGCGCAGCGCGCTCAGCAGGCGCCGGGCGCGCCAGATGTCGAGCCCGAACCACAGCAACGCGCCCAGCCAGGCGCCGAACCACAGCGCCCTGGCCCCGAACACGGCGAATCCGAGGATGCCGCCCGCCGCCGAGGCGGCAAGGAAGGTACTGATCCGGAACGGCATGGCGGCGGATTATCCGCGCCCGCCGCGGGCGCATCCCGCGGCGTGCAGGCACGGTGCGCCCATCAGGCGGTGACCTGGGCGGTCAGGCGGTAGCCCGCGCCGCGCACCGTCTCCACCATCGGCGCGGCGGCCCCGAGGGATTCGCGCAGGCGCTTGACGTGCACGTCGACCGTGCGCTCCTCGATGTAGACATGGTCGCCCCACACCTTGTCGAGCAGCTGCGAGCGGCTGTGCACGCGCTCGGCATGTCGCATCAGGTACGACAGCAGCTTGAATTCGGTCGGGCCGACCTTCAGCGGGCCGCCCTGCCAGGTCACGCGGTGGGTGGCCGCGTCGAGCACCAGGTCGCCCACCTCGACCCGCTCCACGGCGGTCTCGGGCGCACGGCGGCGCAGCACGGCGCGGATGCGCGCCAGCATCTCCTGGGTGGAGAACGGCTTGGTGATGTAGTCGTCGGCACCGGCGTCGAGGCCGGCGATCTTGTCCGGCTCGTCGCCGCGGGCGGTGAGCATGAGGATCGGCACGGCGCGGGTCCGGCTGTCCTTGCGCCACTGCCGCGCCAGGGCCAGGCCGCTCTGCCCGGGCAGCATCCAGTCGAGCAGGATCAGGTCCGGTACCGCGGTGTCGATCTCGCGCTGCGCGGACTCGCCGTCTTCCGACCAGAGCGGGTCGAAGCCGTTGTGGCGCAGGTTGACCGCGATCAGTTCGGCGATCGATGACTCGTCTTCGACGATCAGGACGCGTGGTTTCTTCATTGAACTGCGGATTCGACTTCGGCCACCGAAGTGTGCCGCACATCGGCACCCTTGACGATGTAGATGATGAACTCGGCAATGTTCTTGGCATGGTCGCCGATGCGCTCGATGGCCTTGGCCAGGAACAGCAGGTCGAGGCTGGGCGAAATGGTGCGCGGGTCTTCCATCATGTAGGTGACCAGCTTGCGCACGAAGCCGTCGAACTCGTTGTCGATCAGGTCGTCGTCCTTGAGGATCGACACCGCCGCCTGCACGTCCAGCCGGGCGAAGGCGTCCAATGCCTTGCGCAGCAGTCCGGCGGCCAGGTCGGCCGCCACGCGCAGCTCGTTGGCCGGCAGCTGGCGTGCCGAGCCGCTCTCGATGATCGACATGACCATGCGCGCCATCTTGTGCGCCTCGTCGCCCACGCGCTCGAGATTGGCCGTGGTCTTGGAGATGGCGATCAGCAGGCGCAGGTCGCGCGCGGTCGGCTGGCGCCGCGCGATGATCGACGACAGCTCGCGGTCGATCTCGATTTCCAGCGCATTCACGCGCTGCTCGACGGCGACCACGCGCGCGGCCGACTCGGCATCGAAGTTGGCCAGCGAGTAGATCGCCTGGTGGATCTGCGACTCGACCATGCCGCCGAGTTCCATCACGCGCGACGAGACGCCGTTCAGCTCGCTGTCGAACTGGCTGGAAAGGTGCTTTTCTGTCATGGGATTCCCCTGGTTGCCGTGCCGATCAGCCGAACCGGCCGGTGATGTAGTCCTCGGTCTCCTTGCGCCTGGGCTTGAAGAACATCTGCTCGGTGGCGCCGAACTCGATGAGGTCGCCCAGGTACATGTACGCCGTGTAGTCGCTGCAGCGGGCCGCCTGCTGCATGTTGTGGGTGACGATCACCACCGTGTATTCGCTCTTGAGCTCGGCAATCAGTTCCTCGATCTTGGCGGTCGAGATCGGGTCCAGCGCCGAGCACGGCTCGTCGAGCAGCAGCACCTCGGGCTTGATGGCGATGCCGCGCGCGATGCACAGCCGCTGCTGCTGGCCGCCGGACAGGCCGGAGCCGCTCTGGTGCAGCTTGTCGCGCACCTCCGTCCACAGGGCCGCCTTGCGCAGCGCCCACTCGACGCGGTCGTCCATGTCGGAACTGCTCAGGTCCTCGAACAGGCGCACGCCGAAGGCGATGTTGTCGTAGATCGACATCGGGAACGGCGTCGGCTTCTGGAACACCATGCCCACCTTGGCGCGGATCAGCGCGACGTCCTGCCTGGACGTGAGCAGGTTCTCGCCGTCGAGCTCGATGATGCCCTCGGCGCGCTGCTCCGGGTAGAGCTCGAACATCCGGTTGAAGGTGCGCAGCAACGTCGACTTGCCACACCCGGACGGGCCGATGAAGGCCGTGACCTTGTTCTGCGGAATCTCGAGGTTGATGCCCTTGAGCGCGTGGTACTTGCCGTAGTAGAAGTTCAGGTCTCGCACCGAGATCTTGGCGCGTTCGGCAATGGCGGCGGTAGCGGTCATTTTCTTGTCGGTCAGTTCTTGGCGCGCGTGAGCACGCGCGCGAGGATGTTGAGGGCGAGCACGGCGACGGTGATGAGGAACACGCCGGCCCACGCCAGCTGCTGCCAGTTCTCGTACGGGCTCATCGCGAACTTGAAGATGGTCACGGGCAGGCTGGCCATCGGCTGGGTGACGTCGGCCGTCCAGAACTGGTTGTTCAACGCCGTGAACAGCAGCGGCGCCGTCTCGCCGGCGATGCGCGCGACGGCCAGCAGGATGCCGGTGACGACGCCGGCCCGCGCCGCCCGCAGCGTGATCGCCGTGATCACTTTCCACTTGGGCGCGCCCAGCGCGTAGGCGGCCTCGCGCAGGCCCGGCGGCACCAGTTGCAGCATGTTCTCGGTGGTGCGGATCACCACCGGAATGACGATCAGGGCCAGCGACACGGCGCCCGCGATGCCCGAGAAGCTGCGAAACCGCGCCACCACGATCGCGTAGACGAACAGGCCGATGACGATCGAGGGCGCCGACAGCAAGATGTCGTTGACGAAGCGCGTCACCTTCGACAGCGTACCGGTCGGGTTGTACTCGGCCAGGTAGATGCCGGCGAGGATGCCGATGGGCGTGCCGACGAAGGTGGCCATGAGCACCATCACCAGCGATCCGAAGATGGCGTTGGCGATGCCGCCGGCCTCGTTGGGCGGCGGTGTCATCTCGGTGAAGATCGCCAGCGACAGGCCACCGAGCCCGAGCCGCAGCGTCTCCCACAGGATCCAGATCAGCCAGAACACGCCGAAAGCCATGGCGGCCAGCGACAGGCCCAGGGCGATGGTGTTGACCCGCTTGCGCGAGGCGAAGCGCACCTGCCGGCGCTCGGCCAGGTCGCGCGCTGCCAGCAGCTTGGCGGCGGTGCTGTCGGGGCTCACGACTTGGCTCCTTCGCTTTTCTTCATGCGCGCCAGCAGCAGCTTGGACAGCGTCAGCACGACGAAGGTGATGAAAAACAGTACCAGTCCCAGGTACATCAGTGCCGCCTGGTGCAGACCGGCGCCGGCTTCGGCGAACTCGTTGGCCAATGCGGACGTGATGCTGTTGGCCGCCTGGAACAACGACAGCGAATCGAGCTGGTTCATGTTGCCGATGACGAAAGTCACGGCCATGGTCTCGCCGAGCGCGCGCCCCAGCCCGAGCATGATGCCGCCGATGACGCCGGCCTTTGTGTAGGGCAGCACCACCTTGGAGACCACCTCCCAGGTGGTGGAACCGAGGCCATAGGCCGATTCCTTGAGCAGCGCCGGAGTGACCTCGAACACGTCGCGCATGACCGCGGCGATGAAGGGAATGATCATGATGGCCAGGATGATCCCGGCCGACAGGATGCCGATGCCCACGGGCGGTCCCGCCACGAGCGCGCCGAGGTACGGCACGCCGGCGAGCAGCTTCTGCAGGGGCTGCTGCACCCAGGTCGACAGCACCGGGCCGAACACCAGCAGGCCCCACATGCCGTAGACGATCGACGGCACCGCCGCCAGCAGTTCGATGGCCGTGCCCAGCGGGCGCTTGAGCCACGCCGGAGACAGCTCCGTCAGGAACAGCGCAATGCCGAAGCTGACCGGTACCGCGATCACGAGCGCGATGATCGACGTGGCCAGCGTGCCGTAGATCATCACCAGGCCGCCGAACTCTTCCTGCACTGGGTCCCAGACCGTGCTGGTGAGGAAGCCCAGCCCGTACTTCGTGATGGCCGGCCATGCGCCGATCACCAGCGAAACCAGGATGCCGATCAGAAGCGCCAGCGTCAGCCAGGCGGCGCCGCGCGCGGCCCACGCGAACAGGCGATCCGCCAGCGGACCCGAACGGGCGCGCTTGATCGGCGACGGGCTGGCGGACGTGGAACGGGCACGGTCGACGCCAAGATCGATCGTGCCCGTGGAGTTGGCTGGGTAAGTGGTTGACACTGTGTGCTCCGTGGACGGCGCGCGCCGCGGCGGCATGGATGCCGCCTTCGCGCGCGCCGCTGGTGGCTTACTTGAAGGAGACCGCCTTGCCGGCGCCGTCCTTCACGTCCAGCCATTCCTCGGTGATGGCGGTCTTCACCGACGAGGGCATCGGAACGTAGTCGAGTTCCTCGGCGGTCTTGTCGCCGTTCTTGTAGGCCCAGTCGAAGAACTTCATGACGGCGGCGGCCTGCTCCGGCTTGTCCTGCTTGGTGTGCATCAGGATGAAGGTGGCACCGGTGATCGGCCAGGCGTCCTTGCCGGCCGGGTTGGTCAGCACCTGGTAGAAGGTTTCGTCCCACTTGGCGCCGGCGGCGGCGGCCTTGAAGGCCTTGTCGTCGGGCGACACGAAGGCGCCGTCGGCGTTCTTGAGCTGGGCGTAGACCATCTTGTTCTGCTTGACGTAGGCGTACTCGACATAGCCGATCGAGTTCGGCAGGCGGCCCACGAAGGCGGCCACGCCCTCGTTGCCCTTGCCGCCGGCGCCCGTGGGCCAGTTGACCGCCGTGCCGTCACCCACCTTGGCCTTCCAGTCGGCATTGACCTTGGACAGGTAGTTGGTGAACAGGAAGGTGGTGCCCGAGCCGTCGGCGCGACGCACCGGGGCGATGGCGGCATCCGGCAGCTTGAGCGAGCCGTTCAGCGCCTTGATGGCCGGGTCGTCCCACTTGGTGATCTTGCCCAGGTAGATGTCGCCCAGCACCTGGCCGTCGAGCTTGAGCTCGCCGGGCTTGATGCCTTCGATGTTGACCACCGGCACCACGCCGCCGATCACCGTGGGGAACTGCAGCAGGCCCTTGGACTTCAGGTCGTCGTCCTTGAGCGGCATGTCGGAGGCGCCGAAGTCCACCGTCTTGGCGTCGATCTGCTTGATGCCGGCGCCCGAGCCCACCGACTGGTAGTTGATCTTCACGCCGGTGGCCTTGTTGTACTCGGCAGCCCACTTGGCGTAGAGCGGCGCCGGGAAGCTGGCGCCTGCGCCGGTCACGGACTGGGCGAATGCCGGTGCATGGGCGGCGGCCAGGGCCAGCAGGCCGGAAGCAGCGACGATCGAGAACTTGGTCATATCTGTTGGCTTTCCTTGAGGGTCGGTCAATACCCGCCTCGGCGGGGTTGCTGCGCACTGTAGGAGGCCTATATGACATCGTTGTGACACGCGCCCCAGAGGGGAAAGACGCTCCGCTGACCTTCTGTTTCATGACCTGTCATGGAGCCGTCATATGGGCGGCGCCGCTGTCGCTACCATCCAGGGCAGTACCAGAAACACATTTCCCCCTTATGCAAGACGGCACCCGCCTGGCCGCGGTCGATCTCGGCTCCAACAGCTTCCGCCTCGAGATCGGGCGGGTCGACCATGGCCAGATCCATCGCAGCGAATACCTCAAGGAGACGGTGCGCCTGGGCAATGGACTCGACAGCCAGCGCAATCTCACGCCCGAAGCCATGCAGCGCGGCTGGGAGGCACTGGCCCGTTTCGGGGAGCGCTTGTCCGGTTTCAAGGGTTCGCAGGTTCGCGCTGTCGCAACCCAGACACTGCGCGAGGCCCGCAACCGCGACGAATTCCTCTTGCGGGCGCGCACGGCCCTCGGGTTCGGCATCGACGTGATCCCCGGCCGCGAAGAGGCCCGGCTGATCTACCAGGGCGTGGCCCACATGCTGCCGCACAACGAGCGATCGGACGCCGAGCGCCGGCTGGTGGTCGACATCGGTGGGCGCTCGACCGAGATGATCCTGGGCCAGGCACTGGAGGCCGAGCAGACCGAGTCCTACCGGGTCGGCAGCGTCGCCTGGTCGATGAAGCACTTCTCCGAGGGGCAGTTCACGACCCAGGCGTTCCGCAAGGCGGAGATCGCCGCCAAGGCCGTGCTCGACGACGCCTTGGGCCGCTACACCCGAGACCGCTGGGACGTCGCCTACGGCGCCTCCGGCACCATCGGCGCGGTCGGCGACGTGCTCGAGGCGGCGGGCGGCACGCCGGGCCTGGTCACGCGCGAAGGCATGGACTGGCTGGTGGACCGCCTGGTGCGTGCCGGCAGCGCCGAGAAGGTGCGCCTGGACGGCCTGCGCGACGACCGCAAGCCGGTCGTCGGCGGCGGCCTGGCGGTGCTGCGCGCCGTGTTCGACCTGCTGGACATCGAACAGATGCACGTGGCACAGGGGGCGCTGCGCCATGGCGTGCTGTACGAGCTGCTGTCGCGCGACGACACCGTGGCCGACATGCGCTCGGCCACCGTGCTGCGGCTGGCGTCGCGCTTCGGCACCGAGCCGGCACAGGCCCAGCGCGTGGCGGATGTCGCCAGCGAGCTGTTCGTGCAGCTCGTGCCCGCAGCGCGCGCCGCCGGCACCACGACGCGCCCGGGCCGCGCCCTGCGCAAGCTGCGCTGGGCCGCCCAGCTGCACGAGGTCGGCACGCAGATCTCGCACAGCGAATACCACAAGCACGGCGCCTACATCCTGGACAACACCGATGCCGCCGGCTTCGACGTGAGCGAGATGCACACGCTCAGCCAGCTGGTGCTCGGCCACCACGGCAAGCTGCGCAAGGTCGAGGCGGCGCTGCAGGAGAACACCTTCGCGCTGCAGCTGGCCGCCTTGCGGCTGGCGGTGCTGCTGTGCCATGCCCGGCGCACGCCGGAAAGCGGCGCACTGCGGGTGGCGGTGGCCGGCGAGCGCGAGTTGCGCGTCGACGCCAAGGAAGGCTGGGCCGAGTGCTATCCGCAGTCGGCCCACCTCCTGCGCGAGGAAGCCGTGGCCTGGCAGCGCGCCGGATGGCGCATGCGCCTGACCGGCTGCTGACGGGAATCAGAGCAGTTCGGGCGACTGCACCGTCAGCACCACGCTCTGGCTGTCGCCGTCGCGCTCGCGCGTGCGCAGCCACCACAGCGAGCCCTTGCGCACCGGGCAGCTGTCCTGGCGCAAGCCCAGCAGCAACGAGATCGCCTGGCCGAGCGCCGGCTGGTGGCCCACCACCAGCACCACCGCCTTGCCATTCGGCCAGCCGGTAGCGGCGAGCAACGCGTCCGTCGTCGTGTCGGGGGCGAGCTCGTTGCGCAGCTTGTACTTGCGCCCCAGGGACAGCACGGTCTGCTCGCACCGGCGCGCCGGGCTGCACAGGATGCGCGCGCCGTCGGGCAACTGGCGGTCGAGCCAGCCGGCCATGCGCTTGGCCTGCTTCTCGCCGCGCGGGGTCAGGACGCGCGCCATGTCGTCGCAACCCTCGGTCCAGTCCTCGGCCTCTGCGTGCCGCCAGAAAATCAGGTCCATGCTTGCTGTTTCATGAAGGGATTCAGGCGCGCGGCGCCACGTGCTGCAGCCCGCGCGAGGCATAGCGGCCCATCAGCGCGCTCTGGGCGCCATGGGCCTCGATCGTGCGCGATGCGCCCTCCTCGCCGGCATGCGTGTCCTGCAGCACGCGGCGATAGATGCCGTCGGCGCCCAGGTCCCAGGCGTCGCGGCCATCGTGCAGGTAGGCCACCAGGCATTCGTCGATCAGGCGCTGGCGCAGGCCGGGGTCGGTGACCGGCCAGGCCAGCTCGACGCGGCGCATCATGTTGCGGTTCATCCAGTCGGCGCTGGACAGGTAGAGCGACTCGTCTTCGCCCTCGCGGAAATAGAACACCCGCGAATGCTCCAGGAAGCGCCCGATGACCGAGCGCACTCGGATGTTCTCGGTATACCCCGGCACCTGCGCCGGCAGCATGCAGGCTCCGCGCACGATCAGGTCGATGCGCACGCCCTTCTGGCCGGCGCCGACCAGCGCCTCGATCAGCAGCTCGTCCGTCAGCGCGTTCATCTTGGCCACGATGCGCGTAGGCTCGCCGCGCGCGGCCGCCGCGCCGAGCTGCCCGATGCGCGCCGCCAGGTTGCCATGCAGGTCGAACGGCGCCACCCACATGCGGTGCAGCTTTGGCAGGCGCACCTGGCTGGCCAGGTGCACGAATACGGCCTCCATGTCGGCCGTGAGAAGCGGATCGGCCGTCAGGTGGCTGATGTCGGTGTAGAGCCGCGCGGTGCGCGGGTTGTAGTTGCCGGTGGACAAGTGGCCGTAGCGCACCAGGCGCCGGCCCTCGCGCCGCGTGACGAGCAGCATCTTGGCGTGCGTCTTGAGCCCCACCACGCCGTACAGCACCTGGGCGCCGATGGACTCCAGCCGCTCGGCCCAGTTGATGTTCGCCTCTTCGTCGAAGCGGGCCTTGAGCTCCACCACGACGGTCACTTCCTTGCCGCGGCGTACCGCCTCGCGCAGCAGGTCCATCAGCTCGGACTCGGGGCCGGTGCGGTAGATGGTCTGCTTGATCGCCAGCACCTGCGGGTCGTGAACCGCCTCGCGCAGGAAGGCCAGGACGCCGTCGAAGCTCTCGAACGGCTGGTGGATCAGCACGTCGCCGCGCTGCAGCCGCTCGAAGAAGCCCTGGCTGGGCGACAGCGTGACCGGGTACGACGGAAGGTACGGCGGGAACAGGAGCTTCGGCTCGTCGAGCAGGTCGATCATCTGCGTCAGTCGCGACAGGTTGACCGGCCCGTGGACGCGGAACAGCGACTCCGGCGGCAAGTCGAACTGCGCGAGCAGGAAGTTCGACAGCGGCTCGGCGCAGCTGGCCGACACCTCCAGCCGCACGGCCCGGCCGTAGTGGCGATGCTCCAGCCCCTGGCGCAACGCGGTGCGCAGGTTCCTGACGTCTTCCTCGTCCACCGCCAGGTCGGAATGACGGGTGACCCGGAACTGCGAGAACTCGCCCACCTCGCGCCCCGGGAACATGCTTTGCAGGTGTGCGCGCACGATGCTCGACAAGGCCACGAACAGCGTCTTGCCGCCCGACACCTTGGCCGGCATGCGCACGATGCGCGGCACCACGCGCGGCAGCTTGACGATGGCAATGGGGTTGTCGCGGCCGAACGCGTCCACGCCGCCCAGGCGCACGATGAAGTTGAGCGACTTGTTGGCCACCTGCGGAAACGGGTGCGCCGGATCGAGCCCCACCGGGATCAGCAGCGGGCGAACCTCCCGCTCGAAGTAGTCCTGCACCCACTTGCGCTGCGCCGGATTGCGCTCGCCGTGCGAAATGATCTGGATGCCGTGGCGCGCGAAGGTCGGCATCAGCTCGTCGTTGTAGAGCTGGTACTGGCGCGCCACCAGGGCGTGCGCCGCCTCCGACAGGCGCTGGAACGACTCCACGCTGTAGACGCCCTTCTGGTCGCCCGCACCATGCGCCAGCAGGTGCGGCGCGGCACGCACCTCGAAGAACTCGTCCAGGTTGGACGACACGATGCACAGGTAGCGCAGCCGCTCGACCAGCGGCACGTCCGCGCGCGCCGCCCAGTCGAACACCCGCTCGTTGAAGGCCAGGATGCTGTGGTCGCGATCGAGCAGCAGCGGATTCGCCTCGACCGAGGCGGCAACCGCCCCGAGAGCGGCTGGATGGGCAGGCATGAACACGTTTTCTTGGGGAGCCGCCAGGCTCCATGAAGAAGATTGCAGGATCATGACAGTGTCCGTGTCATTCATGACGGTCTCGTGACATGAACCTTGCTGCCTTCAGGCCTGTCGCGTGGCGCCCTCCTGACCGTCCAGGAAGTGGCGTCGGTAGCGCGGCGGCAAATCGCGCAGGCGCAGCATCAGCGGCAGGTCTGCGGTGTTGAAGTCCGGGTCCCACGCGGGCGGTCCGAGCACCTGGGCGCCCAGGCGCAGGTAGGCCCGCACCAGTGCCGGCACCGGGCCTTCGAGACGCGCCGGCGGCAGCGGCAACCTTGGCTGCACGTGATAGCGCACCGGCGCCATGTGGGCGGCGGCGAGTTCCCGCCAGATGGTGGATGCACCGTCGCCGCCGCGGCTTCGCATCGGAATGCTGGCGCAGCCGATCATCACGTCCAGCCGGTTGCGGTGCATGAAGTCGGCCAGAGCGCCCCACAAGGCCAGGATCACCCCGCCCTGGCGATGCGCCGGATGCACGCAGCTGCGGCCCAGCTCGACCATGCGGTCGCGCAGGTCGCGCAGGCGCGTCAGGTCGAACTCGGTGTCGCTGTAGGTGCTGCCGACCCGGCGCGCCTGCACCGGCGTGAGCACCCGATAGGTGCCGACGACGGCGCCCGAAGCCCGGTCGCGCACGAGCAGGTGCTCGCAGAAGTCGTCGAACAGGTCGACGTCGTGGCCTGCCAGCGGGGTCGACAGGCGCGCGCCCATCTCGCCGGCGAAGACATCATGGCGCAGGCGCTGGGCGGCGCGCACTTCGTCCTGGTGACGCGCCCAACGCACGTCCAGCTGGCCAGCTTCGGCGCGGCCCGGCACCGTCGCGGCCGGAGGTTCGTGAAATTGCGCCAGCCTGGGCGACGGCCCGTGGGTCGCGCGGTGCGCAGCGTGAATGGGAAACGGGCGGATCGACGTTCGCGGTTCTCTCATGCCGCGGCAGTCTCCCGGCCGGGCATGAAGCCCGCGTTTCAGTGGCGTGGCATTTGCATGACGCGGCCGCGCGCCCGCATCATCGGGGAGCCACCGATTTTTGAAAGAACCCCATGGCCAACGAACCGATCGACCTCGACAAGCGCCGCGACCAGATGTTCCCGACCCTGGCACCCGAAGCCGTCGAACGCCTGCGCCGCTTCGGCAGCCCGCGCCGCCATGCCCGGGGCGAGTGCCTGTTCACCGCGGGCGAGGCCGCGCCGGGCATGTTCGTGGTGCTTTCGGGCCAGGTCTCGATCACCCAGCGCGACGGCCTGGGGCACGTGGTGCCGATCGTGCGACAGGGCCCGGGCCAGTTCGTCGCCGAAGTCGGCCAGCTGTCCGGCCGCCCTTCCCTGGTGGACTGCCATGCGGACGAGGACGTCGAGGTGCTACTGATCCCGCCCGAGCAGTTGCGCGCCATGATCATCGCCGAGGCCGACCTGGGCGAGCGCGTGGTGCGCGCACTGATCCTGCGGCGCGTGGCCCTCATCGAGTCCGGCGCCAGCGGCCCGGTGCTGATCGGCCCGCCCGGCTCCGCCGACATCCTGCGCCTGGAGAACTTCCTAGGCCGCAACGGCCATCCCTATCACCTGGTCGACGCCGGCACCGACCCCGATGCCGCCGCGCTGCTGGAGCAATACGGGCAATCGAAGGTGCTGGTGGTCTGCCCGAACGGCTCGGTCCTGGTCAATCCCGGCGAGCTGGCCCTGGCGCGCTGCCTGGGCATGGTCGACTGCGGCGAGCGCGACGAGCTGTTCGACGTGCTGGTGGTCGGCGCCGGGCCGGCCGGCCTGGCCACGGCCGTGTACGCCGCCTCCGAAGGATTGAAGGTGATCGTGCTCGATTGCCGGCACTTTGGCGGCCAGGCAGGCGCGAGCGCCCGCATCGAGAACTACCTGGGCTTTCCCACCGGCATCACCGGCGGCGCGCTGGCCGGGCGCGCCTTCGTGCAGGCGCAGAAGTTCGGCGCCGAAATCCTCATCCCGGCCCAGGTCAAGTCCATGGACTGCGCGGCGGCCGCCAGCGGGGGGCCGCTGGTGGTGACGCTCGACGACGGCCGGCGACTGCGCTCGCGCACGGTGGTGATCGCCAGCGGCGCGCGCTACCGCCGCCCGGCCGTGCCGCGGCTGGCGCAGTTCGAGGGGCGCGGCGTGTGGTTCTGGGCCTCGGCACTCGAGGCCAAACTCTGCGCGCAGCAGGAGGTGGCATTGGTCGGCGGCGGCAACTCGGCCGGGCAGGCCGCGGTCTTCCTGTCGCAGCATGCGGCCAAGGTCAATGTGCTGGTGCGCGGCCCTTCGCTCGCGGCCAGCATGTCGCGCTACCTGATCGACCGGCTGGACGCGACGCCGAACATCACGCTGCACCCGCACACGGAACTCGTCCGCCTGCTGGGCGAACCGGACACGGGCCTGACCGGCGCCACCTGGTTCGACCGCCGGCTGGACGCCGAGCACGACTGCGCGGCGCGCAACATCTTCCTGTTCGTCGGCGCCGAACCGGAGACCGAGTGGCTGCAAGGCTGCGGCGTGGCGGTGGATGCGCACGGCTTCGTGCGCACCGGCAACGCCGCCCTGCCCGACGCCGTGCAACCGCAGGGGCACGTGCCGCATGCGCTGGAAACCAGCGTGCCGGGCGTGTTCGCCGTCGGCGACGTCCGTTCGGGCTCGGTCAAGCGTGTCGGCGGCGCCATCGGCGAAGGCGCGGCCGCCGTCGCGTCGATCCACCAGTGCCTGGCCAGGACGAGCGCGGTGGCCTGAGCGGACGGGGCCTCAACGGGGCGCCGCGCACGAAATCGCATCTCTGGCTATGCTGCGCCCTCTTGTCCTTTGCACGAAGAGAGCGATTCATGCCTGACACGACCATCGACGTCTATTCCTGGCCCACGCCCAATGGCCACAAGGTGCACATCATGCTGGAGGAATGCGCGCTGCCTTACCGCGCGCATCCCATCAACATCGGCAAGGGCGACCAGTTCGACCCGGCCTTCCTGGCAATCAGCCCGAACAACAAGATCCCGGCCATCACCGACCCGCAGGGCCCGGACGGACGGCCGATCTCGCTGTTCGAATCCGGCGCCATCCTGGTCTACCTGGCCGGCAAGACCGGCAAGTTCCTGCCCACCGGCGACCGCGAGCGCTACGCCGTGCTGCAGTGGCTCATGTTCCAGATGGGCAGCGTCGGCCCCATGCTCGGCCAGGCGCACCACTTCCGCCTGTATGCGCCCGAGAAGCTGCCCTACGCCATCGACCGCTACACCAACGAAGCCAGGCGCATCTACGGCGTGATCGACAAGCAGCTTGGCCGCAGCCGCTTCATCGCCGGCGCCGACTACAGCATTGCCGACATTGCCATCTTCCCGTGGTTGCGCAGCTGGAAGAACCAGGGCATCGACCTGGACGACTACCCGAAGCTCAAGCACTGGTTCGAAGGCATCGACGCCCGGCCGGCGGTACAGCGCGGCGTGAAGGTGCTGGCCGATCTGCGCAAGCCGCTGACCGACGACAAGTCGCGCGACATCCTTTTTGGCAAGAGCCAGTTCGAGCGCCGCTGAACCGCCTGCGCGGCAGGCTACAATCGCAGGCTTGTCGGAGCGTAGCGCAGCCTGGTAGCGCATCTGCTTTGGGAGCAGAGGGTCGCGAGTTCGAATCCCGCCGCTCCGACCATAGAAAGTTGAATGAGGACAGTGGCTTAGGCCCCTGTCCTCATTTCATTTCTAGGCCCAGAACTGTCTACGTTCCTTCACAAGCAAAGAACGCTCTGCCATCAACCTGGCAGCGCTCGATGCGGATGTCGGGCTCGGATGCAGGGCAGCGACCGAGGACGCAGGTCGCGATAACTCGACAGGAACGATCTGAAGAACCGGCGCGTTGCCATCGACTGCAGACGCCGCGATGCCCGTGCGCGATGGCCACGGCCGAGATCGACGCACCGCGATGGCGGTACGCACACCGTTCTCCTGCATTTTCGGATAAGTCTCATAGAGCGGGCGCACGCCTGACGCCTAGACTTGCGCTGCAGATGGCGCTTAGATCGTTTGCGCCAAGGGACTGGGTCACATGCGCATCTTTGCAGGATGACGGAGTCATCGCGCGCGCTTCCCGCTTCGTTTGCGAACCGACGAGACAACCTTCCATGACAGCATGAATACCGCAGTCTTTACGCCAGCGGGCGGACTCTATCCGCTCCTTGGATCACTACTGTTTTGCGCGGGGACGATGCTCGGCATTCCTCACGGCCTGACGAAGCGCAGCGGCGACGCGAAGAGAACCGAGCTATGGCGCGTTGCGCACCTTTCGACTTGTGTTGGGGGGACCTCTCTGATCGCGCTGTCGGTAGCGCTGGAGAGGCTGTTTGGAGCCGATGCGACCTACACGCTGGCGCCGTTCAGCGCCGCTGCCTATTGCTTCTTCATCGCCTGCACACTCAGCGGCTGCCTGAACAAGGCATGGGACGACGATCGCACTCAAACCAGCGTTGCGCTGGTGTATCGCCTTCAGTTTCTTGCTTCGGTGCTTTCGGTCGTTGCAGTCGGAGCCTTTCTGTTCACCTTTGTTTTGAAAGTCGTGTCATGACAGCCGCCACATTTGCAGTGCAGTAGCTGATCCTCTCGCCTTGGAACGCTCTACGTATTGCCGGTCGCATTCGTGGCGACGGCGCTCGGGGCCAACCGGGTATCACATGTGTTTCGCGCACCTCGTCGCTGCCCGTAGCGACCCAAGCCGCCAACCTGCTACAATCGCGCACTTGCCTGCAGGCAACGCCGAATCTCACGGCGGCACGTCGGACAAGAGCCACCACGACGAGAAAAACTATAGGTGACTCCTGCATGTGAATGTGCCGTAACGTGGGTCGCGTAAGTGCCCACGACCATCTTTCCAAAGCCCGCCCTGTGCGGGCTTTTCTGATTCTTCCCTCCTCACCCCTTCGCCACCGCCAGCTTGCCCGCGCGCGCCGCGGCGGCCATGGTGGCGTGGTCGCGCTCGGTCTGGTCGGCATAGGCTTGCGCGAATGCCGCCAGTGCCACGTCCAGTTCGTCGGACTTGCCGACGTAGCCGGCGATGCGCGCCGCGTCCCCGGACTTCGCATGCGCCAGCGCCAGTGCCCAGCCGCACAGGCCGCAGTACTCGGCAAGGTGCGTTGCCACGCCCTCGCCCAGTTCGAACTCGGCGCTGCCTTTCATGTCGCGCAGCTGGCGCACGTAGTACTGCACGCCGTCGAGGCTGCCCCACCCTAGGAAGATGTCCGGCGAACCCTGGATCAGCCGCTGGCCCACCACCACGCGCTGGCCTTCGTGCGCAAACGGGCCACGCGGCAGGTAGGGCGTCAGCACCGACGGCTGCGCTTCCTTGACCTGCAGGAACAGCGGATCACCGGCGTCCTGCCCCATCAGGAACAGCACCCAGCAGCGCGTGCCGACGCTGCCCACCCCGACCACCTTGAGCGCGACGTCCACCAGCCGGTAACGGCGCAGCAGCAAACGCCTCTCGGGCGCCACCGATTGAAGATAGGCCTCGAGAAAACGCGCCGCCACCTCGATCGGCGCATCGCCGCCCGGGACGGGGATGCTGTCCGCACGCACCACCAGCGGATGCTGCTCGATGATGCGGTACTGGTCGTCGACCAGGTCGGTCAGCTTGTCCAGCACCTGCAGGTGATCGCGCCGGCGCGCCTTGCGCATGATGGCCCCGGCGCGCTCGCGTGCACCTAGCGAGAGCGAGACCAGCAGTGCGTCGCTGTCGATGGACTGGTACCACAGCTCCAGGTTGCCCATGCGCGCAAAGCGCCGCATGTGGCGCCGGTAGGCCGCCACCACCGCCTGCGCCGCCGCCTGCTGCCCGGCACGGTCGCGCGCCGTGTAGCGCGCCACCAGCACCGCGCTGGCCACAAGGCGCTTGAGATCCCATTCCCAGGGCCCGGGCTGGGTTTCGTCGAAATCGTTGATCGCGAACACCAGTTGTCGCTCGGCCGACGCGAAGACGCCGAAGTTCGACACATGCATGTCGCCGCACGCCTGCACGTCCAGCCCCGTGCGCGGCGAGGCGGCGAGGTCCTGCGCCATCAGGGCGGCACTGCCGCGAAAGAATGCAAAGGGCGACTCCAGCATGCGCGCATGCCGCACCGGCACCAGTTCGCCGATGCGCGTGCGCGCCTGGGCTTGCAGCAGCGCCACCACGTCGCGCCCGGAAGATGCCTCGCCGGGGGTGAACTGCCCGTGCGCCGTACGCACGAACGACTTGCGCAGCGCCTTGCCGGCCGCCATGCGCTGCTCGCTGGTCAGTGCCGGCGCCAGGAATGGTGCGGGCCGGGGTGCCGCCACCGTCCCCAGTTCGGCCTGCAAGCGCATGGAATGGGGCATCGGCGACCTCGGCCAGTGATGAAGTGAAGGCGGATCATAGGCCCGCGCGTCACGTCCGCCGCCGTCGCGGTCAGGGCGCCGCGCCGGCCAGCAATTCCAGCGTGCGCGCGTCGCCCTGGCCGCCGAAGTAGCGCGCCAGCGCCTGGCCGAACAGCGGCTCGGTCGGCATCACCGCGTCGAACAAGGTCATGCAGGAGCGGAACTTCAGGTCGTCTGGCGAGTGGAAGATCTCATCCGCGCTGCGCCCCTGCACGCCCAGCACCAGCCCGGTGCAATGCCGCAACCGGTCGCCGAGCAGCGGATGGGCCAGGTACGCTAGCGCCTCCGCGCGAGAGTGCAGGCCGAACTGCAGCGCTGTGGCGCTACGGCCCAGTGCCGCCAGCTGCGGAAACACGAACCACATCCAATGGCTGCGCTTGTCGCCGGCGGCCAGCTCCGCGCAAACCTGGCCGTACACCGGCCCCTGCGCCAGGACGAAGCGCTGCAGATCGTGGGGGTCGTCGTCAGGCATGGCGTTGTCCCGGACGTTGCGGTCAGCCCGATCATGCGCGCATGGCAGAATCCCCGATCGGCGCGCGCTCGACGCGACGCCCTTCTGCCCGTAGCTCAGTTGGATAGAGCACCTGCCTTCTAAGCAGGTTGTCGGGGGTTCGATCCCCTCCGGGCAGGCCACATCCATGCAAATTCCGAGGGCAGCGCCAATCAGCATTGTTGGCGTGGCGGGCATGATGGTCCGCGAGATGGACCAATTGCATTGCGCACGGGCACAACGAGCCTCTTCGATCCGTCATCACTCGACCAGCGTTCTACCGTGATTGCGCCGCTCCCAGCGTCAGCGGCTTGGGTACGCTGCTGAAGCGCCAAGAGGAGGCGCGCAGGTTTTCTGGTCTTTGATGCCCGCATAGTTCGCCTGCCAGCAAATTCCTGGACCCCAAACGCCTGCCTGGAAGTAGTGTCAAAGGGTTCCTTCGGGACCCGCAACATTGCGCAGTAACCGGCTAACAATTGGCCCATGGGCAAGCCCGACCGGCAAGATGTACAAACGTCCGAATGTATTGAAATGCCGCACTGATGTAGTTACGGTGAGGCTCGTCACGTGCTCACCCGCCGGCATTGAGTCTATGCACATCATCACCGCCAAATGTGTGTCGCGCGCGGTCAGCACCAATTGACGTTCACTCAGCGCTTCAACGGCAAAGAAGTCCAGAAGGTCGCCCACGGCAGGCACGTGATCCGGGTTGCGCGGTGAAAAGCCATGAATTTCGACAACATTGAACGTGCGCGACACCAAATCCCTGATGCGAAAGGCCACAGCCAGCCATGCAGGTACGTCCGATGTCATTGCGCAGTAGGCCTGAAATGCGGTCAACGGACCCGCAACTTTCACTTCATCGCAATGCAAGAAATTTATGTCGGCAAGATCTGCGACCAGTCGCGCATCTCCAGGAACAGGGGCATGTGACATCATGATTGTTTGTTATTCGCCACCAATGCAATAGCTGACAATTCAGCCTTGCGCAGTGGCTTCTATTGTCAGTGGTCTAGGCGGCATTCTCCATTTCGGTGTACAGAGCGTTTGAAGCCGTTGCCGACTTTGACGGACGTTTGCTGCTTGGAGAAACTGAAAATGAAATGGGTTTGCAGCGCCCCATCCACCTCATAGCGGCCACACTGCGGCGTCACTCGCCACGCGCCCCTCAAACTTTCGTCTATCCGCCAAACGTCGTAGGGCAAAACGCGCATATCCGCTGTCGGGCCCGCCACGTATCCTCGTGCCGTGTAACAAACGGCAACGCATGGATCTCGATTTCGTCTACCAGAAGGTGCAAGTGCTCAGCCCCAAGGCGGCCAAGATCGCCCTGCGCATGCTCGACAAGGATCCGCACATCCCGACGGAATGGGTGATCGCCTTGCGGCCCGCTCTGGCGCAGCGCAGCAGCAGTTCGGACGACTTCCGCAGCACCGACTGGATGACCATGGCCGCCATCGAGCGGCCCGGCATCCGCCGTTTTACCGAGCGCTTCGAAAGCCGCGAGCAGCGCCACGCCCGCCTGTGGGTGATGAGCCTGCGCAAGGGCGCACGCGCCGCCGCCAGCCAGAGCGTGCTGCCGGACGACGCTGCGCTCGAATAGTCCCACGGCGGTTTGCCTGACAGCGCAACGGCCCGCCGGCCGACGCGCGCCCTCATCGGCGGGTGACAGCATCGCAGCCCATGCCCGATGCCCCCTCCTTCCGATGAAGCAGATCCTGCGCCTGTATGCCATTGCCCATGCGGTGATGGCGTTGCTGTTCGCCCTGACGGGCATCGCGCTGATGTTCCTGGCGGCCCGTGAAGGCTGGATTGCCCTGCTCGACGCGGAATCGCCCTCGCACATGTCCCTGTCGCTGATCGAGGCGCTGGGCATCCTGGCGGCGGCCGTGGTGGCCATGCAGATTTCCCAGACGGTGGCCGAGGAAGAAGTGGTGCGCGACGCGCACATCAGCGCGCCGACGCGGGTGCGCCGGTTCCTGTCCCGCTTCATGGTGGTGCTGGTGGTCGCGCTGGCGGTCGAGGCGCTGGTGACGACCTTCAAGGCGCGCGAGGACGCCGAACAGATGCTGCATGCCGCCGCCATGGTGGCCGCCGTCGGCCTCCTGCTGGCGGGCTGGGGCTGGTTCATCCGCCTCAACCGCTACGCCGAGGAACTGGAGCCCGAAGCGATGGCCGAGGCCAAGCAGGAAGACCGCAAGCTCAAGTAGGCCGCGGGGGCTTGGCTTGCGCGCCTGGCCGCCCGGCGCCATGCTGCGCCGGTGCCCAGACTACCCACTCCAGCGCCACGCGCGACTTTGCTCGTGCAGGACGGCCGGCGCCGTCTGGCGGCCTCGCTGGTCGTCTTTCCGGCGCTGTGGCTCACGCGCGTGCCCGCCGCGCGGGCGCAGGCCGCTTCCGCACCGCGCTTGCGGCCCACGCCGGCGCAGACGGAAGGCCCCTTCTACCCCGTGCAGATCCCCCCGGACCATGACAACGACCTCTTGCGCAACGGCAGCCTGCGCTACGCCGCGGGCACGCCGGGATGGATCGAAGGTACGTTGTCGAATGCGGAGGGCCGGCCGCTTGCAGGGGCCGAAGTGGAAATCTGGCAGTGCGACGAGACCGGGCACTATCACCACCCGGGCGACGGTGGCCGCGCCGACCCGGCCTTCCAGGGCTTCGGCCGCACCCGCGTCGGCGCCGACGGACAGTGGCGCTTCCGCACGATCCGTCCGGTGCCGTATTCCGGCCGCACGCCGCATATCCACTTGAAAGTCAGGAACGGCAACCGCGAACTGCTGACCACGCAGATCTACGTGGCCGGCGCGCCGGGCAATGCGCGCGATTTCCTGTGGCGCAGCCTGTCCGCCGAGGACCGCGCCGCCCTCACACTGGCCTTCGACTCGACCGGCGACAGCTGGCGCGCCCGGTTTCCGGTCGTCGTGGCTGGCTGAGCGCCCGCGCCGTGCGGCCCGCTCGGCCCTCTTCAGCGCTGCAGCATGAACAGGTTGTAGAGCAGGACCAGCAGCACCAGCGCCACGACCACGGCAATGCCCCAGCGAAATGCGCGCTTGCTGTCGCGCGTGTCGGACCGCGCCTCCGAAATGGATTGCGGTCGTCGATCTTGTGGACTCATGCCTTGCCTCCGTCTTTCTGGTGGTGATGGACCGGGCGCGCCGGCCCGGACGCCTCAGAGATCCTCGATCACCAGCATCCGGTAGCGGCGCGCGATCGAGTATTCGTGATCGCGCACCACGCGCATCATCCGCTCGGCGTCTTCCGAATCGGGCGTGCGCACCAGCAGGCCATGGTGGCCTTCGCGGGCCAGCTTGGTGAAGGCGCGCACGTTGGCGGCATCGGTGCCCGGCGACGGCAGCGGTTCGTCGGCGTCCGACGCCGTCGGTGTGATCTGCGACAGGATGGCCTGCGGTGTCAGCGTCAGCACCTCGAACCCGCCTTCCGGCGCGGCGGCCAGTGCGTCGCCGACCTTGGTGGCGGTGGCGGCGTCCGGAAACATGAGCATCGTGTAGCCGCTGGGATAGAAGGCACCGCCGATGGCGGCCAACATGCTGTCGTCGAGGCTGAAAGGCTGGGTCATGACAAGCGCCGGCAAGAGTCCTGGATGGCCCGACGATGCACCCGGGCCGCTCCGTCGCGTGTAGGAACAGGACGGCCACAGCGCGTCAGCCGAAGGCCAGTACCAGCGGCGCGCCCCGGCGACCGCAGGCGCGGCGGCTACGGCGGTGGCTCGGCGCCCGGGCGTCGCACGACCAGCTCGGCCCAGCCCGTGGCCGCATCCGGCTCGCGCGAGAACTGCCAGCCGGGCAGCAGCGCGAGCAGCACCTCGGCGGTGGTGCGCACGATGCAGCCGTAGCCGGCATGCCCGCCGATGACGTCGCCCCGTTCGTCCGACACGCTCAGGTGCAGGTGCGACCCATTGGCCGCGAGGCTGCCCGAAAGGGTGAGCAGTTCGCAGTCCGCGTCGATGACCCGTTCGGCCTGCGCGCCGGCGAGCCGGATCCGCGCCGGCCCCAGGCTGCCGATGCCGGCCACGACGAATGCCGCCTGCATGCCTTGAGCCGCCACGGCCGCTTCCAGCGCGCGCCGCAGGTCCTGTCCGGGCTGCAGGCGCAGCGCAAGGGGGATCGTCGTCGCTGCGGGCGGTGCGGGCGGCTCGTCGTGCATGGCGCCATCATGCGTCACGCCCGCCGCCGGCGTGCATGGGATGATCCAGGCCATGCGCACGCACCGCCGTATCCGTCTCCAGAGTCCGCTCCAGGCCACCATCGCCCACCCGCATGCCACCGCGTCGGCGGCGGCTTCGGAAGCAGCACCGCTACCGGCGCCCGCGGCGCTGCCCGGCACCGATGCAGCGTCCGCGGCCGCACCGGGCCAGCGTGGGATGATCGCGGTCGCGAATGCCGGCTCGTCGAGCCTCAAGTTCTCGCTGTTCGACAGCACGGAAGACCAGGCGCTGCGGCGCACCATCAGCGGCGCGGTCCAGGGCCTGGACAATGCCCCGCGCTTCGAGGCGCGTGATGCACAGGGCACCGTGCTGGCCCGCCATGCCTGGCCGGACGGCCAGGCCATCGGGCACGACGTGGCGCTGCACCATGTCATGGACACGGTGCGTGCCCTGGTGCCGGGCATTCGCCTGCGCGCGATCGGCCACCGCGTGGTGCATGGCGGCACCGAGTTCAGCGCCCCCGTGCGCGTCACGCCCGACCGCCTGGCGCGGCTGACCGCCCTCACCCCGCTGGCGCCGCTGCACCAGCCGGACAACCTCGCGCCCATCCGGCTGGCCTTCGAGATCCTGCCGCATGTGCCGCAGGTCGCCTGCTTCGACACCGGCTTCCACCGCGGCATGCCGGAGGTGGCGCAGATGTTCGCCCTGCCGTGGGAGCTGCACGAGTCGGGCGTGCGCCGCTACGGCTTCCACGGCCTGTCATACGAGTACATCGCCTCGCGTCTGCCGGAACTGGCGCCGGCGCTGGCGCGTGGCCGCACCGTCGTGATGCACCTGGGCAACGGGGCCAGCCTGTGCGCACTGCAGGCCGGGCGCAGCATCGCCAGCTCCATGGGCTTTTCCGCACTCGACGGCGTGCCCATGGGCACACGCTGCGGCGCGCTCGACCCCGGCGTGCCGCTGTACCTGATGCGCCAGCGCGGCATGAACGCCGAGCAGGTCGAGCGCATGCTGTACCGCGAATCGGGCCTGCTCGGCATCTCCGGCCTGTCGAGCGACATGCGCGTGCTGCTGGCCAGCGATTCGCCCCGCGCCGCGCTGGCAGTGGAGCACTTCGTCTATCGCGTCGTGCGCGAGATCGGCGCTTTCGCGGCTGCCCTGGGCGGGCTCGACGGCGTGGTCTTCACCGGCGGCATCGGCGAGCATGCGGCGCCCGTGCGCGAGCGCGTGGTGCAGGGCCTGGCCTGGCTGGGGTGCGAGCTGGACGCCGCCGCCAACGCCGTCGACGGCCCGCTCATCAGCACCGCGGCCTCGCGCTGCGCGGCCTGGGTGATTCCCACCGACGAGGAACTGATGATCGCGCGCCACACGCGCGAAGCGCTCGGCGATTGAGCGACCGTGCGCCCGCCGGCCGCGTCAGATCAGGTTGCGCATGGCCTGCGCCGTCTCGCGCAGCATGGGCAGCACCCGCGCCACTGCATCCTCGCTGCTCTCCCGCCCGATCGGCATGGTGACGTTCAGCGCGCCGACCAGGTCGCCATGCCGGTCGCGCAGCGGCACCGCGATGCCGCGCGAGTTCAGGTCGAGCTGCTGCTCCGACAACGACCAGCCCTGCGCCTTGATGCGATCCAGCTCCAGCTTCATGCGTTCCTTGCTGGCGATGGTGTGGGACGTGAACGCCTTGAGCGCGTGGTGGGCCAGCCAGTGCTGCAGTTCGGCGTCGGGGCGCAGGGCCAGCATCAGCATGCCGGCGGCGGTGACCTGTGCCGGCACGCGCGCCCCGAGCACGTAGCCGGTATTCATGCTTCGGTTGGGCCCGTTGCGCGCGATGTACACCACCTCGTCGCCGTCGAGCACGCTCAGGTAGGCGGTCTCGTGCGTGCCCGCGGCCACGCGCTGCAGGAACGGCTGGACGATGCGCGGCAGCCGCGCCGACTCCAGGTACGACTGCCCCAGGCGCAGCACCCGCGGCGTCAGCCAGAACAGCTTGCCGTCGCTGGCCACGTAACCCATGTGCTGCAGGGTCAGCAGGTAGCGGCGCGCGGCGGTGCGCGTCATGCCGATGCGCCCGCCGGCTTCCGCGGCGGTCATGCGCGAATGGGCATCGTCGAAGGCCTCGATGACCTGCAGCCCGCGCTGCAGGCCCGCGATCCAGTCGCGGCGGTCGAGGCCGGAACCTTCGTCCGGGCTGTCGGCGGCAGTTTTCGTGGGCATGGCGGATCAGGTAAAACCCGTAGTATGCGCGATGATCGATCATTGTCGATCGATCATCGAACAAGGCCGCCGGGAATCGCTCGCGGCGGCCAAGGGCCTGGCCCTAAAGTCTCCTTCAACGAACCAGTGCCGAGCACACAAGGCGAGACATGACGGACTTCATTCGCGGCAATACCGATCTGTACCTGATCCCCGGAGACCCGGTGACCAACGTGCGCCTGCCGCGGATGTTCAACGCCGTGTTCGACCGCTGCGGCATCGCCGCGCGCATGCTCCCCGCACAGGTGCGGGCCCGCGATTTCGCCGTCTGGCTCAAGGCGAGCTTCCTGGCGCACAACGTCAAGGGCATGGTGATCGCGCCGCCGCACAAGCCGCTGGCGGTAGACCTGCTCGACGGCTGCGGCCTTTTCGCGCGCATCGCGGGTTCCGTCAACGTGGTGCGCCGCACGTCCTCGGGCGAGCTCGAGGGCGACCTGTTCGACGGCGAGGGCATCGTCGGCGCGCTCGACCACTTCGGCATTCCCTTCCGCGGCAAGCGCGTGCTCATCCTGGGCGCGGGTGTCAGCGGTGCCGCCATCGGCGTGTCGCTGGCCGAAGGCGGCGGCAGCGACAGCGCGGCGCACATCGCCTTCCACGACCCGCAGCCGGGCAAGTCGGCCGGCGTGGCCGCGCGCATCGACAACGCCTTCGACGCTCGCGTCGTCTCTGTGCCCGACGCCGACCCGCAGGGCTACGATCTCGTCGTCAACGCCACGATGCTCGGCCTGCGCGAGGGCGATGCCCTTCCGGTGGACGTGGCGCGCCTGCCGGCGCATGCCGCCGTATTCGACATCCTGCTGCGCAACCAGCCCACGCCGCTGGTGCGTGCGGCGCGCGCACGCGGGCTGCATGCCCAGGCCGGCTTCGAAATGCTGATCCAGCAGATGGCCTGCTACTTCGACTACTTTTCGCTGCCGCAGGCGGCGGCCCTGGTGCGCCGGGATGCCGACTTCCTGCGTGAACTGGTGTACCCGCCGGCGCTCGCCGGCGAGATCGCCCGACCACTGCGCTATCCGGACGCGGAACTGCGCTGAGTAGCGGGCGCGGCCGGCCCGTTCGAGGGCCCGCCTGCACCCGACCCTTTCGTCACCTTTCCACAGACCAGCAGGGAGACAACCCATGCACGCACACGCACGCCCCGAGCACGAGAAAGCCGGCGGTTCCCAGTCCCGCAAGGCCGCCGCCAGCGGCTGGATCGGCTCGGCGCTCGAGTACTACGACTTCTTCATCTACGCCACCGCCGCCGCGCTGGTGTTCCCGCAGATCTTCTTTCCCCATGGCGATCCGGCCATCGCCATCATCGCCTCGCTGGCCACCTACGGCGTGGGCTACGTGGCGCGACCGATCGGCGCCTTCGTGCTGGGCCACCTGGGGGACACGCACGGCCGCAAGCAGGTGCTGGTGTGGTGCATGTTCCTGATGGGCTTCTCCACCATCGCAGTCGGCCTGCTGCCCACCTACGACCAGGTCGGCCTGCTGGCGCCGGCGCTGCTGGTGCTGCTGCGCCTGGTGCAGGGGTTCGCGGTGGCCGGCGAGATCTCCGGCGCCAGCTCCATGATCCTGGAGCACGCGCCGTTCGGCCGCCGCGGCTTCTTCGCCAGCTTCACGCTGCAGGGTGTGCAGGCCGGTCAGATCCTGGCCGCCGCCGTATTCCTGCCGCTGGCGCACTTCATGCCGGCCGAGCAGTTCAACACCTGGGGCTGGCGCATTCCGTTCATCCTGAGCTTCGTGGTGATCGTCGCCGGCTGGATCATCCGCCGCGAGGTGGCCGAGACGCCCGCGTTCACCGACAAGACGGCCCAGGCGAGCCGCTCGCGCTCGCCCGTCATCGATGCCTTCAAGTACAGCACGCCGGACATGCTGCGCGTGGTGTGCATGGCGCTGATGAACGTCATCCCGGTCGTGGCCACGATCTTCGGCGCGGCCTACGCGGTGCAGCCGGCCTACGGCATCGGCTTCGCCAAGGACGTCTACCTCTGGATTCCGGTGCTCGGCAACATCCTGGCGGTGCTGGTCATTCCCTACGTGGGCAACCTGTCGGACCGCATCGGCCGCAAGCCGCCCATCGTCATCGGC
This sequence comes from Variovorax sp., assembly GCF_035634955.1. Lineage (GTDB taxonomy): Bacteria > Pseudomonadota > Gammaproteobacteria > Burkholderiales > Burkholderiaceae_C > Variovorax. The sequence goes on along the minus strand of NZ_DASQBZ010000031.1, from coordinate 31,536 downwards.
GCGCTGCTGTCCGGCCTGCTGGCCTTCGGCTACCTCTACGCCATCAGCATCCGCAACGTACCGCTCGCGGTGTGCATGTCGCTGCTGATGTGGGGCGTCGTGTACCAGGGCTACAACGCGGTGTTCCCGAGCTTCTACCCGGAGCTGTTCCCCACGCGCACCCGCGTCTCGGCCATGGCCATCTCGCAGAACATCGGCACCGCCATCACGGCCATGCTGCCCGCGCTGTTCACCTTCGTGGCGCCGCCCGGCTCCGCGAACATCTGGCTGACCGTCGGCGCCATCGCGTTCGGCATCTGCGTCATCGCCGCCGTCGCGGCGCTCAGCGCCCGCGAGACCTACCGCGTCCGCATGAACGACCTGGGCCGCGCGGACGCCGAACCGGTCGACCGGCAGGACTACGAGCGCCTGCGCGCCGAGTCCATCGCCGCGCCGCTGCATCGCGCCACGGCCTGACGGGCCTCCATCCTCGACCCCGGAGCACAGCCATGTCCATCGACCTCGATCGCTTCGCCTTCAACACCGTCACCATGGGCGGCGCGCTCGCGCACAAGCTCGCCTGCATGAAGTCGGCCGGGTTCGCGGCGGTGGAGTTGTGGGCGCGCGACCTGATCGGCCACCCCGAGGGCGTGGACGCCGCGGCGCGCGTCGTGCGCGAATGCGGTCTCGCGGTGAGCGACTTCCAGCCGCTGCGCGATTTCGAGTGCGCCCCCGATGCGATGCGGGCGCACCGCATGGAGATGGCCCGCGAGCAGTTGCGCCAGATGACGCTGGTGGGCGCCGACCTGCTGCTCGTGTGCTCCACCACGAGCCCGCTGGCCATCGACGATCCCGACCGCGCCGCGCAGGACCTGCGCGCGCTCGCCGACGAGGCGGCGCTCCTGGGCATCCGCATCTGCTACGAAGCACTGTCCTGGGGCCGGCACGTCAATCGCTGGCACCAGGCTTGGGACATCGTGCGCCGCTGCGCGCACCCGGGCGTGGGCCTGAACCTGGACAGCTTCCACATGGCGGTGCGCGGCGACGATGGCTCCGAGACGCTGGCGCAACTCGCCCGGGTCCCGGCCGACAAGGTGTTCCTGGTGCAGCTGGCCGACTATTTCTTCGATCACGGGCCCTCGCAGGCCGACATGATCGACCTGGCGCGCCACCAGCGCCTGTTCCCCGGCGAAGGCCTGCACGACGTGCGCCCGCTGGTGCGCCTGCTCGAATCGAACGGTTACCGCGGAAGCTACACCTTCGAGGTCTTCAACGACGACTACGTCAATTCCGACCCCGTCGTCATCGCCCGGCGCGCCATGCAGTCCGCGCGCTGGGTGGCCGAGGCGCCAGTGCCGGCCGGCACGGCGCGCGCGGCCGGGGCCCGTTCGGGGCGACATTCTTCCAGGCGCCCTTGCGCCATCCAGACATGATTTCCGGCAAGACCACGCTCATCGCGCATCTCGGCTATCCGACCGAGACCTTCAAGGCGCCGATGATCTACAACCCCTGGTTCGAACAGCAGGGCATCGACGCGGTCGTCGTGCCCATGGGCGTGAAGCCCGAGGACTACGCCGCGACGCTGCCGCTGCTGTTTCGCATGAGCAACCTGCGCGGCGCGCTGGTGACCATGCCGCACAAGGTCTCGACCCTGGCGCTGGTCGACGACCTGACGCCGACCGCGCGCATCGCGGGCGCCTGCAACGCCGTGCTCAAGCGGCCCGACGGCACGCTGCTGGGCGACCTGTTCGACGGCGCCGGGTTCGTGCGCGGCGTGCAGCGCAAGGGCCGCTCGATAGCTGGCGCACGCGTGCTGGTGGCCGGCGCCGGCGGTGTGGGCTCGGCCATCGCGGCCTCGATCGCCGCCGCGGGGGCGGCCGAACTGATGCTGTTCGATGCCCGCGCCGAATCGGCCGAGGCGCTGGCGCAGCGGCTGCGCGCGCACTATCCGCGGCTCGTCGCGCGCACCGGCTCGAACGATCCGGCGGGCTTCGACGTGATCGTCAACGCCACCCCGCTGGGCATGAAGGAAGGCGACGCCCTGCCCTTCGACGTCCGCCGCATCGAGCCGGGCGCTTTCGTGGGCGAAGTCGTCATGAAGTCGCAATACACGCCGCTGCTGACGGCCGCGATCGAGCGCGGTTGCGAAGTGCAGGTCGGCACCGACATGCTGTTCGAGCAGATTCCCGCGTATCTCGAGTTCTTCGGCTTCGGCACCACCACCGCCGAGGCGTTGCGCGCCGTGGCACGCCTGCAATACTGAAGCTGAACCGCCGCTGAACGCGCAAGCCGGCGCGTGCGGCCTTGGCCTACAGCGCCTTCGGCCGCGCGGTGACAAACTACGCGGGTTACGACACGCAGGTTTTTCCCCGCCGATCAGGCACGAAATCTGCACGCCTTTCCACCACCATGGTGTGCCGGGCGCAGGGCATTTCCATGACAACTTGCACCGGCACGCTGAACATGGCAATTTTCCGCCCATGAGCTCAACACTCGTCGCACAGACACCGGATGCGCGCCAGCGCGCATTCATGACGACCGCCAGCGGCGCGCCGATCGTCGACGCGGAAGAAGAGCCGCGCCTGTCGGACTACAAGGACATCGTCCTCGACCACAAGTGGCTGATCCTCGGCATCCTTGCCGTCTCGCTGCTGGCCGGCTACATCTACACGACCCTTGCCACGCCCATCTACCGCGCCGGCCTGCTGGTGCAGATCGAGGACACGTCGCCCGACAGCAAGAACGCGCTGAACGAGGCCTCCGGCCTGTTCGAGGTCAAGACGCCCGCCACCGGCGAAGTGCAGGTGATCACCTCGCGCATGGTGCTCGATTCGGCAGTCCAGCAGACCAACCTGCAGGTCGACGCGCGGCCGCACTACCTTCCGGTGGTAGGCGGCTGGCTGGCGCGCAACGCCACCGGCCTGTCCGACCCGGGTTTCCTGGGCATGGGCGGCTTCGTCTCGGGCACCGAGCGCATCAAGGTCGGCCGCTTCAAGGTGCCGCCGTCGCTGGAGGACACCAAGCCCTTCATCGTCACCGCGCGCGGCGGCAACCGCTTTACCGTGCACCACGAAATGCTTTCCGCACCACTGGAGGGCATGGTCGGACAGACGCTGCGGCAGTCCACCCCCGACGGCGAGATCGAAATCGAGCTGAATGCGCTCGACGGCAAGCCCGGCGCCGAATTCGAAGTCTCGGTGGCCTCGCCCCTGCGCGCCGTCGAGCGGCTGCAGGACCGCCTGCAACTGGGCGAACAGGGCCGCCAGTCCAACGTCATCGGCGTGACGCTCGAAGACAGCGACCGCGTGCGTCTGACCCAGGTGCTCAACGCCATCGGCGAGCAGTACGTGCGGCAGAACATCGAGCGCCGTTCGGCCGAGGCGGCACGGACTCTGTCTTTCCTGGAGTCGCAGCTGCCCGTCTTCCAGCAGCAGTTGCAGGCATCCGAGAACGCCTATGCGAAGTTCCGCAACAAGAACGGCACCGTCGACTTCTCCGAGGAAGCCCGGGTCTGGCTCAAGAGAAGCGCCGACCTTCAGGGCAGCCTGCTCGACCTCGAGCAGAAGCGCCGCGAAGCCGAGCCCAACTTCACCGATCAAAGCCAGCGCATGCAGATCCTCAACGGCCAGATCGCCGCGGTGAAGAGCGACCTGAACGAACTCAACACCCGCATCGCCGGCATGCCGAACCTGCAGCGCGATGCCTTGCGGCTCGAGCGCGACGTCACCGTCAACAGCACGCTCTACCAGTCGATGCAGAACAACGCCCTGCAGATGCGGCTGGTGAAGGAAGGAAAGATCAGCAACGTCCGGTTGCTCGACAAGGCCGCCATGCCGAAGTTTCCGGCGAAGCCGCAGCGCTCGCTCATCCTGGCCTTCGCCGGCCTGGTCGGGCTGATGCTGGGCCTGGGGCTGGCCATCTTCCGCGCACGCTCGCGCATGGGCATCCACAACCCGGCCGAAATCGAGGACTACACCGGGCTGGACGTCTACGCAGTGGTGCCGCACAGCCCCGAGCAACTGCGCCATGGCCGCGCCGGCGACGCCGTCGCGCTGGCCGACGCGCATCCGCGCAGCGAAGCGGTCGAGGCCCTGCGCGGCCTGCGGGTGGGCCTCAAGCCCGTGCTCGCCGAAGCGTCGAACAACCGCATCCTGATCACCGGCGCGACGCCGGGCATCGGCAAGAGCTTCGTGGCCACCAACCTGGCGACCCTGCTGTCGCAGTCCGGCAAGCGCGTGCTGCTGATCAACGCCGACCTGCGCAAGGACAGCGCCAACGCCGCGCTCGGCGTGCCGCGCGACAGCGCCGGACTGTCCGAACTGGTGGCGGGCAAGCTCACTGCCGAGCAGGCCATCCACGCCAACGTTCGCCCCAACCTCGACGTGCTCACCACCGGCAAGCTCCCTGCGCTGCCGACCGAGATGCTCGAGTCCGAGGAATTCGCCCTCGTGCTCGACCGGCTGTCGCTGCGCTATGACCTCGTCGTCATCGACACCGCCCCGGTGCTGGTGGCCGCCGATGCGGCTGCCGTCGCGCCGGCCTGCGGCAACGTGCTGCTGGTGGCCCGCGCCGGCAAGAGCCAGCTTGGCGAACTCAACGAGAGCGTGCGGCGCCTCACGCAGGCCGGTGCCCAGATCAACGGCGTGCTGCTCAACGGCATCGACGTCAGCCGCCGCTACCACGGCAGCGGCAGCTACCGGTACGGCGCGTACAGGTACGGCACCTGAGCCGGCAGGCTCAGCGCCGGGCCAGCGACATGCTCATGTCGCGCATGAAGGAACGCCAGCGCAGCGAATTGTCCTGCGCGTTGCGGTAGTCGCCGCATGCGAGCATCGCCAGGCTTCTGACCAGCGCCGACGCCCGCCCGCCGGCGTAGATCGCGCCGCGCTTCTCCAGCTGGCGCAGTGCGCGCCGATAGGTCGTCACCGCCCGCTCCCGGTCGAAGGCAGGAAACCGGCGCTCGCAGTCCGGCGGCAGCGCCTCGACGATCTCGAGCATGCGCCGCGTCGCTTGCACGTAGACGGCGTTCTCGGCCTTGAGGGTTGCGACCGACTTCTTCCTGGAGCGGCCGTCGGTCTTGCCGAAGAGGTTGTTGCCGTGCTGCCGGTAACCGGCCAGCGGCTGGGCGATCTCCACCGTGTTGCCCAGCGTCTGCGCCAGGAAGAACGCCCAGCGGTCGTGCGCGATCAGGTGGCGCGGGTCGATGTAGTCGACGAAGCGCTCATCGGGATTGACCAGCTCCAGCACCCGCCGGTCGACGAGCATCGAGAAGCCCCAGAACGTGCCCCAGATGTCATAGGCCAGCTGCGGCCGGGTGCCGCCTTGCGTGATGCCCTGGTCGAACGCGCCGATCGTCCGATCTTCGCCGTCGATCAGCGTGGCCTGGTGCGCGATCTGCGTGACGCCCGGCACGCGCATGTGGGCCGCGCAGATCTCGAGCTTGTCGTGGCGCCAGACGTCGTCCTGGTCGCAGAAGGCGATCCAGTCGCCGTTGGCCAGCCGCGCCGCACCGAGAAAGTTGTCGCGGAAACCTTGTGCGGCGGCATTCCTGCGATGGAAGACCGGGAACGGCGCCGCCTTGCGAAAGGCTTCGACGATGTCATGGGTCCGGTCGGTCGAGCCGTCGTCCGAGACGATCAGTTCATACGGCAGATGGGTCTGCCCCGCCAGGCTGGCCAGCTGCCGTTCCAGGAACGCCTGGCCATTGAAAGTGGCGAGTACGACCGATATGGTGCGAGCGGTGGTCGATGTCATTGCGGCAGCCCTTTCGCCATCAGGCTTCCGACTTGAAGATGGTCCGCCCGGGTTGGCGCCGCGTGGAGTCGAGGCACACGCCCGCGTAGCCTTCGGCGCGGCCGAGCGCCACGTTCAGATAGTAGGCGGCACGGGCGAAGTTGGCCTTGGCCAGCGCGATGCACGCGCCGCCGAACGGGCGGACCAGGTAGTTCGCCAGGAACATCAGCCCGTAGCCGTGCTTCCTGATCACGTGGCCCATGCCGCGCGCATAGCGGCGCCCCTTGGCGCGCGAAGCCTCGTTCGGGTTGCGCGTGTCGAACTCGGGATGGCGGGCATTCAGGTCCGGGTCGTAGTGGACGGAGTATCCGGCCCGGAGGGCACGGATGGTGATGTCCGGCCCTTCGCACGACTGCCATGGCGTCGATGCCCCCACGCCGATGTCCTCGTCGTAGCCGCCGATCGCGTCGAACACGCGCCGCTTGAAGAACACCACCCACTCGATCTGCGTCGTGAACACGTTGCGCAGCGTCACCCCCTGCGCGGTCTTCTCGAACCGGCCATTGATCGATCGGCCGTCGGGCGTTGCCGCGCGGCCGCACAGGATGTCGGCGCCGGTTTCGTCGAAGCGCCGCAGCACCTTGCCGATGAGGTCCGGCGGATAGAGGCAGTCGTCGTCCGGGAAGCACAGCACGTCGCCGCTGGCCTGCGCGATGCCGAGATTGCGGCCGCGGCTGAGGCCCTTGACCAGCGGGCTGCGCAAGTAGTGCAGCGTGAAGCGTACCGGCTCGGCCTCGCAGGCCAGGCGCACGCGCTCGTCGGGGTTCTGGTCGACGATGATCAATTCGAAGTCGTCATGATCGAGGTGTGCCAGCGAGCGGACGAACTCGACGACTTCGTCGAGGCGGCCAAACGTCGACATGATCAGCGAGACTTTCATGGCAAGCCACCTGTCAGAAGCGCAGGATCCGCTCGGGGTCCACGCGGCCCCGGGCCCAGTCCCACAGTGCAAGCATGTTGCCGGCCAGCCGCCCGCGCCGGTCGACCCAGGGCTCCGGCCGCAGGCTGCGCAGGAGGTTCGCCGTCACGTTCCTCAGGTTGCCGTCGAGCGCCTGCCAGGCCGACATGTGGCCCTTGCGCATGATGTAGATGCGGTTGGCCACCTGCGAGTAGCCCAGGCGCTTGCCCGGGCTGCGGCCGGACTTCGTGCCCAGGTGCACGCCCCGGAGGCTCGTGTACTTGACGATGCGCCCGTGCGGGGCCAGTTGTCGGCAGAAGTCCACGTCCTCCAACCAGGCGTACAGCGGCAGCCGTTCGTCGAAGCGGTACTTGTGCTGGCGCACCGGCGCCATGCGGATCGCCATGTTGCATCCGTACGCGTTGTAGGTCGGCGTCAGCGACGGCGGCTGGGAACCGCGCCCGGCATTTGCCAGCAGCTCGACGCCTTGCTCGTATGCCAGCCCGGGGCCGAGGATCCCGTCCGCCAGAACCTGGCCCGTGGCCACGAGCACTTCCGGGCGTCCGAGGAACAGGCGCTCGGCCTCTTCGAGGAAATCGTCGGCCGGCAGGAAGTCGTCGTCGAAGAAAACGACGAGGTCCGCCTGCGTGGCGTCGATCAGCGCATTGCGCTGCGCCGGCAATCCGATCGGGCCGGACACCACGCGCGTCGGGCACGGAAAGCCCTCCAGGCAGGCGGGGTCCAGGTCCTCGGGCCGGGCCGGGCAGATCAGCAGCTCGTCGGCCTGGCGCGTCTGCCGGGCCAGGAAGCGAATGGTGTCCGCCAGCACGTCGCGGCGGCCTGCGGTGGCAATGGCAACGGCAATCTTCAGCTGCATGGATGGATACCCGGCCGTTAGGCCACTGTGATGAATCGGTTGCGGTGCGTCGCGGAGCACCGGCGCTGCGGCCCCGGCCCGTCCGGCCGGCTCGGCCGCCTCGGCCAGCGGCTCGCCCAGCACGGTGTCGAGCAGGCGGCGCGCGGCCCGCTCCCACGTGAATTGCGCGGCATGCGCGCGCCCGCGCCGCTGCATGTCCTGGCGCAGGGCGTCGTCGTCGCACAGCCGGAGGATCTGGCGCTGCCACTGCGCAGCGTCCTGCGAATCGGCCCACAGCACGGCGTCGCCGCAGACCTCGGGCAGCGCACCACAGGGCGCGGCGATGGTCGGACAGCCGAGCAGCATCGCCTCCAGCGGCGGCAGGCCGAACCCCTCGGTCGTGGACGGAAAAGCCAGCGCGCTCGCCTGCCCCAACAAGCCTGCCAGCTCCTCGTCGCTGACGAAGCCAAGAAACGCGACGTTGGGCGGAACCGCATGGCCCTGGCGCTCGAAGTCTTCGCGCCGGGCGGGCCCGAACAGCGCCAGCGTGACGCCGCGCAGCGCCTCCGACTGGAACGCCTTCAACAGCACCTGAACGTTCTTGTGCGGCTGCGTGTTGGCCAGTGCCAGCACATAACGCTTGCCCGACAGCCCGGCCGATTCCACCGTCCCCGCGTCCGGCGTGAGCCGCAGCACGTGGTCGCACCCGTTGTGGATCACCTGGATGCGCCGGGCGTCGGCCACGCCGAAGTGCGCCAGCTGCCGCCGCGAGAAATCCGACACCGTCAGCAGCGACCTGTTGCGCCTGCCAAGCCGCGGCAGCACCAGCTGGTACCAGCTGCGGAAGGCGCGCGAGTAGGACTCGGGGCTGCTGTAGACCTGCGCATCGTGGACCAGCGTGAAGGCGTTGCCATAGCCCATGGGGCCGATGTTGCACAGGCTCACGAGCGTGTCGCCCCGGGCCAGCCGGGGCAGCGCGAACTGTTCCCAGAGAACGCCCCTGAGGCGCCGGCGCAACTGGCCGACGCCGGGCGCCAGTTCGTCGGTCTCGATCTGGATATGCGACAGGCGCAGTCCTGGATCCGGCGCGCTCGGAATGATCACGCGGCACGGCATGGCGGCGGCCAGCGCCGGGTTGTTGGCCAGCACGCTGTCCAGCGCGACCAGCAGTTCGCGCGCGACGCGATAGACGCCCGAGCGACTGGTCGACGGTTGCAGGAACTTGCCGTTGATGACCAGGCCGCGGCCGGATGCCGCGCTCGGCGGAGAATCGATCGGATTACTTTGCATGGGTTCCCATCGCGCGGCCCGGGGGCCGCGTTCGCGCCTCGGCGCGGGTCCGCGCGAAGCGTGCGCGGACCTTGTCGAAGACATGCTGCTCGAGGCCCGCCGGGCGGCCGGCCAGGTGCCAGGCGACCCAGGCCGACAGCGCGAACAGCAGCAGGTAGAGCAGCCCGATGAACACGCTCCATGCCAGCAGCCCGACCAGGCCGGGCGCGGCCATCACCACGGGCTTGGTCAGCCACAACAAGGCGCCGGCCGGCAAGGTCGCCAGCAAGGGCCGCAGCAGCGTCATGAGCTGCGCCGCAAGGCTGACGGCGATCAGGCGACGCACGATGAACAGCGTGCTGACCATGCCCGCCAGCGTGGCCACCGCACTGCCCGCGATGGCACCGGGAATGCCGAACTGCGCGGCGCCGAGCCAGACGAGCGGCGCCCGGACCAGCAGTTCGATCAGCGTCCGGACGGCGACCCAGCGCGTGCGGTCGAGCGTCATGGCCAATGCGCCCATCAGCACGGTGGGCAGCGACAGCAAGGCCACCGCGCTGATCCAGCGCAGCCATTGGGCGGCCTCGTGCCAGGCCGGGCCGAGCGCCACGCGCACCATCACCTCCGGCCACAGCAGCAGCAGCCCGAGGACCGGCGCCATCACCAGCGAGATGGCATGCGAGAACTGCAGGTAGCGCGACGCACGCGCGGCGCCGGCCGACGCAAGCGCCGGCATGGCCGGGCGGCTCAGGGGCTGGAGCAAGGCCTGCATCGGGATTTCCGACACCTGCTTGCCCATGGCGTACTGGCCGAACGCCGGCGCGGTCGTGAAGCGCGGCAGCAGCAGGCGGTCGATCTGCCAGTTGAGCGCCGCGCACAGCTGCGACACGAAGTTCCAGCCGATCAGGCTCGAGAAGTAGTGCCACCGCGCGAGCGTCAGCCGCGGCCGCAGCGGCGCCATGACATAGGACATCAGCGTCGCCACAAGCGGCGCGCAGACGGTGGCCGCGGCGATCGCCCAGTAGCTGCGCGTCGTCGCCGCGATGGAAACCGAAACCACGAACGCGACTGCCTTGCCCGACAGTTCCGTCACCGCGTCGGGGCGGAAGTTGAAGGCCCGCGCAAACTCCACCATGCGCGGGCTGACCAGGCCTCGCATCGCCGGCGCCAGCGCCAGCACGGCCAGCAAGGAGACCAAACGCGGCTCGTCGTTGAAAGCCGCCAGCGGCCACGCCGCCCCGATCAGCAGCAGCGCCACCAGCAGGCCCCGCAGCAGGCTCAGCGTGAAGGCCGTGTGCAGCATGTCGGCCGTCAGTTCCGGTACCCGGATCAGGGCCGCGGCCATGGGCAGGTCGAACAGCGCCTCGATGATGAAGACTGCCGCCATGGCCATGGCCACCAGGCCGAACTCGGCCGGCCCGAGGAAGCGGGCAAGGCACAGCAGCATGGCCAGGTCGATCAGCTTGGCGGTCAGGCGCGAACCGACGGTCCAGGCGCCGGCGCCGACCGCCCGGCTGGCAAGGCTCGGCGACTCAGGTCTGGGCATGCGCGCTCCTTACCGGCAGGGCGCGCCTGCTGCTCACGCCGGCCTGCACCGCCGCGCGCTGCACACCCTTGTGCGTGATCGCCACGGCAAAGCCGTAGAAGAATGCGTTGAACAGCCCGAAATCCGGCGTCGTGCCGATCGTCAGGCTGGTGAAGAACGCCGGCAGGTACGACCAGCGGATGGCCGACAGCAATGCCTGCCCCTGCACGTCGCCCACCGTCGGCCGCCGCAGCGCCAGGCACTGGAGCACGAACAGGAAATAGCACGCCGCGCCCAGCACGCCCGCGCTGCTGGCCAGCGCCACCACGAAGTTGGACGAACGCGTGCTGCCAAGCCCGACGCCGAGCCCGTCGGTGGCCAGTAGCGCCTGCAGCGACACGCGGGTCCACATGTTGCGCTCCTCGAACGAATCGCTGTTGGACTTCTGCAGCACCATCATGTCGAACATCTCGCGCACCGGGTTGAGCAGGCGCGGCGCCGCCATGACGATGAGCGCGACGACGCAGATGGCGGCCGCGCCGAGCCAGAACTCGGTCGCCAGGCCGCGGCGCAGCGGGTGGCGCGGGCTCGTGCCGGCCATGCGCCAGCACCAGTCGGCTACCGCGGCCGCACCGAGCAGGCCGAAGCCCAGGTAGGCAGCCGACGAGGTCGACAGGAACACCATGGCGACCAGCAGGGCCATCAGACCCGGCACGACGGTCTGCCGCATGCGGCCGCGCGGCATGGCGCGACGGAAGAAATAGAGCACGGCGAGGAACCCCAGCGCCAGGCTGCCGAAGGACGAGGCCTCCGGCATCAGCCCGACCACGCGCTTGGCGTCGAGTATCTCCACGTCGGTCAGCAACGCGTAGCTGGCGGTGCGGAAGAGCTCCAGCATCGGCCCGATCGGCAGGTGCTGCGACGCCAGGTCCACCGCGCCCGTGAACACCGTCATCGCCGCCCCGAGGCACAGGGCCGCCAGCGCGTGCCGGCGCATGTCCGCCGGGCGCAGCAGGCGCGCGAAGGTGAACACCGCCAGCACCGAGATGCTGACGTACACGAGTTGCGAAAGGTTCTGCGTGGTGGGCACCAGCGGCGCGGTGTCGGACAAGGCCCCTGCCCGCACCGGCACGATGGTCACCGCGCCGGCGAAGAAGCGCGGCATGAACAAGGTGGTGACGCCGGCCACCACCCAGAACAGGAACAGCGTGAGGAGCCCGGAGGCCTTGAGCGCCGCATCGACGGTCCAGGTCAGGCCGCCCGCGCCGAGCACGTGGCGGGCGATCAGCAGCACGGCGACGATGGGCGTCGGCGTCAGCGTCAGCCCGCCGGTGATCTGCGTGGGAATGACGGCGAACGAGCCGAACGGCATGGACGCGAAGAACAGGTACAGCAACGCATGCTTGCGCTGGAACATGCACCACAGGGCGATGCTCCAGAACAATGCGATGGGGATGGCTTCCATGCTGCTGCGCCGCTCAGGCGACCATCTGCTCGTTGCCCGCGACCAGCGAGTCGATGAGTTCGGCCATTCGCGACCGGAACACCGCCGTGTCGAACGTGCGCGCGTGGGCCTGCAGCACATCCGGACGGATCGGCTCCTTGGCCGCCTCGAAGCGCTCGATCGCCTCCATCAGGCCTTCGGCGGACTGGTCGTTGAAGAACAGCCCGGTGCTGCCGTCGACCACGGTCTCCAGCGCGCCGCCCTTGGCGAAGGCGATCACGGGCCGGCCGCTGGCCATCACCTCCAGCGGCACGATGCCGAAGTCCTCCACGCCGGGGAACAGCAACGCCTTGCAATGCGCGAAGTGGTGCGCCATGGTCTTGTCGTCGACCCGGCCGAGAAACTCCACCGTCGGGCCGGCAAGGCGCTGCAGCGCGGGGCTGGCACCGCTGCCGATGACGATCAGGCGCCGCCCCATGCGGCTGCAGGCCTCCACCGCGATCTCGATCTTCTTGTAGGGGGTGATCTGGCCGGCGCACAGGTAGTAGTCGCCGGCCTGCTCTGCCGCGGCGAAGCGTGGCAGGTTCACCGGCGGGTGCACGACATGCGCCGAGCGGCGGTAGTAGCGCTCGATGCGCTGGGCGACGTACGCCGAGTTGGCAATGAAATGATCCACCCGGTGCGAGGTGCTGACGTCCCACTGGCGCAGCGACGGCGCCGTCAGCGACATCACCGCGCGCGTCAGCGGCCCGGCCGCCGCCCGGTACTGCGGGTACAGGTCCCAGATGTAGCGCATCGGCGAGTTGCAGTAGCAGATGTGCATGGCGCCCGGCGCCGGAATGACACCCTTGGCCGGGCCGGCCTCGTTGGAGATGATCAGGTCGTAGCCGGTCAGGTCGAACGACTCGAGCGCATAGGGCATCAGGGGCAGCATCTTCTGGTAGTGCCGCACGCCGCCGATCTTCTGAAGGAACGATGTGGTGATGCGATGGCGCCGCAGCTTCTCCGAGATGGCCTCCGGATCGCACACCAGCGTGAAGATGTCCGCCTGCGGATACAGGTCGCACAGCACCTCGAGGACCTTCTCGCCCCCGCGCATGCCGACGAGCCAGTAATGGACCAACGCAACCTTCATGGAAATACCTTCCCTTGCCTGCGACGCGATGCGTCAGTAGGCGTTCTTGTTGACGAAACCCTTGAACAGCGTGAGCGCGATGATCTTCAGGTCGAAGACGAGCGACCAGTTCTCGATGTAGTAGATGTCGCACTCGATGCGCTTGGACAGGTCGGTGGAGCCGCGCCAGCCGTTGACTTGCGCCCAACCCGTGATTCCAGCCTTGACCATGTGTTTCTTCATGTAGTCCGGGATCTCGTTCTTGAACTGCTCCACGAACACCGGCCGCTCGGGACGCGGCCCGACGATCGACATGTCGCCGATCAGGACGTTGAAGAACTGGGGCAGTTCGTCGAGGCTGGTCTTGCGCAGGAAGGCGCCGACACGCGTCGATCGCGATTCGCCCGGCTTGGCCCACACGGCGCCGGACTTCTGCTCCGCGTCCACCGGCATCGAGCGGAACTTGTACATCCAGAAGCGTTTGTTGTTCCAGCTCACGCGCTCCTGCCGGTAGAACACCGGCCCGGGCGAGCTGAGCTTGACCGCGATGGCGACCGCCAGCATCAGCGGCGAGATCAGCAGCAGGATCGCGAGCGACAGCAGCCGATCCTCCACCGCCTTGGTCAGGCGCGCGGCGCCTTGCAGCGGCGTCTGCTGCAGCGTGATCACCGGCAGGCCCGCCACTTCCTCGACCGAGTGGTTGAGCAGGTGCAGGCCGAACAGGTCGGGCACCAGCTTGATGTCGGCCGTCGAATGCCTGAGCTGGCTGAGGGCGAACGAGATCTTCGCCTGGTCGCGCATCGGCAATGCCAGCCAGACCAGGTCGACCGGACGCGACTCGACGTAGTCGGCCAGGTTGTCGAGCCGGCCCAGCATGGGTGCGCCGGTCAGTTCGCCGCGATCCGCGTGGGTGGAGAACCAGCCGCGCACGTTGATGCCGCACAGGTCGTCGCTGCGGATCGCGTCGACCAGGCGTTGCGCCTCGGGATTGGCGCCGACGACGACCGACTGGCGCACGTCCACCTGCCCGGCCCGCGTCCACCGCGCACGCACCGCCGCGCGCAGAAGCACCGAGCCCGTGATGCTGAACAGCATCCAGCAAGCCCACCACAGGCGCGAGGTGTCCTGTCCGTCGCGCATGGCCAGCGCATACACGGCCATCATGCAGAACATGAACGGCCACAAGGTGAGGACCTTGAGCAGTTCCGCCGCGACCGTGCGACCGCGCCAGTGGCGATAGAGAGAACTGCCGTTGAGGATGATCAACGCGAACAGCACGCCGCGGCTGATCGCATGCGCATATTCGGGGCTCAGCTGCTCTGTGCCGAACCGCGCCGCATAGGCCAGGATGCCGGCGACCACGAAGAAGACCAGATCGCCCGTGCGCAGAACCAGGCCCAGAAGAGGGTTGAGCTTTCCGAGCGCTGGCAGTGAGGACTCACGGAAGCCAGTAGCAGAACCAGACAGCATTCATTAGCTCCCGAGGATCTATTCGATTCACATGTAACCGACCGTAGCCGGGGCGTATGTCTCCTCACTTTCTCTTGGTACCGGGCAAAGGCAACTTCGATGCCAATCGACCTTTTGAATGCTTAGGGATTCATCTTTCCACTGCGCTGCGCGAGTGGCGGACCCCGTCGGCAATTCCATTAAAGAGGCCGAAATTGACAAGGAGGTGACGAATCGTAGAGGTCGCCGATGCGCTCAAATGGTCCGAAAAGCGCACCGCAACCGCGCCCGACGCCACTCTGGACGCACCGTAATTACGCATTCGGATCGGCCGAATGGCCGATGGCGCGAACATGCGGGATACCTAAGCTTTCAAACAACCACAAGTTGTTAAGCAAAACGTTGCAGACAACAAACCGGTCTGTTGTTCATTGGCCACTGGTAGCGCTGTCTCCTGTTTTTCCGGCACTCTCTACAATGCGACGCCATGTCCGACGGAGTCTTTCGCCCCCGGCGCGCCCGTCGCGGCAGCGGTGCCGTCACCCTTCACGACGTCGCCCGCATGGCCGGCGTCGCGCCGATCACGGCGTCGCGCGCAGTCAATACGCCGGCGCTGGTGTCGCCCGACGTCCTCAAGCGCGTCCAGGAAGCCATTGCCCGCACCGGCTACGTGCCCAATCGCATGGCCGGCGCGCTGGCGTCGGCGCGCAGCCGGCTGGTGGCGGCGGTGGTGCCTACCATCGCCGGCCCGGTGTTCCTTCAGACCATCGAGGCACTGACCCAGGCCCTGGCCGACGCGGGCTATCACCTGATGCTCGGACAGACGGGCTACGCCGACAACCGCGAAGGCGCCCTGCTCGAGGCGATCATCGGCCGCCGCCCCGACGGCATCGTCGTCACCGGGGTGATGCATTCGCCGTCGGCCCGCAAGCTGCTCGTGGCCTCCGGTATTCCCGTGGTCGAGACCTGGGACCTGACCCCCACGCCCATCGACATGCTGGTCGGGTTCTCACACCCCGAGGTGGGCCGGCGGGTGGCCGGGTTCTTCCATGCCAAGGGGCGCCGGCGCCTGGGCATCGTGGTGGGCGACGACGAACGGGCCGCGCGACGGCTGCAGGCGTTCCAGGGCGAGGCGCTGGCGCTCGGCCTCGACCCCGCACTGGCCGAGGTGGTGCCCGCCCCGACGACGCTGCGCAGCGGGCGCGAAGCCCTGGGCCGCCTGCTGGCGCGCGCGCCGCAGGTCGACGCGATCTTCTGCAGCTCCGACCTGCTGGCCCTGGGCGTGCTCACCGAGGCGCAGGCACGCGGCATCGACGTGCCGCGGCAGCTCGCCATCGTCGGCTTCGGCGACCTCGAATTCGCTGCCGACGTGCACCCCGCCCTGACTTCCGTGCACATCAAGGGCGCGGAGATCGGCCGCCAGGCCGCGCGCTTCATCCTGGACCGGGTGGATGGCCGCGCCGAGGGGCCGCCGGTGGTCGACATCGGCTTTTCCATCATCGAGCGCCAGACGACCTGAGCCGCGCAAGGACCGGGTAAACCCGCTATCTCCGCCCAATTCGGTAGCGCTACCATGCGTGCGTGCCTGGTAGCGCTACCAGCCGCACCTGGCCCCCATTCAATGCCGCGTGCCTGCGGCCCCCAAGGAGACCTTCATGAAGCGACTTCTGTGCACCTTCGCACTCGGCGTGGCCGCCGTCGCGGCCAACGCCCAGGCCTGGACCGACAAGCAGGTCACGCTGCTCGTCCCCTTCCCGCCCGGCGGCTCCACCGACATGGTGGCCCGCACTCTCTCGACCCAGGTGGGCGCCAAGCTCGGCACCACCATCGTGGTGGACAACAAGGCCGGCGCCACCGGTACCATCGGCGCGGCCATGGTCAAGCGCGCCGCGCCGGACGGCACCACGTTCCTGGTCACGTCCCTCGGGCCGCTGGTCATCGCGCCGCACCTGATCAAGGGCCTGCCGTACGACCCGATCAAGGATTTCGACACCATCACCGTGGCCGTGCAGGCGCCGAACCTGCTCGTCGTGCCCGAAGCCTCGCCCTTCAAGACCGTGGCCGACGTCATCGCCGCGGAAAAGAAGAACCCGGGCAAGCTGACCTTCGCCTCGTCCGGCAACGGCTCGAGCGACCACCTGACGGTGGAGCTGTTCTGGCAACAGACCGGCACCACCGGCGTTCACGTGCCCTACAAGGGCGGCGCGCCGGCCATCTCCGACCTGCTGGGTGGCCAGGTGGACGCCTCGTTCCAGAACATCAACGCCGTCATCACACACGTCAAGGCCGGCAAGCTGCGCGCCCTGGCCGTCACCGGCGACAAGCGCTCGCCCGCGCTGCCGGACGTGCCCACCATGGCCGAAGCCGGCGTCAAGGGCGTCGACGTCTATTCCTGGCAAGGAGTCGTCGCGCCCAAGGGCCTGCCGGCGGACGTGCGCAGGAAGGCGCACGACGCAATGGTCGCCGCGCTCAACCAGCCCGAGGTGCGCAAGCAGTTCGACGCGCTGGGCTTCGAGATCGTCGCCAACACGCCCGAGCAGTTCGCCGCCTTCGAGAAAAGCGAGTACGAGCGCTGGAAAAAGGTGATCGAGACCGGCAACATCACGGCCAACTGACAAGAACCCCCATGCCAACCTCCACGCCCGTCATCACGGCGCTGCGCGCCATCCCGGTCGCCGGCCGCGACAGCATGCTGCTGAACCTCAGCGGCGCGCACGCCCCGTTCTTCACCCGCAACCTGCTCGTGCTGACCGATTCGTCGGGCCGCACCGGCGTGGGCGAGGTGCCCGGCGGAGAGAAGATCCGCCAGACGCTCGACGACGCCGCCGCGCTGGTGGTGGGCCAGCCCATCGGGGCGCATCAGCGCGTGCTCCAACAGGTGCAGCGCGCCTTCGCCGACCGAGACGCCGGCGGCCGCGGCCTGCAGACCTTCGACCTGCGCACTGCCATCCATGCGGTGACCGCCATCGAGTCCGCGCTGCTCGACCTGCTCGGCCAGCACCTGGACGTGCCGGTGGCGGCCCTGCTCGGCGAAGGCCAGCAGCGCGACGCGGTGGAAATGCTCGGCTACCTGTTCTACGTGGGCGACCGCAGCAAGAGCGACCTGCCCTACGCCAGCGAACCCGGCGCCGACAATGCCTGGTCGCGCCTGCGCCACGAAGAGGCCATGACACCCGAGGCCATCGTGCGCCTGGCCGAGGCGGCGCGCGAGCGCTACGGCTTCAACGATTTCAAGCTCAAGGGCGGCGTGCTGCGCGGCGACGAGGAAGTCGACGCCGTCGTGGCGCTGCACGAGCGCTTTCCGCAAGCACGCGTGACGCTCGACCCCAACGGCGGCTGGCTGCTCAAGGACGCGATCCGGCTGGGCCAGCGCATGCGCGGCGTGGTGGCCTACGCCGAGGACCCGTGCGGAGCGGAAGATGGATTCTCGGGGCGCGAGGTCATGGCCGAGTTCCGCCGCGCCACCGGCCTGCCCACCGCCACCAACATGATCGCCACCGACTGGCGCCAGATGGTGCATGCGCTGTCGCTGCAGTCGGTCGACATCCCGCTGGCCGATCCGCACTTCTGGACCATGGCCGGCTCGGTGCGCGTGGCGCAGACCTGCCGCGACTGGGGCCTGACCTGGGGCTCGCACTCGAACAACCATTTCGACGTGTCGCTCGCCATGTTCACGCACGTGGGCGCCGCCGCGCCCGGCAAGGTCACGGCGATCGACACGCACTGGATCTGGCAGGACGGCCAGCGCCTGACGAAGGAGCCGCTGCGCATCGAAGGCGGCATGGTGCAGGTGCCCGGCAAGCCGGGCCTGGGCGTCGAGCTCGACATGGTCGAGGTCGAGAAGGCGCACCAGTTGTACAAGCAGCACGGCCTGGGGGCGCGCGACGACGCCATCGCCATGCAGGCCCTGCTGCCCGGCTGGACCTTC
This sequence comes from Variovorax sp., assembly GCF_035634955.1. Classification (GTDB taxonomy): domain Bacteria; phylum Pseudomonadota; class Gammaproteobacteria; order Burkholderiales; family Burkholderiaceae_C; genus Variovorax. The sequence continues at coordinate 13,281 of NZ_DASQBZ010000031.1, read as the reverse complement.
GACCCAAAGCGGCCCGCCTTCGTGCGCTGAACCGAACCGGCGCATCATCGCCATTCCACCCTCAGGAGAAACGTCCATGCGAGCGAACCGATTGCGCGAAATGTGGAAGGCCGACCAGGCGGCCGTGAACGGCTGGCTGGCCATACCCAACAGCTTCTCGGCCGAGACCATGGCCCATCAGGGCTGGGACACGCTCACCATCGACATGCAGCACGGGGTGATCGACTACCCGGCCATGGTCACCATGCTGCAGGCCATCTCCACCACGCCCACGGTGCCGATCGTGCGCGTGCCGTGGCTCGAGCCCGGCGTGCTCATGAAGACGCTGGACGCCGGCGCCTACGGCGTGATCTGCCCGATGGTCAACACCCGCGAGGACGCGCAGAAGCTGGTCGCCTGGACCCACTACGCCCCGCGCGGCACGCGCAGCTTCGGCCCCATCCGCGCCCTGCTCTACGGCGGCGCGGACTATCCCGCGCATGCCAACGACACCATCGTGACCTTCGCCATGATCGAGACCGCGCAGGCATTGGACAACCTCGACGACATCCTGTCGGTGGAAGGCCTGGACGCGGTCTACATCGGGCCGTCCGACCTGTCGCTGGCGCTGGGTTGCCGCCCGGTGTTCGACGACTGCGACCCGCCCGTGCAGCAGGCCATCGACCACATTCTCGAGCGCGCCCGCGCCCACGGCCTGGTGGCCGGCATCCACAATGGCGATCCGGCAGTGGCCACCGCGCGCGTGGCCAAGGGCTTTCGCTTCGTCACCGTCGGCTCCGACGCCCGCCTGATGGCGGCCGGCGCGCAGCAGGCCCTGGCACGCATGCGCGCCACGCCGGCGCCGGCGGCCGGCGGCGCCAGCTACTGAACCAACCTCCAACCCCCGACAAGGAGAACCGAATGAACATCGGCTTTATTGGCCTCGGCATCATGGGCACGCCCATGGCAATGCATCTGGTCGACGCCGGCCACCAGCTGTTCGTCAAGACGCGCAGCAAGGTGCCGGACGTCGTGGCCCAGTCGGGCGCGACGGCCTGCGCCAGCGCCGAGGAAGTGGCCCGCCAGGCCGAGGTGATCTTCCTCATGGTGCCCGACACGCCGGACGTCGAGGCGGTGCTGTTCGGCGCCCAGGGCGTGGCCGCCGGACTCGCCGGCGCCGGCGGGCCGCGCAAGGTGGTGGTGGACATGAGTTCCATCTCGCCGATTGCCACCAAGGAATTCGCGCGCCGCATCAACGAGGCCGGCGCGGACTACGTCGATGCCCCCGTCTCCGGCGGCGAAGTGGGCGCCAAGGCGGCCAGCCTGACCATCATGTGCGGCGCCGAGCCGGACGTGTTCGAGCGGGTGCGCCCGCTGCTGGAAAAGATGGGCAAGAACATCACGCTGGTCGGCGGCGTCAGCGCCGGGCAGGTGACCAAGGTCGCCAACCAGATCATCGTGGCGCTGAACATCGCGGCCGTGGGCGAGGCGCTGGTGTTCGCCTCCAAGGCCGGGGCCGATCCGGCCAAGGTGCGCCAGGCGCTCATGGGCGGCTTTGCCTCCAGCCGCATCCTGGAGGTGCACGGCGAGCGGATGATCAAGCGCACCTTCGACCCGGGCTTCCGCATCAAGCTGCACCAGAAGGACCTGAATCTCGCGCTGCAGGGGGCGAAGGAACTCGGCGTGGCCCTGCCGCAGACCTCCGGCGCCGCGCAACTGATGAATGCCTGCGCCGCCAACGGCCTGGGCGACAAGGACCACTCGGCACTGGTCCAGGCGCTGGAGCTGATGGCGAACCATCCGGTCGCCAAGGGCTGAAGGCCCGGGCTCAGGCGTCCGGGCGCCGCCCGTGCAGGCCGATCCGGATGATCACGAATTCGGCCGGCTTCACGGGCGCGAAGCCCACCAGGATGACGAGCCTGCCGGCATCGATGTCGGCCTGGGTCATGGTCGTGGCATCGCACCGCACGAACCAGGCTTCCGCCGCGCTGCCGCCCTGGAACGCGCCCTGGCGGAACAGGTCCTGCATGAATGCGCCGACGGCCTGGCGCAGCCGGGCCCACAGCGCCTCGCCACCGGGCTCCAGCGTCGCCCAGCGCGTGCCCTGCTCGATGCTCTGCTCCAGGAACAGCGCCAGTCGCCGCACGGGCAGGTATTTGTAGTCGTCGGCCAGTTCGTCGGCGCCGCGCAGGGTGCGCGCGCCCCAGATCACCCGGTCGCCGGCGCCCAGGATGCGCAGGCAGTTCACGCCGACCTCGCCGAGCCTGTCGCTCTCGCTGTCGCCCAGCTCGATCTGCAGGTCCTGCACGCCGGCCAGCACGGCCTCCATGCCGGCCGGCGCCTTCCACACCCCGACGCGCGCATCGGTGCGGGCAATGACGCCCGCCACCGCGCCGCTCGGTACGAAGGTGTCCACGCGGTCCTCGCGCAGCGGATCGACCTGGCGCAGGCAGGGAAAGTAGAGCGCCGCATTGCGCATCTGCGCGCCGCCCGAGCGCAGCGCCGCGCAGCTGTCGATGGTGCGCACCACCGAACGCCCGGCGGAGGCGCTCCAGCGCGGATCGGGGTCCACCAGCAGAATCGCGCGCCGCTGCACGCACAGGGCGAGCGCGGCTTCCAGCACGGGCAGCGGCACCGGCGCGTAGTCCGATGGCAGGGTGTTGGCGTCGCGCACCGGCGGCGGGATGCACAGCAGGTTGAACGCGGTACCCGCGCGTGCCAGCGCATGCAGGCCGGTCCCGGCGGCCGGGTCGCCCAGCAGGTCCGCCTCCTCCAGGGCGCCGCCGTCGGATCCGGAGCCGGCGTCGGCGCGCAGCCAGGCGACCTCGCGGCGGCCGTCCAGCCGGCGCACGGTGCTGGCCGGCCGCTGGGCCGGCATGCGCCCGCGCACCTGCACCAGCGTGGACTCGCGCGCCAGTACGTCGGGCAGGTACCGCTCGTCCCCAGGCGCGGTCGAGACTGCGTGGAACACTTCCTCCACGGCATCGCCGGCGGCGCGTTGCCAGCGCAGGTGCAGGTCGAATCGCGGCCCGCGCCTGGATGGCGCCGGCCCGGGCCCCGGTACGGCGCGGCCGGGCTCGTGCTCGATGGCGGCGCTCAGCCCCAGGCCCCAGGCGCCGGCGCTGCGTGCCTGCAGCACCAGCGATTCGACGCGGTGCCCATTGCACGGGAGCGTGACGGTGGCCGCCCGCGCGTCGGCATGCGCGAGGCGCAACACCACGGCACGGGTTCCGCCGTTGCGGAAGAAATCGCGCACCGCGTAGGCCATGGTGCAGTCGACATGCAGGCCCCCGAACAGGAGCTCGAAGGCGGCGAAGTCGCCCAGGGCGACAGGCTGGTTCAGCGGGCCCAGCGCGGCGCGGCCGACGAAGGCGGTGACGGCTGTCGGCGCGGCTTCGATCGTGTCCGCTGGCTGGCGCACTTCCTCGACGTAGACGCCCGGGTGAGCCGGTGCCCATGGCATGGAGAGTCTTCCCTTTTTCTGGGCCGGCAACCGGCTGGCATCCGGCCGCACCAGCGCGTCCGGTGCCGCGAAGTCTGCGCCGGGCGCCGCGTGGGCCGATATCAGCCAGAAGTACACACGGCCGGCCAAAAGCCATAGGCAGTCCGCGCCCGGACCGCCGGCACGATGCCGCCCCGCCCCGTCCCGTCCTAGTGCGGCGCGGCGCCGGCCGGTGCGAACCGTGGCGCGCGCTTTTCCATGTTGGCGCGAACCGCCTCGGCCTGGTTGGGGCTGCCGATGAGCGCCTTCTGCTCGACCGATTCGCGCAGCAGCAGGCCGGCGGCATCCAGGCTGGCCGCGGCGGCCAGAAGGCGCTTGCCGGCACGGATGGCGTCCGGGCTGCGCTGCGCGATCGCGGCGGCCATCTGCAAGGCCTCCGCCCGCGGGTCGGGCGACACGCGGGTGCCCAGGCCGATGCGCACCGCCTCCTCGGCCCCGACGATGCGTCCGCTGAAGGTCAGCTCGCGCATCACGTCGTCGCGCAGCAGGCCGCGCATCAGCACCATGCCGCCCATGTCCGGCACCAGGCCCCACTTGATCTCCATGACGGACATCTGCGCGTCCGGCGCCAACAGGCGGAAGTCGGCGCCCAGCGCCACCTGCAGGCCGCCGCCGAAGGCCGCGCCGTGCACCGCCGCGATCACCGGCACCGGCACGTCGCGCCAGACCATGGCGACCTGCTGCGCGGCATTGGACATGCCGTGCGTGCGCACCAGGATGTCGGCAGCGCGCGTCGATTCTCCCAGCAGCCCGGCCGCGCCGGCGGCATCGTCCGCCATGCGTGCGAACGACTGCATGTCGAGCCCCGCGCAGAACGCCTTGCCCTGGCCGGAAATGACCACGGCGCGCACGTCGCCGTCGGACTTGAGCCGCTCCCCGGCCTCGATCAGCCCGTCGAACATGGCTGGGTCGAGCGCGTTCATCTTCTCCGGGCGGGCCAGCTGCAGCTCCACCACGCCGTCGGCATGCTGCGTTCGTTCGATACGGGTATTGGCGGTAGGCATGGTGGCGGGTCTCCTGTCGAATGCGGATCGCGAGTATCGTCGCCCCCGCGGCGCCGCCGGATCACCAAGGCGACCCGCGCCGCATCATCGACTCAGGAAACGCAGCGTCATGCCCATCCGAATCGTCCGCCTGGGAAGCCCGCGCGCGCCAGGCGAAGGCCTGCGCATCGGCACGGTACGCCGGCCGCCGCGCGGGGTGCCCAAGTCGCAGTTCGCCGCCCAGGACTACTACGACGTCTGGTACCCCAACCTCGCGCCATCCGCACAGGCCGTCAAGCAGGCCCAGGCGGCCGCCACGCCGGCTGAATGGAAGGCCTTCGTGCGCGCCTACCGCCGCGAGATGGGCGAGCCGGACGCCAGCCACAGCCTGGACCTGCTGGCCGCCCTGTCGCACCAGGCGGCCTTGTCGGTCGGCTGCTATTGCGAGGACGAGTCGCATTGCCACCGCTCGGTCCTGCGCGAGCTGCTTGCCGAGCGTGGCGCGGAGATTGCATAGTCCGCGCGCGTGCAAAGGCTGCAGAATCGTCCGATGCCTTCCTCATCCCCCGACTCCCGCCCCGGCGTTCTGGCCGGCATCCACGTCCTGAGCCTGGCGTTGAACCTGCCCGGCCCGGCCGCGCTGATGCGCTGCCGCCGCATGGGCGCGCGCTGCACCAAACTGGAGGCGCCCGCCCCTGCCGGCATGTCCGGCAGCGACCCGATGCACAGCTACAACCCGCGCGCCTATGCCGAGATGCACGATGGCGTCGAAGTGGTCCGCGCCAACCTCAAGACGCCCGAAGGCCAGGCCAGCCTGCACGAACTGCTGGCCGGCACCGACGTGCTGCTGACCTCGTTCCGTCCCTCCGCGTCCGCGAAGCTCGGCGTGGACTGGGCAGCCCTGGGCGAACGCCACCCCCGCCTGTCGCTGGTCGAGATCGTCGGCGCACCCGGCGCGCGCGCCGACGAGCCCGGGCACGACCTGACCTACCAGGCCGAGTCCGGGCTGGTCACGGGCCTCGCGCTGCCGCCTTCGCTGTTTGCCGACATGGCCGGCTCGGTCATGGCCAGCGAGGCGGTGCTGCAGGCGCTGCTGCAGCGCGCCGCCACCGGCCGCGGAGTGCACCTGCAGGTGGCCCTGTCCGAGGCCGCGGACTACCTGGCGCTGCCGCACACGTGGGGCCTGACCCGCCCGAGCGGCGCCGTCGGCGGCGCACATGCGGGCTACCGCGTCTATCCCTGCGCCGACGGGCGCGTGGCAATCGCGGCGCTGGAGCCGCATTTCGCCATGCGCCTGTGCGAGGCCGCCGGCGTGCCGGCCGAGCCGGGCCGCGAACCCATGTTCGACGCGGCCACCCACGCCGCCGTGGCCGCCTTCCTCGGCGGGCGCACCCGCGCCGAAGTCGACGCGCTGGCGCGCAGCCGGGACATTCCCCTGCACACCCTGCCGCCGGCAGAAGACGACGCCGCCGCCTGACCCGACATGCCACCGCCACCTCTGCTCACGCCCGAACTGGTCGGCATGATCGACAAGGGGGTGTCCACCATCGTGGCCTCCTGCGATGCGGCGCAGCGGCCCAGCTTGATGCGCGCGGTGGGCAGCGGCATTACGCCCGACGGCGGCGAGATCACCGTCTTCCTGGCGCGCAGCCAGTCGCGGCAATTGCTGCAGGACATGGCGTCCAGCGGCCGGATCGCGGTCGTGTTCAGCTCGCCGAGCACCCATCGCACGGTGCAGGTCAAGGCGCACGGCGTCACCGGCCGGCCCGCCGGCCCCGACGACCTGCCTCTGCTGTCGCGCTACATGCAGGCGATGGAGTGGGAGATCTGCTCGATCGGCTACAAGGCGCAGGTGGTGCGCACCATGCTGGCCTTCGAGCTGGACGACCTGGTGGCCATCAGCTTCCGGCCGGAAGCCGCGTTCGACCAGACGCCCGGCCCGAAGGCAGGCGCCGCCTTGCCGCCGTTGCCCGGCGCCGCGCCATGACCGACGAAAGCGCGGGCGCCACGCTGCAGTCGATCCGCGCCTGCTTCGACGGCGCGATCCCGGCCATGATGGCCACCTGCGCCGCGGACGGCACGCCGAACGTGGCGTATCTCTCGCAGGTCTACTACGTCGACGCGCGCCACGTGGCGCTGTCGTTCCAGTTCTTCAACAAGACCCGGGCCAACATCCTGGCCCACCCCTTCGGCACGGTGCTGGTGATGGATCCGATCACCATCGGCTTCTACCGGCTGCACCTGCGCTACCTGCGCACCGAGACGAGCGGGCCCCTTTTCGAAGGCATGAAGGCGCAGCTGGCGGGCATCGCCTCGTACAGCGGAATGGCCGACGTGTTCCGCCTGCTGGGCTCGGACGTCTACGAGGTGCTGCGCATCGACAGCGTGCCGGGCGCACGGCTGCCCGAGCCGGCGCCGCGGCTGGACCGGCTGGCCGGCCTGCGCCGCATGGCCGAGCGGCTGTCGCGCTGCACCGCTACCGATGAGGCACTGCAGGCGGCGTTGGCAGAACTGGGCCAGCAGATGGACGTGCGCCATGCGATGGTGCTGATGCACGACGCGGCCACGCAGCGCCTGTACACGGTGGCCAGTTGCGGCTATGCGCAGTCGGGCATCGGCGCCGAGATCGAGATGGGTCACGGCGTGATCGGCGTGGCGGCGCGCGAGCGCACGCCGGTGCGCATCAGCCACATGACGCACGCCGCCAGCTACAGCCACGCGGTCAGGGCCAGCATGCAGGAGATCGAGCCCGGGCTGTGCCTGCAGACCGACATCGCGTTCCCGGGACTGGCGCAGCCGCGCAGCCAGCTGGCGGTGCCGCTGCTGTCGTCCAACCGCCTGCTGGGCGTGCTGTTCGTCGAAAGCGAAGAAGACCTGCGCTTCGGCTTCGCCGACGAGGACGCGCTGGTGGCCGCCGCCGGGCAGTTGGGTGCCACGCTGGAACTCCTGCAGCAGACCGATGCCGGGCCGGACGCCGACACCGCGGCGCCGGCAAAGGCGGCGCCCGCGCCGCCGCGCGTGCCGGCCGGCCCGCCCCTGCTGGTGCGGCACTACGACGCCAACGACAGCATCTTCATCGACCAGAACTACCTCATCAAGGGCGTGGCCGGCGCCATTCTCTGGAAGCTGCTGCGCGAATACACGCAGGAAGGGCGCAGCGAATTCAGCAACCGCGAGTTGCGCCTGGACCCTGCCATCGGCCTGCCGGACGTGGCCGACAACCTCGAGGCGCGCCTGGTGCTGCTGCAGCGTCGGCTGCAGGAAACGCGGCCCGGGCTGGCGATAGAAAAGACTGGCCGCGGGCGCTTCAGGCTCAGCGTGGAACGGCCCGTCAAGCTCGCGGAAATCGCCGCCTGAGGCGTTTCGGCGCCCCCTTCGATCGCGCCTATTCCCGAGCCTTTTGCAGGGGCTTCGGAAGAACTAATCCTAAGGAATTAATTCAATTAAATCGAAGGATTTAAGTTGAACACCGCGTCTATTAACAAGCGATGAATACGTTGAATTGTCGTGATGTTGCGACTTGAAACATTTATCCTTGGCGGTACCAGACAGGAATTTCCAGATGACTTCTTTGCGCGAAGAATGCATCCAGGCCGTACGCGAGCACGAGGCGGCCTACGTTGCCGACAAGCTCGCCTACATCGACCTGAATCGTCGCAGCAAGGACTTCTGGGCGTTGCAGCCGGTCAAGTCCTGGCCGACCACGCCCGACTTTGCCGCGTGGGCGCGAGCCCGGCAGCGCCTGCTCACCGCCGAACAGAAAGTGCACGCGCTGCTGCGTGCGCGCTGCGAGCGGGCCGTGGCGCAACGCCTGCAGCGGCAGAAGGCACGCGAACTGGCGTGCCGCCCCTACCTGGAGCAGTTGCCCGCCGAGACCGTGCCGGACGACCTGGCGCCGTTGAGCAACTTCCTGACGCTCGGCCACTTCGAGCCGCCCACGCTGGCGCCGTTCCTGCGCGTGCAGCCGGCGCACTGAAGCCGCTCAGGCGGCCGGGGCCAACGCGAGCGCGGCGGCCAGCTTTTCCCATTCGCGCGCATCGAGGTGCGGCCGGGCGACCGCGAGCACGGCCGCGAATGCCGGCGCCGGCGCATGCATCCGCATGCCGCCGAGCAGGCCCGCCCGCTCGCCGGGATTCATGAACGGCACCATCCAGCGCATGACCTGCATCATCTCCTCGGGTGCGATGGAAGCGACCAGCGCACCATGCAGGGCCATGAGTTCAGCGTCGCTGTAGTTCGCCCACAGGACTTCGTTGTGCCGGGTTTCCTCGACGTGCATGTGCTCGAAGTTGTGGGCGACGAAAAGCGCAAGCCGCTGGTACAGCGCGTGGGCGGCCGCGTCGCGTTGCGCGGCGTCCGTGTCGAGCAGCGCGCGGCCCTGGCCGGCAAGGGCCTCGATCTCGGCGACGTGCCCTTCATGGTCCTCGCCGATTGCTTCGCTGGAGCCCGGCGCGCAGGCCTCCATCGCGGGATGGACGAACGCGTTCTCGTGCTGCAGGTGCGAGCGCATCAGGTCGAGCATCTGCAGCATGCGCTGCATGGTCTGCGCCAGTTCCAGCGCATCGTGTGCATCCATGCGGCCCACGGCCGTGAGGGTGTCCGACAGCAGCGCGCGCAGCGCCTTGTGGATGCCGGCGTAGAGGTTCTCGCGTGGGACGGCGAGCGTGGCGGCGTTCCGGACTTCGGCCAGTTCGCGGGAATCTTGCTTCATGAGGGTCCTTCCGACTTCTTTCTGCCTGTGTAGTGGCGTCTGCATCGACAAAGCGCCCCGTGCGCTCGCCGATGGAGATGAAGTCTAGGAACGGGCCCGTCGCCGCGTCTTTAAGAAACGCTTAGGAAAATACGAACAAATTCTTAAATGCGCGCATGCGCCGCGAAAAGCGCGCCGGCCCTCCTCCACATGGAGGAGATTCAGCGGCGCTTGCCGGTGCTGCGCGCTGCGGTGCCGCTGCCTTGCGGCGGCTTGCGCGCCGGGCCTCGTGCGCTGCCGGTGTCGCGCGGGGGCAAGCCGGTGTGCTGGGTCAGCAGGCGGCCCTTGCGCGGCTGGGCGCCAGTGGCCTTGTTGTCGCGGGTCGCGTCGGCCGCGACACTGGAGTTCTTGCGGCGCGCACTCTGGTAGCTGCCGTCGGTCAGCGGCTGCCAGGTCGGGATCAGGTGCTGCTTGCCGTTGCCGATCAGGTCGGCACGCCCCATGGCCTTGAGCGCCTCGCGCAGCACCGGCCAGTTGTTGGCGTCGTGATAGCGCAGGAAGGCCTTGTGCAGGCGCCGGCGACGCTCGCCACGGACGATGTCGACCGATTCGCTGTCGCGCGTGATCTTGCGCAGCGGATTGCGGTTGCTGTGGTACATGGCCGTGGCGGTGGCCATGGGCGACGGGTAGAAGGTCTGGACCTGGTCTGCCCGGAAGCCGTTCTTCTTGAGCCACAGCGCCAGGTTCATCATGTCCTCGTCGCTGGTGCCCGGGTGCGCGGCGATGAAGTACGGAATGAGGTATTGCTTCTTGCCGGCCTCCTCGCTGTACTTCTCGAACATGCGCTTGAACTTGTCATAGCTGCCGATGCCCGGCTTCATCATCTTCGTCAGCGGGCCCTGCTCGGTGTGCTCGGGCGCGATCTTGAGGTAGCCGCCGACGTGGTGCTGCACCAGTTCCTTGACGTACTCGGGGCTTTGCACCGCCAGGTCGTAGCGCAGGCCGGAGCCGATCAGGATCTTCTTGATGCCCTTGAGCGCGCGCGCCCGGCGGTAGATCCTGATCAGGGGATCGTGGCTGGTGGCAAGGTTCTGGCAGATGCCCGGATAGACGCAGCTGGGCTTGCGGCACGCCGCCTCGATCTCGGGCGACTTGCAGCCGATGCGGTACATGTTGGCGGTCGGCCCGCCGAGGTCGGAGATGGTGCCGGTGAAGCCCTTGACCTTGTCGCGGATCTCCTCGACCTCTCGGATGATCGACTCCTCGGAGCGGCTCTGGATGATGCGGCCTTCGTGCTCGGTGATCGAGCAGAAGGTGCAGCCGCCGAAGCAGCCGCGCATGATGTTCACCGAGAAGCGGATCATCTCCCAGGCGGGGATCTTGGTCTGCCCGTCGTGGCCGCCCTGCTCGTCGGCATAGCGCGGATGCGGGCTGCGCGCGTACGGCAGGTCGAACACGTGGTCCATCTCGGCCGTGGTGAGCGGGATCGGCGGCGGGGTGATCCACACGTCGCGCGCCGTCACGCCCTCGCCGTGCGCCTGCACCAGCGCACGGGCGTTGCCGGGATTGGTCTCGAGATGCAGCACGCGGTTGGCGTGCGCATAGAGCACCGGGTCGGCGCGCACCTGCTCGAACGACGGCAGCCGGATCACCGAGCGGTCGCGCGGTGGCACCTTGTGGGTGCCCTTGCCGCGCAGCGCGGGGTTGGGCACGAACTGCAGGGGCTGCACCGCCATGCCGGCGGCAAGGGCCTTGTCGCCCGGCTGCGCGTTCGCCGCATCGGCCACGGCCTGCGCCTCGTCGTCGCGCGCGCAAGTGGCGCCGGCCGCGCGGGCCTGCTCCGACACCAGCAGGTACGGATTGACGTGCGCATCGACGCGCCCGGGTGCGTCGACGTCGGTCGAATCGATCTCGAACCAGCCCCCGGGCGTGTCGCGCCGCACGAAGGCGGTGCCGCGCACGTCGGTGATCGCATGCACCGGCTCGCGCGCGGCCAGCCGGTGCGCCACCTCGACGATGGCGCGCTCGGCGTTGCCGTAGAGCAGCAGGTCGCATTTCGAATCGACGACGATCGAGCGGCGCACCTTGTCCTGCCAGTAGTCGTAGTGGGCGATACGGCGCAGCGATCCCTCGATGCCGCCGAGCACGATCGGCACGTCGTTCCAGGCCTCGCGGCAGCGCTGCGAATAGACGACGGCGGCGCGGTCGGGCCGCGCACCGCCGACGTTGCCGGGCGTGTAGGCGTCGTCGCTGCGGATCTTCCGGTCGGCCGTGTACCGGTTGATCATCGAATCCATGTTGCCGGCGGTCACGCCGAAGAACAGGTTGGGCTTGCCCAGCGCCTTGAACGGCTCGGCGCTGTGCCAGTCGGGCTGCGCGATGATGCCGACCCGAAAGCCCTGCGCCTCCAGCATGCGGCCGATCACCGCCATGCCGAAGCTGGGGTGGTCCACGTAGGCGTCGCCGCTGATGATGACGACGTCGCAGCTGTCCCAGCCGAGCGCATCCATCTCGGCCCGCGTGGTGGGCAGGAACTTTGCCGTGCCGAAGCGCGCCGCCCAGTACTTTCGGTAGCTGGTCAGCGGCTTGGCGTCGCGTGCAAAGAAGGAGACGTCGAGCGGGGCGTTCATGGATGAGGGGAAAGGCTGCGGCGCGCCGGTACTGCAGGCAAGGAGGTACGACACGGGTACCGAAGGCGCGCGCCGCGAATGGGCAACCCCTGATTTTAAGGTTTTGCACCGTCCTTGTCCCGTGAAGGCCATTCCTCCTGGCCAGCACCGGCAAGCCATTTATTTGCTTTTGGCAAGTACTTTATATGACAATGGCAAGCATGAATGCCATCGTCGCCGAACCCGCCGCCGTCGCCCCGCCCGCCCCTGCCGATCCGGCGGTCAAGGCCATGCGGCGCTTCAACCGCTTCTACACCCGCGAGATCGGCGTGCTCGAACCGTACCTGGGCAGTTCCCTGTCGCTCACCGAGGTGCGGGTGCTGTACGAACTGGCGCACCGCCAGGACCTCGTCGCCAACGACCTGGTGCGCGAACTGGGCCTGGACGCCGGCTACATCAGCCGCCTGATCGGCCGCTTCGAGCAGCGCGGCTGGGTGCAGCGCAGCACCCACGCCGGCGACGGCCGGCAAAGCGTGCTGGCGTTGACGGCGGCCGGCCGCGACACCTTCGAGCCGCTGCAGCAGAAGTCGCGCGAGCAGACCGCCGCCCAGCTTGCCCACCTGGCGGCGCCTGAACGCCAGCGGCTGGTGCAGGCCATGGAGACCATGCAGACGCTGCTGGCGCCGCCGGCGGCCGGCGCCGCTGCCGCGACGCGCACGGTGGTGCTGCGCGACCCTGTGCCGGGCGACATCGGCTGGGTGGTGCAGCAGCACGGCGAGCTGTATGCGCGCGAGTACGGGTGGAACATGGACTTCGAAGCGCTGGTGGCCGACATCGCTGCGCGGTTCGTGCGCAAGTTCCAGCCCGACTGGGAAAAGTGCTGGATCGCCGAACTCGAAGGCGAGCGCGTCGGGTCGGTCTTCCTGGCACGCAAGTCGGCCACCACCGCGCAGCTGCGCCTGCTGCTGCTGGCGCCCAACGCGCGCGGCCTCGGCCTCGGCGGCCGGCTGACCGACGAATGCATCGCCTATGCCCGCGCCAGGGGATACCGCAAGATCGTGCTGTGGACCAACAGCGTGCTGGCCGCCGCGAGGCACATCTATGCTGCGCGCGGCTTCACGCTCGAAAAGGCCGAGCCGTACGAGGGCTTCGGCAGGCAGCTGGTCGGGGAAACCTGGTCGCTGCGGCTGTGACGCAGATGCGCGGCAGGCTCGGCGCGGCCACGCCCAGGTTTCCTATGGTCAGTTGTACGAGATATTGACCAGCGAACGCGCCTGAACGGACCCTGGGGTGACGCTCGAGCCGGTCTGGACGTACTGTGCGCTGAAGGGGATCTGTTTGAGGGCTGCGGTGGCGGCGGTGTTCTGCAGTGCCAGCTCGGTGCCGCCGCTGTGGAAGGCCTCGTTGGGCGAGAGGGCCACGGGCGTGCCCTCGACCATCAGGCGCACGCCCACGCCGGTGGCCGTGGAGCCGCCCAGCAGCTTGAGCGTGTCGCCTGCGTTGGCCGGGTCGGTCGCG
>NZ_DASQBZ010000030.1:0-75164 GCF_035634955.1 Variovorax sp. | reverse complement strand
GGTGGTCCCACTCCTTCCCATCCCGAACAGGACAGTGAAACGCCTCAGCGCCGATGATAGTGCGGGTTCCCGTGTGAAAGTAGGTCATCGTCAGGCTCTTACAGCCCAAAAAGCCCAACCAGAAATGGTTGGGCTTTTTGCATTTCGGGGCGGAATTCGGCTATTGAGCAGGATCAACACGCACCTTGTTTGAGATCCATTCCAGAAGGACATCTCCATACTGCCGGCGGCCCTGCGGTGTACTTAAGCCGTGATCGGCGCCTTCAAGCACCCGGTAGGTCACCGATCGGGCGTGGCAGGCTGCAGCCCGATAGCTCTCGATGACAGGATGCGGGACGATCTTGTCATACTGCGATTCGACGATCAGGAAGTCGCCCTTGAACGCCTCGCAGGCGGCCAACGCCCGGTTTTCCTTCGCCTTGACGAGGCGCGAGCGGTAGTCGGCCAAGTCCACCTTGTCCAGGCGGCTCTTCGGGCGGTTCCATTCGGCATCTCGATACAAGGCGGGTGCCCGCAACCCGAGCCACTGGACCGGACGCTCGAGCGTCACCAGCGTGGCGAGGTACCCACCGTAGCTGCTGCCGACGAGTGCAATGCGTTCGGGGTCGACCGCCGTCAGTCCGATGAGTGAGTCATAGGCGGCCAGCACGTCCCTGAGGTTGTGGTCACGCGTGACCACGTCGCGATCGGCAATGTTCTGTCCATGCCCGCGCAAGTCGAAGGTCACGCAGACGCAATCCAAGCTGGCGACTTCGCGCGCGAGCGCCAGGTACTGCTGCTGACTGCCGTCCCAGCCGTGCACGAGCAGTACGCCGGGCACCGTCCGTCGCGGCCCGACCACGGTGGCGGCGATCCGTTGCTCGTCGACGGTCACGCCGAACGGCCGGCTCCTGACGCTCATGCCTGGCATCGGGCGGTGGCGTACTTCACGATGGGGCCGGTGACGGGGTCGTCACCCCTGAAGAAGACCAGCGCGCCGGTTGGCAGAGGCTCGGTGAGCGCCGCCTGCCCGTAGCGTTCGATGGTGTTCGCACGCACAACGTGGCAATCGGGGTTCTCCGCCAAGTATTCCAGCGCCGCGATCTCTGCGCCGCTGGCGCCGCCCAGGCGCCACGACTGCTCAAGGACGCCTGATTTCAGGTTGCCGTCGGCGGCGACGCCTCGCACCACGTCATAGTTGATGCGCGATGCAAAGAAGCCGTCGAAGCAGGTCTTGACGGCCTCGTGATAGGCCATCGCCATGCGCACCGCTTCGCCGACGTCGGCAGGCAGTTCGCGGGCCAGCAAAGCGTCGAAGCCGCCGCGCACCACCTGCAGATCCGACCCGCCATAGACCTCGCAGCCATGATTGTCCTGCGTCAGTTCCTGTACGCCGAAGTAGCTGATGATCCGCCCGCCGATGGTGACCTGCCCGATTCCCCACGTGCGGGCCTCGGCGAGGTCCTCTTCCACGACCACCCCCCATTCCGCCAGTTCCGCAGCGGAAATTTCCTGAAGTGCGGATGCAAGCTGTTCCGGGTCGCCGGCCTTCCACTGTCCCAGGCCGCCCCTGGAGACTGCGCGCTTGAGCCGCACGCGCATACCGCGCTCAAACAGGCGCCGACCGCCTTCCAGCGCGTCGTCCTGGCTGAAGGCGGAGTAACCCTCCAGCACGACGCCTGCCAACTGATCGGTGAGGCAGTTCGTCCAGCCCACCGGATGCACCGCGCCTTCGGAAACGAGCGGGTGCGAGATCACCTTTGTTGCCACGAAGCGATGCGGCACCACGCCGCCAAAAAGCTGGTCCTGGTGCTCGATGCCTGGAAAGCGTGCCAGCTCGTGGACGACCAGGGTCTCGTTCGGCACGTAGTAGAGCGGTGGCGCATGGCGGGCGGGCTCGTACTCGCCTCCGAACTCCAGCTTGCGCAGCGCCGCCAAGCGCCGACCGAATTCTTCACGGGTGGCGCGTTCGTGCTCATTGTCCCGGGCGTCGCCCGCCACGCACAAAGTGACGACATGGCTCATTCCGAACCTCCAATAGCAGACCGGCGGCGCGGCAACTTTCCGCGACGATCGTCCGTGCGGGCATTGCATCAGGAGCAGACCCTGGACGCTGTAGGAGAGTGACGGGGCACGGCTGTCGGCAAACGCTCGAACCGGAAGATCCGCCATGGCAATGAACGAAAGGGACAACGCGCCGGAAAGGGGCGTCAGGCCGCCCCGGCAGCAGCTCGTGAGGCGTCGCTCATGGAAACGACACCGACGAGCACGTGATCCCGATCAACCACCGCAAGACGTCGTATGCGGCGCTCTCCCATCTGTACCAACGCCTCCTCCAACGGGGTCTCCGGATAGCACCAGCGCACCTCCGCGGTCATGATGTCGGCCACCAGGCATTGCTCCGGCGACAACCCTTCGGCGACGCCTCTCACGGTAATGTCGCGATCGGTCACCACGCCCAGAAGTTGGCGGTCCGTCGTGACCGGCAACATTCCGACGTCCAGTTCCTTCATCAGCCGCGCGGCGTCGGCCAGCGAATCCGTCGGCGCGATCGTCCGCAGCTGAGTGCTCATCACATCCGAAACCTTCGTCATGATCGTCCTTTGATTCGGCACGGGCCGTAGGGCAAACGCATTGCTATAGGCGCCTTCGCAGCGTAGGCGCCGCCTCGCCGTGTGTGCGTCAGACGGCGCTGACGCCGGATGACATCGCAGGCGCCGGTCTTGCCGGGCAGCCGGACTATAGGTGCGCGCGCGGCGAGCGGCATCCAATGCATGGACGACGTATCTCTCCCGGCGATCGCCTCGATCCGCCGCAAACATGGCCGGCGTTCGCCGGCACGCAGAAAGGTGGCCCATGTCCGCACCAAAAAAGCGAACCGATGACCAAGCCGGGAAAGACGGCACGACTCGAGCGCAACGTGCGCTGCAGCGCAAGCGCGACGCGGCAGACCAGCGCGCGCCCAACGCGACCAAGGGCAGCAAGAAGGCCGTCCAGGCCGGCGCGCGCGACCAGCCCGTCAATCCCCTGCCGGCTCAGCATCTCGCCAAGCCCGGCCTCGAGTCTGAACTCGAACTCAAGCCTCGCCACAAGGCCCCAGCCTACCGTGGCAGCGGGAAGCTCGAAGGCATGAATGCGCTCGTCACGGGCGGCGACTCGGGAATCGGCCGCGCGATTGCAGTGCTTTTTGCGCGCGAGGGCGCGAACGTGGCCATCGTTCATCTGCCCGCGGAACAGGAAGACGCCGACCAGACCTGCGCCGAGGTAGAGGGCGAGGGCGGACGCTGCCTGTCCATCGTGGGTGACGTACGCGACCCTGCGTTCTGCCGGCGCGCGGTCAAGCGTGCTGCCGACGCTTTCGGGCAGCTCGACATCCTGGTCAACAACGCGGCATTCCAACTGCACGCGAACGAAATCGAGGACATCGACGACGAGCAGTGGGACATGACGATGCGAACCAACATCTACGGCTACTTCCAGATGGCCCGGGCCGCGGTGCCGTTGCTGCGCGAAGGCGGTTCCATCATCAACACCGGGTCCGTGACTGGCCTTCAAGGCAGTGCCCAGCTCCTCGACTATTCAGCCACCAAGGGCGCCATTCATGCATTCACGAAGTCGCTGGCCAGCAACCTGCTGCCGCGCGGCATTCGCGTCAACGCGGTCGCGCCCGGTCCGGTGTGGACGCCACTCAATCCCGCGGACCGTCCGGCTGAAAAGACGCGGGAATTCGGCAGCCAGGTCGACATGGGGCGGCCGGCTCAACCGGAGGAGATTGCGCCGGCTTTCGTGTTCCTCGCGGCGCCGGCTTGCGCCAGCTACATCACCGGCCTTGTGTTGCCCATCACCGGCAGCGTCGGTGCGATCTGACTGGTTGGCTGGTGAGCGTGGCTGGCGCGCGCGGCTAGCCGGCGTTCGCGCGCTCAGCCGGCATCGATGATCAGATCACCGGCCATGCTCAGCGCCCCGGCGCGTGCCAGTTCTTCAAGCATCGAGTCGACCCAACCGCGTATCGGCGTATCGGCGCCGTGGATTCGATGCACCTGAGCGAGATAGCCGGCCCCGGCCAGCCAGGCGTCCAGTTCGCCGCGCGTCATGCGCTGTCGCTCCAGGAGCTTGAACTTCAGCAGCACCTTGACTGCATGTCTTGCGTGTCGCTGCGGTGACTGGACAAAAGCGTCCAGGCGCTGTCGGGCCACGTCCAGCGCCGCGTCCACGTCGTCGAACACCCGGCCATGCCCAGGAATGACGACCCGTGGCTCGAGCGCGGCGATCAGGTCGAGCGAAGCGCCGACCTCCGCGAAGGAAGGCTCGCCCCACATTTCTGGGAACACCACCCCGAAGCCGCGCTCCCACAGCGCATCGCCGGAAATCAGTGCCCGGCGATGCGGCTCGAACAGGATGACTGCGTGCGGGTCGTGTCCCGGAGCCGCATGCACCTGCCATCGGGCGCCACCCAGTTCGATCTCGGTGCCTGGCGCGAGCAGGGCATCGAACGTGAAGCGCGGGCACTGCTGGCCCGTCGGGCGGTAGCTCAGTCGCGCCTCGTCCCATTCGCGAACCGCTTGCGCCTCCCCTGGAGGAATCCACACTTCCAGATCCGGAAATCGTGCCTGCAATGCGGCATTGCCCCCGCAGTGATCGCTGTGCAGATGCGTGTTCACCAGAAGGTCGAGCGGCCGCGCGCCCAGCGCACGTTGCACGAGCGCCAAGGTCTGCGAGGCGTGGGTGGCATAGCCCGAATCCACCAGGACCGCCTGGTCCGGCCCCAGCATGAGGATATTGTTCGCGGACAGCCAGCCGCGCTCGAACACCTGAACGCCAGGCGGCAGGCGTGCATCTGGGGACGACAGATCGGGCAAGGAGATATCCGGAGACAGAGGGTTTCGCAAATGTGCCGGGCGATTGTGCGAGACGCCGCCACGAGAACCCGCCTTCGCCGCGAACAAAGTCTCCCAAAGCACGTGCGATCCTGTGGAGATTGCGTGTTGCGCCAGCGATAACAAGGGAAAACCCTTATTATTTGTGCAATGCAACATGCCTTCGCCGTTCTCCGCGCCTCGCTGGGTGCCCCCGCCTTGCTGCGGATGCCCCGCGCCGAGTCGCGCGCGAGCGGCACGGCCGACCCGCAGCCTGCCCCCGTGCTGGTGCCGATCCGCTCGCTCGGCCCTCAGGAGCGCGAGATGATCACGGCCCACCTGCTCGCGCTGGAGCCGCACGACCGCTACCTGCGCTTTGGCTATGGCGCCTCGGACGAGCAGGTCTGCCGCTATGTCGAAGGGCTCGATTTCGAGCGCGACGACATCTTCGGCATCTTCAATCGGCGCCTCGACCTGATCGCGATGGCGCACCTGGCCTTCGCACCGGCAGGCCAACCCGGCGAATGCGCCGAGTTCGGCGTTTCGGTGTCCAGCCATGCCCGCGGCCGCGGCTACGGCGCGCGCCTGTTCGAGCGCGCCGAAGTCGCCGCCCGCAATGCCGGCGTGCGCATTCTGTTCATCCATGCCCTGTCGGAGAACGCCGCCATGCTCAGGATTGCGCGCAAGGCCGGTGCAAGCGTAGTGCGAAGCGGTTCCGAAGCCGAGGCACACCTCGAATTGCCCGAGCCCACGCTGGACAGCCGCATGAGCGAAATCGCGCTCGAGCACTTCGCCGAGGTCGACTTCCGCATCAAGACCCGCGCCAAGCAGTTCTGGTCGTTCCTGCAGGGCCTGCAGGAGGTGCGCAGCGGCGTGCAGGAAGCGCGCGGCAAGTCGTCGCCCTGAGGCGCGGCGGCCTCCGCCTGCCCGTCGTCGTCGGCGCGTTGCGACGTTGTCTGGACAGTGCGGCGGCGCAATCCGCTATCCTTGTACCTCTGTTCACAACTATCGCCCTCCCGCAGTGGCAGACCCACACCCTGAACGCCCCTCCAACGAGAGGGAAGACAAGCGCAGCTTTTTCCAGAAGCTCGTCGAGTTCATCAATCCCGGTCCCGACTCGCGCGACGAACTGATCGAGACGCTGGCCGACGCCGAGGACAACGACATCATTGGCGCCGATTCGCGCGTGATGCTCGAAGGCGTGTTGCGCATGGCTGACATGACCGCCGGCGACGTCATGGTCGCGGCGCCGCGCATGGACCTGGTCAACATCGATGACGCGTACGAGCCGATGCTCCACATGATCATCGACACCGCCCACTCGCGCTTTCCGGTGTACGAGGGTGACAAGGAAAACATCATCGGGATCCTGCTGGCCAAGGATCTTCTCAAGCTCCAGCGTTCGCCCGAACTGAACATCCGCGCGCTGCTGCGCCCGCCCACCTTCGTACCCGAGAGCAAGGGACTGAACGACCTGCTGCGCGAATTCCGCGGCAACCGGAACCACCTGGCCATCGTCATCGACGAGTTCGGACGCGTCGCCGGCCTGATCACCATCGAGGACGTGCTCGAGCAGATCGTCGGCGAGATCGAGGACGAGTTCGACATCATCGAGGACGAAGGCGACATCTTCGGCCTGGCCGACCACACGTACCGCGTCTCCGGCGACACGCCGGTCGAGCGCGTGGCGGAGGCTTTCGCCATTGCCCTGCATGAGGACCAGCTGAGCGAGGATTTCGAGACCATCGGCGGCCTCATCGCCCACGAGATGGGCCATGTGCCCAAGCGCGGAGAGCGGCACACCGTCGGCGGTTTCGACTTCCTCGTGCTGCACACCAAGGGCGGCGCCGTGCGCTGGTTCAAGGTTTCGCCTGCCCAGGGCGGCGACGCGGCCGATTGATCCCGCGCCTGGCGCTCGTGCCGATCATGGCGGTGGCTGGCCTGGCCCAGGCCATGAGCATTGCCGCGCCCTGGAACGGACAACCGCAGTGGTGGCTGCAACTGCTGTCGCTGGCAGTGCTCGCGTGGACACTCGAAAGGCTCCGCCGCAACGCTGACTCCGGCAGTGGCACGCCCCGTCCGTCCTGGCGCGCGGGTGCATTGGCCGGCTGGAGCTTCGCCACGGCCTGGCTGTGCGGCAGCACCTGGTGGCTGTTCATCTCCATGCACACCTACGGCGGCTTGCCGGCCCCGCTTGCCGCCATCGCCACACTCGCGCTTTCGGCGGCGCTGGCCCTGTACTACGCGCTGGCCGCGGCGCTGCAGGTGGCCTGGGCCCCGCGCCGCGCGCCCGCCCGCGCGTTGCTCTTTGCCGCCTTGTGGACCCTTGCCGAACTCCTGCGCAATACATGGTTCACCGGCTTTCCGTGGGGTGCCGGCGGCTATGCGCACCTCGACGGGCCGCTGATCGGCCTGGCCCGCGACATCGGCGTGTACGGCATCGGTGCAGTCGCCGCGTTCGTCGCAGCCTTGTGCGCCGCCTGGCTCGAATCGCTCGACGGCGCGTCATGGCGCCGGCCGGCGCAGTGGCTGGCTCCGGCGCTCGGCGCCGCGCTGCTGGGCTGGGGCGGCTACACGTCCCACTGCCTGAACAACGGCTGTGGTGCTGGGCATGAAGCCGAAGCGCGCAGCGCGGGGCGCCTGCGCGTCGCCCTGCTGCAGGGCAACATCCCGCAGGACGAGAAGTTCATTCCCGGCGGCGGCGTCGCGACGGCATTGCGCTGGTACGGCGAGCAACTGCAGGCCAACCAGGCGCCGCTCGTCATCACGCCAGAAACCGCCATTGCGCTGCTGCCTGCCCAACTCCCGCCCGGCTACCTGGACGCGATCGCCGCGCGCTACGCGAGCGGAACGCAGGCGGCCATCGTCGGCCTGCCGCTGGGGCAGGGGCGCGAGTACACCAATTCGGTGCTCGCCTTTGCACCCGGCCGCGCCCAGCCCTACCGGTACGACAAGCACCATCTGGTGCCCTTCGGCGAGTTCGTGCCGTCGATGTTCCGCTGGTTCACCGACATGATGCACATCCCGCTGGGCGACTTCCGGCGCGGGGGCCTGGCGCAGGCGCGATTCGAGTGGCAAGGCCAGCGCATCGCGCCCAACATCTGCTACGAGGATCTGTTCGGCGACGAGATCGGCGCCAGCTTCGGCGACGAATCGACCGCGCCGACGGTGCTGCTCAACGTCAGCAACATCGCCTGGTTCGGCGACAGCATCGCCATCGACCAGCACGAGGCCATCTCGCGCATGCGTGCGCTGGAGTTCGAGCGGCCGATGCTGCGAGCCACCAATACAGGGGCCACGGTCGCCATCGACCACCGCGGCCGCGTGACCCACTCCCTGCCGCGCCTGACGCGCGGAGTCCTTCAGGTCGAAGTGGAGGGGCGCCGCGGCCTGACGCCCTATGCGCGCTGGGTGTCGCGCTTCGGCTTGTGGCCGTTGTGGATCGGTGCGCTGGCCATTGCCGCGGCGGCGGCGCTGGCCACGCGCTTCAGGCGCTGAGCGCCGACTCGGCGACCGCTGGCCAGTTGCGCAGCTTGCCAGGGTTGAGCAGCCCGTGCGGGTCGAACTGCTCCTTCATCGCCACCACCTCCGGCGCCAGCGCGCCGCCGGCCTTGCCGTCCTCGACGATGAACACATGCGGATTGTTGATGCGCACGCCCGCTTCGCGGTGCAGGCGCATGATCTCGTCGAGCCGCTCCTCGGTCGAGAAGCGCACCAGTTGCAGGGCGCTGCAGGTGACTCGGCCGTCGAGCCCGCGCAGGAACTCCGCGTGCATGAGGACTTCGCCCGCGAACCGCGCCTCCATCTGCCGGATCTGCGCCACGTGCTGCCCGGGCACGAACGCGCTCTGCAGATACGTGAGCGACTTGTCGACTTTCAGCGCGTGCAGCGTGGTGTGGTTCCAGGTGAATTCCATCAACGTGCGGTTGCTCTTGCGCACTTCCTGGGCCGTCTTGCGATAGGTCGTGCGGCCGCCATGCGCGGCCACCAGCTCCTGCAGCGGTTCCTCGCACGCCTCGGCCACCAGCGAAAGCACCGCGTGGCAGCCTCGCGGCAAATGCTCGGCCAACTGCGCCAGGTGGTCGGGCACCGGGCTGGCAAAGAAAGCGACCTCGCGCTTGACCAGTCCCGGCGCCTGGGCCAGTGCATCGCCGAAGGCGAGTGCGCGGTCGAAGTCCTCGAACACCACAAGCGATTCCAGCCAGGGGTGCGCCGGCGCAAGACCCACCTCCAGCTCGAGCACCAGGCCGTTCGTGCCCCACAGGTGATGCATGCGCATGGCCTCGGCACCGCGCAACTCCACGACTCTCGGCTCGGCCTCGATCGTCATGGCTCGTACGCCCAGCACGTTGCCGGGAGCCGCAAGCGGGCCGTAGTTGATCGAGCCGACTCCGCCGAACCCGCCACCGAACAACCCGCCCAGCGTCGCGCTGCGGTAGGTCGAGGGCATGCAGCGCAGTTCCTGGCTGGTCTCGAGCGCGCGCTTTTCCAGCTCGCCCAGGCGAATGCCCGCCTGCGCACGCGCCACGCCCGGGCGAACCCAAAGCAGGGCGTTGTATGCGCTCATGTCGAGCACCAGGCCGCCCGCCAGCGGCGTCGTCTGGCCGTAGTTGCCGGTTCCGCTGCCGCGCAGGGTGATGGGCACGCGCAGGCGCACGCACGCGGCGACCAGCATCCGGATTTCTTCCTCGCTGCGCGGCCGGACCACGGCGTCGGCGACCTTGTCCTTGAGCTGCCGATGCAACACCGGACTGAACCAGGCGAAATCCTGCGACAGCCGCGCGATGCGCGACTTGTCCGTGATCCAGTCGAGCGCGGGCAGCTCCAGCTGCAGCTGCTCGACGGAGGAAAGGGGAGCGTTCATGGTCGGGATTCAATCCTGGGAGAGTTCGCTGGCATGCCAGGAGCCGAGCGCCAGCTTGGTGAGCCAGGCCATCAGCACGAACAGGGCAACGCCCGTCAGCGAGATGAGCAGCAGCGCCGCGAACATGCGCGGGATGTTCAACTGGAATCCCGCCTGCAGGATCTGGTAGGCCAGTCCGGCGCCCTGTCCACCGGTGCCGGCGACGAATTCGGCCACCACCGCGCCGATGAGCGCCAGCCCGCTGGAGATGCGCAGGCCGCCGAAGAAATAGGGCAGCGCACTCGGTATGCGAAGGCGCACCAGCTGCTGCCAGCGCGTCGCGTGGTTGAGCTTGAAGTAGCTCTGCAGGTCCGGATCAACGCTGCGCAGACCCAGCGTGGTGTTGCTGATGATCGGGAACAACGCCACCAGCGCGGCGCACACCACCATCGCCGCGGTCGGATTGCGCACCCAGATGATGATCAATGGTGCGACCGCCACGATCGGCGTCACCTGCAGCAGCACGGCGTACGGGAACAACGCGGTCTCGATGCGCTTGCTCTGCACGAACAGGAACGAGATCAACACGCCCACGACCGTGGCCAGAAGGAAAGAGAACACCGTCACCTTCAACGTGGTCAGCAGGGCCATCCCGAGCGCCGCCCAGTCGGTCACCAGCGTCTTCACCATGAGGATCGGCGACGGCACGAGGTACGGCGGCAGCTCCATGATGCTGACCATCGCCTGCCACAGGCCCAGCAGCACGACGCCGACCAGCACCGGGTAGAGCACGCGTTGCACCTGTGGGCGTGCCAGCAGCGGAGTCCGCTTCTGCTTCGTCGCCAGCGAGGCCGGATGTGAGCTCATGCGCAGGCCTCCGCATCGTTGAAGCCGCTGGCGCGCAGCAGGCTGTCCTGCAGCTGTCTGGCATGGCGGGTGAACTGCGGCGAGACCATGAAGTCCGCGCGGCGCGGATAGGGCTCGTCGATGCGGAACTCCTCCACCACGCGTCCCGGCCGTGCCGCCATCATGACCACGCGGCTCGAGAGGAACACCGCCTCGTGGATCGAATGCGTTACGAAGATGACTGTCAGATTCTTCTTGTGCCACAGGTCGAGGAGGTCGGCGTCCAGCTTGTGGCGCGTGATTTCGTCCAGCGCCCCGAAGGGCTCGTCCATCAGCAGCAGGTCGGGCTGCGTCACCAGGCCGCGCGCGATCGACACGCGCATCTGCATGCCACCCGACAGGGCGCGCGGCAGCGCGCGCGCGAACTTGCCCAGGCCGACCATGTCCAGCGCCTCCGCCACGCGGTCGTCGGCTTCCTTGCGTGCAACGCCGGCCAGATCCAGCGGCAGCCGCACGTTGGTGTGCACGCTGGCCCACGGCATCAGCGTGGGGGCCTGGAACACGAAGGCCATCTTGCGGCCGGCCTGGTCGATCTGGTGCACCGGTCGGCGCCACACCAGCAGGCGGCCGTCGGTGGGTTCGAGCATGCCCGCCACCATCTTCAGCAACGTGCTCTTGCCGCAGCCCGACGGACCGAGCAGGGTGACGAACTCGCCTTGCTGGATGCGCAGGTCGACCGGCAGGAGCGCCTGGGTGCCGTCCGGATAGGTCTTCTCGGCCGACAGGATCTCCACCGCCGCGGCGCCGGTCTGCCCGGGGGGCGGCGCGAACACCTCGGGATCGTCTTGGTACATGCAGAACTCCTTCACCAGGTCACGGCAGGACCTTGGCGTCTTTCACGAGGTCGGTGGTGAAGGTGCTGGCGAGTGCCACCTTGCCCGGATCGAGCAGCTTGGCCTCGACGAGGAAGTCGTAGTTCTTCTTGCTGCGCGCCGCGGTGATCACGCCGATGCCCAGGGTCTGTGCGTCTCCGCTGGTGACGATGCCCATCTCCTTGAGCTTGGCCACGCTGTAGGCGAGCTGGTCGTCGGTCATGTTGGGGTTGTCCTTCTTGATCAGCGCGTTGCCCGGCGCCGGGTCGGCGAGGTAGCTCTTCCAGCCCTCGGCCGACGCCTTGACGAAGGCCTCGACCGCCTTGGCGCGCTCCTTGACCGTCTTTTCCATGCACGACACCGTGGTGGCGTAGGCGGTGTAGCCGTGGTCGCTCATCAGCAGGGTGTTGGCCTTCACGCCGGCCTTCTGGATGGCGTAGGGCTCGGACGTCAGGTAGCCCTGCTGTGCCGAGTTCTTGTCCGCCACGAACGGCTGGATGTTGAAGGTGTAGGGCCGGGCCTGCGAATCCGACAGGCCGAACTTCATCTTCAGCCACGGCCAGTAGCCCCGGTTGGCGCTGTTGGCGATCAGGATCGTCTTGCCCTTGAGTTGCTCGAAGCTGGTCACGTCCTCGTGCGCGATCAGCACCTGCGGGTCTTTCTGGAAGTAGGCCGCCACGGTCACCACCGGCAGGCCGCTCTCGCGCATCTGCATGGCCTGGATGTCGCTCGATCCCATGATGCAATCGGTCTGGCCGGCCGCCATCATCTGGGCGATGTTCACTTGCGGGCCGCCCATCTTGATGCTCACGTCGAGCCCGTGCTTCTTGTAGATGCCGGTGGCCAACGCCTGGTAGAAGCCGCCGTGCTCGGCCTGCGCATACCAGTTGGTCATGTAGGTGAACTTTTCATCGGCGTGGGCCGGTGCCCAGGCGGCCACCGCGAAGGCGGCGGCCGCGGCCAGGGGAGCGAAGCGATGGACGATGGTCTTGCGCATGGAAATACTCCTCGTGAAAGAAAGACGTGGGTTTCGGTGGATCAAAGAGGGACGGAGGCGGACGTGGATTCAGCTGTCCAGCGCGGTGCCTCGCGCCGACTGGACGAAGCCGGCGTGGTGGCCACGCTCCCAGGTGGGCTCGTCGCGTACCACCCAGCGCAGCGAAAACAGCTCGGCAAGCGCCTGCGCCCAGCTGTCGGCCAGCGTGTCCAGGATCTCCTGGCCCTGTTCGCGCGTGGCCGACGTGGGGTCGCCGATCACGCCGCTGGGGCCGAAGTCGCGCGCCGTCCAGGCGCACGCCGGCCGGCCGTCGGCCGACAGCAGCTTGATCGGGAAGGGCGGCGGATAGTTGGCCACCGCGCGCTCCATGTGCACCGTCTCGGGGGCCAATGCCAGCATCAGCGCGGTCTCGGAATGGCCGGCGTGCATGGCCAGCTTCTTTTCCTGTTCGCTCACCTGGCTGCTGGCCGCGCTCGGCAGGCGCGAGACGCCGTGCGGCACGATCACGAAGTCGCCATGGCGCAGGCGAAGCTCGCGCGCGGCCATTTCCAGCACCTGCGGCTGGCCCCCGTGGCCGTTGGCGAAGACCAGCTTGCGAAACCCGGAGCGGTACACCGATTCGCCCACCTCGATCACCGTCGACAGCAGCGTGGTGCCGGTCAGCGTCATGGTGCCGGGGAAGTGCAGGTGTTCTTCCGACTTGCCGTAGGTGATGGTGGGCAGCGCGAATGCGCGCACCTGCGCCGGCAGGCGCGCCAGCGCCGCGCCCATCACGCCCGACGAGATGACGCTGTCGACCGAGCACGGCAGGTGCGGCCCATGCTGCTCGATCGCACCACAAGGCAGCACGATGACGGTGTTGGCCTTGTCCGGCAGCTGGTCGATCTCGGTCCAGCTCAGATAAGGCAGGAAGCGGTGCGGTGGAATGTAGCCGTGCAGCACGAGAAGGCTCCTTGGATTCAGGCAAAGCTGGCCATGGCCCGGCCCACGCGCTGCATGAAGCGCTTGAGTTGCGGTTCGGTGGCCACGTTCATGTGGTAGTGCGCGTGGTAGTCCACGCGGGCCTGCGCGGCGGTCAGGCGCTTCATGTAGCGGGTGACGATCTTTCGCGGCGGGTCGCCCATGTACCAGGCCATCCAGCGCGGCCGGCCATACGTCACGACCGCGCTGATGCGCTGGATGTTGGTGAGCATCGGCCGCACGTTGGCCGGGTCGCTGATGTCGAACGCCACGCCGGGCATCAGCAGCCGGTCGAACCAGCCCTTGAGCATGGCGGGCAGGCCGAAGCACCAGGTCGGAAAGCAGAACACGATGGCCTCGGCGCGCTGCAGGCGGTCGACGTGGCCCTTGACCTTCAGTCGGTTGGCCGGCACCTCGTGATAGCCCAGCCGTTCCTCGCGCGACATGACCGGATCGAAGCCCTCGGCATACAGGTCCCAGTCGTCCACTTCGTGCCCTGCGGCGCGCAGGTTGCGCAGCACTTCCTGGTGCAGGGCGGCATGGAAGCTGGTTTCGACCGGGTGGCAATAGACGACGAGCACGCGCATGGTGTGTTCTTGACCGCTTAATCAGAGCAAGTGGTCAAGTTACGCAAGCGCCGTGCCAGCGGCAGCGGGTACCGCATGCACCGAAATGAAGCGGCGCCGCATCTGTGCGGCGCGCGGGCTAGCGATCGATGTTCGCCCTGTCGCGAACCCCGTTCACGTCGACCCCGATGCCGCAGCCGGCCAGGATGAAGGCGATGAGCTCGCGCGCGACCGGCTCGCGGTCGACCGCCGCCTCTTCGGGCAGGCCGCCCATGGCGCGCACCTGGAGCGCGTAGTCCGCGTGGTATTGGGTCATGGCCCAGATGTGCTGAAGCAGAAGGCGCGCATCGAGCGGGCGCATCTGGCCGCGTGCGATCCAGCCGTTGATGACGTCGATCTTCTTCTGCGTCCACTGGCGCGACATCGGCCAGTAGCGTTCCAGGTTGCGACCGCCGTCGAGCACCTCGCGCGTGAAGATGCGCGACATCTCCGGCTTGTCGAAGGCATGGTCGAGCTTCTGCCGGATGTAGCCGGCCAGCACCTGGCCAGGGTCGCCGGAGCCCTCGTCGAAGGAGAACACCACCTTCCAGTCGTGCAGCACCTGCATCAGGAGCTCGGCGTAGAGCTCCTCCTTGCCGGCGATGTAGTAGTGCAGCTGCGGCTTGGTCAGCCCGGCCCGGTCGGCGATGGCCTGGGTCGAGGTGCCCTTGAGCCCGTGCAGGCTGAATTCGGCGATGGCGGCCGAACGGATGGCCGCCATGATCCGCTCGCGGCCGGGCCGCGCGCGCGACAGCGGCCCTTCCGGTGCGGGCAGGTCCGGCAATGGGGAATCGGCGGCGGGGGCTTTCATGGCGGAGTCGGTGGCGAATGCGCGCCGGTTGGCGCTTGCACGGTGCTGGCGATGGTAGCGCCGGCAGGCCCGGCGCGCCGAAGCGCCTGCCGCCTCTTAAAATGACCGGTTCGTCGCGCCGCGGGCCCCTTGGGCATGCGGCCGTCCTCCAGGCACAGGCCGACCATGCTCACCTTCCAACAGATCATCCTCACCCTGCAGTCGTACTGGGACGCCCAGGGCTGCGCCCTGCTGCAGCCCTACGACATGGAGGTCGGCGCGGGCACCTCGCACACCGGCACCTTCCTGCGCGCCATCGGCCCCGAGCCCTGGAAGGCGGCCTACGTGCAGCCCAGCCGCCGCCCCAAGGACGGTCGCTACGGCGAAAACCCCAACCGCCTGCAGCATTACTACCAATACCAGGTCGTACTCAAGCCGGCGCCGGACAACATCCTGGAGCTCTACCTGGGCTCGCTCGAGGCGCTGGGCTTCGACCTGAAGAAGAACGACATCCGCTTCGTCGAGGACGACTGGGAGAACCCCACCCTGGGCGCCTGGGGGCTGGGCTGGGAGGTCTGGCTCAACGGAATGGAGGTGACGCAGTTCACCTACTTCCAGCAGGTCGGCGGCATCGACTGCCGGCCCATCACCGGCGAGATCACCTATGGGCTGGAGCGCCTGGCCATGTACCTGCAGGGCGTGGAGAACATCTACGACCTGAAATGGACCGACGGCCTGACCTACGG
The DNA here is from genome assembly GCF_035634955.1 of Variovorax sp. GTDB lineage: Bacteria > Pseudomonadota > Gammaproteobacteria > Burkholderiales > Burkholderiaceae_C > Variovorax. The sequence continues at coordinate 59,670 of NZ_DASQBZ010000030.1, read as the reverse complement.
TGACGTCTACAAACAGAACGAGGTGGAGCAGTCCGCCTACAACTTCGAGCACAGCGACGCCGAGTTCCTCACCGCTGCGTTTGCCGCGCACGAGAAGCAGGCCAGGCACCTGACGGAGCAGCAACTGGCCCTGCCGGCCTACGAACAGGTGCTCAAGGCAGCGCACAGCTTCAACCTGCTCGATGCGCGCGGCGCCATCAGCGTGACCGAGCGCGCTGCCTACATCGGGCGCATCCGCAACCTCGCGCGCAGCGTTGCGCAGAGCTACTACGACAGCCGCGAGCGCCTGGGCTTCCCGATGGCGCCGCGCGAATGGGTCGCCCAGATGACCAGGAAGGCGGCCTGAACCGATGACGACGACGATCCGAAAGAATCTCCTGGTCGAGCTCTTCGTGGAAGAGCTCCCGCCCAAGGCACTCAAGAAGCTGGGCGAGGCCTTCGCCACCGTTCTGCGCGACCAATTGGCCGCGCAAGGACTGGCCGACGGCGGCTCCGTGCTCACGCCCTACGCGTCCCCGCGAAGACTGGCGGCGCACCTGACCGGCGTCGCCGCGCAGGCCGCCGACAAGTCCGTCTCGCAGAAACTCATGCCGGTGAGCGTGGGCCTGGATGCGGCCGGCCAGCCAACGCCGGCGCTGCTCAAGAAGCTGGCCGCGCTCGGCGCGGATGCGTCGGCAGTTGCCGGCCTGCGGCGCGAGGGCGAGGGCAAGGCCGAGACCCTGCATTTCGAAAGCACCGCGCGCGGCGTCATGCTGGCCGAAGGCCTGCAGAAGGCGCTGCTGGAGGCGATCGCGCGGCTGCCCATTCCCAAGGTCATGAGCTATCAGCTGCATCAGGGCTGCGAACTGCCGGGCTGGACCAGCGTCAGCTTCGTACGCCCGGCGCACGGGCTGGTGGCGCTGCACGGCAACGAGGTGGTTCAGGTCCAGGCCCTGGGCCTGAAGGCCGGGCGCGAGACGCACGGACACCGCTTCGAAGCCGCGGTCGATCCCGTGGTGCTGCGCGATGCCGACAGCTACGCGCTCCAACTGCTTGACGAGGGCGCCGTCATCGCCGGCTTCGAGGCGCGCCGCGCCGAGATCGCGCGCCAGCTGGCTGCGGCGGCGGTCCAGGTGGGCGCGGGCTCGGTGCCCATCGACGACGACGCCCTGCTCGACGAAGTCACGGCGCTGGTCGAGCGGCCGAACGTGCTGGTCTGCGCCTTCGAGCGCGAGTTCCTCGACGTGCCGCAGGAATGCCTCATCCTGACGATGAAGGCCAACCAGAAGTACTTTCCGCTGCTCGACGCGCAGGGCCGCCTGACGCACCGCTTCCTGGTGGTGAGCAACATCCGGCCCGAAGACCCGAGCGCGGTGATCGGCGGCAACGAGCGGGTGGTGCGTCCGCGCCTGGCCGACGCCAAGTTCTTCTTCGACCAGGACCGCAAGAAGTCGCTCGCCTCGCGCGTGCCACAACTCGACAAGGTCGTCTATCACAACAAGCTGGGCACCCAGGGCCAGCGGATCGCCCGCGTCATGCACATTGCACGCGGCATCGCCGGGCTGCTGGGCGACGTCGAGCTGGCCGCCCGCGCCACGCAGGCGGCGCAGCTTGCCAAGGCCGACCTGGTGACGGACATGGTGGGTGAATTCCCCGAACTGCAGGGCATCATGGGCCGCTACTACGCCCAGCACGACGGCCTGCATGCCGACGTGGCCGACGCCATCGAGGACCACTACCGCCCCCGTTTCGCCGGCGACAGCCTGCCGCGCGGCGAGACCGGCGTGGTGGTCGCGCTGGCCGACAAGCTCGAGACGCTGTCGGGCATGTTCGGCATCGGCAACCTGCCGTCGGGCGACCGCGACCCGTTCGCGCTGCGCCGCCATGCGCTGGGTGTCATCCGCATGCTCACCGAGAAGAACCTGGCGCTCGATCTGCGCGACCTGCTGGCGCTCGCGGCGCAGCAGTTCGGCGCCATCGCCGAGTTCGACGCCACACGTGCCGTGGACGGCCTGCAGGCCTTCGTCTTCGACCGCCTGTCCGGCCAGCTGCGCGAGCAGGGTGCCAGCGCCCAGGAAGCCGAGGCCGTCCTGGCGAGCGAGCCGCAGCGCCTGGCCCGCGTGCCGGCGCTGCTGACGGCGGTGCGCGCATTCGCCGCATTGCCCGAGGCGCCGGCGCTGGCGGCAGCCAACAAGCGCATCGGCAACATCCTGAAGAAGGCGCCGGAGGCCGATGCCCACGTCAACGCAGCACTGCTGCGCGAGCCCGCCGAGGCCGCCTTGTACGAGGCCATGCAGAGCGTGGTCCCGCGGGCCGACGCGCAGTTCGACGGCGGCGACTTCACCGGCTCGCTGCAGACGCTGGCCGCCTTGCGCGCGCCGGTCGACGCCTTCTTCGACGGCGTGATGGTCAATGCGGACGAGGCCGACCTGCGACTGAACCGGCTGGGCCTGCTGTCGCGGCTGCACGCCGCGATGAACCGGGTGGCCCGCCTCGACCGGCTCGCCGCCTGAGGCGCCGCCCTGCCACGTCGTCGGAACACGCCATGAAAATCGTCATCCTCGACCGCAACGGCACGATCAACGTGCATCGTGAGGATTTCGTCAAGAGCGACGTCGAGTGGGCGCCGCTGCCGGGTGCGCTGGAGGCCATCGCGCGGCTCAATCATGCGGGCTGGCGCGTGGTGATCGCGTCGAACCAGTCCGGCCTGGGGCGCGGCCTGTTCGACATGGCCTCGCTCAATGCCATGCACGCCAAGATGCACAAGATGCTGGCCGCCGTGGGCGGCCGCATCGACGCGGTGTTCTTCTGCCCGCATGCGCCGGACGAAGGCTGTACCTGCCGCAAGCCCGAATCGGGCCTGTTCGCGCAGATCGCGGACCGCTACGGCGTCGACCTGGCGGGCATGCCGACCGCGGGCGACAGCCTGCGCGACCTGCTGGCCGGCCACGCCGTCGGCTGCGAGCCGCACCTGCTGCTCACCGGCATGGGCGAAGCCTGCCGCGGCGTCGATCCCCTGCCGTCCGAGTATCCGCCCGGTACCCGCGTGCATGCCGACCTGGGTGCCTTCGTCGACTTCCTGCTGGCGCGCGAGGCGCGGCGGCAGGCCGACGCCGAGGCGGCCGGGGACTGACCTTCCCGATCCTCATTCCATCCCCCCGATGTCCCTGATCCGTTCCATCGTCCACGCACTGTGGATGCTCGTCACCGTCGTGCCCTGGGCCATCATCATGCTGGTCGCCTCCCTGTGGCGGCGCGGCGAGCCGCTGTACTGGATGGCGGTGCGCTGGCTCGGCTGGGCCATCGGCGGCGCACGTGTGCTGCTGGGCATCCAGGTGCGTGTCAGCGGCATGGAGAACCTGCCGCAGGAAAAGCGCGCCGGTGCGGTCCTGCTGGTCAAGCACCAGTCGACCTACGAAACCTTCCTGATGCCCACGCTGATGCCGCATCCGCTGGCCTTCGTGTTCAAGCGCGAACTGCTCTTCGTGCCGTTCTTCGGCTGGGCCATGGGCCGGCTGGACATGATCCACATCGACCGGCGCCAGCGCGCCCAGGCCTTCAACAAGGTGGTCGAGCAGGGCAAGCGCCTGCTGGCGCAGGGCGTGTGGGTCATCATGTTCCCGGAGGGCACGCGCATCCCGCGCGGGCAGAAGGGGCAGTACAAATCGGGCGGCTCGCGCCTGGCGATCGAGACCGGCGTGCCGGTCATTCCCATTGCCGTCACCTCCGCCAAGGTCTGGCCGCGCAAGGCGTTCATCAAGCGCCCCGGCATCGTCGACGTCTCCATCGGGCCGAGCATCCCCAGTACCGGGCGCAAGCCCGACGAGCTGATGCGCGAGGCCGAGGCCTGGATCGAGGCCGAGATGCGCCGGCTCGATCCCGAAGCCTATCGCTGAGCCGTCCGCGCGAGCGGCCGCACCCCGTCGTGCACGATGCGTCCCTCGCTGATGCGCACCAGCTGGTCGGCCACGTCGAAGTAGCGCTCGTCATGCGAGATGACCACCAGCGTGTGGCCCAGGGCGCGCAGTTCGGGTAGCAGCTCGCGGTAGAACAGGCGCCTGAATGCCGGGTCCTGGTCGGCCGCCCATTCGTCGAACACCAGCACGCTGCGGCCTTCCACGTAGGCGTGCGTCAGTGCCAGCCGCTTGCGCTGGCCGGTCGACAGGTCGATGCTGCTGAAGGCGCCGTTGCGCACGCTGACCTTGTGGCCGATCTGCAGGCGCTCCAGGTAGGCCTGGGCCGAGCGCGACGACAGCGGGCCGTCCGCGGCCGAGCCCATCAGCTCCTCGAAGAGGTAGAAATCCGAGAACACCGTGCCGAACAGTTGGCGGTAGTCGTCGCGCGTACGCGGCGTCACCGCCTGCCCGTCCAGCAGCACCTGGCCGCGGTGCGGTGCATACAGGCCCAGCAGCAGCTTGACCAGCGTCGTCTTGCCCGAGCCGTTGTCGCCGACGATGAAGACGATGCTGCCCTTGTCGATCCTCAGGTTCAGTGGTCCGACCTCGAATCGCTGGCGGCCGACGTCCTCGTTGTCGTCGTTCTCGTCCTCGTCGTTGCTGGCGATGTCCACGTCCAGCGCGTCAGGATCGGGTTGCGCGGCCTCGTAGACGTAGTGCACATCGCGCAGCTCGATGCAGTCGTGCAGGTGCGGCGGCGCACTCGCCGGCTGGTCCGTGCCCTGCGCTGCCGTCTCGGGCGTGGCGAAACGCTCGGACAGGTCCGCGATGCGCTCCAGCGCGATTCGCGTGCGCCCCAGCGCCGGCAGGATGCTGGCGATCTGGTCCAGCGGCCCCTTGAGGTACAGCAGCACCAGCACGAAGCCTCCGAGGGTGCCGGGCTCCAGCGCGTTGTTCTGCGACCAGGCCAGCAGCACCGCGATGATCAGGAAATAGGAAGCGACGCCGAACGCGTTGCCGGTCACGAAGATGTTCGTGGCCTGCGTATTGACCCGTGCGATCTGCTCGGTGGCGCCGACCACCTCCTGCTCGTACAGGCGAAGACGGCGCGGACGGTGCAGGCGCAGTTCCTTCGCGCCTTCGCTCATGCCGCGGTACGCCTTGTGAAGCCGCTCCTCGGCCGCACGCGCACGCTGGTGCCAGACCATGCTGCGGCGCTGGGCGATCTGCTGCACCAGCGTGCCCGCCGCGAGTGCCAGCATCAACAGGCCGAACATCGGCAGCGACAACCAGGCCAGGTACAGCAGGCAGCCCGAGGCCACCACCACGGCAACGGCGAGGGCGGAAAGAGAGAACACCGTGCCGCTGATCGTGTCCACGTCGTTCACGAGCACGGGCATCAGGCGGTGCGTGCGGAACCGCTCCAGGGCATCGACGGGCGCCGCGAGGATCTTGCTCGCCAGCGTACGCCGCACCTGCGCGACCAGGCGCTGGCCGATCCAGTTGCTGCTGATGAGCGACGCAGCACGTGCCACCAGCGTCAACAGGCACAGGCCCACGACGGCGCCGAGCAGGCTTGCGCCGTGGTACTCAGTGGCTTGCAGGGCGGCATTGATCTGGGCCAGCAGCGCGACGGTGGCCGCGCCCGCGGCCACGCCCGCGAGCGCCGAGAAGACGAGCCAACCCCAGTAGGGCCGCAGCAGCCGCAGCAACTCGATCACTGTGGCCCACGCTGCAGGCTTGGTCATGGCGTCGGCGGCGCCCACCGTGGTGTGCGCGCGATCGCTCGCCAGATGCAGCCGGGCGCGGGACTTGGAAGAGGTGGAAGAGCGATCAGCAGCCAATGGGACACCCGTCGTGCAAGATGGAAAAACGGCCCTGCTTGCGAAGATGTGGCGGTAGCTGGATCGAAGCGCGCTCGAGGGCAAATTGAGCCTACAAATTATTACGGCTCTTCCAATTCCCGCCAGCGCATTTACCCCTGTGTTTGGTGTGCTCTTTGGAGACCAACGTGAATTGCTAGACACAAATTGGCACGACGTGTTTCTTGCGCTCTGGAATCCGGCGCCTCTTGTTGGCGCAGGCACAATCGCGCCATGTTCTCCGCGCTGCAGCAACTCACCCTGAACCTGTTCAGCGACGCGCCGGCTGCCCCCACAGTGAATTCCAGCGCGCCCGAGCGCTCATCCGGCCCGACCCGCGGTCCGGCGGGCGAGGCCCCGCGGGCCGAGCCGCGCGTCGTCGCCCTCGATGGCGCCGCCTTGCTGCCGCTGCCGTTGGCCGATGCACTTGCGCCGGCCAGCTTCACCCATCCGCGCGCGAATCGCCAGGCGCGATTGGGCGACGCCTTCGTCGACTATGAATTCACCCGGGTCCAGCGCCGTACCATCGGCTTCGTGATCGGGCCCGAAGGCTTGAGCGTGCGCGCCCCGCGCTGGGTGCCCCTGCGCGAGGTGGACGCCGCGCTGCAGGAAAAGGCCGCGTGGATCGTTCGCAAGCTCGCCGAAATGCGCGAGCGCCAGCAGCGGCAGGAGTCCGAACGCATCGAGTGGCGCGACGGCGCCGAATTTCCCTTTCTCGGCGAGACGGTCACCGTGGTGCTCGATCCCGCGCATGGCTTCGCGGCCAGTGGCGGCGTGCTCGACCTCGGCGCCGACGGCAATGCCCGCGTGCTGCGCCTGTCGCTGGCGCGCAATGCCTCCAGCGTTCAGGTGCGCGATGCGGCGCAAGCCTGGCTGATGCGCCAGGCTCGACGCATCTTCATCGAGCGGCTCGACCACTTCGCCCCGCTGCTGGGCGTGGCGTGGAAGAAGCTGTCGCTGACGAACGCCTCCACCCGCTGGGGCAGCGCCAGCATCGACGGCGCCATCCGGCTGCACTGGCGGCTGGTGCATCTGCGCATGCCGGTCATCGACTACGTGGTGGCGCACGAGCTGAGCCACCTGCGCGTGATGGACCACAGCCCGCGCTTCTGGGAGACGGTGGAAAGCGTCGTGCCCGACTACCACCACCTGCGCCGCCAACTCAAGGACGCGCACATGCCGCGCTGGGGCTGAGCGGCGTGATGCTTGCGATGGGCGTCGATCGGGCCGGCCAGGATCCGCTGCTGCTGCGCCGGCTGTTGCGCGCGAAGGACCGCATGGACGCCGCCTCTCACGAGGATTGGCCGGTCGAGCGCCTGGCCGGCGTGAGCCACGTCTCCGAAGCGCACTTCGCCCGGTCCTTCAAGGAGGCCTTCGGCATCCCGCCGCACCGCTACCTGCTGACACGCCGCATCGAGCGAGCCGTGGCGCTGCTGCGCGACAGCGACCTGCCCATCACCGACATCGCCTTGCAGACAGGCTGGCGCAGCCTTGGCACTTTCGGGCGGATCTTCCGCGACATCACCGGCGAGACACCCGGCGCGAGCCGCGCTCGAGCGCGCGCGGCGGCCCACGGTCTGGCCAGCGTGCCCGCCTGCATCGTCGGCGCGGCGCAGCGCCCCGATCTCAGGACCGCAGTTTTGGAGAAGCGCCGGCGTGCGGCCGGCGGTACAAAAGAGGCTCTACTCAAGGATCCTCAATGAACCAAAGTGTCCAGGTCGTCGGCGTGTATGTGCGGGATCAGGATGAAGCGCTGGCCTTCTACGTCGACAAGCTCGGATTTCGTGTCCACACCGACGTGCGCAATGGCGACTACCGCTGGCTGACGGTGCAGGCGCCCGGCCCGGCGTCTTTCCAGCTCGGCCTGTTCGTGCCCGGGCCGCCCGTCCATGACGCGGCAACGGCGCAGGCACTGCAGGCAATGGTCGCCAAGGGCGCGATGCCGCCGCTCGTTCTCGAAGTCGACGATTGCCGCGCCGCCTGCGAGCGCATGCGCGCCCAGGGCGTCGAGTTCACGCAGGAGCCGGTCGATCGCTACGGCACCGTCGATGCGGGCTTTCGTGATCCGGCCGGCAACGGCTGGAAGGTGATCCAGTCGCGCCGCTGAAGGCGAGGCAGCCGGTGGCTCAATGCCGTGCGGTCGGTCGGCGCGCCAGCTCGCCGGCCAGCTCTCCGAGCCGGCGCAGTGCCGCGTCCACCTCCGGGCCGTACGGCCAGCCGCAGTTGATGCGCAGGCAGTGGTCGAAGCGGGCCGAATTGGAGAACAGGGCGCCCGGCGCGACCAGGATCTGTTCGGCCAGGGCCATCTCGCACAGCTGCTGGCCAGACAGATCTTCGGGCAACTCCACCCACACCTGCAGGCCGCCCGGCGGCAGGTTCATCCGCGTGCCGGCCGGAAAGTAGCGGGCGATGCCGTCGGCCGTGCGCTCGCGCTGCCGGGCCAGCGCGGCGCGCAGGCGCTGCAGGTGCCGGTCGTAGGCGCCGGTGCCCATGAACTGCGCCACGCCGACCTGCGCCAGGCCCTCGTTGTTGCGGGTCTGCGCGTACTTGAGCATCTCCACGCGTGCCTGCCAGCGGCCGGCCGCGATCCAGCCCAGGCGCAGGCCCGGCGCCAGGATCTTGTGGAGCGACGCGCAATGGATCACCTGCCCGGTGCGGTCCCAGCTCTTGATGGCTCGCGGGGGTGCGTCACCATCCGCCAGCGCGGTGTAGGTGTCGTCCTCGATCAGGGCGATGCCGCTCGTCTCGCACAGCTTCAGCAGTTGCCGCTTGTGCGCATCGGGCATCAGGCTGCCCAGCGGGTTCTGCAGATGCGGCACCACCACCACGGCGCGCACGTCCGGGTAGGCCCGCAGGGCCAGTTCCAGTGCCTCCAGCGACAGTCCGGTGCGCGGGCTGGTCGGGATCTCGAGTGCGCGCAGGCCAAGGCTTTCGAGCACCTGCAGCAGGCCGTAGAACGTCGGCGATTCGACCGCGACCGTGTCGCCGGCCTGCGTGACCGCGCGCAGCGCCAGGTTCAGCGCCTCGATGCAGCCGTTGGTGACCAGGATGTCGTCGGGCGCCAGGGTCATGCCGCCGGCCAGCGCACGCCGGGCCAGTACCGAGCGGAAGCCGAGGTCGCCGCGCTGCTGCGGGGCGGCGGTCAGCAGTTCCGGGCGCGTTCGCAATGCCTTGGCCAGCGCGGCGCGCAGCGGCTCGCCCGGATACAGGTGCGGCGCGGCGCGCGCAATCGAGAAATTGATCTTCACCGGCCGGTCGCGCCGGTTCGCCACGAACGCCGACACGCGGGCATGAATGCCGACGTACTGCGCCGGATCCGGCGCGCGATGGACGGCGGGTTCGGCCATCGCGGTGAGCGCCAGCCGCGCCGGCTGGCGCACGAAGTAGCCGGACCGCTCGCGCGCCTCCAGCCAGCCGGCGCTCTCGAGCTCGCGGCACAACTGCAGCGCCGTGGACAGGCTGACCGAGTGCAGCCGCATCAGGTTGCGCAGCGACGGCATGCGCTGCCCGTGCGCCAACGTGCCGGCCTGGATCGCGTCCAGGTAATGCGCGGCGAGGCGCTTGTAGAGAACAGGTGTGTCCATGGGGCGGGTGGCCATGGTGGCGCGAATGCGCCGGCCGGAACAGATGCAGATCGACCGGGAAAGGACCATAACAGAGCCCCGCCGCCGCCGTCTGTTTCGTGGCAATGACCCGACTCTGTGCCTTATCGCGGGTGCCCGCGCTTCCTACGATGAAGGCGTTCTCATCCCACCTGGAGCCGGCCGTGACCATCACCGCATCCACCCCTTCCGCCGCGCGCCCGAACTGCCTGGACGCAGGCCAATGCCTGCTGATGCCGGTGCGAGCCGGCGCCGTCATCCAGGTCGTGCGCGGCCGCCTGCATCTGACCGAGCCGCCGCGCTGGCTTGCGGAAACCCTGTCGTGGCCAACCTTGGCGCTGGCCGAGGGACAGGCGCACTGCGTGGGTCAGGCCGGGTGGCTGGCATTGCGGGCGGGCGACGGCGAAGCGGCGCACTGGCTCCAGTCCGACCCCGTGCCGGCCTGGGCGACCGCGTGGCGCCGGCTGCTCTATTTCGGGCGTGCCGGCATCTTCGCCAGGAGCGCCGCGCGCCGCGCCAGGCTTTCGGGCGGCCACATCTCCGACGCCTTGTAGTACTGCGTCACCGCCGGCGTGCCGGCAGGCAGCGCCACCCAGGGCTGCCTGGACTCGGTGAAGATGTGGATCTGCGGAGGCAGCGCGTCGGGATCGTCCAGCGTTCCCACCCGCACGAAACTCACCGCCGCGCCGAAGCCCGCGTAGTGGCTCCACAGCGCCACGCGGCAATGCGGGCAGCGGGCGATCCGCTGGCCCTCGCCGCTGTTCGAGGGTGTGTCCACCAGTTCGGCGTGGCCCTGCAGCAGCGTCACGCGGTCGGTCTCGATCATGGCGTTGAGCGCGAATGCGCTGCCGGTCTCGCGCTGGCACCAGCGGCAGTGGCAGCAGTGCACGAACAGCGGGCGGCCGCTCATGCGGTAGCGCACCTGGCGGCAGGTGCATGCGCCCTCGCGCTCGACAGCGGGTTCGACGTTCATCGGGCAACCTCCGTTCTGCGACCTGCGGTGCGAGTCCCATCCGCAGCAGCCGGGGCAGGGCTCGTTCGGCGACTGGCGCCTGTTTCTACTCCCCGCGAGTGTGGATCACGCCGCCGTCGACCACCAGCGTCGAGCCCATGACGTAGTCGCCGGCGCGCGATGCCAGGTAGATGGCGGCGCCGGCCATGTCCTCCGGCTCGCCGATGCGGCCGGCCGGAATGCGCTTGGCCACTTCGTCGCCGTGGTCGCGCGCCGTGCGGTTCATGTCCGAGGCGAAGGCGCCGGGGGCGATCGCGCTCATCACGATGCGGTCCTTGGCCAGGCGAGTCGCCATGCGGCGGGTGAGGTGGATCAGCCCGGCCTTGCTGGCCGCATACGAGTACGTTTCGAGCGGATTGACGGCGATGCCGTCGATGGACGCGATGTTGATCACCTTGGCGAGATGGTCGGTGGCCGCCGCCTTGAGCATCGGAGTCAGCGCCTGGGTGAGGAAGAACGGCGTCTTCATGTTCAGGTCGACCACCTTGTCCCAGCCGCTTTCCGGAAAGCTCTCGTACGGCGCGCCCCAGGCGGCGCCTGCGTTGTTCACCAGGATGTCGAGGCTCTCTTCATGCTTTTGCAGCGCCGCGACCAGCGCCTGCACGCCATCGGGCGTGGACACGTCGGCCGGCAGCGAGACACAGGTGCCGAGCGCCGACATCTCGCGCGCCGCGGCGTCGCAGGCTTCGGCCTTGCGCGCGGAGATGTAGACCCGTGCACCCTGGGCCAGGAAGCCCTCGGCGATCATTCGTCCGATGCCGCGCGAGCCGCCGGTGACGAGGGCGCTGCGGCCCTTCAGGGAGAAGAGTTGGCTGGTGTCCATGCGTGTGTCTCCTGGATGAAATCTGCACTTGTGCCCGAGCTTAAGTGCGATGCGCCCCGTCGCGGCGTCACCTACGCGCCACGCGCTGACTGGCCGCGGCGCCTAGGAGTGCCGGCCCAGCGCGGCGAGCGTGTCGTCGATCTCGGCAAAGTCGGGACGGGCGCTGGCCGAAGGGGCCAGGCAGCGCGCCTGCAGGTCCTGCAGCGCATCCCGCGCCGCAGCGCCCAGGCCGTCGCCCGCATGGGCCAGCAGTTCTTCGAGCAGGCAGCCGAACGCACGTGCCTCGACGCGCCGCACGGCCGTCGCCTGGGCGCTGGCCGGCGGCGAAAAGGACGCGGCGCCGAAGTCGCCCAACAGCGCCTGCGCGCCGCCGTTCCATAGGATGTTGTGCGCGTACAGGTCGCCATGCGTGATGCCGCGCGTGTGCAATTGGCGCACGGCCGACGCCACGCCGCTGGCGATGCCGAGCACGCTGGCGGGGGCCAGGCGGGTGTCCGGCGGGTATTCGTCGCGCGTGCAGCTTTGCAGGCTGGGCGGGCCGGCCAGGTTGCGCCAGGCGGGGTCGACCAGCCCCAGCACCAGGCCGCGGGCCCCCTGCGGATGGCCGGTCACCCGCCCGCGCACGGGGATCAGCGAAGGATGGGAGCCGGCCGCGATGCAGGCGTCCATCTCGCTCGTCGGCGAACCATCGCTCGTGACCTCGCCCTTGAAGAGCTTGACCGCGACCGCCTGCGGTTGGCCTGCCGCATCGGTCCAGGTGGCGCGGTGGATGCGCCCGGACGCACCCTCGCCCAGGAGCTCATGGACGGCCAGACGCGACCAGGCGATGTCGGGCGCCGGGTTGGCTGCGCTGGCGCCTGCCTCGGCCGCCTGCGCCAGCGGATTGCCGGCAAAGGCCAGCCAGGCCAGGCGCGGCAGCGCCGGCAGCCAGTCGGGCAGCGCCTGCATGCGGTTGCCGGCGATGCGCAGCAGTTCCAGCCGCTCGCAGGCGGCCAGCGTCTGCGGCAGCGCTGTCAGGCGGTTGCCGGCCAGCATGAGCTTTTGCAGGCGCGGACGGTGGCCCAGGTCGGGCGGCAGCGCGGCGATCCGGTTGCCGGTGAGGATCAGCCAGCGCAGCCGCGCCGGCAGTGCCGCCGCCGGCACCTGCGCGATGTGGTTGGCCTTGAAGCCCACCATCTCCAGCGCCGGGCAGTCGCCCAGAACGTCAGGCAGGCGCGTGAAGCGGTTGTCCGACGCGAACACCACGCGCAGGCGTTGCAACCGGCCGAAATCGGCAGGCAGCTCATCGAGCGCGTTGCCGGTGAGGTCCAGCACCTCGAGCGAATCGGCCAGTTGGAAGATCTCGCGAGGAAACTCCTGCAGGCCGCCGCGCAGCTGCAGCCGCCGCGTGCCGGCCAGCCGGCCGGCGCGCAGGTCGTCCAGCGTGCGCCGCGCCGCGTCGGCGGCGCCGTCCGCCTCGGCTGGCGCGGCCATCAGGCGCCGCCGGGCAGGCCGAAGCGGTAGATGCCGTCGTCGCCCAGCGTGCGCACCAGTTGGCCGCCGAAGCGCAAATAGTGCAGGTGCGCCACCGCCTCGCCCATGGCGAACGTGGTCTGGTGCAGGTCGAGGGCGCGGGTGAACAGCACCGGCAGGCATTCGGCAGCCGAGCGCGGCTGCGTGCTGCAGAAGTCGAGCAGCGCGCCCAGATGCTTGCGGTGGTGCTTTTCCAGCTGCTCCACGCGCTTGTGCACCCCGGTGAACGGCTTGCCGTGGGCCGGCAGGCCGAGCACGTCGGCCGGCAGCTCGAGGAAGCGGCGGATGCTCGTGAGGAACAGGCGCAGCGAGTTGGCCTCCGGCTCGCCCGCATGCACGCTGACGTTGGTCGAGATGCGCGGCAGCATCATGTCCCCGCCCAGCAGCACGTTGAGCGCCTCGCAGTAGAGCGAGATGTGCTCGGGCGCGTGGCCGTACCCGCTGATGCACCGCCAGGTGCGCCCGCCGATGGTCAGTTCGTCGCCGTCGAGCATGCGCACGAATTCGTCGGGCACCGAGGGAACCAGGCTGGCGTAGTAGTGCGTGCGGCGGCGGATCTCGGCCTGCGCCGCGGGGTCGGTCAGCCCGTGGGCGCCGAAGAACCGCGCCGCGTCCTCGCCGCCGGCGGCGCTGTCGCCCTTGGTGCACAGCAGCCGCGCCACGTGGTAGTCGGTCGAGCTGATCCACAGCGGCACATTCCAGCGCTCGCACAGCCAGCTGGCCAGGCCGATGTGGTCCGGGTGCATGTGCGTGACGATTACCCGCAGCACGGGCAGCCCTTCGAGCGCGCTGTCGAAGACCTGTTCCCATTGGGCGCGCGCTTCGTCCCGTGCGATGCAGCAGTCGACGATCGACCAGCCTTCGCGCCCGTCGATCTCGTCGCGCAGCAGCCAGAGGTTGATGTGGTCGAGCGCGAAGGGCAGTGCCATGCGGATCCAGCGCACGCCGGGTGCGACCTCGATCGTGGTGCCCGGCGCGGGCAACTGGTCGCCGAAGGGGTAATGAAGTTCGCGTTCGAGGGGATTCATGTACGATTGACGTTTACGTAAACGTCATTTGTGAATCGGTCATTGTAGAGAGTGCAGCGCAATCGTGCTGTCGCCCTCGATACGCCCCCGATCCCGCCATTTTTTTTCGCGAGCACATGTCCGGACAGACCTACACCATCGGCGAGCTGGCGCAGGAATTCGACCTCACGACGCGGGCCATACGCTTCTACGAGGACATGGGCCTGCTGGCCCCGCAGCGATGCGGCCCCGGCGGACGCCAGCGCGTCTATGCCAGCCGCGACCGCACCCGCCTGGCGCTGACCCTGCGGGCCAAGCGCCTGGGACTGAGCCTGACCGAGGCCAAGGACGTGCTGGACATGTACGACAGCCCGCGAGACACCGTGCCCCAGCTGGAGCGATTCCTGGATATCCTGGGCGTCCACCGGCGCCAGCTCGAAGCCCAGCTGGCCGAGCTCCAATCCAACCTGGAAGACGTGCGCGGCCAGGAGCGACAGGGCCGCGCCGCGCTGGCCCGGGCACGCCGCGCCGCTTCCGCCGTCGCCTGAAATGGCGGCACCAGGCCCATCACCGTCCCTCACAATCCGAACCACCATGCCAGACAGCCTCAGCGACCTCTTCGCCCTCAACCGCACCTGGGCCGCCCAGACCGAGCGCGACCGCCCCGGTTTCTTTACCAGCCTCGTGAAACAGCAGTCGCCCCGCTACATGTGGATCGGCTGCTCGGACAGCCGGGTGCCGGCCAACCAGATCACCGGCCTCGAGCCCGGCGAGGTGTTCGTGCACCGCAACGTGGCGAACATCGTCGTGCATTCGGATCTCAACGCCCTGTCGTCGATCCAGTTCGCCGTCGAACGCCTCAAGGTCGTCCACATCATGGTGGTCGGCCACTACGGCTGCGCCGGCGTGCAGGCGGCCCTGGAAGGCGCGCGCATCGGCCTGGCCGACAACTGGATCCGCCACATCCAGGACGTGCGCGACCGTCACCGCGGCCTGCTGGAAAGCCTGCCGGAGGTGGCGCGCGCCAACGCCCTGTGCGAACTCAACGTGATCGAGCAGGTCGTCAATGTCTGCGGCAGCACCGTGATGCTCGACGCCTGGGGCCGGGGCCAGAACGTGCGCGTGCACGGCTGGTCGTTCGGCGTGCACGACGGGTTGCTCAACGACCTGCAGATCACCGTCAACAGTTCCGAGGCGCTGCAGAACCTCTATCCGGACGCGATCGAGCGCATCCGCGAGAAGTGGACCAAGACCCCCGAGCTGCCGGCCGCCTGACGCCGCACCTGCACCTTGCCCGACCAGGACGGACCCGAACGGGAGAAAAAGCCAGCGATGTTCCCGCAGCGACTGGACTCCCCGCTGGCCTACGCCGTGGCCAAGGCGATGGCCGATGGCTTCAATCGCCACTACCGGCTGTTTCGCGCCGAATCCGCGCGCGCCAAACACCGCTTCGAGACGGCCGACTGGCACGGCCAGCAGCGCGCCCAGCGAGAGCGCATCGAGTTTTATGACCTGCGGGTGGCCGAGGCGGTGGCGCGGCTGGAGAAGGAGTTCAAGGCCGGCGAGCAGCCGATGGAGGTATGGCACCAGATCAAGCTGCACTTCATCGGCCTGCTGGTGAACCATCACCAGCCGGAACTGGCCGAGAGCTTCTTCAACTCGGTCACCACCAAGATCCTGCATCGGGCGTACTTCCAGAACGACTTCATCTTCGTGCGCCCGGCCGTCAGCACCGAGTACCTCGAGACGCGCGACGCGCCCACCTACCGCGCCTACTACCCGCCGCACGACACGCTGGACGACACCGTCATCCGCATGCTGGAGGACTTCGGCCTGCAGGGCGCCTGGGCCGACCGGCACCGCGACGCGCAACGCGTCGCGCAGGCGGTGCTCGGCCGCTTCCACCAGGTCAAGCTGCGCGCCAACTTCCAGGTGCAGGTGCTGTCGGGTCTGTTCTATCGCAACAAGGGCGCCTACGTCGTCGGCAAGATCATCAACGGCTTCGTCGAGCTGCCGTTCGCGCTGCCGATCCTGCATGACGCCGCCGGGCGCTTCTACGTCGACGCCGTCCTGTTCGGCGAGGACGACCTGCAGATGCTGTTCTCCTTCGCGCGTGCCTACTTCATGGTCGACATGGAGGTGCCGTCGGCCTACGTGCAGTTCCTGCGCTCGCTCATGCCGCGCAAGCCGCGCGCGGAGATCTACAACGCGCTCGGCCTGGCCAAGCAGGGCAAGACGCTGTTCTACCGCGACTTCCTGGCGCACCTCAACTACTCCACCGACAAGTTCCGCATCGCGCCCGGCATCAAGGGCATGGTGATGCTGGTGTTCGACCTGCCGTCCTTCCCGTTCGTGTTCAAGGTCATCAAGGACTTCTATCCGCCGCAGAAGGACACCACGCGCGAGCAGATCAAGGGCAAGTACCTGCTGGTCAAGCAGCACGACCGCGTGGGTCGCATGGCCGATACGCTGGAGTACAGCAACGTCGGCTTCCCGCTGTCGCGCTTCGAGCCCGACCTGCTGGCCGAGATCGAGCAGTTCGCGCCCAGCCAGCTCGAGATCGGAGACCGCGACGGCAATGGTGAGATGGAAGTCGTGCTCAAGCACGTCTACATCGAGCGGCGCATGATCCCGCTCAACATCTACCTGCAGGAAGCCTTCGACCAGCTCGACGCACCCGACGATGCCGAAGGCCGCACCCAGCGCCGACGCGCGCAGCAGCAGCTCGAGCAGGCGGTGGTCGAATACGGCAACGCCATCAAGGACATGGTGGCCGCCAACATCTTCCCCGGCGACATGCTGTGGAAGAACTTCGGCGTCACCCGCGGCGGCAAGGTGGTGTTCTACGACTATGACGAGATCGAATACCTCACCGACTGCAACTTCCGCAAGGTGCCCCCGGCGCGCAACGAAGAAGACGAGATGAGCGGCGAGGTCTGGTACCGCGTCGGGCCCAAGGACGTGTTTCCCGAGACCTTCGCGCCGTTCCTGCTGGGCAACGACCGCGTGCGCGAGGTGTTCATGGCGCACCACGCCGACCTGCTCGACGCCAGCTTCTGGCAAAGCCACAAGGAGCGCATCGGCGCGGGCCAGATGCTCGATGTCTTTCCCTATGACGAGGCCCGGCGCTTCGTCCACGACGGCCACGCACCGTGGCTCTAGCAGTTTGAGTCCGTTTTTGTATTGATCCCTGAATTGAAGGAGTACGGCTATGAGTGAATCCATCGTCATCGTCGGTGCGGCACGCACCCCCATGGGCAGCTTCCAGGGCGACTTCTCGTCGCTCGCCGCGCACGACCTGGGCGGTGCCGCCATCAAGGCCGCGGTCGAGCGCGCCGGCATCGCGCCGGAGGTGGTGGGCGAAGTGCTGTTCGGCAACTGCCTGATGGCCGGCCAGGGCCAGGCGCCCGCGCGCCAGGCGGCCTACAAGGGCGGCCTACCCGACAGCGCCGGCGCCGTCACGCTCAGCAAGATGTGCGGCTCGGCCATGAAGGCGGCCATGATGGCGCACGACATGCTGCTGGCCGGCACGCACGACGTGATGGTCGCGGGCGGCATGGAAAGCATGACCAACGCGCCCTACCTCATGCTCAAGGGTCGCGGCGGCTACCGCATGGGCCACGACCGCATCTTCGATCACATGATGCTCGACGGCCTGGAAGACGCCTACCAGCCCGGCCGCTCCATGGGCACCTTCGGCGAGGACTGCGCCGCCAAGTACCAGTTCTCGCGCGAACAGCAGGATGCGTTCGCCATGGCCAGCGTGCAGCGCGCCCAGCACGCCACCGCCGACGGCCTGTTCAAGGCCGAAATCGCGCCGGTGACGGTCAAGACGCGCGCCGGCGAGACCGTGGTGGCCATCGACGAAGGCCCGGGCAAGATCAAGGTCGACAAGATCCCGACGCTGCGGCCCGCCTTCAAGAAGGACGGCGGCACCATCACCGCCGCCTCCAGCTCGTCCATCAACGACGGCGCCGCGGCGCTGGTCATGATGACCGAGTCGGCGGCCAGGCGGCTGGGCGCCAGGCCGATCGCCCGCGTGCTCGGCCACGCCACCCACGCGCAGCAGCCCGAATGGTTCTCCACCGCGCCGGTGGGCGCCGTGCAGAAGCTGTTCGCCAAGACCGGCTGGAGCGCCGGCGATGTCGACCTGTGGGAGGTCAACGAGGCTTTCGCCGTGGTGCCGATGGCGCTGATGAAGGAACTGGGCGTGTCGCACGACATCGTCAACGTGCACGGCGGCGCCTGCGCGCTGGGCCACCCGATCGGTGCCAGCGGCGCGCGCATCATGGTCACGCTCATCCACGCGCTGCAGCAGCGCGGCGGCAAGCGCGGCGTGGCCACGCTGTGCATCGGCGGCGGCGAAGGCACCGCGGTGGCGATCGAGCTGGTCTGACGAAGGCGAACAATGGCATCGAAGACATCGAGCACTGCGCGCATGGCGGCCCTGGCCGCCGCCCTTTGGATGGCGGGGATCGGCGGCAACGCCTGGGCCCAAGGTCGCGACGACGCGCTGCTGGCTGCCGCCACGACCGAGAAGGCGGCCCTGCTCAAGACGCTGGAAACGTTGGTCAACATCGAGACCGGCACCGGTGACGCCGAAGGCCTGGCCGCATCGTCCGCCTTCGTGGAAGGCGAGCTCAAGTCGCTGGGTTTCGCCGTCACGCGGCACAAGGCCGTCGGCGACGTGGTGGGCGACAACATCGTCGGCTACCTGGCCGGCAAGGGCGGCCGCAAGCTCCTGCTGATGGCGCACCAGGACACGGTGTATCCGCGCGGCTTCCTGGCAAAGGCGCCGTTCAAGGTCGAGGGGGACAAGGCCTACGGGCCCGGCATCGCCGACGACAAGGGCGGCGTCGCCGTCATCCTGCACACGCTGCGCCTGCTCAAGGCACGCGGCTTCCAGGACTTCGGCAGCATCACGGTGCTGTTCAACACCGACGAGGAAAAGGGCTCCTTCGGTTCGCGCGACCTGATCCAGGACGAGGCGAAGAAGGCCGACTACATCCTGTCCTTCGAACCCGGCGCGGCCGGGCACGAGGGCTTCGTGCTGGCCACCTCGGGCATTGCCTACGTGCAGGCCCAGGTCACCGGCAAGGCGTCGCATGCGGGCGCCGCGCCGGAGCAGGGCGTCAACGCCCTGGTCGAGGCGTCCGACCTGGTGCTGCGCACGATGGGCCTGGACGACAAGGACAAGGGCCTGCGCTTCAACTGGACGATGGCCAAGGCGGGCACGGCCAACAACATCATCCCCGACAGCGCCACCGTGAATGCCGACGTGCGCTATGCGCGCAACGAGGACTTCGACGCCGCCATGAAGACGCTGCAGGAGAAGGCGCAGCAAAAGCGCCTTCCCGACGCGGTCGTCAAGGTCGACGTCAAGCGCGGTCGGCCGGCCTACAACGCAGGCGACGGCGGGCGCGCGGTGATCGACAAGGCGATCGCCTTCTACAAGGAGGCCGGCGCCGGCGAGATGGCCCTGGTGCCGCGCACCGGCGGCGGCTCCGACGCGGCCTACGCGGCGCTGTCGGGCAAACCGGTGATCGAGGGCTTGGGCCTGCCCGGCTTCGGGTACCACAGCGACAAGGCCGAGTACGTCGACATCGAGGCGGTGCCGCGGCGTCTGTACATGGCCGGCCGCCTGATCATGGACCTGGGCGCGGGCAAGTGACCGCATGATCGAGACGCTCGACCAGTTGCGCGCGCTCTACGCCGCCCCCGGCGAGCGCGCCGTGCGCAAGCAGATGGCCGCGCTGGATGCGCACGGCCGCCGCTTCGTGGCGCTGTCGCCGTTCTGCGTCATCGCCAGCGGCGGGCGCGGCGGCGACCTGCTCGATGCCTCGCCGCGCGGCGGCGCGCCCGGCTTCGTCAAGTGCAGCGACGACGGCGCCAGCCTGCTGCTGCCCGATTCGGGCGGCAACAACCGGCTCGACACGCTCGAGAACCTGCTGGCGGATCCGCGCGTGGCGCTGCTGTTCATGATCCCCGGCATGGACGAGACGCTGCGCGTCAACGGCACCGCGCGGCTGCGCGACGAGCCGGCGTTCTGCGACCGCTTTGCGCAGGAACGCCAGCGTCCGAAGCTGGTCGTCGAGATCGCCGTGCGCGAGGCCTACCTGCATTGCGCCAAGGCCTTCATGCGCTCGCAGCTGTGGCAGCCGCAGACGTGGATTCCGCGTGACGCGATGCCGACCATGAACCAGATGATCCGCGACCAGACCGGCGGCGCGACCGCTGCCGAGACGCAGGAACAGATGCTGGCGCGCTACCGCGAGCAGCTGCGCGGCGAACAGTCGCCTTCCTGAGCATCCATACCGACAAGAACGAACGAGACGAAAGATCGCCATGCTGCTGACGCCCGAACAGGAATCCATCCGCGATGCCGTGCGCGCCTTTTCCCAGGAGCAGCTGTGGCCGCATGCCGCGCGCTGGGACCGCGAGCACACCTTCCCCACGCAGGCGCATGCCGGCCTGGCCGAACTGGGCGCCTACGGCATTTGCGTGCCCGAGGAACACGGCGGCGCCGGGCTGGACTACCTGACGCTGGCGCTGGTGCTCGAGGAGATCGCCGCAGGCGACGGCGGCACCAGCACTGCCATCAGCGTGACCAACTGCCCCGTCAACGCCATCCTCATGCGCTATGGCAGCGCGGCGCAGAAGAAGCAGTGGCTGACGCCGCTGGCGCAGGGCCGCATGCTCGGCGCCTTCTGCCTGACCGAGCCGCAGGCCGGCAGCGACGCGTCGAGCCTGCGCACCACCGCGCGCAAGGACGGCGACGACTACGTCATCAACGGCGTCAAGCAGTTCATCACCAGCGGCAGGAACGGCCAGGTGGCCATCGTCATCGCCGTGACCGACAAGGCTGCGGGCAAGCGCGGCATGAGCGCCTTCATCGTGCCGACCGACGCGCCCGGCTACCAGGTCGCGCGGCTGGAGGACAAGCTCGGCCAGCACAGCAGCGACACGGCGCAGATCAACTTCGAGGACTGCCGCATCCCGGCCGACAACCTCATCGGCGCGGAAGGCGAGGGCTACAAGATCGCCCTCGGTGCGCTGGAGGGCGGGCGCATCGGCATCGCCGCGCAAAGCGTGGGCATGGCGCGCAGCGCGTTCGACGTTGCGGTCCGGTACGCCAAGGAGCGCCAGGCCTTCGGCGGCAGCATCTTCGACCAGCAGGCCGTAGGCTTTCGCCTGGCCGAATGCGCCACGCAGATCGAAGCTGCTCGCCAACTCATCTGGCATGCCGCGGCACTGCGCGATGCCGGGCGGCCCTGCCTGAAAGAAGCCGCCATGGCCAAGCTCTTTGCCAGCGAAATGGCCGAGCGCGTGTGCAGCGCCGCCATCCAGACGCTGGGCGGCTACGGCTACGTGCAGGACTTCCCCCTCGAGCGCATCTACCGCGACGTGCGCGTGTGCCAGATCTACGAAGGCACGTCGGATATCCAGAAACTGCTGATCCAGCGGGCCATCTGAGGTTCGGCGCCGCGATGAGTGCCGCAGATTTCCTTCTTGCCCCTGAAGTCCAGAAACTGCTCAAGGTGGTCCTTGCCGAGCCGGCCGGCGAGTTCACCGTCGGTGAACTCGCCAGGAGGACGAAGCTGGACGCGGCCGACGTGGAGCGCACGCAGGCGCACCTCGTCACGAGCGGCATCCTGACCGAGCGGGCCGGCGAGGACGGCGAGTCGATGGCGGTGTGCGCGAATCGATCGTTCGTCTTCTACGACGAGCTGAGGGCCATCGCGCTCAAGTCGTTCGCCGCGGCCGAGCCCATCCGCGCAATGCTGCGGTCCAGGTTCAAGGCGTCGGTCGTGCGGGCCTTCATTCTTGGCGAAGACGAGGAAGGCACCGTCGAGCTGCTGGTCGTCCATGGGGAGCTGGTCCCGGACAAGGCGGACATGTCGGCAGCGTGCCAGAAGCTCTCGGCATCGATCGGGCGCCACCTCAAGGTGCATGTGATCTCCTCGAACACGCATGCCCGCCTTGGTTCGCGCGACGGCCTTGGCTTCAAGTTGAACTCCGGCCGAGCGTTCGAGATCATTGCGCAAGGCCAGACCAAGGCAAAGCCCCAACTGCGGCGCGAAGGCTTTCTGCAGAGCGCCCGCAAGCGCCTGTGGGCCTGACCGGGGCCAGATTCGTCAGCTTGCGTACGGCGAACCCGGGGCGCCACGCAGCACCGCCTGGCCGGTGCGCGGATTCGTCAGGGTCACGTTCTCGAGCGCCTTGATCCGCCATTGGCCGGCCTGCCGCGTCAGCACGGCAAGGATCAACGTGTCCACGGCGTGAGGGCCCGCCGGGTGTGCCGTACCGGCCGCGAGGCGGCTCCAGAAGTGAATGACCGCCGCGCCGTCGCCGGTCGTGACGACGTCGATCAACTCGTTCTCCAACGTGGAATCGCTGTAGATGGTTTCATGGATGGGCGTGTGCAGCTTCACGATCTCGCTGGCGCCCCGCACGTAGTGGCCGAAGCGGTTCACGAAGGTCGCGTCCTCATGGAACAGTGCGCCCAGAGACGCCATGTCGTGGCTGTTCCAGGCGTCCTGGAACGCGCGGGGAACGTCTTCTGGTTGTTTCATTTCCTTCATCCGGGCTTTCAGGTGGCGGCAACGACGACCGGCCAGGCCAGGTTGTAGCACCGGCGCGCCGCGACGCATCTCTACAATGCCCGCCCTTTGAACATCACCGGGAACCGCGCATTCATGGACATCGTCGTCAACGAAGAACTCAAGGCCTACATCGACCCGTTGACCGCGGAGGAATACGAAGCGCTCGAACGCAGCCTGCTGGCCGAAGGCTGCCGCGATGCGCTGGTGCTGTGGGGCGACGTGCTGGTCGACGGCCACAATCGCTACGGCATCTGCCAGAAGCATGGCCTGCCGTTCAACACGGTGCAGAACACGCGCTTCCAGTCCATGGAAGACGTGCACTTGTGGATGATCGACCAGCACCTGGGCCGGCGCAGCGTCTCTGACTTCCAGCGCGGCGTGCTGGCCTTGCGCAAGCGCGAGATCGTGGCGCAGCGCCGCGCGCGCGCCGCCGCGGCGCCGCAGGACGCCGAGGTGCCCGCGCCGCGCGAGGAGGCGAGCGGCCCTGGCGCGGATGACGCCGCCGCGCAGGCGCTCGCCACGCGCGAGGCCCTGGCACGTGCGGCGCGGTTGACCAACACGCAGGTCGCCATGATCGAGAAGATCCAGAAGCAGGCGACGCCCGAGCTCGTGGCGGCCATCAAGTCCGGCGACATTTCGCTGAACGCCGCGGCCGTGGTCTCCACCTTGCCGGCCGAAGAGCAGGTTGCCGCCGCCAGCGCCGGCAAGGACGAGCTCAAGCAGGCGGCCAAGCGCGCGCGCGAAGCCAGGCGCAAGCCGCGCGAGCCGGGCGCCGAACCCGCCGGCGACGCGGCGGCAGGCGAACCCGGCGCCGACGCCTCCGCCGCGGGGGATACGGTCGAGGCGTTGCGCAAGCGCGTGGCCGAGCTCACCGCCGAGAACACCGGCCTGCGCAAGCAGGTGATGAATCTGCTGGACCAGCTCAATCGCCGGCCGGGTGGTGGCGAGGCGCCGCCCGAGGCGGCCGTGGACGCCGACGCGCCGTTCTGAGCGGGTCGGCCCCGCGCACCATGATCTGCCGCAGATGTTGAAAAAGGCGCAAGGCCCCCGAAAGCGGCGGGAAGGCGCGAGCACAGTTGTCCCGTTTCGGCAACAATTGTGTCTACTTATGCCTGACGCCATCGCTCCCACCGAGCGCGGTCGGGTGGCCGGTCTGCTGCGGGGCCTGAGCCACCTCTGGACCGACACGCCGCATGCCAACCCGCTGGTGGACCAGCGCCTGGCGCAGGCGTACGTGCTGGACACGCGCGACACGCCTTTCTCGGCTGGCCTGGTGGCGGCGGTGTTCTGGATCACCTTCCTGATCATGACCGGCGACAAGGGCACGCTGGTGTGGGCGGTGATGGTCCACGGCATGCAGGTGCACATGTACTTCCACCTGCACCGCGAGCGGCCGGAGACCTATGGCGTGCAGGACGCCTTCCGAATCCGGCGCGACCTCGAGACGCGCATGCTGTTCCCGGGCGTGGTGTGGGCGCTGGCGCCGTGGTTGTTCTTTCCCAGCGGGCAACTGGCCTACATCCTGCTGATGTATTTTTTCATCAGCGCCATGACCAGCGCCTCGACCATGGCGATCTCGCAGTGGTGGCGGGCCGCGGTGCTGTTCGCCGTGCCGGGCTACCTGAGCCTGTCGGTCCGCCTGATATGGGAAGGGGACAACGTCACCATCCTGATGGGCGCGCTGGTGGTGCTGCAGTTGTGGTCGGCGCTGTACTACTCGCACAAGCAGCACCGGTTGATCGTGGAATCGATGAACACCGGCTTCGAGAACACGCGGCTGACCCAGGCGCTGTCGCGCGAGCTCGACCAGGTGGCGCAACTGGCGGCGCAGCGCGCGCGCATCTTCGCCGCCGCCAACCACGACCTGCGCCAGCCGATGCATGCGCTGTCCATCTTCGTCGACGCGCTCAGCCCGGTGCAGCCGCCCACGCGCGAGACCCTGCGCGCCATGCGCGACAGCGTCGATGCGCTGCGCACCTCGGTCGACGCCTTGCTCGACATCGCCCAGTTCGACGGTGACGGCTTGCAGGCCACGATGGAGCCGGTGCGACTGGCGCCGCTTTTTCGTTCGCTGCGCAGCCGCTTCCAGCCGATGGCCTCGGCCAAGGGCCTGACCCTGCGCTTCGCCGCCACGGACGCGGCGGTGCGATCGGACGAGCGCGTGCTGTCGCGGCTCCTGGGCAACCTGGTCGACAACGCCATCAAGTACACGTCGCGCGGCACGGTGCTGGTGGCGGTGCGCCGCGCGCACACGGACGCCGGGCCGGCCTGGCGGCTGGAGGTGCGCGATTCGGGCATCGGCATCGACACGGCGCACCGCGAGGAGGTGTTCGAGCCGTTCTTCCAGCTCGACAACCCGGGCCGCGACCGCAGCCGCGGGCTGGGGCTCGGCCTGTCGCTCGTGGCCAGCATGGCGCGCATGCTGCAGTCGCGCATCCACCTGCGTTCGCAACCCGGCCGTGGCAGCGTCTTCAGCCTGACGCTGCCGGCCGCGCCGCCCGGCGACGCGCCGGCGGACACCGCGCCGGCGCCGCTGGAGGACGCGACGCCGCGCCGCGTGCTGGTGCTCGACGACGAGGAGCCGGTGCGCCGTGCCATGGCGACGCTGTTGCGCGGCTGGGGCCACGACGTGGCGCTGGCGGCCAACCCCGGCGAGGCCTGGGAGCTCGCCGGCGAGTTCGACCTCCTGCTGGGCGACCTGCGCCTGGGCAGCGGCTTGTCCGGCCTGGCCGCGGCGCAGGCGCTGCACGGTGTGGGCAAAGTGCGGCGGGTGGCGATCCTGACCGGCGAGACCGCCGCCAAGCACCGCACCGAGGTCGAGCGCGCCGGGTATCCGCTGCTGTACAAGCCGGCTGACGCGCGCCGGCTGCGGGCCTTGCTGGCGGCCGACGAAGCGGGGCGCTGAGCGCGCGCGCGGACGTTCAGCCCGTCCGGCTTCGGCCCCCAATCGCCGCCGAGACACTGCGCGCCACCTCGGCGATCGCCGCGTCCTGCTGCGCGGCGGGCACCGTCGCCCGCGTCAGGTAGCAGGTCACCAGCACCGGCGCCGCGCCGCCGGGCGGCCAGAACACGCCGATGTCGTTGGCCGTGCCGCTTTCGCCGGCGGTGCCGGTCTTGTCGCCGACACGCCAGCCGGGCACGCCGGCGCGCAGCCGCTTGTCGCCGGTGCGGTTGCCGGTGGCCCAGGCGACCAGTTGCGCGCGGCCCGCCGGCGACAGCGCCTCGCCCAGCATCACCTTGCGCATCGAGCGCAGCATCGCGGCCGGCGTCGTGGTGTCGCGCTCGTCGCCCACGGCGGCCTCGTTCAGGCCCGGCTCGTTGCGGTCGAGCCGGCTCACCGGGTCGCCGAGCGTGCGCATGAAGGCGGTCAGGCCGGCCGGCCCGCCGTGGCGCGCCAGCAGCAGGTTCGCCGCGCTGTTGTCGCTCAGCGTCACGGCCGCGTCGCACAGCTCGGCGACGGTCAGGCCGCCGCCGGGCTCCTTGCCTTCGCGGCGTGGGCCGGCGTGCGGGCCGGAGACCGGCGAATAGGGCACCAGTACCTCCGGCCCGTACTCGATGCGGGTGTCCAGCCGCTCGCGGCCCTGGTCCACCAGCGCCAGCATCCAGGCCGCCAGCATCAGCTTGAAGGTGCTGCACATGGCGAAGCGTTCGTTCTCGCGCCAGCCCAGTGCCAGCCCGGAGCCTGTGTCGAGCATGGCCACGCCCAGGCGGCCGCCCGTGCCTGCCTCGATGCGCGCCATGCCGGCGCGCCAGGCCGCGCCGGCTTGCTTGCCTGCGGCCGCAGGGGCCGCGCCCGCCGTGCCGGCCATCAATGCCGACATGGCCAGGCCAAAGGAAAATTCGCGTCTTCTCATCATCAACAGGATCTCCGTGGTCAGGGAATGCCCTCGACAATAGGCACATCCCGCCGTCCGCACCATCGACAAGAAGCGCGGCCGGACCCAAGAAAAACTGGCCCACCATGCACCTGCCGCTCAACGCGCTGCGCGCCTTCGAGGCTGCCGCGCGCCACTTGAACCTGACCCGCGCCGCCGAGGAACTGCACGTGACGCAGACGGCGGTGAGCCAGCACATCCGCAATCTCGAGCAGCGCCTGGGCCGGCCGCTGTTCCGGCGCCTGCCGCGCGGCCTGGCGCTGACAGACGAGGGGCAGTCGCTGCTGCCCGTGGTGGCCGAATCGTTCTCGCGCGTCGGTGCCGCGCTGGCGCAGCTGGGCGATGCGCGTCCGCGCGAGGTGCTCACCGTCGGGGCCGTGGCCACCTTCACCGTGGGCTGGCTGCTGCCGCGGCTGCGCCAGTTCCAGGAGGCCTGCCCGTTCGTCGACCTGCGCCTGCAGACGCACAACAACCGGGTCGACCTGGCGGCCGAGGGGCTCGACTTTGCCGTGCGCTTCGGCGACGGCGCCTGGCATGGCACGCGCGCCGACGCGCTGCTGCAGGCCCCGCTGTCGCCGATGTGCGCGCCGGCGACGGCGGCGCGGCTGCGCGTGCCGGCCGACCTGGCCCGCGAGACCTTGCTGCGCTCGTACCGCGCCGACGAATGGACCGACTGGTTCGCGGCCACCGGCACGGCTTGCCCGGTGTTGCGCGGCACCGTCTTCGATTCGTCGCTGGCGCTTGCCGAAGCGGCCGCGCAGGGCGCCGGCGTGGCCCTGCTGCCGGTGCGGCTGTTCTCGCGCGAACTGCAGCAGGGCCGGCTGGTGCAGCCGTTTGCACAGGAACTGGCGCGCGGCGCCTACTGGCTCACCTCGCTCAAGTCGCGCCGGCCCACCGCGGCGATGAAGGCCTTCCGCGAATGGCTGGTGACGGCCTGCGCCACGGCGCCGCAGCGGCCGTTCTGAGTCCTGGGCCGCCGCCTGTCAGCGACACTTCACGAGCATGAACGACCAAATTCCCTGTCCCTGCGGTCGCACCGACACGCGCGGCCGCGCGCTCGCCTACGCCGACTGTTGCGGCCGCTACCTCGACCACTTCGACAGCCGGCCCGCCCCGGATGCCGAATCGCTCATGCGCTCGCGCTACAGCGCCTTCGTGCGCGAGCGCGCCGACTACCTGCTCGCCACCTGGCATGCCGGCCAGCGGCCGGCTTCGCTCGATTTCGAGCCCGGCGCGCGCTGGCTCGGCCTGTCGGTCAAGTCGCACCGCCGCATCGACGACACGCATGCCGAAGTCGAGTTCGTGGCGCGCGTGCGGGACGCCGGCGGCCGGGCCACGCGCCTGGCCGAACGCAGCCGCTTCGTGCGCGAGCGCGGCGCGGACGGCCTGGCGCGTTGGTACTATGTGGACGCGGCCGGCGACCCGGCCGCCGGCGCCGGCTGAAGGCCGCGCCGGACTCTTTCCTTCCGACTCCCCGCATGAGCCCCATTCCCTTCGACGCCGTGCTGTTCGACTGCGACGGCGTCCTGGTCGACTCCGAACCCATCACCAACCGCGTGCTGCGCGACATGCTCGAGGAGCTGGGCTGGTCCATGTCCCTTGCCGACTGCATGCGCACATTTGTCGGCAAGGCGGTCAAGGACGAGATCGACCTGATCGAATCGCACACCGGCACTCGCATCACGTCCGAATGGCTGGCGCAGTTCCGCGAACGCCGCAACGAGGCGCTCGACCGCGAGCTGGTCGAGATTGCCGGCGCGCCGGCCGCGGTGCGCGCGCTGCATGCGCGCCTGGGCGGGCGCATCGCCTGCGCTTCCGGCGCCGACCGCCTCAAGGTGGAACTGCAGCTGGAAAAGATCGGCCTGCTCGACGCCTTCCAGGGGCGGGTGTTCAGCGGCCACGAGATGCCGCGCTCCAAGCCGGCCCCGGACGTCTACCTCGCCGCCGCCCGTGCGCTCGACGCCGACCCGCGCCGCTGCGCGGTGGTCGAAGACACCGTCACCGGCGCCATGGCCGGGCTCGCCGCCGGCGCGACCGTGTTCGGCTACAGCCCGGGCGGGCTGGGCCACAGCAGCGCCGACGCGCTGCGCGCCATTGGCGTGGTGCATATCTTCGTCGACATGGCGCAGCTGCCGGCCGTGCTGGCGGCGCACCGCATGCACGACGCCTGAGCAACGCGGCGCCTGTTCCGACAGCCACCGCCGCGGCTGGCCGGCAAGCGCGCCACGCGCGCACGGCTAGCATGGGGACATGGCTTCGCAACTCCTTTTGCACTCGGGCCGCTGCGTGACGTTGGCGGCGGCAGTCATGTCGCTTGCCGGTGGCGCTTGGGCGCAGCGCACCTTGCAGCCTACGGCCACAGGCGAGCCCGTGCCCCAGGCGTCGCAACCTTTCCAATGGCAGCCATCGGTGCAAGTGGCGCAGGCGACGCCGCAGCAGCGCCAGCAACAGGCCGCGCGCCGGCACGAGGAGGCACGGCAGGAACGCGCCCGTCAGGACCGCCAGCAACGCGATCGGGTGGACCAGGCGCGGCGCGACCAGCGCACGCAGGACCAATGGACCCAGCAGCGCAACCAGCTGCAGGTTCAGCAGGATCAGGCCCGGCGCCTGCAGCAGACCCGCCGCGAGGATCTGCTGCACCAGCAGCAAGTGCAGATGGAGCAGGCGCAGCAGCAGGAGCAGGCGCGACGCCAGGCCGAGCAGGCGAGGGCGCGCCAGCAGCAGCAACGCTGAGCGCGAGCGGGCATCGTCGCTTCAGCGATCCTGCTCGCGGAACTCGCCCGGCGTGCTGCCCGTCCACTGGCGGAACGCACGCGCGAAGCTCTTCTCGTTGCGAAACCCCACCGCCAGCGCCACCTGCTTGATCGGCCGCTGCGGGCCGCCGCGGCGCAGCAGCGCGATGGCCGACTCGCGCCGGACCTCGTCCTTGAGCGCCTGCAGCGTCATGCCTTCCTCCTGCAGTTGGCGATGCAGTGTGCGCGCAGACACGTTGAGCAGCGTGGCCAGGGCCTGCGCATTGCCGGTTTCCTGCGGCCGGGTGCGCAACAGCTCCCGCACCCGCTGGCCCAGCAGGCGGTCGCGCCGGTACTGCAGCACCGTCAGCGGCAGGGCGCGCCGCAGCATCACGCGCAGTGCCCGTTCGTCGCGATGCAGGGGCAGCTGCAGGTAGCGCTCGTCGAAGCTGTAGCTGGCGTGATCGGCGCCGAACAGCACCCGCTCGCAGAACATGAGCGGATAGGCCTCGGCATGCGGCGGCGCCGGATGCGGGAATGCCGCCTCGCGCAACGACACCCGCGAGTCGATCGCCCAGCTGGCGAACCCGTGGAGGAAGCGCAGCATCGTCACCAGGCAGAACTCGCGGAACTCGCCCAGCGGCCGCAGCTCGATCACCGAGACGGTGGCCAGCCCGCCCTGGATGTGCAGCTCGATGCGGATGTCGTCGGCCAGCAGCCAGTGGTGGCGGCACCAGCGCTTGATGGCCACGCCGAGGTTGGGGGCGCTGATCGACGCGCGGCACAGCATGCCGTAGCTGCCCCAGGGCAGGCGGCGGCCGAACCAGCCCAGGGCCTCGTCGTCCAGCTCCTGCATGGCATGGCCGGAGAGGGTCTCGAACTGCGCAGCCGTCACCCGGGCCTGCGGATTGCGCACGTCGCGCGGCGCGATCTGTGCCTGCTGCAACGCCGCCGCCGGGTCCTTCCCGTAGCGCGCGTAAGCGCGGACGATCGCCTGGACGAACGCCATGGGCGTGGCGGCGCGGGGCTGGCCGCGCAGGGCGGGCGTGGACATCTGGTGGCTCGAAGTGGTGGCGCGATTTGCAACTATTGTGGCGCCATTTGCGCCGCTGCCGGGCGTAAGCTGCGATTTTTCGCATGGCCGCCATGGCGCGAAGCCGTGGTGACGTCCACGCGGGCAGCCTCTTGAAGGAGACAAGCGACATGCACGATCCCGGCCTGAACTTCGACCTTGGCGAGACGCTCGATTCGCTGCGTGACGCGGTGCGCGACTTCGCCGCGCACGAGATCACGCCGCGCGCGGCGCGCATCGACAGCGACAACCTCTTTCCGCATGACCTCTGGCGCAAGCTCGGCGAGCTGGGCCTGCACGGCATGACGGTCAAGGAGGAATACGGCGGCACCGAGCTGGGTTACCTGGCGCACATCATCGCCATGGAAGAGGTCTCGCGCGCCTCCGCTTCGGTCGGCCTGTCCTATGGCGCGCACTCCAACCTGTGCGTCAACCAGATCCACCGCAACGGCAGCGATGCGCAGAAGAAGAAGTACCTGCCCAAGCTGGTCAGCGGCGAGCACGTGGGCGCGCTGGCGATGAGCGAACCCAACGCCGGCTCCGACGTGGTCAGCATGAAGCTGCGCGCCGAGAAGAAGGACGGCTGCTACGTGCTCAACGGCAGCAAGATGTGGATCACCAACGGCGGCGACGCCGACACCCTGGTGATCTACGCCAAGACCGACCTGGAGATGGGCGCGCGCGGCATGACCGCCTTCATCGTCGAGAAGGGCTTCAAGGGCTTCTCGGCCGGCAACAAGCTCGACAAGCTGGGCATGCGCGGCTCCAACACCTACCCGCTGTTCTTCGACAACTGCGAGGTGCCCGAGGAAAACGTGCTGGGCGGCGAAGGCAATGGCGCCAAGGTGCTGATGAGCGGCCTGGACTACGAGCGCGCCGTGCTCTCGGGCGGCCCGCTGGGCATCATGGCCGCCTGCATGGACGCGGTGCTTCCCTACGTGCACGAGCGCAAGCAGTTCGGCCAGAGCATCGGCGAATTCCAGCTCATGCAGGGCAAGGTCGCCGACATGTACAGCACCTGGCAGGCCACCCGCGCCTACGTCTACGCGGTGGGCAAGGCCTGCGACCGCCAGGACCACGCGCGGACCTTCCGCAAGGACGCCGCCGGCGCCATCCTCTACTCGGCCGAGAAGGCGACGTGGATGGCCGGCGAGGCCATCCAGGCGCTGGGCGGCGTCGGCTATACCAAGGACTTCCCGGTCGAGCGCCTGTGGCGCGACGCCAAGCTCTACGAGATCGGCGCCGGCACCAGCGAGGTCCGCCGCATGCTCATCGGCCGCGAGCTGTTCAACGAGACGGCCTGAGGCCGGCGGGCCGCCCGCCCGCGCAAGAACGACAAGGAGACAAGCGATGAGCCAGAGCGACGCCAAGGGCGCCACCGACGTGCCGCTGATCGAGCAGACCATCGGCGATTTCTTCGACGACATGGTCGCGCGCCAGCCCGACCGCGAAGCGCTGGTCAGCCGGCACGAAGGCCAGCGCTTCACCTACCGCGAGTTGCAGGCCGCGTCGAACCGCCTGGCCAGCGCCCTGCTGCGCACAGGGCTCGTGCCGGGCGACCGGGTGGGCATCTGGTCGCACAACAACGTGGCCTGGGTGCTCATGCAGATCGCGACCGCCAAGGTCGGGCTCGTCCTGGTCAACATCAACCCGGCCTACCGCACGGCCGAGGTCGAATATGCGCTCAACAAGGTCGGATGCAAGGCGCTGGTGACCATGGCGCGCTTCAAGACCAGCGACTACCTGGGCATGCTGCGCGAGCTGGCGCCCGAGCTGGCCGCCGCTGCGCCGGGTGCCCTGGCCTCGGCCCGCTTGCCGCAGCTCGCGCGCGTGGTGTGGATCGACGCGCCGGCCGGGCAGGGTGGCGACGAGCCCGGCATGCAGCGCTTTTCCGACCTGCTCGCCAGCGGCGATGCGCACGACCCGCGCGTGGCGCAGGTGCAGGCCGCGCTGGGCGCCGGCGACCCCATCAACATCCAGTTCACCAGCGGTACCACCGGCTTCCCCAAGGGCGCCACGCTGACGCACCGCAACATCCTGAACAACGGCTTCTTCATCGGCGAATGCATGAAGCTCGGGCCGGATGACCGCCTTTGCATTCCCGTGCCGCTGTACCACTGCTTCGGCATGGTGCTGGGCAACCTGGCCTGCCTGACGCATGGCTCGGCCATCGTCTACCCGAACGACGGCTTCGATCCGCTCACCGTGCTCGAGACGGTGCAGGCCGAGCGGTGCACCGGCCTGCACGGCGTGCCGACCATGTTCATCGCCGAGCTGGACCATCCGCGCTTTGGCGAGTTCGACCTGTCGACCCTGCGCACCGGCATCATGGCCGGCTCGCCCTGCCCGATCGAGGTGATGAAGCGGGTGGTCGAGCAGATGCACCTGTCGCAGATCACCATCGCCTACGGCATGACCGAGACCAGCCCGGTCAGCTGCCAGAGCAGCACCGACACGCCGCTGGACAAGCGCGTGGCCACCGTCGGCACGGTGCAGCCGCACCTGGAGGTCAAGATCATCGACCCCGAATCGGGCGCCATCGTGCCGCGCGGCGAGCGCGGCGAGCTGTGCACCCGCGGCTACTCGGTCATGCACGGCTACTGGGACGACCCGGAAAAGACCGCCGAGGCGATCGACGCCGAGCACTGGATGCACACCGGCGACCTCGCCACCATGGACGACGAGGGCTACGTGAACATCGTCGGCCGCATCAAGGACATGGTGATCCGCGGCGGCGAGAACATCTACCCGCGCGAGATCGAGGAGTTTCTGTACCGCCACCCCAAGGTGCAGGACGTGCAGGTGGTCGGGCTGCCCGACAGGCGCTATGGCGAGGAGCTGTGCGCCTGGATCATCCGCAAGCCGGGCCAGTCGGTCACCGAGGAAGAGGTGCGCGATTTCTGCAAGGGGCAGATTGCGCACTACAAGGTGCCGCGCTACATCCGTTTCGTCGACGCGTTCCCGATGACCGTGACCGGCAAGATCCAGAAGTTCAGGATCCGCGAGCAGATGGCGTCCGAGCTCGGCCTGACGGCCGACCGGACCGCCTGACGCCGCCGGCTTTTGCGCCACGCCACCGTGTCCCGTCCGCCAAGCCCCGGCTCCTGCGAGTCAGCCATCATCGCCCGCCGTCCGCGCGACGCCGGCGGCGGCGGTCTGCTGCGCCACCTTGACCCGCCGGCGCAACGAGATCTCGGACAGGTCGAGCTCGGCCACCAGCGTGCGCAGCGATTCGTCGTTGATGCGCTCGGCGAACCGCTCGGCATACAGCGCGTCGCGTTCGACATGCAGGCACTTCAGGCGCATCTCGAGTTCGAGCAGGTAGCGCTGGCGCCGCTGCTGCTGCGCCAGCGGCGTCTCGGCCTGCGCCTCGGGCGAGCCGGCGTCGGCACTGCCGTCGTCGAGCAGGCTCATGCGGCGGCGGTAGTCCTGCGTCAGTCGGCCGACCGTCTCCTGGTACTGGGCCATCCAGTCGGCGTCGCCGGCTTCGGGCCGGTCCGGGTCGAGGGCCAGGTCGGTCACCGCCGCGCGGCAGGCGGCCAGCCTGGCCGCGCGCTCCTCGCGCACCTCGCGCGTCTCGCTTGCCGGCGGCAGCCGGCGCAGCACCAGCGGCAGGCCGATGCTGCCCAGCACCAGCGTGACGATGATGGTGCCGGTGGCCAGGAAGACCAGCAGGTCGCGCGCGGGGAAGGGCGTGTCCGCGTCCAGCATCAGCGGCACCGACAAGGCGCCGGCCAGCGTCACCGCGCCGCGGATGCCCGCCAGTGTGGCCGCCAGCTCGGTCAGCCAGGTGCGCCGCGCGCCGGCATCGCCGGCCAGGCGCGCCTTGAGCAGGCGGCCCTGCATGGCCAGCACCAGCCAGCCCCAGCGCAGCGCCAGCAGGGCGGCGGTAAGGGCCAGCACGTAGCCGGCGAGCTGCCAGCCGCCGTAGCCCGAGCCTTCCATGCCGGTGACGATCGACGGCAACTGCAGCCCCAGCAACAGGAAGATGGCGCCGTTGAAGGACGATTCCAGCATGGCCCAGGCGCCGGCGCTCTGCATGCGCTCGCCGATGAACTCGCCGCGCCGCAGGTCGGCGAAGTTGGTGGCGAAGCCGGCCGCCACCGCGGCCAGGATGCCCGAGACCCCGACGCGCTCGCCCAGCATGTAGGCGGCAAAGGGCAGCAGCAGGAGCAGCATCACCATCTGCGTGGCCGCCAGGTCGCCCAGACGGCGGGTGATCAACTCGCGCAGCCAGGCGAAGCCCCAGCCCAGCCCGACCCCGACGGCCAGCCCGCCCACCGCCACCCACACGAATTCGCGTGCCACGCCACTCCACGAGAAAGCGCCGGTGACGGTGGCGGCAACGGCGAATTTCAGCGCCACCAGGCCGGAGGCGTCGTTGAGCATCGACTCGCCTTCGAGGATGTGCATGGTGCGCGCCGGCATGCCCAGGTTGCGGGTGATCGCCGAGACCGCCACGGCGTCGGTCGGCGAGACCACCGCGGCCAGGGCGAAAGCCACCGGCAGCGGCATCTGCGGGATCATCCAGTGGATCAGCCAGCCCAGGCCCAGCACCGTGGCCAGTACCAGCGCCAGGGCCAGACGCAGGATCGGCTTGTACAGCGCGAAGAACTCCCGCTTGGGAATGCGCCAGCCGTCCGAGAACAGCAGCGGCGGAATGAAAAGCAGCAGGAACAGTTCCGGATCGAACGCCACGTGCAGCCCCTGGCGCGGCCAGGACAGCAGCGCACCCAGCGCGATCTGGATCAGCGGCAGCGGAATGGCGCGCAGGTAGCGGGCGGCCACGCCGGTCACCGCGCCCAGCATCAGCATCAGAAGAACGGTTTCAACGGTATCCACGTCGGCATCGGCAGGTCGGCCGCGAAGCTGGGCCTTGGCCCCGCATCATCGCGCAGCCCGGCTTCGCGGCGCCAGAACAGAAGGCATTCATGAGCAAACTCGTCTCCCAACTCAACCCCCGTTCGGAGTCCTTCCAGGCCAACGCGGCTGCCATGCGCGCGCTGATCGACGACCTGCGCGCCCAGTTCGCCGGCGTCGAGGCCGGCGGCGGCGAGGCCGCGCGCGCCAAGCACACGGCCCGCGGCAAGCTGCTGCCGCGCGACCGCGTGGCGCAACTGCTGGACCCGGGCACGCCGTTCCTGGAGTTGTCGCCGCTGGCCGCATACGGCATGTACAACGGCGACGCGCCGGGCGCCGGCCTCATCGCCGGCATCGGCCGCGTCAAGGGCGTTCACTGCATGATCGTGTGCAACGACGCCACGGTCAAAGGCGGCACCTACTACCCCATGACCGTCAAGAAGCACCTGCGCGCGCAGGAGATCGCGCAGCAGAACCGCCTGCCGTGCATCTACCTGGTCGATTCCGGCGGCGCCAACCTGCCGAACCAGGACGAGGTGTTTCCCGATCGGGACCACTTCGGCCGCATCTTCTACAACCAAGCCAACATGAGCGCCCAGGGCATCGCCCAGATCGCGGTGGTGATGGGCTCGTGCACGGCCGGCGGCGCCTACGTGCCGGCCATGAGCGACGAGTCGATCATCGTGCAGAAGCAGGGCACCATCTTCCTGGGCGGCCCGCCGCTGGTGAAGGCGGCCACCGGCGAGGTGGTGTCGGCCGAGGATCTGGGCGGCGGCGACGTGCACACGCGCCTGTCCGGCGTGGCCGACCACCTGGCGCAGAACGACCTGCACGCGCTGGCGCTGGCGCGCGAGGCCGTGGGCAATCTGAATGCCGCGCGAGCGGAGGCCGCGCCGGCCGACCTGCCGCCGCGGCCGCCGGCGTTCGACGCCGCCGAGCTCTACGGCGTGATTCCCACCGACACGCGCAAGCCGTTCGACGTGCGCGAGATCATCGCCCGCATCGTGGACGGCAGCGAATTCCACGAGTTCAAGGCGCGCTTCGGCACCACGCTGGTGTGCGGCTTCGCCGCCGTCGAGGGCATGCCGGTAGGCATCGTGGCCAACAACGGCATCCTGTTCTCCGAGAGCGCGCAGAAGGGCGCGCACTTCATCGAGCTGTGTTGCCAGCGCAAGATCCCGCTGGTGTTCCTGCAGAACATCACCGGCTTCATGGTGGGACGCAAGTACGAGAACGAGGGCATCGCCCGCCATGGCGCCAAGATGGTCACCGCCGTGGCCACCGCCAGCGTGCCCAAGTTCACCATCATCATCGGCGGCAGCTTCGGGGCCGGCAACTACGGCATGTGCGGCCGCGCGTACTCGCCGCGCTTCCTGTGGATGTGGCCCAACGCGCGCATCAGCGTGATGGGCGGCGAGCAGGCCGCCAGCGTGCTGGCCACGGTCAAGCGCGACGGCATCGAGGCCAGGGGCGGACAGTGGGGCGCGGACGAGGAAGAGGCGTTCAAGAAGCCCATCCGCGACCAGTACGAGCGGCAGGGCCATCCCTACTACGCCACCGCCCGCCTGTGGGACGACGGCATCATCGATCCGGCCGACACCCGCCGCGTGCTGGCGCTGGGCCTGGCCGCCGCCCGCAACGCGCCGGTGCCGGAGCCGCGGTTCGGCGTGTTCCGGATGTAGCCCTCGAAGGAGTGCAGGCAGCATGCAGCTGATCGACTATTTCATCCGCCTGGCCCGCTATCACGCGTGGGCCACCGAGCTGCTGCTCGGCAAGAGCCTGGCGCACCTGGGCGACGAGCAGTGGCACCGCGACTGCGGCCTGTACTTCGGCTCGGTGCATCGCACGGTGAACCACCTGCTGGTGACCGACAACATCTGGCATGCCCGCTTCGCGCAGGGCGTCTCGCCGCGCATGGCGCTCGACACCGAGCTCTATCACGAGCGCGATCCCCTGGTGGCCGCGCTGCGCCAGGCCGTGCAGCGCTGGCCGCGCTGGCTGGCCGGCGCCGACGCCGAGCGGCTGGCGGGCGACCTCAGCTACACCCGCAACAACGGCGAGACGGTGCGCATTCCCTTCGCGCCCGCGCTCGGCCATGTCTTCAACCATGCGACCCACCACCGCGGCCAGTTGTCTGCCGCACTCACGTCGATGGGCTTTCCCGGCCCCGAACTGGACTGGGTCTATCAGCTACAGCAGGAGGCGCGCGGCGCGACATGAGCAGCAACAGCGAATTCACCACCCTTGAACTGGCCATCGACGGTGCGGTGGCGCGCATCTGGCTCGACAGGCCGGAAATGCGCAATGCCATCGACGACGTCTTCATCCGCGAACTGGGCGAGGCCTTCGTCCAGGCCGAGGCGGCGCCCGGCGTGCGCGCCGTCGTGCTGGGCGGGCGCGGCCCGGCCTTCTGCGCCGGCGCCAACCTAAACTGGATGAAGAAGGCCGCCGGCTACACCCACGAGCAGAACCTCGAGGACGCCGCCGGCCTGCCGCGCATGCTGCGCACGCTGGAACGCAGCCGCCTGCCGGTGATCGCGCGCATCCACGGCGACGTCTACGCCGGCGGCATGGGCCTGGTGGCGGTGTGCGATGTCGCCATCGCCGCCGACACGGCGAACTTCTGCCTGTCCGAAGTGAAGATCGGCCTGATCCCCGCGACCATCAGCCCCTATGTCATCCGTGCCATGGGCGCGCGCGCGGCGCAGCGCTACTTCCTCACGGCAGAGCGCTTCGGCGCGGCCGAGGCGCACCGCATCGGCTTCGTGCACGAGATCGTGGCGCCGGATGCGCTCGACACCAAAGTCGACGAGGTGCTGCGCAGCATCGCTGCCGCCGGCCCGGTCGCGGTGCAGGAAAGCAAGCGCCTGTGGCGCGACATGGCCGGCCAGCCGATCACCGAGGCGCTGTCGCAGGACACAGTGGAGCGCATCGCGCGCTTGCGTGCCAGCGACGAAGGCAGGGAAGGCCTTCGCGCCTTCCTCGAGAAGCGCAAGCCTTCCTGGGTGCAGGGCGCTGGCAAGTAGCCCGCGCCAGGACACGTCACCACCATGAACACGCTCGACGCGCTCAGCATGCCGCAGCTCCTGGCCCTGGCCGGTGCCCTCGGCTGGGCCAGCGGCGTGCGGCTGTACCTGGTGGTGTTCCTCGCCGGCCTGGCCGGCTACCTCGGCTGGGTCCCGTTGCCGCAGGGCCTGCAGCTGCTGGCGCATCCCGTGGTCCTGGTGGCCAGCGGCTTCATGCTCTTCGTCGAGTTCTTCGCCGACAAGATCCCCGGGCTGGATTCGTTGTGGGACATGGTGCACACGGTGATCCGGGTGCCCGCCGGCGCCGCGCTCGCGGCCGGCGTGTTCGGCGCCGACCATGCCGCCATGGCCGTGGCGGCGGCGCTGGTCGGCGGCAGCCTGGCCGCCACCTCGCATGCGGCCAAGGCCACTACGCGCGCGGCCATCAACACCTCGCCCGAGCCCTTCAGCAACGTCGGTGCCTCGCTGGTCGAGGACAGCGCCGTGCCGGCCGGCCTGTGGCTCGCGCTGGCCCACCCGCTCGTTTTCGGCGTCGTGCTGCTGGCGCTGATCGTCCTGAGCATCTGGCTCATCCACAAGAGCTGGCGCTTCTTGCGCGCGCTGTTCTCGCGCGTGGCGCGCATCTTCAGCGGCCGCCCCGATCCGGGCGTGAGCCCTGCCTTCACCCGAAAGACTCCGAACGGAGATTGATGACATGTTCAAGAAGATACTGATCGCCAACCGCGGTGACCTGCCGCGCAGCGGCGCAGCGCCGAAGGCAAAGTGCATGGCCCGCGCAGCGGGCGCAGGCGAACTCACCGCGGAGACCAAGCATGTTTAGGAAGATACTGATCGCCAACCGCGGTGAGATCGCCTGCCGGGTTGCCGCCACTGCGCGCCGCATGGCCATCCAGACCGTGGCGGTGTATTCCGACGCCGATGCCCACGCCAACCACGTGCGGGCCTGCGACGAGGCGGTCCACCTGGGCGGCAGCGCGCCGCGGGACAGCTACCTGCGCTGGGAGAAGATCATCGAGGCGGCCCAGGCCACCGGCGCCGAGGCCATCCACCCCGGCTACGGCTTCCTCAGCGAGAACGAAGACTTCGCCAAGGCCTGCGCCAAGGCAGGCCTGGTGTTCATCGGCCCGCCGGCCGAGGCCATCCTCGCCATGGGCCTGAAGGCCGAATCCAAGCGCCTGATGGAGAAGGCCGGCGTGCCGCTGGTGCCCGGCTACCATGGCGCCGAGCAGGGCCCGGACCTGCTCCAGCGCGAGGCCGACCGCATCGGCTACCCGGCGCTGATCAAGGCCAGTGCCGGCGGCGGCGGCAAGGGCATGCGCATCGTCGAGCGTTCGGAAGATTTCGCCGCCGCGCTCGCCTCGTGCCAGCGCGAGGCGATCAACAGCTTCGGCAGCGACGCGGTGCTGATCGAGAAATACGTGCAGCGCCCGCGCCACATCGAGATCCAGGTGTTCGGCGACACCCAGGGCAACTGCGTCTACCTGTTCGAGCGCGACTGCTCGGTGCAGCGGCGCCACCAGAAGGTGCTGGAGGAAGCACCCGCGCCCGGCATGACCGAGGCCATGCGCCGCCAGATGGGCGAGGCCGCCGTCAACGCCGCCCGCGCGGTCAACTACGTCGGCGCGGGCACGGTCGAATTCATCGTCGAGCAGACCGGCGGCTACGACCAGCCCGAGGCCATGAAGTTCTACTTCATGGAGATGAACACGCGCCTGCAGGTCGAGCACCCGGTCACCGAGGCCATCACCGGGCTGGACCTCGTCGAGTGGCAGCTGCGGGTGGCCGCCGGCGAGCCGCTGCCGCTGGCGCAGGACGAACTGCGCATCCACGGCCATGCGATCGAGGCGCGCATCTGCGCCGAGAACCCGGACAACGGCTTCCTGCCCGCCACCGGCACCCTGCACGTCTACCGCAAGCCGCCGCAGCACACCAGCTTCCAGCGCAGCCGCGTGCGCATCGACGACGGCGTGCGCGAGGGCGGCGAGATCTCGCCCTTCTACGACTCGATGATCGCCAAGTTGATCGTGCACGGCGCTACCCGCGCCGAGGCGCTGGCACGGCTCGACGCCGCGCTGGCACAGACGCACATCGTCGGCCTGGCGACCAATGTGCAGTTCCTGCGCCGGGTGCTGCACACCGAATCGTTCTCGCAGGCCAGGCTCGACACCGCGCTGATCGAGCGCGAGCGCGCCGTGCTGTTCGACCAGGAGCCGCTGGGCCTGCCGCTGGCCGCCGCGGCGGCCGTGGCCGACACGCTGCTGGGCGAGGCCGAGGCGGCCGGCCCCGATCCGTTCGACCGGCGCGACGGCTGGCGCGTGGCCGGTGCCGCGGTGCGGCCCTTCAGCTTCGAGTTCGGCGGCCAGACCCATGCGGCCGAGTTGCGCTACCTGCCCGGCGGTGCGCTCGAACTCGAGGTCGGCGGCGCGGCCGGCCCGCTGCAGATCGGCCGCCTGCCCGACGGCGAGACCGAGGTGGCCTTCAACGGCCGGCGGCACACGCTGCGGATCGACACGCACGGCGGCATCGCGCATGTCTTCGGCGCCCAGGGCGCCACCCGCATCGCCACGATCGATCGCCTGGCCCACGCCGGCGACACCCAGGCCGAGGGCGGCCGGCTGACGGCGCCGATGCCGGGCAAGGTGGTGTCCTTCGCCGTCAAGGCGGGCGACACGGTCACGCGCGGCCAGCCGCTGGCCGTGATGGAGGCCATGAAGATGGAGCACACCATCGCCGC
Organism: Variovorax sp.; assembly: GCF_035634955.1. GTDB lineage: Bacteria > Pseudomonadota > Gammaproteobacteria > Burkholderiales > Burkholderiaceae_C > Variovorax. The sequence continues at coordinate 19,075 of NZ_DASQBZ010000030.1, read as the reverse complement.
GCCGGCCGACGGCAAGGTCGAGGAACTGCTGTACGCGCCGGGCGACCAGGTGGCCGAGGGCGCGGAGCTGCTGCGCCTGGCGGCCTGAGCCGCGCCGGCGCGCGCGGCGCCGTTAAGCTTGCCGGCATGAAGATCACCGTCTGCCTCACCGACAACCGTCCCGAACCCTGGGTCAAGGCGCTGCGCGAAGCCTTGCCCGACGCGCAGGTCGACGCCTGGGCGCCCGGCGCGCCGCAGGCCGACTTCGGCGTGGTCTGGGTGCCGCCGCAGCAGTTCCTGGACGAGCAGCCGGGCCTCAAGGCCGTGTTCAACATCGGCGCCGGCGTCGACGCGCTGACGCGGCTGCGCATGCCGCCGCAGGCGGCGCTGGTGCGCATCGACGACGGCGGCATGGCCGTGCAGATGGCCGAATACGTGTGCCATGCCCTCATCCGCCACTTTCGCGAGCTGGATGCCTACCAGGCCGCCGCCGGCGAGCGCGAGTGGGCCTTCCGCCGGCCGCTGCTGCGCACCGACTTCCCGGTGGGCATCATGGGCCTGGGCGTGCTGGGCCAGCGCGTGGCGCGGGCGGTGCAGCACTTCGAGTTCCCGGTCAACGGCTGGAGCCGCACGCCCAAGGACATCGACGGCGTGCGCTGCTTCGCTGGCGACGACGGCCTGGGCCAGTTCCTGGCCGCCAGCCGCGTGCTCGTGTGCCTGCTGCCGCTGACCCCGGACACGCGCGGCATCCTGTGCCACAAGACGCTGTCGCAGCTGCGCCCCGGCGGCTACGTCATCAACGTGGCGCGCGGCGGCCATCTGGTGGAGGACGAGCTGATCCCGCTGCTCGACAGCGGTCACCTGGCCGGCGCGACCCTGGACGTGTTCCAGGTCGAGCCGCTGCCCGAAGACCATCCCTTCTGGGCCCACCCGCGCATCACCGTCACGCCCCATGCGTCCGCGCGCACCCTGCGCGACGAGACCGTGGCCCAGATCGCCGGCAAGATCCGCGCGCTGGGCCGCGGAGAGCGCATTGCCGGCGTGGTCGATCCGGTTCGCGGATACTGAACCACGGACACGAGCCAACCAGAGAGCCCCCATGAAGTACCCCACCCGCGTGAAGATGGTCGACGTCGGCCCGCGTGACGGCCTGCAGAACGAAAAGTAGCCGGTGCCCACCGAAGTCAAGCTCGGCCTCATCGAGCGCCTGCAGGACGCCGGCCTGACCGAGATCGAGGCCACCAGCTACGTCAGCCCCAAGTGGGTGCCGCAGATGGGCGACAACGCGCAGGTGATGGCCGGCATACGGCGCAAGAAGGGCGTGCGCTACTCGGTGCTCACGCCCAACATGAAGGGCTTCGAGGCGGCGGTGGCCGGCCCGCGCGAGACCTGGCCCGACGAGATCGTCGTCTTCGGCGCCGCCAGCGAGGCGTTCAGCCAGCGCAACATCAACTGCTCCATCGCCGAGAGCATCGAGCGCTTCCGCCCGGTGGCGGAGGCGGCGCGTGCGCAGGGCATCTTCGTGCGCGGCGCCATGTCCTGCACGGTGGGCTGCCCGTACGAGGGCGAGGTTGCGCCCGAGCGCGTGGGCATGCTGGCGGGCATGATGAAGGACATCGGCGTGCAGCACGTCGGCGTGGCCGACACCATCGGCGTGGGCACGCCGGTGAAGGTGCGCCGCGCGATCGAGGCCACGCTGGCGCACTTCGGCGTGGACGAGGTCTCGGGCCACTTCCACGACACCTACGGCCAGGCGCTGGCGAACACGCTGGCCAGCCTGGAGATGGGCGTGTGGCAGTACGACACCTCCGTCGCCGGCCTCGGCGGCTGCCCGTATGCCAAGGGCGCCACCGGCAACGTTGCGACCGAGGACGTGGTCTACATGCTGCACGGCATGGGCATCGAGACCGGCATCGACCTCGACCGCCTGATCGACGCGGGCGTCTACATCAGCGAAGCGCTCGGGCGCGAGCCGAATTCGCGCGCGTCCAAGGCGATCCGCAACAAGCGCGCCGGCTGAGCGGCCATGCAGCGCGAGGAGCTCGAACGGACCTTCGACCAGCAGGCCGAGTCATATGACGGCCAATGGGCCAGGCTCGCGCCCCTGCGCGAGGCGGTGCACCTGCTGGCGAGTGCGGTGTTCGCGCAACTGCCCGAGGATTCGCGCGTGCTGTGCGTCGGCGCGGGCACCGGCGCCGAGATGATCGACCTGGCCCGGCGCTTTCCGGGCTGGCGCTTCATGGCGGTGGAGCCGTCCGCCGGCATGCTGCAGGTCTGCCGCCGCCAGGCCGAGGCGCAAGGGATCGCGGACCGCTGCGAGTTCCACGGAGGCTACGTGGATTCGCTGCCCACCTCCTGCGGCCCGTTCGATGCGGCCACCTCGCTGCTCGTCTCCCAGTTCCTGCTGCAGCGCGAGGAGCGCTGCGCGTATTTCCGCGCCATCGGCGCGCGGTTGCGCCCCGGGGGGCTGCTGCTGAGCTCGGACCTGGCTGGCGACACCCGTTCGCCCGAGTTCCGCAGCCTGCTCGAGGTCTGGTTCCGGCTGATGAGCAGCGCCGAAGTCACGCCCGAGGCAGTCGAGCGCATGCGTGCCGCCTACGCGCGCGACGTGGCCATCCTGCCGCCGGCCGAGGTGGCGGCGCTCATCGCGGCGAGCGGGTTCGAGCTGCCGGTCCAGTTCGCGCAGACCGGGATGATCCACGCCTGGTACAGCTGGCGCGCGCCGCAAGCAGCTGGCTGAGTGCCATGTGGCCGGACCCGGGCGATCGCCTGCTCACGGTCATCACGCCGACCATCGGCCGGCCCGGCCTGGACGCGCTGATCGCATCGATCGACGCCCAGACGCTGGGCGCCTCGCGCATCTTCCATATCCTGCTGTGGGACGACCGCCGGGCGCCGGACGCAAAGCCCTGGGCGGGCTACCAGGGGCCGGGCCGCCTCAGCCTGGCGCTGGGTGCCGGCTTCGGCGTCCAGGGCCATGCGCCCGGTTCGGCGCTGCGCGCGGTCGGGCTGATGGCGGCCGCCACGCCCTGGGTGACCTTCGCCGACGACGACGTCACCTGGGCGCCCGAGCATGCCGAGTCGCTGCTGGCGGCGGCGCACGGGCGCCAGTGGGCCACCTGCCTGCGCCGCATCCTGTCGCCCGCCGGCGAGGACCTGGGCGTGGACCGGTTCGAGTCGGTCGGCGACGATCCTTCGCGCCGCGTGCCCTACGAGATGTGCGACGGCAACACGATGGTGCTGCGGCGCGAATGGGGCGTCACGGCGGCGCCGCTGTTTCGCGAGACGCGGTACTACGACGACGATCGCCGCCTCTACGCCCTGCTCAAGGCCAATGCCGGCGAGCGCGGGCGCAGCGGCCGGGCCACCATCCGGCAGGTCTGTCCGGATCGGCTGCTGGAGTTCTTCCGCGCGCACTGCACGCCGTAGGCGGCGGTTGGCGTCAGGCCGCCTGGCCGCGGCCTTCCGGTCCCGGGGACGGGAGGACGCCTTCGGGCAGGGCACGCCAATGCCCCTCCCGGTGCTGGCCGGCGGCGACCTTCTCGATGAGGCCGCGGCGCGCGTGGCGCGTCAGCGCCATCGTGACGCTGGAGGCGAAGTCGCTCTCCTCGCGCCGCGTCGGGAACGTCAGCTGGCGCAGCCGCACCACCTGGGCGGTCACCTCGCGCGAGGTCAGCACCGCGCCGCCGGCCTTGCGCACCGTCTCCAGGCTGAGCTGGCTGACGTCGCCACGCGCGAGCGTGGAGAGCATCTTGGGGCGGTCCGGCAGCTGCGCGGCCGCGATCTGCGGCAGTTCGGCCGAGGGGTCTTCCAGCAGGATCAGGTGGTCCAGGCTGCGCAGCGCCTCGTGCATCTTGCGCAGCGCCGCCTGCGTGCGCCGGATCTCGTCGGCCAGCTCGGTGCGGCGCTCGAGCAGCCCGCCCAGCAGCGCGGGCCTCTCGGTCAGGGAAAAGCGGGGCGCGGCGCGCGTCTGGCGCGGCCGCGACGCGGCAGGGATTGCGATGTTCATGCGGCGTCGTCGCTCAGCCGGCCGCCAGGCGGGTGCCGCCACCGACCGAGGTGGAACGCCGGGCGCCATCGGGGCCGTAGAACATCTGTGCGCTCGACTGCAGGAAATTCAGCGCCCGCTGGGTGAATTCGAGGTGCGCCCAGACCGTGGCGCCGTTGCGCATGTTCTCGTCGCGGGCACGGGCCGCGAGCGCCAGCAGGTCGGACCACGCCTTGCGGGTGACGTCGCCGCCGGCGATCGCCGCCGCTTCGGCGCCGGCGCGGCCGGGCTCGAAGCCGGCTGCCTGCTGCGCGGCCTCGCGCCGGCTGTCCAGTCCGGACAGGCGCTCGAGCAGTTCTTCCTTGCGCGCGCCGATGTCCATCAACTGGGTGAAGCGGCTCTGGGCCATGGCCTCCTGCTCCCGGGCCAAGAGCTCGCGCAGCGTCTCCATGCAGCCCAGTTGCGCCTGCAGGCAGGCCAGGAAGGCGGCATTCATTCGGGCTTCTCCGGGCCGAGCAGGCTGCGCACGCTGTCGAGCAGGCCGCTGGCGATGCGTTCCGGGTCGACCTGGTAGCGGCCGGCGCGAATATCCTCGCGGATGGCCGCGACGCGGGCGGCGTCGAATTCGCCGTCCGGCGGGCCGGGCATGGCATGAACCTGGGCCGAGAGCTGCACGGTGCTGTCCTTGGTGCTTCCAGCGGCGTTGGCAGCGGTCGCGGCGGCAGCGCCAGGTTTGGCGGGACGGGCGGGCGACGTGGCCGAAGGCGCGGATGGGTCGATCTTCACGATGTTTCCTCAGTGGGGCTGCCTTCTATATCGGCGCACGGATTCGAAACTTTAGGCCACGGTGGCGCAGAAGCGGGAAAACCCGCTACTGCGCCAATTGGATACGGCCTTCCTCGTCGGCCAGGCCGGTCACCAGCCGGCCGTCGCGGGTGCGGGCCTGGACCGTGGCGCCGGCTTCGGCCCGGGTCATGGCCTTGCCTTCGGTGCTGATGGTGAAGCCCGATCCCTGGGCCACCACCTGCACCGTCTGGCCCTGCTGGATCACCACCGTGCCACGCAACAGGTCCTTGCGCAGCGGCGCTCCGGCGGCGATGCGCTGCGAACTGGTCACGCCCTGCAGGACGGATTCGTCGGTGACCACCGAGCGCGGCAGCATGCTCAGGTCACCGGTGCGCTCGACCCAGTCGCCGGGCCGGAACGGCTCGCCTGGCGCAATCGCCCGCGCGGCGACGAAATAGCGGCCCCGGACCGTCACGCGGGCAGCCACGTAGCGCGTCCACGGGTCCTGGCTGCTGCGGCAGCGCAGTCCGATGGACACCCGGCCCCAGGGGGCGCTGCCGGTGGGCAGGAAGGCTTCGTAGTCGGCGTCGCAGTCGGGCAGCGCCGGGCCGGCCCGGAAGGTCACGCTGGCTTCGCCCGGCAGGCCGGCCGTCTGCGTCCGCACCAGCCGCTCGATCGCCTGGTGCGCGGCGTCCGGCAGGGGCGCGGCGGAGCCCGGCATGGCAAAGGCCATCGCCACGCCGGCCAGCCATGCGGGCACCGATTCGCGCAGTGCGCGCGCAAAGGTCCAGTTGCTCAGTAGTTCCATGGTGTTCATTGCTCTCGCCTTGGCCGGAATTCTAGGAACGCGCCCGCCTCGGCGAAGGGGTGAAGTGCAGCCCAAAACCGCCTTTGTTCGATCCATTGCCCGGGACGCCCGTGCATAGACTTGCTTTCCATCTGGTTCGGCCTGCGTCCTCCGCGTATGGAGCGCCGGCATCGCACGAAGGATGGAAACATGATCGACAAGCTGGACGCCGCGCTTCGCTTCAACAGCGAGGCGCTCAACCTCAGGGCCCGGCGCCAGGAGGTGCTGGCCGCCAACATCGCCAACGCCGACACGCCCAACTACAAGGCGCGCGACTTCGACTTCAGCAGCACGCTCAGCCGCGTCGTCGAGGAGGGCCGCGGCGCGCAATCGCTGTCCATGGCCACGACCTCGGCGCGCCATCTCGGCGGCGAGGCCGGTGCGCTGCCCGACGAAGACCTGCTCTACCGCGTGCCGACCCAGTCGAGCATCGACGGCAATACGGTCGACATGAACGTCGAGCGCGTCAACTTCGCGGACAACGCGCTGCGCTACGAATCCAATCTCACCGTCATCGGCGCCAAGATCAAGACGCTGCTGTCGGCGGTGCAGCAATAAGCAGGACGGGAAGCCAGCCATGCCCATCTCCAGTCCCGCGATGAACATCTTCAACGTCGCCGGCTCGGCCATGACGGCCCAGTCGCAGCGCATGAACGTCACCGCCAGCAACCTGGCCAATGCCGACAGCGTCGCCGGCCCGGACGGCCAGCCCTACCGCGCCAAGCAGGTGGTGTTCGAGCTCGACCCGTCGGCGCAGCAGGACATCGGCGGCGTGCAGGTCGCGCGCGTCATCGACGACCCGTCGCCGCCGCGCATGCAGTACGACCCCAAGAACCCGCTGGCCGACGCCGACGGCTACGTCGCCATGCCCAACGTCAACGTGGTCGAGGAGATGACCAACATGATCTCCGCCTCGCGCAGCTACCAGGCCAACGTCGAGGTGCTCAACACCGCCAAGACGCTGATGCTCAAGACGCTGACGGTCGGCCAGTAAGCAGCCCCAACACAACAATCCCATGGCCATCGCCGATACCTCTTCCATCTCCGGCGCCAACGCCGCGTCCGCCGCCGCCAGCGCCACCAGCGTCTCGAGCAGCGACAACGAGCAGCGCTTCCTGACCCTGCTGGTGACCCAGCTGAACAACCAGGATCCGCTCAACCCGATGGAGAACGCGGAGCTGACGTCGCAGCTGGCGCAGATGAGCACCGTCAGCGGCATCGAGAAGCTCAACAGCACGCTGTCGGGCCTGGTCAACCAGACCGGCTCGAACCAGGTGCTGCAGGCTGCATCGCTCATTGGCTACAACGTGCTGTCGCCCGGCAACACGATCACCACGCAGACCCCCGCCGATGGCGAGGACCCTGCCGTGCAGGCCTTCGCGGTGCAACTGCCGGGCACGGCATCGGACGTGCAGGTCAAGATCGTCGACGCCAGCGGCAAGACGGTGCGCACCATCGACGCCGGAACGCTCGGCGAAGGCATCAATGCCGTCACCTGGGACGGCAAGGACGAGCTCGGCCAGGCCGTGCCGGCCGGTGCCTACAGCTTCACCGTCGCGGCCACCAACGGCAGCGCGCCGGTGCAGGCCACCTCGCTGACCTTCGCCCAGGTGGCGGCGGTCAAGCAGGGCGACAGCGGCGTGACGCTCGAGCTGGTGTCGGGCCAGAGCATCAGCCTGTCCGACGTGCGCATGTACCTGTGAGCGGTCTCCCTCCCCCAAGCATCTCCAGCAAGGAATCCCCATGAGCTTTTCGCAAGGCATCAGCGGCCTCAACGTGGCCGCCTCCAATCTCGACGTCATCGGCAACAACATCGCCAACTCCGGCACCGTGGGCTTCAAGTCGTCCACCGCCACCTTCCAGGACATCTACGCCGGCTCGCGCATCGGCCTGGGTGCCTCGGTCTCGGGCGTGGTGCAGAACTTCACCCAGGGCGTGACGCAGACCAGCAGCCGCCCGCTCGACGTGGCCATCCTCAACGGCGACGGCTTCTTCCGCCTGGCCAGCGCCAGCGGCGAAGTCATGTACTCGCGCAACGGCCAGTTCACCAAGGACAAGGACGGCTACATCGTCAACAGTTCCGGCCTGCGCCTGACCGGCTACGGCGTGAACGCCAGCGGTGGCATCAACGGCGGCACGCCCGAGGCGATCCAGATCCAGACCGGCTCCATGCAGCCGAACGCGACCACCGCGATCGACACCGAGTTCAACCTCGACGCGCGCAGCACCGTCCCGACCAAGACCCCGTTCGACGCGGCCGATTCGGACACGTACAGCTACTCCAACGCCGTCGGCCCGGTGTACGACTCGCTGGGCAACCCGCACGACATGGTCGTGTACTTCGTCAAGACGGCCGACAACGCCTGGGACGTGTACGGCACCGCCGACGGCACGCCGCTGGCCGCCGGCGCCAGCCTGTCGGGCCTGACCTTCGACGCCAACGGCAACCTCACCGCACCGGCCAACGGCGCGATCACGCTGCCGAACATGAACTTCGGCAACGGCTCGGCGCCGGCCGACATCACCGTCGACATGAGCGGCACCACGCAGTTCGGCTCGGCCAACGGCATGAGCAAGCTCAGCCAGGACGGCTACGCCTCCGGCGAGCTGACCTCGTTCTCGATCAACCCCGACGGCACCGTCACCGGCAAATTCTCCAACGAGCAGACGCGCCTGCTGGGCCAGGTGGTGCTGTCGTCGTTCGCCAACCCGAACGGGCTCGAGCCCAAGGGCGACAACATGTGGGCCGAAACCCAGGCCTCGGGCGCGGCCCTGACCGGCACGCCGGGCGAGGGCACCAAGCTCGGCTCGCTCGCTTCCGGCGCGCTGGAGTCTTCCAACGTCGACCTCACGTCCGAACTGGTCAACCTGATCGTCGCGCAGCGCAACTACCAGGCCAACGCGCAGACCGTGAAGACGCAGGACCAGGTCATGCAGACGCTGATGAACATCCGCTGACGCGGATTCCCCAGGCCGTCATTCCGACAACACACCCCAGGAGAGCGCAATGGACCGCATGCTGTACGTCGCCATGAGCGGCGCCAAGCAGGCCATGGAGCAGCAGGCCTCGGTCGCCAACAACATGGCGAACGCCTCGACCCCGGGCTTCCGGGCCCAGATCGACGCCTTCCGGGCGGTGCCGGTGGTCGGCGACGAGCCCACCACCCGCGCCTTCGTCGTGGCCACCACGCCGGGCGCGGATTTCTCGCACGGCCCGCTGACCGACACCGGGCGCGAGCTCGACGTGGCGGTCAACGGCGACGGCTGGCTGGTCGTGCGCACGCCCGACGGCGGCGAGGCCTACACCCGCGTGGGCAACCTGCAGGTCGGCCCCGACGGGCAGGTCACGACGATGGGCGGCCGCCCGGTGGTGGGCGATGCCGGTGGGCTGGTGATACCGCCCGGCTCCACCGTCACGGTCGCATCCGACGGCACCATCGCCGCGCGCGGCCCCGGCGATCCGGCCACCGGCGTGGGCGAGGTCGGCCGGCTCAAGCTCGTCAACCCCGACACGCGCGACCTGGTGCGCGGAGACGACGGCCTGTTCCGCATGCGCGACGGCCTGCCGCCGGCCGAGGCCGATCCCGCGGTCACCGTCGCTGCCGGCGTCATCGAGGGCAGCAACGTCAATTCGGTCGAGGCCATGGTCGCAATGATCGCCAGCGGACGCAGCTTCGAGATGCAGATGAAGTCGATCCAGACCGCCAACGAAGACGCGCAGGCCGCCAACCGGCTGCTTGCCTACGGCTGAGCCGCGCGGCCCAGCCATTCCTCATCAGGAGCCTTGCAATGATCCGTTCCCTTTATGTCGCCAAGACCGGCCTCGAAGCGCAGCAGACGCAGCTGGACGTGGTGGCCAACAACCTCGCCAACGTCGGCACCACCGGCTTCAAGAAAAGCCGTGCCGTGTTCGAGGACCTCATGTACCAGAACCTGCGCCAGGTCGGCGGCCAGACCTCCGACCAGACGCGCCTGCCCTCGGGGCTGCAGGTCGGCACCGGCGTGCGCGTCGTGGCCACCGAGCGCATGCACGCGCAGGGCAACATGACCAAGACCGACAACCCGAAGGACGTCGCCATCAACGGCGCGGGCTTCTTCCAGGTGCAGATGCCCGACGGCACCACCTCGTACACGCGCGACGGCTCCTTCCAGACCGACAGCGAGGGCCAGCTGGTGACCGCCAGCGGCTTCCTGATCGAGCCGGCCATCACCATCCCGCAGAACACCACCAGCCTGACCATCGGCCGCGACGGCATCGTCTCGGTGACCCAGGCCGGCAGCACCGCGACCATCCAGGTCGGCCAGCTGCAGCTGGCGACCTTCCTCAACCCCGCCGGCCTGCAGAGCCAGGGCGAGAACCTCTACACCGAGACCGACTCCTCCGGCCCGCCGAACCTGGTCAACCCCGGGGTGGATGGCGCCGGCATCGTGAGCCAGGGCTACACCGAGGCGTCCAACGTCAACGTGGTCGAGGAGCTGGTGAACATGATCACCACGCAGCGCGCCTACGAGATCAACAGCAAGGCGGTGCAGACCTCGGACCAGATGCTGCAGCGGCTGGCGCAGCTATGACCTCCCCCAAGGGCTGGTTGCACACCCCCAGTCTCCGCGCACTTCGTGTCGCTTCGCCAACCCCCTCGCCGGGGGCAACACCAATGGCCCGGCAAAGCCGGTTCCATGGTGTTCGCGAAGGGGCTTCGCTGGCGCTCGCCTTTGGCTTGAGGCGGGTGGGGGTACTGGCGGTGGCGGGGGTGCTGGGCGGCTGCGCGCTGGTGCCGAAGGAGCCGCTGGTGCACCAGCCGATGACGGCGCGGGCCGATCCGTATGCGCCGCCGGCGTCGCGGCTGACGAACGGTTCCATCTTCGTCGGGGGCGGGCAGGGCATCGCCTTGTTCGAGGACCGGCGGCCGCGCAGCGTCGGCGACATCCTGACCATCGTCATCAGCGAGAAGATCAACGCCAGCAAGAACTCCGGCGCCAACGCGACCCGCACCTCCAGCACCGGCGCGGCGTTCGAGCTGGTGCCCAAGGTGCTCGGCGGGCTGCTCAAGGACCAGGACGCCAAGCTCTCGGGCAGCAGCGCACTCAACGCCAAGGGCGGCGCCAGCGCGGCCAACAACTTCAACGGCGTGATCACGGTGACCGTGACCGACGTGCTGCCCAACGGCAACCTGCTGGTCAGCGGCGAGAAGCAGATGGGCATCAACCAGGGCACCGAGTTCATCCGCTTCTCGGGCGTGGTCAACCCGCGCACCGTCACCGGCAACAACACGGTGCTGTCGACCCAGGTGGCCGACGCGCGCATCGAATACACCGCCAAGGGCTACATCGACGAGTCGCAGCAGATGGGATGGCTGCAGCGGTTCTTCCTCAACGTCATGCCATATTGATATGAACCCCCAGTCTTCGCGCGCTGTCGCGCGCTTCGCCGACCCCCTTGCAGGGGGCAATGCCTGCGGCCCGGCAAAGCCGGTTCCGCGGCATTTCCCGAACGGCTCGTTGCACTCGCGCCTGCTGCGCTCCGGGCGTGGGGTTCATCGCTCGCTGCGCATCGGGCGGCGGTTTGGTGGGTGGTGGGTGTGGCTGGTGCAGGCCATGCTTGTCGCGGCCTGCCTGTTTGCGCTGTCCACGCGGGCGGCGCATGCCGAGCGGCTCAAGGAGCTGGCGACGATCCAGGGGGTGCGGGACAACCAGTTGATCGGCTACGGGCTGATGGTGGGGCTGGACGGCACCGGCGACCAGACCATGCAGACGCCGTTCACCACGCAGAGCCTGAGCAACATGCTGCAGCAGCTGGGCGTGACGATCCCGGAAGGCGTGCGGATGCAGCTCAAGAACGTGGCGGCCGTGATGGTCACCGCCTCGCTGCCGGCGTTCGCGCGGCCGGGGCAGACGATCGACGTCACCGTCTCGTCGATGGGCAACGCCAAGAGCCTGCGCGGCGGCACGCTGCTGATGACGCCGCTCAAGGGCGCCGACGGCCAGGTCTACGCGATCGCGCAGGGCAACATGGTGGTCGGCGGCGCAGGCGCCTCGGCCAACGGCAGCAAGGTGCAGGTCAACCAGCTCAGCTCGGGGCGCATTCCGGCCGGCGCGCTGGTCGAGCGCGCGGTGGCCACCGACTTCGCCTCCCAGGACGGCGCGGTGATGGTCGAGATGCAGCGCTCGGACTTCGGCAACGTGCAACGCGCGGTGGACGCCATCAACCGCCAGTTCGGCCCCGGCTCGGCCGTGCCGGTGGACGCGCGCGCGCTGCGCGTGTTCGCGCCGGCCTCGCCCAACGAGCGCGTCGGCTTCCTCGCGCGCCTGGAGGCGCTGGAGATGACGCCGACGCAGGAGGCCGCGCGCGTGGTGATCAACGCACGCACCGGCTCGGTGGTCATGAACCAGGCGGTGCGGGTGGAGAACTGCGCGGTCGCGCACGGCAACCTGTCGGTGGTCATCAACACCGAGCCCGTGGTGAGCCAGCCCGAGGCCTTCTCGGGCGGGCGCACGGTGGCGGCGCGGACCTCGCAGATCTCCGTCGACCAGGGCGGCGGCGCGCTGCAGATGGTGCGCGGCGGCGCCTCGCTGGCCGACGTGGTCAAGGGCCTGAACAGCCTGGGCGCCAATCCGCAGGACCTGGTGTCCATCCTGCAGGCCATGAAGACCGCCGGCGCGCTGCACGCCGAGCTCGAGATCATCTAGCAGGCGCGAACCCATGACCAGCGCGACGCTTTCCTCCCGGGCCGCCGCCGACGCGCGCACTGGCGCGCTGGACCAGCGCTTCGCGCTCGACGTGCAGGGCGTCGACGCGCTGCGCCGCACCGTGCACGCCTCTCCGCAGGAAGGGCTGCGCCAGGTGTCGCGCCAGTTCGAGGCCATGTTCATGAACATGGTCATCAAGAGCATGCGCGAGGCGGTGCCGCAAAGCGGCCTGTTCGACAGCCAGAGCCAGCGCATCTACACCTCGATGCTCGACCAGCAGCTGGCGCAGAACCTGTCGGGCCGCGGCGTCGGCCTGGCCGAGGCGATGCTGGTCCAGCTGCAGCGCCAGGTTTCGTCCGGCGCGACTGACATGGACGTCGATCCGGCACCGGCCACGGCCTACGTGCCCTCCGCGCGCGACGCGCTGGCGTCGCCGTCGGCCGGCGTGCCGCGCAGCGCTGCGCCGTCGCGCATGGCCCGCGTCGACCTGAGCGTCTACCAGGCCAATGCCGACCGCGAAGAGTCGTCGGCCGCCACCGCATCGCTGCAGAACCACGTCGACCGCTTCGTCCAGCGCATGGGCGCCTCGGCCGAGGCGGCGAGCAACGCCACCGGCGTGCCGGCGCCGCTGATCCTGGCACAGGCCGCCCTCGAGTCGGGCTGGGGCAAGCGCGAGATCCGCGGCGACGACGGCACGCAAAGCCACAACCTGTTCGGCATCAAGGCCGACAAGAGCTGGCGCGGGCCGAGCGTCGAGGTCTGGACCACCGAATACGTCGACGGCGAGCCGCAGCGAGTGCGCGCGAAGTTCCGCGCCTACGGCTCGTACGAAGAAGCCTTTACCGACTACGCGCGCTTTCTCACGCGCAACCCGCGCTACGCCGGCGTGCTGGACACCGACGACGCGGCCGAGGCCGCGCACGGCCTGCAACGCGCCGGCTACGCGACCGACCCGCAGTACGGCCGCAAGCTCGTGCAGATCATGCGGCAGCTCGGTTGAACGTCTCGCATTCCCTCCCACCCTCCCAGGAAACCTCCCCATGTCAGACATCGCGACCTTGCGATCCCGCGCCGCGCCTGCGGCATCGACCTCCACGTCCGGCGCGGGCCGGCTGGAGGTGGTCAGCTTCACCCTCGGCGACGAGGAATACGGCATCGACATCCAGAAGGTGCAGGAACTGCGCGGCTATGACGCGGTCACCCGCATCGCCAACGCGCCCGACTACATCAAGGGTGTCGTCAACCTGCGCGGAACCATCGTGCCGATCATCGACATGCGCATCAAGTTCGGCCTGGGCGAACCCACCTACGACCAGTTCACCGTGGTGCTGGTGCTCAACGTCGCCGGCCGGGTGCTGGGCATGGTGGTCGACAGCGTGTCCGACGTGATCACGCTCGCCGCCGAGCAGATCAAGCCGCCGCCGCAGATGGGCTCGGTGCTCGACACCGACTACCTCATCGGCCTGGGTGTCCTCGAAGGCCGAATGCTGATCCTGGTCGACATCGACCGGCTAATGTCCGGCGAGGAACTGGTCCGGATCGAAACGCTTGCCGCCTGAGGCGCCACCACACGCCGACGCATACAGCGATCACAGGAGACAAGCATGAAGGAATGGAAGATCCGCACCCGGCTGGGTGCCGGGTTCGCACTGGTCCTGGCCCTGGTGGCGGCCATTGCCGCGGTGGGCATATGGCGCCTGCAGCACGTGGGCGAGGCCACGCACGACATGGCGCAGCTCGAACTCGAGAAGGAGCGGCTTGCCGCGACCTGGCTGCTCAACACCAGCAACAACAGCATCCGCACGTTCGCGCTGCTCAAGAGCAACGACCCGGACGTGCAGGACTACCTGCAGAAGGCGATGACGCGCACCAGCGCCGCCATCAGCGAAACCCAGAAGAAGCTCGAAGGCATGCTCAGCGAGCCTCAGGAGCTGGCGCTGCTCGAAGAGATCAAGGCCAGGCGTGCGGCATACGTCGGCCTGCGCACCCAGATCCTCAAGCTCAAGGCCGACGGGCAGCTCGACGAAGCCGCGCGGCTGGGCAAGGAAAAGCTGATCGGCACGCTCGACAGCTACGACGCGAGCATCCGCGCGATGTCGGAACACCTGCGCGCACGCATCGACGCCACGGCGGCGGAGATCGACGGGCAATACCGGGCCGGGCGGACGCAGCTGATGGTGATCGCGGCGCTGGCGCTGGCCGTGGGCGCCGTGCTGTCGTGGCTGCTCACGCGCAGCATCGTGCAGCCGATCGACGAGGCGCTGCTCATTGCCGAGACCGTGGCGGCAGGCGACCTGAGCCAGGAGTTCTCCACCGACCGCGGCGGCGACTTCGGCCGCCTGCTGCGCGGCATGGGCGACATGGAGGACATGCTGACCGACATGGTCGGCCGCATCCGTGCCTCGGCCGACGCGATCGTGCTGGCATCGGGCGAGATCGCCTCGGGCAACCAGGACCTGTCGTCGCGCACGGAAGAGCAGGCCAGCTCGCTGCAGCAGACCGCCGCCTCGATGGAGCAGCTGACGAGCACCGTCAAGCAGAACGCCGACAACGCGCGCCAGGCCAACCAGCTGGCGGCTTCGGCGTCCGAAGTGGCGGTGCGCGGCGGCAGCGTGGTCGGGCAGGTGGTCGACACCATGGGCTCGATCAACGCCAGCTCGCGCAAGATCATGGACATCATCGGCGTGATCGACGGCATTGCGTTCCAGACCAACATCCTGGCGCTCAACGCGGCGGTGGAAGCCGCCCGCGCCGGCGAACAGGGCCGCGGCTTCGCGGTGGTGGCCTCGGAAGTGCGCAGCCTGGCGCAGCGCTCGGCCTCGGCGGCCAAGGAGATCAAGCAGCTGATCGACGACTCGGTCGGCAAGGTGCACGCCGGCAGCCAGCTGGTCGCGACCGCAGGGCGGACCATGGAAGAGATCGTCGAGAGCGTCAAGCGTGTGACCGACATCATGGGCGAGATCGCCTCGGCCAGCCAGGAGCAGACCTCGGGCATCGAGCAGATCAACCAGGCCATCACGCAGATGGACCAGGTCACGCAACAGAACGCCGCGCTGGTGGAAGAGGCCGCGGCGGCCGCCGCCTCGCTGCAGGAGCAGGCCGGCGGCCTGTCGCAGGCGGTGGGCACTTTCCGCCTCGAACGCGCGGAGGAGCAGGCCGCCGCCGAGGAGGCCTCAACTTTCGCCTAGGGATGCCGATAACGGTTCAGGGCACGGCATCGGGCCGGCCTGCAACCCGTGAGAAGGACCCGCGAGAGAGCGCGCAACACACATGCGAGTCAACCTACCGATCACCGACAAGGAATACCCGCTGCCCGTGGACGCGGCGCTCGTCTCGCGCACCGACCTCAAGGGCCGGATCACCTATGTCAACCCGGCCTTCGTCGAGGCCAGCGGATTCGAACGCGAGGAACTGATGGGCAAGGCCCACAACATCGTGCGCCACCCCGACATGCCGGAACAGGCATTCGCAGACATGTGGCAGACACTCGGCCAGGGCCTGCCCTGGACCGGCGTGGTGAAGAACCGCCGCAAGAACGGCGACTTCTACTGGGTCCTGGCCAACGTGACGCCGATCCGCCGTGGCGGCGCCAGCGTCGGCTACATGTCGGTGCGCAGCCGTCCGGAGCAGGCCGAAACGGCCTATGCCGAGGCGCTGTACCGGCGCATGCGCGAAGGCCGCTCCGGCGGCGCCCGCCTGCGCCAGGGCGAAGTCGTGCGTCCGGCCTGGGCCGACCCGCTGGCCGCCGTGCGGCGCATTCCGGTGCGCCAGCGCGTGCGCGCCGTCACGGGCGGCGCCGTGGCGCTGACCCTCGGACTGGCCGCGGTGGCGTGGGCGCGCGCCGGCGGCGCGGCCGGCCTGTCGCCGCTGCTGCTGTCCGGTCTGGCGATCAACGTGCTGGCATGGGCCGCCCTGGGCCTGTTCCTCGACCGCACGGTGTTCCGTCCGCTCGACCGCGCCCTGCAGGTGGCGCGCGGAATCGCGGGCGGCCAGCTCGCGCGCTTCCAGGTGCGCGCCGGCGACGAGACGGGCGACCTGTTGCGTGCGCTCAACCAGATGAGCGCCAACCTGTGCGGCGTGGTGGCCGACGTGGGCATCGGCGTCAACGGCGTGCTGGGGACGTCGGGGCAGATCGCCGGCGGCACGCAGGACCTGTCATCGCGCACCGGCGCGCAGGCCAGCTCGCTGGAGCAGACGGCCGCATCCATGGAGCTGCTGACCGGCACGGTCAGGCAGAACGCCGACAACGCGCATCAGGCCGACGCGCTGGCCGGCGCGGCGTCGGACGTGGCGCTGCGCGGCGGAAGCGTGGTCGGGCAGATGGTCGACACCATGAAGGCCATCGAGGCGTCGTCGCGGCGCATCGGCGACATCATCGGCGTGATCGACGGCATCGCGTTCCAGACCAACATCCTGGCGCTCAACGCGGCGGTGGAAGCCGCGCGCGCCGGCGATCAGGGGCGCGGCTTCGCCGTCGTCGCCAGCCAGGTGCGCGAGCTGGCGCAGCGATCCGCCTCCGCCGCCAAGGAGATCAAGGGGCTGATCGACGACTCGGTCGGCAAGGTCGGCGCCGGCGCGGCGCTGGTCGGCGAAGCCGGCCGCACCATGAACGAGATCGTGGGCAGCGTGCGGCGCGTCACCGACATCATGAGCCAGATCACCACCGCCAGCCAGGAGCAGAGCGCGGGGATCGACCAGATCAACCAGGCCATCGCGCAGATGGACCAGGTCACCCAGCAGAACGCCGCGCTGGTCGAGCAGACCAGCGCGGCAACCCATGCGCTCCAGGCGCAGGCCCAAGGCCTGGCCGGCGCAGTCAGCGTCTTCAGGCCGCAGTAACTCAACCAGGGAAGGAAGGACATATGCAGATCGCGAGCACAGACACCATTCAACCGCGCGCCGGCATGCCGCCCGGCGCGGACGGACGCCAGGAGTTCCTCTCGTTCACGCTCGGCGAGGAGGAATACGGCATCGACATCCAGAAGGTGCAGGAGCTGCGCGGCTACGAAGCCGTCACGCGCATCGCCAACGCACCGCCCTTCATCAAGGGCGTGGTGAACCTGCGCGGAATCATCGTGCCGATCATCGACATGCGCATCAAGCTGTCGCTGGGCACGCCCACGTATGACCAGTTCACCGTGGTGATCGTGCTCAACATCGCCGGCCGCGTGGTCGGCATGGTGGTCGACAGCGTCTCCGACGTGATCACCCTGGCACCCGAGCAGATCCGCCCGGCCCCGGCGATGGGCGCGGCACTGGACACCGACTACCTCGTCGGGCTGGGCACGCAGGGCGAGCGCATGCTCATCCTGGTGGACATCGAGCGCCTGATGTCCAGCGAGGAAATGGGTCTGGTGGAAGCAACGGCCTGAGAGCCGGCACACCGAAGATCGTTCGAAAAGCCAACAAGACGAAATCAGGGAGATTTCATGAGATTCATTGCCAAAACCCGTATCCGGACACGCCTGGCCATCGCCTTCGGTCTCGTCCTGATGTTGCTGGTCGGCGTGGCCTGCCTTTCGCTGCACGCCATGAGCGACATCCAGGCCAACATCGTCAAGATCGTCGAAGAGAGCAACGCCAAGGTGGGCTATGCCAACCAGATGTCGTCGGACATCCGCACCATGGCCATCCTCGACGGCTACCTGATCCTGTTGTCGGATCCCGTGGAGATGCAGGACTACGTCAAGCGCATCCAGGACTCCAGGGACAGCTTCCGCAAGGCAAGGGAGAAGCTGGGCAACCTCGTCGCCTCGCCCGAGGGCCGGGCGCTGCTGGCCAAGATCGACCAGACGATGGCCGCCTGCCTGGCGCTGAACGAAGAACTCATCAAGATCGCGCTGGAAGACCTCAACCAGCAGGCGACGCAGTTCTCGCTCACCAAATTCCGGCCGGCGCTGCGCGCGGCCATCTATGCGGTGCGCGACCTGGTCGAGCATGAGACGCGCAGTGCCGCCGCAGTGCAGGCCGAGTCCGCCCACAGCTACGCGCGGGCGCGCAACCTGGTGATGCTGCTGTCCGCCCTGGCCGCGTTGCTGGCCGCGGCGATCGGCTGGCTGATCAGCCGCTCGATCACCAGCCCGATCCGCAACGCGGTCGTCGTGGCCCAGCAGGTGGCGTCCGGCGATCTGTCGGCCCGCATCGACGTCCAGGGGCAGGACGAGACCAGCCAGCTCATGCATGCCCTGCGCGAGATGAATGACAGCCTGTCGAAGGTGGTGAGCGAGGTGCGCTCTGGCACCGACACCATCGCCACCGCGTCCAACCAGATCGCCAGCGGCAACCAGGACCTGTCGTCGCGCACCGAAGAGCAGGCCAGCTCGCTCGAGCAGACCGCCGCTTCCATGGAAGAGCTGACCAGCACCGTCAAGCAGAACGCCGACAACGCGCGCCAGGCCAACCAACTGGCCGTGTCCGCATCGGAAGTGGCGGTGCGCGGCGGCGACGTGGTGGGCCAGGTGGTGGACACCATGGGCTCGATCAACACGTCGTCGCGCAAGGTGATGGACATCATCGGCGTGATCGACGGCATCGCGTTCCAGACCAACATCCTGGCGCTCAATGCGGCGGTGGAAGCCGCGCGTGCGGGCGAACAGGGCCGCGGCTTCGCGGTGGTGGCCTCGGAGGTTCGCAGCCTGGCGCAGCGCTCGGCCGCGGCGGCCAAGGAGATCAAGCAATTGATCGACGACTCGGTCGGCAAGGTCGAGGAGGGCAGCCGCCAGGTGGCGGAGGCCGGCCGGACCATGGAAGAGATCGTCGAGAGCGTCAGGCGCGTGACCGACATCATG
>NZ_DASQBZ010000029.1:0-69915 GCF_035634955.1 Variovorax sp. | reverse complement strand
AGCGCGCACACCTGTGCGCGCAGGCCGGCTTCACTGCGCTCCTCGGCGGCACAGAGGCGGCCGCCGACGGACAGCGCAGGCCGGGCGGCGTGGCGTGCAAGCCGTGCGGCCTTCGGTTGCTCGGGAGGGCTGTTGCGATTGAGGCGACGTGATCGGTCTAGCCGGACGGCGGGCGGGTGCCCCGCGGCGACCGAGCCTGGGGCAAGGAAAACCGTGGTGCGACGCGACGTGTCCTGCGGCGGTGGGCGGCGTGTGTCGGGGGCCGACACAGTGAAGGCCCCCGGCACACGCCGCCCGCCGCCGCAGCGGCGCGCAACCTCAAAATGAAAAGAAGGCTACTCGTCCCGAGCCGTCAGAGCGCGGTTCACCCGCAGCGCCACCAGGGTGCAGACCGCACCGGAGAGCAGGTAGACGCTCACGTAGGCGAGGCCGAAGTGCGAGGACAGGCCCAGGGCCACCAGCGGGGCGAAAGCCGCGCCGATCAGCCAGGCGATGTCGGCCGTCAGGGCCGCGCCCATGTACCGATAGCGCACCGCGAAGTTCGCCGTCACCGCGCCGGCCGCCTGGCCGTACGACAGGCCCAGCAGGATGAAGCCCACCAGCAGGAACACGTCCTTGCCCAGGTAGCCGCTCTCGCTGCCCAGCAGGGTGGGGGCGAAGCCGCTGAAAACCGCGATGGCGATGGCCAGCGAGCCCAGCGTGTTGCGGCGGCCGAGCTTGTCGGCGATCAGGCCGGACACGACCACACCGCCGCCGCACAGGAACGCGCCGATCACCTGCACGACCAGGAAGCGCGCCAGAAGCTCCGGCGAATGCAGCTGGATCCAGGACAGCGGGAACACCGTGATCAGGTGGAACAGCGCATAGCTCGCCAGCGCCGCGAAGGCGCCGATCAGGATGTTGTGGCCCTGCGTGCGCGTCAGTTCGGTGACGCTGACCGGCGCCAGTTCGCGGTCTTCGAGCATGTGGCGGTATTCGTCCGTCGCCACCAGGCGCAGGCGGGCAAACAGCGCGACCACATTAATTGCAAATGCGACGAAAAATGTGTAACGCCATCCGAAGCTCAGGAAATCCTCGGACGAGAGGCTGACGTAGAGATACGCGAACAGGCCGCTCGCCAGCACGAAGCCCAGCGGTGCGCCCAACTGGCCGATCATGGCGTACCAGCCGCGCTTGTTCGGCGGTGCGTTCATCGCGAGGAGAGAGGGCAGGCCGTCCCAGGAGCCGCCCAACGCCAGCCCCTGGCCGACGCGCAGCAGCGAAAGAATGACGATGACGGCGAAGCCTGCGGTCTCGTAGCCGGGCAGGAAGCCCATGCTTACGGTGGAGATGCCCAGCAGGAACAGCGCGATGGTGAGCTTCACCTCGCGGTTGAACCGGCTCTGGATCTTCATGGAGATAATCGTGCCGATCGGCCGTGCGATGAAGGCGAACGAGAAGATCAGGAACGACCAGAGCACCGCTTCGAGCGGCTCCTCGAAGGGAAAGAACAGCTTCGGGAACACCAGCACCGAGGCGATGCCGTAGACGAAGAAGTCGAAATATTCCGATGCGCGGCCGATGACCACACCCACGGCGATCTCGCCGGGCGTGACGTGTGAGCGCTCCTCGTGGATCTGCTGGAGTTCGCGGGCCCGCTCGGCGGGAGTTTCGGAATCGGCGGTGGGCAGGTGAGTGCTCGACATCTTCGGTGCTGTATGGAGAAGGAACCCGGCGGAAGGTGCCTATGAAACACCGCGAGCATCGCACCAAGGCACGATGTCCGCCATAGGACAAAACGTCCACTCCCCGAAGGGGCCTAAAAGTTCTAGATTGTCGGGTCTTTGCGCAAAATTCGCACTCCCTCCTTTCGGCATGGCACACCTCCACAAACTTCGTCGGCTGCTCCTGTTGGCGCCGCTGCTCCTGCTGGGCGGCTGCGGGACCGTCCTGCTCAACCCCTCCGGCGACATCGCCATGCAGCAGGGCCGGCTCATCGTGGTGTCCACGCTGCTCATGCTCGTCATCATCATCCCGGTGATGGCGCTGACGGTGTTCTTCGCCTGGAAGTACCGCGCCGCGAACCGCCAGGCCGAGTACTCGCCCGAGTGGGACCATTCCACCCAGCTCGAGCTGGCCATCTGGGCGGCGCCGCTGCTGATCATCATCGCGCTGGGCGCCGTGACCTGGATCAGCACCCACACGCTTGATCCGTACCGCGACCTGCGCCGCATCGACGCGCAGCGCGCGGTGCCCGAGGGCACCAAGCCGCTCGAGATCGAAGTGGTCGCGCTCGACTGGAAGTGGCTGTTCATCTATCCCGAGCAGGGCATCGCCACGGTCAACGACGTGGCCGCGCCGGTCGACCGGCCGATCCGCTTCAAGATCACCGCCTCGAGCGTGATGAACTCCTTCTACGTGCCGGCGCTGGCCGGCATGATCTACGCCATGCCGTCGATGGAGACCAAGCTGCACGCGGTCATCAACCAGCCTGGGTCGTACGAGGGCTTCTCGGCCAACTACAGCGGTGCGGGCTTCTCGCACATGCGCTTCACCTTCCACGGCGTGTCCGACGCCGATTTCGACAAGTGGGTCCAGCAGGCCAAGGACAGCGGAAGCACGCTCGACCGCGCCGGCTACCTCAAGCTCGAGGTGCCCAGCGAACGCGAACCGGTGCGCCGCTGGGCGAACGTGTCGCCCGGCCTGTACGACGCCATCCTCAACCGCTGCGTCGAGGCCAACAGGATGTGCATGCACCAGATGATGGCGATCGACGCGCAAGGCGGCCTGGGTCTTCCCAGCGTCTATGACGTGGAGAAGCGGGCCCTGCGTCCGCTCGACCCCAATTCCCCGCAGCGACCGGTCGTGGTCGGACTGTGCCGCACCGACGGCTCGATCGACCCGGCCCCCGTGCTGGCGGCCGCGTCGTCCACCGCTCCGACCCTTCGTCAATAAAGATGCTCGAACACCTCGACCTCGCGCGGCTCTTCCTGGGCCGCCTCAGCTGGGAAGCGATTCCCTACCACGAACCCATCCTGCTGATCACCTTCATCGGCGTGTGCCTGGGTGGCATCGCCGTGCTGGGCCTGATCACCTACATG
Source organism: Variovorax sp. (assembly GCF_035634955.1). Taxonomy (GTDB): domain Bacteria; phylum Pseudomonadota; class Gammaproteobacteria; order Burkholderiales; family Burkholderiaceae_C; genus Variovorax. The sequence goes on along the minus strand of NZ_DASQBZ010000029.1, from coordinate 66,835 downwards.
AAGTGGTGGGGCACCCTGTGGCATGACTGGATCACCAGCATCGACCACAAGAAGATCGGCATCATGTACATCGTCCTGGGCATCATCATGCTGCTGCGCGGCTTCGCCGACGCGCTGATGATGCGGGGACAGCAGGCCATCGCCTTCGGCGACAACATGGGGTACCTGCCGCCGCACCACTACGACCAGGTCTTCACCGCCCACGGCGTCATCATGATCTTCTTCGTGGCCATGCCGCTGGTGACCGGGTTCATGAACTACGTGGTGCCGCTGCAGATCGGCGCGCGCGACGTGGCCTTCCCGTTCCTGAACAACTTCAGCTTCTGGATGACCACCTTCGGCGCCGTGCTGGTCATGGCCTCGCTGTTCGTCGGCGAGTTCGCCAAGACCGGCTGGCTGGCCTATCCGCCGCTGTCGGGCATCCTGCACAGTCCGGACGTCGGGGTCGACTACTACATCTGGGCCCTGCAGATCGCCGGGGTCGGCACACTGCTGTCCGGGGTCAACCTGATCGCCACCATCGTCAAGATGCGCGCGCCGGGCATGGCCCTCATGAAGATGCCGGTGTTCACCTGGACCGCGCTGTGCACCAACGTGCTGATCGTCGCTGCCTTCCCGGTGCTCACCGCGGTGCTGGCACTGCTGTCGCTCGACCGCTACGTCGGCACCAACTTCTTCACCAACGACCTTGGCGGCAACGCCATGATGTACGTGAACCTGATCTGGATCTGGGGCCACCCCGAGGTGTACATCCTGATCCTGCCGGTGTTCGGCATCTACTCCGAGATCGTCTCCACGTTCTGTGGCAAGCGGCTGTTCGGCTACACCTCGATGGTCTACGCCACGGTGGTGATCACCATCCTGTCGTATCTGGTGTGGCTGCACCACTTCTTCACGATGGGGTCGGGCGCCAGCGTCAACAGCTTCTTCGGCATCACGACGATGATCATCTCGATCCCGACGGGGGCGAAGATCTTCAACTGGCTCTTCACCATGTACAAGGGCCGCATCCGGTTCGAACTGCCGATGATGTGGACCGTGGCGTTCATGCTGACCTTCGTCATCGGCGGCATGACGGGCGTGCTGCTGGCGGTGCCGCCGGCCGACTTCGTGCTGCACAACAGCCTGTTCCTGATCGCGCACTTCCACAACGTGATCATCGGCGGCGTGCTGTTCGGCCTGCTCGCGGGCATCAACTTCTGGTTCCCCAAGGCCTTCGGCTACAAGCTCGACGAGTTCTGGGGCAAGCTGTCGTTCTGGTTCTGGGTGGTGGGCTTCTACTTGGCCTTCATGCCGCTGTACGTGCTCGGCCTGATGGGCGTGACCCGCCGGGTCAGCCACTTCGAGGACGGCTCGCTGCAACCCTGGTTCATTGCCGCCGCCCTGGGCGCGCTGCTGATCGCCGCCGGTATCGGTTGCTTCCTGATCCAACTGGTGGTCAGCGTTATCCGCCGCGACCAGCTGCGTGACACCACGGGCGATCCGTGGAACGGCCGTACCCTGGAATGGTCGACCTCTTCGCCGCCGCCGGACTACAACTTCGCGTTCACGCCCATCGTGCACGATCGCGACGCCTGGTACGACATGAAGAACCGCCACTACGCGCGGCCCACCGGCGGGTTCATCCCGATCCACATGCCGAAGAACACGGCGGCCGGCTTCATCATCGCCGGGCTGGCGGCCCTGACCGGCTTCGGCCTGATCTGGCAGGCCTGGGGCGTGGTGGTGATCGGCTTCGCGGCGACCATCATCGCGACCCTGATCCATACCTTCAACTACAAGCGCGACTATCACATCCCCGCGGACGAAGTCACGCGTACGGAAGAAGCGCGTACCCGTGCGCTGGCGGCTGCCCATGTCTGATCTTTCCCTTCATCCCGCCGCCACCGGCGCGGCAGCAGCCCACGGCGGCTCTGCCAACCACTTCTACCTGACGCACGAGCATCATCCCGAGAACGGCACGCTGCTCGGGTTCTGGCTCTACCTGATGAGCGACTGCCTCATCTTCGCCGTGCTGTTCGCCTGCTACGGCGTGCTCGGCCGCAGCTATGCGGCCGGCCCGTCGGGCGCGGAACTGTTCGAGCTGCCGCTGGTGGCCGTCAACACGGCCATGCTGCTGCTGTCGTCCATCACCTACGGCTTCGCCATGCTGGAGATGCAGCGGCGCCGCAAGGGCGCCGTGCTGATGTGGCTGTTCATCACCGGCCTGTTCGGTGCCGCATTCCTGGGCATCGAGCTGTACGAATTCGCGCACCTCATCCACGAGGGCGCGGGCCCGCAGCGCAGCGCGTTCCTGTCGTCCTTCTTCACGCTGGTCGGCACCCACGGCCTGCACGTCACGTTCGGCATGGTCTGGCTCATCACGCTGATGGTGCAGGTCAGCAAGTACGGCCTGATCCCGGCCAACCGCCGCCGGCTGATGTGCCTGTCGATGTTCTGGCACTTTCTGGACGTGGTCTGGATCGGCGTCTTCACCTTCGTCTACCTGATGGGAGTTCTGCCATGAGCGGACACGTCAACGACCCACACGCACATGGCCACGACGGCCACCATGGCCACGACGACGAGCATGGCGACAGCGGCATGCACGCCACCTTCCGCGGCTACATGACCGGCTTCATCCTGTCGGTCATCCTCACCGCCATCCCGTTTGCACTGGTGATGGGCAAGGTGTTCGACAAGTCGAGCACCACCGCCATGGTCATCCTCGCCCTGGGCGCCGTGCAGATCGTGGTGCACATGATCTACTTCCTGCACATGGACGCCAAGTCAGAAGGTGGCTGGAACATGCTGGCGCTGATCTTCACGCTGGTGCTGGTGGTGATCACGCTGACCGGATCGCTGTGGGTGATGTACCACCTCAACCACAACATGATGCCGGGCATGATCACGCCCGGCGAGGCGCGCATCGCGCCTTGACCGCGAGCGAGCAGCCGGGGCAGGGCGGCTCGCGCCGCAACGGCCGCCTGGCCGTTCTCGGCGTCTTCCTGCTGCTGGCCTGCGCCGGATTCGTCGCGCTGGGCATCTGGCAGGTCGAGCGCCGCGCGTGGAAGCTCGACCTGATCGCCCGTGTCGACGCGCGCGTGCATGCCGCGCCGGTCCCGGTGCCGGATGTCCAGGCGTGGCCCCGCTTCGACGCGGCGGCCTCCGAATACCGCCGCGTAGCACTGCGCGGCCATTTCCTCCACGACCGCGAAACGCTGGTGCAGGCGCTGTCCGAGCGCGGCGCCGGCTTCTGGGTACTGACGCCGCTCGTGCAGCCCGACGGCAGCATCGTCCTGGTGAACCGGGGCTTCGTGCCGCCCGGGCTGCGCGACCGGGCCGCGCGCGCCGCGGGCGAGCCGGCCGGCAATGTGCAACTGACGGGCTTGCTCCGGCTGAGCGAACCGGCCGGCGGGTTTCTTCGCCGCAACGACGCGAGCGCCAACCGCTGGTACTCGCGCGACGTCGCCGCCATTTCGGCGGCGCGGGGCCTGTCCTCGATCGGGCCGGTGGCACCGTTCTTCGTAGACGCCGGCGCGCAGGCCGACGCCGCGCCCGCCCAGCCTGAAAGCGGCCTGACCGTCATCCGGTTCCGCAACAGCCACCTGGTCTACGCGTTGACCTGGTTTGCGCTGGCCCTGGGCGCGGGTGCCGCCTTGTGGTGGCTGCTGCTGGACCGCCGGCGCCAGGCCGGACGCGGACGCCGCGGCTGACTCGCCCGCGGCCCCTTCACAGGCGCCGCGCGCGACTGCAGGCAGACTCGGGGGATGGAGAGTCCGAATTCCACTGCCGTCCCGGCAGTTCCTGCGCCACCCGCGACCGATGCGCCCGTGGGCGGCGCCGCCGTCCCGCACCTGCCGACCGGCGCGGCGCAGGGTGGGCGACTGCAGGTCGCCACCGGCATGCGCAACATGCAGCAGTTGATCCAACTGCGCTGGATCGCCGTCGTCGGGCAGGTCATGACCATCCTGGCCGTTCACTACGGCCTGGGCATTTCGCTTCCACTGCACCAGATGCTCGTGGTGCTCGCCTGCCTGGCGGCGTTCAATGCCGCAAGCCAGCTGCGCTGGCGCGCCCACCACGTGGTGACCAATGCCGAACTGTTCATCGCGCTGCTGGTTGACGTGGGCATGCTCACGGCGCAGCTCTACCTGAGCGGTGGAGCCACCAACCCCTTCGTCTTCGTGTTCCTGCTGCAGGTGATCCTGGGTGCCGTGCTGCTCGACGCCTGGTCGACCTGGACCATGGTCGGCGTCACCACCGCCTGCTTCGCCATGCTGGCGCTGTCGGCGCCGCCGCTGCACCTGCCGGCGGGGCCGGGCCAGGCATTGTCGAGCCCCTACATGCTCGGACTGCTGGTGTGTTTTGCGCTCATTGCGTCGCTGCTGGTCATCTTCATCACACGCATCAACCGCAACCTGCGCCGACGAGACACGCGCCTGGCCGAATTGCGACAACGGGACGCCGAGGAGGAGCACATCGTGCGAATGGGCCTGCTGGCCTCGGGCGCCGCGCATGAGCTGGGCACGCCGCTGGCCACCATGTCGGTGATCCTCAACGACTGGCAGCACATGCCGCTGGTCAAGGCGGACGAGGACATTCGGGCGGAGGTCTCGGAAATGGAGGCCCAGGTGCAGCGCTGCAAGGCCATTCTCAGCGGCATCCTGCTGTCGGCCGGCGAGGCGCGCGGCGAATCGTCCGAGCGCACGACGGTGGTCACGTTCTTCAACCAGGTGGTGGCCCAATGGCGCGCCACCCGGCCGGTGAAGGCCTTCGTCTACGAGAATCGCTTCGGCCACGACCTGCCGATCGTGTCCGACGCGGCCATCAAGCAGATGATCCACAACGTGTTGGACAATGCACTTGAAGCCTCGCCCCACTGGCTCATGTTCGAGGTGACCCGGCACGGGCACGACCTCGTGCTGACCTGCACCGACGCCGGCCCCGGCTTCGCGCCGAGAATCCTTGCCCAGCTCGGCAAGCCCTACCAGTCGACCAAGGGCCGGCCGGGCGCCGGGCTCGGCCTGTTCCTGGTGACGAACGTGGCGCGAACCCTCGGCGGCGGCGTGCAGGCGCGCAACAAGACCGAGGGCGGGGCGCTGGTGACGATCAACCTGCCCCTGGCCGCGCTGGTGCTGCAAGAGGAAGAAGACGAGCAACTGGAAGATGACGACGACTGAAGATGGATCCACGGCCGAGCAGGAGCAGCGTCACCTGCTGATCGTGGAGGATGACGCCGCCTTCGCGCGCACCCTGAAGCGGTCGTTCGAGCGTCGCGGCTACACCGTGGCCCTGGCCGCCACGCTGGACGAGATGCGCGAGCGCCTGGCGCAGTGCTCGCCCGGTTACGCGGTCGTCGACCTCAAGCTCAACGGCGAGGCGTCCGGGCTGGCCTGCGTGCAGGCCCTCAACGCGCACGACGAGTCGATGCTGATCGTCGTGCTCACCGGGTTCGCCAGCATCGCCACCGCGGTCGAGGCGATCAAGCTCGGCGCCTGCCACTACCTGGCCAAGCCCTCCAACACCGACGACATCGAGGCCGCCTTCAGCCGCGCCGAGGGCACCACCGAGGTCAGCCTGACGAACCGGCCCACATCGATCAAGACGCTGGAATGGGAGCGCATCCACGAGACGCTGGCCGAAACCGGCTTCAACATCTCCGAGACGGCCCGTCGCCTGGGCATGCACCGGCGCACGCTGGCGCGAAAGCTGGAAAAGCAGCGCGTCAAGTGAAGCTGGCGGCCGCGGTCGTGCCGGCGGCTTGAGCAACGGCGGGGCCGGCCCTTCCGATGAGCTCGAGCGCCAGGTCGTCCGTGTGGCGGGTCAGGCGCTCGACCGCGTAGCTGCCGAGGTCGTGGCCGTCGAGGCTGACGCGCACTTCGCGGAAGTACCCCTCCAGCGAGTCGCCCGCATCGTTGAGGCACCGCGCCAGCGAATCCATCGGATCCTCGATCCACGAGGCCGGTCCCCGGCCGGCGTGCACGCTGTAGGTGAAGACGTCGGTTGCGACATGGCGGATCTCGAGGTGCGGCTGCATTTTGTATGTCCTGTAACAGCACGTACGCTACGACGCGGGTCGCGCTGCGTCCATACGCCATTCGGCAGACGCGATAATCCCGCCCATGAGCGGCAACACATTGGGTACTCTTTTCGCGGTGACGAACTTCGGCGAGTCGCACGGACCGGCGATCGGCTGCGTCATCGACGGCTGCCCGCCGGGCATGGCGCTGTCCGAGGCGGACATCCAGCCCGACCTGGACCGCCGGCGCCCGGGCACCAGCCGCCACGTCACCCAGCGCAACGAGGCCGACCAGGTGCAGATCCTGAGCGGCGTGTACGAGGGGCGCACCACCGGCACGCCCATCGCGCTGCTGATCCAAAACACCGACCAGCGCAGCAAGGACTACGGCGCGATTGCCCGCCAGTTCCGGCCGGGCCACGCGGATTACACCTATTGGACGAAGTACGGCATCCGCGACCCGCGCGGCGGCGGCCGTTCGTCCGCGCGGCTGACCGCGCCCATGGTCGCCGCCGGTGCCGTCGCCAAGAAATGGCTCGCCGAGCGTTTCGGCATGCAGTTCCGCGGGTGCATGACGCAGATCGGCGACATGCCGATCGCCTTCGAAAGCTGGGACCACGTGCCGAACAACCCGTTCTTCGCCCCGGTGGCCGACGTGTCCGCACTGGAGGCCTACATGGATGCGCTGCGCAAGTCCGGCGACTCCTGCGGCGCACGCCTGCGGGTCACCGCGCAGAAGGTGCCGGCGGGGCTGGGCGAGCCGCTGTTCGACCGGCTGGACGCCGACATCGCGCACGCGATGATGGGCATCAACGCCGTCAAGGGAGTCGAGATCGGCGCCGGTTTCGCCAGCGTGGCGCAGCGCGGCAGCACCCACGGCGACTCGATGACGCCGTCCGGCTTCGCCAGCAACAACGCCGGTGGCGTGCTCGGCGGCATCAGTAGCGGGCAGGACCTCGAAGTGAGCCTGGCCATCAAGCCGACCAGTTCCATCATCACGCCGCGCCAGTCGATCGACATCGACGGCAATCCGGTCGAGGTGGTCACCAAGGGGCGCCACGACCCGTGCGTGGGCATCCGCGCCACCCCCATCGCCGAGGCAATGCTCGCATTGGTGGTGATGGAGCATGCGCTGCGGCACCGCGCCCAGTGCGGCGATGTGGGCGCCAAGGCCAGCGCCGCGCCGCCCGAGGCGTCGTTCCTCTGAAGCGGTTGCCTGCCTAGGCGGCAGGCGCCGGGTCCGGCAGGATCTCGAGCAGCGTCTGGGGCGGTCGGCAAAGGCGCGTGCCCAGCGGCGTCACCACGATCGGCCGGTTGATCAGGATCGGGTGCGCGAGCATGGCGTCGATCAACTGGTCGTCGCTGAGGCTCGGATCCGCCAGGCCCGCCGCCTCGAACGCGGCCTCCTTGCTGCGCATCAGCGCGCGCACCGGCAGGCCGGTGCCCTTGACCAGCGACACCAGCGTCTGCCGGTCCGGCGGCGTCGCGAGGTACTCGACGACCTGCGGCTCGAAGCCGCGTTCGCGCAGCAGCGCCAGCGCGCCCCGGGAGTTGCTGCAGGCCGGGTTGTGGTAGATCGTGATCTTGCTCATGGCGTCCGATTGTGCGGCGGATTCGGCACCCGCCGTCCGACACGCAGCGGCGACACGCCCTGTCACGGACGGGTCACGGCATTGAAACATGATGGCACCACCGCCATTGCCACGCCGCCTACGCCGGATTGCCCGCCATGACCCTCCCGAGCCTGCCGACCGACCGCCCAGACGTACTTGAGCGCATTGCGCACGACCTGATCGACAGCTACGACGAAGAACTCGAACTGGAATTCGAGGACCGTGAGTTCGACGCCGAAGGCCAGGTGATCGGTGGGGAGGACAAGGCTGCGCGCCGCACCTATTTCCGCGAGCTGTTCCGCCTGCAGGGCGAACTCGTCAAGCTCCAGGACTGGGTGCAGAGCACCGGCGAGCGCGTGGTCATCCTGTTCGAGGGGCGCGACGCGGCCGGCAAGGGCGGCGTGATCAAGCGCATCACGCAGCGGCTCAACCCTCGCGTGGTGCGGGTCGCCGCGTTGCCGGCGCCGAACGACCGGGAGCGGACGCAGTGGTATTTCCAGCGCTACGTGGCGCACCTGCCCGCGGCCGGCGAGATGGTGCTGTTCGATCGCAGCTGGTACAACCGCGCAGGCGTCGAGCGCGTGATGGGCTTCTGCACCGACGACCAGTACGAGGAGTTCTTTCGCAGCGTGCCCGAGTTCGAGCGCATGCTGGTGCGCTCGGGCATCCGCCTCGTCAAGTATTGGTTCTCGATCACCGACGACGAGCAGCACATGCGTTTCCTCGGCCGCATCCATGATCCGCTCAAGCAATGGAAGCTCAGCCCCATGGACCTGGAAAGTCGCCGCCGCTGGGAGGAATACACCAAGGCCAAGGAGATCATGCTCGAGCGCACCCACATTCCCGAGGCGCCGTGGTGGGTCGTGCAGGCGGTGGACAAGAAGAAGGCGCGGCTGAACTGCATCCATCACCTGCTGCAGCAGATGCCCTATGCGGAGGTGGACCACCCGACGATCGAGTTGCCCGCCCGCGTGCGCAATCCCGACTACCTACGCCAGCCGGTGCCCGAACAGATGATGGTGCCGGAGGTCTACTGAGCCGGCACGCGCGCGCTGTCGGCAACGTCGGTGCGTGGCGGCGCGAAGCTGTGGCGCCTGACGACGGGCTCGGGCCGGAACAGGTCCGGCGCCGCAGCGGCGGTCGTGCCTGTCGCCGATGGCGTGTGTGCGACAGCTTTGGACGCCCGTGCCGGCGCCGCCCGGACCTTGGAGGCGATCGCTATGCCAAGCGGGCGCACCGAGGGCGCTGGCGCGCGGGCAGTCGTGGCTGCATCATGATGCAGCGTGACGGACGGCGGCGCGTCTGCGGTCACGGGCACGGGCAGCGGGGCGGGGCCCATGGCCGATTCCCTGTCCGGTGCAGGCGCGGCAGCCGGCGCAGCATGCTGCCGGGCCGTGGCCATCTGCCCCGGCGCGGCGGAGGCCGACCGCAAGGCGGGTGGTTCCCGTGGCGCTTCCTGCCTGACCCGCTGCAGCGCCATGATGGCGGTGCTCAGTGCGACCGCCACCACGAGTGCGGGAATCAGCACGATCAGTCCCATCCCGCCCCTGGCATGCAGGGGTTGCTCGCGCACGGCGGGTTCGGCGGCGAAGCGTTCGCCGCCCGGGTCGCGCGCATCGCGTTGTGCTGGAACGCAGCTCAGCAGCTCGTCGTCATGCCGGGCGCGGCGAACCGGATCGGACAGCGTGGCATAGGCTTCGCCGATCTCCTTGAAATGGCGATCCGCTTCCAGCGGCCTGTCCCGGTTCCGGTCCGGGTGCCAGCGCATCGCGGCACGCCGGAAGGCCTCCTTGACCTCGTGCGCCGATGCCGAAACATCGACGCCGAGGACGTCGTAGTAGTTCTTCACCGTTGCAGATGGTAGTGGCGTGCGCGACGTGCCCATGCCGCATGGCGCCTGGCAGCATGGCGGCCCGGGCAATAGTCCACATCCACAGTCGCGGCGCAATTGACCGTCCGGACCGGGTCCGCGCGCGGAAGCTGCTATGTTGCGCATGCGCCCTGGGCCTCGCCGATGCCCGGGCATTCACCTGGACAACGCATGGTCCGTAGAACCCGGCGCAGGGGCGCCAGCGCCGCCACGATTCTTGCCAAGGTTTACGAGCGCAACCTGAAGGCGTTGACGCGCGCCACGCTGGCGGGCGGCAAGCAGTTGGCCGGCCAGGTCCGGCGCGCAAGCGAGAAGATGCACGGGCCGCCGCCGGGTCCGGGCGACTGGCTGCCCGGCGTGGCGTTGGGGCCCGCCGGGGCGCGCACCTATCACCTGTTCCGGCCGGCGGGGCTGCGCCTGGCGTTTCTAGAACGCGTGCCGCTGGTGGTCATGCTGCACGGCTGTGGTCAGAACGGCCGGGCGATCGCCACCAGCACGCGCATGAACCGGCTCGCCGCGCGCGAGGGCTTCCTGGTGCTCTATCCGGATCAGGACCGGATCGCCAATGCGCATGGCTGCTGGAACTGGTTCGAGCGGCGCTCGGGCAAGGCGGAGGCCGAAGCTGCCACGTTGATGGCGGCGCTAGACCAGGTGCAGATGCTCTATCCGGTCGACCGCGACCGAATCGTGCTGGCCGGGCTGTCCGCCGGCGCGAGCATGGCGGTGCTGCTGGCGACGCGGCATCCGCTGCGTTTTCAGGCCGTGGCCGCGCATTCCGGTGTCGCGCCCGGTGCCGTCGGCTCGGCGACCGGCGCCATGGGCGCGATGCGCGGGCGCCACTTGCCCGCCGTGTTGCCGAGCGCCGTGGGCAAGGCCATGGGCGCGGCCGCGCAGTTCGCGTCGCTGCCGCCGCTGATGCTGCTGCACGGAACGGACGACCGAGTGGTCGTGGCCGATAACGCGACCCATCTGGCCAGCGTCTGGGCCACTGCGACCGGTGCCCGGCCGCTGGCGCCGCGCACGCTGCAGCGGGGCCAGCGCTGGCCGGCGCGCGTGACCGACTTTCGCCGCAGGGGCCGCACGATGGTGCGCCTGACGGAGATCGAAGGGCTAGGCCACGCATGGAGCGGCGGCCTGGGCAGCCAGCCCTTCAGCGATCCGCGTGGGCCGGACGCGACCGCCATGATCTGGGCCTTTGCCCAGCGCGCGTTCAAGGAGCGCGCCCAGGCGGCACCCTGAAGCGTCGGCCGGCCGCCGCAGCGCGGGAGCGGCATGCTCTAGTCGGCCATGCACCAGATTCGTACGCCAGGGGGCGTATTTGCGGCGCAGGCGCTGGTGCGCAGACTCCTTCCCATCGGTTCATTTTTTTACAACCACGGAGAAGGACACATGCAGCAACGTCGTTTCACTCTCAAGGCGCTGACCGCCGCGGTCGCGCTGGCGTCCATGGGCGTCGCCGCCCATGCAGCCGACACCATCAAGGTCGGCATCCTGCATTCGCTCTCGGGCACGATGGCGATCTCGGAGACGGCGCTCAAGGACATGGCGCTGATGACCATCGAGGAGATCAACGCCAAGGGCGGCGTGATGGGCAAGAAGCTCGAGCCCGTCGTGGTCGATCCGGCTTCCAACTGGCCGCTGTTCGCCGAGAAGACCAAGCAGCTGCTCGGCCAGGACAAGGTGGCGGTGATCTTCGGCTGCTGGACCAGCGTGTCGCGCAAATCGGTGCTGCCGGTGGTCGAGGAAATGAACGGCCTGCTGTTCTACCCGGTGCAGTACGAGGGCGAGGAACTGTCGAAGAACGTGTTCTACACCGGCGCCGCGCCCAACCAGCAGGCCATTCCCGCGGTGGAATACCTGATGAGCAAGGAAGGTGGCGGCGCCAAGCGGTTCGTGCTGCTGGGCACCGACTACGTCTATCCGCGCACCACCAACAAGATCCTGCGCGCCTTCCTCAAGAGCAAGGGCGTGGCCGACAAGGACATCGACGAGAAGTACACCCCCTTCGGCCACAGCGACTACCAGACCATCGTCGCGGACATCAAGAAGTTCAGCCAGGGCGGCAAGACCGCGGTGATCTCCACCATCAACGGCGACTCCAACGTGCCTTTCTACAAGGAACTGGGCAACGCCGGCCTGAAGGCCAAGGACGTGCCGGTGGTCGCCTTCTCGGTCGGCGAGGAAGAGCTGCGCGGTGTCGACACCAAGCCGCTGGTGGGCCACCTGGCCGCCTGGAACTACTTCATGTCGATCAAGAACCCGACCAACGCGGCCTGGATCAAGCAGTGGAGCGAGTACGCCAAGGCCAAGAAGCTGCCCGGCCAGGCCGACAAACCGCTGACCAACGACCCGATGGAAGCCACCTACATCGGCATGCACATGTGGAAGCAGGCCGTCGAGAAGGCCAAGAGCACCGACACCGACAAGGTCGTCGCCGCCATGGCCGGCCAGACCTTCAAGGCGCCGGACGGCTTCACCGTGAAGATGGACGAGAAGAACCACCACCTGCACAAGCCGGTGTTCATCGGCGAAGTGAAGGCCGACGGCCAGTTCAGCGTGGTGTGGAAGACGCCGGCGCCGGTCAAGGCCCAGCCGTGGAGCCCCTACATCGAAGGCAACGACAAGAAGAAGGACGAGCCGGACGGCAAGACGAAGATGTGACCCGCCGGCCTCTTGCTCGCTTCGCGTAGCCGAATCCCCCTCGAGGACCTCCGCCTGCGGCCCGGCAAAGCCGGCTCCGCGGCGGCCCCCGAGGAGGCTTCGCTTCGCTTGCCCCGGGGCACCGCGGGGTTGCCCAACTTGCGTATTTCGAGGATGAATTGATGTTGCGATGGATGCTGCGGGCGGTGCTTGCCGCGCTGGTGGGCGTGATGGCGAATGCCCATGCGCTGACTGGCGAACAGGCGCTGGCCATCGCCAGCGGCGACTCCGCGGCGCGCGTGGAAGCGCTCAACAAGGCGGTGCTGGATGCGGACGAGAAGACGATCGCGTTCATCCAGGCCGTGGCCGACGACGCCGTGAAGGTCACCGCGGACAAGGCCATCGTCATGCGAGACGACAAGGGCTTCGATCCGGTCAGCGGCGCCGAGGTGCCGGTGCCCGAGTCGGCCGAGGATGTCGTCAACAACAACTACATGCGCAGCGCACTCGACGCTGCGCAGGCCGCGCTGCGGCTGACCAGCCCCGACGAGCAGGTGCGTGCCGAGGCGGCAGACGCTCTGTTCAAGGACCCTGACGAGTCGCGCCTGGCGCTGGTCGAGAAGGCGCTGGCGGCGGAGAAGAGCGATGCCGTGAAGGCCCGGCTCGAGATGGCGCGGGCCGCCTCGCTCATCAGCAGCCAGGACAAGGGCCGTCGGCTGCAGGCGGTCAGGCTGCTGTCGGAAAGCAAGAGTCCCGGCACCAAGCTGCTGCTCAACGAACGCCTGTCGTCCGAGGACGATGCCGAGGTCAAGGCGGCGCTCAAGTCGGCCATCGTCGGCATCGATGCATCGCTGGTCTGGGGCGAGCGGCTGGCCGCCGTGTTCAGCGGCGTCAGCCTGGGCTCGGTGCTGCTGCTCGCCGCCCTGGGCCTGGCCATCACCTACGGCCTGATGGGCGTGATCAACATGGCGCACGGCGAGCTGATGATGATCGGCGCCTACGCCACCTACGTCGTGCAGGGGCTGTTTCGCAGCTACCTGCCCGAGAGCTGGTTCGGCTTCTACCTGGTGGCGGCCATTCCGGTGGCCTTCTGCGCCTCGGCGCTGGTCGGCGCCATCCTCGAGCGCGGCGTCATCCGGTTCCTCTACGGCCGGCCTCTGGAAACGCTGCTGGCCACCTGGGGCATCAGCCTGGTGCTGCAGCAGCTGGTGCGCACATTCTTCGGCGCGCAGAACGTGGGCGTGGAGAACCCGGGCTGGATGAGCGGCGGGGTGCAGTTGATGAACAACCTGACGCTGCCGTGGAACCGCATCTGCATCATCGTCTTCGCGGCCCTCGTGCTGCTGGCCATGGGCTGGCTGATCGGCCGCACGCGGCTGGGCCTGTTCGTGCGCGGCGTCACGCAGAACCGCCCGATCGCGTCCTGCATGGGCGTGAACACGGCCCGCATCGACACCTACGCCTTCGCGCTGGGCTCCGGCATCGCCGGCCTGGCCGGGTGCGCGCTCTCGCAGATCGGCAACGTCGGGCCGGACCTGGGCCAGAGCTACATCGTCGACTCCTTCATGGTGGTCGTGATGGGCGGCGTGGGGCAGCTGGCCGGCACCGTATACGCCGCGCTCGGGCTGGGCATCCTCAACAAGTTCATCGAGGGCTGGGCCGGCGCGGTGCTGGCCAAGATCGCCGTGCTGGTGTTCCTCATCGTGTTCATCCAGAAGCGGCCGCAGGGCATCTTCGCCGTCAAGGGCCGTAGTGCCGAGGCCTGAGTTCCAACATTTCATGACACGCACCGAACTTCCTTCCAAGGGCCCGTTGCTCACGGGCAAGGGCTGGACCGTCTTTCTCGCGGCGCTGGTCGCGGTCTGCGCGCTGGTGCCGGTGCTCAACCTGTGGGTGCCGGCGGGCAGCCCGCTGTACATGAGCGACTACATGGTGGCGCTGGTGGGCAAGATCATGTGCTACGCCATCTGCGCCCTGGCGATGGACCTGATCTGGGGCTACACCGGCATCCTGTCGCTCGGGCATGGCCTGTTCTTCGCGCTCGGCGGCTACATGATGGGCATGTACCTCATGCGCCAGATCGGCCGCGACGGCAACTACAAGAGCGACCTGCCCGACTTCATGGTGTTCCTCGACTGGAAGGAGCTGCCCTGGCACTGGATGCTGTCCGACAGCTTCATCGCCATGCTGGTGCTGATCGTGGCCGTGCCAGGGCTGATCGCGTTTGTCTTCGGCTACTTCGCCTTTCGCTCGCGCATCAAGGGCGTGTATTTCTCGATCATCACGCAGGCGCTGACCTTCGCCGCCATGCTGCTGTTCTTCCGCAACGAGACCGGCTTCGGCGGCAACAACGGCTTCACCGATTTCAAGCGCATCCTGGGCATCCCCATCGCCACGCAGGAGATGCGCATGGTGCTGTTCGGCACCACCGGCGCGGTGCTGCTGGGCTTCTTCCTCTTCTCGCGCTGGCTGGTGCGCAGCAAGTTCGGCCGGGTGCTCCAGGCGATCCGAGATGCCGAGTCGCGCGTCATGTTCTCGGGCTACAACCCGCTGCCGTACAAGCTCACCATCTGGGTCATCTCGGCCATCATGTGCGGCGTGGCCGGCGCGCTGTACGTGCCGCAGGTGGGCATCATCAACCCGAGCGAGATGAGCGCCGCCGCGTCGATCGAGATCGCCATCTGGACCGCCGTGGGCGGCCGCGCGACGCTGGTAGGACCGATCGTCGGCGCCTTCATCGTCAACGGCGCCAAGAGCTGGCTGACCGTGGCCTATCCCGAGTTCTGGCTCTACTTCCTGGGCGCGCTGTTCATTGCCGTGACGCTGTTCCTGCCCGACGGCGTGGTGGGCCTGGTCCGGCGGCTGTTCAGGCGCCGTTCGCCGGGCGCTGCCGCCGAGCACGGACAGGCGCAGCCCCCGGCGGCCGCCGCGCAGACCGCGCCGGCGCGCCGCTCGGTGGCGGCGGAGGAGGGCGTCGAACCCAGCGCCATGGCGCCGCTCGCACAGGATGCGAAGGGAGCCCGCGCATGACCCCCGACCTGATGGACGACGGCGCCGCGCGCGTCGCGCGCCACCTGCATCCCGAACTGCAGCCGCAGACCGAATCGGGCGGCCGCAAGGCCGGCTTCAGCCGTCCGGTGACGGCCGGCGAAGTGGACGTCGCCCACGGCCGCATCCTGTACCTGGAGGACGTGAGCGTCAGCTTCGACGGCTTCAAGGCGATCAACAAGCTCAACCTGGACATCGCGCCGGGCGAGCTGCGCTGCATCATCGGCCCGAACGGCGCCGGCAAGACCACGATGATGGACATCATCACCGGCAAGACGCGGCCCGACGAAGGCAGCGTCTATTTCGGCAGCACCATCGACCTGCTGCGCCACAAGGAGTCCGAAATCGCCCAGCTGGGCATCGGGCGCAAGTTCCAGAAGCCCACGGTATTCGAGCAGTTGACCGTGTTCGAGAACCTGGAGCTGGCGCTCAAGACCGACAAGGGCGTGAAGTCGTCGATGCTGTTCCGGCTCGACTCGGCGCAGAGCGACCGGCTGGCCGACGTGATCGAGACCATCCACCTGGCCGCCAGCGTCTCGCGCATGGCGGGCAACCTCAGCCACGGGCAGAAGCAGTGGCTGGAGATCGGCATGCTGCTCATGCAGGACCCGAAACTGCTGCTGCTCGACGAACCGGTGGCCGGCATGACCGACGAGGAGACGGCGCGCACGGCCGAACTCTTCCTCAAGCTCAAGGGCCAGCATTCGCTGATGGTGGTCGAGCACGACATGAGCTTCATCAAGACCATCTCGGAGATCGTCACCGTGCTGTGCGACGGCTCGGTGCTGGCGCAGGGCACGCTCGACGAGGTGCAGTCCGACGAACGCGTGATCGAAGTCTATCTGGGACGCTGAAGGCAACGCTCGAAAGATGCTGCAAGTCAAGAACATCCACCAGTACTACGGCGGCTCGCACATCCTGCGCGACGTGAGCCTGCAGGCGCAGGCCGGCAAGGTGACCGTGCTGCTGGGCCGCAACGGCGTGGGCAAGACCACGCTGCTCAAGTCGATCATGGGCCTGGTGCCGATTCGGAGCGGCAGCATCGAATTCGGTGGCCAGCCGGTGCAGCGGCGCACGCCCTACGAGCGCGCGCGTGCCGGCATGGGCTTCGTGCCGCAGGGCCGCGAGATCTTCGCGCGCCTGACGGTCGAGGAGAACCTGCGCATGGGCCTGGCCTATCGCAGCGCCGGCACGCCGATCCCGCCGCACCTTTTCGAGCTGTTCCCGGTGCTGCGGCAGATGCTGCACCGGCGCGGCGGCGACCTGTCGGGCGGCCAGCAGCAGCAGTTGGCGATCGCGCGTGCACTGGCGCCCGGTCCCCGCCTGCTGATCCTCGACGAGCCGACCGAGGGCATCCAGCCGTCGATCATCAAGGACATCGGGCGCGTGATCCGCATGCTGGCCGAGCGGGGCGACATGGCCATCCTGCTGTGCGAGCAGTACTACGATTTCGCGCAGGAGCTGGCCGACGACTACCTCGTCATGGAGCGCGGCGAGGTGATCGCGCGCGGGCTCGGCAAGGACATGGAGGCGCAGGGCGTGCGCCAGCTCGTCGCCATCTGAGCGCCGACTTGCGGCCCGTGCCGCTTGGTGAGAGAGTGGCACGTCAGGAGAACTTCATGACGCGCCTGCTGCTCGGCAACATCGAACCCGGTACCTCCGACGACGAGGTCCGCCAGTTTCTCGGCAAGTACGGGTTTCCCGAACCTTCCGGACTCGACCCCATGCCCGGCGACGGCTCCCAGCCGGCGCTCCTGCTGCACTTCGACAACCTCAGCCCCGAGGCGCTGCACCTGTTGCGCGAGCGCATCCACGGCATGTTCTGGCACCACCGCCGCCTCAGTGCGGACATCATGATGGACAGCCACGGCTGAAATCGCGCCGACCGCCGCGCGGAACTTGCTCGCCGCGGATCGCGGGCAGTTCAGTCGCTCTCGCGCTGCAAGATCCGCTCGACCAGCGCGCGGTCCGCATCGCTCGTAACGCCGAACAGTTGTGCGTACACGCGGCGCAGGCGGCGGCTGAGTTCGCGCGCGATGTTCATCTGGATCAGGGCGAACTCCCGCGGTCCCTGCTCGAACAGGCGCAGCATCTGCTCGGCGCCGATCTCGAGCGCCGTGCTCGGCGCCGTGGCCTGTACGGTGGCGCTGCGTGGGTTCAGGTCCAGCGGCATCATCTCGCCGAAGCAGTCGCCGGCCTGCAGGCGGCGCAGCAGGATCTCCCGATCGCCCCAGCGGCGGCGGACCGCCACCGCGCCGTCGAGCAGCAGGTACAGGCCGCCGCTGACGTCGCCTTCGCGCAGGAAGAAGCCACCGGCGGGGCGCTCCAGGGTGCGGGCGCCTTCGAGCAGCAGCGCGAGCGCTTCGGCGCTGACGCCGCCGAAGAGCGCCATATCCTGGAGATGCTCGATGCCGGGATGCTGCATGCGGTGTTGCGCATGCCGCCGGGGCGTTGCGCCGCGACAGTGTAGGCCTGTGCGCCGTTGCGTGCGCGCACCGGCTGCGGGCGTTCAGCGCGGCGGCAGCGCCAGGAGCACCACGCAGAGCACGGCGAGGACGACCGCCAGCATGACCCAGAAGCGGAACGAGCCGGAACGCTTGCGTTCGCGATGTTCCTCCAGCCGACCGGGCAGCGTGCGCACCTCGTCGGGCGTCTGGTCGGAGTCGAGGCGCTCGTCGTCCTCGATGGCGGTTACCAGGCGATGGACCGTGTCGAGGTCGTTCAGGTCGCCCGGCCCGTGCGGTTCGCCGCGCAGGCGCCTGCAGTAGGCCAGGAAGGCGCGGCCTTGCAGGGTCAGGCCGATGTCGCCGCCGCTGGTGCCCAGAACGCCGTGCTCGATCAGCGCGTCCAGGCCGCGCCGCACCGACGGCCGCTCGTCCACCGGCACGCGCAGGTGCAGGCCGGTGCGGGAAGTACGGTTGGAGCCGGAATCGGCGCAGCGCTGGCGCACGAGCATGACGAGCATTTCGGCGAAGCCGATACGCTCGTTGAGTGCATCCATTGCGGGGTTGAGAGCCATGGTCTGACGGAGAAGGAATGAGGCCGGAAGTTCGCATTCCCGCGCCTCATTCTGTCAGCCGATCCGGCGCTGTTGTCTTTCAAGTTGTGACGGTTTGCGACGCGTCGCGACAGGCGCGTCGGTCCGCTACATCGACCAGATGCGCGGCAGCGTCGGCGGCATCTGCCAGAGTTGGACGCGCCAGGCCTGCCAGATCTGGCGCAGCAGCGCCATGGCCGGCTCCACCAGCGGCGCCAGCACGCGCACGACCACGACCTGGGCGTGCGTGCTGGTGACGCCACTGCTGCCGGCCAGCGCGCTGGCCTCGCATTGCGCCCTGGCCGCGTCCAGCGCCGCTTCGCGCCGCGCGCGCGGCAGCGGCGAGCCGCTCACCAGGAACAGCGAAGCCATGCAGCGATGGCCCCCGAGGCCGAGCGGGCCGTCGAGCAGCCGCTTGTCGCCCGCGTCGATGCGCCCGCGCTCGAGCCACACGCCGGGCACCTCGACGTGCTGCTGCAGGCTGCCCGCAGCGAACGGCTGGCTGGCGCCCGGCAGGCCGAGCGCGACCACGTCCCAGCCGATCAGTTCGGCGCCTGGATCGGCCTCGATTCGAAGATGGTTGCCCGCCCGGCAGGCGCTGTAGCAGATGGCCTCCAGCGGCAGCCATTCGAGCCGGGCGCCGGGCGCCAGGCGCAGCCGCGTGCGCTGCACCGCCGGCTCGCCTTCGCTGCGGTAGAAGCGGCTGGCGCCGGGCGTGGTCACCAGGCCGTGGCTGCCGGAGCCGGCCTGCAGGTCGATGTCCAGCACGTCGCCGCCGACCAGGCCCCCCGGCGGATGGATCAGCACGTTGTGGCAGACCGCGTCGCCTTCCGGGTAGAGGCTCTGCAGCACCCGCAGCGGGCCGCTGTGGCGATGGCGGGCGATCGTGCGCTGCCGCTCGGCGTCGAGGCTGTAGTCGAGCGACAGCCGGGCATGCCAGCCCATCAGTCTTTCCAGGCGCCCATGTGGGCGGCCGACGCCTCGTCGATCAGCGCCGGGCCGATGCACTCGATGGGGTTGGGCGAGGCGCGGAACACGTCGCGGCAGGACAGCTCGGCGTCGCGCTGGTCGGCATGCTCGCCCCGGAAGGCGCGCAGGCGACCCGCGTCGATGCCGAACACCACCCGGCCGATGGCCGACCAGAAGATCGCGCCGGCGCACATCACGCAGGGCTCGGAGGATGAGTAGAGGGTGGCTTGCGCCAGTTCGTCGCGCGACAGGCCGCGCCCGGCGAGCCGGCGGATCGCGTTGACTTCGGCGTGGCCGGTGCAGTCGCCGGTCTCCGCCGAGTCGCAGCAGGCTTCGGCGAGTATTTCGCCGTCGCTGGAGACGATCACGGCGCCGAAGGGGCGGTTGCCGCGTCGCCGTCCGGCGTGCGACCAGACGATGGCCTTGCGCAGGTAGCGGCCGTCGCGTTCGTCCAGGGTATTTTCTGTGGGCAGGCTCATGCACCCGGATCATGCATGACGCATGCCACGCGCCGGCCCCGTGCGTCGCGTACCCGACAGCGCCGCCGGGCCGGGCGCCGAAAAGTAAGATGCGGCGCAATCCGGACGGGGCGCATGCGGCCCGCCGCGGCAACGAAAAGGAAAATCATGAAGATCTCAGTGCGAACCGACGAGCCGGGCGGCACCCGGCAGACCGTCACCGCAGGCCGGCACCATCTCACCGTCGACGCCTCCGTGGCCGATGGCGGCGGCGACGAAGGTCCGGGCGCGCACGACCTGTACGACAGCGCGCTGGGCGCATGCAAGGCGCTGACCGCGATCATCTATGCACGTCGGCGCAAGATGCCGCTCGAAGGCGTCGAGGTCGAGGTGGAAAGCGACAACAGCGAGGAACGGCAGGGCGTCTATCGCATGAAGGCCACGCTGCATCTGCAAGGCCCGTTGACCGAGGCGCAACGCGCCGAGCTGCTGCGGGTCGCCGGCAAATGCCCGGTGCACAAGCTCATGACCGAAGTGAAGACCGAGATCGAGACCGTCCTGGCCGACTGAACCATGAGCATCTTCGAAGGCTTCCTCTCCACTCCCGACATGCTGGACGTGCTGGGTGACGCGCGTTTCGTGGCGGCCATGCTGCGGTTCGAGGCGGCGCTGGCCCGCGCACAGGCGCAAGCCGCCCTCATTCCCGACGTCGCCGCGCAAGGCATCGAGGCCTGCTGCCGCGTCGAGCTGTTCGACGTGCCAGCCCTGGTGCGCGAGAGCGGGCGTGCCGGCAGCGTGGCCATTCCGCTGGTCAAGCGGCTCAAGGAAGTCGTGCAGTTGCAGCAGCCCGACGCGCTGCCTTACGTCCACCTGGGCAGCACCAGCCAGGACGTGATCGACAGCGCCACCGTGCTCGTCACGCGCGAGGCGCTGGCGTTGATCGAGGCGGACCTGCAACGCGCCATCGACGCATTGCTGGCGCTGGCGCCGCAGCATGCGCACACGCCGGTGCTGGCGCGCACGCTGATGCAGCCGGCCTCGGTCACCAGCTTCGGTTTCAAGTGCGCCGGGTGGGCCGCGCCGCTGGTGCGGGCACAGGGGCGCATCGCCGCGGCCGCGGCTCAGGCGCTGCAGGTTCAGCTGGGCGGCGCCGTCGGCACGCTGGCGCAGATGAAAGGGCAGGGCGATGCGGTGCGCAGCAACCTGGCGCGCGCACTCGGCCTGCGCGACGGCGGCGCCACCTGGCACACGCAGCGCGACGAATGGGTGGCGCTGGGCTGCCAGCTGGGGCTTCTCGTGGGCAGCCTGGGCAAGATCGCGGCCGACATCGCGCTGATGGGCCAGTACGAGGTCGGCGAACTGGCCGAACCCACGGAGCCCGGGCGCGGCGGTTCGTCGGCGATGCCGCACAAGCGCAATCCGGTCGCCTCGATGGTGGCGCTGGCCGCGGCGCAGCGGGCGCCGCAGCGGGTCGCCGCCTTGCTGGCCGCCATGCCGCAGGTGCACGAGCGCGCGCTCGGCCCGTGGCAGGCCGAACTGGCCGAGTGGCCCGGCCTGCTCGCCAGCGCGCACGGCAGTGTCCGGGCGCTCGCGGGGGCCTTGCCGGGCCTGGTCGTGAACGCGGCGCGGATGCGTGCCAACATCGACCACCTGCGCGCCGAATTGCCCGCGCAGGCCGCCAACGAATGGTTCGACCCGGCCCTGGCCCAGGCCGCCGGCGAGCAGGCCCTGGCCCAGGTGCAGGCGTTGCGCCGGCAGGCATCCGACAACTTCAAGCCATCCAAGAAAGACACCGCGCAATGAGCGACGAGAACAAGGCCCCGCCCGCCGGCGACTACGAATCGGGCATGGTCAACCGCCGCCGCGTGCTGGGCGACGCCTGGGTCGACCGCTCGCTGGCCAACCGCAACAGCTTCAACAGCGAGTTCCAGGAACTCATCACCCGCCATGCCTGGAACGACATCTGGGGCCGCCCGGCGCTGGGGGACAAGACGCGCCGCTTCATGGTGCTGTCCATGCTCCTCGGGGTGAAGGCCTTCGAGGAATTCGTCATGCACGTGCGCGCCGCGCTCGACGGTCCGCCCGAATCGCGGCTGACCCCGGACGACATCAAGGAAGTGATCATGATGTCGGCCATCTACGTTGGCGTGCCCGCTGCCAACCATGCCTTCGGCCTGGCGGCCGCCGTACTCAAGGAAAAAGGCCTGCTGGATCCGGCGCCGTGACGCGGCCGGGGACCATCGATTTCGTCTGGCTGCTGCCGCTGCTGCTGGCGGCGCAACCGGTGGCCACCGACAGCTACCTGCCGGCCCTGCCGGAGATCGCCAACGACCTCGGCTCGGCCAGCACCAGCCTGACCATGTTCGTGCTGGCTTTCGGCATCGCGCAGATCCCGATCGGCCTGCTGGCCGACCGCATCGGCCGGCGCCCGGTGCTGCTCGGCGGCCTGTCGCTCTACGTGCTCGCGGCGCTCGGCGGCGCGCTCGCGCCGAACGTCGAGGTGCTTGCCGGCGTGCGCGCGCTGCAGGGCGCGGCCATGGCCGCCATTCTGGTGTGCGCCCGTGCCGCCGTGCGCGACCTGTTCCCGGCGCACGAAGGCCCGCACGTGATGGCGCGCGGGCTCACCGGCCTGGGCGTGGTCGCGCTGGTCGCGCCGATCCTGGGGGCGGCCATCGTGCAGTGGGTCGGCTGGCGCTGGGTGCTGGCGATGATGGCGGTGTACGCCAGCGCGCTCCTGGCGCTGTGCTGGCATTCCTTCGGGGAGACGCGCGCCGTGCGCGAACCGGCGCAGCCGGCGCCGCGCGGCGGCCTGCGCGAGGTGTTCGCCAGCCGCAGCTTTCGCGTCTGGTCGAGCCTGGCGGCGGCCACCTACGGCGGGCTGTTCTGCTTCCTGCTGTTGTCGCCGATGGTCTACATCGGCTACCTGGGCTTCTCGCCAGCGCTGTACGGCTGGATTCCGGCGGGCGGCTCGGCCATCTACATCTGCAGCACCACGCTGTGCCGCAGGCTGCTGCGCAGTCACGGTCCGCTGCGCACGGTGCGCATCGGCGCACTGCTGAGCATCAGCGGTGCGACGATCCAGGCGCTCGGGTGCGCGCTGCTGCCGGCCAGCCCCTGGCCGCTGCTGCTGGGGCACGCCGTGTACTGCATGGGGCACGGCATCCACCAGCCATGCGGCCAGGCCGGCGCCGTGGGCGACCTGCCGCAACTGGCCGGCCGCGCCGTCTCCTGGTCCGGCTTCGCGATGATGGCGGTGGCCTTCTGCACCGGCCAGATCGCCGCCCGGTTCGTCGATGCAAACTACAGCCACGGCGCCTGGCCGATGGTGATGCCGATGCTGATCGCCGGCGCCGTGCTGGTGCTCATCGCCTTCGCATGGCTGCCCACCCTTCAACCCGTCCACAAGGAAGCAACAACATGACCCGATTGAACGCCGTTCGCGAAGGGCAGGGCCCCGTCGTCGTGCTCAGCCACGCGCTGGGCTGCGACCTGCACATGTGGGATGACGTGGCGCCGCTGCTTGCCGCCAGCCATACCGTGATCCGCTACGACCACCGCAACCACGGCGGCTCCGAGCGCGTGCCCGGTCCCATGACCATGCAGATGCTGGCGCAGGACGCGGCCGACCTGATCGCGCAGGAGGCCGGTGGCCAGCCGGTTCATTTCGTCGGCCTGTCGATGGGCGGCATGACCGCGCAGGCCCTGGCGGTGCTGCGGCCCGAGCTGCTCGCCAGCGTGGTCATCGCCAACTCGAGCGCGCACTATCCCGACCAGGCGCCGTGGCAGGCGCGCGTGGCCACCGTGCGGGCACAAGGCGTGGCGGCGGTGGCCGATGGCGCCGTGGCGCGCTGGCTCACGCCCGAGTTCGTCGCGACCCCGGAAGGCGCGGCCGCTGCCGGACGGCTTCGCGAGACGCTGCTGCGCAACGATGCCGACAGCTACATCGCGGCCTGCGAAGGCGTGGCCGCCATCGATTTTCGCGAGAGCAACCGCGCCATCCGCACGCCGACGCTGGTGATCGCCGGCGCCCGGGACGAGGCCACGCCGCCGGCGATGTCCGAGCAGATTGCGCAGGCCATATCCGGCGCGCGCCTGGTCACCGTCGACGCGGCGCACATCAGCGCGGTGGAGCGGCCCGGCGAGTTCGCGCGGGCGCTGCGCGACTTCCTGGTGTCGGTGTAGCCGGCGCGCGCTGCGGCGGCTTGCCGCAGGCGCGCCTCAGGACAGCCAGCGCTGCAGGTTCTCGCGCACGAAGGCGTCGTCGCTCAGGTCGGCGTGCTGGCGGTAGACGCGATCGATCTGCGCTGCCTGTCCGGGGCCCAGGCCTTCGGCCGGGTCCAGGCACCAGATGCCTTCGAGCAGGCCCTGCCGGCGCAGCACCTCGTGGCAGCCGGCGATGCAGCCGTGAAAGTTGTTCGCCACGTCGAAGAACGCGGAGTTGCAGTCGGTCACGCGTGCGTCCAGCGCCAGCAGTTCGGGCGGCAGGCTGCCGCCGCCCTGGGTCAGCACGGCCTTGATGCGCGCCAGTTGCGCCACCGCCTGCGCCGTCCATACCGACCAGTGGCCCAGCAGCCCGCCGCGAAACCGCACCGTCACGGGCGCGCCGTCGCGCATGGCGACAAAGGGCAGCGCGAGGTCCAGCACGATGTGATCGTCGTTGCCGGTGTAGAGAAAGACACGCTCTTCCGCGCCGGCATCGACCAGGCCCCGCACCACGTCCAGCGTGCGGTAGCGGTTGAACGGCGCCACCTTGATCGCCAGTGCATTCGGGATCTGCGCGAAGCGGCGCCAGAAGTCGCTCGACAGTACCGGCCCGCCGACGGCGGTCTGCAGATAGAAGCCGACGATCGGGATCTCGCGCGACACGGCCTTGCAATGGGCGACGAGTTCGTCCTCCGGCGCCGCGGCGAGCGCGGCCAGGCTGAGCAGGCCGGCGTGGTAGCCCAGCGCCGCGGCCGTGCGCGCCTCGCCGACGGCCTGGGCGGTGGAGCCGCACAGGCCGGCAATCATGACCATCGGTCGATCGCTCCATGCCAGCCGGTCTTCCATGGCGCTGGCCAGCACGGTCTCGTACAGACCATGTTCGCGGATGGCGAACTGCGTGGTGTGCACGCCCACCGCCAGGCCGCCGGCACCCGCGTCGACGTAGTAGCGGGTGAGGGCGCGCTGGCGCCGGCGGTCGAGGCGCCGGTTGGCGTCCAGCGCCAGCGGATGTGCAGGAATGACGGCGCCGTCGGCCAGGAGGCTCAGCACTTCCCGGGGCAGGTCGAATCGGTTCAAGGGCATGGAGGACTCCTGGGGTGCAGCTGCGGACTGGCCGCGTTTTTCAGTACTTGCCGTCGCGGTTTTCGAACTTGGTCGGCTTGCCGTAGAGGCGCTGTTCGCGCGCGATCCAGTCCGCCACCCAGCCGACCAGGCGCTTGAGCGGCACGTGCGGATAGCCGAACAGGCGCTCGGCTTCGCCGGTGTTCATCAGCCAGGCGGTCGGCGCCTCCTGTCCGGTGATGTTGGGCGTCTTGCCGAACAGGCGGCCGAACTCCTGCGCCAGCCAGCGGATGGAGGTCGTCTCGGGGCCGCTGACGTTGATGGGCGAGGTGGGCACGGTGGCGGCCGCCAGGCAGCGCAGCGCCTGCGCGTTGGCATCGCCCTGCCAGATGACGTTCACATGGCCCATGGTGACGTCCACCGGTTCGCCGCGATGCACCTTCAGCGCCACGTCCGCCAGCACGCCGTAGCGCAGGTCGATCGCGTAGCTCAGGCGGAACAGCCGGCCGGGCGTGCCGTAGCGTTGGGAGAAATGCTCGAACATGCGCTCGCGGCCCACGCACGAGTTGGCGTATTCGCCGGGCGGAGCCAGCAGGTCGTCCTCGCTGGCGCCCTGGCTCGTGACCGGAACGAACGGATACACGCAGGCGGTGGAAAAGGCGACGATGCGCGATTGCCGGAACGTCTCGGCCACCAGCGCGGGCACGTGCGTATTCATGGCCCAGGTGAGCGGCAGGTTGCCGCCGGCGCCGAACTTGTGGCCGGCCATGAACACGACGTTGGGGCACTGCGGCAGCCGGGCCAGTGCGTCGCGGTCGAGGAGGTCGCAGGCGATGGTCTCGATGCCCTGCGCGTCCAGCCCTTCGCGCACGCCGGGCTCCGAAAAGCGGGCCACCGCGATCACGCGTCGGCCGGCCGGCATGGCGTTGCGCGCCAGCCGCGCCAGGGTGGGGCCCATCTTGCCGGCGGCGCCGAGGACCAGGAGGTCGCCGTCCAGTCCGGCGAGGTCGCGCACCAGCGCCCGCGTGGGCGTGGCCAGGTAGGCGTCCAGCTGCGCCTCGGACTCGAAGCGCTCGGGGAAGGGCAGGTCGTCCAGGACGGTGGCGGCCTGGGTGCGCGCGGAGGATGTCATGGCAGTCTCGCCTGTTGGGTTTCGAACGGCTGCAGCGTCAGGATGGGCGCCGGTGGCCTTGCGCCGCACACCCGCGTGCGCCTGCCGCTGCCTGCTGGGAGGCATGATAGAAACGCGGCGGCGACATGTCAACCAACTGGTTGAAAAGTAGCGGCAGGAGGGTGGCGCGTCAGTCCGGCCGCAGGGCGTTGAGGGTGAACTCGACGACATGGCGGCGGCGCTGCGCCAGCGCAACCTTCGCATCCAGCCGCTTGCCGAAGATGACGGAGAGGGTGTGCCGGTTCGAGAAGTAGAAGTACGAGATGCCGGCCATCGAGATGTACAGGTTGACCGCGTCGTAGTCCGGCCGGAACACCCCTGCCGCCACGCCGCGCTGCAAGGTGCGATCGATCATCTCGACGAACGGGGTGTGCATCCGGCGCACGGGCTGGGAACTGGCCACGTGCTGGCCCAGCTGGCGGTTCTCGTCGCTGAGCAGCGAGATGAACTCCGGGTGCGCGCTCAGGTAGTCGAACGAAAACCCGACAAGCTGCGCCATGGCCTGCGCCGGTGGAAGGTCTTCCAGCGAGAGCGCCCGTTCCTTCTCGCGCAGCGCGCCGTAGACCGCCTCGAGCACGGCCTGGTACAGCCCGTCCTTGCTGCCGTAGTGGTAGTACACGAGCTGCTTGTTGACCCCGGCCGATGCGGCGATCTCGTCGACCCGCGCGCCGGCGAATCCCATGCGGGCGAATTCTGCGGTCGCCGCGGCGATCAGCGCGTCTCGCGTCGCCGCCGGGTCGCGCCGGGGGGCCGGCGGCGCCGCCTTCCTGCTGCTCATGGCTGTTCTCCAAATTCAACCAACTGGTTGATGAAATTGTAGATCGCCCCCTTTCGTGCATGCGCCGATGTCGACGAAGGAGTAACCGCGCCGCCCCTGGGTTCTTCGCCCGCCGGGTGGACAATGCGCGCATGAGCACTGCCACCACCCTTCGCATCGATTTCGTGTCCGACGTCTCCTGCCCCTGGTGCGCCGTCGGGCTGGGCGCG
The DNA here is from genome assembly GCF_035634955.1 of Variovorax sp. Lineage (GTDB taxonomy): Bacteria > Pseudomonadota > Gammaproteobacteria > Burkholderiales > Burkholderiaceae_C > Variovorax. The sequence continues at coordinate 39,776 of NZ_DASQBZ010000029.1, read as the reverse complement.
CTGGAGCAGGCGCTGGCGCGCGTGGCGCCGGACATTCGCGCCGAGCTGCACTTCCAGCCGTTCGAGCTCAATCCCGACATGCCGGCCGAGGGCCAGGACTCGATCGAGCACCTGACTGAGAAGTACGGCATCAGCGAGGACCAGGTGCGCGCCAATGGCGAGCACCTGCGCCAGCGCGGCGCGACCGTGGGCTTCGACTTCGACCTGGCGCGCCGAAAGCGCGTATGGAACACGTTCGATGCGCACCGACTGCTGCACTGGGCGCAGATGATGGGTCTCGAGAAGCAGTACGCGCTCAAGAAAGCGTTGTTCAAGGCCTATTTCAGCGATGGCCTGAACCCGTCCGACCACGACCTGCTGGTGCGCCTGGCGGGCGAGGCCGGCCTGGACACTGCACGCGCACGCGAGATCCTGGCGGGCGACGAGTTCGCGGCCGAGACGCGCGAGCGCGAACGCATGTACACGGGCGCCGGCATCCATTCGGTGCCCGCCATCATCTTCAACAGCGAGCACCTTGTCTCGGGCGGCCAGCCCGTGGAAGTATTCGAGCGCGCACTGCGGCAGATTGCCGGCATGGCGCCGCGCACCACCGCCGAGGCATGAGGGCGGGCATGACGGCACCCGATACGCTTCGCGAACTGCTGGGCATCGAGCTTCCGCTGATCCAGGCCCCGATGGCCGGTGCGCAGGGCAGCGCCATGGCGATCGCCGTCAGCGCAGCCGGGGCGCTCGGCTCGCTGCCTTGCGCCATGCTCGCGCCCGATGCCCTGCGCCGCGAGCTGCAGGCCATTCGCACGGCCACCGACAAGCCGTTCAACGTCAACTTCTTCTGCCACGTACCGCCGGTGCCCGAAGCGTCGCACGAGGCGCGCTGGCGCGAGGCGCTGGCGCCGTACTACGCCGAGTTCGGCATCGATCCAGCCGGCATCGGCACCGGCGCCGGCCGGCTGCCCTTCAGCGAGCAAGTGGCCGATCTGCTGGCCGAGTTCCGCCCGCCGGTGGTGAGCTTCCATTTCGGCCTGCCTGTTCCCGCGCTGCTCGATCGGGTGCGTGGCTGGGGCGCCAAGGTGCTGGCCTCGGCGACCACGGTGGCCGAGGCGCGCTGGCTGGCCGATCGAGGCGTCGACGCGGTCATCGCGCAGGGCCTGGAGGCCGGCGGGCACCGCGGCCATTTCCTGTCGCACGACCTGACCGAGCAGATGGGAACGCTGGCGCTGCTGCCGCAGATCGTGCGCGTCATCGACAAGCCGGTGATCGCCGCCGGCGGGATCGCCGACGCGAACGGCGTCGCCGCCGCACTGGCGCTTGGCGCCGCCGGCGTCCAGGCGGGCACCGCCTACCTGCTGTGCCCCGAATCGACCATCAGCGCGGCCCACCGCGCTGCGCTGGCAAGCGAGGCGGCCCGTCACACCGCCCTGACCCGGCTGTTCACCGGCCGGCCGGCGCGCGGCATCGTCAACCGGTTCATGCGCGAGCTCGGTCCGATGAGCGAGGCGCCGCCCGAATTTCCGCTGGCCACAGCCGCCGTGGCGCCGCTGCGCGCTGCCGCCGAGGCCCGGGGCAGCGGCGATTTCTCCCCCTTGTGGTCGGGCCAGAATGCCGCCGGCTGCAAGCCTGTCCCGGCGCAGCAGATCACGCGCGAACTGGCCGCCGGCTGGCGCTGAACGCGCCCCGGCCGGCCAGGCGCGCGCGCCGCGCCGGCGCACCTTCCGCTGTCACGGCGAGTTACCCGACCGCGTTCGTCCCGATGTCACCCCGCCGCAGCAAACGATAGGATCGGCCCATGCCCGAACGCGACAACCGACCGCGACGATCGCAACGCGAATCCTCGCCCTGGATCTACGTGATCCTCATTCTCCTGCTGCTCATCGGCGCCTTCCTCTGGTGGCGCTGGCCCGACCTGCACATTCCCGGCTTGACGCCGCCGGCCCAGGAGCAGCAGTCTTCCTCCAGCCTGCCGGCACCACCGGAGGACCAGCCGAGCGAACCGCAGCAGGAGGCAACGCCGCCGTCCGACATGCCGCTGCCGGGCCAGCAACGCGCCGGCACGCCGCCGACGCACCCCATCCAGACACCGCCCGACCCGAACCTGCCGCCGCTGGGCGAATCCGATTCCAAGGTCAATTCGGCCGTCAACAACCTGGTCGGCAAGAAGGCCGGCAGCATGCTCGCGATGGACGGGTTCGTGCGCCGCTTCGTGGCCACCGTCGACAACCTGCCGCGCGAATACGCACCATCGCGCGTGTGGCCGGTGCAGACCACGTCGCCGCAGTTCATGGTCAGCGGCGAAGGCGAGGCGCAGGCGATCGCCGCGGACAACGCCGCGCGCTACACGCCGATGGTGCTGCTGGCCGAGCAGGTCGACCCGGCCACCGCCGCGAGCATCTACTTCAGGCTCTACCCGCTGTTTCAGGAGGCTTACGAGGAACTGGGCTACGGCGACCGCTACTTCAACGACCGCCTCGTGGCTGTCATCGACCACCTGCTCGCGGCCCCCGAGCCGGCCGAGCCGGTGCGCCTGACGCGTGTCGAGGTCAAGAGCGACACGCCCATGTCCCGGCCGTGGGCGCACTACGAGTTTGCCGACCCGCGACTCGAATCGATGTCCGCCGGCCAGAAGATCATGGTGCGCGTCGGCCTCGTCAACGAGCGCCGCCTGAAGTCGCGGCTCAGGGCTTTCCGCGCGCAGATCGTGGCCGGGGACGCCGCGCAGGCGGCCAAGCGGTAACGCCGCCGCGGCCGCCGGCCGCGCGGCCTTCTTCAGTCCTGCGTGAAGCGCAGGCGCGGGCCGGCGCCGGCCGGCGCCATGCGGCCGACCACGCAAGCCTGGTCGAAGCCGGCTTGCCGGAACGCAGCCAGCACCGCGTCGGCCGCCGCGGCGGTACAGCTGACCAGCAGTCCGCCGCTGGTCTGCGGATCCGAGACCATTGCGTGCTGCCACTGCGGCGCGCCGGACGGCCAGTCCACCTCGGCGCCGTAGCCCGTCCAGTTGCGGCCCGACGCACCGGTGGCAATGCCTTCGGCGGCGAAGCGCGCCGCCACCTCGATCAGCGGCAGGCTGGCCAGGTTTACCTCGGCGCCCAGGCCGGCGCCGCGGCACATCTCCAGCAGGTGGCCAGCCAGGCCGAAGCCGGTCACGTCGGTCATGGCGTGCACGCCATCGAGCGACGCGAGCTGCGTGCCGACACGGTTGAGCTGCGTGGTGTGGCGCAGCATCTGCGCATAACCCTCGTCGTCGAGCAGTCCCTTCTTGAGTGCGGCCGACAGGATGCCCACGCCGAGCGGCTTGCCCAGCACCAGCACGTCGCCGTCGCGCGCATCGGAGTTGCGGCGCAGCCGCTGCGGGTGCACCAGGCCCAGCCCGACCAGGCCGTAGATGGGCTCGAGCACGTCGATGCTGTGGCCGCCCGCGATCGGGATGCCCGCGTCGCGGCACACGCTGGCGCCGCCCTCGAGTACCCGGCCGATCACCTCGGGCGGCAGCTGCGCGATCGGCATGCCGACCAGCGCCAGCGCCATGATCGGCGTGCCGCCCATGGCGTAGATGTCCGACAGCGCATTGGTCGCGGCAATGCGGCCGAAGTCGTACGGGTCGTCCACGATCGGGGTGAAGAAATCCGTCGTGGCCACCAGGGCCTGCGTGTCGTTGAGCCGGTAGACGGCGGCATCGTCCGCGGTCTCGGTGCCGACCAGCAATTCGGGCGGCACGATGCCCTGCGGGGCGCGTGCCAGAATCTCCGCGAGCAGGCCCGGCGCGATCTTGCAGCCGCAGCCTCCGCCATGAGAGAAAGAAGTGAGCGCGATTCGTTCCGTCATCGTCGTCAAGGATCCAGGGAAGGCCCGGCAGCGGCCGGGCAGGCCGATGATTGTGCCTGCCCGCCGCGCGGAGGGTGGCCGATGAGTCACAACGTGCCTGTGCGCGTGGCCGACATGGGCGGCTTCGACACCATCATCGATGCGCGTTCGCCCGCCGAATTCGCGCTCGACCACATTCCCGGCGCCATCAACTGCCCGTCGCTCGACGACGAGCAGCGGCGCATCGTCGGCACCCTGTACGTGCAGACCGGCGCCTTCGAGGCGCGGCGCGTCGGCGCGGCCATGGTGGCGCAGAACATCGCGCGCCACCTGCGCGAGCAGTTCGCGGACCGGCCGGCGCACTGGCGTCCGCTGGTGTACTGCTGGCGCGGGGGCATGCGCAGCGGCTCGCTGGTCACGGTGATGCGCCTGGTCGGCTGGGACGCGCAGCAACTGGCCGGCGGCTACAAGGCCTACCGCAGGCACGTGGTCGAGCGCCTGGATGCGCTGTGCCCGAAGCTGGACCTGCGCGTCGTCTGCGGCGCCACCGGCAGCGCCAAGACGCGCGTGCTGCAGGCGCTGGCCGCCCAGGGCGCGCAGGTGCTCGACCTCGAGGCGCTGGCGAGCCACAAGGGCTCGCTGCTGGGCGGCGTGCCGGGGCAGCCGCAGCCGGCGCAGAAGCACTTCGACACCTGCCTGGCCGCCGAGCTCGAGAGGTTCGACCTGGCGCAGCCCGTGTACGTCGAGGCCGAGAGCGCCCGCATCGGCCGGCTCGCGCTGCCGCTGCCGCTGGTGGCGCAGCTGCGCGCCGCGCCGCGCCTGATCGAGCTGCGGGCGACGCTGCCGGTGCGGCTGGCCTACCTGCTGCGCGACTACGGCTACCTGACCGAGGACCGCGAGCTGCTGTGCAACCAGCTGGCGCCCCTGAAGGAGCACCAGGGCAAGGAAACCGTGCAGCGCTGGCAGGCGTGGGCCACGGCGGGCACGTTCGAGCCGCTGCTGGCCGAACTCATGGCCGAGCACTACGACCCGCTCTACGAGCGGTCGCAGGCACGTCATTTCGCCGCCTGGGCACGGCGCCAGCCGGTCGACGCGCCGGCGCTGGACGACGCGGGCATCGATGATCTGGCGCGGCGGGTGCGGGCGCTGGGCTGAGTTGCCCGGGCCGCGCGTTACAGGTCCGGATACACCCATCGGATAGACTGCCGGGTTCTTTGAAAACGCCGGCAGGGTGCAAGTGACAGGTCGCACGGGTGTCACCGGCTCGGCACTCCTGCGCTTGCTGCATCGGCTGGCGGGCTCGGGGGCCGGCCCTGACGCCACCAACTCCAACGATACGCAACAGGATTTCGCCGAACAGCTCAGCCAGTGGCTGCGCTGGACGGATGCCGTCCGGTTCTCGGCCGCGCTCGATGCGCGGCCGGAGGTGCCTGCGCCTGTCGCCGCCGAGCCCGGCGGGCTCGACGCCGCCGAGGCACGGCAGGTGCGCGACACGCTGGCGGCGGCGATCGCCGAGGACGCGCGCGCCGTCGCCGCGATGACCTTGATCGGCGTGGCACCGCAGGACCCCAAGGCTGCTGCCGCCGACGCCGCCATCTGCCGCCAGCGCTATGCGTCGCGCCAATACGCGATGGGGCAGAGCATCGGACGCCTGCGCGAACGGCTGCGCGCGCGCATGGCGCAACGCTCGCCCGAACTGGCCCGGCTGGCGGCGGTCGACGCGGTGCTCGAGGACGTGCTCGGCACCCAGGAGCAGCGCCTGCTGGGGCCGCTGCCCGGGTTGCTGGGGCGGCGCTTCGAGCGACTGCAGCGCGCCGACGATGCCGAGGCCAGGGCAGCTGCTGCCGCCGCCGCCGAGGCGCCGGCCGAAGAGAACACTGCGGCGGCAGCGCCCGCCGTCGCTCCGGAGGGCCGCCGCTGGCTGCCCGCCTTCAGCCAGGACATGCACACGTTGCTGCTGGCCGAACTGGAGATCCGCTTTCATCCGGTGCAAGGGCTCGTGGAAGCCCTGCGCCAGGGCCGCGCCGACGGCGTGGCCCCGCAAGAGACAACGACGACATGAACAGACTGCTTCAACGACTGGTCTTCGCGGCCGGCCTGGCCACCGTGTGCTGGATCGGCGCCGGCTACATCGGCACCAACCCCATCGCGCTGGGGGTCACGCTGCTCATCCTGCTGTTCTACGTGCTCGGCGGGCTGGAACTGCTGGCCTTCGACCGCGCCACCGATACGCTGGCCCGTGCCTTGCGCGAGGGCGCGGCGCGTACGCCGGCCAGCCTGGCGGATTGGCTGGGCGGCCTGCACCCGTCGCTGCGCCACGCGGTGCGCCTGCGCATCGAGGGCGAGCGTGTCGGCCTGCCCGGCCCCGCCATGACGCCGTATCTGGCCGGCCTGCTGGTCTTGCTGGGCATGCTGGGCACGTTCCTGGGAATGGTCGTCACGTTGCGCGGCACCGGCCTGGCGCTGGAGCATGCGAGCGACCTGGACGCCATCCGCGCGGTGCTGGCCGAGCCGGTGCGCGGCCTCGGGCTGGCCTTCGGCACCTCCATCGCCGGCGTGGCTGCCTCGGCCATGCTCGGCCTGGTGTCGAGCATGTGCCGGCGCGAGCGTCTGCTGGCCGGCCAGGCGCTGGACGCGCAGATCGCCGACACCCTGCGTCCCTTCTCGCGGGCGCAACGGCGCGACGAATCGTTCGAACTGCTGCGCCGCCAGAGCGAGGCGCTGCCGGCCCTCGTGCAGCGGCTGGAGGCGGGCATTGCGGCCATGACCGAGCAGCACCTGGCCACGCACCAGCAGTTGCTCGCGGGGCAGGAGCGCTTCCAGGCGCAGGCCGGCAACGCCTACACCGGCCTGGCCGCCGCGGTGGACCAGACGCTGCGCGACAGCCTGACCGAAGGCGTGCGCGCCGCTGGCGCCGCCATGCAGCCGGCCATCGAGGTGTCGGCCGAACTGCTGCGGCGCCAGGCCGAGACGCTGCCCGCATTGATCGAGCGGCTCGACGCCACGCGCGAAGCCATTGCGGAGCAGCAGCGCGCCGGCAGCGAAGCCGCCGACCGCCAGCAGCGGGCGATGCACGAGGCCATCGACCAGCAACAGCGTGCGACGCACGAGGCGCTCGAGCAGCGCCAGCGCGCCCTGCTCGAATCGATCGACGCACAGCAGCGCGCGCTGCATGAAGGCACCAGCCGCCAGCAAAGCGACCTGCACCAGGTGCTCGACGCGGCCCAGCGCGAGACGCACGCGCGGTTGCTCGCCAGCCAGGAAGCATTCCAGGCCCGCACCGAAGCCGCCTACGCCGGCTTGGCCGCGTCGGTCGACCGGACCTTGCAGCAGACCCTCGCCGATGGCGCGCGCGCCGCGGGCGAGGCGATCCAGCCGGCGGTGGAAGCCGCGATGGCCGCCATGGCGCGCGAGACGGCCTCCATGCGTGCCCAGGTCGAAGCAGGCGTGCAGCGCCAGCTCGAGGAGCTGGCCGTGCAATCCGAGCGCGCCACCAGCGGCGTGGCCACGCGCTGGAACGAAGCGCTCGCCGAACACGCGCGCATGCTGGCCGCGCATGCGCAGGCGTCGCAGCGGTCCGCCGCGCAAGCGCAGGAGACCATGCAGGCGCGCCTGGCCGAGCGCGACGAGGCACGCCTTGCGGCCTGGTCGCAGGCACTGCAGGACATGGCCGGCGCGCTGCAGGCGCAATGGCAGGCCGCCACCGAGGAGGGCAGCGCCCAGCAGCAGGCCATCTGCCAGACGCTCGAGCGCACCGCCACCGACATCACGCGCCAGGCCCAGGCACAGGCACAGGACACGCTGGCGGAAATCGGCCGCCTGGTGGAGGCCGCCTCCGAGGCGCCGCGCGCCGCTGCCGACGTGGTGGCCGAGCTTCGTGCCAAGCTGTCCGACAGCATGGTTCGCGACAACGCCATGCTCGAGGAGCGCGGCCGCATGCTCGAGACCCTGCAGACGTTGCTGGACGCCGTCAACCATGCCAGCACCGGCCAGCGCGAAGCCATCGACAAGCTGGTCGGTACCTCGGCCGACCTGCTCGAGCGCGTGGGCAGCCGTTTTGCCGACGATGCCCAGGCGCAGTCCGACAGGCTGGCCGGCGTCGCGGCGCAGGTGGGCGGCAGTGCGGTTGAAATGGCCAGCGTCGGCGAGGCCTTCGGCCAGGCGGTGCAGCAGTTCGGCCAGGCCAACGAGAAGCTGGCCGCACAACTGCAGCGCGTCGAGACCGCGCTCGGCCAGTCGATGGCGCGCAGCGACGAGCAACTGGCCTACTACGTGGCGCAGGCGCGCGAGGTGATCGACCTGAGCATGCTGTCGCAGCGGCAGATCGTCGAGGACCTGCAGCACCTGGCGCAGCAGCAGCGCAGCCTGGCCACCGGCGACGCATGATGACCCTGGACGATCATTCCGACGCCGGCGGCGAGGCCACCGCACCGGTGTGGGCGGTGTTCGGCGACCTCATGGCCGGCCTGCTGGGTGCGTTCGTGCTCATCCTGGTGTGCGTCATCGCCATGCAGTTCGACCTGACCGCACGGCTGGCCGCCGAGGCACGCCAGCGGCAGGCCGAGGTGCAGCGGCGCCAGGCGCTGGAGCAGGCGCTCGCCGGCCCGCTGGCGGCCGGCCGCGTCACGCTGGCCGACGGACGCATCGGCATCAGCGGCAACGTGCTGTTCGCGCTCAATTCGGCGCAGCTGCAGCCCGACGGCAGGCAGTTGCTCAAGAGCCTGGCCGGCCCGCTGACCGTGTACCTGGCCGAGCGCAAGGAGGTGCTGATGGTCAGCGGGTTCACCGACGACCTGCAGGTGCATGGCAGCAACCGCCAGTTCGCTGACAACTGGGAGCTGTCGGCCCAGCGTGCCCTGACGGTGACGCGTTCGCTGATCGACGCCGGCGTGCCGTCGTCTTCCGTGTTCGCGGCCGCCTTCGGTGCCGAGCAGCCGGTGGCGTCCAATGCGGACGAAGACGGGCGCGCCCGCAACCGGCGCGTCGAGATCGCGCCGACGCCGCGCCGCGCGCCGGCCCCGGTAGGACGGAAGGCCGGTGGCTGACCAGGCCGAGGCTGCCGACGGCGCAGGGACTCGCGACGCGGTCGACCCGCCGCGAGGCGTCGACGATGCGTTGGCCTTGCTGGCGCAATGGCGGGCGCAGGGCGGGCGCCGGCTCGATCCATGGCGGTTCGATTTTCTCGACGCGTTGGCACGCCGCACCGCCGGTCATCGCGGACCGGCGCGCCAACTGCTGGAGGCACGGCTGGCCGACGTCGTGGCCCGCTATCGCGCGGAACTCGAAGGCGAGCCCGGACCTGCAGCCCCTCGGGCCGGGGCCGCGGCGCCGCCCAAGGGCGCAAGAAGGGCGCCGGTTGCCCCACCCGGCGCGCTCGGCGAACTGGCTGCCCAGGCCGCACAACGCCGCTCCGACGGCGAGGTGCCCGAGGCGTTGGCCTATTTCCGCCGCACATGGGCGCGCCTGGATGCGCGGCGTCGCCTGGCGCAGTCGCAGGCGCGTCTGCCCGCCAACGCCGGCCCGCTCAATTCGCAGCAGCTCGTGCATCGGGCATTGACGCTCATGCAGGACGCCGCGCCGGGCTACCTGCACCAGCTCATGGCCTATGTCGATGCGCTCGCGGCGCTCGAGCCGTTCCAGCCCGCGCCCGCCGCGACGGCAGGCGAATCCGTTCGTCCCGAATCACGCGGCACGCCTGCGGCCAGGAAGAAGCCAGGGCGCTCGCGGCGGGGCTGAAGCGCCGCGCGTGCAAGGGGCGGCCATCGGATGCGAATTCCTTCGGCCGCATGCTCCCAAGGCCTACACGCGCCACCGGGCCCTGGCGTGAAAACTACCTGGCATGCACCAGGCGCACGACTTTGCCTATTTTCGCGCCGGCGGCGTGGACCAGGTCCTGATCCGCAATGGCGGCGACATTGCGCACATCGGCGAACTCGACCAGAAACTGTGGGTGGCGCTGGCCTGTCCGACCCGCGGCATCGAGTTCGACAGCCGCACGCTCGACTTCATCGATACCGACCATGACGGACGCATCCGCCCGCCGGAGCTCATTGCCGCCTGCGAATGGGCCTGCGCCCATCTGCGCGATGCCGACCTGCTGATCGAGGGCGGCGACGGCATCGCGCTGGGCGACATGCGCCAGCCCGACGGCGACGAGTTCTCCCTGGCGGACGAGGCCCGCCACATGCTGCGCCTGTTGAACCAGGAAACGGCGAGCATCATCACGCTCGCCGACGTGGCCAGGCGGCGCGACATGCTCGCCGCCATGCGCTTCAACGGCGACGGCATCGTCGCGCCCGAGACCGCCGACGACGGGCCGGTGCGACGCACGATCGAGCGCATTGCCAGCACCCACGGGACGGTCAAGGACAGCAGCGGCCGCGAAGGCGTCGACCGCGCGCGTGCCGAGGCCTTCTTCGCCGACGCCGAGGCGCTTCGCCGCTGGCATGCCGGCGAAGGCAGCGCGGCCTGCGACGGCGGCGCCATGCTGCAGGCGGCGGAGGCGGTCGGCGCCGTGCGCGAGAAGGTCGATGACTTCTTCGCGCGATGCCGCCTCGCGGCCTACGACCTCCAGGCCCTGCCGGCGCTCAATGCCTCGGCGCAGACGTATGAGGCGCTGGCGCAGCAGTCGCTCACGCTGCACGACGCGCGCATCGCCAGCCTGCCGCTTGCGCCTGCCGCGCCGGGGCGGACGCTGCCGCTGCGCGCGCACGTCAATCCGGCCTGGAGCGAGGCGCTGGCCCGGCTGCAGCACAAGGCGGTGCTGCCCGTGCTGGGGCAGGCCGCCGAGCCGCCCGACCAGCTCGACGAACAGCAATGGAACGCGTTGAAGGAGCGGGTGGAATGCTGCCGCGCGTGGCTGGCGGCCAAGCCGGTGTCGCCGCTGTCCGGCGTCGATGCGCAGACCATCGACGCGCTGCTGGGCACGCGCGACGCCGTGATGGCGCTCATTGCGCAGGACGAGGAGGTGGGGCCGCACAACGCGCGTCTGCACGACCTGGAGAAGCTGCTGCGTCTCAAGCGCGACCTACTGCGGCTGCTGGAGAATTTCGTGTCGTTCAAGGCCTTCTACCTGCGCGAGGGCGCGGCTTTCCAGGCCGGCACGCTCTACCTCGACAGCCGCAGTTGCGACCTGACGGTGCGGGTGGATGACGTCAAGCAGCACGCGGTACTGGCGGGGCTGGCCAAGACCTGCCTGGCCTACTGCGAGTGCCGGCGCGGAACCGAGAAGATGAACATCGTCGCGGCATTCACGGCCGGCGACATCGATTTCCTCTTCGTGCACCGCAACGGTGTTTTCTACGACCGGCAGGGGCGCGACTGGGACGCGACCATCACGCGCCTGATCGAGAACCCCACCAGCGTGGCCCAGGCCTTCTTCTCGCCGTACAAGAAGTTCGTGCGCATGATCGAGGAGCAGGTCGCCAAGCGCGCCGCCGCGAGCGAGGCGCGCGCTCAGGGCGTGCTCGGCTCGCTGGCCAGCACCGTCGCGAGCGCGGACACGAAGACGGCGCCGGGTGCGGCCGCATCGGCCACGGCGCGGTTGCCCGGCAGCCGAATCGACGTCGGCACCGTGGCGGCCCTGGGCGTCGCGCTCGGGAGCATCAGCGCCGTGCTGGTGGCGCTGTTCAGCAAGTTCATCGACCTGGGCCAGTGGATCCCGATTGCCATTGCCGGCGTGGTCCTGGCCATCTCCGGGCCGAGCATGCTGATCGCCTGGCTCAAGCTGCGCCAGCGCAGCCTGGGGCCGATCCTGGATGCGAGCGGCTGGGCCATCAACGGCCGCATGAAGGTCAGCGTGCGCTTCGGCGCCTTGCTGTCGAAGACGGGGCACGCGCCGCGCCGCGCCATTCGCATGCTGCGCGACCCGTATGCCGGGCGCGGCAGCATGGCGGGCGCGCTGGCCGCACTGGCGCTCGTGGCGACGCTCGCGGTGGTCGCCTGGCAGCGCGACCTGCTCGATTCGCGGCTGCCGCCGGCACTGCAGCATGCGCCGGTGGAGCAGGGCAGCTGAGCTGGCGGTTCAATCCTGCGCGGGCGGCGGCGCCTTCTGCTCACGCAGCACCGCGTTGACCTCGGCGCCGAAGATCAGCGTGGTGGCGCTGACATAGAGGAACACCAGCGTTGCGACCACGCCCGCGTAGCTGCCGTACACCAGCGTCAGCTTGCCGGCGCTGCGCAGCGTGTACGACAGCGTGGCGGCGGCCGTGACCCACAGCGCGGCGCCCACCATGGCGCCGGGGATGACGGTGAACACGTGCTGGCGGATGTCCGGCAGCCAGCCGTAGAGCAGGGCGTAGAGGATCGTCAGGACCACGAAGGCGGCGCCGTAGCGCACGCCGTTGTGCAGCCACAGCGCCTCTTCGCCCGTGCCGACGTTGGCCTCCAGCAGGCGCCACACGTACGGCATGATGATCACCGAGCTGAAGGCGACCAGCACGCCGCCGCCCACCACCACGGTAAACAGCGTCACCTTGATGCGGGCCTTCCAGAAGGCCAGGCCGCGCTGGATGCCGTAGGCACGGTTGAGCGCCGAGCGCACCGCCTGCATGCCTGACGAGGCGGTCCACAAGGTGACCAGCACGCCGATGGTCAGCAAGGCCTCGTTGCGCTGCGACAGCACCTGCCGGATGACCGGCTGCATCGCGTCGCGCACCACTTGCGGGGCGTAGTCCATGATGCGGTCGGCCAGCGCGGCCGCGTCGCCAGGCTGGCCGATGAAGCCCGCGGCCGCGGACAGCAGGATCAGCAGCGGGAACATCGCCAGCACCGACGAGAACGCCATGCTGCCGGCCTGGTTTGCGCTCTGGTGAAGGATGTAGTTGCGCATCGCCTTGACGATGACGCCCAGGCCGGGCGTGGCCATCACGGTGCGCTCCACGCGGCGAACCGCGTCGCCGAGTCGTTTCGAGTCGATCACGCCTACGCCGGCCCCCCGAGCTTTTCCTTGAGAAAGGCCACGGTGCGCGACCAGGCCAGCTTGGCGGCGGGCTCGTCGTAGCGCGGCGTCGTGTCGTTGTTGAAGCCGTGCTGCGTGCCGGGATACATGTACGCGGTGAACGGTACGTTGGCCGCCTGCAGGGCCGCCTCGTAGGCCGGCCAGGCGGCGTTGATGCGCTCGTCGGTCTCGGCGCGCTGAACCAGCAGCGGCGTCTTGACCTTTGCGGCCTCGGCCGGGTCGGGCGTGTTGCCGTAGAACGGCACGCCGGCCGCCAGGTCGGGTATGCGCACGGTGAGCTGATGCACCATGCCGCCGCCCCAGCAGAACCCTACCACGCCGATCTTGCCGGTGGTGTCGGGGCGGGTCTTGAGCCAGGTGACGGCGGCCAGGAAGTCTTCGCGCGTCTTGGCCTGGTCCAGCTTGGCGAAGGCGGCGCGGGCGCTGTCTTCGTCGCCGGGGTAGCCGCCCAGCGGCGTCAGCGCGTCGGGGGCGAAGGCCATGAAGCCGTCCAGCGCCAGGCGGCGCGCGATGTCCTCGATGTGCGGGTTCAACCCGCGGTTCTCGTGAATGACCAGCACCGTCGGCAGCTTGCGCGTGCCCGCGTCGGCAGGCCGCACGAGGTAGCCCTTCATGGTGCCGCTGCCGCCGGTGGACGGGTAGCTCACCCGGTCGATCTTCAGGCGCGAATCGTCCGGCTTGACCTGCTGCCCGGCGGCGAAGTCGGGGCTCAGTGCCGCCAGCAGTCCGGCCGCCGTCATCCCGGCCTTGGCGAACTTGCGGGCGCCGGCCAGAAAGCCGCGCCGGTCGATGTCGCCATGGACGTAGGCGTCGAACAGCACCAGCAGGTCCTGGTCGAAGTCGCGGGCAGTCAGGCGCGGGGAAGAGGTCGTCATCGGCGATGCTTGCATGAGGAGGATTCCTTTCTTCGGGGCTTGGACCGGGCGGCAAGACGTGCGGGGCGCACGCCCACCAAGCTTCGCACAGCATCGGCCATTGTGCGCGTATCCCATGTCGAACCTGGGGACGCTCGCGCGGCCGCTGCGTGCCGATCGGGCGGATGGCGAAGATGCAGCGCTGCCGCGCTGCCCCTGTCGACCTCTCGAAACGGAAGGCCACCATGAAGCACTCGACCCTCCTGCGCCAAGTTCTGGTTGTTGCCTGCGGCCTGGCCGGCGCCGGTGCGTGGGCCTCGTCGGCCGATTCGGCGGCCGAGGCGCTGGACGGCCCGAGCCTGAGCACCTTCGCCGCCAACCTCGAGCGGCCCTGGGGCATGGAGTTCCTGCCGGACGGTCGCCTGCTGGTCACCGAGCGTCCGGGCCGCCTGCGCGTGATCAGCGCCGACGGGCTGGCCATGTCCGATGCCGTGCACGGCGTTCCCGAGGTGGACTTCCGCGACCTGGGCGGCCTGCTGGACGTGCGCGTCGACCCGCACTTCGCGCACAACAGGCTGATCTACCTGAGCTTCACCAAGGCCGGCCGCGGCCTCATGGCCGGGCGCAACAGCCTGACCGTGGCGCGTGCCCGACTGAGCGAGGACGTGACGCGGCTGGAGAAGTTCAAGGTGCTGTTCCGGCAGACGCCGTACGTCGCCAACGGAGAGAACCTTGGCGGGCGGCTCGCCATCTCGGCCGATGGCCACCTGTTCCTGACGGTGGGCGACCGGTACGCGCCGCAGGACCGCATGCGTGCCCAGTCGCTGGCGTTCTACCAGGGCAAGACGGTGCGCATCCGCACCGATGGCGTGGTGCCGGCGGACAACCCGTTCGCGCACCGGCCCGGCGCGCGGCCGGAGATCTGGAGCCTGGGCCATCGCAACCCGCAAGGCGCGCTGGTGGACCCGCGCACCGGGCTGCTCTGGACCGCCGAGCATGGGCCGCAGGGCGGGGACGAGATCAACATCATCCACAAGGGCCACAACTACGGGTGGCCGGTGGTGACCTATGGCTGCGAGTACGTCACGTGCGCACCGATCGGCGAGGGCACCGCGCACGCCGGCATGGACGCACCGCTGGTGCACTGGGGGCCGCCGAGCATTGCACCGAGCAACCTGATCTTCTACAGCGGACGGCAGTTCCCGCAGTGGAACGGCAACCTGTTCGTCGGCGCGATGACGGGCAAGGCGGTGTGGCGCATCGAACTGGGCGGCGACGCACGCGCGCCCCAGGTGCTGGGCCGCGAGCCCCTGTTCGGCGAGCTGGGCGAGCGCATCCGCGACATCCGCCAGGGGCCCGACGGCGGCCTGTACCTGCTGACCGACGGCGAGAACGCGCGCGTGGTGCGGGTTGCGCGGCAGGAGGCCGCACACTGAGGCGGACCGCCGCCGGCGCCGGCGGCCGATGCGCGAACTGTTACAACCGGGGTCGCCGTCCGGTGTCGATCCTGGACAACCTCGCGCGTCGTCAGGAAGAAGGCGCCGTTCGCATTCTGGCGCGCCTTCTCCTTTCCAACTTCAGGAGCTTCAACATGCGATTCATGGTGATTGTCAAGGCCAGTGGCGAGAGCGAAGCCGGCGTGATGCCCGACGAGGCGATGCTCGCGGCCATGGGCAAGTACAACGAGGAACTGGCCAACGCCGGCGTCATGCTGGCTGGTGAAGGGTTGCATCCGACCTCGCGCGGGGTGCGCGTGCGTTTCGACGGCAAGCAGCGAACCGTCATAGACGGCCCGTTCGCCGAGACCAAGGAACTGATCGCCGGGTTCTGGCTGTGGCAGGTGCGTTCGCGCGACGAGGCGATCGAGTGGCTCAAGCGCGCCCCGTTCGACGGCGGCACCGAGATCGAGTTGCGCCAGGTGTTCGAGGCCGAGGACTTCGGCGCCGAGTTCACGCCCGAACTGCGCGAGCAGGAGCGCCGCATCGCGGACAAGATCACGGCGGCCGGGAAGCGCTGAGGCCGTGCCACCGTCCGCGGGCGCCGGCGCCGACGACGAGGTGCGGGCGACGGTCTGCGCCGTCTGGCGCATCGAATCGGCCCGGCTCATCGGCGCCCTGACGCGGCGCGTGCGCGACCTGGGCGTGGCGGAACAGCTCGCCCAGGACGCGCTGGTGGCTGCCCTCGAGCACTGGCCGCGCGAAGGCGTGCCGGACAATCCGGCCGCCTGGCTCATGGCCACCGCCAGGAACCTGGCGCTGGACCACCTGCGGCGCCAGCAGGTGCGGGCAGCGCAGGAAAGTGCGCTGAGCCACGCGCTGGACCTGCGCCACGCGATCGCCGCACAAGCGCAGGCCCAGGCAGTCGACGACGCGCTGGACGACACGGTCGGCGACGACCTGCTGCGACTGATCTTCACCGCCTGCCACCCGGTGCTCTCGGCCCAGGCGCGCGTGGCGCTGGCGCTGCGCGTGCTGGGCGGTCTCGGCACCGACGAGATCGCGCGGTCGTTCCTCGTGCCGGAGGCCACGATCGCGCAGCGCATCGTGCGCGCCAAGCGTTCGCTCGCCGAGGCGCGCGTGCCCTTCGAGGTGCCGCCAGCGGGCGAACTGCCGCAACGGCTCGGCGCCGTGCTGGAGGTGATCTACCTCGTCTTCAACGAAGGCTATGCAGCCACTTCGGGCGGCGACTGGATGCGGCCGGCCTTGTGCGAGGAGGCGATGCGCCTCGGCCGCGTGCTGGCCCGGTTGATGCCGTACGAGCCGGAGGTGCACGGGCTGGTTGCGCTGATGGAACTGCAGGCTTCGCGCAACGCCGCTCGCGTGGGGCCCGGCGGCGAGCCGGTGCTGCTGCTGGCGCAGGTGCGCTCGCGCTGGGACCGCCTGCTGATCGGCCGCGGGCTGGCCGCCTTGGCCAATGCCGAAAAGCTGGCGGCAGGACGCGGCCAGGCATTGGGCCCCTATGCCCTGCAGGCCGCCATTGCCGCCTGCCACGCGCGCGCGGCAGATGCATCGGCCACGGATTGGCCGCGCATCGTGGCCCTGTACGACGCGCTGGTCGAAGTGACGGGCTCGCCTGTGGTGGAACTGAACCGTGCGGTGGCCGTTTCGATGGCCTTCGGAGCGTCGACGGCGTTGCCGCTGGTCGAAGCGCTGGCCGACGAGCCGGCGCTGCGGCACTACCACCTGTTGCCGGCGGTGCGCGCCGATCTGCTGGCCCGGCTGGGACGGCTGGACGAGGCCGCCGCCGAGTTCGAGCGGGCCGCCGCGCTGACGCGCAACGAGCGCGAGCGGCAGGTGCTGGCGGCGCGCGCGCATCAGTGCCGGCCGCCCGGCGCCGACCGGGGGCCGGCGGCGCTGCACTGATGGCGGCGGGCCTACATCGCCTCCAGCCCGACCTTCTTCATCATCTGCTCGGTGAACGCCATCTCCTTCTTGAAGCCCTGCACGTAGGCCGGGGCGTCCAGCAGGTCGACCTGGCCGCCTTGCTGCTGCAGTGCAGCCACCACCTCCGGCCGGGCCAGCGCCTGCCCGAAAGCGTCGCGGATGCGCGCGACCACCGCGTCGGGCGTGCCGGCCGGTGCCGACAGGCCGCCCCAGGACGTGAGTTCGGCGCCCTTGACGCCGAGCTCGGCCAGGGTCGGCACGTCCGGCAACGTCGGGTTGCGCTTGCGGCCGGCGACTGCCAGCGCGCGCAGCTGCCCGCTCTGGATCAGCGGATACGCGACGCTGAAAATCGGCGTACCGAAAAGCACCTGGTCGCCCATGACCGCGTTGACCAGCTCTGACGCACCCTTGTACGGGACATGCAGCACGTCGACGTGCTCGGCGCTGAGCAGCATCTCGACGCCCAGGTGCGACGGCGTGCCCACGCCGCCGGACGCATAGCTGAGCTTGCCCGGCTGGGCCCTGGCCTTCGCCACGAGATCGGCCAGGCTGCGCACGTCGCTGTCGGCCTTGACGATCAGCACGATGTCGGAGCTGGTCAGCCGCATGATGTGGCGAAAGTCCTTCAGCGCGTCGTAGCCGGGGTTCTTGTAGACGTGCATGTTGGCCGCCATCGGGGCGGCGGAGTAGATCAGCGTGTAGCCGTCCGGCGCTGCCTTGGCGACGATCCGCGCGCCGATGTTGCCGCCCGCGCCCGCCTTGTTGTCGATGATCAGGGGCTGGCCCAGGATCGGCCCGACCGCCTCGGCCAGGATGCGCGCGGTGGTGTCCGGGCCGGTGCCGGCCAGGTAGGGCACGACCCACTTGATGGGGCGCGTGGGATACGGGCCGCTGTCGGCGGCCCGCGCGGAGCCTGCGGCGGCGCCAAGGGCCGGCAGCAGCGCCGTGGCGAAAGCCCCGCGCAGCAGTTCGCGTCGATTCAGGTCTGTCATGTCATTCGTCTCCTGTTCTTCATTGATTGGCTGGGCCGGCGCGCCGTCAGCGCAGGTCGCCCAGCAATTCCTTGGCGATCGTGTTCTTCTGGATTTCGCTGGTGCCGGTCAGCACGCGGTACATGCGCAGCATGCGAAACAGGAACTCGACCCGGCGGCCCTGCACGATGCCCTCGCCGCCATGCACCTGGACGGCACGGTCGGCGACGCGGAAGGCGGTTTCGGAACAGAACAGCTTGGCCATCGAGGCCTCGGCCCGCGCCTCGGCGCCGGCGTCGATCTGGCGCGCGGTGTGCAGCATCAATGCGCGCGCGGCAGCCAGTTCGGTGGCGGCGTCGGCCAGCATGTGTGCGATGGCCTGGAACTGCCCGATCGCGCGGCCGAACTGCCGCCGTTCCGTGGCGTAGTCGCGAGCGTCGCGCAGCGCCACCGTGGCCAGGCCGACCATGGCGGGGCAGTGCAGCAGTCGGTTGACGGTGATCCGCCCGAGCGCCAATGCCAGCCCGCGGCCGGGCTCGCCGATGCGGTGGGCCACCGGAACGCGCGCGCCCTCGAGCACGATGTCGCCCGTGCTGCTCTGGCCGGCCATCGTCTTGTAGCCGGCTTCGACCCGCACGCCCGGCGCGTGCAGGTCGACGAAGAAGGCTGTCACCTCGCGCTCGGCCTTCGGGTCGTGCGCAGTGGAGGCCATGAGCACCGCGTGGTCGGCGAAAGGCGAACCGGAGATGAACCGCTTGCGGCCGGTCAGGACGTAATGGTCGCCCTCGAGCACGGCATGGGTCTGCACCGCGCCGGCGTCGGACCCGGCTTCGGCCTCGGTCAGCGCGAAGCAGATGGCCAGCTCGGCGCGCGCCACCGGCTCGATGAAACGGCGCATCTGCTCCGGCGTCGCCTGGCGCGCCAGCGCACCGACGCGCGGCGGGCCGCTCAGCTCGCCGAAGACGTGCGGCGCGAAGGGCGAGCCGCTCGCGTAGATGGCTTCCTTGATCAGCACGTGGTCGAGCAGCGACAGGCCCAGGCCGCCCATCTTCTCGGGCAGCGTCATGCCATAGTAGCCCAGCGCGTGCGACCGGCGCCACACCTGGCGCAGCAGCTCGCGCGGCGCGCCGCCTTCGTGCGTGATGCCGTGCTCGCGTGCCAGGTCGGCCAGCTCGCCATGCAGGTAGTGCCGCACGCGCTCGATGATCGCCGCCGCGCGCGGGGACCCTTCGAAGGGGCCGTCGAACAGCGCTGCGGGGACCGGCGCGGCGTGGGTCGTGGTCGCATCCATGTCAGTTCACCTTGCGTTCGTGCTGCGCCCAGTAGGGCGCCTGAACCGCCTTGCGCATGACCTTGCCGTTCGGGTTCTTGGGCAATTGGCCCACGAACTCGATGTGGCGCGGCCGCTTGAAGCCGGCCAGCCGTGCGTTGCAGAAGGCGTCGATGAGCCCGGCGTCGGCCGCGCTGCCGGGCTTGAGCACCACGTGCGCGGCGACCGCCTCGCCCCACTTGTCGTCCGGGATGGCGAACACGCAGGCTTCCTTGACCGCATCGTGCTGGTAGAGCACGGCTTCGACTTCCGATGGATAGACATTGAAGCCGCCGCTGATGACCATGTCCTTCTTGCGGTCGACGATGTAGACAAAGCCTTCCTCATCCATGCGCGCCAGGTCGCCGGTGTGGTAGCGGCCTTCCTTGAGGACTTCGGCCGTGAGCTCGGGCGCGCGCCAGTAGCCGGCGAACACGTCCTCGCCGCCCACCACGATCTCGCCGATCTCGCCGGTCGCCACAGGCTGGCCGGCGTCGTCGAGGATCTGCACGTCACACTCCAGCAGGGGCCGTCCGCACGAGGCCAGGCGCTCCGGGCGGGCGGCGCGGGCATGCAGGTGGTCTGCGACGGTGAGCGCGCACACGCCCGAGGTCGTCTCGCCGGCGCCGTAGCCCTGGCTGAGCACCGGGCCGAACACGTCCATTGCGCGCAGGATGCGCGCCGGGGCCATCGGCGCGGCGCCATAGCCCAGCCGCAGCAGGTCCGGCAGCGGGCGGTAGCGGCCTTCCAGCTCGGCCAGCAGCATGTTGATCATGGTCGGCACCATGAACGTGTGCGTGACCCGGTCGGCGCGCATGTCGGCAATGAAGCGGGCGGGCTCGAAGCTGTCGAACAGGCGGATGGTGACGCCGCAGCAAAGGGCCGGCACCAGTTGCATGCCGGATGCATGCGTGATCGGGCCGACCAGCCCCAGCACGTGGTCCTCGTGCATGTTGTCGGCACGCAGCAGGAACTTGCGCAGCTGCGCCAGGCGGTTGCCGAAGGTCTGCATCGCGGCCTTGAGCACGCCCGACGAGCCGGACGTGTAGTGCAGCACGGCGACCTCGTCGGCCCGGACGGCGACGGCCGCGAAGGCATCGCTGGCGCGGGCCAGTGCGGACTCGTAGCCGCCGGCGCCGCACGCGCCGGGCTGCGCCTGCGGCTCGTCGACCAGCAGCAGGTGCGGCATGGCGCCACGCAGGTGCGGGCGGAACGCTTCGGCGCGGGTGGCCGTGGTGATGATGACCGCCGCCTCGCTGTTGGCGACGATTTCGCCGACCTCGGCCGGCGACAGGCGCGCGTTGAAGGGCGCCTTGATCAGGCCGGCCTTGTAGCAGGCCAGTTCGGTCTCGACGATTTCCGGACGGTTCGGCAGGTAGATGCCGACGCGGTCGCCGCGCGCTAGGCCAAGGCCCAGCAGGGCGTTGGCCAGCCGGTTGGAGCGCGCTTCGAGTTCGGCGTAGCTGAGGCTGCGGCCCGGCGTCCTGATCGCGATGCGATCTGCGTGGGCGCGGGCGCTGCGCGACACCAGTGCGCCCACGTTGGCGACCGGGCGCGACGCGGCCGATGGGAAGGTTGCGGTTGTGATGGGTGTCTCCTTGAACGTTCGGGCCTGCGGTTCCGCGGGCGTCGGGCAGGTCGTCGAGGTGACTGTTCCAGAAGGCCGGGTATCAGGGAAATACCGTTTGCTGATGCCGGGCGATCACATGCATTGATGGACCGGCGGCGCAGCCGGCTGGCATTGCGCCTGTTCTCCTACACCTGCGGCCGGTGCGCGGTGCAAGCATGAGCCCGATCCCCTTCCAACAGAAACGGAGTCCCGGTGATGGGCCGATTCAATTGCTTTGCCGGCGGACACATGCCGGCCGATCCGCGCGAATGCGTGCGGCAGATCATTGCCTGCGACGATGCGCGACCGAGCCAGCCCTACGAACATGCGGCCACGCTGGCGGCCGGTGCCGGGCTGCTCTTGTGCGCCTTGATGGTTCCGCACCGCACGACGGCGGTAGTGCACGCGGCGCTGGGCGGCGCCTTGCTGCTGCGCGCTGCCTCGGGGCGCGACGGCCTGCGCAAGTGGAGCGGTGCCGAGGGCGCCCGCCCGCCGGTCGACCCGGCGCCGGCGGCGGCGACCGCCGCGGATGCACCGCCGGCCGAGGCGGGCAACCTCGGGCTCTAGCCGGCGCGGAAGTCCTTGGCGCGGCCGCGGCAGCGCGTGGCCGCGTCAGGCCTCGGCATCGCCGCGACGGCGCTCGCGTCCCAGCCAGCGTGCCTCCCATTCGCCGCGCGCGATCCTGTCGCGGCTTTCGGCCAGCAGGGCGTCGATCACGACTTGCGTGGCGTCGTCAGGGGCGTGCCCGGTCGGCGTGGCCAGCGTGTAGGTGCGAGAGAGTTCCGGCTTGACGATGCGGGCGACCACCCAGTGCGGGCGCTGCGGCGGATGGCTGTCGAGCGCACATGCCGGGGTGATGGTGAAGCCGGCGCCGCTCATGTACAGCGATCGGATGACCCGGGTCGAGTCCTGCTCGTGCACGATGTTCAGGGGCAGGCCCAGCGGCCCGGCGGCATCCTCGACGCTGCGGCGGATGGCGAAGCGGCGCGATTGCAGCACCAGCGGTTGCGCGACGGCGTCCGCGAAATCGATTTCGCAAGGAACGGGCGAGGCCCGCTTTCCCTTGGCGGAAGGCTTCGCCTTCGGCCTGGGTCTGCGTAGCAGCGCCGCCACCGCGCCATCAGAATCCTGGCCGCAGAAGTACATCGCTTCGCGCGCCAGCGGCTGGCAGTGCAGCCCGTCTACCTGCGGCGCATCGACCAGGATGCCCACGTCCGCGCGACGGTCGAGCATGGCTTTCTTCACGCCGAGACTGAGGTCGTCGAGCACGAACACGCGGATGCGGGGGTGCGTCTTCTTCAGCGCGGCCAGCACGGGCCCGATGAGCATCGACGCGAGCAGGAACGGGAGCGCCACCGTCACCGAGCCTTCCGGACCCTGCGGCAGGCGTTGGATGCGCTCCTTGACCGCCTCGGCGTCGCTGAGCAGCCGGCGCGCATCCTCGTAGAGCTGCAGGCCCGCGAGCGTGGGTGTGACGCCGGCGTGCGAACGGTCGAACAGCCGCGCGCCCAGTTCGGCCTCGAGCTTCTTGATCTGCGCGGTGAGGGCCGGCTGCGCGATATAGAGCGAACCGGCAGCCCGCGACAGGCTGCCGGCTTCGAGCACGGCAATGAAGTAGCGCAGCGTGCGCAGGTCCAAATCAGCCTCCAACTTCGGTTGGCAGGCGTTTTATCAGGTCCGGCGCCAACGCACGCGCGGGCTGGCTCAGGCGTTCTTGAGCGGGCGCTGTTCGTCGAGTTCCTCGCGCCTTTCGCGGCCGAGCTCGTCCATCATCTTCTCGACCTGCTTGTCCTTCCCGTCGCTGGGAATCGACTCTTCCTGGGTGATCTCGGGCTCTTCCGTCGGCGGACCGTCAGGCGGGTGGCCCTTGGGGGTCGGTGTTCGCATGGTGCAACTCCTTCGGTATGGACCCATGCTGCCTGCCCGTGGCGGGCGGCTGTAGCGTCGAATGCCCCGGATGCCCGTCGGCGCCGGCCGACAGTCAGGCCGCCGCGCAGGCGAACGCGCGAGTGAAGAAGTCGTCGCCGCCGAAGTTGCCGGACTTCAATGCGATGTGCAGGTCGGCGTCGATCGGCTCGCCGGCCTCGCCGACAACTTGCGCATGCGCGTGGCACCAGGGCACGCCGGGATCGATCTGCGCCCCGATGCGCAGCTGCCCGATGCCCAGCGCCTGCACGACCGCGCCCGACGTTTCGCCGCCGGCAACCACCAGCTGGCGAACCCCGCGTGCCACCAGTGCGCGTGCGATGGCCGCGATGGCGCGCTCGACCAGCGCGCCGGCGGCGTCCACTCCAAGTGCCCCTTGCGTGGCCTTGACCGCATCGGGGTCGGCGCTCGAGTACACCAGCAGGGGACCATTGCCGCGCGCGAGCACGGGCGTGGCCCAGGCCAGCGCGTCCTCGGCGATGTCCTCGCCGGCATCGGCCTGCCGTGCCAGGCGCAGCGGGTCGAGCGCGAAGGCCGGCATGCCGGCCTGGATGGCGTAGCGCACCTGTCGGTTGGTCGCCAGCGAACAACTGCCCGAAAGAACCGCTTGCAGGCCGCCCGGCGCCGGCAGCGCCGCGGCCTGCGGCGACGGCGAGAGTCCGAAGTTGGCCGGCAGCGCGATCGCCACGCCCGAGCCGGCGGTCAGCAGTGGCAGGTCGGCCAGCGCCGGCCCGAGGCGCAGCAGGTCGTCGTTGGACAGCGCGTCCACCACCGCCAGGCCAACCCCGTCGGCGCGCAGCGCGGCGATGCGTGCGCGCACCGCCTCGGCCCCGCGCGCGACCACGGCGTGGTCGATCAGGCCGACGCGGCGCCGGCACTGCGCCTGCAGCACGCGCACCAGGTTGGCGTCGGTCATGGGCGTCAGCGGATGGTTCTGCATGCCGCTCTCGTTCAGCAGCACGTCGCCGACGAACAGGTGGCCCTTGAAGACCGCACGGCCGTTGTCGGGAAAAGCCGGCGTCGCGATCGTGAAGTCGCAGCCCAGCGCGTCCATCAGGGCCTCGGCCACCGGGCCGATGTTGCCGCGCGGGGTGGAGTCGAAGGTCGAGCAGTACTTGAAGTAGATCTGCCGAGCACCTTGCGCCTGCAGCCAGCGCAGCGCCGCCAGCGACTGCGCAACGGCATCGGACGCGGCGATCGTGCGCGACTTCAACGCGATGACCACGCATTCGGCCTCGCCGGCGAACGGCGCGTCGGGCACGCCGATGGCCTGCACCGTGCGCATGCCCGCACGCACGAGGTTGTTGGCCAGATCCGTGGCGCCCGTGAAGTCGTCGGCGATGCAGCCCAGCAGCAATCGGGTCATGGTGTGGGGGTCCTCGTCGTTCAGGCGGCCATCGCCGTGCGCAGCGGCATCCTGACCGCCTCGGGATTCTCCCGCACATAGTCGGCGAGGATGGCATCGACGCTTGCGTCCGGCGCGAGGCCGAGGGCGGCAGCGCGGCGCGCTTCGAAGCGGCTGGGCCAGCTGGTGATGATCTTCGTCACTTGCGGGTCGGGTTCCCAGTCGATCAGGGCGGTGGCTTGCGGGCCGGCCAATCGCTCGAGTGCCTGGGCCATCTCGCGCACGGTGGTGGTCAGCGCCGGAAGGTTGATGGCGGTACGGGCACCCCAGTCGGCGGCCGGGGCGCTGGCCGCGCGCAGCAGGCCGGCAATCGTGTTTCCGGGCGAGGCCAGGGCGACGGCGGTGTCGGGGTCAACCGGACAACGGGTGCGCCGCTGCGCGAGCGGCTCGCGCAGCATGCCGCTCAGGAAGCCGGATGCAGCGCCGTTCGGCAACCCCGGGCGTACCGACACGGTCATCAGCCGCACGCTACGTCCAGCCACATACCCCTTGCGCGTGTAGTCGGCCACCAATTGCTCGCCGACGAACTTCTGGATGCCGTAGCTGTTCTGCGGTGTTGCCAGCGTGGTGTCTTCGATCACCGGTGGCAGCGGCTGCTCTGGCGAGTCGCCGAACACGGCGACCGAACTGGAGAACACGAACACCGGGGCCGTGCCGGATTTGCGGCACGCGTCGAGCAATCCGCGCGTTGCATCGAGATTGCTGCGCATGCCCAGGTCGAAATCGGCTTCGCATTCACCGCTGACCGCGGCGGCGAGATGGAAGACGAGGTCGACCTCGTCGAGCGGCAATTGCCCGTCGGCGATCAGCGACGGCAGGTCGCCACCGATGAAACGGACGCGCCCGTCGTCTCGCAGGTCGGATGGCGGAGGTGCGCGGTCCACCAGCAGCACGTGCGCCAGCGGGCGGGGCGCAGCTCCCGCCAGCGACACCGCTTCCTGGGCCAGGAGCGCGCGCGCCAGGCGTGCCCCGAGAAATCCGCAGCCACCGGTCACGAGAATGTTGAGTCCCGTCGAAGAGGTCATTCCTTCTTTTCCTGTCTTGCTGTTGCGGGCGTCCGCGGGCGCCGCGTCGACTGGTGCCGCGCCGCCTCGCCGCCCTGATGGTCAGGGCAGGGTGATGCCCGGGAAGATCTTGATCACCGCCGAATCGTCCTCGCGGGCGAAGCCCGCGCTCGACGCCTGCATGAACATCTGGTGAGCGGTGGAGGCCAGCGGCAGCGGAAACTTGCTGGCACGCGCGGTGTCGAGCACCAGCCCCAGGTCCTTGACGAAGATGTCCACCGCCGACAACGGTGTGTAGTCGCCGGCCAGCACGTGCGCCATGCGGTTCTCGAACATCCAGCTGTTGCCGGCGCTGTGGGTGATGACCTCGTACAGTGCCGCCGCGTCCACGCCTTCGCGCAGCCCGAGCGCCATCGCCTCGGCGGCGGCGGCGATGTGCACCCCGGCCAGCAGCTGGTTGATGATCTTCACCTTGCTGCCCGCACCGGCGCGATCGCCCAGCCGGTAGACCTTGCCGGCCATGGCGTCGAGCATCGGCCCGGCCTTGGCGTAGGCCTCGGGCGTGGCGGCGGACATCACCGTCATCTGCCCGGCGGCCGCCTTGGCGGCGCCACCGGAGATGGGCGCGTCCACATACAGGATGCCGGTCGCGGCCAGGCGTTCTTCGAGCGCGACGGACCAGTTGGGGTCCACGGTGGAGCACATGACGAACACGTTGCCGGGTTTCATGGCTGCCGCCGCGCCGGCATCGCCGAACAGGATCTGCTCGGTCTGCTGCGCGTTCACGACGACGCTGATGATCCGGTCGCAATGCGCGGCCACCTGGGCGGGCGTGTCATGGGCGGTGCCACCGTCTGCGGCGAATGCCGCGGCAGCGCCCGGTCGTGCGTCGCAAACGTGCAGGTGATATCCGGCACGCCGGAGCGTGGCGGCGATGCCGGCGCCCATGGCGCCCAGGCCGATCAGGCCGGCTTGCGGTGTGTTCATGCTGGTTCAGCCTTGGATCAATCGGACCTCTTCGCCGGGAACGGGGGTGTAGCTGCCGCCGCCGCGGCGCTCCAGGGCCTCGTAGCCGCCGTGTTGCTCGATGAGCGCACGTTGCGCCGCCTTGGCCCGTTCATCCGCGGCGACGGGGTCCAGACGCTGCCGCAATTCGTCCTCGAGGTCCGCCAGCACGTCCTGGCACGCGGGGTCCGCCGCCCGGTCCATCACTTCCTCGGGGTCTTCGCGAAGGTTGAACAACTCCGGCCGGAAGCCGGTGTAGTGGATGTATTTCCAATCGCCCTTGCGGATCATGTAGCAGGCACTGATCGAGCCGGCGGCGTGGTATTCGCTCAGCACGACGCGCTGGGCGGCCTCGGCCTCGCCCATGCGCATCGACTCGAACAACGAGCGACCCGGGTGCGATTCGGCTTCGCGCGCCTGCGGCGGCACGCCGACCGCTTCGAGGATCGTCGGCCAGAAATCGATGTGCGACACGGGCGTGTCGCAGGTCGCGCCCGAGGCGATGCCCGGGCCGGCCGCAATCATCGGAATGCCTGCCGATTCCTCGTACATGTTCGACTTCCCCCACAAGCCGCGCGCACCCATGTTGTCGCCGTGGTCCGAGAGGAAGATCACCCGCGTGGTCTTGTCGAGCCCGGTGGCCGCGAGCGTGTCGAGCACGCGGCCGACCTGATCGTCGATGTAGGTGCACAGCGCGTAGTAGGAGGCGATGGCGATGCGGCGCTGGTGGTCGTCCGCGAAGCTCGCGTCGAAGATGTAGCACGCGTTCAGCGCGTCCCACCAGGGGTGCTGGAAGCCGGCTGGCCGCTTCTTCGGCAGAACGATCGACTCGGGCGGGTACATGTCGTAGTACGCCTGCGGCGCGACCAGCGGGGAGTGTGGCGAGATGAAGGACGTGAAGAGCGTCCACGGCTTCCCGCGGCTGGCGTTGCCCTCGCCCTGCAGCCATTGGCAGGCTTCGTCGGCAATATCGCGGTCGTAGCCGGTGTATGTGGAATCGCCCGGGCCGATGCGCGTTGCCATGTCGCGCGACTGATGCCGCACCGGGAGCGGTTCGCGCAGCAGTCCGTGCAGATCGCCGACTCCGCCCTCGATGTGCATGGGAATGATCTGCTGGTCGAACCCGGTGTCGGCTTCCTCGTTGGTGTAGTGCAGCTTGCCGATGGACACCACCGGGTGGCCGTGCTCCTGCAGCACGTGCCCCCAGGAGCGGACCTCTCCGTCATAGGCGATGGCGTTGTCCCAGTAACCGGTCTGGTGGACGTACCTTCCGGTGGCGAACGCAGAACGCGCCGGCACGCAGATGGGCGAGTTCGTGTAGGCGTTGGTAAAGCGCGTCCCGCGGGCAGCGAGCCGATCCAGATTGGGTGTCTTGACCGTGGGGTGGCCATAGCAGCCGAGCATCTTCTTGTTGTGCTCGTCGTCCATGATGATGAGCAGGTTCATCGGTTCCATGTGGTTTCCTGTATCAGTTGAGCGCGATGCCATTCGCCTTGACGACGCGCGCCCATTTTTCGCCGTCGGACTTGACCAGCTGGCCCAGTTCCGATGGTGTTCCTGTCTGCGCGACCGCGCCGATCTTCAGAAGCTGCGCAGCGACTTCGGGGTCCTGGAGCGCAACGCCGATTTCCCGGTTCAGGCGCTCGATCACCGGGGCGGGCGTGCCTGCCGGGGCAAAGATCGCATGCCAGTTGTCGGCCTCGAAGTCAGCCAGGCCGGCCTCCTTCATGGTCGGCACGTCCGGTACGGCAGGGAAGCGATGCGCCGTGGTGACGGCCAGGCCGCGCAGCTTGCCGGCCTTGATCTGCGCCAGTGCTGGCGGCATGCCGGCGAAGAACATCTGGACCTCGCCGGAGAGCACCGCGGTGATGCCCGCCGAGCCACTCTTGTAGGGAATGTGCGCCATCTTGATGCCGCTTGCGGAACTGAACAGTTCGGACGTCAGGTGCTGAAGGCCGCCGGGCCCCGCGGATGCGTAGTTCAGCTTGTCGGGGTGCGCTTTCGCCAGGGCGATCAAATCCTGCGGGGTGCGCGCGGGCGAATCCGCCTTGACGACCAGGATCAGCGGGACGGAAGCCACCTTGGCCACGGGCGCGAAGCTGGTGAGCGGGTCGTAGCTCAGGTGCGGATAGACGCTCTTGGCGATGGCGTGTGGCGAGACGGTGCCCATGGTCAGCGTGTAGCCGTCGGGTTGGGCGCGAGCGACGTATCCGGCGGCGACGGTGCCTGCGGCGCCGGGCCGGTTCTCGACGATCACGGATTGGCCTAGCTGCTTGCCCAGCGGCGCCGCGAGGACACGCGCGATCAGGTCCGGGGCGCCGCCGGGCTCGCTGCCGACCACGACCGTGACGACTTTGGACGGGTACCCGTCAGCATGCGCGGTGCCCAGCAGCAGGCCAACGGACGCGAGGCAGGCCATCCAGCGTGAAGCGAGTTTCGAGGTTTTCATGTGGGTCCTCCAATGGGTGGGGAGACGCGCATTCGGCGCGCCGCGGAAGTTCACCGGCCCGGTGCACCGGCCTGCGCGAGTTCGGCCGCGTCGAAGGTCAGCTCGATCATCAATCCGGTGGGATCGTGCAGGAACAGCTGGTGCAGAGGCGCGCCCGGTACGGTGGCCTCCGTCCAAGGCACCGCGCAGGCCGAAAGATGGGCGCGAGTGGCTGCGAGGCCGCGCCAGCGCAGCGAGACATGGTTGAAGCGGCCGGTTGGCAGGCCCGCCGGTGGCGCCGGCTCGTCCGGCGGCGCGTTGCCGGCCAGGTGAATGACGGGGCGCTCGCCGATATAGAACCAGTGGCCCGGGAAGGAAAAGTCCGGCCGTGGTCCCTCGGCCAGCGTGAGCACCCGGGCATAGAAGTCGTGCAGCCTGCCCAGTTCCCCGGAGGGGACGCGCAGCGTGAAGTGGTCGAGATAGAGAGGTTCCACTTGGCCTTCCGATGCTGAAGTCGTAGGGTTATCATACAAGTTGAGATGCTCGAAGACATAAGGGAATACCCACCGAAGGTCCGCTGCCGGGCGCTGCCGTTGCGGCCCACGCCCCGTGCGCCGGACGGGCCGCTATGCTGCTCAGCCGGCGGCCGGCGGCGTGGTCGACAGCCCGCTGATCAGCGCACGGGCCAGCACGGTGCCTTCCTGCTGCCAGAAGGCCGGGTCGGCTTCCTCGATGCGGCGGATGGCGTTGTTCATGTGCGCTGCCGCCATGCTGCGTGCAGCCTGCGCGTCGCCGGCCGCGATCGCCTCGACGATGCGGTCGTGTTCCTCGCGCACCTGGCGCGCGAAGTCCTGGCGTCGCGCTTCGTTGGCGCGCGTCACTCGGGTGGCGCCCTGGAGCAGGCGGCTGAGGTACTGCAGCGTGCTCTGCAGGAAAGGGTTGTGGGCGGCATCCCCGATGGCGCGATGAAAGGCGACGTCCTCCATCACGCCGTCGCCGCCGGCACGCACGGCCCGGTCGAGCGCGGTGAGTGCGCGCCGCAACTGGCGCACGTCCGCCGCCGTGCGGCGCTCGGCAGCCAATCCGGCAACCTCGGACTCGAGCGCGCGGCGCACCTCCACCATCTGGATCACGGCCTCGCGCGAGCCGGCATAGCTGGCGTCGAAGCTCAGCGATGGAATGCCCGCCTCGCGCACGTACACGCCGCTGCCCTGGCGCGAATCGACCAGGCCGATCGACTTGAGCCGCGAGATCGCCTCGCGCACCACCGTGCGGCTGACCGAGAACTGCGCCGACAAAGCTGCCTCCGGAGGCAGCTTGGCGCCGGCCACCACCCGGCCATTGCGGATCTCGCCGGCAAGCGCGTCGGCGACGCGGTCCGCCAGCCGGGCCCCGGGTGCAAGCGCGCTGAAGTGCATGGTCATACGGTGTCGAGAAACTTGTCGTACAACTTTACTGCATATGGCACATCCGCTTCCACCTGAATTGCTGGCCGACATGCGCCGGCTAGGCCCGCTCTGGCATCACGACATCCGGGCTGCCAGCCAGGCGATGCTCGCGGCCTGGGCGCCCCTGATCGACGCGGCTGCGCCGCCGGCATGGCGCCTGCACGCCGACCAGTCGTACGGCCCACACCCGCGCCAACGCCTGGATGTCTACGAACCAACGGGCGCGGCACCATCGCCCGGGTTGCTCACTGAAGGTGGCGACGGCGCGCCGGTGCTCATGTTCGTGCACGGCGGTGCTTTCGTACGCGGCGAAAAGTGCCTGACGCCGCAGGTCTATGGCAACGTGTCGCGCGAATTTGCGCGGCATGGGTTCCTGGCCGTGAACGTGGAGTACCGGCTCGCGCCCGAGGCAGTCTGGCCGGCCGGCGCCGAGGACGTGCGTGATGCGGTGCTGTGGGTCGCCCGGAACGCCGCACGTTTTGGCGGCGACGCGCGGCGTATGGTATTGATGGCCCATTCGGCCGGTTGCGCGCACGCGGCAACCGCCGCATGGGACGCGCGGGTACGTCCACCGGACGGCCTGCCGATCGTCGGCCTGGTGCTGGCCAGTCCGCGCGTCGATGCCGACCAGCATCCGGGCAACCCCAATGCCCCGGGTGTCGCCGCGTACTACGGGACCGACATTTCGTTGTACGCCACGCGGGCGCCCATCCACCGCACACGGGCCGACGCGCCGCCCACGTTCGTGGGCTTCGCGCAGTACGAGAACCCGATGCTCGAGTACCAATCGCTCGAACTGGTGAATCGGCTCGCATGCCTGGCCAGAACCGACGGCGCGCCGATGCCGCGGGTTGCCCAGTACCTGGACCACAACCACACGAGCCTGGCAGCCCAGTTCGACACCCCGTTCAATGCCTTCGGCGCGGATCTGCGCGACTGGATCGGGCGTGTGCTGCGCGGCGACTTCGCCGGCGCACGGTCATCGACGGGGCGCAGCAGAGGGGACGACCGGCGTTCGACCTGAGCTTTCGCGCCGGCGGGACGTTTCCAGCCGGGGGGGCGGGGTCGTCGCCGCTGACCGGCCAGGTGGACCTGCGCACCGGGGGCAACCCGGGCGGCGCAGACAGCCTGTTCTACGACTTCATCCTGCGCGACGGCAGCCACTTCACCTTCGCCTGGCACAACACCGCCGGAGCCCTCAAGGAAGGCAAGGGCAAGCAGTTGGAACTGATGGGCATGCCGCGCGCCGAGTGGCCCGACGTTCGCTGGCTGATCGATCCGACGGACTACCTGCGTCCGATCGTGTTCGATGCCAACGACAAGGCATGGAACGACCCGCGCAAGGAGCGCAAGTTGCGCGAGTTCTGCGGCGACGGCCACGGCGGACACGATGGGCACGGGCACTGACTGCTGGTCGGTCCCTTGGTGCCGTCAGCGCGTCGAGCGCCCGCTGAGCTCCCACTGTGTGAACGCCGCGGCCACGAAATCGACGAAGGCGCGCACCCGCGCCACCGTGTGGTGATGCCGCGGATAGACCGCATAGATGTCGGCGTCCGGCGTGTCGTACTGAGGCAGCACCTGCACCAGCCGACCGCTGTGCAGGTAGCGCGCAATGTCCCACTCGGCCCGCATCAGAATGCCGTGGCCGTCCAACGCCCAGTTGACGGCGATCTCGCCGTCGTTCGTCGACAGTCCGCCGCGAACCTTGATGGCCTGGGTGCCCGGATGCCGGCCCTTGCTCATGGTGAGCCGCCACAGCCCATAGGCCTCGTCGCCCTGGCGGATCGTGATGCACCTGTGGCGCGTCAAGTCACTCGGGACCTTGGGTGTGCCCAGCTTTTGCAGATACGCCGGAGAAGCACACAGCAGGCGCCGATTCCGTGCAATGCGGCGCGCAATCACGCGTGCGTCCGGCGGTGGGCCGAATCGAATGCATACGTCGAACGAATCGTCGGTCAGGGCCGGCGGATTGACCGACAGCTGCAACTGCACCTCGACGTCCGGATGCCGCTTGGCGAAGCGCGAGATCAGCGGCGCCACGTGGCTGCGCCCGAAACCCAGCGTCGCATTGACCCGCAGCAGGCCGGAGGGCGAGGCCTGGGCGGCGCCCAGCGTCTGCTCCAGGTCCTCGATGCCAGCGAGGATGCGACGGGCATGCTCCAGGTACACCTCGCCCTCGGGGGTCAGGCTCATCCTGCGCGTGGAGCGATTGACCAGCGACACGCCCAGGCGCGACTCCATCAATGCCAGGTGCTTGCTGACCGCGGGCGTGGACACCCCCAGTTCGCGCCCGGCGGCGCTCAGGCTGCCGGCGGTCGACAACGTCGCGAAGAACGCCAGGTCGGCAGGCTGGATGCGCTTGGCCATGGGGCGATTGTGTTGCGAGGACGGGCCTTCATTATTAGCTTCAGGTTAACGATGGCTTTTCTTTGGTGATGCCTGTGCGGCGCGAATGTTCCTAGAGTCGGCGCATCGACCACATCGCTTCGTCAGGGAGCCGCCATCCATGAAGAAATTTCACATCGCCGTCATTCCTGGAGACGGCATCGGCAAGGAGGTCACGCCGGCAGGCCAGGAGGTGCTGCAGGCCCTGGCCGGCCCCGACGCCGGCTTCGGCTTCGAGTTCGAGAACTTCGACTGGGGTGGTGACTACTATCGCCGGCACGGCGTGATGATGCCGGCCGATGGCCTGGACGCGCTGCGCGACAAGGACGCAATCCTGTTCGGCTCGGCCGGCGACCCGCACATCCCGGATCACATCACGCTTTGGGGCCTGCGCCTGAAGATCTGCCAGGGCCTGGACCAGTACGCCAACGTGCGGCCCACGCGCATCCTGCCCGGCATCGATGCGCCGCTCAAGCGCTGCGGTCCCGACGACCTCGACTGGGTGATCGTGCGCGAGAACTCCGAAGGCGAGTACGCCGGCGTGGGCGGGCGCGTGCACCAGGGCCTGCCGATCGAGGTGGCGACGGATGTTTCCATCCTCACGCGGGCCGGGGTCGAGCGCATCATCCGCTTCGCCTTCAGGTTGGCGCAGAGCCGCCCGCGCAAGCAGCTCACCGTAGTCACCAAGAGCAACGCCCAGCGCCATGCCATGGTGATGTGGGACGAGATCGCCCTGGAGGTTTCCCGGGAGTTCCCCGATGTACGTTGGGACAAGGAGCTCGTCGACGCAATGACAGCGCGGATGGTGATGCGTCCTGCCAGCCTGGACACCGTTGTCGCGACCAATCTGCATGCCGACATCCTGAGCGACCTGGCGGCCGCGCTGGCGGGCAGCCTGGGCATCGCGCCCACCGCCAACATCGACCCCGAGCGCCGTTTTCCGAGCATGTTCGAGCCGATCCATGGCTCGGCCTTCGACATCATGGGCCAGGGCCTGGCCAATCCGATCGGGACTTTCTGGTCCTGCGTGATGCTGCTCGAGCATCTTGGAGAAACCGGCGCTGCCGCGCGGCTCATGCAGGCCATCGAGGCGGTGACCGCGTCCGGCGAACTGCGCACGCGCGACCTCGGCGGCAACGCCACCACCGCGCAGGTGACCGAAGCCGTGTGCCGAGGCCTGGCGGCCGCTGCCGGCCGCTGAGCATTCCGGACAGTAGTCAGCCACAAGAAGGAGACAAGCCATGCAAGAGATCAAGCCGGGCGTCGCTGCCCGAGTGGGACGCCGCACGCTGCTGGCGGCCGCCGCCTGCACGTTCTGCCTGGGGGTCGGTACCGCCCAGGCGCAGGACTGGCCGACGCGCACGATCAGCCTGATCGTGCCATTCCCGGCCGGAGGCACCACCGACGTGCTGGCGCGCGCCCTGGCCGAGCCGCTCGGCAAGGCCCTCGGACAGGCGGTGATCGTCGAGAGCAAGCCCGGCGCCGGGGCCACGCTGGGTGCGGACTACGTGGCGAAGTCCCAGCCCAACGGCTACACGCTGCTGGTCGGCGCGGTGCACCACACCATTGCCACCAGCGTCTACAAGAAGCTCCCCTACGACTTTCAGAAGGACTTCGCGCCGCTCACCACCATCGCGATGGTGCCCAACGTGCTGGTGGTCAAGGCGGATTCCCCGGCGAAGGATGTGGCCGGCCTGATCGCCCTGGCCAGGGACGCGAAGGAGCCCCTTGCGTACGGTTCCAACGGCAACGGTACCGCGCAGCACCTGATCGGCACCCAGTTCCAGAACATGACTGGGGTGAAGCTGCTGCATGTCCCGTACAAGGGCAGCGGGCCGCTCACGGTCGATCTGCTGGGCGGGCAGGTTGCGATGTCATTCGATACCGTGACGCCGGTGCTGCCGCACATCCAGGCCGGCAAGCTGCGTCCGCTGGCGGTGACGACCGCCAAGCGCTCGTCCGCACTGCCGGACGTGCCAACGCTGCAGGAGGCGGGGCTGAAGGGCTTCAACATCGGCACCTGGTTCGGCGTGCTGGCGCCGGCGGCGACGCCGAAGGACGTTCAGGTCCGCCTTGCTGTGGAGATGACGAAGATCATCCATTCGGCCGATTTCAAGGCGCAGATGGCAAAGATCGGCGCCGAGCCCATCGGCGACTCCCAGCAGGAAATGGCGCGTCAGATCAGGGACGAGACCGAGAAGTTCGCGCAACTGGTGAAGGCGGCCAGCATCAGCGTGGAGTGACGCGGGCGGCCGGCGCAACGCCGGCCCTAGCCGTCACTCCTGCGCCGCGTAGTCCTCGATCGGCACGCACGAGCAGAACAGGTTGCGGTCGCCGTAGACGTTGTCCACCCGGCCCACGGGTGACCAGTATTTGCCCTGGCGCAGAGCCGCCAGCGGAAAGGCCGCAAGTTCGCGCGAGTACGGACGGTCCCAGTCGCTGCTCATCAGGCTGGCGGCGGTGTGCGGCGCGTTCTTGAGCGGGTTGTCTTCCCTGGGCCACACGCCTTCCTCGATGCGCCGGATCTCGCCGCGGATGGCGATCATGGCCTCTATGAAGCGATCGAGCTCGGCCAGCGGCTCGCTTTCGGTGGGCTCGACCATCAGCGTGCCGGCCACCGGGAAGCTCAGCGTCGGCGCGTGGAAGCCATAGTCGATCAGGCGCTTGGCGACGTCTTCGGCGGTGACGCCGCTGCTGTCCTTGATGGGGCGCAGGTCCAGGATGCACTCGTGGGCCACGTGGCCGTTGGGGCTCGCGTACAGGGTGGGGTAGTGCTCGGCCAGGCGCGCGCTGATGTAGTTGGCGCTCAGGATCGCGACCTCGGTTGCGGCCTTCAGACCGGTGGCGCCCATCATGCGGCAGTACATCCAGCTGATCGGCAGCACCGCCGCGTTGCCCAGGGGGGCAGCGGAGATGGCGCCGACGTGCGGCTGGCCGCCCGCCGTGGCATGGCCGGGCAGGTACGGCACCAGGTCCTCGACCACGCACACCGGCCCGACGCCCGGTCCGCCGCCGCCGTGCGGAATGCAGAAGGTCTTGTGCAGGTTCAGGTGGCTCACGTCGCCGCCGAACTCGCCCGGGGCGGCAACGCCCACCAGGGCGTTCATGTTGGCGCCGTCGACATACACGCGGCCACCGTGGGCGTGCACGATCTCGCACAGCTCCTTGACGCGGGTCTCGAACACGCCGTGCGTGCTCGGGTAGGTGATCATCACGCAGGCCAGGTCGTCCTTGTGCGCATCGCAGGCGCGGCGCAGGTCGTCGATGTCGACGTTGCCCTGTGCGTCGCAGGCGGTCACCACGACCTTCATGCCGGCCATCTGTGCGCTGGCCGGGTTGGTGCCGTGCGCGGAGGAGGGGATCAGGCAGACCTTGCGGTGGCCCTGGCCCTGCGCCTCGTGCCAGGCCATGATGGCCAGCAGCCCGGCGTATTCGCCCTGCGAGCCTGCGTTGGGCTGCAGGCTGATGCCCTTGTAGCCGGTGGCCTGGCAGAGCCACTCGCGCAGTTGCTGGTCGAGCATGGCGTAGCCCTGCAGCTGGTCGGCGGGCGCTAACGGGTGCACGTTGGCGAATTCCGGCCAGGTGATGGGGATCATCTCGCTGGTGGCGTTGAGCTTCATGGTGCAGCTGCCCAGCGGGATCATGCTGCGGTCCAGCGCGAGGTCCTTGTCGGACAGGCTGCGGATGTAGCGCAGCATTGCGGTCTCGCTCTTGTGGGTGTTGAACACCGGGTGCGAAAGATAGGCGGTGGTGCGGCGCAGCGCGTCGGGAATGAGCGGCGGCGCATCCGCGGCAAGGGCGTCGAAGTCGGGCACGGCCTTGCCTTCGCCGGCGAAGATGCGCCAGAGCAGTTCGACGTCGGCGCGGGTGCTGGTCTCGTCGAGGGAGATGCACAGATACTCGCCCCAGGCCTTGCGCAGGTTGGCGCCGTGCGCGACGGCGCGGGCGGCAATGGCGTCGGTGGCTTCGCCGGTCTTCAGGCCGAGCGTGTCGAAGGCCGAATCGTGGTGCTGGGCGAAGCCGAGCTTGGCCAGCCCGGCCCTGAGGATCGACGTGAGCAGGGCGACCCGGGCGGCAATGCGCCTGAGGCCGTCGGGCCCGTGGTAGACGGCGTACATGCTGGCGATCACCGCCGGCAGCACCTGCGCCGTGCAGATGTTGCTGGTGGCCTTCTCGCGGCGGATGTGCTGCTCGCGCGTCTGCAGCGCCAGCCGGTAGGCGGGCGCGCCGTGCGCGTCGACGCTCACGCCCACCAGCCGGCCCGGCAGGCTGCGCTTGAATTCGTCGCGGCAGGCCATGAAGGCGGCGTGCGGTCCACCCGCGCCCATGGGCATGCCGAAGCGCTGCGTGCTGCCCACGACGATGTCCGCGCCCATCTCGCCGGGCGGCTTGATCAGCGTGAGCGCCAGCAGGTCGGCGCAGACGATGAAGGCGGCGCTCTTGCCGTGCGCCGTGGCGGCGTCGCGGCTCCAGTCGTGCAGCCATCCGCTCGACGCCGGGTACTGCGCGAGCGCGGCGAAGTAGTCGTCGCGGGCAAGCGCCTGGTCCCAGGCTTCGGCGTTCATGGCGACTTCGAGCGTCAGGCCCAGCGGCGCCGCACGCGTGCGCAGCACTTCGAGGGTCTGCGGATGCGTGTCGCCCGAGACGACCAGCACGCTGCCCTTTGCCTTGACCGACCTGCGCGCCAGCGTCATGGCCTCGGCGGCGGCGGTGGCCTCGTCGAGCATGGAGGCGTTGGCGATCGCCATGCCGGTCAGGTCGCAGACCATGGTCTGGAAATTGACCAGCGCTTCCATGCGGCCCTGCGAGATCTCGGCCTGGTAGGGCGTGTAGGCGGTGTACCAGGCCGGGTTCTCGAGGATGTTGCGCAGGATCACGCCGGGCGTGTGGGTGCCGTAGTAGCCCTGGCCGATGAAGCTCCTGAGCACCTTGTTGCGGCCGGCCATCGCCTTGAGCTCGGCCAGCGCCTCGGCCTCGGTGGCCGGCTTGGGCAATTGCATCGGCGCGGCGCGGCGGATGGCGGGTGGCACGATGCCGTCGATCAGCGCGGCCCGCGTGGCCGAGCCAACCGCCTGCAGCATCTTTGCTTCGTCATCGGCACCGATGCCGATGTGGCGGCCAATGAATTCCTCGTGGTTCTCAAGAGCAAGAAGCGACGGCGTGGGCATATGAAAGGCTAAGGGGTTGGAGGACCTGCCAGGCAGGTAGCCTGGGGTGGGTTCAAGCCGTGAATTGCGTGTAGCTGGTCTCGTCCATGAGCGGATCGAGCTGGCTCGGATCGGTCATGCGGATCTTGAAGAACCAGCCGGCGCCCAGCGGGTCGCTGTTGGCCAGCGAGGGGTCGGCGCGCAGCGCCTCGTTCACCTCGGTGACTTCGCCGGCGATGGGCATGTAGACGTCGGCCGCGGCCTTGACCGATTCGACCACCCCGGCCACTTCGCCAGGCGCATAGCCCTGGCCGACCTCGGGAAGGTCGACGAAGACCACGTCGCCGAGCGCGTCCTGCGCATGCAGGGTGATGCCGACCGTGGCGATGTCGCCGTCGGTCGCGATCCATTCGTGTTCCTTGGTGTACTTGAGGGGCATGTCGTGCTCCGGTTTGGATGGGATGAAGAGAAGGGATTGAATCGGAACCGGGCGACCGCCGCTGGTGGACGCTCAGCCCCGGAAATATCGGGTCGGCACGAAGGGCATGGTGCTCACTTCCATGGGCACCGGCTTGCCGCGCACGATGGCCTGCACGCGGGTGCCCGGCTCGGAGAATGCGGTGGCGACGTAGCCCATGGCAATGGGCCGTTCGGCGGTTGGGCCGAGCAGGCCGCTGGTGACGGTGCCGATCGCGTGGCCTTCGAAGGACTGGAGCGCGCAGCCTTCGCGCACCGGCACGCGCTCGAGCGCGACCAGGCCGACGCGGCGGCGCGTGAGGATCTGCTGGTCGACGTGGCCGGCCAGGTCGGCGGCGACGGCCAACTGCGCCAGGATCTTGTCTGCGCCCGGAAAGCCGCCGGCGCGCGCGCCGCCGCTGCGGCGCACCTTCTGGATGGCCCACGTCAGCGACGCCTCGACCGGGGTGGTGGTGGTGTCGATGTCGTTGCCGTAGAGGCACAGCCCGGCTTCCAGGCGCAGCGAGTTGCGCGCGCCCAGGCCGATGGGCTGCACTTCGTGCTGTGCCAGCAGCAGCCGGGCGAGGGCGTCGGCCTGGTCGGCGGCGACGGAGATCTCGAAGCCGTCCTCGCCGGTGTAGCCGCTGCGGGTGGCGAAGGCGGGAATGTCGCCGATCCTGATGGCGCCGCCGGTCATGAAGACGAAGCGCTCGACGCCGGGCGACAGCCGCGCCAGCACGGCGGCCGCCTGCGGGCCCTGCAGGGCGAGCAGGGCATGGCCCGGCATGGGTTGGACACGGCATCGCCCGCCGATGCGGGCCTGGATGTGCGCGATGTCGGCGGCCTTGCAGGCGCCGTTGACGACGACGAAGAGGGCGTCGTTGCCTTCGTTGAAGAACATCAGGTCGTCGAGGATGCCGCCGGCGTCGTCGAGCAGCAGGCCGTAGCGCTGTTTGCCTGGGGCCAGGCCGATGACGTCGACCGGCATCAGGGTTTCGAAGGCGGCGGCGGCGTCGGGGCCGGACAGGCGCAGCTGGCCCATGTGCGAGATGTCGAACAGGCCGGCGGCGGTGCGGGTGTGCTTGTGTTCGGCCATGAGACCGGCGGGATACTGCACGGGCATCGAGTAGCCGGCAAAGGGCACCATGCGTGCGCCGAGCTCCAGGTGCAGGCCGTGTAGCGGGGTCTCGAGGAGGTCGGCGGGGGCGGTGGTCAAGGGGCGTGCTCCTTGTGGGGCAGTCGATATCCATGACACATGCCATGGGCCACCCCTGCTGTCCGCTTTACCTGAGAGATTCGCCCCACGATCGAGGTTTGCTCCTTCGGTGGGCGACGCCGGCGAATGCCGTGTGCCGCCTCTCTCCAGCCGGGAAAACGCCCCGCGAACGGGGCGCCTCGTCAGTCCTTTTGCCTGAGCGTTTGGTGGCCCTTTTACGGGGTGCCTGCGCCTTCGGCGGCCCCGGCGCGGCGGGGCTCTCTCCTGACCTGTGCGAGTTTATACGAGGGTTGCGGGTGCGGGCGGGCTTGATTTGCTCTGTTTGCTCTGGGGGAGGGCCGCCCGGCCTGCGCTGCCCGCCGGCGGCCTTCACTGCGCCGGCCCCTTCGGGGCTTCCCTGCGGTGCTCGCGAAGCCGGCCTGCGCCGTGTAACTCGCTGCGTTCACTGCGTTCACTGCGCTCAGACAGACACGGCG
>NZ_DASQBZ010000028.1:0-36331 GCF_035634955.1 Variovorax sp. | reverse complement strand
GTTGTCGATCACCACGCTGGTGGCGCCCAGGGGCTTGCGCAGCGCCTCGGCCAGGTCGCGCGCGACGCGATCGGTCGGCCCGCCGGCGGCGAAGGGAACCACGATGGTGACCACCTTGTCGCCAGGGTAGTCCTGGGCATGCAGGCCCACGGATGCGGTCAAGGCTGCGACCAGTGCCACGGCCTTGGTTGCGATCGATGCTTTCAATGTGTACTCCGGAAGAATGAATGGGAAGGAATTTCGGATGGATGCGGCCGGCCCCCTGCGGCGCCGGCCGCCGGCATCACTGGACGTTGGGCGTCAATTGGCCCGTGATGTCGAACAGCAGCCGCACCGGCGAAGGGCCGAAAGACAGCCAGGTGCCTGCCAGCGGCGTCTGCCCCACGCCCGGGCGGGTCCAGTCGCACACGCCGTCCGGGAAGGCGGCCGTCATGCGACCCCACTGCTGCGGCGTGAAGAAGACCTTGTAGTCCGACGGATTGAGCGGCTTGAGCTGGCACTTGGCGATGTCGTCGGTCAACGGACCGCCCGCGGCCATGCGCGGCGTGGTGCCGGCCGGGTAGAAGGTGTTGCAGGCGCCGGGACCGAAGGCCGTCTGCTCCTCCTCGTACCGCAAGCCGTCCTTCCAGCAGGCATCCTTGAGGTCCGCCGGGCGGTCCTGCCTGATCTTCTGCGCGAGGGTGCGGTCGGAGGCGTCGGCCTTGACCGCGCGCAACCACTTGTCCATGGCATCGAAGGCCTCGGCGCTGGTGCCGCCCTTGGTCCACATCACGTGGTTGCCGATGTCGCCGTTGGCCCGGCGCAGCCGCTCGCGCATCGAGAACGAGTGGATCTTGGTGTGGATGTCGCCGTTGACCGTCTGGTCGTTGTAGTCGCGCATGTCGATGATGGCGGTGGAAGCGAGCCCGCCGCCGCCATTGACGATGCGGCCCGACTGGTAGGCCCGGCGCAAGGCGTCCGGATCGCCCACGGTGCGGGCGGCCGTCGGCTTCATGTCGCGGTCGACGCCGCCGATCCGCTCGTTGAGGTCGAGGAACTTCTCGATCGAGAGCCTGCCCTCGTTGAGCGCGTTCAGGCCGTACTGGATGCCCACGTTGTCGATCGGCCGCAGCGCGAAGCCTTCCTGCTCGGTCTTGCCGTAGACGTTGATGGTGTGGTCGAACACCGTGGCCCGCGCACCCGTCGGGTTGGTGGCCGCGTCGTAGCGCTGCTCCACCGGCACGCCCGACGGGAACGACACCACCGGGTCCAGCCGGCCGGCGCTGCCGCTCATGTTCGCGATGTTGCCGATCTGCAGGTAGCCCGAGATCGCCTGCTTCTCCTCGACCGTGTAGTTGAGGGCGGCGGTCGCCGGATCATTGAAGTAGGTGTTGAGCACGCGCGAGTCGTGCAGCTTGAAGATCGTCGACGAGGTCACGTCCGCGAACACCTGGCTGACCACCACGCCGTCGAACAGCCCCGGATAGTTGTCGCTGGTCTGGTGACTCTGGTAGGAGCCGCCCGAGCCGCCGGTGCCGATGGTGTACGTGGGCACGCCGAAGTTCTCGATGAAGCGCTCCTTGACCATCGCGATGGTCTCGGACGAGAGCTGGTCGTTGCAGTTGGTGCCGAAGACGTTGAGCGTCGACGTCGTCACCGCCAGGCCGCGGCTCTGGTAGGTCGGGTTGATCAGCGTGCCGAAGTCGTTGCCTTGCTGGAACCAGCCGCCCTGGCAGCCGCCGCCGAGCGGATAGATCAGCCCTCCGGTCCAGCCGGCCGGCCGCGAGGTGGGCGATGGCGGCGGTTCGTTGAGCACGTCATGCAGGATCGCCGACTGGTAGAGCCCGCGATTGATGGTGCCGCTTTCCAGCCGGACCACGTAGGGCACCTGCTTGCCGTCGATGGTCAGGTACGTCATGTTGGCCGGGTACTCGGTGATCTGCTCCGGCACGAATCGCGTGTTGCCGCCCGCGCTGTTGCGGTAGTAGTAGTCCACCCGCGTGACGACCGAGCACTTGTCGTCGCCCGTCGGCGTGAGCTTCTGCCCGCCCATGCGCGTGAAGGTCTCGTAGCCACAGACGAACGGCTGCTCGTGCGGGCCGGAGATGACCGGGCCTGTGATCGGGTAGGCGGTGAGGACCTTCCTGGCCTCGTACCCGCCCAGGCTGGCCACCAGTTCGTTGTCCCCGACCTTCAGGCCGGTGACCTTGCCCACCATCCGTCCGTTGGCCGGGTTGCGTGCGAACGCGCCAGTCACGTCCCGGCCGTCCACGGTGACCGCGAGGCCGTCCATGGCCGCGTCGGCCAGCGGTTCGAGTTCGATCAGCGCATCGTCGCCTGTCACCAGCGCCGGTGACGACGACAGCACCTTGATGCGCACGGTGGCATCCGCCGGCGTTCCCGGATC
The DNA here is from genome assembly GCF_035634955.1 of Variovorax sp. GTDB lineage: Bacteria > Pseudomonadota > Gammaproteobacteria > Burkholderiales > Burkholderiaceae_C > Variovorax. Next base: position 33,945 of record NZ_DASQBZ010000028.1, on the reverse strand, counting down.
GGGGTTGCCGGTATCGGGCGTGCCCGGGTCGCCGCCGGGCGGCGTGCCGCCATCGCCGACGGGTGGCGTGCCGCCGCCGGGCGTGCCGGGGCTGGGGTTGCTGTCGCTGCCGCCGCCGCAGGCCGCCAGGATCAGTGCGCAGGTCAGCGCGCTGAGGCCCAGGGTGAGCTTGCGATTGCGAGTCCTCTTGTGGGATCCGGTCATCTGTCTTGTCTCCTCGTTGGCGTTGTCAAAACGGGTCCCCCGAGCAGGGCCGGTCAGCCGGCCTGCGCATGGGCGGCCAACCCATAGCAACGCGCATGCCCGTCGAGCGAACGCACGCAAGTGCTTGAAATACAAGGCGGGCCGCGCCGGCGCTCATGGTTTTCCCGGCATCGCACGGCTGGAAATCCAGCCCTCGCGCAAGGCCCGCGTCCGGGAAAGCCGACGCCCGCAGCGCCGACCGCCCACTGCGCGCGGACCGCCGACCGGTGCTTGACGCGGCCGGCGAGCGCGCCTACATTGATTCCAACATATCAGACGACGTTCCAACTGTTAGAACACAATGGATTCCACTCTCGCCAAGGGACTCGCCGTCCTCGAATGGCTGGCACGCGCCGGTCGCGAATGCCGCGTCACGGACGTCGCCCAGGCCTTCGGCGTGCCGCGCAGCAATGCCCACCGCACGCTGCAGACGCTGGTCGAATGCGGCTGGGCCCTGCAGGACCCGGCCACCAGCGGCTACCGGCCCAGCATGAAGCTGTTCGAGCTCGGCGCGCAGACCGGCGACTCGGCGAACCTGCCGGCGCTGCTGCATCCGCTGCTGGCCCGCCTGGCACAGGCGAGCGGAGAAACCATCCACCTGGCCGCGCTCGACGGCGGCGAGATCGTCTACCTCGACAAGTTCGACAGCCCGTTGCCGGTGGCCGCGTACTCGCGCATCGGCGGACGCGCCCCCGCCTACTGCGTGGCCTCGGGCAAGGCCCTGCTGGCCGTGATGCAGCCGGACGAGGCGCAATTGCGCGCCCTGCTCGGCCCGCTGGTGGCGCACACGCCGAAGTCCATCACCGATCCCGCCGCGCTGCTGGCAGAACTGGCGCGGGTCCGCAGCCGCGGCTACGCCGAAAACCGCGAGGAATGGCGCACCGGCGTGTGCGGCCTCGGCGCGCCAGTGTTCGACGCCCGCGGCCAGGCCGTGGCCGCGGTAGGCATGAGCGTGCCCTCCATCCGCTTCGCGCGCGCCCAGGCGCGCCAGCTCTCCGAAATGCTCCTGGCCTGTGCCCGCGATGCGAGCCACACGTTGGGGTATACGCAGGCGGCAGCGTCGCCGCCTTTCCAACGTCCGACAGAGACAACACGGAGACAAGCATCATGGAGACCATCGAACGCGGCCGACGAGCCTGCTGCCTGACGCTCGCTTTCGGCGCCACCGCAGCACTCCTGCCCCTGCATTCGCGCGCCCAGGGCACCTACCCCGACAAGCCCGTGCGGTTCCTGGTGCCCTACCCGCCCGGCGGCGGCACCGACGTGATCGCGCGTATCGTGCAGCCGCGCTTCCAGGCGCTGCTGGGCCAGCCGGTGGTGATCGACAACCGCGGCGGCGCCGCGGGCCTGGTGGGCAGCGAGATCGCCGCCAAGGCGGCGCCGGACGGCTACACGGTGCTGTTCACGCTGTCCTCCCACACGATCAACCCGGCCATCTACACCAAGATTCCGTTCGACACCGCGCGCGACTTCGATCCCGTGGGCACGGTGGCCTCGCTGCCGCAGATCCTGGTGGCCAACCCGCAGTTCGCGCCGAACACCGTCGCCGAAATCATCGCGCTGGCCAAGAGCAAGCCCGGGTCGCTGTCGTACGCGTCGGTCGGCAACGGCTCGCCGGGACACCTGGCCGGCGAACTGATGAAGCTGCGCACAGGCATCCAGATGACGCACATCCCCTACCGCGGCGGCGGCCCCGCCGTGACCGACGTGATGGGCGGCCAGGTCCCGCTGCTGTGGGTGTCGATCCCGGCGGCGGCGCAGCACGTGAAGGCGGGCAAGCTCAAGGCCCTGGCGATGTCCACCGTCAAGCGCAGCGCCGCCTTTCCGGAGGTGCCGACCATGCAGGAGGCCGGCGTCCCCGATTTCGAGGTCGACTCCTGGTACGCGATGTTCGTTCCGGCGCACACGCCGGCGCCGGTGGTGGACAAGCTCAACCGCGCGCTCAACGAACTGCTCAAGGAACCGGACATCCGCGCCAAGCTGCTCGACCAGGGTAGCGAAGGCGTGGGCGGCACGCCGGCGCAACTGGCCAAGGTGGTCAGCGCCGAACTCGACAAGTGGGCCAAACTGGCCCGCGACGCACAGATCAAGGTGGAGTGACATGCAAAGCAATGAAGGCGCCACGGCGCCGGCACCATCCCGGGCAGCCACGGTGGTTGCCGAACTGGTGGCCCGCGCCCGCGCGGCGCAACGCATCGCCGACGGCTACGACCAGGCGCGCATCGACGACATCGTGGCCGCCGCCGGCTGGGCCATCATGGCGCCGGACCGCAACCGGGCGCTTGCCGAACTGGCGGTGGCCGACACCGGCGTGGGCAACGTGCCCGACAAGATCCGCAAGAACCACCGCAAGACGCTGGGCCTGCTGCGCGACCTGCAGGGCGCCCGCTCGGTGGGCGTGATCCGCGAGGACGAGGCCCTGGGCATCATCGAGATCGCCCGGCCGGTGGGCGTGGTCTGCGCCGTCACGCCGTCGACCAACCCGGCGGCCACGCCGGCCAACAAGATCATCAATGCGCTGAAGGGGCGCAACGCGGTGATCGTGGCGCCGTCGCCCAAGGGCTGGTCGACCTGCGCGCGGCTGATCGAGTACATCCATGACCAGTTCGACCGCATCGGCGCGCCGCGCGACCTGGTGCAATGCCTGCCCTCGCCCGTGGACAAGGCCGCAACGGGCGAGCTCATGCGCCAGTGCGACCTGGTCGTGGCCACCGGTTCGCAGGCCAACGTGCGCGCCGCCTACACGTGCGGCACGCCGGCATTCGGTGTCGGCGCCGGCAACGTGGCCGGCATCGTCGACGAGACGGCCGACATGGCCGCCGCGGCCGACCGCATCCTGCAGTCCAAGACCTTCGACAACGCCACCAGCTGTTCGTCGGAAAACAGCCTGGTCGTGGTCGACCAGGCCTGCGACGCGCTGCTGTCGGCGCTGCGCGAGCGCGGCGCGGTGGTGCTGGACGGCGCACGCCGGGACGAGCTGGCGCAACTGATGTGGCCCGACGGCAAGCTGTCGGCCGCGGTGATCGGCCAGTCGGCCCAGGCCATTGCCACGCGCCTGGCCGAGCGCGGCGCCCCCGGGCAGGCGGCCTGGCAGGACATCGCGCAGCGCCGCCCTGCCATCCTGATCGTGCCTGACGAAGGCGTGGGCAGCGCCCATCCGTTCTCCGGCGAAAAGCTCAGCCCGGTGCTCACCCTGTACCGCGTGGCCGACTTCGACGCGGCGGCGCAGACCGTGCGGCGCATCTACGCCTACCAGGGTGCCGGCCATTCGGTGGGCCTGCACAGCGCGCGGCCGGAACGCGCGCTGGCGCTCGGGCTGACGCTGCCGGTGTCGCGCGTGATCTTCAACCAGGCGCACTGCATCGCCACCGGCGGCAGCTTCGACAACGGCCTGCCCTTTTCCCTGTCGATGGGCTGCGGCACCTGGGGCGGGAACAACTTCTCGGAGAACATGAACTATCGCCACTACCTGAACATCACCCGCGTGTCGCGCCCCATCGCCGAGCGCGTGCCGACCGAGCGCGAGATCTTCGGCAGCTACTTCGACAGGTACGGGCAGGCATGAACCATCCCGCAGGCGACATGGAGCCGGCTCGCACCGACAGCCGGCATGCCGGCGGCACGGTGCACGCACTGGTCGAACGCCAGGCGGCGTTGCGGCCCGATGCCGTCTACGCCGTCTCCAGCGACGGCGCGGCAGCAATCGGCTTCGGGACACTGCGCGCGCGTTGCCGCGAAGTCTGCGCTCTGCTGCAGGCCGACGGCGTGGAGCCGGGCGACACCGTGTCGCTCGTCATGCCCAACGGCCTGCAGACCTTGCTGCTGCTGCTCGGCGCGATGTATGGCGGGCGCTGCGTGAACCCGGTCAACCTGCTGTCGCAGCCCGAGCAGATGCGCTACGTGCTCGAGCATTCCGATTGCAAGGCGGTGTACGTGGCCCCCGAGTGGGAGGAGCGGGTGCGCGCGCTGCTCGAGCAAGCCGGCCGCCCGATCGCGGTGCGCGTGATGGACCCCGCGGCCGCGCAGGTCGCCGCCGACCGGGCCGGCGACGACGATGTCGCGCCGCCGTCGCCGGACGCCACGGCGCTGCTGATGTACACGTCGGGCACCACCGGGCGGCCCAAGGGCGTCATGCTCACCCAGGCCAACCTGGCCGCCAATGCGGCGGCGATCGGCGAGGAACACGCGCTCGCGCCGTCGGACCGGGTGCTGGGCGTGCTGCCGCTCTATCACATCAATGCCTTCACGGTGACCATGCTGGCGCCGCTGGCGCATGGCGGCAGCGTCGCCCTCGCCCCGAAGTTCTCCGCCAGCGCTTTCTGGCCGCAGGTCGAATCCAACCGTTGCACCTGGATCAACGTGGTGCCGACCATCGTCTCGTTCCTGCTCGAAGGCGACGTGCCGCCACCCGCGGCCACGGCGCCGGTGCGCTTCTGCCGCTCCGCCTCGGCCGCGCTTCCGCCCGAGCATCTTCTCGCGTTCGAGCGCAAGTTCGGCATCGGGATCATCGAGACCATGGGCTTGACGGAAACGGCGGCGCCCGCCTTCTCCAACCCGCTGGCGCCGCAGCTGCGCAAGGTCGGCAGCGTGGGCCGCGCCTCGGGGTGCGACGCCAGCGTGATCGGCGCCGACCTGCAGCCCGTGGCGGACGGCACCAGCGGCGAGATCGCCATTCGCGGCCCGAACGTGATGCGCGGCTACTACAAGAATGCCGAGGCCACCGCAGCGGCCTTCACCCCCGACGGATGGCTGCGCACCGGCGACGTGGGGCACCGCGACGCCGACGGCTTCTTCTTCGTGACCGGACGCATCAAGGAACTGATCATCAAGGGCGGCGAGAACATTGCGCCGCGCGAGATCGACGAGGCGCTGCTGCAGCATCCTGCCGTGCTCGATGCGGCGGCAGTCGGCATTCCGGACCGGCATTACGGGCAGGACATCCTGGCCTGCGTGGTGCTGCGCGAGGGAGCAGCTTGCGACGAAGCCGCGCTGCGTGCGTTCTGCCAGGACCGGTTGGGCCGCTACAAGACGCCGGCGCAGTTCCGCTTCGTTGCCGAACTGCCGCGCGGGCCCTCGGGCAAGGTGCAGCGCCTCAAGCTGCTCGACCCACCTTAGCCGTTCAGCCGAGCACGTCGTTGAGCTGCTCGTTGAACTCGCTCATGCTCCAGGCCACGCCGAGTTCGCGCGGGAGCGCATCGCGCACGGAGAACACGCCGAGGATCTTGCTGCCCGAGACCAGCGGCAGGTGGCGAAAGCCCCGCTCCAGCATCAGGCACACCGCGTCGGACACCGGCATGTGCGGCGGCACGCAGATGGGGTTGGGCGTCATCACCTCGCGCGCCGCGGTGCGCTCGGGATCGAGCCCGCGCGCGAGTACGCGGGTCATCAGGTCGCGCTCGGTCAGGATGCCGAGCAGCAGGTCGGGCGGCTCCATGATGAGCACGCTGCCGCAGTTGGCGCGCGTCATCGCGCCGGCAGCCTCGCGCACGCTGGCCTGCGGCGACAGGCTCAGCACGTGCTTTCGGGAGATGGACTGGAAGACGGTTCGCTCGGCCATGGCACCCTCCTGCTGGCGGAACTCGTTCACGTCGAAGACGCAATGCTGGGCCAGCCGCGCCAGCGGCGCAAGGCCCCTCAGCGTAAGGAGTTGTTGAGCCGCTCCAGCGCTGCGACACCCGGGCACAGTTCTGGTGCACCCAGGCTGTTGAGCGGCGCCTCGCTGGTGTTGAGCGCCGTGTGCAGGTCGGTGGCCATGGGGTCGACGTACAGCAGCCCGGTCAGGATCTCGCCGAGCGCCTGGTGGCGCTGCATGTAGGCCATCGCGGCGTAGCGGTCGCCCGGGTCGTAGTCGGCATGCAGGCTGCGCAGGCGCAGCAGGCTGCCGTCGTGCTGGCGAACGTCCATCACCTCGCCCGGGGCCATTTCCACCGTGATCTCCTCGCGTCCGGTGATGAAGTCGATGCGGCTGACCGCCTCGTTGTGCTCGCGCACGTAGTCGTAGCTCTTGGTACTGCCCGGATGGTTGTTGAAGGCCACGCACGGGCTGATGACGTCGATGAACGCGGCGCCGCCGTGGCTGATGGCGCCCTTGACCAGCGGCACCAGCTGCGCCTTGTTGCCCGAGAAGCCGCGCGCCACGTAAGTGGCACCCAGCTGCAGCGCCATCGCCACCAGGTCGACGGCGCTGTCGGTGTTCACCACGCCCTTCTTGCTGCGCGAGCCCTGGTCGGCGGTGGCGGAGAACTGGCCCTTGGTCAGGCCGTACACGCCGTTGTTCTCGACGATGTAGGCCATCCGCACGCCGCGCCGCATGGCGTGCGCGAACTGGCCCAGGCCGATCGACGCCGAATCGCCGTCGCCCGAGACGCCCAGGTACAGCAGGTCGCGGTTGGCGAGGTTGGCACCGGTCAGCACGCTGGGCATGCGGCCATGCACCGTGTTGAAGCCGTGCGAGGCGCCCAGGAAGTAGTCGGGCGTCTTGCTGCTGCACCCGATGCCCGAGAGCTTGGCCACGCGGTGCGGCTCGATGTCCAGCTCCCAGCAGGCCTCGATGATCGAGGCCGAGATGGAGTCGTGGCCGCAGCCGGCGCACAGCGTGGAGATCTTGCCTTCGTAGTCGCGCCGGGTGTAGCCGACCTTGTTGGTGGTCAGCGTCGGGTGATGCAGGCGGGGCTTGGCCAGGTAGGTCATGGGGCAGGCGTTCCTCGATCGGCTGGGCTTACTTGGCGGGCGCGTGGTCGGGCTGCGGCTGCAGCGGCGGCGCCGCGGTGCCAGCGCTCTGGCCCTGCGGCGCCCGGGCCTGGCCACCGGCCTGGCGAGTGATCGCGTCGACGATGAAGCGCGCCGTGATCGGCGTGCCGTCGTAGTGCAGCACGGGCACCAGCCGCGCCGGGTCCATGCCCAGTTCGTTGACCAGCAGGCTGCGCATCTGCGCGTCGCGGTTCTGCTCGACCACGAACACCCGCTCGTGCGCGGCCAGGAACTGCGGCACGCTGTCGGGGAAGGGAAAGGCGCGCAGGCGCATCGCGTCCAGGTGCACGCCGCCGGCCTCCAGCGTCTCGAGGGCCTCGAGCATGGCCGGCGTGGTGGAGCCGAAGTAGATCACCCCGAGCGGCGTGGGCCGGGCTGCCGCCTGCAGCACCGGCTGCGGCACCAGCGTGGCCGCGGTCGCGAACTTGCGCAGCAGCCGCTCCATGTTGTAGACGTAGTCGGGCCCGCGCTCGGAATAGCGGGCATAGGCGTCGCGCGTCGTGCCGCGCGTGAAGTAGCTGCCGCGCGTCGGGTGCGTGCCGGGCAGCGTGCGCCACGGGATGCCGTCGCCGTCCACGTCCTTGTAGCGTCCGAAGTCGCGGCCGGCCTCGAGCTCCTGCGCGCTCATGACCTTGCCCCGGTCGTACGCGTGCGCCGGGTCCCACCGGAAGGGCTCGCACAGGCGCTGGTTCATGCCGATGTCCAGGTCGGTCATCACGAACACCGGCGTCTGCAGGCGGTCGGCCAGGTCCAGCGCGGCCGCGGCGTGCTCGAAGCATTCGTGGGGATCCTGCGGCAGCAGCAGCACGTGCCGCGTATCGCCGTGCGAGGCGTAGGCGCAGGCCAGGATGTCGGACTGCTGCGTCCGGGTGGGCATGCCGGTGGACGGCCCGCCGCGCTGCACGTCGATGATGGTCACCGGGATCTCGGCAAAGTACGCCAGGCCGATGAACTCCGACATCAGCGAGATGCCCGGCCCCGAGGTGGCGGTGAAGGCGCGCGCGCCGTTCCAACCCGCGCCGACCACCATGCCGATGGACGCCAGTTCGTCCTCTGCCTGCACGATCGCGAAGCGGTGCTGGCCGGTCGCCTCGTCCACCCGGAACTTGCCGCAATAGCGCTGGAACGCCTCCGCCACCGACGACGAGGGCGTGATCGGGTACCAGGCCGCCACCGTGGCGCCGCCGTAGACGCAGCCCAGCGCGGCCGCGCTGTTGCCGTCCACGAAGATGCGCTGGCCGACCGCGTCGGCGCGGCGCACCTGCAGGCCCACGGCCTGGCCGAGGTGCTCGCGCGCGAAATCGCAGCCCAGATGCAGCGCGCGCACGTTCGAGTCGAGCAGCTTCTCCTTGCCCTTGTACTGCTCGGAGAAGAGCTTCTCGACCACCGCCGGCTCGATGCCCAGCAGCACGGCCAGCGCGCCCACGTAGACGATGTTCTTGAACAGCTGCCGCTGGCGCGGGTCCTGGTAGACCGCGTTGCAGATCTCGGTCAGGGGCATGCCGATGACGTGCACGTCGTCGCGGAACCGCGACGGCGGCAGCGGCCGGGTGCTGTCGTAGAACAGGTAGCCGCCCGGGGCGATCTCGGCCACGTCGGCGTCCCAGGTCTGCGGGTTCATCGCCACCATCATGTCGGTGCCGCCGCGCCGGCCCAGGTGCCCCGCCTCGCTCACCCGCACCTCGTACCAGGTGGGCAGGCCCTGGATGTTGCTGGGAAAGATGTTGCGCGGGCTGACCGGCACGCCCATGCGCAGGATCGCCTTGGCGAACAGTTCATTGGCCGAGGCCGAGCCGGAACCGTTGACGTTGGCGAACTTGATGACGAAATCGTTGACTGCCTCGAGGCGCTCGACCGTCATGCCGCGACCTCCGCGACCGTGCGCGAGCGGCAGGCGGGCCCGGCCTGGGTGGTCTTGAGCAGGAACTTCTGCATGTCCCAGGCACCTGTCGGACAGCGCTCGGCGCACAGGCCGCAATGCAGGCACACGTCCTCGTCCTTGACCATCACCCGCCCGGTCTTGAGTCCGCCCGAGACGTACAGGCTCTGCGCCAGGTTCAGGGCCGGCGCCTTGAGCCGCTGACGCAGGTCCGCCTCGTCGCCATTGACGGTGAAGCTGATGCAGTCCATGGGACAGATGTCGACGCAGGCGTCGCATTCGATGCAGGCCGGTTCATGGAAGACCGTCTGCACGTCGCAGTTCAGGCAGCGTCCCGCCTCCTGGAACGCCGTGGCGGCATCGAAGCCCAGTTCCACCTCCACCTTGATGCTGGCCAGCGCGCGTTCCGCCTGCGCCCACGGCACCTGGTAGCGCATGTCGGCGGAGGTGTCGTTGTCGTAGCTCCACTCGTGGATGCCCATCTTCTGCGACACCAGGTTGGTCATCGGCGGCGGCCGCTCGGCGACCGGCTCGTCGTGCAGCAGCTTGTCGATCGAGATGGCCGCCTCGTGGCCGTGCGCCACGGCCGTGATGATGTTGCGGGGCCCGAAGGCCGCGTCGCCGCCGAAGAACACGTGCGGCACGCTCGACTGGAAGGTTGCCTTGTCCAGCACCGGCAGGCCCCACTCGTCGAACTCGACGCCGCAGTCGCGCTCGATCCAGGGGAAGGCGTTTTCCTGCCCCACCGCCACCAGCACGTCGTCGCACGCGAAGAAGGCATCCGGCTCGCCGGTGGGCACCAGCGTGCGGCGGCCGCGCGCGTCGTACTCGGCACGCACGACCTCGAAGGTCATGCCGGTCAGCCGGCCGCCCTCGTGCACGAAGGACTTGGGCACATGGAAGTTGATGATCGGGATGTTCTCGCGCTCGGCGTCTTCCTTCTCCCAGGGCGAGGCCTTCATCTCGTCGAAGCCGCTGCGCACGATCACATTGACGTCTTCGCCGCCCAGTCGCCGCGCCGAGCGGCAGCAGTCCATCGCCGTATTGCCGCCGCCCAGCACGATGACGCGCTTGCCGATTTCCGTGACGTGGCCGAAGGAGACCGAAGCCAGCCAGTCGATGCCGATATGGATGTGCGCCGCCGCCTCCTGCCGGCCGGGCAGCTGCAGGTCGCGCCCGCGTGGGGCGCCGCAACCGACGAAGATGGCGTCCCAGTCCTCGTCCATCAGTGCCTTGAGCGACCGCACCGGCTCGCCGCCGCGGAACGCCACGCCAAGGTCGAGCACGTAGCCGACCTCCTCGTCGATCACCGTCTCGGGCAGGCGAAAGCGCGGGATCTGCGTTCGGATGAAGCCGCCCGCGCGCGCCTCGCCGTCGAACACCGTGACCTCGTAGCCCAAAGGCGCTAGGTCGCGCGCCACCGTGAGCGAGGCCGGCCCGGCACCCACGCACGCGATGCGCCGGCCGTTGCGCGCCGCGGGCGTCGGCATGCGTGCGTGCACGTCCTCCTTCATGTCGGCCGCCACCCGCTTGAGCCGGCAGATGGCCACCGGCTCCGGGTGCTGCAGGTTGCTTTCCTCGACCCGCCCGCGCCGGCAGGCCGGCTCGCAGGGCCGGTCGCAGGTGCGGCCGAGGATGCCCGGAAACACGTTGCTCATCCAGTTGACCATGTACGCATCGCCGTAGCGGCGCTGGGCGATCAGTCGGATGTACTCTGGGACGGGGGTGTGCGCCGGACAGGCCCACTGGCAATCGACGACCTTGTGGAAATAGGCCGGATTCGCGGTATCGGTACGCAGCAAGGCTGGTCTCCTGTTCGCTGCCGCCCGTTGCTCGCCGGGGACACGTGCACGCGCGGTCTGCGCGCAGTATGCGCCGCCTGCGCCGGCCGTGCACGGTGGAATCCCCAACCCGCGAGCGGCCGGGACGGTGCGAAGAAGTCCTACAGACGGAGGCGCCCCGATGGTCCAAGGTAGTCGGCATGACCCATCCCATCGAACTCATCGTCGAGGAGCCGATGCCGGGCTCCTACGTCTGGCGCTTGCTGGAGACCGACGACAGCGGCGGCAACGCCCGCGTGATCGGCATGGCCTTCGACCCGGCCGACAGCTACGAGGTCGCACTGGCCGCCGGCCAGGGCGCGCTCAATCACGAGATCCGCCGACGAAAGGCACCCGCGACGGCGCCTTGATGCCGGCCGGTAGCCGCCCTGCCGGTCAGGGCGCTTCGACGCTGCGGTCGGGCGTGGACCCGCTGCGGATCACCCGTTCTTCGTCGAGGTCGAGCACGGCCGTGAACACCATTGCCGAATTGGGCGGCTGCAGCCAGCGCCAGTCCCATTCCACCTCGCCGCGCATGCGATAGGGCGTGCGCTTGGCAGGCTTGCCCAGCAGCCGCCGCAGTTCCTCGGCGGACATGCCGGGCTGCACCTGCGCGAAATTCTGCGGGGTGAGGACCTGCCGCAATGCACTCATCTTGCCGTCCGGGCCGATGGTGATCATGTAGTTCTTCTGGCCTTGCGGCTGGCGGTTGTATTCGAGCATGCGCCCACCGGGCACGTCCCACACGCGCTCGGGCTCGCCGAACCGTGCACGCACGTCGGCCTCGGTCGACACCCCTTCCTCCAGTTCGCGGATGCGCTGCGGGTCGCATGCTCCCAGCAGCGCGAGCAGGCCCGCCCACAGGCCAGCGGTCATCGTCGTTCTCCTGTTCATCGTCGTCGCCTCATGCCTTCCATTGCGCCGCGTCGGCAGCCTCGTGGTGGTAGGGCGGCAGGCTGGCGCCGCAGTCGCTGCAGTAGCGGGCGCGCGGCGAATGACCTTCGCTCAGGCACTCGTGGCAGGTGCGCGTGGTCGGCCGCGGCGTCGATACGCGGCGCAAGGTGAACTCCGCACCGACGATGCCGGTCGGCACCGCCAGCGTCCCCCAGCCGATGAGCATCATCGTCGAGGCAATGACGCGGCCCAGCGTCGTGTGCGGCGTGATGTCGCCGAAGCCGACGGTCGTCATGGTGGTGATGGCCCAATAGATGCCGGTCGGAATGCTGGTGTAGCCATGCTCGGGCCCCTCGACGACGTACATCAGCGTGCCCATCACCATGACCACCAGCATGACGAAGATCAGGAAGACCAGGATCTTGCGCCGCGACGCATGCAGCGCCTGCGTCAGTACCGAGAACTCGTCCACGTACTCCGCCAGCTTGAAGATCCGGAACACCCGCAGCAGCCGCAGCACGCGCACGTCGATCAACGCCGACAGGCCCGGCGCCAGTATCGCCAGGTAGGTCGGCAGGACGGCCAGCAGGTCGACGACGCCGTAGAAGCTGCGCGCATACCGCGCCGGCCGGCGCACGCAGGCCAGGCGGGCGATGTATTCGAGCGTGAAGGCGGCGGTGAACAGCCACTCGAGCACCTGGAAGGTCGACTGCCACCGGGAATGCACGGAGGGAATGCTGTCGGCGATCACCACGGCCACGCTCGCCACGATGGCCAGGAGCAGCAGCACGTCGAACAGCTTGCCCAGCCGCGTGTCGGCCTCGAAGATGATGATGTACAGGCGCAGCCGCCAGCCCGTCTCCGGGCGGCCGTAGCGCTCACTGTCGCGGTTCTGGTAGTTCGATGCCGTCGTCGCCATGCCGGCGATGGTAGATCACCGCTTGCGCCGCTCGCCGCGACGCCCTGTCGCAACGCCCTCGCTGGCGGGCGCCGGGGCGCTACGCCTGGTGACAGCGAAGGCGGTATCAGGCGCCGTCGCCCGCGGCCAGTCCGCCCACGCGCTGCACGGCACGCTCCGTGGCCGACTGGATCGCCGCCGATGACGCGGCCAGCGTGAACCAGTGCCGGGCGCGCGTGATGCCGGTGTAGAGCAGCTCGCGCGTCACCACCGGGCTGGGCTGCTCGGGCAGCAGCAGGGCCGCGTGGCTGAACTCCGAGCCTTGCGACTTGTGCACGGTCATTGCGAAGACCGTCTCGACGTCGCGCAGGCGGCTCGGCAACACCCAGCGCACGCCGCCGGGCAGCTCGGGCGCCGGAAACGCCACCCGCAGGCGCCACAGCGGCGCGGCGGCCGGGGCATTGGCGTCGCCGGCCCGTCGCGCCGGCACCGTCAGCGCCAGCCCGACGTCGCCGTTGCGCAGGTCCAGCGCGTAGTCGTTGCGCGTGACCATGACCGGCCGGCCGGCATACCAGCCGCCCAGCTCCGCATCGAGCAGACCCTGCGCGCGCAGCAGGCGCGCAATGCGCAGGTTGAGTGCCTCCACACCTTGCGGGCCGCGCCGCAGCGCGCACAGCAGCTGGAAGCCGCCCAACGCCTTGAGCAGTGCGGCGCCCCAGGTGTCGAATGCCTGTGCATCCGCATCCGGGGCCGGCCGCGTGCTGCGCATCAGCGACAGGTAGTGGCCGTGGCCGCGCGGTGGCGGCCGGTCCTGGGCCGGCGCCTTGGCGCCTGCCTGCACCGTATTCGGGAACCCGTCGCATGCGCCGTCGATGACCAGGCGTGCCAGCGCCTTGTCGTCGCTGCCGACGTCCAGGCTGCAGAGGTCGCCATAGCCGCGCGCCAGCACCTGCCGCACTGCAGCGGCCTGCCCGCTGTTGACTGCCTCTGCCAGTTGCCCGATGCCGCTGTCGGCGCCGAAGCGCCAGCTCACGCGCAGCTTGGCCACGGCCTGGTCCAGCGGCCGGCCGGCGTCGTCGGCAAAGTGCGATTGCACATCCTGGCCGGTGACCGCCTTGAGCCAGCGCACGGTCTCGGGCGTGTAGTGGCCGCCATCGGCACGCCGGCACAGGTCGCCCAGCACCGCGCCCGCCTCGACCGAGGCCAGCTGGTCCTTGTCGCCCAGCAGGATGAGCGGCGCTTCGTCCGGCAGCGCCGCCAGCACGCAGGCCATCATCTCGAGGTCGAGCATCGAGGCCTCGTCGACCACCAGCAGATCCAGCGGCAACGGATTGAGCGCGTCGTGGCGGAAGCGCCGCGTGTCCGGGCGGCTGCCGAGCAGCCGGTGCACGGTGCTCACGGCGTTGGGAACGGCGGCGCGCAGGGCTTCGCCGTCGCCTGCCAGCTGGCTCAGCTCCAGCCCCCGCACGGCGCCGGCAATGGATTCGGACAGCCGTGCCGCGGCCTTGCCGGTCGGCGCGGCCAGGCCGATGCGCAGGCGGCGCCCGCCCTGGGTCAGCGCCATGTGCTGCAGCACCGCCAGCAGGCGCACCACGGTCGTGGTCTTGCCGGTGCCGGGGCCGCCGGTGATGATCGAGAACGACTGCCGCGCGGCCAGCGCACAGGCCGCCTTCTGCCAGTCGATGCCGCCGGCCGCCGCGGCCGGGTCGAACAGCGCGTCCAGCGCCTCGGCCAGCAGGGGCTGCGCCGACGCCGCGGCAGCCGGCGTGGGCGTACGCACGCGGCGCGCCACCTGGGCGCGCACCTGCTGCTCGTATTGCCAGTAGCGCCGCAGGTAGAGCCGGTGCCCGTCGCGTACCAGGGGCGTGGTGCCCTCGCCCTGGCCGACCAGCAGCGGTGCTGCATCCAGTGCCGCCTGCCAGTCTTCCAGCCGCACCGCCTCCAGCAGGGCGGCCGGTGCGCGCGGCAGGGCCTCGCCCGCGCCGGCGGCGCCTTCGGGCGGCAGGGAAAGCGCCAGGCCGGCGTCCTGGCAGGCAGCGCGCAGGTCCAGGCAGGAGTGGCCACGGCCCAGCTGGTGGCTGGCCCAGGCGGCGGCCAGGATCACCAGCGGATCGGCTTGCGGCGCCATCCGTGCAAGGAAGGCGGCAAAGCTGCGGTCCAGCTCGCGCAGCCAGCCGGCTTCGATCCAGCGATCCAGCGCCTCGAACAGGCTCGCGTGCCGCTCGTGCAACGGGCCGAGAAACTGGCTCGCGTTCACAGTCCGAGCTCCAGTTGTCCCTGCGCGGCGGGCGGCGCCGCCGGCGGCAGACCGTCGAACAGCCGGTCGAGCGCGTCGATGAGCACGCGCGGGAGGCGCTCGGCATGCAGGCCCTGGCCGGGCGCCGCGTGGCCGCGCAGGAAGAGGTAGACCGCGCCGCCGACGTGGCGCTCGTAGTCGTAATCCGCCAGCCGCGCACGCAGCAGGCGATGCAGCGCAAACACGTACAGCACGTACTGCAACTCGTAGCGATGCGCCAGCACGGCCTGCTGCAGGGCGGCCGGCCCGTAGTCGGCATCGCCCGGGCCCAGCCAGTTGGACTTGTAGTCGGCCACCCAGTAGCGTCCGTCGTGCTCGAACACCAGATCGATGAAACCCTTGAGCATGCCGTTGACCTGCCGCGGCAGCAGCGCCGGCCGGCTGGCGCCGCCCAGCGTGTGGCGGCGCACCAGTTCGTCCAGCACGCGGGTGTCGATGCGCTGCGCCGCGATCAGGAACTCCATCTCGACCTGCGTGGCGTGCAGCGCCGCCGGCGCAACGGCCGTGCGCGCGCGATGGCCCGGTGCCGGCGGCAGGCGCAGCGGCGTTGCCAGCCACTCCATCAGCCACGCACGCAGCGGCTGCGTCCATTGCGGCCACCCGGCCTGCGCGCAGCGCCGCTCGATCCACAGGGCCAGCTCGGTCTGCAGCGCCGGCTCGGCCGCCACCCGGCCGAAGCCGCGGCGGCCCGCCCATTCGAGCAGGCCGTGCAGGAAGCTGCCAGGCGCCGAACCGGCCGGGAATTCATGCAGGCGCCCCGCAACGGGGCCGGCGTCGCGCGGAAACTGCGCCTCGGCAGCCCGATCGCGGCTGTCGACGAAGATGTCGTCGGCCGCGCTCGCCGGTCCGGCGGGAAGTTCGTCGAGCCACGGCGCTGCCGGCGCGTCCACCGGCGGGCCGTCGGCCAACGGCTGCGCCTGCGCGTCGTCGAGGTGGCGCAATGCCGAATAGCTGGCGATCCACCACCGCTCGCGCGCCGCTGCCGGCAGCGGCGGCTCGGGTGCCGGCTCGGGCGCCGGTGCCGGGTCATCCCATCGCGCGTCGTCCGGCGGCGGCGCTTCGCGCACGGCGACGACATCGTCCGCGGCAAGTGCCGTCGCGCCGTCCGCGCCGAGCACCTCGCCCAGCGCGCTGCGCGCCTTCTCGGCCGGCATCAGGCCGACCCAGGTGGCGTGGCGCGCACGCGTGAGCGCCACGTAGAGCTTGCGCAGGTCCTCGCCCAGGCGCTCGTCGTCGGCGCGCTGCAGGCCCTCGGCATCGGGCTCGAGCGCCATGCACAGGCGGCCGTCGCCGTCATGCCAGCGCAGCGGCAGGTCCTTGGCCGACGCCGCCCGCGCGCTGATGCCGAAAGGCAGGAACACCAGCGGAAACTCCAGCCCCTTGGACTTGTGCACGGTCACCACCTTCACCAGCGCGGCGTCGCTTTCCAGGCGCAGCTTGCGGCTGTCCGCGGGCATGCCCTGCACCTGCCGCTGCTCTGCCAGCCAGCGGATCAGCGCATGCTCGCCGTCGAGCTGGCTGCTGGCCTGCTGCAGCAATTCGGCCAGGTGCAGCAGGTCGGTCAGGCGGCGCTCGTCCTGTGCGGCCAGCAGCCGCTGCGGCACCTCGAAGTCGTGCAGCAGGCGCCGCAGCATCGGCAGCACGCCCTGGCGCCGCCACAGCTGCTGGTACTCGCGGAACTGCAGTACGCGCTCTTCCCATTGCTGCTCGTCCTGGTTGAGCGCATCCAGCGCGGCCCAGTCCAGCCCCAGGCTCGGGCTGGCCAGGGCGGCGCGCAGCGGCCGGTCGTCGTCCGGCTCGGCGCAGGCGCGCAGCCATCGCTGCAGCTCGGCGGCGATCGGCGTGGCGAACACCGAGTCCATGTCGGACAGGTAGACGCTGCGCACGCCACGCCGGCGCAGTTCGCCGCGCACGCGCTCGGCCTCGCGCCCGGTGTTGACCAGCACGGCAACGTCGCCGGCGCCGACCGGCCGCAGCACGCCACCGGCCGACGCGAAGCCGGCGCGGCCCGCGGCGCCGCCCGCCAGCAGCCGGACGATCTCGCCGGCGCAGGCGGCCGCCAACGCATCGACGGCCTCGCCCCTCTTTGCCGGCGCAGTTTCGTCGTCGCCGGCGTCGGGCGTCCAGAAGGTGAGCGCGGGCGCCGGCCGGCCGTCGAGTTGCCACGTCTCCTTGCGGCCCTGCGCGGCCACCGCCACGAAAGGCACCGGGTTGTCGCCCGCCGCTTCATTGCGAAAGCCGAATGCCCCGGCGCCGGGACGCGCTTCGGCCCCTTCGAAGACCCGGTTCACGGCGTCCACCATCGCATGGCTGGAGCGGTAATTCATGCCCAGCGTGTGGTGCCGCCCTGCGGTGTCGCGCCGCGCGCGCAGGTAGGTGTGGATGTCGGCGCCGCGAAATGCGTAGATGGCCTGCTTCGGGTCGCCGATCAGGACCACGGCGCTGTCCGGCGCGTTGGCGGCCACGCGGTAGACGGCGTCGAAGATGCGGTACTGCAGCGGGTCGGTGTCCTGGAACTCGTCGATCAGCGCGGCCGGGAACTGGCGTCGGATCAGCGCCGCCAGGCGCAGGCCGTTGGGCCCTTGCAGTGCGGCGTCCAGCCGCGTCAGCAGTTCATCGAAGCCCATCTGCGCGCGCTGCGCCTGGGCCTGATCGAGGCGCTGCGCGATCCAGTGGGTGGCATGCGCCAGCACGGCGGCGCGCGGATCGGGTTGCGCCTGCAGGCATTCGCGCAGCACGGCCAGCGCCGCAAGCTCGGGCTGCGCCCGCAGGTGCGCCGGATCGCCCTTCCATTGCGCGGCCAGTTCGTCCAGGCTCAGACGATTCCAGGCCGTGGTGGTCAACGGGTCGTCGTTGCTGTCGCCCTCGGCCCAGTCACGCAGCTTGCGCATCCAGGACTTGCGGTCCTTGAGCTGGCACCACTTGGCCGCGACCGCGCGCTCCAGGAAGTCGAGCAGACGTGCGGCGCCGCCGGTCTCCTGCGCCCACGGCGCCTTGAGGGCCTGCAGCGCCTCGCGGCTTTGCGACAGCGCCGCCGCCGGCGCTGCGCCGGGCTGCAAGGCGTCGCGCTGCCCCACCAGCCGGGCCACCTGCGCCAGCAATGCATCGGGTGTGGCCCACCAGCCCTTCACGCGCCGCGCGTCATCGTGGGCGAGCGGCAGGAAGAAATTGCGCCAGTAGTCGCGCGCGGCCTCGGCCAGCAGATCGCGCTGGTCGGCCTCCAGCGTCTGGACGAAGGGCATGCCGCTGTCGAACGCATGCTCGTGCAGCATGCGGTAGCACCAGCCGTGGATGGTCGAGACGGCGGCCCCGTCCATCCATTCGGCGGCCAGCCGCAGCACGCGGGCGCATTCGGGCCATTGCGCGGGGGCGTATTCGGCGCGCAGGTCATGCAGCAGGTCCTGCCCGGGCGTGGCTTCGGGCAGCGCGTCCGGGTCGGCCAGGAAGGCCTGGGCCGCCTGCGCCAGGCGGGCGCGGATGCGATCGCGCAACTCCTGCGTCGCCGCCTCGGTGAACGTGACGACCAGGATCTCGGGCGGCGTCAGCGCGCGGCCGAAGCCGGCTTGCTCGCCGCCATGGCCGAGGACCAGCCGCAGGTACAGCGCGGCGATGGTGAAGGTCTTTCCGGTGCCGGCGCTGGCTTCCACCAGCTGGCTGCCGCGCAGCGGCAAGCGCAGCGGCGCCATGGGGCGCGGCATGCCTGCGTCCGCGGTCATGCGTCGCCCTCTTGCGGATGCAGCGCGCGCCACAGCGGCGCCAGCAATTGTTCGCACCAATGAGCGAATTCCCCGGCCGCCCACAGCGCCTGGAAGTCGGGATAGGCACGTGCGAGTTCCTGGCTCTGGTCGCGTTCCGGCGTGCCGCCGCTGAAGGCGTCGCCCTCGTACGCCTTGCGCGC
Organism: Variovorax sp.; assembly: GCF_035634955.1. Taxonomy (GTDB): domain Bacteria; phylum Pseudomonadota; class Gammaproteobacteria; order Burkholderiales; family Burkholderiaceae_C; genus Variovorax. The sequence continues at coordinate 15,267 of NZ_DASQBZ010000028.1, read as the reverse complement.
CCCTTCCCATGCTGCCTCGGGCGAGCCGCCCTGCCCGCCGCGGGCCAGCCATTCGCGCCCGCACTGCAAGGCCAGCGGCAGCGGCCGGCGCATGCCCTGCCGCCAGGCCTCGACCAGTGCCTGCCACGCGGCTTGGGCCTGCCCGGCCGGCAGCTGCGGCAGCGTCACGACGCCAGCCTTGCTGATCAGGTGCGTCGTGAGCGGCACGCCGGCGCAGTGCGCCGCGAGATGGGTCACCCACTGCGGGGCGATCTTGTCGAGGCGGTAGGTCTTGTCCTTGATCAGGCCGCTGCTGAGCAGCAGCAGGCGGCAATGGTCGCCACGATGGTTGGCGCGCAGGTGGTCCAGCCAGTCGGCCAGGCGCGCGGACGGATCGGCCGGCCAGGGCGACGGCAGCTCCAGCGCCTCGTGCGGCAGCGGCACCGGCCAGTCCTGCAGTGCGCTCGCGTAGCGCTCGAACATCTCGTCCATCGGCCGGGCCAGGGCCTCCTGCTCGAGCACGCCGAACTCGCCTTGCGGCAGGTCGCCCCGGCGCGCCATGCGCGCCAGCGCCGCGGCCCTGACCTCGGCCAGGCCGTCGGCCGGCACGCCCTCCTCGATGGCGCCGCGCTGCGCGGCGATCAACTCGTCCTGCAGCTTCCAGTTGACCAGCGCATCGAGCCTGAACGGTTCCTCGTCCTCCTCCAGCGTCTCGTCGGATTCGAAATACACGCCAAGGCGCTGGCGGAAAAACTCGCGCACCGGATTGCGCATGAAGTCGCCCAGCCGCTTGAGGGTCAGCGGACCTGCTTCGGACGCCGATGGCGGCAGCTCCGGCACGGCCTCGCCAGCCGGCGCATCGACAGGAACATCGACGGGCGCATCGACGGGCGCATGCGGCCGTCCCAGACGCCATTCGCGCGCATAGCTGAACAGGCCGGCCGCGCGGCCGGCGGTGTCGAAATAGGCGTTGTCGAAAGGCTGAAGGCGATGCTCGCGCGTGAGCGCGGCCAGCAGGCGACGGCCCGCATCTTCCTGCGCAAGCGCTTCGTCGCGGCGCAATCGCCAGCCGGCGGCGATGTGGTCGCGCAGTTGCGCCACCAGCACCGAGGGAGCGCGCTCGGACGGATCGTGGATGCTGCGCCCGACCCAGCTCAGGTGCAGCCGCTCGCGCGCGGACAAAAGCGCCTCGAGGAACAGGTAGCGGTCGTCCTCGCGCCTGGAGCGGTCGCCCGGCCGGAAATCCTGGGCCATGAGGTCGAAGTCGGCGCCCGGCCGGCTGCGCGGATAGTCGCCGTCGTTCATGCCCAGCAGCGCCACCACCCGGAACGGAATGGCGCGCATCGGCAGCAACGTGGCGAAGGTGACGCCGCCGGCCAGGAAGGGCTGGCTCAGCGCCGGTGCATCGACCTGTGCCAGCCAGTGTTCGCGGACCACCGACAGCGGCAGCGCCTCGGTGAAATCGGCCGCTGCGCAGGCGTCTTCCCAGTCGAGCAGGCCCTGCTCCAGGCGCCGCAGGGTCAGGCCGTCCGCTTCCTCGGCGTCGGCATCGAAGAAATCCGCCAGCAGCACGCGCAAACGTTCGCCCCACTGCACCGGCGTGGCGGCCGTGCCGAGCAAGCGCCAGTGGCGCTCCAGCGTCTCGACCAAGCGCACCAGCGGGCCGAGCAGCGCGGACTCCAGCCCGCCGATCTCGTCCAGCGGCTCGATGCCGCACCATGCCGGACCGTCGCCCGCCGCATAGCCGAGCAGCATGCGCTTGAGGCCGAAATCCCAGCTGTTGACGTCGCCGGCCAGCGGCAGTTCGAGCGCCTGGCGCTGTGGCGCGTGAAGGCCCCAGCGCACGTTGGCCGCGCGCACCCAGCGGTGCAGCAGCGGCAGCTGCGATTCGTCGATGCCGAAGCGCTCGCGCAGCGAAGGAACCTCGAGCCAGTCGAGCACGTCGCTCACCGCGATGCGCGACTGCGGCAGGCTCAGCAGGCGCTCGAGCGCGCCGAGCAGCGGATCGTGATGGCGCAGCCCCTGGTCGGCGATCGAGAACGGGATGCGGCGCGGATCGCCCGGCGCCGGCAAGCCGAACACCGCCTGCACGTGCGGCGCGTAGGCGGCGATGTCGGGCACCATGACGATCACGTCGCGCGGCTGCAGCCCCGGGTCGTGCGCGAAGGCGGCGAGCAGCTCGTCGTGCAGCACTTCGACCTCGCGCTGCGGGCCGTGCGTGACGTGGAAGCGCAGCGAATGCTCCGCCGCCGCGTCGACGGCGGGCCAGCGCCCGCGCGTCTCATCCAGCGGGCGCAGGTCGCGGATGTCGTCCTGCAGCTGGCGCAGCAGCGTGTCGCCCGCATTGGCCTCGAAATGGTCGACGCGCTGGCCGATGTCGGCAAAGCGCTGCGCATAGCTGGCCAGTTCGTCGTGGTGGTCGAGCAGCCGGATGAAGTCGCGGCCCTGCTTGCCCCAGGCGGCCAGCAGCGGCTGCGCGTTCAAGTGCAGCGCCGCCTGCGCATCCCCGGGTTGCGCCGCGCCGGTGGCGCGCACCGGGCGCGGGCGCTGACGCCGGTGTTCGGCGCGCAGCAGGTCCTTGTCGGCCACGATGTCCGACCAGTCATGCTCGCACGGGTTGTGCACGCACATGAGCACCTGCACCCACTGCGCCAGCGCGGCCAGCACTTCGAGCGCCTGCTGCGGCAGCGACGAGATGCCGAACACCACCAGACGGCGCGGCAGCCCCGCCGGACGCGCCTGGCCGCGCGCCGCCTGCGCGGCAGCCAGGAAGCGCCGATGCACCGCCGCGCGCCCGCCTTCCGCGGCAGCGGCGCCGACGTCTTCCTGCAGCGCGCGCCACAGGCGCGGCTGCCAGCGCAGTTCGTCGGGCACGGGCTGCTCGCCATGCCGGCTGGTGGCGATCCGGTCGCGTCCGGCCGCCCAGTCGGCCAGCCAGTCGGCGCGATAGACCTGGTATTGGTCGAACAGATCGGCCAGCCGCTCGGCCAACTGGTAGCGCTTGCGAAGGTCTTCGTCGCCCGCCAGGAAGCGCGCGAGCGGCGCGAACGCCGGCTCGTGCAGGAGGGCCGGCAGCAGGCGCATCAGGCGCCAGGCGAGCAGCGACTTGTCGAAGGGCGATGCGGCCGGCACCGCGGATTCGCCGAGCACGGCGCGGTAGGCGCGCCAGATGAAGGCGGCCGGCAGTTCGGTGCGCATGGCGGCCGCGATGCCGGCCCCGCCCTCGCGCGCGGTGCGCGCCAGCGACAGGCGCAGCCATTGCGCCACGCCGTTGCTCTGCACCAGCACCCATTCGTCCTCCAGCGGGCCCAGCGGATGCCGGCCCAGCCAGGCCAGCAGCAGGTCGCGCAGGGCTTCGGGGTGATTGCCGTGCACCACCATGAAGCCGGGCGCGAGCGACTGGTCGTGCGAAGGTGAGGCGTGAACCGATGCGGCTTCCATGTGGGGCTGGCAGTTTAGCCCGCTGGCGGCGCGATCAGCCCATGCCGGTGCGCACGCCCAGCCGGTCGGCCAGGCTTGCCGCGTCGAACGGCGCGTAGACCTTCATGTCGTTGTCGAAATAGCAGAACACTTGGCGCCGGCCCCGGCCGACTTTTGCATCGGGTGACGCCAGGTGCGCATCCCTGACCTGGCGCCCGAGCCGCCAGGCGCGGATGCGCGCGGCCCAACGGTCCAGCGCGGCTTCGCCGTAGCCGCTGGCATAGAGCTTCTTGTCGCCATGCAGGCGCACGTAGACGAAGTCGGCGGTGATGTCCTCGATCAGCGGCCAGCGCCCGGCGGTGTCCGCCACCACGAGCGCCACGCCGTGCCGGCGCAGCTGCGCGATGAAGGCCGGATCGACGAAGCTGTCGTGGCGCACTTCCATGGCGTGGCGTATGGCCAACGAAGCCGGCGCCTTGAGCCACCTGCGGCCGTCCACGCGTTCGTCATGCCGGCGCGCCAGCGCGGCCGCGGCGCGGCCGGTGCGCGGCAGGAGCTTGAGGAAGCGCTCGATGCGGTCGGGCTCATAGCGCAGCTGCGGCGGCAGTTGCCACAGCACCGGCCCGAGCTTCGCGCCCAGCGCGAGCACGCCGGAGGCGAAGAAGTTGGCCAGCGGCACGCGCACGTCGTCGAGCCGCAGCATGTGGGTGATGTAGCGCGACCCCTTCACCGCGAAGACGAAGTCGTCGGGCGTCTGGTCGCGCCACTGCTCGTACGCGGTGGGTCGCTGCAGCGAATAGAACGAGCCGTTGAGTTCGATGGTCGGCAGCATGCGCGAGGCAAAGGCAAGCTCCTCGCGCTGCGGCATGCCGCTCGGGTAGAAGCGGCCGCGCCATGGCGGATAGCGCCAGCCGGAAATGCCGATGTGAATGCCGTTGGCGGGTCGCGCTCTTGCGGTCATGGGCCTGGTCCTGCAGGCTCCAGCATCGGACGCCGGCCCGCCGCCTGGGCGTAGGACGGCCGCGCAAACGCGCGTGCAGGCGCTTCGCCGTCAGGCGCTCACGCGTCGGCCGCAGGCCACACGGTGCCCCGGCTCTCGCCGAAGCCGATGCGCGCCGCGCCGGCCTTCTCGCACCATCCACGCAGGATCACCGTATCGTGGTCCTGCAGGAACGTGCGCGTCTCGCCGGTGGCCGGCAGCGCCACCTGCCGCGTGCCGCCGCGGCTGAGCTCGACGATGGCGCCCGCCTCTTCCTCGGTCGGGCCGGAGATGGTGCCGGTGCCCAGCAGGTCGCCGCTTTGCAGGTTGCAGCCGCCGACCGTGTGCTGCGCGAGCATCTGCGCCGGTGTCCAGTACTGGTGGCGCAGGCTCGTCGCGGACAGGCGGTCCGGGGGCAGGCCGCGCTGGCGGTGCTCGGCGGTTTCCAGGCGCACCTCGAGCCGGACGTCGACGCCGCCGCGCGCCCGGTTGCCCGGCTCGTCCAGGTACGGCAGCGGTTGCGGCTCGTCGGCCGGCCGCTCGAACGGCACGCGAAAAGGCGCCAATGCGTCCATCGTCACGACCCAGGGCGACACGGTGGTGCAGAAGTTCTTGCCGAGGAATGGACCGAGCGGGTCCATCTCCCAGAACTGGTGGTCGCGCGCCGACCAGTCGTTGAGCAGGCACATGCCGAAGATGTGCTGCTCGGCATCGGCCAGCGGGATGCGGCGGCCCTGCGCGTTGCCGGGGCCGACGTAGAAGCCCATCTCCAGCTCGTAGTCGAGCCGCGCGCAGGGCCCGTAGAGGGGCGCCGGCGAGCCGGGCGGCCTGGCCTGCCCCATCGGCCGATGAAAGCCGCCCCCACTGACCACGACGCTGGAAGCGCGGCCGTGATAGGCGATCGGCAGCCACTGGAAGTTGGGCGTGAGCGGGTTGTCCGGCCGGATCACGCGGCCGACGTTGCGTGCATGGTGGATCGACGTATAGAAGTCGGTGTAGTCGCCGATGCGCGTGGGCAGCAGCAGTTCGGCGTCGGCCTGCGGCACCAGGCTGGCGCGCAGCGCGTCGGCGCCGGCGCCGCCGGCATCCGCCCGCAGCAGCGCGAACAAGGCATGGCGCAGCCCGCGCCAGGCCGGCGGTCCCATCGCCATGAAGTCGTTCAGGACGGGCTGTGCGCAGGCCGCCGCGCCCTGGGCGGCAACGCCGCCGAGCACGCCGGCGGCCGACAGCGCGGCCAGGTCGACGATGGCGTCGCCGATGGCCACGCCGCCGCGCGCGGCCGCGCCGGCCGCGGGCCGGAACACGCCGAACGGCAGGTTCTGGATGGGAAAGTCCGTGCCCGGCGCATTGGCCGAAGCGAGCCAGCTGCGTGCGCCGGGGTCATGCGTGTGGTCGGTTGCCATCTGGGTTGCCATGCGGGTGTCCTGCGCTTCAGCCTTCGGCGCTGAGCGCCTCGTCGAAGATCGCCACCGCGCGCGTCCATCCGGCAGAAGCGCCGCGGATCTTGTGCGGGAAGCAGCTGATGAAGAAGCCGTCCGGCGGCAGCACCTCCAGGTTGTGCAGCTTCTCGATGTGGCAGTAGCCGATGTCGCGCCCGGCCTTGTGGCCTTCCCAGATCAGGCTCGCGTCGTGCGATTCGCCGTACTTGACCGCCGTGTGGACGAAGGGCGCGTCCCAGCTCCAGGCGTCGGTGCCGGTCAGGCGCACGCCGCGCTCGAGCAGGTACATGGTCGCCTCGTAGCCCATGCCGCAGCCGGCCGAGACGTAGTCGCTGCCGCCGTAGCGCTTGCCGGCCGCCGTATTGACGACGACGATCTCCAGCGGCTTGAGCTCGTGGCCGATGCGTTCCAGCTCGGCCTCGACGTCCGCCGCGGTCACGACGTAGCCATCGGCGAAGTGCCGGAAGTCCAGCTTCACCGCGGGCTGGAAGCACCACTCGAGCGGCACGTCGTGGATGGCGATGGCCGGCTTCTTCTGGCCGAGCGCCTTGTCCATGGTCGAGTGGAAGTGGTAGGGCGCATCGAGGTGGGTGCCGTTGTGGGTCGACAGCTGCACCAGCTCCACGGCCCAGCCCTCGCCGTCGGGAAGGTCCTCCTTGCGCAGGCCCGGGAAGAAGCTGGCGATCTGCTCGGTGGTGTTCTCGTGGGTGAAGTACTGGATCTTCGGCGCGAAGGCCGGCGGGTCGCTGATGACGTCGTTCTCCAGGAAGATCGACAGGTCGACGAACTTGCGGGGCATGGGGACTCCTTTTTCGTGGGGTTGCGGGCGCGCCTACCAATGGACCATCGGCAGGCCGGCCACGGGGGACTCGAAGTACGGGATGCGCGTGCCCAGCAGACTGCCCAGGTACACCGTGCGCAGGTCGGGCCCGCCGAAGGTGACGCTGGCCATCCACGGCGCGATGCGCCCGCGCGCGCGCTGCATGTCCTGCGGCGACACGGTGCCGTCGGCCATCCTGCGGCGCAGGTTGTCGCTGGCGGCCGGGTCGCCATCGTCGAGCAGCAGGCGGCGATCGCCCTGCGGCGTGAGCGCAACGAGCTGATCGACCATGACGAGCGTGCACCACAGGTTGCCGAATGCGTCGAATGCGATGCCGTCCGGATAGCCGCCCAGGTCGGACGGGCCGAACAGCTCCCGGTCGGCCAGGCGCACGCCGCCGGCGTGCGTTTCGTCCAGCCGCATGCGCGTGAGGTGCGGCCCGGTGGTCTCGACGATGTAGAGCCACTGCTCGTTCGCGTCCAGCCGGATCTCGTTGGTGAAATGAAAGCCCTCGGCCACCACCCGGATGCCATGTTCGTCCACCACCGCGATGTAGCCGTCGCGCACGCGGCGCGCGGCTGCCGTCGTCCACGGGTTCACGCGCGTGGAAACCGTGAGCCAGATGCGGTCCTTCGAATCGCGCAGCACGAAGTTGACCTTGCCGATCGGCTGGCCGTCGATGCTGTCGTGCAGCGTGCGGGTGCGGCCGTCACGGCTCATCACCTCCAGCAGGTCGGTGCCGAAATTGGAGATGAGGATGTCGCCGTTGGCCGCGAAGGCCAGGCCGTTGGGCAGCGTGCCCTGCGTGTACTTGGCCTCGAAGTCCTGCGTGGTCGCGGTGGCCGCGGCCTGGAAGCGCGCATCCGGGCGCTGGCCAATGAAGCGCTGGCGCCCGTCGGGCGCGATGTGGGTCACGCCGCCGCGCGCGTCCGCCGCCCACAGGCTGCCGTCGCGCTCGGCCAGGATGCACTCCGGACGTTGCAGGTCGTCGCCGACGTAGCGGATCGCGGCGGGGTCGACGGCGAAACCGTCGAGCGGACTGGCTTGAGCGGTCATGGCGTCCCCTTGAGCAGCACCAGCGCGATTTGCGGAAAGACCATCAGTAGTCCCAGCACGGCGAGCATGCACAGCGTGAACGGCGCCGTGCCGCGGAAGATGTCGCCCAACCGGATGTCGAGCGTCTCGCCCAGCGTGCTCTTGATGACGTAGACGCTCAGGCCGAACGGCGGCGTGAGCAGCCCCACCTCTACCGCGACCACCGTCACCACGCCGAACCAGATCAGGTTGAGGCCGAACTGCTCGGCGATCGGCAGCATCAGCGGCAGCATGATCAGCAGGATCGACGACGAGTCGATGATGGTGCCGAGCAGCAGGATCACCACCACGTAGATGAGCAGGAAGCCCACCACGCCCAGCCCGGCGGCCGCCATCAGTTCCAGCATGGCCTGCGGCGTGCCGCTCATGGCCAGCATGCGCGTGTAGATGTTGGCGCAGATGATCAGGAAGCTGACCGACACGGTGACGTGGCCGGTCTCGGTGAGCACGCTCCAGAACCCGGCCAGCGTGAGCTTGCGGCGCACGACCGCGATCAGCAGCGCCATGAGCGCGCCGACCGCGCCGGCCTCGGTGGCGGTGAACAGCCCGGCGTAGATGCCGCCCAGCACCGAGCCGATCAGCAGCACGATGGGCACCATCTTGGCCAGCATCCGGCCGAGCGGCATCGGCGGCTCATCGGGCACGCCGTCGTCCTGCCGCGCCAGGTACACCATGCCGGGACGCAGGTGCGCCATCAGCACGATGGTGACGGCGAAGGCCAGCGCCAGCAGCAGCCCGGGCACGATGCCCGCGGTGAACAGGTCGCCCACGGACTGGTCGGCCAGGAAGCCGTACAGGATCATCAGCAGGCTCGGCGGAATGAGCATGCCCAGCACCGAAGACCCCGCCACCACGCCGACGGCGAACTTCGGCTGGTAGCCGAAGCGCAGCATCTGCGGCACCGCCACGCGCGTGAACACTGCCGCCGAGGCGATCGAGATGCCGGTGATCGCCGCGAACACCGCGTTGGCCGCCACCGTGGCGATGCCCAGCCCGCCGCGGATGCGGCGGAAGGCCTGGTTCGCCACCTCGAACGCGTCCTTTCCGACGTCGGCATGCGCCACCAGGAAGCCGGTGAGCACGAACAGCGGCACGACGCCGAAGATGTGGCTGGCGATGGCGTCGCTCGCCGCCTGCGCCAGCAGGTTGGCGGCGACCTCCACGTCGCCGCGGATCAGCCAGACCCCGACGAAGCTCAGCAGGCCCAGCGTGATCGCCACGTGCATGCCGGCATAGATCAGCACAAGCATGGCCGCCAGCGAGCCGAAGGCGATGACGACGTTGCTCACCGCGCGCCCTCCCCGGCCTGTCCGGCGCGCGCTTGCGCGCGGTCACGCCCGCCCTGTGCGTCCTGCGCCGACTGGCCGCCGCGCCGCGCGCGCAGGCGCCGCAGGTCCATCCACGCCAGCAGCGCGAAGGTCAGCGCCGTCACCGCCAGACCGACCAGCGTGACCAGCCGCACCGGCCACACGGGCGCCTGGAAGTCGCCGACCGCACCGACGTATTCGCGGATGCGCACCGATTCGACCAGCGGCTCCCAGCTGGCCAGCAGGATGACCACCATCAGCGCCAGCCCGACCAGGTGGAACAGCGCATGCAGCGCGTCGGCGAGCGCCGGCCGCGCCCGCTGAAGTCGGTCGAGCAGCACGTCGGCGCGTGTGAAGCGCCCGCAGTGCAGCGTGTCGGCCAGTTGCAGGAAGACGATGCCGACGATCGACAGCGAGACGAGCTCCGTGGTTCCGCGCACCGGCGCGGCCAGCAGGTTGCGGCCGGCCACGTCGAGGTTGATGAGCACCATCAGCGCCAGGATCCAGACGGTGCCGAGCGCATTCATCGCGCCGGTCAGGCGCTGCAGGCCGAAAGGCATCGGTTGGCGGTAGCTGTCGGCGCGCCCGGGCGCCGCCGCTGGCGTCATCACCGGCTCCAGTCGCGCGGCACCCGGGTGCCGGCCTTCTGCAGCGCTTCCATGTAGGCCTGCAGCACCTGGTCGGCCGGCAGGCCCTTGCTCTGCGCGTCGGCGGCCCAGGTCTTGGCGACCGGCGACAGCGCGTCGGCCCAGCGCTTGCGCTCTGCCTCGCTCACCTCGACGATCTTCGCGCCGGCGGCGACCATCTCCTTCAGGCGTGCATCGACCAACGCGCTCTGCTGCTTCGCGTAGGCCTCGGTCCAGGCGTCGCCGGCTTCGCGGATGGCCTTCTGCACCTCCGGCGGCAGCTTGTCGAAGCGCTTCTTGTTGATCGCGATGCCGCCGGCGAACATGGCTCCGAAGTTCAGCTTGTTGATGTACGGCGCCACCTCGTGCACCTTGGCGCCCCAGGCGCCGGTGGTGAACACCAGCGTGCCGTCGGACACGCCCGACTTGATGTCTTCGTAATAGGTGTTAAGCGAGCCGGCCACCGCCACAGCGCCGGTGCCCTTGACCCAGTTGGCCGAAGGCCCGGGCGCGCTGATCTTCTTGCCGTTCATGTCCTCCAGCTTCGTCACCGGGAACTTGGCCCACAGGTGGTAGCTGTCGAGCGCCATGCCGCCGAGGTAGACCAGGCCGTTCTTCGTCCAGGCGTCGGCCATGGCCGGGATGCGCTTCTGGAGATCGGCGACGGTGCGGCTGACCAGCGCGATGTCGTCGGTGCCGAAAGGCGTGTAGTAAGAGATGTTCTGCAGCGGAAACTTGGGCGCCTCGAAGATGGTGCTCACCACGCCGAGGTCTGCCACGCCGTCGGCGATGCCCTTCGATTCGCTGCCCAGCTTGACCAGCGTGCCGCCCCAGGCCTTGGTCCATTCGATGCGGTACTTGCCGCCCGCTGCCGCCAGCCGCTTGTCCACCTCGGGAATGAACACCTCGTCCAGCGTCTTGACCCACAGGAACACCGGCGGGTGGCCAGCCGCCGCGGTGAGCTTGAAGGTCTGCTGCGCCTGCGCCCCAGAGACGGCAAGCAAGGCGCAGGCAGCGCATGCGGCAGCACGGGCGGCGGTCAGGAATCGCGGTGGGGTCATCGGTCGTCTCCTTCTTCTCTTGGATTGGAAATCGTGGTGGCGACGCCCTCAGGAGGGCGGCGACGGTCCGCGCAGCAAGGCGGCCACGCCGGCGCTGGCAAAGCGCACCAGGTGCGTCATCGCGGCGGGGTCGAGCGGCGCGTTGCTGCCACGCGAGAGCCGCTGCACGCGCCCGTCGCTCATGTGGTGCAGCAGCGCACCGAGCGTGAACTGGTAGGCCCAGGCGGCCATTGGTCGCGTGCTGCCCGGGCAGGCCTCTTGCAGTGCATCGATGAACGCATGCGCCATCGGGTCGAAGTAGTCCTCCAGCACGCGCGAGGCCTCGGGCGAGCGGAAGCTCAGTTCGCGCGCCACCAGCAGCGCGTAGTACTCGCCCTCGGCGCTGGCGCGCATGCGCATGACCGGCTCGACGAAGGCACTGATCACGCGCTCGAGCTGCGCCTGGCCGTGCGGCCCCTGGCGCGCCTGCGCCAGCAGTGCCAGGCGCTCGTCGATGGTGGCGCGCCAATGCTCGAAGATGGCGTGAAACAGCTCTTGCTTGGGGCCGTAGTGATAGCCCACCAGCGCCAGCGGCACGCCGGCCTCGTCGGCAATCTGGCGGATCGACACCGCGTGGTAGCCGCGCTGCGCGAACAGCTTCTCCGCCGCCAGCAGGATGGCGGCCTTGCGGTCCGGCCGGGCCGAATCGTCCGGCGCGGCGCCCCGCGCCGGCCGCGGGGTCGGCGTCGCCTTCTGCTCTCGGGGCTTCGCAGGACGCGTCATGAGGCTGGATTGAACGGTCGTACAAGATTCTTGAACACTCGTACAAACCCCGTGGCGCGCCGCAGCCGCACGGCGGAGGCCGGCGGGACGTCGGCCGACAGGCGTGCGCCCGGGTGGCCGATGGCCGCCCACGCCGATGCGGGCGAGAATCCGCCCATGGTCATCACTTCCTCCCTGCAACCGCGGCGCTCGGCGCCGCAAAGGCTGCTGCTCGCCGCAACGAGCACGTCGATCTTCATGCTGGCCGGCTGCGCCGCCACCGCGCCCACGCCTTCGTCCGCGTCCGGCGGACCAGCCGCCGCTTCGGCGCCGGCGCCGGCACCGTCGGCGCCATCGAGCCCGGCAGCAGCGGCCGGCGAGGCGCACGACCGCGAGTTCGCTCGGTGGATCGACCAGTTCCGCGCCCAGGCGCGCAGCGGCGGCATCGACGAGGCAACGCTGCACGCCGCCTTCGACGGCGTGCAGTTCCTGCCGGACGTGATCGAGCGCGATCGCGCGCAGCCCGAGTTCACCCGGGCCGTATGGGATTACCTCGACACCGCCGTCTCGCCCACGCGCGTCGCCCGTGGCCAGGACAAGCGCATGGAAGTGCGCGCGGAGCTCGACGCCGCGGCCGCCCGCTATGGCGTGCCGCCCGAGATCATCACCGCCATCTGGGGCATGGAGAGCAACTACGGCGCCAACTACGGCAGCACGCCGACGATCGACGCCCTTTCCACGCTCGGTTTCGAGGGCCGGCGCGATGCCTGGGCGCGCGAACAATTGCTGGCGGCGTTGCGCATCCTGCAGAACCGGGACATCGCGCGCGAACGCATGATCGGCTCCTGGGCCGGCGCCATGGGCCAGACGCAGTTCCTGCCCACCAGCTTCCTGAGCTACGCGGTCGATGGCGACGGCGATGGTCGGCGCGACATCTGGAACAGCATGGCCGACGTGACGGCCTCGACCGCCAACTTCCTGGCGCGTGCGGGCTGGCGGCCCGGCCAGCCGTGGGGTGTCGAGGTCAGGCTGCCTGCGGGCTTCGACTTCGCCCGCGCCGACGACGCCCTGCGCCAGCCCGCTTCGCAATGGGCCGCCGAGGGCTTGCGTACGATGGACGGCGCGCCGCTGCCCGACCTTCCCGAGGCCAGCGTGCTCCTGCCCGCCGGCGCCCGCGGGCCGGCCTTCCTGGTGGGGCCGAACTTCCGCAGCATCCTGCGCTACAACAACTCGACCAGCTATGCGCTGGGCGTCGGGCTGCTGGCTCAGCGGCTCGCGGGCGGCGCCGGCGTGCAGGCGCCCTGGCCGCGCGAGTTGCAGCCGCTGTCGCGCAGCGACATGCGCGCCTTGCAGGAGGCACTCAACGGCAAGGGGCTCAACGCCGGAACACCCGATGGCGTGATGGGCCCGGCGACCCGATCGGCCATCCGCAGCTACCAGCGCGGCGCCGGACTGCCGGCCGACGGCTATCCCACGACGGAGCTGCTGCGGCAGGTGCAAGTCCCCTAGCGGAGTCGCTGCCGAAAGGGCGAAGCCTGCGCGATCGAAAGGCCCCGGAATAATAAATACGGGGCTTTGCCCCAGACGGCTTGCCAATCGACGATAATGCCGGGGCGACCAGCCTTTCGGGGCAGGGTCGTAATCCGGCGATCGGCTGGTTTCGCGCCACAGCGCATTCTTTGTTTGTTGTGACTCTGGGACTCCCCGCTTCGTTTTTTCTGGTTTGAACAGGAGTCCCCAATGGGCAAGAAACTTTACGTAGGCAACCTCGCCTACTCCGTGCGTGACGGCGATCTTCAACAGGCTTTCAGCCAATACGGCTCGGTCGCCAGCGCCAAGGTCATGATGGAACGCGACACCGACCGCTCCAAGGGCTTCGGCTTTGTCGAGATGGGCACCGACGCAGAAGCGCTCGCTGCCATCGAAGGCCTCAACGGCCAATCGCTCGGCGGCCGCAGCCTGACCGTCAATGAAGCCCGTCCGATGGAGCCCCGTCCTGCTGGCGGCGGCTACGGCGGTGGCCGCAGCGGCGGTGGTGGCTACGGCGGCGGCGGTGGTGGTGGCTACGGCGGCGGTGGCCGCAGTGGCGGCGGCGGTGGTTACGGCGGCGGTGGCCGCGGCGGCTACTAAGCACTGCCTGGCAACAGTCGAGAGGCTCCTTCGGGAGCCTTTTTCTTTGGGCGTCTGCCGGTCGTCTGCTTTCGCCGGCGCGCGTCCAGTTGGTGGCGGGCGCTATCTGGCGTTCGTCGGACCAATGAAAAATCGGCCGTCAGGTCACCATGACGGCCTTATTTGCTGTTGCGAAAACTGCGTCAGAATTGACCATGTGATGAATCGGGCTTGCTGGAGTTTGGCTGGGCCACACGATGGTGCAGTTTCCGGAGCGATGGATGGACACCACCGCCTCGATGTTCGGAGAACCTCACTTCTGATCGGGATGCCAAACCACGGATCCTGCAAACGGCGGACGCCAATGGACTCAGCGCCGCCTGATCAAAGAGACCAGGTCATCTGGAGCGAAGGCCGCTTCGCGAAATCCGCATACCAGACCAGGCCGCGACATCGGCTGGCGGTCGCGCCAGGCGATGTCGGGAAACCTCAAATCAAGGTACCACAGCGCGCAGGCGACTGTGAGCGTACCGATGTCCACGCGTCCAGGCGCAATTAGCGCCGGATTCGCGCCAAGGTGCGCCAGTGACGTCTCTGCCTTATCGAGCTGCGAGGCGCGCCATGCCGGCCAGCGCAGTTCCTCAGCACGGGCCACATCCTCATAGCGCGCCAACAGCGCGCCGTCTAGGACGCCGTCGCCCAGTGCCTGCAGCGTCAACGTCTCCCAGCGCGCATTGCCACTGCGCGGGAACAGATTGCCGCCCGCCAGAGTGTCCAGATACTCGCAGATCACGCGGCTGTCGTACAGAACTGCACCCTCATCGGTGATGAAGGTCGGCACCTTGCCGAGCGGATTCTTCGCGATGATTTCCTGGTCTTGTACAACAGGGTTGGCATTCGAAGGGAGCAACTGCACGCGATCGCCGAGCCCCAACTCATGCGCAGCGACCAAGCACTTACGGACGTAGGGAGAAAAGGGAGAGAAGAATATCTTCATAGGTTCACCTGTTGATGGGAGTGGTAGAGGCCTGCGCCAGCTGCCGGCCTGCGATCCAGCCGAAAGTCAATGCCGGGCCGAGCGTGATACCCGGCGCAGGGTACTCACCGCCCATGACCGAATGCATGTCGTTGCCGGCCATGTAGAGACCTGGAATGGCCCGTCCCCCTGCGTCGAGCGCCTGCGCCTGTTCGTTGCAGGCAATACCGACGGCGGTGCCGATGTCACCGGCGACGACCTTCACCGCATAGAACGGCCCCTGCCGCAGGGGGCCCAGGCACGGATTGGGCCCGTGCTCACCGTCGCCGAGGTAGCGGTTGTATTCGGTGCTGCCTTTGCCAAAGTCGTCGTCGCGGCCCTGCTCGGCCTGGTCATTGAAGCGCGCCGCCGTGGATTCGAGCGCCGCGCCGTCGATCCCGAGCGATTCGCCCAACGCGAGCAAGGTTGGGGCTTTGTGCAGGTACCCGGCCTTCACAAGGTGCGCGCGCGGGCGCCCGCCCGGCAGTGCCAAGCCCATCCCCCACCGCTCCATGAAGTTGTGGTCGCAGATCAGTGAATCGACCCGGATTTTCTAGACACCTCTGAGCCTCGAACCTGAGGCCCAATAGGAGGTGCCATGAGCAAGCAGAGATACCCCGAAGAATTCAAGACCGAAGCGGTCAAGCAGATCACCGAGCGCGGCCACAAGGTGGCC
>NZ_DASQBZ010000027.1:0-264565 GCF_035634955.1 Variovorax sp. | reverse complement strand
GTTGTCGATCACCACGCTGGTGGCGCCCAGGGGCTTGCGCAGCGCCTCGGCCAGGTCGCGCGCGACGCGATCGGTCGGCCCGCCGGCGGCGAAGGGAACCACGATGGTGACCACCTTGTCGCCAGGGTAGTCCTGGGCATGGGCGGCCGGTGCGGCGAGTGCGGTCAGCGCCAGTGCGGCGCACAACAGGGTCTTGTTCATCATCATTTCAAAGGTCTCCAAGCAGAATCATCATCGGGCCGGCACGCGTGCGGCCAGGGGTTGCGGCTTCCAGTCCGGCCGGATGTGGCAGCCGTTCTTGCCATCGGTGTTCCAGCGCGGCTGCAGGGTCTCGCAGCGTCGCGCCAGGGCTTGCGGCGTGGGCTTCTCGCCGTTGTCGATCCAGGCCAGCATGGCGTCGAACATGGCGACGTATTCGGTGTCGCTCAGGTAGCTGTGCTCATGCTCGTCGGCGAAAACCTGCACCAGCTGGTCGGCCGTCCCGCCGGCCTCGCGCTGGGCACGGTACACACCTTCGAGTTCCACGAAGGCGGTGGGGTCGTCCATGGCATGCAGCGTCAGCGTCGGCAGGCGGGTGCGCCCCGCGGGGCGGCTGTCGACCGCCAGCGCGCCCTGCGCCTGCGGGTCGGCGGCGTAGCGCGGCACCTGCGCATCCAGCGGCTTGCCATCCACCTGGCCGGGATAGAACACGCCGACGTTGCCGAACGGGTTGCGCCCGCCCAGCCGCTGCCCGGTCAGGTCCTGGAACAGCCAGGTCGCCCAGTTCATGTGGCCGACCAGGCTGCGCTCGGGAATCTTCACCGCGCCGACGATCGCCGCCATGCGCGCATTCTGCTCGGCCGTGCGCTGCGCGCGCGGCGTGCCGGCGCCGGTGCATTCCTTGATCCGCTCGGCCAGCTGCGCGCGGGTGAGCGACGAATCCTTGGGCAGGCCCATCCACAGCGGGTATTGCGGTTCGTCCGGCTTCGGGTGGTTGCGGCACACGGCCTGGTAGACCGCGCGCAGGTCGAGGCGGAAGGTGTAGGCGCTGTCACCGCCGCCGAGCACGCCGCTGGTGAGCAGCACGCCATCGTACGGGCTGGGCTTGCCGGGCGCGGGCGCGTACAGTTCCGCGCCGATCGACGCCACGGCGCCGCCGTAGCTCTGGCCGTGCAGCAGTGTGCGGCGCGGCTGGCCGAAGTGGCGCACGAAGATCTGGCGCAGCCGCTCGGTGTCCTCGGCCGCCATGGTCACGCCGTAGCCGCCGCGGCGGTAGGTGGAGCCGGCCCAGGCGTGGCCGGCCTCGACCGTGACGGCCCAGCGCTTGAGGTCCGCTTCGCTGCGCGCGAGCTTCGGCGGGCCGGTCTCGGGTCCGCCGTGGGCATGCATGACGAGCACGCCGGTGCTGCGCTGCCAGCCTTGCGGAATGGCGATCCAGTAGTACGCGCCGGCGCCGTCCGCACCGGTGAAGCAGCGCGTGCCGGACGGCACCTCCTTCGGGCAGGTGGCCGCGGTCGGGCCGGACGCCTTCATGGCGGCGCGGTCCGCGTCGGGATCGGCGACGTCGGTACGGGCATGCGCGCAGGCCAGGAACACGAGGCTCGACAGCGCCAGCGCCGCGCGCCTTGTCTTGAGGGCAGAGAGGGTCGTCATGTCAGTGGCGCACTCCAAGTTCAAAAGCGGGATGGACGGCGTCGCCGGCCACGAAGGCAAGCAGGCCGCCGGTGAAGATCAACTGGCCCGGCCGCGGCGCAGCCGCCTGGGCGATGCCGGGAACCGGCGTGTCGTAGGCGAGCGTGGTCGCCGCACCTCCCAGGTCGAAGGCCGCGCCCGCGAGTGTGGCCTGGCGGACGTCGCCACGCACGCTCGACATCGCATAGCCGCCGTCCGCCGCGCCCGAGAGCAGGCTGGCCTGCTCCGCCAGGATGCGCATGCCGGCGCCGGTGCCATCGCGCACGAGGTGCACCGGGACCGGCGTGCTGCCGGCCATGCCGATCACCATGGAGCCGCTGAGCGCGCCGCCGCTGGTGCTGGCGCCCCCAGTGGGCGACGTGGTGTAGACATCGAACGCGCGGCGGCCCGCGGCACGGGTGATGTAGCCCTTCTCCGTCTGGGCGCAGGCCGGGTCGTAGTTCATGGCGCCGCCGGTGACGGGGTCGGCGCAATACTGGAAGGTGCCCGCATTGCGCAGGCGCACCGCGCGGGCCAGCGGCACCGGTGCGGCCGCGCCGGCCTGCTCCACGCCGAGTGCGTTGGCGATCAGGGCGACCGGGTTGAATACCGTGGGGCTGGCCTCGTTGTCCCACGTGTTCTCGAACGCCACCAGCGGCGCGAAGGCCCCGCCCGAAGGTGCGGCGACGCCGCCGTGCAGCACGCCGCCGGCGCCGAGCGTGAACACCGCCCCGCCCTCGCCGCTTGCATAGCTGCAGCCGCTCTGCGGCACCAGCGTGCCGACGCGCGTCACGCCGGCCGCGCGCTGGGCGCTGGCGTCCACGGTGATCGTGTACGCCAGCGTCGCGGGGTCGAGCCGTACGCTCAGTTCCTCGCCCAGCGTATTGCCGCCCTTGTAGGTGACGGCGGCGCCCGGCAGGTTGGGACAGGCCAGCGGGTCGGGCGTTTCGTTCACGCAGCTGTAGTTGACTGCCGCGTCCATGCTGCCGCTGCCGCGGTACTTCGGCCAAGACGGGTACTGGCACAGCGGTCGGGTGCGGCCGTAGGTGGCGCCCACCGCGTCCAGCGCCACGCCCGTTCCGGGCGCCAGGCCCTTCTCGACCCAGTTCTCCAGCGCGGACAGCGAATCCCAGTTGGGGATGAACACGCCGGTGCCGTGGCCCATGCCGGGCACGGTGTAGAAGCGCATGTGCGCCTGCGCCACATCCGTGCCGACCGTGGCCACCACGCGCTGGTAGTAGTCGATGGTGGAGTTGGGGCTGATCACCTCGTCGGCCAGGCCGTGCAGCAGGATCAGCCGGCCGCCGTGCGCGAAGAAGGGCGAGAGGTCGGCGTCGAGCGCATCGGTCAGCGCGGAGACGGCCTGCACGCGCTGCGTCCACGGGCCGGGTGCGACGGGGTCGAAACCGAGCGAGTCGAACCCGTCGATGCGCGTGACGAAGAACTTCACCCACTGGTCGCCGGTCACGTACATGTTGGCGTCGGCCGAGGTCGCCGGGTTGGCCGGGACCGGCCGCGTGCCCAGGTCGCGCGTGGTGTACGGGCCCGCCACCAGCGCGCCTTCGAGCAGGTTGTACCCGCCGGCGCGTTGCACGCCGTTGGCCAGCGGGTAGCTCAGCAGCAACGGCGACTCGATGGTGCGCACGGTGGCCAGCTGCGCGTCGGACAGGCAGTCGCTGCCGGTGTCGGCGCCACCCGCGCAGCGCAACCCGGCCAGCACCTGCGTGTTGAGCAGGCGGCAGCTCTCGACGTTGCTGACGATGCCGTCACTCGCGCCGTCCAGGCCGTCGCATGCGGACAGCGCCGCCTGCTGCACCTTCAGCGTCTTGGCCACGTTGAGCCATCCCGCTCCGCCACCGGCATACAGCGCGCGGCCGACCGCCACGTTCGACAGCCGCGCGCCGGAATAGTTGAGCGCCGGTTCGTTGGCAATGACGCCGTCGTAGTCCAGCGGCCAGCGCTGGATGTAGCCCAGCGCGTCGCGTCCGCCGGTGGACGTGCCCAGGAAGTACGCCTTGCCCGCGCGCTCGCCATAGAACGCCCGCAGCAGCTTGTGCGCCACGTCGTGCGTCTTCTTCAGCGACAGGCCGCCGTAGTTGGCCAGCGCCTCGTCGTTGGCGGCGAACTGGCCGTCGGTGATGCTCGAGGACTGGTGGCCGGAATCGTCGCCGTAGGTGGCGTAGCCCAGCGCCAGCGGCGCGGGCTTGTCGATGGGGCCGAAGCGGATCTGCTCGGTGCCGTCGATCAGCCGCCCGTTGAAGCCTCCACCGCCGAACTGGATGGCCTTGCGATTCCATGTCGCCGGCAGGTTGAGCGCGAAGTTGATGACCGGCGCCGACCCGTCCAGCGGCGCGATGGTGCCGCGCACCTTGCAATAGTCGCCCAGCGTGTTGCCGGCGGCACCGGCCGCCACGGCGCTGGCCTCGGTCACCACCGCCGCGCCGCTGGGCACGCCGATGTCGCCGGCCGCGACCGACATGCCGGCCAGGTCTGCGCAGGCCACGCGCGCGGCCGGTGGAGGGGGCGCCGGCGGGCCCGGATCGGGCTCGTCCGGGTCAGTATCGGGAGCCGGCGCCGGTGCCGGTGCCGGTGCCGGTGCGGGTGCCGGCGCCGGTGCGGGTGCGGGTGCGGGTGCAGGCGCAGGCGCAGGCGCAGGTGCAGGTGCAGGCGCAGGTGCAGGCGCAGGTGTCGCAGGGTCGCTGTTGCCGCCGCCGCACGCGGCCAATGCCAGGCAGGCGCCAACGCAGAGTGCCGCCGGGGCGCGCAGCAGGAATTCTTGGGGAAGCGCGGTGCGCATGATGTCTCTTGTCTCCATTCATGATGGCTCGCGCTTCAGGGTCAAACGCGGCCGCCTCTTCGATGCGCGCCGAAGATAGGTCCGCCACTGACTTAGGGTCAAATAAAATGATCGGGTAGTTCCGATACGAAAAACATATGGAGACGGCCATGGACCTGCGGGCCCTGCGCTATTTCGCCGCCGTGGCGGAAACCGGCCACATGACGCGCGCCGCGGAGCGGCTGGGCATCCAGCAGCCGCCCTTGTCGCAACAGATCAAGCAGCTCGAACGCACGCTGGGGCTGACGCTGTTCAAGCGCCACCCCCGCGGCGTGACGCTCACGGAAGCCGGCCGCCTGTTCCAGGCCGAGGCCCTGCGCCTGCTCGACGACGCCCAGGCCATGCGCACGCGCATGAAGCGGGTGGCCGAAGGCCAGGCCGGCGTGCTGCGCGTGGGCTTCACCAGTTCGGCGGCGGCGCACCGCTTCGTGCCCGACGCGCTGCGCGCCTTCCGCCAGTCGCACCCGGAGGTGGAGATGCAACTGCGCGAGGCCAACGCCGCCGACCTGACCGAGGCGCTGGCCGCCGGCCGCCTGCACGTCGCGCTGCTGCGCCGGCCGGTGGCGCGGCCGCAAGGGCTTGCCTTCGACACCCTGCTGCACGAGCCGCTGGTGGCCGCCCTGCCGATCGACCGCGCGCCCGAAGTCGCCGGCAGCGGCTCGCGGGCACTGACGCTGGCGCGCTTGTGCGGCGACCCGCTGATCCTCGTGCGGCGCCCGGGCGCGCCGGGCATGTATGCGGACCTGCTCGCGCTGTGCCACGCCCAGGGCCTCGAACCGCGCGTGGCCGCCGAGGTCGATCGCATGATGACCAACCTGAACCTGGTGGCGGCCGGCGTCGGCGTGTCGGTGGTGCCCGCTTCCATGGCAGGCGTGCATCCGCACGCGGTGGCCTATCTGCCGCTCAAGGGTTGCGAGTCGCTCGATGCCCCGCTGACCGTGGCCTGGCGCGACGGCGAGGACAGCCTGCCGGCGCAGCGCTTTCATGCGCTGTTGCGCAAGCAGGCGGCGCGACCCGCAAGAACGGCGAGGAAGGCATGACGCAACGCCCCTTCGCGCCGAAGATGCCACGCGCAGCCACGTCGGAAGCGGCAGGCGTGCACCGTCGCCGCCTCGTGCTAGCGGCGGGCTTCGGCCTCGGCCTTGGCGCGTGGGCGCCGGCATCGGCACAGGCGCCGCGCCGGGAGGCCTGGCCGGCGACGGAACGGGAAGGCGCGAATGCGGCTTCGGGCAGCTGGCCTTCGCGCGCGATCCGTCTGCTGGTCGTCTATCCGCCCGGAGGCGTTTCCGACCTCATGGCGCGCGCATTGGCCGAACCGCTGGCGGCAGCCCTGGGGCAGCCCGTGCTGGTGGAACACCGGCCAGGCGCCGGCGGCAGCGTCGGCCTGGATGCGCTCTCGCGCGCGCCGGCCGACGGCCACACGCTGGCGTTCTCTGCCATCAGCCCCATCACGCTGCAGCCGCAGGTGGTGCCCGCCGCGGCCCACGAGCGGCTGCAGACTCTCGCGCCGGTGACCGGCGTGATGCGCACGCCTGTGTTGGTGACGGCCACGCCTTCCTTTGCGGGCCGCGACTTCGACGACGTGCTGGCGCAGGCGCGCGCGCGTCCCGGGTCGCTGCGCTGGGCCAGTTCGGGCATTGCCACCACCGGCCACCTGGTACTCGCGCAGGTGCGCGCGCTGACCGACGTGGACATCACGCACATCCCCTACCAGGGCGGCGGTCCGCAGCTGAACGACGCACTGGCCGGGCATTTCGAACTGCTGTCCACCAACGTCGCGGCGCAGCAGTTGCGCTATGTCGAATCGGGCCGCCTGCGGGCGCTGGCCGTCGGTGCACCGCATCGGCTGGCCGCACTTCCGCGCGTGCCGACACTGGCCGAGCTTGGTTTCGAAGCGGCCAACCGCGATTCGCTGTTCGGCATCTTCGCGCCGCCGGCCACGCCACGCGCCGTGGTCCAGCGGCTCAATGCCGAGTTGGTGCGCATCCTGGCCACGCCCCCGATGCGCGAGCGGCTGCGCCAGTCTTACAACCTGCCGGCGGCCGGCAGCGCCGACGACCTGGCGCGCGAGATGGCGCTCGACCGGGAGCGCAACGCAGCGCTGGTGGCGCGTGATCCGGGGGCGTTCGAGTGAGCGCGCCTGCCGCTGCGCTCCCGATTCAGTCCACGGTACTCAACAACTGCCCGAACACCTCCCACTGCGAGCCGCTGAACTTCGCCAGTTGTGCCTGCTTGACCAGGAAGTAGTCCTTCGGCGAGGTGTTGAGCGCCATGCCTGGCAGCATCAGGGGCAGCTTGAGGTTCTTGATGCTGGTCGCCTGCTTCATGACGTTCTCGCGCGACAGGTCGTCGCCGCAGGCGGTCAGGACGTGCACCATGGTCTGCGCGGCGATGTAGGCGTACAGGTTCGAGGCGTCCTTCGGGTCGCCATCGGTGTAGTAGCGGCCCATGAAGGCGCGCCATTCCAGCATGGCCGGGTCGTCCTTCCACTGGGCATCGTTGGGGTCCTTGTAGTACTGCACCGTCAGCAGGCCGACGGCCTTGTCCAGGCCCGCCGGCGTCAGCACCGAGCCGACCGAGGCGCCCACGTTGTTGAGCAGGTGCAGCGGCTTCCAGCCCGAGTCGTAGGCCTTGCGCACCGCCTGGGCGGCGAACTTGGGCGTGGTGATGTTGATGAAAGTGTCGGCGCCCGAACCCTGCAGCGTGACGATCTGCGAATCCACGGTCGGGTCGCTGACCTCGTAGCTGGCCTCGGCCACGATCATCTTCGCGCCCTTGGCACCGAGGCCGTCCTTCACGCCCTTGAGCAGGTCTTTGCCGAAGTCGTCGTTCTGGTAGAGGATGGCGACCTTCGCATTCGGCTTTTCCTTGAGCAGGTACTTGGCGTAGATGACGCCTTCGGCCTGGTAGCTGAGGTTGAAGCCCAGCGTCCAGGGGAAGTGCTCCGGGTCGGCCCACTTGGTGGCGCCGGTGGCCAGGAACAGGTGGGGCACCTTGCGCGCATTCACGTACTTGTGGATGGCCGAGTTGCTCGGCGTGCCCAGCGTCTGGAACAGCGCCAGCACCTGCTCCTGCTCCACCAGGCGGCGCACCTGCTCCACCGCCTTGGGCGGGCTGTAGCCGTCGTCGAGGCTGATCAGGTTGACCTTGCGGCCCTTGATGCCGCCCTTTTCATTGAGCATCTTGAAGTAGGCCTGCTGCAGCCGGCCGATGGTGCCGTAGGCCGAGGCGGGTCCGCTGTACGGCATGGTCTGGCCGAGCTTGATCTCCGTGTCGCTCGCGCCCGGGCCGTACTTCTTCTGGGCGTGCGCCGGCAGGGCCGCCGCGGCCAGGAGCGATGCGCCGGTGATCAACGCCGTGCGCCGGTCGGGATGGTGCTGCTGTGTCATGGGGTGTCTCCTCTTGGTTCCAACGACGAACGATTCGGGCCGGCTCGCGCCGGTCCGGCCTGGGAACTCAGGTCCTGCGGCGCGCGCGCCAGCGCGCGGCCAGGCCGCGCAGCAATCCGGCGACGCCGAAGGGCATCACGTACATGAACACGATCAGGAAAACGCCGTAGATCGCCCACGGCGCGGCCTTCGAGATGTGGTCCGCCACATTCGGGATGAACTGGATGAACAGCGCGCCGTAGATCGCGCCCTGGATGGATGCCAGCCCGCCCACCACCACGCCGACGATGAGCGTGATCGACAGGAACACCGTGAACGAGTCGGGTGCGACGAACTGCACGACGATGGCACCGAGCGCCCCGGCGATGCCGGTGTACATGGCCGACACGCCGAAGGTCAGCGACTTGACCATCGCCGTGTTCACCCCCATGGCGCGCGCCGCGATCGGCTGGTCGCGGATTGCCACCATGGCCCGGCCGATGCGCCCGCGCAGGATGTTCCAGGCCAGCAGGAACATCAGCAGCACCCAGGCGAGCGCGAAGAAGTACAGCCACCGGTCCTGCGACAGGCCGCTCCAGGCCGGCGCGTCCGGCTTGACGATGACGATGCCCATGGCGCCGCCGGTCCAGTGCTCGAAGTGCTTGTACTTGAGGATCTGCGGCATGGCCACGCCCAGCGCGAAGGTGGCCAGCGCCAGGTACAGGCCGTCCAGCCGCAACGCGGGCAGGCCGAACAGGAAGCCGGCCAGCAGGCACACCGCGCCGGCCGCGGGCAGCGTGGCCCAGTACGGCACCCCGAACTTGTCCATCAGGATGGCGGCCACGTAGGCGCCGATGGCGTAGAAGGCGCCATGGCCCAGCGAGATCTGGCCGTTGTAGCCGGTGAGCATGTTCAGCCCCAGCAGCGCGATCGCGTAGACCAGCGCCAGCGTGAGCTGGAACACCCGGTAGTCGCTCAGCAGGAAAGGCAGCACGCAGGCCGCGGCCAGCACCACGGCCAGCAGCAGCCGCTGGTGCGTCGATTTCATCGCCGCCGGCCGTGCGAACGGCTGCGCGGCCGCCGCGTCGAGGGTCGGCGCCGGGACAGGCAATGATTCGGATGGACTCGACATCGTCAGACCCTCGTGACGTGGACCTTGCCGAACAGCCCCGAGGGCCGGACCACCAGCACGCCGACGATCAGCACCAGCGCCACGGTCAGCTTGAGCTCGGTGCCCAGCACCGAGCCGACGACGTTCTCCAGCACGCCGACGATGAAGCCGCCGAGCACCGCCCCGCCCGGGCTGTCGATGCCGCCGAGCAGCGCGGCGGCGAAGGCGTACAGCAGGATGCCCGACATCATGTTGGGCTCCAGGAACACCGTGGGCGCCACCATGATCCCGGCGATGGCGCCGATGGCCGATGCCAGCCCCCAGCCCAGCGCCAGCATCCAGCCCACGCGCACGCCCACCAGGCGGCTCGATTCCGGGTTCTGCGCCGCCGCCCGCATCGCCAGCCCGAGCGGGGTGAAGCGGAAGAACGCGAACACGGCCAGCAGCACCAGCAGCGTCACGCCGATGGCGCCCAGCTCGTGCGAGGTGACGAATGTGTTGCCGAACAGCGGCTCGGCCGGGAACGGGCTGGGAAACGGCTTGATCGTGTACGTGAAGATCCAGCCGGCCAGGCTGTTGAGGATGACCAGCAGGCCGATGAAGACGATCACCACCGACAGGATCGATGCGTTCTCCACCGGCTGCACCACCACGCGCTCGATGAGCGCGCCGAGCACGAAGGCGATCGCCACCGTCGCGAAGAAGGCGCCCCAGTACGGCACGCCGGCATGGATCAGGCTCCAGGCGATGTAGGTAGAGAACATCGCCAGCTCGCCCTGCGCGAAGTTCACCAGGTGGGTGGCCTGGTAGATCATCACCAGCGCCAGCGCCACGCTGGCGTAGATGCCGCCGGTGGCCAGGCCGGAAAGAATCTGGTGGACGAGCACGTTCATCTAGTACCCCAGGTAGGAGCGGCGCACGGCCTCGTCGTTGCGGATGTCCTCGGCCGGTCCGGAGATCACCACCCGGCCCGTTTCGAGCAGGTAGGCCGTGTCGGCCAGCCGCAGCGCCAGCGCCGCGTTCTGCTCCACCAGCAGCATGCTGACCCCGTCGCGCCGGTTGATCTCGCCGAAGATCTCGAACATCTCCTGCACGATGCGCGGCGCCAGCCCGAACGAGGGCTCGTCGAGCAGCATCAGGCGCGGCCGCAGCATCAACGCGCGCGAGACGGCCAGCATCTGCTGCTCGCCGCCCGACAGCGTGCCGGCCTGCTGCCGCCGCCGCTCGGCCAGCCGCGGGAAGTAGCCGTAGATGCGGGCGTAGTCCTGCTCCACCTGCGCCTTGTCGCGCCGGGTGTAGGCGCCCATGCGCAGGTTCTCCTCCACCGTCAGGTTGACGAAGGTGCCGCGCCCGTCGGGCACGTGCGCCACGCCGCGCCGCACGATGTGCTCGGTGCTGCGCCCGTCGATGCGGCTGCCGCCCAGCTCGATCTCGCCGCTGGTGCGCACCATGCCGCACACCGCGCGCAAGGTGGTGGTCTTGCCGGCCCCGTTGGCGCCGAGGATGGTGGTGATGCCGCCTTCGGCCACGCCGAAATCCAGGCCGTGCAGCACCTTCACCGCGCCGTACTGCGCCTGCAGCTGGCGGCAGCTGAGCAATTGCGACATCAGCTCACTCCTCCCAGGTAGGCGCTCACGACCGCCTCGTTCGCCTGCACCTCGGCCGGCGTGCCGTCGGCGATGACGCGGCCGAAGTCGAGCGCCACCACGCGGTCGGACACGCGCATGACGAGGTTCATGTGGTGCTCCACCAGCAGCATCGTCAGCTGCAGGCGGTCGCGCACGGTGCGCAGCAGTGCCATCAGCGCGCCCACTTCCTCGTGGTTCAGGCCGCCGGCCGGCTCGTCGAGCAGCAGCAGCTTGGGCTGGCTGGCGAGCGCGCGTCCCAGCTCCACCCGCTTCTGCGTGCCGAAAGGCAGGTCGGCCACCGGGGTGTGCGCCACGGGCCCGAGGTCGAGCAACCGCACCAGCTCGTCGGTGTGCGCCGCAAGGCCCGCCTCCTCCCTGCCCACCCACGGCATGCGCAGGGCGTTCGAGAGGAATCCGCTACGGGTGCGGCAATGGCCGCCGAGCATGATGTTCTGCCGCACGGTCATCGTGCGGAACAGGGCCAGGTTCTGGAAGGTGCGGCCGATGCCCAGCGCCGCAATGCCGTGCGCCGGCGTCAGCTTGAGCGAACGCCCTTCGAACAGGATGTCGCCCTCGCTGGGCTCGTACAGTCGCGACAGGCAGTTGAACAAGGTGGTCTTGCCAGCGCCGTTGGGCCCGATCAACCCCACGATGTACCCGGCGGGCACGCCGAAGGTCACCTTGTCGAGCGCGGTGATGCCACCGAAACGGACGGTGACGCCCTCGACACGCAGCAGATCGACGCGGGTTGCAGGCGAGACGATGACCGGCTCCTGGCAAGACCTGGTTCCGCACGCCATGCGCGCGGTGCGAAGTGTCCTGGCCGAGCGTTGCGCGCCGCATCTGCGGGCTCGTGCAACGCTTCGAAACAGGGTGCTACTTGGGGGCCGAAGGTTAGAGCGAGTCCGCCGGGCCGGAACCCGGCAATACCCTTGTCCGGGTTGTCGCGTATGCGACGCCGCCGGCTTTCAGGCGGTCGCCATGCGGGCCGGGCGGCGCGTGCGCATGAGCAGGCCGAAGGCGATCGACATGTTCAGAAGGTTCCAGCCGATGCCGTTGAGGAAAGCGGCGTGATAGCTGCCGGTGAGGTCGAACACCTTGCCGGACATCCAGCCGCCCAGCGCCATGCCGAACAGCGTGCACATGATCACCGTGCCCACGCGCGCACCGGCCTCGCTGGCCGGGAAGTGCTCGCGCACGATGATGGCGTACGAGGGCACGATGCCGCCCTGGAACAGGCCGAACAGCGCCGACACCACGAACAGCGGCACCATCGCGTCGAACGGCAGGAACAGCAGCAGCGCGATGCACTGCAGCACCGAGCCAAGCAGCAGCGTGCGCAGACCGCCGATTCGGTCGCAGATGGCGCCCGAGATCAGCCGGCTGACGATGCCGAAGGCCAGCATCACCGACAGCATCTGCGCTCCGCGCGCCGCGCCCAGGCCGAGGTCGGTGCAGTAGGCGACGATGTGCACCTGCGGCATGGACATCGCCACGCAGCAGGCGACGCCGGCCAGGCACAGCAGGGCCTGGGCGGCGCCGGGGCTCAGGCCGAAAGGCCGCGCATCCGGCGCCGGCGCGTGCGTCGCCTGTCCGGCCGGCAGCGCGGTGGCCGCCGGCGGCCGCGCGCGCAGCAGCAGCGCCAGCCCCGCCATGCAGACTCCGCAGAACAGGCCCATGCCGGTGTAGGTCTGGCGCCAGCCGACGGTCTCGATGAAATGCTGGACGATCGGCGGCCACACCGCGCCGGCGATGTAGTTGCCGCTGGCGCACATCGCCACCGCGATGCCGCGCCGCCGCACGAACCACAGCGTGGTGTCGGCCACCAGCGGCGCGAAAGCGCAGGAACTGCCGAGAAATCCCACCAGCACGCCCTGCACCAGCGCAAAGGCCAGGATGCTGCCGGCCAGGCCGCTGGCCACGTAGCCGCACAGCGTGCCGACGGCGCCTAGCAGCAGCGCCCACATCACGCCGAACCGATCCGCAATGCGCCCCATCAGCACGCCGCCGAGGCCGAACCCGAGCAGCAGCAGCGTGTAGGGCAGCGAGGCGTCGGCGCGCGAGGCGCCGAACTCGGCCTGCACCGCCGGCAGCATGACAGACACCACGTACATGCCGCTGCTGCCCACGGTCATGAACAACATGGTGACGATCAGGCGCACCCAGGCGTAGCGCGAATCGGGCAGGTGCGGACCCACGTAGGGAGGCGAGGAAACGGGCATCGGCGGCATTGTGCGCCGGGACGCCCGAGCGCGCCCGGTGCCAGCTTGCGCTCGCGCACGCGCGGCCGCCCGGTGGTACGGGCGCGGGCTACTACCCATTTCGCGCCGCGGAGCTTTCCCCTATCATTTGATCAAACATCACTGATTAAGGATCGGTGCGACCGCCATGCAGCCCGCCGAGAGCAGTCCGGACCCCTTGAGCCATCTGGCGCCCATCACGCGCACGTCGGTCAACGAATCGGTCTACCAGGCCCTGCGCAACAAGCTCATGCACGGCGAGTACCGGGCCGGGCAGACGCTGGGCATCCAGTACCTGGCCGATGCGCTGGGCACCAGCACCATGCCCGTGCGCGAGGCGCTGCGCCGCCTGGTGGCGCAGCAGGGGCTCGAGCCGCTGCCCAACGGCACCACGCGCGTGCCGCTGATCACGCGCGAGCGGCTTGCCGACATCCGCCGCAACCGCGTCCTCGTCGAGGGCACGGCACTCGAATGGGCCGCGCCGCACCTGGGCCGCGCGCAGCTCGACGAGCTCGAGAAGCTGGCCAACGAGATCACCCTGGCGCGCCGCACCCGCGAGGGCGTGGCGACCAGCCTGGAAAAGAACCTGGTCTTCCACTTCACCCTCTACCAGGCTGCCCAGTCGCCCGTGCTGCTGGCCCTGATCGAGAGCCTGTGGCTGCAGTCCGGCGCGTACCTGCGCGCCACGCGCGAGTTCCTGCACACCGCGGAGCAGCCGGCCGACCACCTGCACGAGCAGACCGTCGCCGCGCTGCGCGCCGGCAATCCCGCCAAGGCGCGCCAGCGCATCGAGGCGGACATCAGCTGGATCTTCGACCGGCTCGACATCGACCTGAAATAACCCGCCAGCAGGCCCCACGAGAAATGCCAAAGAACGAATCCCTCCACAAGCACCGCTCCCGCGCCGTCACCGACGGGCCGAGCCGCGCCGCACACCGCGCCTTCCTGCGCGCCACGGGCCTGGACGACGAGGACATGGACAAGTCGCTCGTCGGCATCGTCAGCACGGCCGGCGACAACACGCCCTGCTCCAAGTCGCTGGCCCCGCAGGCCGACAGCGCACGCCTGGGCGTGGCCGAAGGCGGCGGCGTGCCGGTGAGCTTCACCACCATCTCGGTATCCGACGGAACCTCCATGGGGCACGACGGCATGCGCATGAGCCTGCTGTCGCGCGAACTCATCGCCGACAGCGTGGAACTGGCGGTGCGCGGCCATGCCTACGACGGCCTGGTCACCTTCGCGGGCTGCGACAAGACCCTGCCCGGGATGATGATGGCGATGGTGCGGCTGAACGTGCCATCAGTGTTCGTCTACGGCGGATCGATGCTGCCGGGCCACTCCCCGGAGGGCGAGGAACGCACCGTGCTCACCGCCATCGAGGGCACCGGCCGCTACCAGTCCGGCGCCATCACTCTCCAGCAGCTGGACCAGATCGAGCGCACCTGCGCCATGACGGTCGGCGCCTGTCCCGGCCAGTTCACGGCCAACACCATGGCCATGGTGGGCGAGGCGCTGGGCCTGTCGCTGCTGGGCACGGCGACGCTGCCGGCCGTCTACAGCGAGCGCCTGGCGCTGGCGCGCCGCGCCGGCCGCCGGGTGATGCAGATCATCGAAGCCGGCGGCCCGCTGCCGCGTGAACTGGTCACCCGCCGGAGCCTGGAGAACGCCTGCGCCGCCGTGGCCGCCACCGGCGGCTCGACCAACGCCGCGCTGCACATCCCGGCCATCGCGCACGAGGCCGGCATCGCGTTCACCTTCGACGACGTGGCCGAGGTCTTCAAGCGCACGCCGCTGATCGCCGACCTGTCGCCGGGCGGGCGCTTCCTGGCCAAGGACCTGAACCGCATCGGCGGGGTGCCGGTGGTGCTCAACGCGCTGCTGCAGGGCGGCCATCTGCACGGCGACGTCATGACCGTCACCGGCCGCACGCTGGCCGAGGAGCTGGCTGCGTTTCCGGGCGCCGACGGCCAGATCGTGCGCGAGCCGTCCAGGCCGATCCACCCGTCCGGCGGTCTGGTGGTGCTCAAGGGCAACCTGTGCCCGGACGGCGCGCTGATCAAGATCGCGGGCCTGAAGTCGCTGCAGTTCGACGGCCGTGCTCGCGTGTTCGAGAACGAGGAGGACTGCGCCCGGGTCGTCGCCGAGCAGGCCTACGCGGCCGGCGACGTCCTGGTGATCCGCAACGAAGGCCCGCGCGGCGGACCCGGCATGCGCGAGATGCTGTCCGTCACCGCCGCCATCTACGGCCAGGGGCGCGGCGAGCAGGTCGCGCTGCTGACCGATGGCCGCTTCTCCGGCGCCACGCGCGGCATGTGCATCGGCTACGCCAGCCCCGAGGCGGCCGCTGGCGGTCCCATCGCCCTGGTGCGCGACGGCGACCGCATCCGCATCGACGCCGAGGCCGGCGTCATCGAGCTGGTCGTGGGCGAAGCCGAACTGGCGGCGCGCGCCGCGGCCTGGGCGCCGCACCGGCGCGAGCGGCTCGCCGGCGCGCTCGAGAAGTTCGCCAGGCTGGTCGGACCGACGCACCTGGGCGCGGTGACCCACTCCGGCTCGGCCGACTGGCCCTACCCGGAACACGAGGACGCAGGCCGATGAGCGCGACGCCGACACCGCCCATGACCCTCGCGTTCTGCGGCCTCGGCCTGATGGGCGCGCCGATGGTGCGCCGCCTGCTGGCCGCCGGGCACGCCGTGCGCGTGTGGAACCGATCGCCGGCCAAGGTCGAGCCCCTGCGCGCAGCGGGCGCCATCGCCGCCGCCACGCCCGCCGAGGCGGCGCAGGGCGCCGACGGCGTGCTGATGTGCCTGTTCGAC
The DNA here is from genome assembly GCF_035634955.1 of Variovorax sp. Classification (GTDB taxonomy): domain Bacteria; phylum Pseudomonadota; class Gammaproteobacteria; order Burkholderiales; family Burkholderiaceae_C; genus Variovorax. Next base: position 248,916 of record NZ_DASQBZ010000027.1, on the reverse strand, counting down.
GCCGACGCGGCCGAGGCCGTGGTCTTCGGGCCGGACGGCGTCGCCCAGGCCGGAGGCCTGCGGTGGATCGCGGACCATTCGAGCATCCATCCGCAGCGCACCCGCGAGTTTGCCCAGCGACTGCTCGCCGCGTGCGACGCCGACTGGCTCGACGCCCCGGTGTCGGGCGGCGTCGGCGGCGTGGAGGCCGGCACGCTCGCGATCATGGTGGGCGGCGCCGAGCGTCACCTGGCGCCGGCCTTCGCCGCCATGCGCGCCTATGGCGCCAACATCACCCACATGGGCACCAGCGGCGCCGGCCAGGCCACCAAGCTGTGCAACCAGACGCTGGTGGCCACCGCCGTGGTGGCGCTGGCCGAGGCCATCGGCTTCGCCGAACGCAACGGCATCGCCATCGACCGGCTGGCGCCCGCGCTGGCCGGCGGCTGGGCCGACTCCAAGCCGCTGCAGGTGTTTGCCCCGCGCATGGCCCAGGCGCAGCCGCAGATCATCGGCGCGCTGTCGACCATGCTCAAGGACATCGACACCGTGGCCGCCGTCGCCAAGGACAGCGGCGCGCCCATGCCGCTGACCGGCACGGTGCAGCAGATCCTGCGCATGGCCGAGGCGATGGGGCTGGGTGCGGCGGAGCTGTCGGCGGTGGTCAGCCTGGTGACGCCCCAGCGCCTCGAGGCCTTTCGCGCGCAGGCCCGCGGATGAACGCGACACCTGCGGCGGCGCCACTGAAGCTGGCAGCCAACCTCGACTGGCTCTACGGCCACCTGCCGCTGCAGGCGCGCTTCGGCGCCGCCGCGGCCGACGGCTTCGACGCCGTGGAGATCCTGCTGCCCTACGAGCAAGCGCCGCAGTGGTACGCCGCGGCCCTGCGCGAGCATGGCCTGCAACTGGTCCTGCACAACACGCCGATCCGCGCGTCGAGCCCTGGCCGGCTGGGCTGGGCGGCCATCCCCGGCGCGCGGCGCGAGTTCGCCGAGGCCTTCGCGCAGGCGCGTGCCGTGGCGCAAGCCACGGGCAGCCGCCGCATCCACGTGATGGCCGGCTACTGCGAGGACCACGACCCCGGCGCCTGCCAGGACGCGCTGCGGCACAGCCTGCAGCATGCCCTGGCCGCCGCCGAGGCGGACGACCTCACGCTGACGCTGGAGCCGCTCAACCGCACCGATATGCCCGGCTACCTCTACCACTTGCCCGCGCAGGTGATCGACGTGCTGCGCGAATTCGATTCGCCCCGGCTGCGCCTCCAGTTCGACTACTACCACTGCGCCAAGGAAGGGCTCGACCTCGGCGCCGAGCTGGCGCAGGCGGCCGACTGGATCGGCCACGTGCAGATCGCCGGCGCGCCGGACCGCCACGAGCCCGACCTGGACCGCGACCGCCTGCTGGAGGCCGTGCGCGCCCTGCCCGCCACTGGCTACCGCAGTTGGCTGGGCTGCGAATACCGCGCGCGCGGCACGCCGGCCGAAGGCCTGCGCTGGTGCGCACCGCTGCGTGCCGAGGGGCTGCTCGCATGAAGCGCGTGCTCGTCACCGGCGCCAACGGCTTCGTCGGGCGCGCGCTGGTGCGCCGGCTCTGCGCCGAGGAAGGCAGCGCAGCCCTGGAGCGGCTCACGCTGCTGGACACCGCCTTCGACACGGCAACGCTGCCGCGCCATCCGGCCCTTCGCATGGTGCAGGGCTCCATCACGCAGCCGCAGGTGCTGGCACCGGCGATGGAAGACGCGCCGCAGGTCGTATTCCACCTGGCGGCCATTACCAGCGGGCAGGCCGAACGCGAGTTCGCGCTTGGCCTGCAGGTCAACCTGCAGGCGACGGTCGCGCTGTTCGAAGCCCTGCGCATGCAGGCTGCGGCCTCGGGCAGCGCGCCACGGCTTGTGCAGGCCAGTTCGATCGGTGTCTATGGCCTGCCGCTGCCCGCGCGCATCGACGACGCCACGCCCATCGCGCCGACCTTGAGCTACGGCGCGCAAAAGCGTGCGATGGAGATCCTGCTGGCCGACTACAGCCGGCGCGGCTGGATCGACGGCCGCTCGCCACGCCTGCCGAGCATCGTCGCCCGTCCGGCATTGCCCAACGGCGCGCTGTCCTCATTTGCCAGCGACCTCATCCGCGAACTCGCCCAGGGCCGCCGCTACGACTGCCCGGTCGACGCCCAAGGCACGCTCTGGCTGCTGTCGCTGCCCGCGTGCGTGCAGTCCCTGCTGCATGCCGCGCGCATCGACGCGGCTGCGCTGCCGGCCTCGCGCGCGTGGCCCCTGCCTGCGCTGCGCGCATCGGTGGCCGAGATCGTCGCGGCCCTGATGCGCCGCCATGGCGTGGAGGTCGCGCAGCGCATCCGCTACGCCCCGCAGCCGGAGCTGCTCGAACAGTTCGCGCGCTGGCCGGCGCTTGACGCGGCCACCGCGCGCGCGCTCGGGTTCCGGGCCGACGCATCGATCGACGAACTGCTCGAACGCGCGCTCGCCGCCGACTGACCACCGCCTTTCCCTTCCCTCCCCCGAACCATCTCAAGAAAAGGATCCCAGCATGCACAAGCGCAGGACTGCACTCCTCGCCGGACTGGCCACGGCCGCCGGCATGATTCTGCCGACCCAGGCGTCGGCCCAGAAGACCGTGGACCTGGCCTTCTCGAGCTGGATCCCGCCCACCCACGTGCTCATGAAGAACTTCATGATCCCCTGGGCCAAGGAAGTGGAGGCGGCCACCGAAGGGCGCGTGAAGATCACCTTCCTGCCCAAGGCCGTCACCAACCCCGTCGGCCACCTGGACGCGGTGCGCCGCGGCGCGGTGGACCTGGCGTTCATCTCGCATTCGTACTACCCGGGCCGCTTCGACCTGATGAAGCTGTCGACCCTGCCGTTCTCGGGCAATTCGGCCGAGGCCAATTCGCTGGCCGCATGGCGCATCTACGACAAGTACTTCCGCCCGGTCAACGAGCACCGCGGCGTGAAGCTGCTGGGCGTCTACGGCCACGGCCCCGGGGGCGTCTACACGACCAAGGTCAAGGTCGAGAAGATCGAGGACTTCAAGGGTCTGAAGGTGCGCATCGGCGGCGGCATGGCCGCCGACGTGGCGACCGCGCTGGAAGCCAACGCCATCGTCAAGCCCGCGCCGGAGTCGTACGAACTGCTGAGCACCGGCGTGGTCGACGGCGTGTTCTTCCCGCCGGAGTCGATCACGTCCTTCCGGCTCGACGAGGTGGTGAAGTTCGCCACCGTGTTCCCCGGCGGCCTGTACTCCGACTCGCACGGAATCATCATGAACGAGAAGGCATTCGAGCAACTCGAGCCGCGCGACCGCGAGGCGCTGCTCAAGCTCTCGGGCGAGCACATCGCGCGCATGGGCGGCAAGGCCTGGGGCGACGAGGACAAGGTCGCGCTGGCGAAGCTCAAGGCGTCCAGCGTCACCTTCACCGAGGCCAGCCCGAAGCTCGTCGCCGACGTGAAGGCGCGCACCGGCAAGTTCGAGCAGGAGTGGCTGGAGACGGCGAAGAAGGCCGGCCTCGACGGCCCGAAGGTGCTCGCCGATTTCCGCGCCGAGTTCGCCAAGGACGAACCGGCACGCTGACGCCCGGCCCCTGACAACCCCATGTCCGGCGGCAGCGGCCGCCGGGCCGGACCCCAATCCATGCAAAAGCTCCTCGCATTCCTCGAGGCCGCGCTGCGGCGCCTGGCCGAGCTGGCCATCGTCGCGCTGGCGCTGCTCACGCTGACCGACGTGCTCGGCCGCTACATCTTCAAGTTCCCGGTGCACGGCTCGGTGGAGCTGACCGAGCTGCTGATGGTCGTCGTGATCTTCACCGGCATCCTGCTGGCCACGCGGACGCGCGCGCACGTGGCGGTCGACCTGCTGGCCATGCACCTGCCGCCGCGCCTGCTGTGGCTGCAGCAGTTGTTCAGCGACGCGGCCGCCACCGGCATCAGCCTGCTGCTGGGCCTGGTTTCGTGGGAGCAGGCGCGATCGGCGGCCGAGTTCCACGACCAGACCACCATCCTGGGCATTCCGCTGGCGCCCATGGTCTTCTTCATGAGCATCCTGCTGTTCGCCAATTCGCTGCTGCACCTGGGCCAGTTCGTGACCACGCTCGGCAAGGGGCGCGGTCATGCTTGAGGCATCCATCGGCTTCGCGGTGCTGCTGGCGCTGATCATGCTGCAGGTGCCAGTCGCGTTCGCCATGACGCTCGTGGGCCTGGCCGGCACCGCCTTCCTGCGCAGCTGGCCTTCGGCCTACTCGATGGCCGGTTCGGTCGTCTACGAGAGCGGCTTCCAGTACATGCTCTCGGTGGTTCCCCTGTTTGTGCTGATGGGCAACTTCATCACCCAGGCCGGGCTGTCCAGGGAGCTCTACGGCACCGCCTACGCCTTCCTCGGCCACCGCCGCGGCGGGCTGGCGATGTCGACCGTGGTGGCATGCGGCGGCTTCGGTGCGGTGTGCGGCTCCAGCCTGGCCACGGCGGCCACGATGTCGAAGGTCGCGTATCCGGAGATGCGCAACCTGGGCTACAGCCCGTCGCTGGCGTCCGCGTCGATCGCCGCCGGCGGCACGCTGGGCATCCTGATTCCGCCGTCGGTCGTGATGGTGGTGTATTGCATCCTGACCGAGCAGAGCATCGGCAAGATGTTCGCCGCCGGCGTGCTGCCCGGACTGCTGGGCATCCTGTTCTACATGGGCGCCGTGCGCTGGACCACCTGGCGCGACCCCGCGGCCGGACCGCCCGGCCAGCGCATGGGCTGGCCCGCCCGGTTGCGGGCACTCAAGGACGTGTGGGGCGTGCTGGTGCTGTTCGCCATCGTCATGGGCGGCATCTACGGCGGTGTTTTCACCTCGACCGAGGCGGCAGGCATCGGTGCCTGCGGCGCGTTCGTCTTCGCGCTCGCGCGCCGGCGGCTGACGCTGCGCGTGCTCGGGGACGTGCTGGTCGAGTCGGTGCGCACCACCGGCTCGCTGTTCATGGTGCTGATCGGCGCGCTGATCTTCGCCAACTTCATCAACTTCACCACCCTGCCCGCCGACATGAAGGAGTGGGTCGCGCAGGCCAGCATCCCGCCGCTGATGGTGATCGCGGTGATCTGCCTGATCTACGTCGTCCTCGGCTGCCTGCTCGAGAGCATGTCGATGGTGCTGCTCACGGTGCCGATCTTCTACCCGCTGGTGCAGCACCTGGGCTTCGACCTGATCTGGTTCGGCATCATCGTCGTGGTGGTCACCGAGATCAGCTTCATCACCCCGCCCGTGGGCATGAACATCATCGTGCTCAAGCAACTGCTGCCGGACGTCCCGCTGCGCACCATGTTTGCGGGCGTCGCTCCGTTCGTGATGGCCGACGTGCTGCGTCTGGCCATCCTCATCCTCTTTCCCGCCATCTCGCTGCTGCTGCCGCGCTACATCGGATAGAAAGCCACCCGACCATGATCATCGACCTGAGAACCTACACCCTGCGCCTGGGCGCCATGCGCGACTTCCTGGCCATGTACGCGGCCGAGGGCCGGGCCGTGCAGGTCAGCCACCTGGGCGAGCCAGTGCTCTACGCGAGCAGCGAGATCGGCGAACTCAACCAGGTGGTGCACGCCTGGCGCTACCGCGACCTGGCCGACCGCGACGCGCGCCGCGCCGCGCTCGAGGCGGACCCGCGCTGGCTGGCCTACCGCACGCATAGCGCGCAGGCCGGCCACGTCGAGCACCAGCGCAACGCCATCCTGCGCGAAGCCGACTTCGCCGCGCTGGCCGCCGCTCCCGGCCGATGACCGCGCCGACCGCCACCGCGCCGCGCCTGCTGCTGGCCGCCGGCGTGCCGGCGCCGATACAGGCCGCACTGCGCGAGCGCTACGACTGCGTGGCGCCGGATGCCGCCACCGGCTTTGCCGCCCTGACCGGGCAACATGGTGACGGCATCGACCTTTTCGTCACCACCGCCACCGACGGCGTGACCGACGACCTGATGGCCCGGCTGCCCGGCCTGCGCGCCGTGTGCAGCCTTGGCGTGGGCGTCGATGCGCTCGACCTCGCGGCGGCACGCCGCCGCGGCGTCGTGGTGAGCAACACGCCGGACGTGCTCAACGACTGCGTGGCCGACCTGGCCGTGGGCCTGCTGATCGACGTGGCGCGCGGCATGAGCCGGGCCGATCGCCTGGTCCGCCGCGGCGACTGGCCGCGCACCGGCCCCGGGCCGCTGGGCACGCGCGTGAGCGGGCGCCGCCTGGGGCTGCTGGGCATGGGCCGCATCGGGCAGACCATCGCCCGCCGGCTGGCCGGTTTCGACATGGAGATCCGCTACCACACGCGCACGCCGGTGGCGCAGGTGCCCCACGCCCACGAGGCATCGCTCGAGGCCCTGGCCGGCTGGTGCGACTTCCTGGTCGTCGCCTGCGCCGGAGGCGAGGCCACGCGGCACCTGGTGAACGCCCCGGTCCTCGCCGCGCTCGGCCCCGCCGGCTTCCTGGTCAACATCGCCCGGGGCTCGGTGGTGGACGAGGCCGCGCTGGTCGATGCGTTTCGGGCCGGCGCGCTCGCGGGCGCGGCGCTGGACGTGTTCGCCAGCGAGCCGCAGGTGCCGCCCGAGTTGCTGGCCATGGACAACGTGGTCCTGCTGCCGCACATCGCCAGCGCCACGGCCCAGACCCGGCGCGCCATGGGCGACCTGTTGCTGGCCAACGTCGCCTCCTTCGTCGACAGCGGCAGCCTGCGGACCCCGGTCGCCTGACCCGCCGCGCCGGCGGCGTTCAGGGCCGCGGCAGCGACGCGATCGCGCGGCCGTCGAAGGCCGCGAGCAGCACGGCGGTCAGGCTATCCATGGGCAGCGTGTCGGCGGGTGCCGCAGGCGGCGGTGGCGCCAGGCCCGGCACGAAGCCCAGCGCCTCGAAGCGCGCCAGCAATGCGGCGTCGGTGCTGATGACGTGCACCGGAACATCCCACGACGCGCCCTCGCCGCTGACGGCCGCCCATGGCTGGTGGTCGCCGACGATCACCGTCAGCAGGGCGCGCGGCGCCGGGCCGGCGAGATAGCTGCCGAGCCACTGCAGCGTTGCGTCGATGGCCTCGAGATACGCCGGCCGCGCCTGCGACCAGTCGGCCGGTTGCGCCAGCGCCTGTGCGATCTGCGCCGGCGTGTAGGCCTCGGGCGTGGCCAGCCGCGCCCACGCCCCGTCGAAAGGCGGCAGCGGGCGAAACGGCGCATGGCTGCCCAGCGTCGGGAAGACGACGAAGCGCGGCGCGCGGCCTGCGGCCGGCGCGGCCAGTTCCTGCTGGTGCAGCAGCGCCATCGCGGCCGGATCGGGAATGCGCCAGTACCCGAGCGGCAGGCCGCGGTAGCCCATGCCCTGCGCGTCGGCCAGCCGGTCGAAGCCGTAGAAGCCGCCCTCCGGCCAGGGCCGCTGCAGGCCGGGCATCCAGGCCACCGTGCGCCAGCCCTGCTGGCGAAACAGCGACACCAGCGACGGCCTGTCGCTGGCCAGCAGGCGCTCGTAGTCGCCGGGATCGTGCGTGTCGACGCCGGCCATCAATGCCGCATGCGCCAGCCAGGACGAGCCGCCGAAGGTGGGCGAGCGCACGCGCATCGAGACCGCCTGGCGGCCGCTCGCCTGCAGCGCGCGCTGCAGCCGTTCACGCGCCGGCGCCAGCGCCTCGCGCTGCTGCGCGTCGTCGACGGTGCAGGCGCCGTACGACTCTAGGAACACGACCAGAACGTCGGCGCCATGCAGCCCGGCCAGCGACTGGCCGGCGAACACGGGGCTCGGCGGCAGCGGCCGCGCGCCCGGCCCTGGCCACATCTGCAGCGCCAACAAGCCGGCCTGCCGGGCGATGGCCGGCGCCACGGGCTTGGCGAAGATCGCGTCGCGCAACTGCGGCGCCACCCGGCCGGCGGCCAGGCACGCCAGCAGCAGCACCAGCGACACCCCTGCCACGGCACGGCGCCAGGACGCGAACGACGCCACATCTGCCACGGCGCGCCAGCAGCGCGACAGCAGCACGAACAGCAGCGCCGCGGCCAGCAGCAGCGCCAGCGCCGCCGCTGCCGTCGCACCGGTCGACCAGCCGCCCAGGCGCAGCACCGACATCAGGTGGCGGCCGTCCCAGTACGGATTGAGGGGCCGGCCGAACACCGCCTCGACCGTCACGTCGAGATAGCGCGCCAGCACCCATGCCAGCGTCACGCCGGCGAGGACCCGCACCGTCCAGGCGCCGGCCGCGCCGCGCCACGCCGTCCAGCCGCAAAGGACAAGGCAGGCGGCGAGCAGTTCGGCGGACACCTGGCCGGTCGGGCGCGGCCACGGCGTGGGCCACAGGTTGCCCAGCGTCACCAGCACGTCGAGCAGCACCAGCGCCAGCAGGGCGCGGCCGGCCCGCGGCACCGGGCGTGCGCCGCCCGCGCCGGGCGTCATCGGCGCTTGGCCTCGAACTCGATGATCAGCGGCACCTCGTCGCCCACCCAGCCGTTGGCGACGCCGTAGTTCATGCCGTGGCTGCTGCGCTTGAAGCTGCCACGCGCCGACACGCCCATCACGTAGGTCTTGTCGATCGGCGACTCCGCGCTCTTGTTCCAGGTCGCCTGCAGGGTCAGCGGTTGCTTGCGGCCGAGCAGTTCCAGCTCGCCGTCGATGCTGAAGGTGCGCTCGCCGGTGCGCCTGGCCGTCGGCGCGGTGAAGACCATGCGCGGAAATTCGGACGCGTTGAGAAAGTCAGCGCTCTTGAGGTGCTGGTCGCGCTTGGCATGGTTGCTGAACACGCTCTGCGTGTCGACCTCGATGCGCACGTCGGACAGTTCGCCGCTGCCGTCGTCGAAGCGGTAGCTGCCGCGCACCGCGCGGAACATGCCCAGCACCTTCGCGTAGCCAAGGTGCTCTACCAGGAAGGCCATGGTGATGTGCTCCGGATCGAGCTCGTAGCGCGCCGCCTCGGCGACCGCCGGCGCCGGCGCGAGCAGCAGCGGCAGGGCACCGAGCAAGGCGGCGAGCAGTGCGCGCCGGGCCGGCATGCGCGGGATGGAAGTGGTCGGCATCAGGCAGGGTCCCCCAACAGTGATGGTCGTTGGCGCTGGCGCGAGAGCCAGCGCACGTCGGCGGCAAAGGACAGCAGCAGCAGCCCGAGGCTAGCCGCCGCGACGGCCTGGCTCCAGGGCCGCGTGATGATCGGCCCGAGGCAGACGATCAGGCAGGTGATCTGCACCACGCACACCGTCTTGCGCCGCAGGCTGGGCGGCAGCGGCCGTGCCATCCAGGGCCACGCCCAGGCGGCGGCGACGAACAGGTAGCGCGCCAGCCCGGCCAGCAGCACCCACGCGCCGGCCTTGCCGAAATGCCAGGCCAGCAGGCTCAGCACCATGACCAGCAGCGCGTCGCTTTCCATGTCGAACCGCGCGCCGAAGTCGCTGGCGAGCTTCTGTGCCCGCGCCAGCGGCCCGTCGACCGCGTCGAGCACGGCCGCCGTGGTCGCGAACACCACCACCGCCCAGGCCAGCGGTTCCAGGTCCGACGGCAGGGGGCGTCCCACCAGCCCGGCCAGCAGCGCGATCATGGCCAGCCGCCCCAGCGTCAGGCCGTTGGCGGCGCCGAAGCGTCCGTGCGGCAGGTGCCGCGCCAGTGCCTTGAACATGCAGCCCACACCCAGCGCGAACACCGCGAGCGCCTGGAGGGCCAGCGCAGCGCCTGCGTCCAGCCACGCCACCAGCGCGGCCGCTGCCAGGCCCAGCACCAACGCCGCGGCGACACTCGCCCGCGCGGCGGACCGGCGCAGCAAGGCGGCGGCGGACTTGGAATCGACAACAGGCGGCGGGCTCGACGGCATCGGACTGGCTCCTCGTGGCTCGGCCGGCAAACGCTCGGTGTGCGCGGCGCCGCCAGTGTGCCCCGAATGCCACGCGCATGCAGGCAAATGGCCGGGCGAAGGGGACCGCGCCGGTATCGCCTTGCAACGAATCGCATGCAAACCCTGCTTGCGGCAATCAAGAATTGGGATAAATTTCCCATTTATGGATGCCCGCATCGAGCTTCACCATGCACTGGAAGGCGCTGTCAGGAAGGTCCTGCGCGCCCTCTTCCGGGTGCTGCTGCGGCATGACATGTCGTTCACCGCCTTCGAGGAAATGGCCAAGCGCGTCTACGTCGAGGTGGCCATGCAGGACTTCGCCATCGAAGGCAAGAAGCCCTCGATCTCGCGCGCCTCCATCCTGTCGGGGCTCACCCGCAAGGAGGTGCGCCGCCTGCTGTCGCTGCCGCAGGAGGCGCCGCCCGACGGCGGCGGCCGCTACAACCGCGCCGCGCGGGTGCTCACGGCGTGGCTGCGCGACCCCGACTTCCTGGACCAGCGCGGCAAGCCGCTCGCGCTGCCGATGGAGGGCGACGACGGGTTTGCCGGGCTCGTGCGGCGCCACAGCGGCGACATGCCCACGCGCGCCGTGCTCGACGAGCTGCTGCGCGTGGGCGCCGTGCGGCAACTGGACGACGCGCGCGTCGCGCTCGTCACGCGCGCCTACGTGCCGGCCAGCAGCGCACCCGCCAAGCTGGACATCCTCGGCCAGGACGTGGCCGACCTCGTGGCCACCATCGATCACAACATCCAGCACGGCGGCCAGGCACCCCGCTTCCAGCGCAAGGTCATGTACCACCAGGTGCCGGCGCGCGCCTTGCCGGCGCTGCGCAAGCTCAGCGCGACCCATGGGCAGCGCCTGCTCGAACGGCTCGATCGCTGGCTGCAGGCGCATGGGCGCAGCCCGCGCGGGCCGGATGCCGGCGCGGCGGAGGGCGTGCGTGTGGGCGTCGGCGTCTATTTTTTCGAGGAGCGCGAAGCACCCGCGACGCGTCCTCCCACAGGAGAACCACGATGAAGACTCCAAGATGGCTGGGCGCCTGCGCCCTGGTGGCGATGCTCGCCGCTTGCGGCGGTGGCGGTGGAGGTGGCGCGGGCGGTGGAAGTGGCGGCGATGGCGGCATCGGCGGCACCGGCGCCACCAGCGGCAAGATGCGCGTCTCGCTGACGGACGCGCCGGCCTGCGGCTATGACGCGGTCAACGTCACCATCGAGAAGATCCGCGTGCACGCCAGCAGCGGTGCGGAGCCGGACGCGAGCGGCTGGTTCGACCTGCCGCTTGCCCAGCCTCAGCGGGTCGACCTGCTCAAGCTCACCAACGGCGTGCTGTTCCCGCTTGCCGAGACCCAGCTCCCGGCCGGCCACTACCAGCAGATGCGGCTGGTGCTGGCGGCCAACAATGCGACGTCCCCGCTGGCCAACTCCGTGGTGCCGAGCGGCAGCACCGAGGTCCCGCTGGACACGCCCAGCGCGCAGCAAAGCGGCCTCAAGCTCAACATGGACGTCGACGTGCCGGCCGACAAGGTGGTCGACGTGGTGATCGACTTCGACGCCTGCAAGTCGGTGGTCAAGCGAGGCAACAGCGGCCGCTACAACCTCAAGCCGGTGATCAGCGTCATCCCGGTGATCAACGACGGCGGCATGCGTGTCGAGGGCTGGCTCGATCCGGCCCTGGCCGGTCCCGCGACGCTGGTCGCCCTGCAGCAGCAGGGTGTCACGGTCAAGGCGACCTATCCGACCGCGGACGGACGCTTCGCGCTGTTCCCCGTGCCGGCCGGCACCTACGACCTGGTCGTGACCGCGCCCGGCCGTGCCACCACCGTGGTCACCGGCGTGCCCGTGACCGACGCCACCGTCACCGCCCTGGGCAGCAGCACGCTGCCGCTGGTTTCGCCGGTGTCCACCATGCGCGAGGTCGAAGGCACGGTGGTGCCGGACACCGCCACCGTGCGCGCGCTGCAGACGCTGGGCGGCGGACCGGTCATCGAGGTGGCGGCACCGCCGGTGGCGGCCGATACCGGCGATTTCCTGATGGCGCTGCCGATCGCCGCGCCGCTGCGGGCGCCTTACCTGGCCGGCGCGACGTCCTATGCCTTCGCGCCCGATGCCGGCGCTGCCGGCCGCTATACGGTGACGGCCAGCGGCAACGGCACCAGCGCCAGTACCGTCATCGACGTCACGGCCCCGGTGGCACCGCTGGCCTTCGACTTGCGCTGAGCCGCTCGATCGAGTGGGGTTGCGCGCCAGGGCGCAACCTTTGGCGTGGTGGCCGCCTGCAGCGGCCGCCACGCCATTTTTTTGGCCCGGCCGCTTGCAGGCGAAGGCCCATCGGGGACACTCGGGCCATGACCGCGCCACACCACGGCACCACCGGGACGCCACCCATCGCCCGCGCCTGCTGGATCGAATCGCCCGGCCGGGCCGCCTTGCGCGATGCCGCGCTCGCACCGGTCGCCGACGGCCAGGTGCAGGTACGCGCGCTGCACAGCGCGGTCAGTCGCGGCACCGAGATGCTGGTCTTCGCCGGCTGCGTGCCGCCGAGTGAACACGAGCGCATGCGCGCGCCGTTCCAGGAGGGGATGTTTCCGGCACCGGTCAAGTACGGCTACGCCAGCGTCGGGCTCGTCGAGCAGGGGCCGCCGGCCTTGTGCGGGCGCAGCGTGTTCTGCCTGTATCCGCACCAGACCCGCTACGTGGTTCCGGCCGGCGCGGTGCACCTTCTGCCCGACGGCCTGCCGCCAGCGCGGGCGGTGCTCGCCGCCAACATGGAAACCGCGGTCAACGCCCTGTGGGACGCCAGTCCGCGCGTGGGCGACCGCATCGCCGTCGTCGGCGGGGGCGTGCTCGGCCTGCTGGCCGGCTGGCTGGCCGCGCGCATCGCCGGCTGCACGGTGCAGCTGGTCGACACGCAGGCCGGGCGCGCGGACATCGCGCACCGGCTCGGGCTGGACTTCGCCCTGCCGGATGCGGCCCACCCCGACGCCGACCTCGTCATCCATGCCAGCGGCCGGCCCGAAGGACTGGCCACCGGGCTGGGCCTGGCCGGGTTCGAAGCCACCGTCCTCGATCTGAGCTGGTACGGCGACCGCCCGGTCAACCTGCCCCTGGGCGAGGCGTTTCACGCCCGGAGGCTGCGCATCCAGAGCTCGCAGGTGGGCCACCTGGCGCCGGCCCAGCGCGCCCGCTGGACGCACGCGCGCCGCATGGCGCTGGCGTTGCGCCTGCTCGCCGGCGCACCGGAACTCGACGCCCTGGTCACCGACCACGCGCCCTTCGAGCAACTGCCCGAGGTGCTGCAGCGCCTGGCACGCGGCGCGCCAGGCACGCTGTGCCAGCGCATCGACTACTCCTGACCCTGCCCCGAACCTCACACAAAGGAACCCGTCCGCATGTACAGCGTCAACGTCCGCGACCATTTCATGATTGCCCACAGCTTCCGCGGCGAGGCCTTCGGCCCGGCCCAGCGCGTGCACGGGGCAACCTACGTGGTCGACCTGGAACTTCGCCGGCCCGAGCTCGATGCCGACGGCGTGGTGGTGGACATCGCCCGCGCCGCCGATCTCCTGCGCGAGGTACTCAGCCCGCTGAACCTGCGCAACCTCGACGACGACCCGGCCTTCGCCGGCCGCAACACCACGACCGAGTTCATGGCCCGCGTGGTGTTCGACCGCGTCACCGCCCGCATCGCGGCCGGCGCGCTGGGCCCGCACGCGCACGGGCTGGCGTCGATGCGCGTGTGCCTGCACGAATCCCACGTGGCCTGGGCGGCCTACGAAGCGGCGTTGTGAGCCGGCCGCACTGCCACTTCCTGTTTCCCGGCGCGCTGGACACCCGCACCGGCGGCTTCATCTACGACCGGCGCGTCATCGAGGGTCTGCGCGCGCTGGGCTGGACGGTGCAGGACGCGTCGCTGGGCGAGGGCTATCCATTTCCCGCGGACGCGGCCCGGCGGCAGGCGCAGGCCGTGATCGAGGCCCTGCCCGACGACAGCCTCGCGGTGGCCGACGGGCTGGCCTTCGGCGCGCTCGGCGCGCTGGCGCAGGCCCACGCCGGCCGCTTGCGCTGGGTGGCCCTGGTGCACCACCCGCTGGCGCTGGAGACCGGGCTGGACGAGGCCGGCAGGCAGACGCTGCATGCCGGCGAGACGCTGGCACTGGCCGCGGCACGCGGCGTGATCGTCACCAGCCCCGGCACGGTGCAGGACCTGGCCTGCCACGGCGTCGCGCCAGGAGACATCCAGGTGGTGCTGCCCGGCACCGACCCCGCGCCGCCGGCCGACGGCAGCGCGGCGGGCGCGCCATTGCAGTTGCTCTGCGTGGCCAGCCTCACGCCGCGCAAAGGCCACCTGGCACTGGTGCAGGCGCTGGCCGGGTTGAAGGACCATCGATGGCAGTTGCGGTGCGCCGGCAGCGACCGGTTCGATCCGGACTGCGCCGCCCAGGTCCGCTCAGCCATCGACGCGCACGGCCTGGCCGACCGCATCCTCCTCGCCGGCGAGCAGGACGAGGCCGGGCTGGCGCGCCTGTACGGAGGCGCCGACGCGTTCGTCCTCGCCTCCTTCCACGAAGGCTACGGGATGGCGCTGGCCGAGGCGCTCGCCCGCGGCCTGCCGGTCATCAGTACGCGCGCCGGCGCGATTCCGGGCACGGTGCCGCCCGATGCCGGCGAACTGGTGCCTCCGGGCGACGTCGACGCACTGCGATCGGCGCTGCGCCGTCTCATGGAAGACGCGGCCTGGCGCACGCAACTGCGGCAAGGCGCACGCCGCGCACGCGCGCTTCTGCCCGACTGGCCGGCCAGCAGCGCCGGCTTCGCCCGGGCCCTGCAGGCCTTCGGCGCACGGCGCCAGCCGCTCGGCCAGGGGCGGGAGCTGCCATGAACCAGGGCACGCGACCGGCCGAGCCCGCCCCCTTCGCGGCCGACTGGCTGGCCCTGCGCGAGCCGTTCGACCTGGCCGCGCGCAGCGAAGGCGAATCCCGCCACGACCTGCAAGGCGCCGTCGGCGCAGCGGGTGGGCCGGTGCGCGTGCTCGACCTGGGTTGCGGCACCGGTGCCAACCTGCGTGCGCTGGCGCCGCGCCTGGCCGGCACGCAGCAATGGACGCTGGTGGACCATGATCCGCGGCTGCTCGCCAGCCTGGCGCCGGCGATGGCCCGATGGTGCGCCGCGAACGGCCTGCGCTGGCAACCCGGCGCCGGCCCGCACGCGCGCATCGCGGGGCCGCACTGGCAGCTCGAGCTGCACTGGCGCCAGGCCGACCTGGTGCAGGCACTCGACGCCCTGCCCCTGGATGGCCAGCGGCTGGTCACCGCCTCGGCACTGCTGGACCTGGTTTCCGAGGATTGGCTGCGCCGCCTGCTGGCTCGAGCCGCGTCGGCGCGCGTGGCCATGCTCTTCGCGTTGACGGTGGACGGCAGGCACGACTGGTCGCCTGCGCTGGCCGGCGACGCGCAGGTGCTGGCACGGTTCGCGGCGCACCAGTTGCGCGACAAGGGCTTCGGCGGCGCCGCGCTGGGCCCTGGCGCGGTGGCGTGCGCCTGCCGCCACCTGTCCGCGCTCGGCTATTCGACGACGCAGGCGGTGTGCGACTGGCGCATCGGCCCGCAGGACCAACCCATGCTCGAAGCCATGGTCGACGGGCTGGCCGAAGCGGCGATGGCGCAGGCACCGCAGGACCGCGGCGACGTGCAGGCCTGGCGCGGCCGGCGGCTGGCGCACCTGCGCGAGACGCACCTGCGGGTCGGCCACGTCGACCTGCTGGCCCGACCCACCTGAAAGCCCCTCGCCTGCTTCTCAGCAGGCCCTCAGGTCGAGGTCCCACAACACGTCCTGCCCCAGGCTGAACACGCGGGCCGCGGGCCGCGGGCAGTCACGCATGCGCGACTGTGCCGGCAGTTGCAGCCCGGGCCGGCCGCCGCCGATCACGACCGGCGCCACGCTCAGGTGCAGCCGGTCCATGCAGGACTGGGCAATGAAGCGCGACACCGTGACGCCGCCGCCCTCGACGAACACCACCGGCAGCCCGCGCGCATGCAGCGCATCGAGCAGAGGCGTCATGCGCATGGCACCGTCCGCGTCCAGCAGGCCGGGCACGCCCAGCACCTGGTCGGCACCGACGCGGCCGGCGGCCTCGGCGGCGCGCGTGGCATCGCACACCAGCAACGTGGGCGCCTCCCGGTCGGCCAGCGCCTTGAGCGTCGGCACCAGCCCCAGGCCCGGGTCCAGCAGCACGCGCACCGGGTTCGGCCCGGGCACGCGGCGGGTGGTCAGGCGGGGGTCGTCCAGCGCGGCGGTGGCGGCACCGACGATGACCGCGTCGCACAAGGCGCGCAGGCGGTGCAGGTGCGTCAGCACCTCGGGGCCGTTGACGAAGTTGGCGTCGCCGCTGCCGGTGGCGATGCAGCCGTTGAGGCTCTGGCCGAGCTGTCCCAGCACCCACGAAGGGCCTCCGGCCGGCCGATCGAGCAGGGGCTTGAGCAGCGCGAACAGTTCGCTTGCCGCGTCGTCCCACAGCGGCTCGCCGTGCGGCCCCAGCTGCCAGCCCTCGTCCGCGCTGTGGCGCAGCGGGGCTTCGCCGCGCGCGGCGAATGCGGCGGGCAGCGGCTCGCCGCTGCGGCGCGCCTGCGCCAGCGCAAGGCACCAGGGCCACAGCGCCTCGACGCCGTGCAGCGGCAGGTGGCGCGTGCCCGTCATCTGCGCTTTCCTTCGCGCAGCGGGCGATGGGCGCCCGGAGCGGGGCGGGCGTGTCGTGGGAAGAGGTTCACCGTGTGCAGCCTTTGCGTCGTTCGTTCACCACTTCGGGGTGTAGTAGCCATCCGCGGGATCGGCACCGAAGGCGGTGCCGCCCCAATGCCCCAATGCGAGCGCCGCCGCCACCCACAGGGCCGCGACACCGGCGACCAGCAATGCCTCGACCCAGACGCGGGCCTCGCCGCGGTGGAGCCGGCGGCGCACCGCCCGCACCACGATGCCGGATGAAAAGGCCGCGGCCAGCAGAAGGAATGCTCCGGGCGGGGCGCCTGTCAGCAAGGCGGTGGACTGCGCCAGCGACAGCCAGGCCAGCAGTGCCGCCACCAGGACGCAGGCGCCGAAGCGGATGCGCGAGACCGGCCACAGCCACAGCGCCGCGCCGGCCACGGCCGCGGCCAGCGCCAGCGAAAGCTCGAACAGCAGCGACGAGCCCGCCCGCATGGCCAGCGCGGCCAGGCCGAGCGAGGCCACCGCCAGCATGGCGGCGGCATCGGCGCGGGCCTGCGGCTCGGCCAGCACTGCGCCGATGACCGCCACGCCGACCACCCAGCTGCCGATGCGCGGCAGCATCGGCTGGTTGCCGAGCACGGCGATGACGACCACCGCCCACAACAGGCCGGCGCCCAGCCACACCAGGCGCCGGTCGGCGCGCAGGTATTCCAGCGCCATGCCGGCCAGGGCGGCCGCGCCATAGATCCAGGGGAGCTTCTCGGGCATGGACAAGGGCAGCGCCGACCAGCCGAGAGTGAAGACCGACGAGACCATCAGTGCCAGCGGCACCCCGGTGGCGGCCCAGCGCGCGCCCACGCCGGGCCCTCCCGCGAATCGCACCAGCGCGGCCCCGAAGAAGGCCAGGAGCAATGGCAGCGCCAGGCTCTGGAACAACGGGTGATGAAAATACATCGCCCCCTTATGCCGGCGCCGGCGGACCGCGTCAATCGGGCGAGGCCGACACCCGGTCGCGGTACAGCTCGCGCAGGCGCGTCTTGAGGAACTTTCCGGTGGAGGTGCGCGGAATCGCGTCCACCCATTCGAAGTCGTCGGGCAGCGCGAACCGGGCCAGCTTCGGGCGCAGGAACTCGCGCAGGCCGGCGCTGTCCACCTCTGCGCCGGCACGCCGCACCGCGACCACCAGCGGCCGCTCGCCCCACTTGGGATGGGCGATGGCGATCACCGCCGCCTCGGCGACGTCGGGGTGGTTCATCACCAGGTTTTCCAGGTCGACCGAGCTGATCCACTCGCCGCCGGACTTGATCAGGTCCTTGCTGCGGTCGACGATGCGCATGTAGCCGTCGGCGTCGATGGTGCCGACGTCGCCGGTGCGCAGCCAGCCGTCGGCCGTGAACTTGGCCGGATCGCGCGGCACGCCGTGATAGTCGCCGGTGACCCAGGGCCCGCGCACCTGCACCTCGCCGGAAGACTGGCCGTCCCACGGCTGCGGCGCCCCGGTCTCGTCGGCAATGCGCATCTCGACCAGGGGCGTGGCGATGCCCTGCATGGCGCGCCGCTCGTGCTGCTGCGACAGCGGCAGCTCCAGCGTCTCCGGCTTGACCACCGGCACGCTGCCCAGCGGCGAAGTCTCGGTCATGCCCCAGCCCTGCACGATGTGCATGTCGTGGCGGGCGAAGTTGGCGATCATGCTGGTCGGCACCGCCGCGCCGCCGACCAGCATGCGCATGCCCTTGGGCAGGCGCCGCTCGCGCGTCGGCGCCTCGAGCGCCTGGTGAATCATCATCCAGATGGTCGGCACGCCCAGCGCCAGGGTGGGCTGGGCATGCTCCATCAGGTCGAGCAGGTCTTCTCCGCCCAGGTGCGGCCCGGGCATGATCTGGTCGGCGCCGGCCATCAGCGCGGAAAAGGGCACCGCCCAGGCATTGGCGTGGAACATCGGCGTGACCAGCAGCACCCGATCGCGCGCCGACAGATCGAACAGATCGGGCACGCAGCCGACCGCCGCATGCAGCACCATCGAGCGGTGCGAATACACCACGCCCTTGGGCTGCCCCGTGGTGCCGGAGGTGTAGCACATGCCCACCGGCTCGTTCTCGTCCTGCACGGGGTAGGCATAGGCACTGGCGTCGCGGTCGATCAGCGACTCGTAGCCCAGCGCTCCGTCGGGCAGCGCCATGCCGCCGGCGTAGGGCACCACGACCAGCCGCGGGTTGCTGGCGCGCAGCAGCGGTCGCACCTTTTCCCACAGCGGCAGCAGCACGTCGTCGACGATCACCACGCGGTCGCCGGCGTCGTCGACGATGTAGGCGATCTCGGCGGGCGACAGGCGCAGGTTGAGGGTGTGCAGCACGGCGCCGGCGGCCGGAATGCCGAAATAGCACTCGAGGTGCCAGGCGTGGTTCCAGCACAGGGTGGCCACGGCCTCGTTGCGCGGCACCGCCAGCTCCTCGCGCAGGGCCTGCGCCAGCTGGCGCGCGCGCCGGTAGACCTCGGCATAGGACCGGCTCGCGTAGCGCTTGTCGGGCAGGCGGCCGAGCACCTGCCGCTCGCCGAAGTAGGTGCCGGCACGCTCGAGGATCATGTTGGTGCTCAGCGGCACCTGCATCATGGTGGACTTCATGCTCCGTGGCCTCCGCGCGCAGTCAGCCTGCGGCCCGCAGGGTGTACTACGCGGCAGGCGCGCACGGCGATGGGGAAAGCCCTGCCCGCCGGCGCGCATTCGGCCGTCCGACAGGCACTGCCGGCCGCGGACGACAGGTGCCGGCGCCATGCGGTCGCCCAATGGCAGGCAGTGTCCGCGAATGCCCCGCCGGCCGGTGCCGGCGGCGGTGCGGCAGCGAGAGGGCCACATGAACGTCAGCGAATTTGTATGGAAGCGGCTCCGCGAATGGGGCCTGCACCGGGTCTATGGCTACCCCGGCGACGGCGTCGCGGGTCTGGACGTGGCGCTGGACCGGGACGAGGACATGGCGTTCGTCCAGGTCCGGCACGAGGAAATGGCCGCCTTCATGGCGTCGGCCCATGCCAAGTTCACCGGCGAGGTGGGCTTGTGCTATGCGACATCCGGCCCCGGCGCCATCCATCTGCTGACGGGCCTGTACGACGCGAAGATGGACCACGTTCCGGTGGTCGCCCTGGTCGGCCAGCAGGCGCGCAGCGCCATCGGCACGCACTACCAGCAGGAGGTGGACCTGCAGTCGCTCTTCAAGGACGTGGCGAGCGACTTCGTCGCCACCGCGCTGGTGCCCGCGCAGGTGCGGCACCTGATCGACCGCGCGGTGCGCATCGCCGCCGAGCGCCGCACCGTGACCTGCGTGATCCTGCCCAACGACGTGCAGGAACTCGACTACGAGGAACCGCCGGTCGCCCATGCCTACACGCACACCGGCGTGGGCCATGCGCTGCGCCCGGGCACGCCGGATGCCGCCGCGCTGATGGCGGCCGCCGACGTGCTCAACCAGGGCAAGCGCGTCGCCATGCTGGTGGGGGCCGGCGCGCTGCACGCCACCGACGAGGTGATCGCCGTGGCGGACCGGTTGCAGGCCGGATGCGCCAAGGCCCTGCTGGGCAAGGCGGCACTGCCGGACGACCTGCCGTGGGTGACCGGCTGCATCGGCCTGCTCGGCACCGAGCCGAGCTGGAAGCTGATGCAGGAGTGCGACACCCTGCTGATGGTGGGAAGCTCGTTCCCCTACAGTGAATTCCTACCGAAGCCCGGCAAGGCACGCGGCGTGCAGATCGATCGCGACGGCAACCTTCTGAGCCTGCGCTACCCGATGGAAGTCAGCCTGGTCGGCGATTCGGCCGCGACGCTGCGCGCGCTGCTGGAATACCTGGCGCCGCGCGAGCGCAGCGACTGGCGCGCGTCGATCGAGGCCGACGTCGCGCAATGGTGGGACAAGCTCAAGGCGCGCGCCATGCAGCCGGCCGAGCCGATCAACCCGCAGCGCGTGTTCTGGGAGCTTTCGGCGCAACTGCCCGAGCACGCCATCCTCACCGGCGACGCGGGCACCGCGGCCAACTGGTACGCCCGCGACGTGCGCATGCGGCGCGGCATGATGGGTTCGCTGTCGGGCACGCTGGCGTCCATGGGCTCGGCCACGCCCTATGCCATCGCGGCGAAGATGGCCTTCCCCTACCGGCCGGTGATTGCGATGATCGGCGACGGCGCAATGCAGATGAACGGCATCAACGCGCTCATCACGATCTCCAAGTATTGGCGCCAGTGGCGGAACCCGTGCCTGGTGGTGATGGTGCTGGACAACGGCGACCTGTCCCAGGTCACCTGGGAGGAGCGCATCAAGGCGGGTGCGGGCAAGACCGAGTCGACGCAGGAAGTGCCGCAGTTCAGCTACCACCGGTACGCCGAGATGATCGGCCTGCGCGGCATCTACGTGGACGACCCCGAGCGCCTGGCAGATGCCTGGCGCGAGGCCCTGGCGAGCGAGCGGCCCGTGGTGCTCCAATGCCGCACCGATCCGAACGTGCCGCCGCTGCCGCCCCACGTGACCCCGGAAGAGGCACGCAAATTCATGGGCATGACCACAAGCGAGCCCGAGCTGGGCAGCGTGCTGAAGAACACGGCGCGCCAGCTGTTCGCCGGCCTGATCCCGCGCCGCAGGCGCTGAGCGTCAGGCCGCGGGGCCGCCTGGCCCGGGCGGATGCGCGGCGCGCGACAGGTCTTCCATCCACGACGCGAAGGCCGCCTCCCGCTCGGCGGCGTCGCCACGCAGCAGCGCCGAAGGATGAAGCGTCACCAGCACCGGCAGGCCGTCGTCGCGCCACTGCCATTGCCCGCGGGTGCGCATGACGGAGACCTCCCGTCCCATGACCGAACGGGCCGCCACCCGGCCCAGGGCCAGGATCGCATCGGGCCGGACCGCCGCGATCTCGCTGTCCAGCCAATGAAGGCAGGCCGCCGCCTCGCGTTGACCCGGGGTCTTGTGGATGCGCCGCTTGCCGCGCAACTCGAACTTGAAGTGCTTGACGGCATTGGTCACGTAGAGCATCTCGCGGTCCCAGCCCAACTGCGCCAGCGCCTGGCCCAGCAGGCGCCCGGACGGGCCGACGAAGGGCCGGCCCTGAAGGTCTTCCTGGTCGCCAGGCTGTTCGCCGACCAGCATCAGGGACGCCGAAGGCGCGCCCTCGCCCCAGACAGTCTGCGTCGCACGAGCACCCAGAGGGCACTCGCGGCAGTGTGCCGCCTCGGCATGCAGCCGGGTCAGGGCGGCTTGGCCGCGCTCGGTGGATGCCATGGCCGTGCCTGCGTCGACCGCGCCCGACCCTCCGGATGCGCTCAGATCCTCGGCGGATCGCTGTCGCGCTCGAAGTGCCGGTGCCTGGCGATGGCGGCGATGAACGCATCGGCCGCAGCCGCGGCCTGCGCGGCGTCGGCCAGCAGCAGGCCGGGGTCTGCCCCTCCGTCGGGCAGCGTCATCGGCACCTCCGCCTGCGCCAGCAGCGCCTGTCCGGCGCCGATGGCCAGGATGGTCTTGCAGTGCCGGTACTGGTCCTTGATGAATTCCATGGTGTTGCCGACGCCGGCCAACGCCTGGACAGCGGCTTCACCGTCGGGCAGCACCAGCGCATCGAACAGGAAGCCCGGGTTGTTCTCCATGCTCGCATCGGCCTCGATGGGCGCGCCGTCGCTTCCCTTGAACGTGCCCAGGCGCGGGCCCACGAGGCGCGGCACCGCGCCCTGCGCAACCAGCGCCGACACGAGCGTCCTCAAGGACGACCCTTCGACGCCGTCGGCCACCAGCACCGCCACCTTGCGCGTGCGGATGCCGCCGTCGCCGGGCCGCGCCATCAGCGACAGTGCGGGTGAGTTCTTCACCTCCGGCTTGGCCGGCGACGCCATGGCCCGGGGCAGCGCGGCGGGCAGTTCCATGCCGAGGCCGTCGGCGACCTTGCGCGCAAGTTCCTCGGAGACGTTGCGCAGGCCCGCCACCATGCGCGCACGCACGGCAGGAACCGTTACCTTCGACAGCTCGAACCTGAAGGCGGCGGCGATGTGGGCCTGCTCCACCGGTGTCTGGCTCTCGTAGAACAGCGTGGCCTGCGTGTAGTGGTCGGCGAATTTCTCGGGCTTGATGCGTACCTTGTCGCTCGACTCCTGTGCATCCATTCGCGCCTGCACACTCATGAACCCCTGTGCCGCGCCCGCCTGGAACGGGCAGCCGCCGGCCAGCGAGTTGGGCTCGTAGGCCACGCGCCCGCGGTGCACCGCCTGGCGATGCATGCCATCGCGCTGGTTGTTGTGCACCGGCGCCAGCGGCGCGTTGATCGGCAGCTCGTGGAAGTTGGGACCGCCCAGGCGCGAGATCTGCGTGTCGACGTAGGAATGAATGCGCCCGGCCAGCAGCGGGTCGTTGGTGAAGTCGATGCCCGGCACCACGTGCGCGGCGCAGAAGGCGACCTGCTCGGTCTCTGCGAAGAAATTGTCGGGGTTGCGGTCGAGCACCATGCGGCCGACGATGCGGATGGGCACCAGCTCCTCCGGCACGATCTTGCTCGCGTCCAGGATGTCGAAGCTGAACTGGTCGGCCTGTTCCTGCGTGAAGACCTGAAGGCCGAGCTCCCATTCCGGGTATTCGCCGGCGTCGATGGCTTCCCACAGGTCGCGCCGGTGGAAGTCCGGGTCGGCGCCGGAAATCTTGACTGCCTCGTCCCATACCAGGGAATGCGTGCCCAGCTTGGGCTGCCAGTGGAACTTGACGAAGCAGGCTTCGCCCTGCGCGTTGACCAGCCGGAAGGTGTGCACGCCGAAGCCCTGCATCGTCCGCAAGCTGCGCGGGATGGCGCGGTCGCTCATCGCCCACATCATCATGTGGGTGGATTCGGGCATCAGGCTGATGAAGTCCCAGAACGTGTCATGCGCCGATGCGGCCTGCGGCATGCCGTGGTGCGGCTCGGGCTTGACCGCATGGATCAGGTCCGGGAACTTCATCGCGTCCTGGATGAAGAACACGGGCATGTTGTTGCCGACCAGGTCCCAGTTGCCTTCGTCGGTGTAGAACTTCACCGCGAAGCCGCGCACGTCGCGCGCCGTGTCCTTGGAGCCGCGTTCGCCGGCAACGGTGGAGAAGCGCACGAACACCGGGGTGCGCTTGCCCACCTCGGCGAACGGCGCCGCGCGCGTGAGGTCGGTCGCCGCATCCGTGCACTCGAAATACCCGTGCGCGCCGGAGCCGCGCGCGTGCACGATGCGCTCGGGAATGCGCTCGTGGTCGAAGTGCGTGATCTTCTCGCGCAGGACGAAGTCTTCCAGCAGCACCGGCCCGCGTGCGCCGGCCTTGAGCGAGTTCTGGTTGTCGGCGACCGGCACGCCCTGGTTGGTGGTCAGGCGCTGGCCGGTGGAATCGGCGCGCACCCGGTCCAGGTTGCCGCCGGCGGCGTTCACGCCTTCGCGGGCCGGCTTGCCGGTCTTGGCGGACGCCTGCGATTCGGACAGGCTGCTGGCGCCGGCCAGGCCGGGCGCCACGCCAGCCGTCTGGCCGACCGGGGTGGCGGAGGCGTTGGCCTCGCCATGTTCCAGCGCCTTGTTGGCGTTCTCCGGCAATGCGGCCGCCATCGCCTGGACTTGCGCGGCGCGGGTGGCAGGTGCGTCGCCCTTGGCGGCGGCCGGCGGCGCGGGATGGGCGGGCGCGCTATCGGTGTTGCGTGCGGCGGCGCGGGCTGCGGCCAGATCGTCCTGGGCTGGTGTCTTCTTGGGCATGCGTGGGCTCCGGCTTGAATGAGTGGGATGGGTGGGCAATCCTGTTCAGCCTAGTGAACCGGGTGCGCCGCGGCGGTAGGACAACCGCGCAGCACCGGCGAAAGCGATGCGCCGTCCGGATGCACGGTCCGGCAACGTCGCGCCGCCGCCGCCCCGGCGTGGCACCCCGGCCGACTCGGGCTGAACGCGTCCTCCTACGCGCGCGGGCCCGCCGCCTCGCCGAGCATCGCGGCGTGAACACCGCCGATTGGCCAGAAACGCTGTGGATCGTCCGGCATGGGCAAAGTGCCGGCAACGTGGCGCGCGACGCCGCCGAATCCGGCGGCCTGCCGGTGATCGACCTGGCGTGGCGCGACATCGACGTGCCCCTGTCCGACCTGGGGCACGAGCAGGCGCGCGCGCTCGGCGGCTGGTTCGCGCAGATGCCGGAGCACCAGGCGCCGCAGGTCATCCTGTGCTCGCCGTACGAGCGTGCGCGCCAGACCGCCGCCTCCGTGGCCGAGGCACTCGTCGCCCAGCGCCGTGCGGACGGCAGCGACGGCGTTGCGCTGCGCCTGGACGAGCGGCTGCGCGAGAAGGAGTTCGGCATCCTCGACCGGCTGACCAAGGTGGGCATCCGCCAGCAGCATCCGGCTCTGGACGAACAGCGCCAGCATGTCGGCAAGTTCTATTTCCGGCCCCCGGGCGGCGAGAGCTGGTGCGACGTCATCCTGCGCCTGCGCAGCCTGCTGGAGATGATCACCCGCGAATACGCGCAGCGGCGCGTACTGGTGGTGGCGCACCAGGTCATCGTCAACTGCATGCGCTACCTGCTCGAGCATCTGGACGAGCGCCGCATATTGGAGATCGACCGCCAAGGCGACGTGCCCAACTGCGCGGTCACGTCGTACCAGGGCGCGCAGGCACGGCAGGCGGCCTCGCCGCTGGACACCGCCCTGGAGCCCGACCTGGTGAACTTCGTCGCACCCCTGCTCCAGACGCACACGCCCGTCACCCGAGCACCGGACGAGCCAGCCGGCGCCAAGCCCTGAGGCCGGCACGCCGGAACCGCGCACGCATGCCCGCCGCCACCGCCCACCGTGCCTTCGCCCTGACCCGCACAACGCTGCGCCGCTGGCCCCTTCCGCCGATCGACGCCGACGGCGACAAGGAAGTGCGCGGCCACGTGCTGGTCGTCGGCGGCAGCGGCGAGATTCCCGGCGCCGCCGTGCTCGCCGCCACCGCGGCGCTGCGCGCGGGGGCCGGCAAGCTCACCCTGGCGGTGCCGCGGCGCGTGGCCGTTGCGGTGGCTGTCGCCATGCCGGAGGCGCGGGTCATCCCGCTGCCCGACGACCCAGCGCGCGGCGCGCGCGTGCCGGCCGGCGTGAAGGAAGCCGCGCGCGCCGCCGACGCCGTGCTGGCCGGCCCGGGCATGCAAAGCGAAGCCGGCACGATCGCGCTGGTGCGGCAGCTTCTGCCATGCTGCACCGGGGCGACAGTGGTCCTGGATGCGCTGGCCATGTCGGCGTTGGCGGTCGCGCCGCACCTCGCCACCGCCTGCGCCGGCGTGGTGCTCACGCCGCATGCGGGCGAAATGGCACACCTGAGCGGACGCAGCAAGGCGCTGGTCTGCGCCGACCCGGAGGCATTCGCGCGCTCGGCCGCTCTGCGCTGGCAGGCATGCGTTGCGCTCAAGGGCGCGCGCACCTTTCTCGGCGCGCCCGATGGATCGATGCTTCACTTCGACGGCGGCGACCCGGGACTGGCGACCTCGGGCTCCGGCGACACGCTCGCCGGCCTCGTCGCGGGACTGGCGGCGCGCGGGCTGCCCGCGCTGCATGCAGCGGCCTGGGGCATCTGGGTGCATGCGGCGTCGGGGGCCGCGGTGCAACGGCGCCTCGGCTGCCGGGTGGGATTTCTGGCACGCGAACTGTGCGACGAATTTCCGCGCGTGATCCGCGGCGTCGCTGCCGGCCGCCACGGCTAGCGGCGCACGGCGCCTGCGGCCGCCTTGCCTGCACAATCGCGCCATGCAACGCTTCACCATCTCGCTGGACGACGAGCTGGCCCGCCAGTTCGACGGATTCATCGCGCACAAGGGCTACGTGAACCGGTCGGAGGCCGTGCGCGACCTCATCCGTGCGCGCCTGGGCGGCGCGACGCAGGACAGCGGCGCGGACGCGGCCCGCGCAAGATGGTGCGTGGCCAACCTCAGCTATGTCTATGACCACCATGACCAGACGGTGGCCGTGCGCGTGCTGGACCTGCAGCATCAGCATCACGACCTCGTCGTCGCCTCGATGCGCACGCACCTGGACCATCATCACTGCCTTGAAACCGCGGTGCTGCGTGGCCCGGCTAAGCCGGTCCGCGCACTGGCCGACCAGCTGATCGCGCTCAAGGGCGTTCGCCACGGTCAGGTGCACATGGTGCTGCTCGAAGCCGATCGCAGGTCGCATCGCCACGAGGGCGGCGCCGGCACGCACATCCACCTGAGCCCGCGCAACTGAAGGGGTCCGCCGGGTTGCCCCGGCGGACCCCTGCTACCTAAGTACAGGCCGGAATGCGTCTTGCGTGGGCCTTGCGTAAGAACAATTGCAATATTCTCTTACGCATGAAACTCGCTCTCAACGCCTGTGCCGCGGTGGCCCTTCTGCCCGGCACCGGCATCGTCGCCCACGCCCAATCGACCCATCTGCCCGAGATCGAGGTGCGCGGACCGCGCGACGCCACGATCGGCACCGCTGACAGCGCCAGCGAGGGGGCGGCAGAACGCGAGTCCTTCCAGACGCGGCCCAAGCTGCGTCCCGGCGACATCGTCGAGGCGGTGCCCGGCGTGGTGGCCACGCAGCATTCGGGCGATGGCAAGGCCAACCAGTATTTCCTGCGTGGCTTCAACCTCGACCACGGCACCGACTTCGCCATGACCGTCAGCGGCATGCCTGTCAACATGCCATCGCACGGCCATGGCCAGGGCTATGCCGACCTGAACTTCCTGATTCCCGAGCTGGTCTCGGGCGTGCGCTATCGCAAGGGGCCGTACTTCGTCGACAACGGCGACTTTTCCCTCGCCGGCAGCGCCAGCATGGACTACGTGAGCGCGATCGATGCGCCCTTTGCCGAGCTGACCCTCGGCGGCGACGGCTACCGCCGCCTGCTCGCCGCCGGCTCGCGGACCGTGCAGGACCAGACCTGGATGGGCGCGCTGGAGCTGCAGGGCAACGACGGCCCCTGGGACGTGCCGGAGGATCTGCGCAAGGCCAATGCCGTGCTGCGCTACTCGCAGGGCAGCCAGGTGCGCGGCTTCAGCTTGACCGGCATGGCCTACAAGAGCGACTGGAACGCCACCGACCAGATTCCGCAGCGCCTGGTCGATTCGGGCGACCTCGGCCGCTACGGCTCGCTGGACCCGACGGACGGGGGCAGCACGCGGCGGCTCAGCCTGTCGGGCCAGTGGTTCGACAACTCGCCCGAGGGCCAGACGCAGGTCAGTGCCTACGCCATCGACTACCAATTCGACCTGTTCTCGAACTTCACCTACTTCCTGAACGATCCGGACGCGGGCGACCAGTTCGAGCAGACCGACCGGCGCCGCATCTTCGGCGCGCAGGCCGCGCGTTCGCTGCCCAACCGCCTGGCCGGCATGGACGGCGTGCTGAGCTTCGGCGCGCAGTGGCGCGGCGACCGCATCGGCAGCGTTGGCCTCTACGATACGCGGGCACGCGAGCGCGACCGGACGGTGCGCGACGACCGGGTGTCGCAGGACCTCGTCTCGGCTTACGGCCAGCAGTTGCTCAACTTCAGCGACCGCTGGCGCGGCTACTTCGGCCTGCGCGGCGACATGCTGCGCTACGACGTCGAGGGCCGCGAACCGGTGTATGGGCCGGGCAACAGCGGCAGCGGACACGACGCGCTGGTCAGCCCGAAGGCCGGACTGGCATTCACCGTGACGCCGGCGAACGAGCTGTACCTGAACGCCGGCAGCGGGTACCACAGCAACGACGTGCGCGGCGCCACCATCAGCGTCGATCCGCAAAGCGGGCTGCCAGCCGACCGGGTGCCGGCGCTCGTGAAGGGGCACGGCGGCGAAGCGGGATGGCGCTTCGCGCCTGGCGAACAGCTCAGCCTGACCACCGCGCTGTGGATGCTCAACCTCGATTCGGAACTGGTCTACGTCGGCGACGCCGGCACCACCGAGCCGGGCCGGCCCAGCCAGCGCCGCGGCGTCGAGACCAGCCTGCGCTGGACACCGTCATCGACGTGGCGTTTCGAGTTCGACGGCGCTCTGTCCCGCGCCCGCTTTCGCGGCCCGGCGCCGGAGGGCGAAGGCGACTACGTCGACAACGCGATCGAGACCGCCGTGTCGGCCGGCGTGGTGTGGACGCATGGCCCGCTGATGGCGACGCTGCGGCTGCGCTACATGGGCCCGCGTGCGCTCGACACCACGAACAGCGTGCGCTCCAGCGCGACCACGCTGCTCAACTTCGGCTCGCGTTACGCGGTCAACCGCCACCTCACCCTTGGCGTGGACGTGTTCAACCTGGCCGGCAGCAAGGGCAACGACATCGAGTACTACTACGCGTCGTGCACCGCTGGGGAAGTGGCCAGTGGCGCCTGCGGCGCCGGCATCGACGATCGCCACATCCATCCGATGGAGCCGCGCACGGTACGGGTCAGCGCGCGCTGGGCGTTCTGACCGCGGCCGGCGCGCGCGAAGTGCGCGGCGCGCCGTCGACGCCCACCTGCGGTACCTGCACCACATCGACCTCGGCGATCGGCGGCAGCGGCACCTCGCCCGTCATCTCCGGGGGCTCGCTGTCATCCAGCCACGCGTCGATCAGCGTGTACGAGACCGCCAGCATCACCGGCCCGACGAACACACCCACCAGGCCGAAGGCGAACAGGCCGCCGATGACGCCGGCGAAGATGAGCAGCAGCGGCAGGTCGGCGCCGCGCTTGATGAGCCAGGGCCGCAGGAAGTTGTCCATAGTGCCGACGATGAGCGTCCACACCGCCAGGAAGATGCCCCAGCCGGTGGCACCGCTCCAGAACACCCAGATGGTGGCCGGCAGCAGCACCAGCGTGGGCCCGACCTGGATGATGCACAGCATGAACATGACGGCGGTGAGCAGCGCCGCCAGCGGCACGCCGGCAACCGCCAGCCCGATGCCGCCGATCACCGCCTGGATCAGCGCCGTCAGCCCCACGCCCAGCGCCACGCCGCGGATGGCCTTGCCGGCCAGCACCACAGCCTCCTGTCCGCGCTCGCCGCCGACCCGCCAGCCAAAGCGCTGCACCACGCGCGCGCCGGTCTCGCCGTTGAGGTACATCACGCCGGCGATGACGACCGTGAGCAGGATCTGCACCGTGAGCGCGCCGACGACACCGGCCTGCGACAGCACCCACGTCGTGACCTCGCTCAGGTAAGGTGTGACGCGGGTCTGAAGGCCGGCCATGCCGGAAGCGACCAGGTCGTCCCAGGTGGTGCCGAGCTTTTCGCCGATGAACGGCAGGTTGCGCAGCCAGTCCGGCAGGTGCGGCGGCCCCTGGTCGATCAGCGAGCGGACCCAGGCGTAGGCCACGTCGGCATGCTCGGCCACGGTGGAGATGGCCAACGTCAGCGGCAACGCGAACAGCAGCAGCAGGATCAGCACCATGGCCGCGACCGCCAGGCCCCGGCTGCCCCACAGGCGCGACTGCAGCCACAGCAGCGCCGGCCAGCTGGCCACAACGACCATCGCGGCCCAGATGGTGGCGCCCAGGAAAGGCCGCAGGATCCACAGCGCCGAGCCGATCAGCAGCACGATGCACAGCACGCCGAAGGTGATCTTGGCCAGGTCGGTGCGGTAATTCGTCATCTCGTCGGGCTCTCCTCAATTGCCCGACATCCTAGCCCAGGGGACGCGACGGATGGCGGCTGGCGGGCGGCCCCTATCGCACCCCCGATCAGCCGATGTGCAGCGCCACCTCAGGCGATCCGGCGCGGCCTGGGCCTGCGCACCAGCGCCAGCATCGCCGCGCCCGCGAGCGCGCTGCCCAGCGAACATGCCGCGAACGGGGCCACGGCGCTGCCGAACTGGTTGATCGCGAACACGGCCGCCGCGCCCGCCCCCATCTGGCAGAAGCCTGCCAGCGCCGCCGCCGCGCCCGCGGCATGCGCGGCGACGCCGACAGCGCCGTTGAGCGCCAGCGGCAGGCAGACCCCGCTGGCGAGCGCATAGAGAAGCATCGGGCCGAGCAGCCGCGGCACCGACAGCGTGCCGGCAAGCGCCAGCACGACGCCCAATCCGGCGGCGGCAACCAGGCTGGCCAGCAGCAGCGCGCCGTCAGCGCCGAAGCGACGGGCCGCAGCCGGCGTGGCCAGCCCCCCGCCCACCACCGCCGCGCCGAGCAACAGCTGACAGGCACCGTAGCCCGCCGGGCTTGCGCCCAGCCGGCCGATGAGCAGCGCCGGCGCGATCGAGATGAACGCCATGAACCCGACGCCGAGGAGCGCCAGGTTGGCCGCATAGGCCACATAGGCCGGACAGCGCAGCAGCGCTGCCTGGCCTCGCAGCGTCCCACGCAGGTTGGATCCCGTGCGCCGTGCCGGCGGCAGCGTCTCGGCGAAACAAAGCCACAGCCAGACCCACAAGACGGCGCCATACACGGCGCAGGCCAGGAACACCGTGCGCCAGCCCCATGCGCCAATGAGCATGCCGCCCAGCAGCGGAGCCAGCGCAGGCATGACGGCCACGGCCAGCGTGACGCGGGACATCGCGCGCAGCGCATCCGGCCCGAGATGGGCATCGCGCACTGCAGCGCGCGGCACGACCAGCGCTGCGCAGCCGCCCAGGGCCTGCAGCACGCGGGCGACCATCAGAACGCCGAAATCCGGCGCAAGCGCAGCCCAGATGCTCGCCGACACGAACAGCCCGGTGGCGCACAGCAGCACCGGGCGCCGCCCGAAGCGGTCGGACAGCGGACCGAGCAGCAGTTGGGCCAGCGCATAGGTGAGCAGGTACAGCGACAGCGTCAGCTGCACGGCCGACTGCGGCGCTTCGAAGGCGGCGCCGATGGCCGGCAGCGCCGGCACGATGACGTTGAGGCCCAGTGGCGCGATCGCGGTGGCGCAGAACAGCAGCAGCAGCGAGGACGCGGGCGCGGCGGCCACGTTCGCACCCGGCCCTTGTCAGCCGAGCGCAGCCCGGGTGCCGAGCCAGTGGCCCAGGCTGGTCGCGCCGCCGGCCACGGCTCGCCGCGCAGCCGACAGGAATCGACCGCTGCGAATGAACCCGTGCGGCACGCCGTCGTGCACTTGCAGCCGCACCGGCACGCCCGCAGCCTGCAGGCGCTGCTGCAGCGCATTCGAATCATCGAGCAGCGGGTCGAGGCTGGCGGCATGCAGGTCGACGGGTGGCAAGCCTTCCATGCGTGCCAGCAGCGGCGCGGCGCGCCAGTCGCGCCGCTGCGCTTCCTGCGCAAGATAGTGATCGCGGATCCAGTCGAGCTGCGCAGCCGACAAGCCGAAGCGGCCGTCACCGAGCCGCTGCCACGAATCGGCGGTGGTGTCCCACGAGTACACGCCGTAGTACAGGAGCAGCCCCCGCAGCGGCGTCTCGCCGGCATCGCGTAGCGCGCATGCCGCGGCCAGCGCCAGGTTGGCGCCTGCGGAATCGCCGGCGGCCGCCAGCCGATCGCCGTCCACACCGTATTCGGCCCCACGCGCGGCAAAGTGACGGACGACGGCCACCGCCTCCTCGAACTGGACGGGAAAGCGCGCTTCGGGCGACGGGCTGTATTGCACGTCGACGGCTGCCGCGCCGCTGTCGCGCACCAGTTCGCGCATCATGGCGTCCCACTCGTCGATGCGCCCGAGGGCGAAGCCGCCGCCATGGAAATAGACGACCGCAGGCACCGGCGAGACCGCGCCATCCGGCAGGTGCACGCGGCAGAGCACGGGCCCGTGCGGGCCAGGCACCTGAACCTGCGCCTCGCGCTGCAGGGGCACGCTGCCTTCCGACAGGAACGCGCCGATGGCGTCGTAGGCAGCGCGCGACTGCGCCACGGGCGCCGCCTCCAGCAGCGGCGCGGCCAGTCCGCGCTCGCGCAGCGCCGCGCCCATGGCCGGCACTTCGGGGTCGACCCAGGGCGGCGGCGGCGCGCTCACACCGTCACGCCCATGAACTCGGTGCCGATCTTCTGGTACCTGTGGATCACGTCCATGCCGAACCGTTCGACCATCATCTTGCTGTCCTCCGGGCCGACGGCGATGTCGTTGAAGTCCTCGTCTCCCTTGCCGGTGATCAGCACCAGCAGCAGTGCGTCGTCGTCACCGACGTTGGTGAAGTCGCGGCACACGCCCGGCGGCACCGCGATCATGTCGAACGGCTGCAGGAAGGTCTCGTGCTCGCCCTGGTCGCCCCAGCGGATCCGGAAACGCCCGGTCAGGCACATGAACGTCTCGTGCGTCTTGAAGTGCGCATGCAGCAGCGGCTTGTCGCCCGGGGGGCAGCGGGCGATGATCACCGACAGGCCCTTCTCGCCGTCGATGGCCGGCTTCTGCGCCATCGGCCCGCCCTGGCTGGCCGGCGCCATCAGCAGGTACAGCGTCTTTGCGGCCATCAGTTCGTAGGCTTCGCGCGGGATGCCGGTCTCGCTCTGGTACATGGCGCTTTGCGGCTGCAACTGGTCGAAGCGCGCGATGCGCGATTCCATCTGCTCGGGGGTGACCGAGATCGTCCTCATCGGGATGTTCATGCAAGTGCCTCCTGTTTCAGCGGATGAATGCCGTGGCCATCCACGGCATGGCGATCACCATCAGCGCCACCGCCAGCATGACGGCCGCGAACGGCAAGGTGCCCATGAAGATGTCGTGCAGCGAGATGCTGCTGTCGTTGATCGAGGCCTTGACGATGAACACGGCCATGCCGAACGGCGGCGTGAGCAGTCCGATCTCGACCACGATGACCGTGATCACGCCCAGCCACACGACGTCGACCTGGAAGGCCTGGAACACGGGCAGGAACAGCGGCACGCAGATCAGCAGGATCGACGCCGAATCCATCAGCGTGCCCAGGATGAGCAGCACCACCAGGTAGACCGCCATCAGCGCGACGAAGCCGAGCCCGGCCTCCTGGATCGCCTGCGCCAGGTACATCGGCAGGCCGGACACCGCGAGCATGCGCGAGTAGACGTTGGCCGCGATAATCAGCAGGATCAGCGACGCGGTGACGTGGCCGGTTTCGGTGAGCAGCCGCCAGAACCCGCGGGCCGACAGCCGCTTCTTGGCCAGCGCGATCGCCAGCGCGCCGAGCGCACCCACGGCGCCCGACTCGGTGGCGGTGAACACGCCCCCGTACAGGCCGCCGAGCACCAGCACGATCAGCAGCAGGATCGGCAGCAGCATGCCGGCCATTTGTCGCTTGCCCAGCGGCGCGAAGGCCGCCGAGGCCTCGTTGCGGCCGAACAGCGCCGGATGGCGGCGCGCCCGCAGCCAGATCATGGCCGCGTACGCCACCGCCAGCACGATGCCCGGGATGATGCCGGCCAGGAACAGGTCGCCCACCGACGTGTTGGTCACCAGTCCGTAGATGATGAACAGCACGCTCGGCGGGATCAGCATGCCCAGCACCGAACTGCCGGCCACGACGCCCACCGCGAAGCGCTTGTCGTAGCCGTAGCGGATCATCTCGGGCACCGCCAGCTTGCTGAAAACCGTGGCGGCCGCCACGCTCACGCCGGTGATCGCGGCGAAGATCGCATTGGCCATGACGGTGGCGATGCCCAGGTTGCCGGGCAGCTTGCGGAACGCCTGGTGCGCCACCGCGAAGCTGTCCTTGCCCAGGTCCGCGATCATCACCAGCAGCCCCATCAGCACGAAGAGCGGGATGACGCCGAACACGTACGCCTCGATCGAGTCGGTGGCGGCGAACGCGAGCATGGTGCCGGCCAACTCGACGTTGTCTCGGATCAGCCATATGCCCACGAAGGACACGATGATCATCACGACCGGCACATGCATGCCGCTGTAGACCAGCAGCACCAGGAACAGGATCGACCACAGGCCTATCGCGGTGCCGCTCACTTGCGCTCTCCCCAGACTGCCTCCAGGTGCCGCCAGGCCAGCAGCAGGAACTGCAACAGCACCGCCGCGCAGCCGACGATCATGATGGCCCGCACCGGCCACTTGGGCAGCGAGAACACCGCGGGGTTGCCGTACGTGTCGCCACTGGCGATGGCGCGCTGCAGGAACGGCACCGTGGCATACAGGATCACGCTGAAAGTCAGCGCACCGAGCAGGTGGAACAGCGCCTGCAGCGCGTGGTAGCCACGCGGCAGGCGCGCCTGTAGCAGCCGAAGCAGCGCATCGGCCTGGATGATGCGCCCCGCTCGCAGCGTGTCGGCAAACTGCAGGAACACGATGGCCGCGATGGACGCGATCACCATCTCGGTGACGCCCGTGAGGGGTTTGCCGAACAGGAAGCGGCCGAACACGTCGACGTTGATCACCACCATGATGAAGCCGATCAGCACCGTGCCGGCCGCGTTCAGCGCGGCGCACAGCCAGCCCAGAAGGCGGTCGGGCAGCCCGGGCTGCACCGCCGGCTGCGCCGACGCGGCGGCGGCATCGAGATCGAGTTGCGCCATGCCGGATCAGGGCCTGGTCCAGTCGCGCG
The DNA here is from genome assembly GCF_035634955.1 of Variovorax sp. Taxonomy (GTDB): domain Bacteria; phylum Pseudomonadota; class Gammaproteobacteria; order Burkholderiales; family Burkholderiaceae_C; genus Variovorax. The sequence continues at coordinate 214,062 of NZ_DASQBZ010000027.1, read as the reverse complement.
CCGGCTGCGCGCCGGCCTTGCGCAGGTTCTCGACGTAGGTGCGCAGCACTTCGCGCGCCGGCAGGCCCTTGGCCTCGAGCGGTGCGGCCCAGCGCTCGGCGATGTTGGGCAGCGTGTTGGCCCACTTGACGCGTTCGTCGGCGCTCAGCGCCGTAATGGCCGCGTCGTGCTTGCGCATGGTCTCGAAGGCGGCGTCCGTCTCGCGCTCGATGCGCGCCACCATCGCCTCCTGGTGGGCGTCGGCCGCACGCTGGATGGCCTGCCGGACCTCGGCCGGCAGCCGGTCCCAGCTCGCCTTGTTGAACACGATGTCGAAGGCGTTGATGGCGCCGAAGCCCGTGCGCACGATCTGCGGGGCCACCTCGTACATCTTGCCTGCGGCCGACAGCAGCGCCGAGTTGATGGCCGCGTCGTAGACGCCGGTCTTCATGTCGTTGTAGGCCGTGCCCATGGTGGCGGCCACCGGCGATGCGCCGGTGCCTTCCAGCCACAGCGTGTTCGACGCTGCCGCGGCCACCTTCATGCCCTTCACGTCGGTGACGCTGGCGACCGGCCTGCGCGAAATCAACAGGTAGCTGTCGAAGGAATAGCTGGTCAGGTAGACCAGGTTGAGATTCGACCAGGACTTCTGCATCGCCGGCATCGTCTTCTGCATGTCGTGCAGGACCTTGGTCGCGAGGCGCGGGTCGTCGGTGGCGAACGGCGCGGCCGACACCACGTTCTGCAGCGGCAGCCGCGCCGGCTCGAACAGGTGCACCACGTGCCCCATGTCGGCCAGCCCCGTCGAGACCGCGTCCAGCATGTTCGGCATGGTGGCGAGCGTGCCGCCGACCGCCACGTTCCACTCCACCCTGTGCTTGGACCCGGCCTTCTCCAGTTCCTTGTTCACGCCGGGCAGGAAGGTCTTGACCTGCTCGTCGGTCCAGGCGAAGGCCGCCGGGTAGCCCGAGGCGAAGGTGAGCTTGTGGGTGACGGTCTGGGCCTGCGCGGCGCCGTGCGCGACGAGCAGCGCGATGCCGAGCGCACCGCCGAGAAGTCTGAGTTTCACGCTGTCTCCTGATGTTCTGATCGCCGGGGCGGGAACCCCGCACCGACGTTACGCAATGTGTCGCGGTGCCGCAACCACAGCCGCGGCAATGCCGACATTGGTCCGGTCAATGGCCGCCGCCGCGCGCGGGTCCTCGTCCGGTGCGAAGCGAAAGCCGGACACGCCCGCATGCTGGTAGAAACCCGAGTCCTGCACCACCAGGCTGATCATCGTGCGACTGCCGCGGTTGTGGTGCGAATGTGCGGCGCCGGCGGGGGTCACCATCACGCCCAGCGGCGCCCAGTCGATGCGCTGACCGGCCACGAAGGAACTGCAGCTCTCGCCCTGCAGGCTCAGCGTCAGCGCGGCGCCGTTGTGGCAATGGGCGCGCTGGTCACGGCCGGCCTCCAGCGTGTTGATGTTGGCGATGAAAAAGGGCGTGGTCAGGTGCGCTGGCTCCAGCGTGTCGCGGGTGAAGATCACGGCCCGCCCGACCGCCTCCTCGCGGCCTGCCAGCTGGTCGAGCCGGGCCATCTCGCCGGCGATGGCGGCGGCCGTGTAGCGCACCGCGCCAGGCCGGCGCTGCGACAGCGCCCTCACCCCCAGGTAGCGCCACAGCGGTTCGTCCGAGACGGTGAAGACGAGCGAATCGGCGCTCGCCTCGTGGCGCACGCCGCTGGCGGCGGGCAGCACCAGCACGTCGCCGGCCGCCCATGGCACGACCTCGTCGCCGGCCAGCGAGCGGCCGCTGCCGCTGTGCACGTAGTACAGGCGGGACAGTGCCGGCTCGCTCTGCGACAAGGGATCCGCGGCGCGCAGTTGAAGGTAGTGCGCGAGCATGGTCGGCGTCGTGGCCGGGCTGTCCAGGCCCAGCTCGGCCGACCGGTCGAGCGCGAGCGCGCGGCTGCGCACCGGCCACGGACCTTGCACGACCTGCAGCCGCTCGGCCTCGAAGGAACCGCTGGCCGCCCGCGCCTGCAGCGGCTTGAAGTGATTGACGGGGATGTGGAAGCGGGCACGGTCGTCGGCGGGCTCGGCCGTCTGCGCGTCAGGCCGCTGCGCAATGGTGGCCATGCGCTCAGCAGCCCGCGGCGGCGTCCGCGGGGAAGATGCCGGCCTCGACCAGCCGGCGAATGCCCTGCGGCGATATTTCCGCCGCGGGGGCGTTGCCGCCGATCACGCCGAGCAGCAGGCCCTCGGCCTCGCCGTCCGGCGGCGCGACGCATTCGAAACGGCGCTGCACCCCGACCGGGCAAGCGATGAAGTCGAGCGGCTCCAGCACCACGTGGTCGTCGCCGTCCGCGCCCTCCCACTGCACCTTCCAGCGGCCCTTCATGGCCATGAACGTCTCGACAGTGTCGTGCGTGTGCATCAGCACGCCCTTGCCCGGCGCGGCCTGGATGAACGAGATGCCGAAACCGGCCGTCAGGTGCGACACGCGCGCCCGGGCCTTGTCGCCGAATGGCGAGAACCGGCCTTCTCCACTCGGCTGGTCGAACCCCAGCACATTGAGAAAGGCGCGCCGGCATTCGGGCAGCTGCATGTCGGGCAGCCCCTCGTCGCAGCGCGTGAGGTCCGAGAAGCGCGCGACGCAGCGGTGCATCTCCTGCGCGGTGGGGCGGATCGTGGTGATGGCCAACGCAAGTCTCCTTTTACTTATAGTCCCCGGAAGGGAGCGACCATTGCAACACCCCGCGACGACCCCCACAACCAACGGCATGCAATGCCGACATTCACGGCGGGGATGGAGAACTTGCGCATGAGCCGCAATCACATCAGCCTGCTCGTGTGCCTGGACGCATTGCTGAGCGAACGCTCGGTGACCCGCGCCGCGCAGAAGCTGGAGATGAGCCAGCCGGGCATGAGCAACGCGCTGGCGCGCCTGCGCCAGCTGACCGGCGACCCGCTGCTGATCCGCACCCCGCAGGGCTTTCGCCTGACCGAGCGGGCCGAAACGCTGACGGACAAGGTGCGCGCCAGCCTGGCGCTGGTGGATGAGATCTTCGGCAACGAGGCGCCGCTCGATCCGCAGCAGGCGGCCGGCCACGTGTCGATTGCCGCGCCGGATTCGGTCGGCATCGCGGTGATGCCGGCGCTCGCCGGCGCGCTCGCACTGGCCGCGCCGCAGGTACGGCTGGACATCCGGCTGCCCGACGCCGAGCGCCTGCGCGACTGGCTTGTCGAGGGCGAATGCGACATCGCGGTCGGCCACTTCCCGGACCTCGCCTCGGACCTGCGCTGCATGAACCTGTTCACCCAGGGCCTGTCCTGCATACGCGCCCATTCGCAGGGTCCCGCTGATCCGTTGGCACTGCAGGACTACCTGGATGCCACGCACGTTGTGTTCGGCTCGCCGTTCTCGGCGCGCTCGACCATGGAGACGACCATCGACGAGGCGCTGGGCGCGCTGGGCCACGCGCGCCAGCGCATGGTTCGCGTGGCGTCGCTGCCGCCGATTCCCTACATCGTCGCGCGCAGCACGCACATTGCCACGCTACCCACCTGGATGGCCACCCACTATGCCTCGTTCCTGCCGCTGCAGGTGCAGCCGCTGCCTTTCGAGGTCGCCACCGTGCGCTGCAGCATGGTCTGGCACGACCGGACGCACCGGCTCGGCCTGCAGGCTTTCGTGCGCGAGCAGTTGCGCGAGGTCACGCAGGCACTGATGCGCGAGGAGCCGGCGCCCGCGGGCTCCCTGCTGCGCAGCGGCATCGGCACCGGCTAGGCTCCATCGAGGCCATGCGATGCACGGGGCCTGGCAACGCGCCCCCCGCCGCGCACGCATGCCCGGCGCGCCGCTTCAGGCCAGCGCCCGCAACTCCCGCAGCGCCACCGAAAGCATCGCCGCATCCGGCGCCGGCACTGCGCGCAGCTCGGTGACGAGCCGCCCGGCCCGCGCCAGTTCGCGTGCGTGGGCGTCGCGCCAGGTCTGCACCAGCGCCGGGGCGCCGCTGCCGGCGGCGCCGCCGGCCAGGACGGCGCCGGTCATGGCACGCTCGAGGCCGGACAGGTCGTCCTGCATGGCGGCCTTGGCCAGCATCTGCCAGTGCTGGTCGCCCGGCAGGGCGCCGATGCGGTCGCGCAGCCACGCAGTGCCGAGGGTGTTGGCCAGGTCGAAGTAGACGGCGGCCACCAGCTCAACGGGCGCCTGCGCGCTGCCGGCCAGCTCGGCAATGTCGAGCGTGGCGTTGAGCGAATCGAAGGTCGCCACGCGCTCGGCCAGCTCGCGCGGCACGCCGGCGCCGGTGTAGGCCGCCACGGTCGCCTCGTCGCGCGCGCGCTCGTCGGCGTCGAGCAGTTGCGGCAGCCGCGCCGCCAGCGCCTCGACGTTGGGCTTGAAGTGGGCCACGACGTCGGGAATCGGCTCGGCCAGCCGGGGCGAGCGCAGCAGCCACTTGGTGGCCCGCTCCAGTTGCCGGCTGCAGTCGGTCAGCAGCCGTGCCTGCACCGCGTCGTCGACCCGGTTGTCCAGTGCATCGACCGCCTCCCACAGCGCGACCATGCCGAAGATCTCGCGCGCCATGAGGTAGGCGCGAACCACCTCGAACGGACGCGCGCCGGTGGTCTCCACCAGCCGGTGCACGAAGGTGCTGCCGACCCGGTTGAGCGCGCTGTTGGTCACGTGCGTGGCGATGATCTCGCGCCGCAGCGGATGCCGCGACATGTACCCGGCGAAGCGCTCGCGCAGCAGGCTGGGGAAGTAGCGCGACAGTGCGGTGGCCACCCAGGGGTCGTCCGGCAGCGGCGATTCGAGCAGCTCGTCGTACAGCCAGATCTTGCCGTAGGCCAGCAGCACCGCCCGTTCGGGCGTGGTCAGGCCCTGGCCGGCGGCGCGGCGCTCGGCCAGCTGCTCGTCGCCGGGCAGGAACTCGATGGCGCGGTTGAGCCGGCCGGCCTTCTCCAGGAACTGCATGAAGCGTGTCTGCGCGTCCAGCAGCTGCGGCGCGACACGGCCGGTGACCGACAGGATCTGCGTCTGGTAGACGTTGTCGCGCAGCACCAGTTGCGCCACCTCGTCGGTCATCTCCGGCAGGATCGCGTTGCGCTGCTTTTCCGTCAGCTCGCCCTCGGCAATCGGCAGGCCCAGCAGGATCTTGATGTTGACCTCGTGGTCGGAGGTGTCGACGCCGGCCGAGTTGTCGATGGCGTCGGTGTTGATGCGCCCGCCGGCCCGCGCGAACTCGATGCGCCCGAGCTGCGTGCAGCCCAGGTTGCCGCCCTCGCCCAGGACCTGGCAGCGCAGCTCGCGCCCGTTGACGCGAAGGGCGTCGTTGGCCCGGTCGCCCACCTGCGCATGGGTTTCCTCGCTCGCCTTCACGTAGGTGCCGATGCCGCCGTTGTAGAGCAGGTGCACGGGCGCCTTCAGGATGGCGCTGACCAGCGCGGTCGGCGTGAGATGCTCCAGCGCCGCGTCGATGCCCAGTGCCTGTTTGACCTGCGGCGTGAGCGCGATCGACTTGGCGCTGCGCGCGTGGATGCCGCCGCCCTCGGAGATGAGCGATGCGTCGTAGTCGGCCCAGGATGAGCGCGGCAGCCGGAACAGGCGCTCGCGCTCGGCGAAGCTGGCGGCCGCGTCCGGTGTCGGGTCCAGGAAGATGTGCCGGTGGTCGAACGCGGCCACCAGCCGGATGTGGCGCGACAGCAGCATGCCGTTGCCGAACACGTCGCCCGACATGTCTCCGATGCCGGCGACGGTGAAGTCCTGGCTCTGGGTGTCGATGCCCAGCTCGCGGAAATGGCGCTTGACCGACTCCCAGGCGCCGCGCGCGGTGATGCCCATGGCCTTGTGGTCGTAGCCGACCGAGCCGCCGGAGGCGAAGGCGTCGCCCAGCCAGAAGCCGTACTCGGCGCTGATGCCGTTGGCATAGTCGCTGAACGTGGCGGTTCCCTTGTCGGCGGCCACCACCAGGTAGGGGTCGTCCTCGTCGTGCCGGCGCACGTCCGGCGGCGGCACGATGGCGGTGCCGGTGCGGTTGTCGGTGATGTCCAGCAGGCCGCGCAGGTAGTCCTGGTAGCAGGCCACGCCCTCCTTCATCCAGGCCTCGCGGTCGGCCGGCGACGGGGCGCGCTTGAGCACGAACCCACCCTTGGATCCGACCGGCACGATCACCGTGTTCTTGACCATCTGCGCCTTCACCAGGCCCAGCACCTCGGTGCGGAAGTCTTCCGGCCGGTCCGACCAGCGCAGGCCGCCGCGCGCCACCCGGCCACCGCGCAGGTGCACGCCCTCGAAGCGGGTGGAATACACGAAGATCTCGAACATCGGCCGTGGCTCGGGCAGCTCGGGCACCTGGCGCGAGTCGAACTTGAACGACAGGAAGGCACGGCGGCGGCCCTGCGCATCGCGGCGCCAGAAGTTGGTGCGGGTGGTCGCCATGATCAACGCCAGGTAGTGGCGCAGCACGCGGTCCTCGGACAGGTTGGCCACCTGCTCCAGCGCCGTCTCGATGGCCGCCACCTTGGCCTCGATGTCGCCGGCATCCGCCCCGCCGCCGGCGGCAGGATCGAAGCGCAGGACGAACAAGTCCACCAGCTGCTGCGCAATGGCGGCATTGGCCACGAGCGTGGATTCGATGAACGCCTGCGACAGCGCGAACCCCATCTGCCGCATGTACTTGGCGTAGGCGCGCAGCACCACGATGCGGTGCACCGGAATACGCGCGGCCAGCACCAGGCGGTTGAAATCGTCGTTCTCGACACTGCCGTCGAACACGGCAGCGAAAGCCTCCTCGAACACCGGGCGCAACGCGTCCACGTCGAGCTCCGCCTCGCCCAGGCCGCTGCGCAGGCCGAAGTCGTGCACCCACACCGGCGCCTCGCCCGGCGGGGCGATGCGATGCGGATGCTCGTCCAGCACCTTCATGCCCAGGTGCTCCATCATCGGCAGGCTGGTCGACAGCACCAGCGGTGCGCCGCGCACCAGCAGCTTGAAGCGCAACTCGCCGGGCGGCGCCTCCAGCGGCCGGTACAGGTTCATGCCCAGCGGGCGGGCGTCGTCGAGCTGGTCGATCAGCGCAATGTCGTGCACCGCCGCGCGGGCCGGGAATTCGTCTCGGTAGCCGGGCGGGAAGGCGGCGCCGAAGCGGCGCAGCAGCGCATTGCCGCGCGCCTCGCCCTCGGTCTCGATCAGCGCGCTGCGCAGGTCGTCCACCCAGCGCCGGGCCGCAGCCGCGAGCTGCTGCTCGAGCTCGCGCACGTCGAAATCCGGGATCTGGCCGGGGCGGGTGCGCACGGTGATGTGCACCCGCGCGAGGATCGATTCGGAGAAGTGGACGTCGAAGTCGGCGCCCACGCCGTTGAAGGCCTGCAGCAGCAGGGCCTGCCACTTCTGCCGCAGCTCGGTCGTGTAGTTCTCGCGCGGCGCGTAGATCAGGCAGGAGACGAAGCGCTGGTACGGGTCGCGCCTGACGAACAGCCGGAAGCGCTGCCGATCCTCCAGGTGCAGGATGCCCATGGCGGTGGCCAGCAGCTCGTCCGGCCCGGTCTGGAACAGCTCGTCGCGCGGATAGGTGTCGAGCAGGTGCACCAGCGCCTTGCCCGAATGGCTGCCGCGCGCCAGGCCGGCGCGGGCCAGCACGTCCGCCACCTTCTTGCGCAGAAGCGGAATGTCGGCCGGGCTGGCGCTGTAGGCGGTGGAAGTGAAAAGGCCCAGGAACCGGTGCTCGCCGCAGACCTGCCCGGCGGCGTCGAATCGCTTGATGCCGATGTAGTCGAGGTAGCCCGGCCGATGCACGGTCGAGCGGGAGGTCGACTGGGTGACGATGAGCAGCTGCGGCAGCCGCGCCTGCGCCCGCACCTCGCGCGGCAGCGCGGCGAAGCTCGCGCCGGTCTCGCTGGCCGCCGCGCGCAGGATGCCCAGGGCCGACCCCGCCACCGCGCGCAGCCCGTCCTCGCCGTCGGCAGTGGTGACCAGGTCGTGGCTGCGGTAGCCCAGGAACGTGAAGTGGCCGTCGGCCAGCCAGCGCAGGAAGGCGACGTCCTCGGCCAGCTCGTCGGGCGGCACCGGCAACGCACCGTCCTGCACCCCCGCCACGATCTCCAGCACCTTGTCCTGCATCGCCTGCCAGTCGGACACCGATGCGCGCACGTCGCCGAGCACGCGGCGCAGGTCGGCCTCCAGGGCCTGCAGCTGGGCCGGGTCGGCCACGCGATCGACCTCGACGTGGATGAACGACTCGCCGGCCGCGCCCTGCCCGTCCAGTCCCTCGAGCTGGCCAGAAGCGTCACGCCGCACGGCCAGCAGCGGGTGAATGATCAGGTGCAGCGTCAGGCCGTGGCGGTTGACCTCCATGGTCACCGTGTCGACCAGGAACGGCATGTCGTCGTTGACGATCTCGACAATGGTGTGGGTCGATTGCCAACCGTGCTCGGCCACGCTCGGATTGAAGGCGCGCAGCTTGACCCGGCCCGGCTCGCGCTGGCGCGCGAAGCCCCAGTGCGACAGCGCCGCGCCGTACAGGTCGGCCGGCTCGCGGTCGAGCAGGTCCTCCGGGTCGACGTTGCGGAAATAGCGCTGCGCGAACGCCAGCAGTTGCTGCGCACCGTGCGGGTCGGTGACTTTCGAGCGGATGAGCCGCTCGACCTCGTCCAGCCGCTCGCCGGCGCGTGCCGCGCCTGCCGTTTCGGAAACCTGCATGAATATCCTCCTGATGTTCTTGGATTGACCAGCCCGCAAATCTACGCGGGCCGGATGTCGGCCCGGGGTCAGCGGCGTTCCGGCCGCGGGAACTCCCTGCCGCCGCCACTGTGAGAGCCCCGGCGCAGAAAGGCAAGGGCCGCAGCCGGGGCCCGGACGATTCTGCCGGGCCCGGCGGTCAACCCTCGTCGGTCCAGAAGCACCTGGCACCGGCCAGCCGGGCCAGCGCCTTGCGGCAGTCGCGCGCCTGCAGCGGCGCCTGCGCGGCCAGCCAGCCGACGGCGAACCAGGCGCGCGGATCGGTCTCGGCGCGCTCGCGGTACAAGGCGCACGCCACCAGCCGGTCGTTGAACGTGCCCAGCGCGTCCTGCACGGGCAGCAGGCGCTTGGCATAGCGCGCGACCTTCTTCTCGTCGAACAACGGCGTCACGAACTCGCACAGGTAGCGCAGGCGCTTGGCGCGCTTGCGCACCCGATGCTGAAGCAGCGGCGCCAGCGACTCGAAGCGCCGGCCGTCCCGCACGACCTGGCGGTGCAGTTTCTGCAGGCGCTGGCGCAGCAGTTCGCGCACCGCGTGCGCGTCGGCCGCACCTGCGGCATCCGCGTGCCCGCCCGCATCGGCGGCGCCGCAGTGGCTCAGCAGGGCCAACAGCGCGGCCTGGAACGCCGGCGCCCGCACGACCGCTGCGGGGGTGGATGCGCCATCGCCTTCGCGGGCCGGCAGCGACGGGTCCATGGCCGGCGCGCCGGCCCCGTCGAGTGCCGGCTGCAACGCCTGCGCCGCCAGCACCCGGTCGCGCCGCGCGCCCAGCAGGCGGAAAGCCTCGGTCAGCGCCGGCTCGACCGCCGCGGCCGGCAGGCTCGCGGGCGCCAGCGGATCGAGTTCGCGCAAGGCGGTGCGCGTGCGCCGGATGCCGACGCGCAACTGGTGCAGCACCTCCTCGTCCTCGTTGCCAGCGGCCACCTCGCTGGCATTGGGCAGCACCTGCGCCAGCACGCTGGCCAGCACGGCGCGCTGAACCGCCGCGCCGGTGATCGGGCCGGCCCTGCTGCCGTCCAGCCGCACCGGCACGGCGCGCGCCGCCAGCGCCAGCGGCCGCCCGGCCTGCAACGCGCGCACGCGTTCGCCCCGCCCGGCCTTGGTCAGGCTGCTCAGCCACAGGCCGTGGCGCGCACGCCAGCGCTGCGCCGCCGCCACCAGGCCGTCGAACGGGCCATGGAGCAGTTCCAGCTCGAGTTCGCACACCGGGGAGGATCGCCGTGGCCCGGCCGCGCTTTCCGGCGCATAGACCTCGCCGGTGTCGAGCGCCAGCTCGATGGCGGCGCCGCCGACGCGGGTGCGCCGCGCCAGGCGCCAGATGTCGGTGCAGAAGGTCTCGACGAGCGGGCCGTCGGCCTTGGCGAGCACGGCCTCCAGCCGATCGCCGGCAGGCGTGCCGCGGTGGCGCGCAGGATCGGCGACGGGCGGCTGGCCGGCACGGGCCACGCCCAGGTCCACGTTGTGCTCGAGCCGCACCAGCGGGCCGGCCTCGCCCATCGCCTTGAGCGTCTGCACCCAGCGCCGCCCCTCCTTGCGCAGGCGCAGCGCCACATGATGCGCGCCCAGGTCGCCGGCGGCGGTGTCGAAATAGCGTGCGACCAGGTGCGTGCGCGTGGCAGTGGCCGTGCGCAGCTCCTTCTCGAGCGCGGGCAGGCGCTCGGGCGGGATGTCGAACTTGAACTCGATTTCCTTCATGGCGCGCACGTCGATGTCGCAACCGGGCAGTCGGTGCCCGGAGAGCGATGTTGCCATGCCGGCAGAATCCATCCATGCATGCCAAGGTGCTCCGCTACTTCGCCGAAGTCGTCCGCGCGGGATCGATCCGCAAGGCGGCCGCGCAGCTGCACGTCGTGCCGACGGCGGTCAACCGCCAGATTCTCAACCTCGAGGAGGAACTGGGCGCGCCCCTTTTCGAGCGCGTGCGAGGCACGCTACGGCTCACGCCGGTGGGCGAGATCGTGCTCGAGCACGCGCGCGCCACGCTGCGCGAGTTCGACGGTGTGCGCGAGCGCATCGCCGCGGTGCAGGGCCTGCGCCAGGGCGACGTGACGCTGGCCACCACGCCGGGCATGACCGAGGCCTTCCTGCCCGGGCTGGTGCACGGCTTCCACGCGGGGCATCCGGGCATCCGGCTGCGCCTGCTGGACTATCCGGTGCCCGAGGTGCTGCGCAGCGTGCATGCCGGCGACAGCGACCTGGGCCTGGCCTACGACGTGCCAGACAGCGCCGGCTTCCGCGTGCTGTTCACCAGCGAGTGGCCGATCGGCGCGGTGGTGCCGCCGGGGCATCCGCTCGCCCGCCAGGCCACCGCCCTGCTGTCGGACTGCGTGGGCCATCCGCTGATCCTGCCGACCGCCGACCTGTCGCTGCGGCCGCTGCTGGACGGCGCGTTCGCGCGCAGCGCCATCCGCGTGACGCCGGTCGTCGAGAGCACGTCCACCGCGCTGATCCGGCAACTGGTGATGCGCGGCGCCGGCATCAGCCTGCTCAACGCGCTGGACATCGCCGGGGAGCGGCGCGCCGGCCACCTGGTGTTCGTGCCCTTGCGCGACACGCACCCGCGCCCGCAGACCTTGCGCCTGGTCTGCCGCCCGGGCCTCGACGTCAATCCCGCGGCGGAGTTGCTGGCCAGGCATCTGATGGCCGGACTGGAGGACCTGATGGCAAGCCATCGGCCGGCGCCGTCCGCGTAGCACGCCGTTGCGGGCACGATGCAGACGCCGGCATGGCCGTGTCCGGTCCGACCCGCTTCAGGGCGCGCTTTTGCGCGCCGCCGCGAAGAGTCTGGTGCGAATCAGCTGCAGCGCCTGGCCCTGCCTTTGCGCATCCGCCGAAACGCTCGACGTCGTCGCCACCACCATGTCCAGCCGCGGGTAGACCCAGACGAACTGCCCGCTATACCCGCTGGCCATGAAGGTCTGCCGCTGCGCCCCGGACGGCACGACCCACCACATGAACCCGTACGGCAGCGAGCCCGGCGGACCGCCCGCATTTCGGGCGGTGGTGGCTTCGGCAACGAAGGCCGGCGCCAGCAGTTGCCGGTCGCCCCAGCGCCCGTTCTGGAGGAACAGCTGGCCGAGCCTGGCCATGTCCTCGGTACGCATGTGCAACCCCTGCCGGTACGACGGCTCGGCCATTCCGAGCGGCGCGACCAGGCGCTGGCGGGCATAGTCGGCCAGCGGCATGCCCGTCGTGCGCTCGAGAATCGCGGCCAGGATGACCGGGATGGTGTTGTCGTACGCGAAGGTCTGCCCGGGTGCGCTCGACATCGGCCGCGCCCAACCTTCTCGCGCGCGCAGGGCGGGGGCGGTCCCGGCCGGGTCGTCGACCTGGAAGCCCGCGGTCATCGTCAGCAGGTGGCGCAGCGTGATCTCGCGCGAACGCGGGTCGGCGTTCAATGGCGCCAGTTCCGGCAGGAGGTCGACGACCCGCTGGTCCAGGCTCTGGAGATGGCCCTGCTGCAACGCCGCGCCCACGAGCGCCGACGCTGCGCTCTTGGCCACTGAGTGGACCGCCCGCAAGGCCTCGGGTGTGCCGTCGCGGTAGTACCGGAACGCGATGCGCCCGCCCAGGGCCACGAATACGCTCTGCACTTGCGGGAAGTTCTCGCCGATCACCCGCTCCATACCCTCGAACGCCGCCGCGTCCGACGCCTGCTCCTGCGCGGTCGGGGATCGCCACTGGGCCAGCGAAGCCACGGGAAGCAGCGACAGGAAGACCAACAGCCTGGCATGCCTGCCGGGCCTGGATGATGTTGCTGGCGTCATGGGCGCATCAGGTTTCATGTTGGCCGCCGCGAATGGTCGGCGGACGTCGTCCGGCCGGACCGCCTGGAGGATACTGTGGGCCGGAGCATCCATGCGCAGACTTCGCCATCTGACCGGCCGGCATCGAATTCCCTCGACCAACAGGGCACTGGGCCTGCTGCTGGCGTTCAATGCCGGCGCGGTCAACGCCGGCGGCTTCCTGGTGCTGCACATGTACACGTCGCACATGACCGGGTTCGCCTCGCAGCTGGCGGACGGCCTGGTCCTGGCCAATGCCACGCTGGCGCTCAACGCCATGGGCGCGATCCTGGCTTTCATTGCCGGCGCCGCGGTGTGCGCCATCCTGGTGAACTGGGGCCGCCAGCGGCGCCTGCACAGCGTCTATGCGCTGCCGCTGATGCTCGAGGCGCTGCTGATGCTGCCGTTCGGCCTGATGGGCGCCGTCACGCTCACCTGGAGCACGCCGTTCGCGGTGCCGCTGACGGTGCTGCTGCTGTCGTTCATCATGGGCTTGCAGAACGCCGTGGGCTCGAAGACGTCCGGCGGGAGCACGCGCACGACCCACATGACCGGCAACATCACCGACCTTGGCATGGAGCTGGGCAAGGTGATCTTCCTCAAGCGCAGCGGCAGCACGCCGGCGTCCAAGGTCCGGCACGACTGGCTGCGCATGAGGATCTCCGCCGGGCTGGTGGGCATGTTCATCCTCGGCGGGATGGTGGGCGCGCTCGGCTTCAAGTACGCGGGATTCGTCTGTGTGGTGCCGCTGGCGGCGCTGCTCCTGGCGATCTCGGTGCCGCCGTTCATCCGCGACGGCCCGCGCGTCAAGCTGATGCTCGCCCACCTGGGCAAGTAGACGAGCGCCGCTACAGGCCGACCCAGCGCGACAGCCGCTCGGCGAGCACCTTGACGCGCGCCGGCTCCCTGCGCGCGCGCTGGTCGGCCACCCATGCCAGCACCTGTGCGACGCGCTCGGCGCCTTCGTCGCCGCGCCGGGCCTGGTCATGCCACTGGGCACTCAGCTCTCGCAACTGGCGGCTGGTCAGGCGCCTCAGGGGCGGCCCATCGGGCAGCGGCAGTTCTTCGGCGAAGCTGCCCTTGGGCCGGGCGAACCCAGCCGGGACAGCCGGTTTGCTGCGAAGACCGTGGGCCGGCGGCGACTGGAGTGCGGGCGTCTGCATAACCCTATTTTCTTACTCCGATCCGGCCCGGGACACCGCCAATAGGAACTAGGCCTAAAGCCATGGCGGGCCCCGGCCCGCCCCTCCACGCGTCCACTTTTCGTGCACACCGCAGGCGAAATTCTGACCTCGCCGGCCGGTCGACCGCCCACCTAGACTGCCGGCGCGCGGCGTGCACTTGGCAGTGCCACGGCGCGACCGAAGCAAACCACGAGACAACACCCTTCCAGGGCGGAACAACCATGACTGCTCCTCACGATTCTTCTTCCACGACGACGGCCGAGGCGGTCGACCAGAAGCTGCCGCTGCCGCGCTGCGCCGCGCTCGGCCTTCAGCACGTGCTGGTGATGTATGCCGGCACGGTGGCGGTGCCGCTGATCGTGGGCGGCGCGCTGGGCCTATCCAAGGCCGACATCGCCTTCCTGATCAACGCCGACCTGCTGGCGGCCGGCATCGTCACGCTGATCCAGGCGCTGGGGCTTTGGCGCTTCGGCATCCGCATGCCGGTGATGATGGGCGTGACCTTCGCCGCCGTCGGTCCGATGATCGCCATCGGCGCCGATCCTTCGCTCGGGCTGACCGCCATCTACGGCGCGACCATCGTGGCGGGCGTGTTCGGCATGCTGGTGGCGCCGCTCATGGGGCGCCTGCTGGGCGTCTTCCCGCCGCTGGTCACGGGCACGGTCATCACGCTGATCGGCGTCTCGCTGATGGGCGTGGCCATCAACTGGGCCGGCGGCGGCCAGCCGTCGAGCATGCAGATGGTCGACGGCGTGCAGCACGCCGTCTTCAACGCCGACTACGGCGACCCGGCCAAGCTGGCCATCGCGGCGCTGGTGCTGCTGGTGATCATCGGCATCAGCCGCTTCGGCCGGGGGCTGGTCAGCAACATCGCCGTGCTGCTGGGCATCGTGGTGGGCGTGGCGGTTTCGCTGGCGCTCGGCCGGATGCACTTCGACGGGCTGGCCGAGGCGCCCTGGCTGTCGGTGACGACGCCGTTCCACTTCGGGCTGCCCCGCTTCGAGTTGCCGGCCATCGTGTCGATGTGCATCGTCATGCTGATCACGCTGGTGGAATCGACGGGCATGTTCCTGGCGCTGGGCGCCATCACCGGGCGCCGGATGACGCCGGACCTGCTCACGCGCGGCCTGCGCGCCGACGGCCTGGGCACGGTGATCGGCGGCGTGTTCAACACCTTTCCCTACACCAGCTTCTCGCAGAACGTGGGCCTGGTCACGCTGACCGGCGTGCGCTCGCGCTACGTGGCGGCAGCGGGCGGGCTGATCCTGATCCTGCTGGCGCTGGTGCCGAAGCTGGCGCACGTGGTGGCCAGCGTGCCGCCGTACGTGCTGGGCGGCGCCGGCATCGTCATGTTCGGCATGGTGGCCGCCACGGGAATCCGCATTCTGGGTAGCATCGACTACGGGGCCAACCGGCATGCGCTGTACGTGATCGCCATTTCAATCGGCCTGGGGCTCATCCCCACGCTGTCGCCCACCCTGTTCCAGCACCTGCCGGCCTGGACCCATCCGATCACGCACAGCGGGATCGTGCTGGGTACGGTGGCCGCCGTGGTGCTCAACCTGTTCTACAACGGCGTGTTGTCGCGCGAGCGGGCGATGCAGCTCGCAGGCTCGAGCACGCATTCGGCCGAATGAGGATCCGCATTACATGACACCATCTTCCACACCCTCCCCGGGCAACGCGGACGCCGGCGACGGCCGCCTGCTGATCCTGCGCCACGCCGAGGTGCTGGTCACCATGGACGCGGCAAGGCGCGAGATCCGCGATGGCGCGGTGGTCGCCAGGGGGCCCGCCGTCGAATGGGCCGGCCCCACGAGCGAGCTTCCGGCCCCCTACCTGGACGCGCTGGAGGACGGCCGCGCCGAAGCGATCGACCTGCAAGGCCACGTGCTGATGCCCGGGCTGGTCAACACGCACCACCACATGTACCAGAGCCTGACGCGCGTGGTGCCCGAGGCGCAGGACGCCGAACTGTTCGGCTGGCTGACCAACCTGTACCTGCTCTGGGCGCGGCTGACGCCGGAGATGATCCGCGTGTCCACCGGGACCGCGATGGCCGAGCTGATGCTCTCGGGCTGCACCACCACGAGCGACCACCTGTACCTGTTCCCCAACGGCAGTCGGCTGGACGACTCCATCGAGGCCGCCGCCGCCATGGGCATGCGCTTCCACGCGGCGCGCGGGAGCATGAGCGTCGGGCGCAGCGCGGGCGGCCTGCCGCCGGACGAGGTGGTCGAGCGCGAAGCCGACATCCTGGCCGACAGCGAGCGCCTGATCGCGCGCTGGCACAACCCGGGCCGCTTCGCCATGCAGCGCGTGGTGGTGGCGCCGTGCTCGCCGTTCTCGGTCTCGCGCGAGCTGATGCGCGAATCGGCCGTGCTGGCGCGCGACAAGGGCGTGTCGCTGCACACGCACCTGGCCGAGAACGACAACGACATCGCCTATTCGCGCGAGAAGTTCGGCATGACGCCAGCCGAGTACGCGCAAGACCTCGGCTGGGTCGGCCATGACGTGTGGCATGCCCACTGCGTCAAGCTGGACGAGGCCGGCATCGCCCTGTTCGGCCGCACCGGCACCGGCGTGGCCCATTGCCCGTGCAGCAACATGCGCCTGGCCTCGGGCATTGCGCCGGTCGGCGCCATGCGGCGCGCCGGCGTGCCGGTCGGCCTGGGCGTGGACGGCAGCGCCAGCAACGACGGCGCGCACATGCTGGGCGAGGCGCGCCAGGCCATGCTGCTGGCCCGGGTCGGCCACGGCCCGGCCGCGATGACCGCACGCGAGGCGCTGGAGATCGCGACGCTGGGCGGCGCCAGGGTGCTCGGCCGCGACGACATCGGCGCGCTGGCACCCGGCATGGCGGCCGACATGGTCGCGTTCGACCTGCGCGGCGTCAGCCATGCCGGTGCCTGGCACGACCCGGTGGCCGCGCTCGTGTTCTGCCAGCCGGGCAATGCGGCGCTGTCGGTGATCAACGGCCGGGTCCGGGTGCGCAGCGGCGAACTGGTCGACACCGAGCTGGCGCCGCTGCTGCAACGCCACCGCGACCTGGCGCGACAGTTGTACGACGCGGCGCGGCATCCGCACACGGCCGGGCAGGCCTGAGCGACGCGGCGCGGACGCAGGCAGCGGCTCGAGCGGGCTCGCCAGCATGGGACAGCGTCGACATCGGGAACAAGGCAGGCACCCTGACGCGCGGGCCGAAGCCGGTGCGGTGGACGCGTCCACGCCGCGCGGCTCGGCCATCGAGGTATTCCTCGCCTTCCTCAAGCTCGGACTGATCTCGTTCGGCGGCCCTGTCGCTCACCTGGGCTACTTTCGCACGGAGTTCGTCCAGCGCCGGGCCTGGCTGGACGACAAGAGCTATTCGGACCTGGTGGCGCTCTGCCAGTTTCTGCCGGGCCCCGCGAGCAGCCAGGTCGGCATTGCACTCGGGCTTGGGCGCGCAGGCTGGCCGGGCGGACTTTGCGCGTGGGCGGGCTTCACGCTTCCGTCTGCCATCGCGCTCGTCCTGTTCGGGCTCGGCGTCAGCCGATGGGATGCCCTGGCGCAGTCCGGTGCGGTCCACGGGCTGAAGGTCGCAGCCGTCGCCATCGTCGCCCAGGCGGTCTGGGGCATGGGCAGGACGCTGTGTCCCGATCGCTTGCGAGCGGGCATCGCCATCGTCGCGGCGTTGCTGGTGCTTGCCGTCCCATCGGCAATGGGGCAGGTCGGCGCCATCGTCGCAGGTGCGATCGCAGGACGTTGCGCCGTGCATGCTGGACGCGTTCCCAGCACCGAAGACCGCGACCGCGGCGTGCGCAAGAGCATGGGCGCCGCCCTGCTGCTGCTGTTAGCCTTGTTGCTGGTCGTGCTGCCGGTGCTGGCGGCCGCGACCCGTTCGCCGGCGCTTGCCGTCATCGCCTCCTTCTATCAGTCGGGCGCGCTGGTGTTCGGCGGGGGACATGTGGTGCTGCCGCTTCTGCAGGCGAGCGTGGTACCCGGCGGATTGGTGACCAACGACGCCTTCCTCGCCGGATACGGCGCCGCGCAAGCCGTGCCCGGCCCGTTGTTCACGTTCGCGGCATACCTCGGCACGGTCATGAACGGTGCGCTCGGAGGATGGGAGGGCGGCCTGGCTCTTCTGGTGGCGATCTTCGTGCCTGGCTTCCTGGTGGTCGCCGGTGCATTGCCCTTCTGGGAATCCCTGCGCCGGCGCGACGGCATCCGGCGCGCAATGGCCGGCATCAATGCTGCTGTCGTCGGCGTCCTGGCGGCGGCGCTGTACGACCCCGTCTGGACAAGCGCGATCCATTCGCGCGCCGACTTCGGCGTGGCGCTCGGCGCGTTCGGCCTGCTGGTGGTCGGGCGACGCTCGCCCGTTCTGGTCGTGGCGCTGTCGGCCACGGCGGGTTGGCTGCTCGCACGCTGACGCCCACGATCGACTCCGCCATCGCACCCATCACGCATGGGCCAACCGCTCGCAGGCGATGGCCCGCATCGCGTTCATCCTGGTGGATGCGCAGGCGGGCGGCTGAGCGCGAAGGCGCTCAATCCTCCAGCGGAAAGCGCTTGACCAGCGCACCGAGGCGTGCATCGTCCTGGCGGATCATCTCGGCGAACGCGGCCGGGCTGGTGAAGGCCGGCTCGGCACCGGCAACAGCCAGCGCCTCGCGCACGTGCGGGTCCTTGCCCGCCTCGCGGGTCGCGTCGGCGATGGCCTGGGCGACGCGCGCCGGCGTTCCCTTGGGCGCGAACATGCCGTACCAGGTCACCGAGTAGGAATCGGGCCAGCCGGCCTCCATGCTGGTCGGCACGTCGGGCAGCGCCTGCGCGCGCTCGTTCCCGTTGGTCACCAGGATGCGCAGGCGGCCGGTCTTGTGCAGAGGCATGGCCGCGGTGATGCCGGTGAAGGCCATGGTGAGGTTGCCCGACACCAGGTCGCCGACGATGGGCGATGTGCCCTTGTAGTTCACCACCGCCATGTCGTGCAACTGGTAGTCGGCCGCGAACTTCTGGGCACGCACCTTGGAGCTGTTCTCGCCGCTGCCCACGTTGCACGGTTTGCTGCGGCAGTACGCCACCAGCTCGGGCAACGTCTTGAAAGGCAGGGTGCCGGTCATCACCAGCGCGGTGGGCGAAGTCGCCACCGCGGTCACCGGCGCGAGCTGGCCGACCGGGTCGATGCCCTTGAGGCTGCGCTGGTACTTCATCAGCAGGACCGACGGCACCTGGAACAGCAGCGTGTAGCCGTCGGGCGCTGCCTCGATCACGCGGCGTGTGCCGATCAGGCCATCGGCGCCGCCCAGGTTCTCGACGACCACCGGCTTGTTCCACAGAACCGACAGTCGGCTCGCCACAGCGCGGGCGGTGGCGTCGGTGCCGCCGCCTGGGTTGTACGGGACGATCAGCGTCACCTGTCGCTCTGGTGTCCATGCGCCCTCGGCATGCGCCGCGGCAGCACCAAGGGTGGCCGCGCCCAGCAGCGCCAGCAGTGTGCGGCGCGTCGCCGCGCGGATCGGGAAAAGGTGTTTTTTCGGATGGGTGATGGTCATGTGCTGGTTCTCTTCGGATTCATGGTTGCGCAATGGCCGCCGCTGCCGCGGGCCACACCCACGGGCGCGCGACCTTGTCGGCGGCCTGCCATGCGTCGATGGCGCCCTGCAGCTTCAACGTGCGGCCGATGTCGTCCAGGCCCTCGAGCAGCGCGGCGCGGCGCAGCGGGTCGACCTCGAAATTCAGCACTGCGCCGCCTGGCGCGGCGATGGCCTGCGCCTGCAGATCCACCGTCCATTGCGCGCCTGGCGCGCATGCGGCATGCACGACGGCAAGATCGGACGCATCGAGGCGGATCGGCAGCACGCCGTTCTGGAAGCAGTTGGCATGGAAGATGTCGCCAAAGCTCTCTGCCATCACGCAACGGATGCCGCGCGCCAGCAGGGCCCACACGGCACCCTCGCGGGACGAGCCGCAACCGAAGTTGCGCCCGGCCACCAGGATCGGCGCGTCGCGCCAGCATGGCTGGTTGAGCACGAAGGCAGGGTCTTCGCTGCCGTCGGCACGGTAGCGCAGCGCTTCGAACGCCCAAGGCCCGAGTTCTGCACGCTGGAGGCTGGTCAGTCGCTCGATGCGGATGATGAGGTCGGTGTCGACGTTGTCGAGCGCCAGCGGCGCCGCAGCGCCGCGCAGGGTGGAAAAGGGCTGCATGCTCACAGGCTCCGCGGATCGGTGATGACGCCCGCCAGGGCAGCGGCGACGGCGCTGGCCGGGCTGGCCAGATGGGTGCGCGCGCCCGGCCCCTGCCGCCCGACGAAGTTGCGGTTGGACGTGGACACCACGCGTTCGCCCGGCGCCGCCTGCTCGCCGTTGGCGGCCACGCACATGCTGCAGCCGGGCTCGCGCCATTCGAAGCCGGCGGCGGTGAAGATCGCGTCGAGCCCTTCGGCCTGCGCGGCGCGCTTGACGTTCTCCGAGCCCGGCACGACCCATGCGCGCACGTGCGCGGCGACGCGCCGGCCGCGGATCAGCGCGGCCGCCTCGCGCAGGTCCGACAGGCGCGAGTTGGTGCACGACCCGATGAAGACCCGGTTCACCCGCGTGCCTTGCAGGGCAGCGCCGGGTACCAGGCCCATGTAGTCGAGCGCTGCCTGCCAGGCGCCGCGCTGTGCTGCGTCCACGGCGTCGGCCGGGTCCGGTATGCGCCCGTCCACCGCCATCGCGTGCTCCGGGCTCGTGCCCCACGTGAGAGTGGGCGCGACGCGCCGTGCGTCGATGCGCGCCTCGCGGTCGTGACGGGCGCCGTCATCGCCAGGCAGCAGGCGCCAGTGCGCCGCGGCCCGCCCGAAGATCGCCTCGGCGGGTGCGAACGGGCGGCCGCGAAGATACGCCTCTGTCCTGGCGTCGGGCGCCACCAGGCCGATGCGCGCGCCCAGCTCGATGGAGAGGTTGCACAGGGTCATGCGCTGCTCGATGTCCATGCCACGCACGGCTTCGCCCGCGTACTCCACGGCAAAGCCGGTGCCGGCGCTGGCGCCGAGCTGTCCGATCATCGACAAGGCCAGGTCCTTCGCACCGACGCCCGGGCCAGGCAATCCTTCGAACAGGACGCGCAACGTGCGGGGACGGCGCAGCACCAGGGTCTGGCTGGCCAGTGCATGCGTGAGTTCCGACGAACCGACGCCGAACGCAACGGCGCCCAGCGCGCCGTTGGTGCAGGTGTGGCTGTCGCCGCAGATCAGTGTCATGCCCGGCTGCACGATGCCCAGCTCCGGGCCCATCACGTGCACGATGCCCTGCCCCGGCTCGCCCAGGTCGAACAGTCGGATGCCGCTGCGCTGCGTCAGCAGCTTCAGGCCGTCGTACAGGTGCGCCCCCCCGGCGAAGGTGCGGCCGGTGCGGCCGGGTGCGCTGGAGACGGCATGGTCCGGCGTGGCGAAGGCAAGTTCCGGATTGCGCACGGACATGCCGCGCGCGGCCAGTTCGCGCAGGCCCGCGGTGCCGGACAGGTCGTGCAACAGATGCCGGTCGATGTGCAGCAGGTCCCAGCCATCGCCCAGCGGCTGCACCACGTGGGCGTCCCAGATCTTGTCGAACAGGGTGCGCGGGGGCTTCGCGGCGTCGCTATGGTTCATGGCGTTCACTGGGCGTCGTCGAAGCGCGTACGCAAGGCATCCCACTCGTCCGCGCCGAGCCGGCGGAAGCGCTCGGCGACACCTGGCCCCTGCGCCGAACTGGGCGGCTGGCCGGTCGACCTGAGCGTCGACAGCGCCTGCTCGCAGGCCGACGCCGCGGCGCCGATCAGCAGGCTCGGCAGGATGGCCATCCTGTAGCCCATGTCCTGCGCCGCGGCCAGGCTCAGGTCGGGCGTCTTGCCGCCGCGCACGATGTTGAGCAGGCACGGCCCCTCCACCCGGCGCGGGATCGACTCGAGCTCTTCCATCGATTGCGCCGCCTCCACGAACACCATGTCGGCGCCGGCCGCAAGCGCGGCGCGGGCGCGCTCGACCGCCTCGTCGAGGCCGAGCATGGCGCGCGCATCGGTACGGGCGATGACCAGGAAGGCCGGATCGCGCCTGGCTTCGAGCGCGGCGCGGATCTTGGCGACGAACTGGCCGCGCGGGATCACTTCCTTGCCGTCGAGATGCCCGCAGCGCTTGGGCGCGACCTGGTCCTCGATGTGCAGGCCGGCGACGCCGCGCATCTCGTACTCGCGCACGGTGCGCGTCACGTTCAGCTCGTTGCCGTAGCCGGTGTCCGCGTCGGCCACCAGCGGCAGGCTGACCGAGCGCGCCAATACGCCTGCGGCGTCGGCCATCTCGCTCATCGACAGCAGGCCATAGTCGGGAAAGCCACGCGCGGCCGAGGCGCCTGCGCCGGTCATGTAGACGCAGGAAAAGCCGGCGGCCTGGACCATCCTGGCGGTCATGCCGTCATAGGCGCCAGGAGCGACGACGAGGTCGGGGCGCGCAAGCAGCGCGCGAAGTTGCTGGGCGGGTGTCATCTGGTGTGTCCGAGGTTCGAGAGTCAGGGGCGATTTAGTCATGTCATCATAATGCTATGACCTTATGTCATTACTAGGGTATGTCTGGATGACAGGCACAATGCTGGCCGGGCAGCGTCGGCTGACCCGCCAAACGCTCGAACCGATGGACGCCACCAATACCTCCCACGCCTCGCATCTGCGCCGCGAGCCCGGCACCGCCTTGCACCGCCAGCTTTTCATGGTGTTGCGCGACCAGATCGCGCAGGGGGTCTACGCCATCGGCGACCTGATTCCGCCCGAGGACGCGCTGTGCGCGCGCTTCGACGTCTCGCGCATCACGGTGCGCCGCGCCGTGTCCGACCTGGAGCGCCTGGGCCTGGTGGAAAAGCGCCCGGGACGCGGCACCTACGTGCGTGCGGGCACGCGGCCGTCGCGGCCGCGGCCCAGCTTCGGGCTGCTCGAATCACTCGACAAGCAGGCGCGCGAGACCGAGGTGACGGTCTTGAAGGTCGAGACGGCCCCAGCCCCGCCGGCAGTGGCTGAACAACTGGCGCTGAGCGCTGGCACGTCCGCGGTGCACGCGGTGCGGCTGCGGTCGGTGAAGGGCACGCCGATGATGGTGACCGACGCGTGGGTTCCCCGTGAAGTGGGACAGAACGTGACCGAGGCCGAACTGGGCAAGCGCGCGCTGTTCGAGATCCTGATGGGCGAAGGCGTGAAGTTCGGCCGGGTGATCCAGGAGGTGACGGCGGTCGCCGCCGACCCGGTACTCGCGCGCCTGCTACGCGTCGACCTTGGCGCGCCCCTGGTGCAGCTGGTGCGGGTGCTGCACGACCGCCGCAAGCGGCCGGTGCAGTACATCACCATTCATTTCACCGGCGAGCGCAGCCGGGTGTTGATGGATGTGCCGGCCGAGGCGGTCAACACGACCGGCGCCGGGCAGATCGTGCACGATCTGGAGTAGCCGCCCTCCCAGCCCGGACGCGGCCGGCTCAGCCCTCGTCGCCGCCGGCCTCCGCCACCTCGCGCACCACGCAGCGAAAACCGATGTGCGTGGTCGAGGTGTCGACCGGATGCGCATGCCGCGCGGCCGGACGATAGCGGCGGCAGTAGTTGGGCGCGCACAGGTGCGAGCCGCCCTTGAGCACCTTGCGCGGAATCAGGATGTCCGGCATGGCGGGGTCGTAGCTGGCCTTCTCCTGGCCGCCGCGCGGGTTGCTCGGGATGCAGCAGGGCTTGGCGGCGTCGGCCGGGTGCCGCGCGGTCCACCAGTCGTCCGTCCATTCCCACACGTTGCCGATCATGTCGACCAGGCCGTAGCTGTTGGCCGGGTAGCTGCCGACGGGCGAGGTGCGGTCCCAGCCGTCTGGCTTCTGGTTGTGGTTGGGAAACTCGCCGTGCCACGTGTTGGCCATGCGCCGGCCATCGGTCACGAGCTGCTCGCCCCAGACGAACTCCCAGTCGTCGCGCATGTCCGCGCGCGCGGCGAATTCCCACTCGGCCTCGGTCGGCAGCGACTTGCCGGCCCAGCGTGCATAGGCCATGGCGTCGGCATGCGAGACATGGACGACCGGATGCATCTCCTTGCCTTCGATGCTGCTGCCCGGGCCATAGGGATGGCGCCAGTCGGCGTCGCGGATGAACTGCCACCACTGCGTGACGTCGCGCAGGTTGGTCACGCGGTGGCGCGGCGCCACGAACACCATCGAGCTGGGCACCAGCATCTCCGGCAATGCGTTGGGGTAGTCCTTGGGATCGGGCGGCACCTCGGCGGTGGTGACGTGGCCGGTGGCCTCGACGAAGGCGGCGAACTGCTCATTGGTGACCGGCGTCCGGTCCATCATGAAGGCGTCGACCTTCACGCGGTGCGCCGGCGCTTCCTCCGGGTAGTGCCGGTCGGAGCCCATGCGAAAGGTGCCGCCGGGAATGCGGACCATGTCCTGGGTCAGAAGGGAATCGGGGATCGCGTTCAAGGTCTGGGCCATGGCCGGTGCTAACGGGCAAAGAGAGGGGAATGGCCAAGCATCTCAGCTTCACACCGGGTCAGCAAGGCGGCCGGCTCGTGACCGATGCCGCCGCCGGGTCATTCGCCGACCGCGTGGCCCGCCGGCCCTGGCACGCCCCCTGCTTTTACATCGGTGCCCCGCCGGCTGAACGCCACCCGTGCCGGGGCCGGCGCTCCCGCGCACGCCGCTCGCCGCCGTTGTAAGGCGGTTGTTTCTTCAGCAATCCGCCCCGTGCCGGGGCAGGGTTTGCACCAGTATGGGCGGCGTTCGGCTGGTCCCATCGAAGGCCGGATGTTGGACCTATCGCCTTGCGGTGCGCACAGCGTATCTTGCGGACACACACGTTATCGGTTCGTCTTGATCGCATCGCAAGGAGAGTAGAAATGACCGTCATCAATCCGGCTCGCCGGCGTCTCGTCACCGCCGCCGCGCTCGCCAGCGCCACGATGGGCTGGCCGCTGATCGGCGAGGCCGCCGAGCCGCAGCGCGGCGGCACGCTGGTGGTGGGCACGACGCAGACGCCGCGCCACCTCAATGGCGCCGTGCAGTCGGGCGCCGCCACGGCGATGCCGTCGAGCCAGTTGTTTGCCAGTCCCCTGCGCTTCGACGACCAATGGAAGCCACACCCCTATCTCGCCGAGAGCTGGAAGCTGGCCGACGATGGCCTGTCGCTCACGCTCAACCTGCGCAAGAACGCGGTGTTCCACGACGGCAAGCCGATCACGTCGGCCGATGTCGCCTTCTCGATCATGGCGATCAAGGCGAACCATCCGTTCCAGACCATGTTCGGCCCGGTGGAAAAGGTGGAGACGCCCGACGAGCACACCGCCGTCATCCGCATGAGCACGCCGCACCCGGCGATCGTGCTGGCCATGTCGCCGGCCCTGTGCCCGATCCTGCCCAAGCATGTCTATGGCGACGGCCAGGACCTCAAGAGCCACCCGCGCAACAGCAAGGACGTGGTCGGCTCGGGGCCGTTCAAGTTCGTCGAGTTCACGCCCGGCCAGCGCATCGTGCTCGACAAGCACGACAAGTTCTTCCTGCAGGGCAAGCCCTATCTCGACAAGGTGGTCTTCAACCTCACGCCGGACGCCTCGTCCCTGGTTCTCGGACTCGAGCGCGGCGACATCCAGATGATTGCCTTCGCGTCGATACCGACGGACCTGCGCCGCATGTCCGACAACCCGAAGATCACGCTCGCGCGCAAGGGCTACGAGGGCATCGGCCCGCTCAACTGGCTGGCCTTCAACCTCGAACGCAAGCCCCTGTCCGACCTGAAGGTGCGTCAGGCGATCGCGCACACGATCAACAAGGACTTCATCACCAAGGCGCTGATGGGCGGTTTCGCCACGCCGACCACCGGCCCCATCGTGCCCACCAGCCCGTTCTTCTCGGCGGCGGACAACGTCAAGTATCCGTTCGACCTGAAGAAGGCCGCGGCACTGCTGGACGAAGCCGGCCTCAAGCCCGGCGAAGGCGGCGAGCGCCTCAAGCTCACCATCGACTACGTGCCGGGCGCCGACGACCAGCAGAAGACGGTGGCCGAGTACCTGCGGGGCCAGCTCAAGAAGGTGGGCGTGACGCTGGAGGTACGCACCTCGGCCGATTTCCCGTCATGGGCCAAGCGCATGGCCGAGCACGACTTCGACCTGTCCATGGACCTTGTCTGGAACTGGGGCGACCCGACCATCGGGGTGCACCGCACATACCTGTCGAGCAACATCAAGCCGATCGTCTGGACCAACACGCAGTCCTACCGCAACCCCGAGGTCGATGCGCTGCTGGCCAAGGCCGGCGCCGCCGTCCACGAGAACGAGCGCAAGGCGCTCTACGCCCAGTTCGAGAAGATCGTCACCACCGAGCTGCCGGTCGACGTGATCAACGTGGTGCCCTATCACACCGCCGCGCTCAAGAAGGTCGGGCAGTTGCCCACCACCATCTGGGGGCCGATGTCGCCCTACGACGAAGTGTCCCTGCAGCCCTGAGCCGCGGCGCCAGCAGCCAGCACACCGCAAGCCAAGCAACAGGGCCGCGCCATCATGGGAACCCATCTCCGATTCGTCGCCACGCGCGTGTTCCAGGGCCTGGCCCTGGTGATCGCCGTCGTCGTTCTCAACTTCGTGCTCGTGCACGCGGCGCCGGGCGATCCGGTCGAGACCATCGCCGGCGCCAGCGGCGGCATGAGCCAGGAACTGAAGGACGAACTGCGCGTGCAGTACGGGCTGGACAAGCCCGTCACCACGCAGCTGGCCGTCTACCTCGGCAAGGTCGCACAGGGCGATCTGGGCCAGTCGTACTACTTCAACCTGCCGGTGTCGGGGCTGATCCTCGAGCGGCTGCCTGCGACCTTGCTGCTGGTGTTCACCGCGGTGCTCGGCGCGTTCGTGGTGGGTACGGCGCTGGGCGTGCTGTCGGCGCGCAAGCCCAACGGACTGCTGTCGCAGTTGATCACCGTTGGCTCGCTGGTGGGCTTCGCGGCGCCCGTGTTCTGGATCGGCATCCTGCTGATGATCCTGTTCGCCTCGGTGCTGCCGTGGTTCCCGGTGTCTGGCATGCGCGCGGCCGACGCGGTGACCGACCGCGGCAGCCTGGCCGACATCCTCGACGTGCTGCACCACCTGGTGCTGCCGGCGCTCACGCTGGGCATCATCTACCTGGCGCAGTACAGCCGGCTGGCGCGCGCCTCCACCCTCGACGTGCTGGGCAGCGACTACATCCGCACCGCGCGCGCCAAGGGCCTGGCCGAACGCGTAGTGCTCTACAAGCACGCGCTGCGCAATGCGGTGCTGCCCGTGGTGACGGTGCTGGGCCTGCAGTTCGGCAACGTGCTGGCCGGCGCGGTGCTGGTCGAGACCGTGTTCAACTGGCCCGGGCTCGGACGCCTGGCCTTCGACTCGGTGCTGCGCCGCGACTATCCCACCATCCTCGGCGTGCTGCTGCTTTCGGCAGTGGTCGTCGTCATCATGAATCAGGTGACCGACATGGTGTATCGCCTGGTCGACCCCAGGATCCGGACGTCATGAGCGCAGTCCTGCCCCCTTCCGACATGGCTTCCACTCCTACCTCCTCGGCCGTCGCGCCGGTCCGCGCGGCGCCGCGCAGCGAACATCCGGCACGGCAGGCCGCGCGCATGTTCATGCGCAACCCCTCGGCCATCGCCGGGCTAGTGCTGCTCGCCGGCGTGCTGTTCGTCACGCTGCTGGGCCCGCTGATCTGGCCGGCCGACCCCTTCGAGATCGTTGCCGCGCCGCTCACGCCGCCCTTCGGCGAAGAGAACATCCTGGGGACCGACTATCTGGGGCGCGACGTGCTGACCACCATCATCCACGGAGGACGCGCCACCTTGCTCGTCGGCGCGGTGGCAGCCCTCCTGTCGGTGCTGATCGGCGTGACCATCGGCGCACTGTCGGGCTTCTACGGCGGCAAGGTCGACGCCGTGCTCAGCCGCATCGTCGAGTTCTTCCAGGTGCTGCCATCGCTGCTGTTCGCGATGGTGGTGGTCACGCTGTTCCAGCCTTCCCTGCTCACCGTGACGCTGGCCATCGGCATCTCGAGCTGGACGCCCACCGCGCGCCTGGCGCGCGCCGAGTTCCTCAAGCTGCGCGGGCAGGAGTTCGTGCGGGCCGAACGCGCCATCGGCGCGCGCGACGCCCGCATCCTGTGGAAGGTGATGCTGCCCAATGCCTTCCCGCCGCTGATCGTGTCGGCCGCGCTGGCGGTGGGCGTGGCCATCCTGTTCGAGGCCGGGCTGTCGTTCCTCGGACTGGGCGATCCCAACCAGATGACGTGGGGCCTGATGATCGGCTCGAGCCGCCCCTACGTGCTCAGCTGCTGGTGGGCGGTGGCCTTTCCCGGCATCGCGATCTTCGTCACTGTGCTGGCGGTGAGCCTGATCGGCGACGGATTGAACGACGCCCTGAACCCGAAGCTGAGGGAAAGATGATGTCCGACGAGAAGCTGCTGCAGGTGAGCGACCTGCGCGTGGAATTCAAGAGCCGCCAGGGCACGGCCATGGTGCTCAACGGCGTGGATTTCGAACTGCGCCCCGGCGAGACGCTGTGCGTGGTCGGCGAGTCTGGCTGCGGCAAGAGCATGACGGCGCTGGCACTGCTGCGGCTGATTCCCTCGCCCCCCGGGCGCATCGCCGGCGGCCGCGTCGCGCTGCGCGGTCGAGACCTGCTGGCCTGCAGCGAAGCCGAGATGCGCGCCGTGCGCGGCGACCGCATCTCGATGATCTTCCAGGAGCCGATGACCTCGCTCAACCCGGTCTACACGGTCGGCGACCAGATCGGCGAGACGCTGCGCCTGCACGCCGGGCTCGACGCGCGAGCGGCTCGGGCGCGCGCGATCGAGATGCTGATGCAGGTCGGCATTCCGGCGCCGGAGAAGCGGGTCGACGAGTTCCCGCACCAGCTGTCGGGCGGAATGCGCCAGCGCGTGATGATCGCCATGGCGCTGGCCTGCCGGCCCGAGATCCTGATCGCCGACGAACCCACCACCGCACTCGACGTGACGGTGCAGGCGCAGATCTTCGACCTGCTGCGCGACCTGCAACGCGAAAATGGCACTGCCATCCTGATGATCACGCACGACATGGGCGCGGTGGCCGAAATGGCCGACCGCGTCATGGTGATGTACGCCGGCCGCGTGATCGAGCAGGGCACGGTGGACGAGGTGCTCTCGGCACCGCGGCACCCCTATACGCAAGGCCTGATCGAGTGCCTGCCCGAACTCGGATCCAGCCGCGACGGCGAGCCCGGCCCGCTGGCCGAGATTCCCGGCGTGGTGCCGTCCATCTGGGAGCTCGGACAGGGCTGCGCGTTCCGCGAGCGCTGCCCGCACGCGCACGCGCGCTGCGCCGCCGAGGTGCCGCCCATGTTCGCCGCCGGCGGCGCGGGCGGTCATGGCGCGGCGTGCTGGCTGCTGGCCGAGCAGGCCGAGGAGGCGATGGCATGAACGCACGCACCCATCCAGACGTCCTGCTGTCGGTGCAGGACCTTCAGGTCCACTTCCCGCGCAAGAGCAGCTGGGGCCGTCCGCCCGAGGTCGTGCGCGCGGTCGATGGCGTCTCGTTCGAGGTGCGCCGCGGCACCGCGCTGGCGGTGGTCGGCGAATCCGGCTCCGGCAAGACCACGACCGCGCTGGCGGTGATGCGCCTGGCGCCGATCACGGGCGGATCGGTCCGGCTGGGCGACACCGAGCTGAGCCGGCTCGAGGGCGAGGCCATGCGGCTGGCGCGGCGGCGCCTGCAGATCGTGTTCCAGGACCCGTTCTCCTCGCTCAATCCGCGCCAGCGCGCCGGTGACGCGGTGCGCGCGCCGCTCGACCTGATGAAGGTGGGCACGCCGGCCGAGCGCGAGGCGCGCGTGGCGCAGCTGTTCGCCCAGGTCGGCCTGCGGCCCGAGCAGCGGCACCTGTTCCCGCACCAGTTCTCCGGCGGCCAGCGCCAGCGCATCAACATCGCGCGCGCCCTGGCGACGCAACCCGAGCTGGTGGTCTGCGACGAGCCGGTCTCGGCGCTTGACGTGGCCATTCGCGCGCAGATCCTCAACCTGCTGCGGCAACTGCAGCGCGACCTGGGCCTGACCTACCTGTTCATCTCGCACGACATGGCGGTGGTGGAACACCTGTGCGACGAGATCGCCGTCATGTACCTGGGCCAGATCGTCGAGCGCGCGCCGCGCCAGGCGTTCTTCGCCAGCCCGCTGCATCCGTACAGCGTGGCGCTGATGTCCGCCGTACCCACCGTCGCGGGCGGACGCCGCCGCGCCGCCACGCGCATCAAGCTCAGCGGCGACCCACCCAGCCCGATCGCCCCGCCACCGGGCTGCCGGTTCGCCGGCCGCTGCCCCGCCGCCGAGCCCGCGTGCACGCAGGAGATGCCGCCACTGCGCGAGGTGAACCCCGGCCATTGGGTGCGCTGCCGGCGGGTGGAAGTCGTCGATGGCCGGGCGCAGCCCGTGATCCGGTTCGACAACGCATGATGCGTCTGACCACCGCCGCGCGGCAGGCGCGGCGCAAGACCCGGAGGTGAAGTGGCAAGACAAACGACATTGATTCGCGGCGCTCGCGTCTGGACCGGCGTCGGCGACACGCCGGCGCGGTCGCTCGACATGCTGGTCGAAGGCGGACGCATCCAGGCGCTCGAGGCACGGCTGTCCACGCCGCCCGGCGCGCAGGTCATCGACGCCGACGGCCTGCTGCTGCTGCCGGCCTTCGTCGACGGCCACGGCCACCTGGACAAGACCCTCTGGGGCCGGCCGTGGCAGCCGCACAGCGCCGGCCCGACCGTGGCCGAGCGCATCGCCAACGAGCGCTCGCTGCTGGCGCGCCTGGACCATTCGCCACAGGCGGGCAGCGAAAGGCTGCTGCGCCACCTCGTCACGCGCGGCACCACCACCGTGCGCAGCCACGTGGACGTCGGGACCGAGGTCGGCCTGTCGCACCTGCACGCCGTGCTGGCCACGCGCGAGCGCTGCGCCGACATCGCCACGCTGCAACTGGTGGCGTTCCCGCAGGGCGGCGTCGGCCCTGGCGCCGGCACGCTCGACCTGCTGGACAACGCCGTGCTCGAAGGCGCCGAGGCCATCGGCGGGGTCGATCCGGCAACCATCGACGGCCATCCCACCGCGCAGCTGGACGGCGTGTTCGCGATCGCCTCGCGGCGCGGCTGCGCGCTCGACCTGCATCTGCACGAACTGGGCGAGACCGGCCTGGCCGCCGTGGACGCGATCATCGAGCGCACCCTGTCGCTCGGCCTGGCCGGCCGGGTCGTGATCAGCCATGCCTTCTGCCTGGGCGAACTCGCGCCGGACCGGCTCGACCCGCTGCTCGCGCGCCTGGCCAAGGCCGACATCGCCATCATGAGTCACGGCCCCGGCGGTGGATGGCCGCGCCCGCCCGTGCGGCGACTGGCCGAGCACGGCGTGCGCGTTTTCTGCGGCTCCGACGGCGTACGCGACGCCTGGTCGCCGCTGAACACCGGCGACATGCTCGAGCGCGCCTATCTCGTGGCCTACGTCAACGGCCTGCGGGACGACGCCGGCCTCGAACTCGCGCTGCAGATGGCCACCTCGCGCGCGGCCGACGTGCTGGGCATCGAGGCCGGCACGCTGGAGGCCGGCGCGCCCGCCGACATCGTCGCGGTGCAGGCCGAGACCGCCGCCGAGGCCGTCGCCGCGCACCCGCCGCGCTGCTGGGTGATGCGGCGCGGCCAGATCATCGCCCGCGATGGCCACGCCGCCGCGGCCCCGCAAACCTGAGCTTCAACCCTGGAACCCACGCTGCATGTCGACCATCGTCTATCCCGCCCGCAAGATCCTCACCATGAACCCGGCCAGCCCCGTGGCCACGCACATCGCCGTGCGCGACGGCCGCATCCTGGCCGTGGGCGGCCCGGACCACATGAAGGCCTGGGGCGCCTGCGAAGTCGACGACCGCTTCGCCGACATGGTGCTCATGCCCGGCCTGATCGAGGGCCACTGCCACCTGAAGGAAGGCGGCCTGTGGGACATGCCCTATCTGGGCTACTTCGACCGGCGCGGGCCGGACGGCCGCACCTGGCCGGGCCTGGCGAGCATGGACGCGGTGGTCGAGCGCCTGGCGCAGATCGATGCCCAGATGCGCGACGCCGGCGCGCCGGACGACAAGCCCCTCATCGCCTGGGGCTTCGACCCCATCTACTTCGACAACGAGCGCATGACGGTGCAGCACCTCGACCGCGCCAGCCGCACCCGCCGGATCGTCATCGCCCATGCCAACGGCCACCTGATGAACGTCAACACCGCCATGCTGCGGGACGCGGGCATCAGCAGCGAGACGGAAGTCGAGGGCGTGATGAAATTCGGCAACGGCGAGCCCAACGGCGAACTGCAGGAGCCGGCCGCGATGTTCCTGGTGGTCAAGCGCGTGGGCAATGCCGGCCTGCTCGCGCCGATGGACGACAACGGCATGCGCAACTTCGCCGCCATGGCCACCATGACCGGCGTGACCAGTGCCACCGACCTGGTGAACCGCCTGACCGACGCCGACGTCGACGTCCTGCGCCGCAACACCGGCGCGGAAGACTACTCGGTGCGACTGCTGCCGGCCTTCCAGGCCTTCCACGGCACGCACGGCGCGGCCGAGGGCGCCGAGCACGTGCGCCAGCTGATGCAGGGCAACACAGACCGGCTGCGCTTCGGCCTGGTCAAGATGATGATGGACGGGTCGATCCAGGGCTTCTCGGCGCGCGTGCGCTGGCCCGGCTACGTGAATGGTTCGCCCAACGGCATCTGGGTGACGGCCCCGGCGCAGTACGAGGCCGACTTCGAGACCTACCACCGCGCCGGCCTGACGATCCACACCCACACGAACGGCGACGAGGCGAGCGCGGTGGCGATCGACGCGATCGAGCGCATCCTTGCGCGCGCCCCGCGGCCCGGCCACCGCCACACGCTGCAGCACGGCCAGATGATCGACGCCCCGATGTTCCGCCGCATGGCAGCCCTCGGCCTGTCGGCCAATCTCTTCCCCAACCATTTCTGGTACTGGGGCGACCAGCACTACGAAGTGACGGTGGGCCCGGACCGGGCCGAACGCATGAACGCCTGCCGCAGCGCGCTGGACGCCGGGGTCAACCTGGCCATCCATTCCGACGCGCCGGTCACGCCGCTGGGCCCCCTGTTCACGGCCTGGTGCGCGGTCAACCGCCTCACGCCCAAGGGCCGCGTGCTCGGCGAGGGTGAACGCATCAGCGTCGCCCAGGCGCTGTACGCCACCACGCGCGGCGCGGCCTGGACGCTGGGGCTGGAGCAGGACACCGGCATCCTCGTCAGCGGCAAGCGCGCCGACCTGTGCGTGATGCGCGACGACCCCACCGAAACCGACCCCGCGAAGCTCAAGGACGTGCGCGTGTGGGGCACCATGCTGTCGGGCCGGGTGTTCAAATCGCTGCTTGCCTGATCAGCCCGCCACTCGAGGAGCCAACGCGATGCAACCCGCCCCACGCATTCCGCTGACCGTGATCGGCGGCTTCCTGGGTGCCGGCAAGACCACGCTGGTCAACCGCCTGCTGGCCGACGCGCGGGGACGGCGCCTGGCCGTGCTGGTCAACGACTTCGGGGCGGTCAACATCGACGCCGCGCTGGTGGCGCAAAGCGCCGGCGACACCATCGCGCTGACGAACGGCTGCGTGTGCTGCTCGATCGGCGGCGACCTCAGCGCCGCGCTCATCCGCGTGCTGGCGATGCAGCCGGCCTTCGACGGCATCGTGGTCGAGGCCAGCGGCGTGTCCGACCCGGCCCGCATCGCACAGATCGCCCTGGCCGATCCGCAACTCGAGCCCAACGGTACCCTGGTGCTGGTGGACGCCACGGTCGCGGCCGGCCAGTCGCGCGATCCGCTGCTGGGCGAGCAGATGGCCACCCAGGTCAAGGGCGCGGATTTTCTCGTGGTCAACAAGACGGACATCGCCACCGCCGAGGATCTGCGCGCGCTGCGCGACTGGCTGGACTCGGCGGCGCCGGGGGTGCCCCGCTTCGAGACGCATCACGCGGCCGTGCCCGAGGCATTGCTGCGGGCGCCGGCGGCCGCAGCGCCGGCCTGCGGCGCGGACTGCGCGCACGAAACGCACGAGGCCGGCCACGCCCATGTGCATGCGCATATGCATGCCCATGCGCACGACCACGGCCACACCTTCGAGACCTGGCTCGGGCGCCCTCCGGGCCCGCTCGACGCGGACGTGCTTCGGACAGCGTTGCGCGACATGCCGGCAGGCGTGCTGCGGCTCAAGGGCGTGGTTCGCACCGACGCGCATGGCTGGAGCGAAATCCAGTTCGCCGGCCGGCACGGCAGCCTGCGGCGGGCGCTGGCGCCGCCGCCCGGCGGCCAGGCCTCGCTGGTGGCGATCGGGCTTGCGGGCCGGCTGCCGCGCAACGCGCTCGACGACCTGCTGCGGCGCAGCGCCGGTCACGCGGCTTGCGAGATGCGCTGACGTATCATCTTCCGGCACAAGCGCGCGATGCATACCGCGCGCTGCAACGCCAGCCCCGATTTCCAAAAGAATGAGCCAGCGCCTCAGCGCGGCGATGTGGACGCAGCTCATGCAGCGTTCCAGCCGCCCCAACCTCAGCCTGCAAAGCCAGATCCGCGAGATGATGGTGACGGCCATCCTCGACGGCCAGTTGCCCTCCGGCGTGCCGCTGCCGTCCAGCCGCGACCTGGCCGAACACCTTGGCGTGGCGCGCAACACCGTGGTGCTGGCCTACCAGCAACTGGCCGAAGAGGGCTACCTGATCTCGCGCCAGCGCAGCGGCCATTTCGTGAATCCGGAGATGACGCCGGGCAACGGCGCAGTCCGCCGCGGGCCGGCACCACCGGCACGCCCGCCCGGCCCGGACCGTCCGGTCGACTGGGCCGGCCGCCTGCGCCTGGAGCCGGCCGCCCAGCGCAGCATCGTCAAGCCGGCCGACTGGCAGAGCTACCCGTACCCGTTCCTCTACGGCCAGCTCGACGCCTCGCTCTTCCCGATCGCCGATTGGCGCGAGGTGTGCATGAAGTCGCTCGGCGTGCTGGACATCCGCGAGTGGGCGCCCGACCGCATCACCCTCGACGACGACAGCCTGGTGCAGCAGATCCGCACGCGCGTGCTTCCGCGCCGTGGCGTCTGGGCGTCGGCCGACGAACTGATCGTCACGGTCGGCGCGCAGCATGCGCTCTACATGCTGGCCGATCTGCTGATGCGCGAGAACACGCGCGTGGCGATCGAGGATCCGGGCTATCCGGATGCGCGCAACATCTTCGCCAGCCGCAGTTCGCACGTCGTGCCGCTGGCGGTCGACGCCGACGGCCTCCCGGTGGACGAGCGGCTGGCCGGGTTCGACTACGTGTACGCCACGCCCAGCCACCAATGCCCCACGGGCGTGACGATGCCACTGGCCCGGCGCGAGGCGCTGCTGGCCATGGCGAACGACTCCGACCTGGTCATCATCGAGGACGATTTCGAGAGCGAGAACCGGTTCAATGGCGACCCGATCCCCGCCCTCAAGAGCCTGGACCAGAACAATCGGGTGATCTACGTCGGCAGCCTGTCGAAAAGCCTGGCCCCGGGCCTGCGCCTGGGCTATATCGTGGGCGCGCCGCCGCTGATCGCGCAGTTGCGCGCGCTGCGCCGGCTGATGTTGCGCCACCCCACGGCCTTCACCCAGCGCGCCTTCGCGCTGTTCCTGTCGCTGGGCCACCATGACGCGCAACTGCGGCGGCTGGCCATGGCCCAGCGCGAGCGCAGCGCCGTGCTGCTGCAGGCGCTTGCGCAATACGCGCCGGCCTGCCAGGTCACGCCGACCAGCGGCGGCGGGTCGATGTGGGTCCGGCTGCCCGATGGCGTGTCGGCAGTGGAACTGGCCGAGCGCGCCATGGAGCGGGGCGTGCTCATCGAGCCCGGCGACGTGTTCTTCGCCAGCGATACCGCCCCGGGCGGCTACCTGCGGCTGGGCTACCAGGCGATCGAGGCGAGGTCGATCGAGGCGGGGGTCAAGGAACTTGCCGCGGCGCTCGAAGGCTTGATGCCGCGCTCCTAGGCTGCGGCGCGCGCTCGGCGCCGCACGGGCCCGTCGGACCGTTTTGAGGAGCGGCTCAGCCCGCGGTGACGGGCGGCCGATCCTTGCGGAAGGCGTTCTTCACGGCGATCTTGCCGTCTCGGAAAGTGAAGATGTCGACCATGCGAGCCTCGATCCGCGCCCCGTCGGCGGCGCGCGTGCCGCAGAAGGTGGACTCCGAGAAGCCGCGGTCGCCGCTCACCATGTGCACGCCGTCGAGCCAGGCGGCGTCCGGCACGGCCGTCCATGCGGCCTCGAACCCCGCGCGCACCGCCTCGCGGCCGATGAAGCTGCGGCCCAGCATGTCGGGGCCGGCGACGGCATGGAACTCGCAATCGTCGGTCATGAAGCTCATCAGCGCCTCGATGTCATGGCGATTCCAGGCGGCGGCGAAATCGGCCAGGGTCTGTTCGGTGACGGTGCGCGACATGCAATGACTCCTCAGTGATGGAAACAGCCCGCCAGGCAGGCAAAACGGCCCCAGGTTAGTGCACGGCATCCGGATGCGTTGGCGCCAGTTGACGGCATTCGGTTGGACCAGCGGCGGCCCAGCGGCTGGCTCCAGCGAATGCCGTCAACTGGCGCTAACCCGCATCGTGCCCAGTCACTAGTCTGCAAGCAACGACACCGACTCCGTCACTCCCCGGCACCATGGACCTGTCCACACCCAACCCCTCGCTCCTGCGGCCCTACGATCCGCAATACGACCCCCTGGTCGACGCCAACCCCGGCCGCGGCACCGACTATGCGCCGACCTACTGGGTCGCCAGCGCCGGCCGGCCGCCCGCCGACGACGGGCCGATCGACCGCGATGTCGACGCCGACGTCGTGATCGTCGGCTCGGGCTTCACCGGCCTGGCCACGGCCCTGTTCCTGGCACGCGAACACGGCATCCGCGCCACCGTGCTGGAGGCCAACCGCGCGGTGTGGGGCTGCACCAGCCGCAACGGCGGCCAGGGGCAGAACGCCAGCGGCCGCCTGTATCGCTCGCAATGGATCGAGCGCTGGGGCAAGGACGTGGCGCTCAAGCTCGACGCCGAGATCCGCGCCGGCTTCCAGACCTTCAAGGACCTGGTGGCCGAGTTTCCCGAATGCGAGCCGCAGCCCGGCGGCCACCTGTACATCGCGCACCGTGCCAGGAAGGTCGCGTTCCTGGCGCACGAAGCCAAGGTGATGCGCGAGGTGTTCGGCTACGACGCCCAGCTGCTCACAGCCGACGAAGTGCGGCGCCGCTACGTCGACGACGTCGAATCCCACGGCGCGCTGCACGAGCCGGACGGCATCGGCGTGCATCCGCTCAAGCTGGCGTTCGGCTATCTGCGCCGTGCCCGGGAACTCGGGGTGAAGGTCCATCCGGCGAGCCCGGTGACCGGCATGGAAACGCGCGGCGGGGTGCACTACCTCAAGACGCCGGGCGGCACGGTGCGCGCGCGCGCCGTCGGCTTCGCCACCGGCGGCTACACGAGCAATGCGCTGCACCCGAGCCTGGCCTCGAAGATCATGCCGATCCTGTCGAACTCGCTGGTGACGCGCCCGCTGACGGACGACGAACTCGCGGCCACCAACTTCCGCACCACCGAGGTCATCACCGACACCCGCACCTTGCGCTTCTACTACCGGCGCCTGCCGGACAACCGGGTGCAGATCGGCAGCCGCAGCGCCATCACAGGCGCCGACGCGCCGAACCCGCGCCACATGCAGATGCTGGTCGACGGACTGCACCGTAAGTTTCCGGCGCTGCGCGGCATCGGCATCGACCACTCGTGGTGGGGCTGGGTCGATGTCGCGCACGACATGATGCCTCGCGTGACCCAGCCCGACCCGGCCGAGCAGGTGTTCTACGCGCTGGGGTATGGCGGCAACGGGGTGTCGTTCTCGGCGCATGCCGGGCGCCGCATGGCCCAGCGCATCGCCGGCCGCAAGGACGACAGCTTCCAGCTGCCGATCTACAACTCGCCGCTGGAATATCCGAACGTGATGGGGCTGGTGCGCTCACGCGCCTTCGCGCCGTTTCGGCGGATCGGCCAGCGCGGGCTCTATCGCTGGTACTACATGCGCGACGAACGCGCCTGACGGCGCGCAACAACAGCCGGGCCGGCGGTGGTCTCCGGCCCGGTGGCGCATTCGCGCCACCGGCGTCCCATGCCGCCGCACTGCGACGGCCGGGACGCCTGTCGCGTCACAGGTCGAGCTTGGTGACCTTGGTGCCGTCGATGCTGGCATTGGCCATCAGGCCGGCATTGCTCAGCACATAGCCCACCACGGGGCTGCGCATCGTCTGGGTGTCGACGCCCACGTTCGCGCCGGTCTTGAGCAGGGTCACGTTGGCGTCGGCGCCCGCGGTCCAGCCCTTGCTGTTCCTGAACTTGTTCAGCGACTCGTCGTTCATGAACAGGACGAACACGGCCTTGGAATCGGCCCCGGCCAGCAGGCCGACCGCGGCGGCGGCAGTGCTGTAGTAGGCGCTCGTGGCATTGCCCACGCGCAGCGCACCTTCGCCGTACGAGCCGCCGACGCCCAGGCCGGCCGAGATCACCGACGGGAAGACCAGCACGCCCTTGGCCTTGCTGACCATTTCACGCGAGCCGGGCGCCTGGGCGTACAGCTTCGACAGCGCCGCGTCGACGCCCGAATCGATGCTGCGGCGCTTGGCAGCCGGATCGCCGTCCTTGCCCGCGCTGGTCGTCGTGGTGCAAGCCGTGAGCGCCAACAGGGCGGCGGCGCCGAAGGCCATGAATGTTCTCTTGTACATCTTGCTTCTCCTTGGTGAACCTGAGCAGACTGCCGGTGCGGCAGCGGAAGCCATCGTCGTTCAATCCGGACACAATAACAAGCACCTTGCGACAATGATTCGGCGCCATCCTACGCCGGCACGGGAAAGCCGTCGCCCCGCCGCGCCGGGCGCCGGGCCCTGCGCCGCTCAGGCTTCCCGCGCCGGGTCCAGGTTGGCCTCGACCCGCCCCAGCAGCGCCAGCAACTGGGCTTTCTCCGTGGCGTTCAAGCCCGCGGCCGCCAGTTCGGACAGCTTGCGGCGCCGGCGCTGAATCTGCTGCTGCAGCGCCCGTCCCTCTTCGGTGAGCGCCAAACGCAGGTTGCGCCGGTCTTCTGCATCGGGCTGCGCCTGGAGCAGGCCGCGCTCGCGCAAGCCGCCGACCAGCCGGGCCAGTTGCCCCTTGTCGCGTCCGGAGTGCGCGGCCAGGTCGCTTTGCGTGGCGCCCGGATGGCGCGCGAAGAAACCGAGCACCTTGCCGTCCATCGGCGTGGGCGCGCCGGGCAGATGCTCGATCGCGCGATGCTGCAGGCTGCGCACGCGGTGCATGACGGCATGGATGGCTTCGAGGACATCGTCCGAAGGCGCATCGGTCTGATGTTTGACTTTATCAACTGAGTGGGGCATGATGGATGACATTATCAACCATATAGACCCATCTTCATGCCCATGAGGTTTCCCACTTCTTCAACCGCCGTGGCCGCCGCGCCTGCCCAACCAGCCCCCACCGGCCCCGCACCCGTCCGCCGCGTGCAGCGCGTGCGCCACGAACTGCGCCGCCGCGACGTCCAGGTGCTGCGCAGCGAAGCCGTCGGCCCCAACTTCCTGTCGCTGACCTTCGGTGGCGAATCGTTGTCCGACTTCGTGTCCGACTCCTTCGACGACCACGTCAAGTTCATGTTCGATGCCGGCGGCGACGAGATGGTGCGGCGCGACTACACGCCGCGCCGCTTCGACCGGGTGGCGCGCGAGCTCACGCTGGAATTCGCCCTGCACGGCCATGGCACCGCCAGCGACTGGGCACGACAGGCCGCACCCGGGGCGCCGGCGGTGATCGGCGGGCCGCGTGGCTCGATGATCATCCCGGCCGACTATGACTGGCACCTCCTGGCCGGCGATGCCAGCGCCCTGCCCGCCATTCACCGCCGGCTGGAGGAACTGCCGGCAGGCGCCCGCGCGATCGTCCTGGTGCAGGTGCCGCATGCCGACGACCGGCGCGCGATGCACAGCGCGGCCGACGTCCAGTTGCAATGGGTGCATGACGACGTGGCGTGGCTGCGGGCGCTGGCCGACCTGGAACTGCCCGCCGGCGACGGCTTCGCCTGGTGCGCCGGCGAGGCGCGGCTGATGCCGCAGGCGCGCGAGATCGTGCTGCAGGGCCACGGCATCGCCCGCGAGTCCGCGCGCGTCGCAGCCTACTGGAAGCAAGGCGCGAGCGACTTCCACGAGCGGCTCGAGGGCTGACGCGCGGGGCCGCCCGGCTGTGCCGGTGCGGGTCAGGTGCCGCAGAAGGTCTGGTAGCAGGCGGTGACCGAAGGCGCCGCCGGTTCCGCGTAGCGGGCGCGCTCGGCCACTTCGTCGTAGGGCTGCATGAGCGCCGCAAGCAGCCGGTCGAACGGGCCGAGATCGTCGCCATCGCTGGCGGCGGCCAGCGCCTCTTCGACCCGCTCGTTGCGGGGGATGATCCACGGGTTCACACGCCGCATGCGCTCGGCGCGCGACGCGCCATTGCCTGCCGCTGGCGGCAGCGCCGCGTCGTCTCGCGCGCACCGCTCGCGCCAGCGCGCGAGCCACGCCGCCAGCGGCGCGGCATCGGCGAACAGGCTGCGCAACGGGTCTTCGTTTCCGTCCGCCGCATCGGCCAGCCGGCGCCAGGCCAGGGTGAAGTCCACCGACTGCGCCTGCAGCAGCGCCAGCCAGTCACCCACCAGGGCGGCGTCCGCCTCGTCGTCCCCGCCGGCCGCCACCGACGCCAGGCCCAGCTTGGCGCGCTGGCCCTGCAGCAGCGCGGCGGCATACCACGTGGGAAAGGCATCGATCACTTCGGTGACCTGCGCCACCGCCTCCTTCACCGCGGCCTCGTCCTCGGTGTCGCGGGCCAGCAGCGGCAGCAGCGTCTCGCCGAAGCGCGCCAGGTTCCAGCGCGCGATCTGCGGCTGGTTGCCGTAGGCGTAGCGACCGCCGTGATCGATGCTGCTGAACACCGCGGCCGGGTCGTAGCCTTCCATGAAGGCGCACGGGCCGTAGTCGATGGTCTCGCCCGACAACGCCATGTTGTCGGTGTTCATCACGCCATGGATGAAGCCGACGTTCATCCACTGCGCGATCAGCACTGCCTGGCGCCGCGCCACGGCGCGCAGAAGGCCCAGGTAGGGCGCCGGCGATGCGGCCAGTTCCGGATCGTGGCGGGCGATGGTGTAGTCGGCCAGCTGGCGCAGCCGCTCCCACTCGCCGCGCGCCGCGAAGAACTGGAAGGTGCCCACCCGCAGATGGCTGGCCGCCACCCGCGTCAGCACGGCACCCGGCAGGGCCCGCTCGCGCATGACCTGGTCGCCGGTGGCGGCAACCGCCAACGCGCGCGTTGTGGGAATGCCCAGGGCGTGCATGGCCTCGCCGATCAGCACCTCGCGCAGCATCGGGCCGACGGCGGCGCGGCCGTCGCCGCCGCGCGAGAACGGCGTGCGGCCCGACCCCTTGAAGGCGATGTCGCGGCGCCGGCCCTGCCGGTCGACCAGTTCGCCGATCAGGAGCGCCCGGCCGTCGCCCAGCTGCGGCGAGAAGCCGCCGAACTGATGTCCAGCGTATGCCTGTGCGATCGGCTGGGCGCCCGATGGCAGCGCATTGCCGGCGAACAGCGCGGCGCCGGGTTCGCCGCCCAGCGCCGCGACGTCCAGCCCCAGCTCGGCCGCCAGCGGCCGGTTCAGGTAGAGCAGCCGCGGGGCCGTGGCTTCGACAGGCTTCCACGGCAGGTAGAAGCCCTGCAGTTCGCGGGCGTAGCTGTTGTCGAAAGAGAAGCCGGCCACCGGGCCGGCAGGGGTGGTGAGCGCGTCCATGCGGGCAGTGTGCCCGCAATCGGACCGGTCGGCAGGCGTGCCGGCGAGCGCCCACTGTGCCGCCGGACCTATTGCCGGTTGATCTATTGCGGACGGGCCATGCGCGCGGCCAGGAAGTCGAGAAAGCAGCGGATACGCGGCACCAGCGCGGTGTTGCGGTAGTACACCGCATGGACCGGTTGCAATTGCACGGCGGTGTCGCGCGCCAGCACCTGCACCAGGGCGCCGCCCTGGCGATCGGCCTGCGTCATGAAGTCCGACAGGCAGGCGATGCCCTGGCCGGCCAGGGCCAGTTGCCGAACCGTCTCGCCGCTCG
Organism: Variovorax sp.; assembly: GCF_035634955.1. Lineage (GTDB taxonomy): Bacteria > Pseudomonadota > Gammaproteobacteria > Burkholderiales > Burkholderiaceae_C > Variovorax. The sequence continues at coordinate 172,208 of NZ_DASQBZ010000027.1, read as the reverse complement.
AGGCCTGGAGCGCCGGCGCAATGGGATAGCTGTCGCCATGCGCCGTGCGCAGCGGCCAATGGTTCAGATTCTCGGGCTGGGTGAAGCCGATCAGGCTGTGCCGGGCCAGGTCCTCCACGCGCCGTGGCCTGCCATGCACCTCCAGGTAGGCCGGCGCCGCAAGCAGGCGCAGCCTGAAGCTGCCCAGCGACCGCGCCCGCAAGGTGGAGTCCCGAAGGCTGCCGATGCGGATGGCCAGGTCGGTGCGCTGCTCGATCAGGTCCACGATGTCGTCACTGCTGTTGAGCTCCAGCGTGATCTCGGGATACTCGGCCCGGAAAGCCCCGACCAGCGGCACCACGACGTGCAACATGAAGGGCGACGCCGCGTTCACCCGCAATCGCCCAGCGGGCTGCTCGCGACGCGCCGCCATCTGGGCCTCGGCGCCCTCGACCGCCTCGAGAATCGCGCGTGCGTGCTCCAGGAAGAACGCGCCCTCCTCCGTCAGCTCGAGCCGGCGCGTGGTGCGGCGCAGCAAGGTGACGCCAAGCTTGTCCTCCAGGCGGCCCAGTGCCCGGCTGACGCCCGACACGGTCTGCCCGAGGTGAGCCGCCGCGCCGGTGATGGAGCCGCATTCGATCACCCGCGTGAAAGCAAGAAGTTCGTCGAGCGTGGTCTTCATTGTTGATTTTTCGTCAACTGTATTGTGCCCAGTTGCCGCTTTGTGGGAAGCAATGGCCGGGCGACACTCGGTGTCATGACTTCATCCACATTCGTTCCTCCGCTTGGCCTGGGCACCTTTCGCCTGACCGGACAGACCGTCATCGATTCGGTGGCCTCCGGCCTCGCGCTGGGCTACCGCGCGATCGACACGGCGCAGATCTACGGAAACGAGGCCGAGATCGGACAGGCCGTCGCCGAGAGCGGCGTGTCGCGCGACGACCTCTTCCTGACCACCAAGATCTGGACCGACAACCTCGGCCGCGCACGCCTGGCGGCCAGCCTGCGCGAAAGCCTGGACAAGCTGCGCACCGACCGCGTCGACCTGACACTCATCCACTGGCCCTCGCCCGGCAGCGCCGTGCCGCTGGCAGAGACGCTGGCGCTGCTGATGGACGCGAGGGCGCAAGGGTTGACCCGCGCGATCGGCGTGTCGAACTTTCCGGTCGCTTTGCTGCAGCATGCCATCGACATCGTGGGCGCCCAGAACATCGCGACCAACCAGATCGAACTGCATCCCTACCTGCAGAGTCGCCGGCTCACCGCCTTCGCGGCGGAGCATGGCGTGCACATCACCTCGTACATGACGCTGGGCTACGGCAAGTTGCTCCAGGATCCGCATATCCAGATCATCGCCGGCGAAACCGGCGCCACGGCGGCGCAGGTCACGCTGGCCTGGGCGATGCAGCGCGGCTTCTCGGTGATCCCGTCATCCACACGACGCGAGAACCTCGCAAGCAACCTGGCCGCGCCCGAAGTACGGCTGAGCGAGGAGCAGATGGCCCGCATCGACGCCCTCGAGCGCGCGGAACGCCTGGTCGACCCGCAGGGGCTGGCGCCGCGCTGGGACTGATCCACTCAGCCGACGGCGGCGCGCACCACCACCAGCAGCGCGACCAGCGTCAGCAGGTCGAGCACGCGGCGGCGAAAGACTTCGGGCGAGACGCCGCGGAACATGCGCTGCCCGACGACGATGCCGGCCAGCATGGCCGGCGCCAGCCACAGCACCCAGCCGAGCATGTCCGGCCCCACCAGTTCGGTCGGCGCGCCGGTGCCCCAGGTGAGCACTGCCGCGGTGCCGAGCGCCCACAGATCGGTGAAAAGGAAAAGGCCGATCAGCGTGGCGCGCAGGGCCGCTGCCGGCATGGCCGAAGTGGAAAGCAGCACGGCCACCGCGATGCCGCCGATGGCCGCCAGGCCGTTGACCCAGCCCGAGACCAGCCCGGTCAGTAGGCGCGCGCGCCGGGTGGGCGCGAGCGCGAGCTTCGTGCCGCGGCGCAGCATGACCGCGGCCACCAGCAGCAGCGCACCGATGACGATGCGCAGCGGCTGCTCGGGCAGCCAGGCCAGCATGGCGATGCCCAGCGGGATGCACAGCGCATTGCCGAGCACCAGCCACGACATCCAGGACCAGTCGATGTCCCGCCAGGCGCTGCGCAGCAGGCTGACGCTGGCGAGCACCTCCAGCACGAAGACGGGTGGAATCACCACCGCCGGAGAGACGATCAGGGACAACCCTGCCACGCACAGCGCGGAGAACCCGAAGCCGGCAAAGCCGCGCACGACACCCGCGCCGGCGACGATGAGCAGGGCAAGCCCCATCAGGAGCGGAGGCAGCGGAGCGGCGGGCATGGTTTCTGCACGTAGCGGGTCAGCATGACAAAGCGCACGATTGTGGTGCCGCAAGCTATGCGGCGCACATCTGGACCCATGGGTCGCTGCCATCTGGAGGGTTGGCAGCCGCATCCGTGGCTCACACAATGGTCTCGGCTTAGGCCTCAAAAGGAGACATCAAAATGACAAATGTTGTACGTTTCTCGAAGTGGTTGGTGTGCGGCACCCTCGCCGCGATGGCCGGGGGCGCGCTGGCGCAGGCCAAGACGGTAACCTTCGCGCACCAGGACATGCTGGTGCCATTGCGCGCGGTAATGGAATCGGGCGAGCTTGAAAAAGCCACCGGCTACAAGATCAACTGGCGCATGTTCGGCGGCGGCGGCGACGTGATCCGCGCCATGGCCTCGGGCGACGTGCAGATCGGCGAGGCCGGCTCCAGCCCGGTGGCCGCAGCAGCCAGCCAGGGGCAGGACATCAAGCTCTTCTGGATCCTCGACGACATCGCCGACGCCGAGGCGCTGATTGCCCGCAACGGCAGCGGCATCGAAAGCCTGAAGGACCTCAAGGGCAAGCGGGTGGCCACTCCGTTCGTGTCGACTTCGCACTACCAGTTGATGGTCGCGCTGAAGAAGGCCGGCGTGGACGCGCGCGGCGTCAACGTGATGAACCTGCGTCCGCCCGAGGTGGCTGCCGCCTGGGAACGCGGCGACATCGACGCCACGTTCATCTGGGACCCGGTCCTGTCGAAGGTCAAGGCCAATGGCAAGCAGATCGCCAGTTCGCGCTCCATCGGCCAGGCGGGCAATCCCACCTTCGACGGCATCGTGGTCAACAGCAAGTGGGCCGCCGAGAACTCCGAATTCATGGTCGCGCTGGTCAAGGCCCTGGCCAAGGCCGACGATCAATACCGCAAGAACGCCGCCAGCTGGACCGCCGATTCGCCGCAGGTCAAGGCGGTGGCCAAGTGGAGCAAGGCCAATCCGGCCGACGTGCCCGCGGCCATGGCGCGCTACGCATTCCCCTCGCTGCAGGAACAGGCCTCGCCGACCTGGCTTGGCGGCGGCGCCGCCAAGGCGCTGCGCGACACCTCGGAGTTTCTCAAGGAGCAGGGCCGCGTTCAGGCGGTCAAGCCCGACTACTCGGTCTTCGTGACCGACGAGTACGTCAAGAAGGCGATGGCCGCCAACTGACCGGAGCCGAGCAATGCCTATCCTTGACATACGGCAGTTGACGGTCAACTTCGCCGTCAAAGGTGGCGTGCTGCAGGCCCTGGCGCCCGTCAACCTGACACTGCGCGACGGCGACTTCGTCGTCGCGCTGGGCGCCTCCGGCTGCGGCAAGACCACCCTTCTCAACTGCATCGCCGGGTTCCTGCGGCCCTCGACCGGCGACATCCTGCTGGACGGCCTCCCGGTGCACGGACCGGGCGCCGACCGCGGCGTGGTGTTCCAGAAGCACGCGCTGATGCCCTGGCTGTCGGTGGCCGACAACGTCTCGCTGGGCCTGCGCATGCGCGGCGTCGGGCGCACCGAACGCCTGCAGATCGCGCGCAGCAAGCTCGCGCTCGTGGGCCTGGAGGACTACGCGGATCGCGCGGTGTACGAACTCTCCGGCGGCATGCAGCAGCGCGTCGGCATCGCTCGCGCACTGGCCAACGACCCGGCCGTGCTGCTGATGGACGAACCCATGGGCGCGCTCGACGCGTTCACCCGCGAGCAGGTGCAGGAGATCCTCCTGCGCGCCTGGGCGAAGACGGGAAAGATGGTGTTCTTCATCACCCACTCCGTGGAAGAGGCGCTGTTCCTGGCGACGCGGCTGGTCGTGATGAGTCCGAGCCCCGGCCGCATCTCGCACGTCTACGAGGACCTCCCCTTCTCGCGCCAGTTCCTGGCGAGCGGGAATTCGCGAGAGGTCAAGTCCGACCCGGCCTTCATCGCCATGCGCGAAGAAGTCCTCTCGGTCATCCACCACCGCGAGGCCCATGCCTGAACGCACACAGGGAGTTCGTGAAATGACAACAACGAGAGTAGCCGCGCTGCGGCAACCGGGAGACGCCGGCGCAGCGGCCGCAACGGCGTCCGCGCCAGCCGCATCGGCCGGTCCGGCCTCCACTGCGCCATTGAAGACCAGCCGCTTCCGCATCCCCGGCGAAGGCTCGAGCACCGCCATCAGCGTGGTGACCGTCGCGGTGCTGCTGGCGCTGTGGCTCGTCGTGACCAACTTGGGCTGGGTCAAGCCGCTGTTCCTGCCTTCGCCGCAGGCCGTCGGCGAGCAGTTCCTCGACTACGTCCGCGGAACCGCCAACGACAAGCCGCTGTGGGAGCACTTCGCCGCCAGCATGCTGCGGGTGTTCAGCGCATTCGCGCTGGCATGCCTGACCGCCATCCCGATCGGCATTGCCATGGGCATGTCGCGCTGGGCGCGCGGCATTTTCGATCCGCCGATCGAGTTCTACCGGCCGCTGCCGCCGCTGGCCTACCTGCCGCTGATCATCATCTGGTTCGGCATCGACGAGACGCCGAAGATCCTGCTGATCTACCTGAGCTGCTTCGCGCCACTGGCCCTGGCCGCGCGCTCGGGCATGCGCAGCGCGACGCAGGAACAGATCAACTGCGCGTATTCCATGGGCGCGAGCTACACCCAGGTGATCCGCCACGTGATCCTGCCCTCGGCACTGCCCGACATCCTGGTGGGCATGCGCATCGCGATCGGCTTCGGCTGGACCACGCTGGTGGCCGCCGAGATGGTCGCGGCCAACACGGGCCTGGGCCAGATGGTGCTCAACGCATCCAACTTCCTGCGCACCGACATCGTCGTCATGGGCATCGTGGTGATCGGTGTGGTGGCCTACCTGTTCGACCTGCTCATGCGCTGGATCGAACGCGTGGTGGCCCCATGGAAGGGGCGCATGTAGCAGCGTGCGTGCGCGGCATCGCCTACACGCACACGACCAGGCGTCAGCCCGGCGGCGCGCCGCTCTCCTACGCCCGCCGGACGGCCGCGCGACGAAGCTAGGGACTCCCAGGCTCAAAAAGCCCTCATCCAAAGGAGATCCCTATGCGCAAGCTTCTCTCTCTCGCCATGGCCGGCCTTTTCGTGACGGGCGCTGCCTATGCCCAGACGAATCCGCCCGGTTCCGCTGCACCTCCGCATACGCCGGGCATGTCGAACAGCCAGGCGCAGCAGGCCGGTGAAATGCACAAGAACATGCGTAGCGACCAGCCGGTGAACCCGCCGGGCGGCGACATGCCGAAGTCGCCGGAGGCCGGCAAGGTGCAGCCCGACAAGGCAGAGTCCAATGCCGATCAGCGTGTGATGAAGCGCGATCAGATGAAGCCGGGTGAACCTGCGCCGATGCAGGGCGGCACGCCCAAGCAGTAAGCACACAAGCTCTCCGTCACAGAAGCCGCCCTTGCGTTGCGAGGGCGGCTTTTTCTTTTCCGGGCATGCAATTCAAGTCAAGACGCACTGGCCCCCGCGACCTTTCACGGCTCCTACTGTAATTGCGAATAATTCGCATTACAATCGCCCTCCTTCGAGGTCCGATGAACGATGCCGCACTCTTGCTTTTCGACGTACAGCACTGCGACGCCTAGGCCGGGCCCGGTGCCGGGCCAGCGCCATCGGAACCGGGTATGAAGTGCGGCTATCCCGGGCAAGACCCGGAAGACTTCGCACGCGCCTACTTGCGATGGCGTGGCCCGCTGCTGCAGTTCCTGCGACGCCGCCTGGGCAACAGCAGTGACGCCGAGGACGTGGCGCAAGAGTCCTTCGCCCGGCTCGTCGCGACGCCCGCCGGCCCCCTGCCCGACAAGCAGGGGCCTTACATCTATCGCATCGCCGTCAACCTGCTGCGCGACGAGCACCGCAAACGCTCGACCGGCGGTCGTGTCGCGATGAATGCCATGGAAGACGAATGCGACGACGTCGACCGCACGCCCGACCACGCCGGCTGCTGTGCCACCGTCGTCGAGCATCGTCAACGCCTCTCCAGGCTGGAAGCGGCGTTGGCCGAACTGCCCGATCGCCAGCGCGAAGCCTTTGTGCTGTATCGCTTCGATGGCCTGACCCAGGCCGAAGTCGCCGAGTGCATGGGCATCTCGCGCAGGATGGCCGTCAAGCACCTGGGCCGCGCGCTCGCCTACTGTGAGCAGCGGGTCCGGTATTCGAGCGCGCTGCAGATGAAGCAGCACCTCGCCATCAGCGAGGCAACCGAAGCATGATGGACGCCCCGCTCTCCGATGCCCTGGTCGAGGCAGCAGCTGACTGGTACGTGCGGCGGCAGGACGCCGGTTGGACCAATGCTGACGAGCGCGAATTCGACGCCTGGACGCGGGCCGATGCGCGCCATGCGCAGGTCTACCGGCAACTCTCGCGCACCTGGGCCGATTTCTCGCACGTCAGCAGGCCCGATTCTGTCTCGGCGGCGCCGGCATCGGCTCCGACATCGACGCAGCCGGCCTGCGCGGGTGGCCGCGCCAGGCGGCACGAGCGGCCCCGCTTCGGCACGGCCTTGTCGTGGCGCCCCCTTGCCGCGGCGTTGTGCACCTTCTGCTTGTTCCTCGCCGGCGCATGGTATGCCTACGACCACACGCCGCGCTACCGCGTTGACCTGTCCACCGCACGCGGCGAGATCCGCGTGGTAAGCCTGCCGGACAGTTCGCGCATCACCTTGAACGCCGCAAGCCGGCTGCAGATCGCGTATTACCCGCGCCGGCGCCAGGTGGTGCTCGAACGCGGCGAGGCATTCTTCGAGGTGGCGCGCGACCCTTCCCGTCCGTTCACGGTGGCCGCCGGCGAAAACGCGGTGCGCGTGCTCGGCACGGTATTCGACGTGCGCGCGCAGCCGTCGAGCTTCCAGGTCGAGGTCGTCGAGGGTCGCGTGGAAGTGCAACCGGGCAAGGACGCCACCGGCGTCGTCCTGACGGCGCAGCAAGGCCTGCGCATGGACGCGGGCGGGCGCCCGCAGGCACTGCGGCCCGATGCGCAAGCCATCGGCGCATGGCGCAGCGGGCAGCTCGTGTTCCGGCGCACGCCACTGCCGGACGCGGCGCAGGAACTCTCGCGGCACCTCGGCGCCCCGGTCACGCTGTCAGGGCCCGGCCTCGGGGGCTTGACGGTCTCGGGCTTCGCATCCATCAGTGCCCCGCAGGCCTTCCTGGAATCCCTGCCTGATGTGATCCCCGTGCGCGTGAGCAAGCAGGGAACGGCGGGCTACGTGGTGACGGCGCGCTAGCGTCTCCGATCTTTTTTTGCGTCGCAAGCCTTCTCGCGGGTTCCCACTTTTCCCGCAACTTCGTCTTAGGTAGTGCAGGCCCGCGATCCGCAGGCTGCACGGCAGCCAGGCCATTCGCGCAGCTTCGAGCGACGCGATGCGGGCCCGGCCTTCGCCGGACATTTCAATGAACAACAGCACGGAACGAGGAATTGCAATGCACTGGGGCAAATTGAGCGGGGCCATGACGGCCATGCAGTTGGGTCGCGCGCGACATTCGCTCCGGCCCGTGGCGCTGGCGGCGATGGCATCGTCGTGCATGGTGATCGCCGTTCCGGCCGCGATGGCACAGCAGTCGCAGGTGCGGTTCGACATCCCGGCCCAGCCACTGGATGGGGCCCTGCGCGCCTTTGCACTGCAGTCGGGACAACAGGTGCTGTTCGACGAGTCGGTGGTCGCCGGACACCGGGCGCCTGCGCTCAATGGCGATTTCGCGCCGCGCGAGGCACTGGGCCGGCTGATCGAGGGATCCGGCATCACGGTGGCGACCTCGCGGCCGGGCGTCTACACCTTGCGGGCCGCCACGCCCGGCGCCCCGGGTGCTGCAGGTGCCGCCGCGGGCGCGGCCGGCGCGGCTGCCGCGCCCGCCACCCTGCCGAGCGTGGTGGTCGAGGCCGATGCGGACCGCAGCGGCACCACCGAGGGCACCGGCTCCTACACCACGCGTGCGATGAGCACGGCAACCCGGCTCGATCTGTCGGTGCGCGAGACGCCGCAATCGGTGAGCGTCATCACACGCAGCCAGATGGACGACCAGGGCATCACCGACCTGGGCGACGTGGTCAAGCAGGCCCCCGGACTGACTTTCGACCAGTCGGGCGACGTCGGCTCGGACTCGTCCGTCATCTATTCGCGCGGCTTCGAGATCGACAACTACATGGTCGACGGTGTCCCCATGCTCTACAGCAACTACAGCGGCGTCTTCCAGACGACCGACATGGCGCTGTACGACCGCGTGGAGGTGGTGCGTGGCGCCACCGGCCTGATGAGCGGGGTCGGCTCGCCCGGCGGCACGATCAACCTGGTGCGCAAGCGACCCACGCCGCAGTTTCAGGCCAATGCGAAGGTCGAGATCGGCTCCTGGGACTACTACCGCGCCGAGGCCGACATCTCGACGCCGCTGAACGAATCCGGCAGCGTGAGAGGCCGGCTGGTGGCCGCCTACCAGGACAACGACACGTCCATCGACAGGCAGCACGAGCGGCGCAGCATCCTGTACGGCGTCGTCGAGGCCGACCTGACGCCAAGGACCCTGGCCACCTTCGGCTTTACCGTGCTCGACGAGGATCTGACCGCCCATGCCCGCTCGGGCCGGCCGTTGTACTTCTCCGATGGAAGCCGCGCCATCTGGGCACGCTCGGACAGCGCCGCTGCCGACTGGGCCTACTCGAAGCGCAAGAGCAACGTCCTGTTCGCATCGGTCGAGCATCGCTTCGATTCCGACTGGATGCTCAAGGGCACGTTCAATCACTACCGCACCGAGTACGACGAGGTACTGGGCTATGCCGCCGGCGGCTACGCCGACCCGGCGACGGGCGCGGGCATGAACCTGTATGCCGGCCGCTGGGCGGGACAGCCCACGCAGGACAGTTTCGACATCTACGCCCGCGGCCCGTTCACGCTGGGCGGCCGCAGGCACGAACTGGTCGTCGGCGCGACCGCCTCGCGCACCACCGACGACACCCTGAACTACAACCTCTGGTGGTTCGACGACTGGGACAGCTCGATCCCCAACATCTTCACCTGGCAAGGCAGCATTCCGGCCCAACCCGTCAACCCTGCGACGGGTGACTGGCAGGACAAGGAGCGCACGCTCAGCGCCTATGCCACCACGCGGCTGAAGCCGACCGACGCACTGTCCGTGATCCTGGGCGCCCGCGTGACGAGTTGGCGCGAGGAACGCAGCACGTTCACCTATGCCACCGGAGAGTCGACCTACCAGAAGCGCGAGGCGGACGGCGAGGTCACGCCCTACGCCGGCTTGGTCTACGACATCGGCAGGAACTGGTCGGTCTACGGCAGTTTCACCAACATCTTCAAGCCGCAGAGCAAGAAGGACGCAGGCGGCAGCTACCTGGACCCGGAGGTCGGCGACGCCTACGAACTGGGCACCAAGGCCGCCTTCTTCGACGACCGCCTCAACTTCTCCGCGGCGGTCTACAAGGTGCAGCAGGACAACTTCGGGGTCGCCATCCCCAACACCTACGCGCCCGACGGTTCGCAGGCCTACGAACCCGCGTCCGGCACAAAGACCAAGGGCTTCGAGCTGGAGCTCGCCGGCCAGGTCACGCGCCAATGGCAGGTGGGCACCGCGTTCTCGCGCAACCTGATCCACGACAGCGAAGGCGAGCCGCTCAACACCAACCTGCCGCAGAACACGTTCAAGCTGTTCACCAGCTACCGCCTGCCCGAAGTCGGCAACGGCCTCATCCTCGGCGGCGGGTTGCGCTGGCAAAGCGGCATCTACAGCGACGGCATGGGACCGGGCGGCGTGCGTTTCGAGCAGGACGGCTATGCGGTGGTGGACCTGATGGCGCAATACGCCATCACACCGAAAGTGACCGCGGCCCTCAACCTCTACAACGTCACCGACAAGACCTACTACACCAGTGCCTGGTCGTCCTACTACGGTGCGCCGCGCAGCGCGCGCCTGAGCGTGAACGTGGCCTTCTGATGCGGCGGATCGACGCGGCGGGGGGCCACCTCCAATGCCAATGAAGCGAAGCGGGCGACGGGGCGTGATGCTGGCCGCCCTGGCGGTGCTGGGCGCCGCCGGCGCCCTGTTCCTTTTCAACCTGCAACCGGATACCGTCTACGACACGACGCCGGTCTCGCGCACCCGAATCGAGGCCAACGTCACTGCCATCGGCACATTGCAGCCGCTCCGCTACGTGGACGTAGGCGCGCAGGTCTCGGGCCAGATCACGCGCCTGCACGTGCAGCCGGGGGCGCAGGTGAAGAAGGGCCAGTTGCTGGTGGAGATCGACCCGAGCGTGCAGCAGGCCACCGTGGACGCTTCCCGCGCGGCGCTGGCCGGCTTGCGTGCGCAGCTGGCCGACCAGCGTGCCCAGCATCGCCTGGCCGAACAGCAGCATGCGCGCCAGCTGCAAATGGACCGCGACGGCGCCACGCGGCAGGAAGACCTGCAGACCGCAGAAGCCAATCGCCTTTCCGCGGGCGCGCGCATCGACCTGCTCAAGGCACAGATCGCGCAGACGCAGGCCACGCTGCAGGCCGACGAGGCGCGACTGGGCTACACCCGCATCTTCGCACCCATGGCCGGCACCATCGTCTCGCTGGCGGCGCGCGAAGGGCAGACACTCAATGCCACCTACCAGACGCCGCACATCCTTCGGGTGGCCGACCTGTCCGGAATGACCGTGTGGACCGACGTGTCCGAGGCAGACATCCGCCGCGTCAAGGCCGACATGCCGGTCTACTTCACCACGCTCGGAGGCCACGCCGACGAGACCCCGCGCCGCTGGCACAGCCGCGTGCGCCAAGTGCTGCCGGCGCCGCCGATGAACGAGGCGCCCGGCGCATCCGAGGGCAGCGCCAAGGGAAGCGCCTCGGCCGCCAGCAAGGCGGTGGTCTACACGGTGCTGTTCGACGTCGACAACGTCGATGGCGAGTTGATGCCGCAAATGACGGCGCAGGTGTCCTTCGTCACCGCGCTCGCCGCCGACGCACTGGCAGTTCCCCTGGCCGCGCTGACGACCGACCCGGCCCGGCCCGGCAGCGCCACCGTGCGCGTGCTCGCCGCCGACGGCCGGCCGGTCACGCGGGCGCTTCGCACCGGCGTGCGCAACCGCCACCTCGTCGAGGTGCGCGAGGGGCTGGCCGAAGGCGAGCGCGTCGTCACCGGGGAACGTCCGCGCAACCGGATCCGGAGCTTCACGCTTTGACAACGGTGCCGGCACTCATCGAGCTGATCGACGTCAGGAAGCGCTACGGCGGCAACGGAAAGCCCAAGGTCGAGGTGCTGCGCGGACTGTCGCTGCGCATCGACGCCGGGGAGTTCGTCGCCATCGTGGGCGCCTCCGGCTCGGGCAAGTCGACGCTGATGCACATCCTGGGCTGCCTGGACAGGCCCAGCGCCGGCCGTTACCTGCTCAACGGGCGCGACGTCGCCGAACTCGACGCCGACGATCTGGCCTGGCTGCGTCGCGAGGCGTTCGGCTTCGTGTTCCAGGGCTACCACCTCATCGCCAGCGACAGCGCGCGCGAGAACGTGGAGGTGCCGGCCATCTATGCCGGCGTGCCCGATGCCGAACGCGGCGCGCGAGCCACCTCGCTTCTCGAACGCCTCGGCATGGGCGACAAGCAGGACAACCGCCCGCACCAGCTTTCCGGCGGCCAGCAGCAGCGGGTGTCGATCGCGCGCGCGCTGATGAACGGCGGCTCGATCATCCTGGCCGACGAACCCACCGGCGCGCTGGACAGCCGTGTCGGCGCCGAGGTGATGCGCCTGCTGCGCGAGTTGGCGGAGGCCGGCCACACGGTGATCCTGATCACCCATGACCACGGGGTGGCGTCGCAGGCGAGCCGCACGATCGAGATCATGGACGGCCGCATCGTCGCGGACCGCGCCACCGAGGCGCGCAATGCCGAACCCGCGCTGGCGGCGCCGGTAGTCTGTGCGACCGGCGCGCGCCAACAGCACGCGAGCCTGTGGGCCGACCTGCAGGAGGCGGCCCGGACCGCATGGCGCGGCATGCGCCAGAACCGGGCCCGCACCGGCCTGACCCTGCTGGGCGTCATCATCGGCGTCGCATCCGTCATCGTGATGCTCGCCATCGGCGAGGGCGCGCGCCAGCGCGTGGTCGAGCAGATGGGCACCATGGGTACCACCGTCATGTACCTGGGCAGTACGCAACCGTCCAGCGGCGGCCCGATCGGCACCATCACGCCAGAAGACCTGGAGGCGCTGGCCGGCCTGCCCCAGATCAATCGCGTGATGCCCGTCATCGGCGATCCGATACCGGTGCGACAGGGCAGCGCCGAGAAGCTCATCTATGTCTTCGCGGCCGGCGAGGCCATGCCGCTCATCCACCACTGGCCACTGGCGCAGGGCCGGTTCTTCACCGATGCGGAAGATCGCGACCTGGCGCCGCTGGTCGTGCTGGGCCACAAGGCAGGCCGTCATTTCTTTCCCGACCACCCCGACCCGGTCGGGCGCCACCTGCTGATCGGGCAAGGGCCCTTCGAGGTCGTGGGCGTGCTGGCCGAGCGCGGCGCCGACTCCGGCGCGCAGGACTATGACGACATGGTTTTCATTCCTTACCACGCGGGGCGCGCACGGGTGTACCGGACGCAGACGCAGCCCGACTACGTCGTGATCGAAGCGGCGTCGACCGATCAGGTGCAGGCCGCGGAGGCCGCCATCCGGACATTGCTTCGCGAACGTCATGGCCGCGAGGACTTCAGCATCGGCAATGCCGCCGCCAAGCTGCAGGCCGAAGCCGCCACGCGCGGGACGATGGCCATGATGCTCGGCCTCGTCGCGGCGGTCTCGCTGGTGGTCGGCGGCATCGGCGTGATGAACGTGATGCTCATGACGGTGCGCGAACGCACCCGCGAGATCGGCATCCGCATGGCCACCGGTGCCCGTCAGCGCGACATCCTGCGCCAGTTCCTGACGGAGGCGGTGCTGGTGACGGTGCTGGGCGGCGCCGCAGGCGTGTGTGCCGGGCTGGCGGTGGGCGCGACATTGATCGCGTTCGACGTGCCGGTGATCTTCTCGCTGACGGCCATGCTCGGCGCCTTCACCTGTGCGGTGGCGACCGGGCTGGTGTTCGGCTACATGCCGGCTCGGCGCGCCTCCGCGCTCGACCCGGTGGTCGCGTTGACGTCCGAGTAGGCTGACGATGGGCTCGATCTTCCACGACTACCGGCGCAAGGTCGGACAGCGCCTCGCGCTCGCGATGATGACGCCGGCGTGCGCTTGGCTTGCCGGTTGCGCCAGCCCCCAAGAAGCGTCCCAGGTGCCGGACCCTGTGACGCCAGGCACCTGGTCGCAGCCGGCACCTGCGACTGCGGCGCCCCCTCCCCCTGGCGTTGCGCTTCCCACGGTCGATGCGGCATGGTGGAGCCGCTTCGGCAGTCCGGAACTCGACAGCCTGGTCGAGCGCGCGCAGCGACAGAGCCTGGACCTGGCCGCGGCCGTCGCCCGCGTGCGCCAGGCACAGGCTGTCGCGCACGCGGCCGGCGCGGCGCTGCTGCCGGAACTGCAGGCAGGCCTCGACGCGCAGCGCGAAGACCGCCTGCGGGACTCGGCGGCGCTGGTGGAAGGCGCGCGCTTTGGCGCCACCCTCGCCGCGAGCTACGAGGTCGACTTCTGGGGCGGCAACCGCGCCGCGCGCGATGCCGGGCTGGCGACGCTGCAGGCCAGCCGTTTCGATCGCGACACGGTTCGCCTCGCGCTCACGGCCGCTGTCTCGTCGGCGTGGCTGCAGGCCGTGTCGGCCCGCGAGCGCCTGGACATCGCACAACGCAACCTCGCAAGCGCACAGCAGGTGCTGTCCATCGTCGAAGCCAGGCGCCGCGCCGGCGCCGCAGTGGCGCTGGAGGTGGCGCAGCAGCGCGGGCTGGTGGCCGCGCAGCGGCGCGCACTGGCCGCCGTGCGGCAGGAGGATCGGGACGCCCGCGCGACCATCGCGCTGCTGCTGGGCCAGATGGAACCAGTGGAACTGCAGGCCGATTCGTTGCGATCGGTGCGTACGCCGTCGATCGGGCCCGGCCTGCCCAGCGAACTTGTCGCGCGGCGCCCCGACATCGCGCGTGCCCAGGCGCGCCTGGCCGCCGCCGACGCCGACGTCACGGCCGCGCGCGCCGCGATGCTGCCGAGCGTGCGGCTGGGCGCCGGGATCGGCACCGGCGGCGATCGCTGGCGCGCCGTGCTCGACGACCCGATCTACAGCGTTGCAGCCGCACTGGTCGCGCCGATCTTCGATGCCGGCCGCCTGGCGGCGGGACATGCCCAGGCACAGGCGCGCCGCGAGGAACTGCTGGCCGACTACCGCGGCGCCATCGTGGCCGCGTTCGACGACGTGGAGCGGGCGCTCAATGCGCTCTCCGGTGCGCGCGCCGAGGCCGCAGCACAGGCAGATGAACTGCAGCAGGCGCGCCATGCGCTGGACCTGGCCGAGGCACGCTATCGCGCCGGGGCCGAGCCGATGCTGACGTTGCTGGACGCACAGCGCACGCTGTACGCGGCGCAGGACCTGGCGGTGCAACTGCACCAGCGCGAACTGCAGTCCGCTGTCGCGCTCTACCGTGCCCTTGGCGGCGGCTGGTCGGCCGAAGCGACGGAACTGTCGGCCCGGTAAGCGAGACTACTCACCCGGCCGGCCGCCGCGCATCGGCATCCACGCCAGCAACGGCCGCAGTGCGGCCGGGCGCCAGGCCAGCGTGAAGGCCACCGTGGCCGCCGCCACCGCCAGCGTCATGACCCATACGAGCGCGGCCATCGAAGGATGGTCGGCGTACAAGCACAACGCCAGGGCAGCCATCAGGCCGAGACTGCCGATGAACCTCAGCAGGGCGGCGCGTTTGCCGCCGAGCGGTTCGCTGCCGCGGATCTGCTCCCAGTGCGCCTCCAGCGAAAGTGCCAGCCAACCGGCACCGGCGAGGTTGGCCAGAAGCGCCGCAAGTTGAAGCCAGCCATCATGCATGGGCAGCTTTCACAGGGTTCGGTGCAGCCCGCACGCCGGCGGACTGCGCAGCGGCGCGTTCACGCCGGAGCAGGCGCCGCGCGGCCAACATCGCGAGGCCGGCACTGGCGAGCAGGGCCAGGTCGAGCCCGGCTACCGGCCAGTAGCCCTGGATGAGCGTCTTCGCGAGGTGGTCGCCCGTGGTCACCCAGTTGAGCACGACCGCCGCCAGTGCCAGCACCGCCAGCGCCCAGCACTGTTCGCGCCAGGCTGGCGCGATGCGCCCTGCCGCCACCGGCGCGCTGCGCCATGCAGCATGCGCAAACGCGAACAGCCACGCCCCCCAGAAGATGCCCTTCTCCCAGTCGGCGCGATGCGCCAGTGCATCCGGCAGCACGCGATTGGCCACCAGCATCGACACCATGGCCAGCAGCATGCCGGTGACTGTCGTCACGGCCAGCGCGTCGACCCAGCGCGCCCCGCCGTGGCCCTGGCGCACATGCTGGGCCTTGCGCTTCTCGACGAAGAACAGGAAACCGGTCGCGATGCAGACGCAGCCGGCCAGCCCGCCGAACACGTAGAACCAGCGCAGCAGCCAGTGCTCGAAGTGCTGCAGGTGCAAGCCGGTGAGAAAAGTGTTGATGCTCGACACCACCGTCGGCGGCGGCTCCTCCAGGATCACCCTGCCTGTAGCGGCCTCGAAGTGCACCGCCTGGCCCACCAGCGCGACGCGGTCGCTGCCGGCGCGGTAGATGCTGACGTAGCCATTGGCGTCGCCCACGTGGTTGACCTGCAGGAAGCCGACCTCGCCAGGCATGTCGCGCGCGGCCCAGCGGCGCTTGGCCTCCAGCACCATGGCGTCCACCGAGGCCATGGTCGCCGGCACGCCCGAGGGCTTGAAGGCCAGGCCCTTGGCCTGCGCCTGCGCCATTTCGTGCGCCTGTGCCTGCGGCTTGAGCATGGTCTCGGACACCGGCAGGTAGATGCCGGCAAAGATGGTCAGGCCTGACAGGGCGAAGATGAAATGGAACGGCAGGGCCACCACGCCCGTCAGGTTGTGCAGGTCCAGCACGCTTCGGCGGATGTGCTTGCCGGGACGGAAGGTGAACATCTCGCGGAAGATCTTGCGGTGCATCACCACGCCGCTGACCAGCGCCGCCAGCATCACCAGCGCCGCCAGGCCGACGATCCAGTACCCGAGGCTCTGCCATTCCAGGTGCAGGCTGTAGTGCAGCGGGTAGAAGAACTCGCTGCCGATCTTGAGCTGGTCGTGCGGCAGAACCTTCCCATTGCGCGGGTCGATGGTCACGTGGCCGTGCACGTGGTCGTCCGGGTCGTTCGGGTTGTTGGTCACCGCGTACTCGGCGTACATCTGCAGCACAGGGTCGCGGTGCGTGGTGTAGGCGCTCCAGTTCATCAGCGGCAGCGCAGCCGGCAGCGGACCGCCGACGCGCTCGCGCGCCGCCTCGAGTTCTTCCTCTTCCGGCTCGATGGCCTCGAAGATGGGCTTGAGCATGTGGTCGAACGACGGCATCACCTGCGGCGCGAAGCGCGTCTGCGGGATCGCCCAGCGATCGATCTCGCGATCGAACACCGACACGGCGCCGAAGAAGAACGCGATCATCAGCACGTAGCCGAGCACCAGCCCGAACCACGTGTGCAGCCACGCCATCGAGAAGCGGAAGGAAGAAAACACGCCGCCCCCGGTTCAGTTCGTTGCGCGCAGGAGCAACCACGCCAGCGTCGTCATCGCGGCGCCACCGCCCGCGAGCACGCCCCACACCCGCGCCAGGCTTGCCGGCACGTACGCCCAGCAGAAGCACGCCAGGAACACCAGGAATGCAAGCAGGAAGCACAACGTGCGGGCATCGTCATAGGGCATGCCGGCCAGCAGGAGGATGGCGATGCCCAGCGTGGCAAACCCCCAGACGAAGGCGTAGCCACCCAGCAGGCTGGCGGCCACGCGCGAGGCAATGTGAAACGGGCTCATGGGAAATCTGCAAGCCTCGCAGCGCGGCGCGCACCCTCGGGGGCGGCCTGCCGAAGCTCATGCCTTGGTGAATGCGTTAGGAATGATTCGCATTCTAGATGGACGAGCCTAGGCGCGGACGGCCTGCATCACCGGATGGAACATCGCCGTCGAATAAGGAGCGCACGTGCAGTTGCGCGCCAGCACCTCGTTGGGGTCCTCGGATACGGCAAAGTGCTTCCCGTCGTTGGCACGGCACCAGGCGCACTCGTCGCCGGTGCCCACCAGCGCGAGCATCATGCCGCCGCAGAACTGCCGCATCTGCAAGACGGCGTCGTGGCGCGCCTTCTGAAGCGTGGCATCCCGGTACAGTTCGCCGGCGAAGGTGGACAGCGTCCGGCGCGGCGCCAGTGGCGCGCGCAGCAGTTCCGCCGCGCGGATGTCCAATGCCGCATCCGCGAGTTCCTTGGCGCGGCGCCGGCCCTCGTCGAGCGGCTGGCCCGGCACCCGACCGTGCTGCCGGAGATAGTCCTCGACAGTGGCCTGCCCGCGTGGCGTCAGCGCACGGCTGCGGCGCACGGCCAGCGCGAGGTACTGGTCGAAGGGACGCTCTTGCGGCTCGGCGCCAGGGATCGGCGATTGAGGTCGGGCGGAGGCCTCGTTCCCCGACAGAAAACTGAAAAGCTTCATCGTGCCCACCAAAGATCAGTAGTTCCTTGGTAGTACATGATGCCAGGGATTTCGCCCGCCGTCGCCCCTCGTGCCGCGAGTGGCGCGGAGGGCGATGCCTCATTCGCGCCGCACCGGGTTGACCAGCGTCCCGACCCCTTCGACCTCGACCTCCACGACGTCACCCGGCCGCATGAACAGCGATGGCTGCCGCTTGAATCCGACACCTCCCGGCGTGCCGGTCACGATCACATCGCCCGGCTCGAGGGAAGTGAACGTCGAGATGTAGCTGATCAGCCGGGGAATCGGGAAGATCAACTGCGCGGTGGTGGCGTGCTGGACCACTTGCCCGTTCAACCGCGTGCTCAGCGCGAGCTCCTGTCCGTCCGCGACCTCGCCTCGCGTCACCAGCCAGGGACCGAAGGCCCCGGTGGCGGGAAAGTTCTTGCCCGGCGTCCATTGGGTCGTGTGGGCCTGCCAATCGCGTATCGATCCGTCGTTGTATGGCGCGTAGCCGGCCACGTGCTCCCACGCCGCGTCTTCGCCGATGCGGCGCCCCGCCTTGCCGACAACGACGGCGATCTCTCCCTCGTAGTCGAGCGAACCGG
Organism: Variovorax sp.; assembly: GCF_035634955.1. Classification (GTDB taxonomy): domain Bacteria; phylum Pseudomonadota; class Gammaproteobacteria; order Burkholderiales; family Burkholderiaceae_C; genus Variovorax. The sequence continues at coordinate 153,722 of NZ_DASQBZ010000027.1, read as the reverse complement.
ATTCCCGCGGAAGGACGATCGGTTGCCGGTGCCCGACCTGCGACGAGGCCACGCGCAGGAACACCGTGGGTTGGGCGGTGGTCTCCCGCCTGGCCTCGATCCGATGCTCGTCGTAGTTCAGCCCCACGCAGAAGATACGGGTCGCATCCGGAATCACGGGCAGATATTCGACCTCTTCGAGGCCGACGGTCGCGGCCCGGGAGTTCACGAACCCCTCGATTTCATGCAGCTCCATTCGCGCCAGAGCGCTTCGAAGCGTGGGGTGGCGCCCTTCGGTGGCCGCCTGCAGGTCGACGATGCGCTCGCCGGAGACGGCACCCCAGCTCGGGGCGCCCAGGTGGGAATAGCTCAGAAGTTTCATGTGTGTTCGCAATTCGGCCCGCTCGGCGGCCGATCAGTCGATGGTGATGCCCGCTGCCTTCACGATCTTTCCCCACTTGTCGTACTCGGAGCGGAAGAACCGCTGGAACTGCTCCGGCGTTCCACCACGCACGGCTGCGCCTTGGGACGAGAGGACGTCACGCACGCTCGCCTCCTGAAGGGCCGCGTTCGTGGCCTTGGAAAGCGCATCGACGATCGGCTGGGGCGTGTTGGCCGGAGCAAGCAGGCCGAACCAGGTCCCGGCCTCGAACCCTGCGACGCCTGCTTCCTGCATGGTCGGCACCTGTGGGAACTGGGGCGAACGCTCGGTCGACGTGATGGCGATCGCACGCAGTTTTCCGGCCTTGACCAGCGGCGCCGAAGTGCTGAACACGTCGAACATCACGTCGATCTGTCCGGCCACGAGGTCCACCAGCGCGGGCCCGCTGCCTTTGTAGGGGACGTGGACCATGTCGACGCCGGCGAGGCTCTTGAAGTATTCGCCGGCAAGATGCGCCGCGCTTCCGTTGCCGAACGAACCATAGGTCAACTTGCCCGGCCGTGCCTTTGCCTCGCGCACGAGGTCGCCGACGCTGGCGATCTTCAACGCCGGATTGGCCACCAGCAGCAGCGGCTGGGTCGCCACCAGCGTTATCGGTTCGAGACCGTTCACGGGGTCGTACCCGAGCTTGGGGTAGGTGTGGGGCGTCACCGTCAATGGGCCGGCCGCGCTGAACAGCAGCGTGTAGCCGTCCGCCGGTGCCTTCGCCACGAACTCGTGGCCGATGGCGCCGCCGGCGCCGGCACGGTTCTCGACCACGACAGGCTGGCCAAGCCGCTCGGTCAGCGACTTCGCCAGCAGCCGCGCCGTGGCATCGGTCGAACCGCCGGCGGCATAGGGAACGATCAGCTTGACAGGCTTGTCCGGGTATCCCTGGGCAAATGCACCGGTCGCGACGACCAGTGCCAGGGCGGCAAGCGCCAGGTTGCGTCGCCAATGAACCAGAGTCGAAATCATCGTGTTGTCTCCTTGTCGATCTGTCTGGGAACGCTTGCACTCGTCGCGCCCGCCGTCGCGTTGGACCCGATTCGGCCGAACGGGTCGCCGAAGCGCTCCAGCATCACCTGCTCGAAAGGCACGCCTTCAGAGGCGAACCAGCTGCCCGACCGCAAGGTGTAGGCGTCGTGCCTCAGCGGCGCCTGCGGTTCGGTTCCCGCCGCCAGCGCCTTCGCGCCGGTCAGCACGGCGCGGCGGAACCGCACCACCGCCGCGTCGGACGCGGACAGGTGCTCCTGCGTGCGATCGGCGATGCGTCCCTGGCTGTCCTGGATCATCGCGTCCTGCTCGGCGACGCCGCGAACGCCGGTGAAGCTGATGTGCTTCTGGTGCTGCCGGTCGATGAGGTACTCGTTCGCCCTGTTGCGGATCGGAATGAAGTTCGCATCGACTTCCGCGACCACGCCGTGGCCGCCGCTGAACTTGCTCACCTCGTCTTCGGTCAACGGGCGGTCGGGATTCCAGGCATAGGTATAGATCCAGCAGTTCTCGTCATCGATCGGCACCCAGGTGTAGCCGAAATGGGTTTCGCCGGGCAGCGTCGAAGGCGTCGTGCTGTGGGCCGGAAGCGCGTACTGGGCACTGCGCCAGTAGCGAACGCCGTCGTCGGCCCGCCGCGCGCCACCGACGACGAAGCCGACTTCGTGCTCGAGGATGGAGAACTTCGGCAGGGGATCCTCCCGGATCCAGCGCAGGCGCTTCTCGTCCGCCGGCGCGTCCGGATTGGCATTGGACGGAACGCCCGGCGCAGGCATGTGAAGAAACGAGAAATGCGAAGTGTCGAGCGCGCCTTCGATGGACTGCGCCCAGTTGCATTCCTGAAGCTTCTTGGTGACGAAGCGGTGCGAGGCAGGCAACGCGCCGAACTCGAGGCGCGGCACTTCCGGAAGCGCTCTCTCCCAGGGGTCCGGGCCAAGGTAGGCCCAGACGATGTCCCCGTACTCGCGCGTCGGATAGGCCTTCAGCCGCAGCGAATCGTGGTAGCTCGCACCCGGTGGCACGTTGGGGAGTTCGAGCGGTCGTCCTTGAACGTCGAACTGCCAGCCGTGGAACACGCAGCGAATCGCGCAGTTCTCGTTGCGCCCGAAGTACAGGTCGGCCCCGCGGTGCGGGCATTTCGACGCGACCAGGCCCACGACGCCGTCGCTGTTTCGAAAGGCCACCAGCTTCTCGCCCATGACGTTGACCCGCATGGGTGCACCGTCGCGCTCCGGCAACTCGCGCGACAGCGCGATCGGCTGCCAGAAGCGGCGAAAGAACTGGCCCATCGGCGTGTCCACACCCGTGCGTGTGAGCAACTCATTGTCGGCGGCACTCAGCATGTTGCCTTCTCCCGGGTGGTTGCCAACGACTTTCGAGGGTCGCGAATGCCGTACGGCGCACCCCACCCGATCGTGTCCAGGGTCTCGCCGGAAGGCTCGTACTCGCAGCCGATCCAACCTTGCCAGCCCAGCGCCTCGATGAGCTCGAACAGATAGGGGAAATGGATCTCGCCCGTCCCGGGCTCGTGCCGGCCCGGCACGTTGCCCACCTGGATATGTCCGATGTGCGGCCAGGCCGAGCGCATGCGGTCGGCGATGGCGCCCTCTTCCATCTGGATGTGGAAGGTGTCGAAGCACAGCTTCACGTTGTCGCGGCCGAGCGCCTCGACGACTTCGACGCCCTCGTCGATGCGGTGGTACAGAAAGGCGGGAAACCGTGCGCGGCAGCAGGGCTCGAGGATGAGCGTCAGGCCGTGCGCGCCTGCCTCGTCCGCTGCCCAGGCCAGGTTTTCCAGGAACAGGCCCATGCAGCGCCCGCGGTCCAGTTCCGCGCCGATGTTGCCCGGCATCACGTGGATGTTCGGGCCGCCGATCTGCACGGCATAGTCCACAGCCGCATGAATGCTCGCCCTGAAGTCCTTCTCGCGGCCCGGCAGCGCGGCGAGCCCGCGTTCTCCCGCGTTCCAGTCGAACGGCGAAAGGATCTGGACCATCGACAGGTCGTTGTCGCGAAGCCGGGCGGCGATCTCCCGCGCCGGGTACTCGTAGGGAAATGCGACCTCGACTCCCTTGAACCCGGCCTCCGCGGCCGCCTGGTACCGCTCGAGCATGGGAAGGTCGGTGAACAGCCACCGCAGATTGGGATCGAATCGCAACATCGTGAGGTCTCCTTGTTGCGGTCAATCCTAGGATCGGCTTATTGTTGAGGCAAGCCAGCAATTCTTAGCACTGATTGAGTTTTTCTTATGAATATCGGGAACGTCTCGCTGCGCCAGGTGCGGGCCTTCGTCGCGGTCGCGGATGCCGGCGGATTCGCAGCCGCCGCGCGGCGCCTGCATCTCACGCCATCGGCGCTGAGCCTGCTCATCAAGGAGCTCGAGACGAACATCGAAGTCCGCCTGTTCGATCGGAGCACGCGCACGACCGAACTCTCCATTGCCGGCAGCGAGTTCTATCCGCTGGCCCGCAAGGTCCTCATCGATCTCGAGCAGGCGCTGGTGAGCACACAGGACCTGCAGCAGAAGCGGCGCGGCACGGTGCGCATCGCCTGCACCCCTCTGTACGCGGCCACCACCGTTCCGGAACTGATCCGCCGGTACCGGCAGAGATTTCCGGCAGTGACCGTCTACGTCCTCGATTCGTTGAACCAGCAGGCGCTGGCGCGCGTCGCCACCGGCGAGGCGGACATCGGCGTCGCCCCACAGCGGCAGGCGCCGCCCGAACTCGAACAGCACAGCCTGATGCAGGACCGCGTGTGGATGGTCTGCAGGCCGGACCATCCTCTTGCCGCGCACAAGCGCGTGAGCTGGGCGCAGGTCCTCAGGCACCCCTTCGTCAGCCTGACACCCGATTTCACCAAGCGCCTGCAAGCCGACCTGTTCCAGTATTCCTCCACGCTCGTTCTCAATCCCGCGCACGAGGTTTCATTCATCACCACCGCGCTCGGCATGGTGCAAAGCGGCTTCGGTGTAACGGCCCAGCCGAGCCGTTCCCTGTCGCTTCTCCCGGCCTTCGGCCTCGTCGCGCGCCCCCTGATCTCCCCTGTCGTGAACCGGCACCTGTCCCTCTTCTGCCTCGGCGGCCGGGATCTTTCGCCGGCAGCCGACAGCCTTCGCTCGTTCCTGCTCGAAGAGTCGGTATGAGGCAGCGCCCTGGAGCCTATGAAGCGGCGGCAGACGCCCTGCGCGCTGCGGCACCTCAGCGCCGCATGAACCACCACAGCCCCAGCGCAAGCGCCGCCAGCCACACCGCCACCACCAGCGCGGCACCCAGGCGGCTGCGAGGCCGGGCGCGCTGCGCGTGCAGCCACGCGTCGGCCTGCGCGCGGCACTGCGCGAGGACGTCCGGCGGCAGCAGGCGCACGGCCAGCCAGACCAGGCCGGGCAGCAGCACCAGTTCGTCGAGGTAGCCCAGCACCGGAATGAAGTCCGGGATCAGGTCGATCGGGCTGAGGGCATACGCCGCCACCACGATCCCGATGGCCTTGGCGTACCAGGGCGTGCGAGGGTCCTTGACGGCGAAGCCGAGCGCGACGCCATCGCGTGCGATGCGCCGGGCCCAGTTCTTGAGCGTCCCGCCGAGCTTCATGGAAGCGCGAGCATGCCAAAAAGCGGCGGGCTCGCCGGCGGCGCGTTTGGTCCCTAATATCGGCGTTCCCGTGCCCGCCTGCGAACCGACCCCGGAATTCACGCCATGAAACCTCCCGGTCCCTCTGCGTCGCCTGCCCGCCCAGCCGCTGCCAGCCGCAGCGACCTGCTGTGGGTCGTCCTGCTGCCCGTAGCGGTGTTCGCGCTGTCGACGCACTTCGAGCTGCACGAGCGCCTGTCGTCGCTCACCACGCCGCTGGAGCGATGGCAGGTCGACGAGTTGCCGCTGGCGCTGCTGGCACTGTCTGTCGGCCTCGCCTGGTACGCCTGGCGCCGGCGCGGCGAGGCGGCGCGGCTGCTGGAGCGCAACCGCGAGCTCACGCGCCAGCTGATCGCCGTGCAGGAGCGCGAGCGCGTGGCGCTGGCGCGCGAGCTGCACGACGAGCTCGCCCAGCATTGCACCGCGATCCGCATCGAGGCGACCTACATCCAGCGCGCGCAGGCGCTCGACCAGATCGGCGCCGCCGCCCGCCGGGCCGCCGCCTCGGCCGAACTGCTGCAGGCCGGCGTGCGGCGGCTGCTGCGGCGCCTGCGGCCGGCCGACCTGGACGAGCTGGGCCTGGTGGCGGCCATGCAGTCGCTGTGCGACGACTGGGCGGCCCGCAGCGGCGTGGCCTGCCGCTTCCATCCGCAGGGCGCCCTGCGCGATTGCGGCGAGGCGATGGACACGACCATCTACCGCGTGGCACAGGAGGCGCTGGTCAACGTGATGCGCCACGCGCAGGCGACCCAGGTCGAGATCGCCCTGGTGGCCAGCCCCGGCACCGTCGTGCTGCACATCCAGGACGATGGCCGCGGCCTGGCCGCGGACGCGCCCGCGCAGGGCTTCGGCTTGCTCGGGGCGACCGAGCGCGCGGCCGCGCTGGGCGGCAGCCTGGAGACGCGCAGCGCCCCCGGTTGCGGCACCCAGGTGCGCATGTGCCTGCCGCTCGGCACGGCCGGCGTGGCGGCCACCAACGAGCTGGCCGCAGCATGATCCGGCTGCTGCTGGTCGACGACCACCCGGTGGTGCGCACCGGCTACCGGCACCTGCTCGAACAGGACGGCGACATGACGGTGGTGGCGCAGGCCGGCAGCGTCGACGAGGGCTACGCGCTGTTCGCCGCTCACGAGCCCGACATCACCATCACCGACGTCGCCATGCCCGGCAGCAGCGGCCTGGACCTGATCCACCGCCTGCGCGAGCGCTCGGCGCAGGCGCGCACGCTGGTCTTCAGCATGCACGACAGCGAGACGCTGGTGCACCGGGCCTTCGAACTCGGGGCGCTGGGCTTCGTCTCCAAGAGCTGCGCGCCCGACAGCCTGATCGAGGCGGTGCACAGCGCGCTGGCCGGCCGCCGCTACCTCAGCCCCGGGCTGCCGCAGCACTGGCTGCACAGCGCGGCGCGGGCGCCGGCGTTCGCGCAACTCACGCCGCGCGAGTTCGAGGTGTTCCGGCTGCTGTCGCGCGGCGAATCGCCCGCCGAGTGCGCGCGCCTGCTGCACCTGAGCCCCAAGACCGTCTCCAACCTGCAGAGCCAGATCAAGGAAAAGCTGGGCACCGGCACCAGCGCCGCCATGGCGCACCTGGCGATCCGCCACGGCCTGATCTCGCCCGCGAGCCCTCCAGGGAACCCCTGAGTCACGGCGGGAAATCTTCCCTGTCGAACGCCGGGTCGCGCCTGTAGCTTGCGCATGGCGCCGCGCGGCCGTCATGCGCGCGCTCCTGCACGAAACAACGAGAGGGAACCGCCATGCCACGCTCGCCCCGCGCACCCGCCGTCGCCCACCGGACGGCGCCCGTCGCCGCCGCTGCCCTGTTGCTGTGCCACATGCTTGCGGCCCGGGCACAGGCGCCGGAGCCACCGCCCCCCGCCGCCGTCAGCGAACTGCCCACCGTCCAGGTGATCGAGGCGGCCCCGCTGCCCGGTCTGGAACTGCCGCGCGACCAGGTGCCCGGCAACGTGCAGACCGCGACCGACGCCGACATGGAGCGCATGCACGCGCCCGACCTGACGAACTTCATGTCACGCGCCATGGGCAGCGTCACGGTCAACGAGACCCAGGCCAACCCGTTCCAGCCCGACGTGAACTACCGCGGCTTCACCGCCTCGCCCCTGCTGGGCACGCCGCAGGGGCTGTCGGTGTTCCTCGACGGGGTGCGGCTGAACCAGCCCTTCGGCGACGTGGTGAGCTGGGACCTGTTCCCGCGCAACGCGATCTCCTCGCTCACCCTGGTGCCGGGCAGCAACCCGCTGTTCGGCCTCAACACGCTCGGCGGCGCCCTGTCGCTGCAGACCAAGGACGGCATCCACAATCCCGGCACGATGGTGGAGATCCTGGGCGGCCAGTACGGGCGCGTGGGCGCCCAGTTCGAGACCGGCGGGCACAGCGAAAGCAACGGCATGCACTGGTACGTGACCGGGAACGCCTACCACGAGGACGGCTGGCGCACCGCGTCGCCATCGGACCTGCGCCAGCTGTTCGCCAAGGTCGGGCAGCGCACGGGCAATGGCGACGTCTCGCTGTCGATGGCGCTGGCCGACAACGACCTCACCGGCAACGGCTCGCAGGAAGCCGGCGCGCTGCAGCGCGACTGGTCCAGCGTGCGCACCATCCCCGACGAGACCAAGAACCGAGCCCTGTTCCTCAACCTCGCCACCACGCAGGCGCTGAGCGACAGGCTCAGCTTCTCGGGCAACGCCTACTACCGCGACATCAAGACCAACACGTTCAACGGGGACATGAACGACGAGTCGCTCGACCAGGCCATCTACCAGCCCAACGCCGCCGAGCGCGCGGCGCTGGCAGAGGCCGGCTACAGCGGCTTTCCGACCAGCGGCGAGAACGCCGGCAACACGCCCTTCCCCAAGTGGCGCTGCATCGCGAACATCCTGCTCAACGACGAACCGAACGAGAAGTGCAACGGCCTCGTCAACGAGACCCAGACACGGCAGAAGAACTACGGTCTGGCCGGCCAGTTCTCGCTCGACGCCGTCACCGGCAGCATCGGCCACAAGCTGGTTGCCGGCGCCGCCTACGACGCCAGCCGGGTCAGCTTCACGCAGGGCGCGCAGTTCGGCTACATCAACCCCGACCGCTCCATCGCCACCGTGGCCGGCCCCGGCGCCTTTGCCGACGGCACGCAGGAATCCGAGGACGCGTTCGATGCGCGAGTGGACCTGTCGAGCCGCTCGCACACCGGCAGCCTCTACCTGAGCGACACCATGGCGCTGCGTCCCGACACGCACCTGACGCTGGCCGGACGCTACAACCACACCACGGTGCGCAACGCCGACGCGCTCACGCCCGGCGGCGGCCCCGGCTCGCTCGACGGCGAACACACCTTCAGCCGCTTCAACCCGGCCGTCGGCATCACCTGGGCGCCAAGCGAATCGGTCACCTTCTACGGCGGCGCCAACCAGGGCAGCCGCGCCCCCACCGCCATCGAGCTGGGCTGCGCCGATCCGGAAAGCCCCTGCAAGCTGCCCAACGCCTTCGCCGGCGACCCGCCGCTCAAGCAGGTGGTCACCACCACCTTCGAGGCCGGCCTGCGCGGCGCGGTGGCCGGTCAGGTGCTGTGGAACTTCGGCGTGTTCCGCTCCGACAACAAGGACGACCTGCTCTTCGTCAGCGATGACTCGAGCGGCTTCGGGTACTTCAAGAACTTCGGCAAGACGCGGCGCCAGGGCATCGAGATGGGCCTGCACGTCAAGCCCGCGGCCGCCTGGACCGTGGGCGGCAACCTCAGCCTGCTGGACGCCACGTACCGCACCGCCGAGACCGTGGGCGGCACCGGCAACAGCAGCAACAGCGCAGCCGCGGACGGCGCGCCGGGCACCGAGGGCACCATCGATATCCGGCCGGGCGACCGTATCCCGCTGCTGCCGCGCCAGGTGCTCAAGCTCTATGTCGACTGGGAGCCCACCGCCTTGTGGCACGTCGGGCTCGACATGACCGCCGCCAGCGGCACCGCGGTGCGCGGCAACGAGAACGGGCAGGATGCGCCCGACGGGCTCTACTACACCGGCTCGGGCCGCACCAGCGGCTACGCGGTGTTCAACCTCGGCGTCGACTACAAGCCCAGGCCCGGTTGGAAGGTGTTCCTGCAGGTCACCAACCTGTTCGACCGGAAGTACGCCACCGCCGGCCAGCTCGGGGCCAACGGCTTCACCTCCGACGGCGCCTACATCGCCCGTGCGCTGCCCGCCAACGCCAACGGCGACTACCCGGTACCGCAAGGCACCCTCTACTCGCCCGGCGCGCCGCGCACCGCGTGGGTGGGCCTGCGCTACACCTACAAGGGAAGCTAAGCCCGCGCGGCGTGCCATCATCCGGTCCCTCACCACGAGGAGCGCCGCGAGAATGAGCACCCCCGCACCGTACGGCACCTGGCAGTCGCCTCTCGGCGCCGACCGGGTGTCGACGTCGATGGTCGAACTGCTCGACGTGCAGTTCGACGAAGGCGGCGCCCCCTACTGGATCGAGGGCCGGCCGCAAGAGGGCGGACGCCACGTGCTGGTGCGCCAACCGGCCGCGGGCGACCCGGTCGACGTGTTGCCACCCGGCTTCTCCGCCCGCACGCGCGTGCACGAATACGGCGGCGGCGCGGCCACGTTCGGGGCCGGCGCGATCTGCTTTGCCGATTTCGAGGATCAGCGCCTGTACCGCCAGGCGGGCAGCGGCCCGCCGCAGGCGCTGACGCCGCCCGGGCTGCGCTATGCCGACGGCCGCATCGACACCGCCCGCCGGCTCTGGCTCGGCGTGCGCGAGGACCACCGCGAAGCGGACACCCAGCCCCGCAACACGATCGTCGCCGTCGCGCTCGATGCCCCAGGGCCGCAGCCGGGCACGGTGCTGGTCGAAGGCGACGACTTCTACGCCGCGCCACGGCTGAGCCCGGACGGCCGGCGGCTGGCCTGGCTGGCCTGGCGCCATCCCCTCATGCCGTGGGTCGGCACGCAGCTGTGGGTGGGCGACTTCGACGGCGGCGCGGTGCACCACGCACGACGGGTGGCCGGCGGCGAGCAAGAATCGGTGTTCCAGCCCGAATGGGCGCCGGACGGCACGCTGTACTTCGTGTCCGACCGCACCGGCTGGTGGAACCTGTACCGGCTCGACGACAGCGGCGCGGCCATCAACGTCTGCCCGCGCGCGGCGGAGTTCGGCCGCGCGCAATGGCGCCTGGGCATGTCGACCTACGCCTTCCTCAGCGCCCGCCAGGCCGTGTGCGCCTACACCGAGGGCGGCACCGGCACCCTGGCACTGCTCGACCTGGAAAGCGGCGCGCTCGCACCGCTGGCGCTGCCGTTCAGCGACTTCGCCTCGGTGCGGGCGCACGGCGGCAAGGTGGCGTTCATCGGCGGCTCGCCTGTCGCCTCCAGTGCCGTGGTCCTGTTCGACCCGCTCACCCGCGCCGCCACCGTGCTGCGCCAGGCTACGGCCGTCGCCGACGACCCGGCGCTGCGCAGGCACCTGTCGGCGCCGCAGCCGATCGAGTTTCCGACGGCGAACGGCCGCACCGCGTTCGCCCTGTACTACCCGCCCGCGAATGCCGACTTCCATGCCGACGCCGCCGAGCTGCCGCCGCTGCTGGTGCGCTGCCACGGCGGCCCCACGTCGTCGGCCACGCGCGCGCTCGACCTGCGCACGCAGTTCTGGACCAGCCGGGGCATCGCGGTGGTCGACGTCGACTACGGCGGCAGCACCGGCTACGGGCGCGCCTACCGCGAGCGCCTGCACCAGGCCTGGGGCATCGTCGACGTGGAAGACTGCGCCGCCGCCGTGCGGCACCTGGTGGCGCGCGGGCTGGCCGACCCGGCGCGCACGGTGATCAGCGGCGGCAGCGCCGGCGGCTTCACGGTGCTCAGCTGCCTGACGAGTGCCGACGCCGCGGTGCGCGGCCTGTTCGGCGCCGGCGCCAGCCACTACGGCGTCAGCGATCCACAGGCCCTGGCGCGGGACACGCACAAGTTCGAATCGCGCTATCTCGACTGGCTGATCGCGCCGTCGGACTGGGCCGAACGCTCACCGGTGCGCCATGCCGACCGGATGTCCGCGCCGGTGGTCTTCTTCCAGGGCGCGCAGGACCGGGTCGTGCCCCCGAGCCAGACCGAGGCGATGGTGTCGGCCCTGCGCCGCAAGGGCATCACCGCGCAGTACACGCTGTTCGCAGGGGAACAGCACGGCTTTCGCCAGGCGGCCAACATCCGGTGGGCGCTGGACGCGGAGTTCTACTTCTTCGACACGCTGGTCTTTCGCGCCGGGCGGCGCAGCCACGGCAACGCATAGCGCGCCGCCAGCAGGCACAGGGCGAGTGCCGCCAGCGCGGCGCGGCCGCTGGCGTGCGCCGGCAGCGGCCGGGCCAGCGCCGGCGCCGTCAGCGCCCGCGCCAGGTCTTCGGGCGCCTGCAGTCGCAGGTAGGCCATGCCCTGCTCGCCGGCCAGGCGCTGCAGGTACCCTTCGCGCAGCGCCGACAGGTGCTCCATGCCGGGCGTGGCGCCCAGCGCAGGCGCGGCCGCGACGCCGTCGGCCGGGCCGTCCACCATCTTCTCGCCCTGCACGCTGGCGCCGCGGCCCAGGCTGTGCGGGTCGGTCTGCATCACCTCGTCGGCGCGCCAGAACCCCAGCGGCCGGCCCTGCGGATCGCGCTTGGGAATCGGCGACGGCACGCGGTCACCCACGCCGACGATCAGCCCGGGCACTTCGCCGGGCTTGTCGTCGAACCTGGGCCGGTACGACGGGCTCAGCGGCGGCGCCTCGTGCCCGTCGGTGACGAACACCAGCGTGGGCTTCTCGGGCAGGTCGCGGGCAATGCCGATCGCGCTGTGCAGCCCCTTGGCCACCTCGCTGTTGCCCGACCACGCCATGCGCGAGTCGATGCGCGCCAGCGTCGCGCGCAACTCGTCCAGGTGGCCGCAGACCTCGATCGGGGCGAACAGCAGCAACGACCGGTACTCGGTGAAGATCGCCCACCCGACCTTGGAGCCGCATGGCAGGCGCAGCAACGCACCGCGCAGCGCATGCCTGGCGAGATCGAGGCGCGACACCGGACGGCCGTCGATCTGCGCGTCGGTCACGTTCATGCTCTGCGTCACATCCAGCACCACCACGTGGTCGAAGCGGTCGCGTTCCATCGTCACGCCCGGATCGAACAGCGCGGCCGCCAGCAGCAAGGCCGCGGCGGCGAGCAGCCAGCGCCCGCCGCCGGGCCGCCACCACGCGCGCGGGCCGTCGCCGGGCGCGGTCATGGCAAGCCCGGCGAATAGCCGCGCATGGTGGTGGCGGCGCGCTCGGCGTTGCGCTGGACTTCCGGCGGCGCCGCGTCCAGCTCCTCGGGGTCGGCGAGCAGCCGCTGGGCCCGCTCGAGGTTGTAGCGCGCGTCCCAGTGCTGCGGATCGACGCGCAGCACGTTGCGGTAGCCCTCCTTGGCCAGCTCGATCAGCGCGATCGCCTTGCCCGGCTCGCCGCCGCCCTGCACCGCGATGGCCTGGCGCATCAGCAGGTTGGCGCTGTTGAAGCGTGCCGCCTGCCCCAGCGGCGAATCGCCCTCCAGGCTGCGGTACAGGCGCAGCGCGGCGTCTTCGCGCGCCGCGTCGGCGCCGCCTGCGGCCAGCGCGCGCGCCCGCGCGAACATCACCTGCGGCGGCGCGCGCCTGTCGTCTGCCGGGAAGGTGCCGGACGCGATCACCTCGTTCCAGCGCGTCTGCCGCGCCAGGAACACGCCGTCGATGGCGGCCGCCGCGCACACCAGCGCCAGCAGCGCCATCGCGCCGAGCGTCAGCCGCCGCGCATTCAGGCCCATCGCCGGATCTCCGCCAGGCTCGCCGCCAGCAGCAGCACGACAGCGCCGAGCGCGACGCCGAACATGTGCCCCGACAGGTCGCGCCGCGGCATGGTGTCCAGGTAGGTGATGGGCAGCTTCTCCAGGCGGTCCACCTCGTCGATGGCCCGCTTGAGCGCCTCCGGGTCGCTGGCTTCGTAGGCGCGGTAAGGCGTCTCGAGCGATCCGAAGAAGCGGTGCAGCGCGTACTCGGGCACCGTGTCCACGCTGGCGGCCGCCTCGCCTTGTTCCAGTACCAGGCCCGGGCTGTTGGCCGAGCGCAGGTAGATCCAGTAGATGGCCACGCGGTGCTTGCGCGCCAGGTAGGCGATGCGCTCGCGCGCGCCCGGGTCGAGGCGGTCGCCGCCGTCGGACACCAGCATGACGATGCGCGAGCCGGCGTAGGGGCGCTCGGCGAAGGAGCCCAGCGCTTCCTCCAGCGCCAGGCCGATGTTGGTCTCCGACAGGCCCCGGCCGACGTCGCCGGCGGCAATGGCGGCCTGCACCGCGTCGCTCTTCTGGGTGAACTCCAGCACGCGGATCGGCAGCGTGCTGAAGACGATCACGCCGAAGCGGTCGTCCTTGCGCCGGCTGACGAATTCGGACAGCAGCTCGCGCGCGACCTTGCCCTTGGACTCGCGCTGCCGGCCCGGCGAGCGGCCCATGTAGTAGTCGATCACCTCGGGTCCCGTGCCGCGCGCAAGCGCCGGCGGCGGGCGGGCGCCGGCAAAGCCCTGGTCCATGCTGCGGCTGCGGTCGAGCACCAGCACGATCTCGGCGCCCCGCCCGACACGCTCGACGCCGTATTCCGGCCGATACGGACCCGCCAGCCCGACCACGAGCGCCGCCAGCGCCAGGACGCCGACGATGCGCAGCCCCCACGCCAGCAGCGCCGAAGCGCGGTCGCGCGGCGCCAGCGCCACCCAGGCGTTGCCGAACGCGAGGCCGGGCTCGCGCAGCAGCGGCAGGGCCGCCAGCGGCAGCAGCCAGAGCCAGCGCGGGTCGTCGAAGCTCATGGCGCAGGCCTCGCGCGGCGCGCTGCAGCATTGCCTTCGGGGCACCCGGCCGCGGGTTTCATGCCGCACCCCTTTCGGCATCGCGGCAGCGGCGGCAGAACTCGACCAGCCAGCGCCGGTCGGCCGGGCCCCGGCCCTCGCCGAAGAACTCGTGGCGCGAGGCCTGGAAGAAGGCGGCCAGCTCGCCGCGCAAGGGCGCGAACTGCGGACGCCGGCGCACGAAGCGGTCGATGTCCTGCTCGAAGAACACCTCGCCCATGCTCCTGTCCAGCGCGCCATGCACTTCGCGCAAGGCCTGCTGCCACTGGCCCGGCGGCGTGTCCGGCGCCAGCGTGCGCACCTGGCGCCAGGCCATGGTGAAGGGCCGGTGCCTGCGCGTCCACCACGGCAGGCCGACGTACACGTGCGCGAGCCAACCCAGCAGCAGCAGCGCCGCGACGCCGTAGCCCGCCAGTCTCAGCCTGGCCGGCCGGGTGTCGAGCAGCGGCGGGGCCGCGTCGGGGCGCAGTTCGCCCAGGCCGCGCCGGCTCGGCGCGTCCGCCGGCACCAGCGGCGACACCGTCACGGGCCAGGCTTCGACCAGCAGTTCCTGCGCCCGCGGCTGCCCCTGGAAGCGCAGGCGGAAGCTGGGCATCTCCAGCACGCGCGGCTCGCGCGGCGACAGGAAGACCTGGTAGGCCAGCCTCAATTCGTGGCGCCGCCCGCCGTCGATCCCGCCGTCGAGCCGCGTGACGCTGCGCAATTCGAGGGCGCGCCCCCGCGCGCCGGGGCGGGGCACGCTGTCCTCGTCGAGCACCAGTCCGTCCGGCACGTCGACCGTGACGGTGCGCGCCACCACGTCGCCGAGCTGCCAGCCGAAGGCGCGCGGCTCCTGCGTGCGCAGGTCCAGCTGTGCCGCGCAGGCGGCCGCGGCCAGCCAGCCCGGCAAGGCGGCCCAGCAGGTGCGCGCGCCGGCTTTCATGTGCGTCCTAGGTGTGGAAATGGCGCGTGAGCGCGTCGGCGTCATAGGCGCCCTCGATGAAGTGGGCCCTGCGCCGGTATTTCTCGAAGACCTGCAGCAGCGCCGCGCGGCGGGCGTCTCTCGCGGCCTGCCACTTCTCGCGCAGCCAGGGGCGCCACCACACCAGCCTGGGCGCCCCGCCTTCCGGGTCGCGCACGCGCACCAGTCCGCTGCGCGCATGAAGGTCGAATTCCACCGGGTCCCACAACACCACCGGCACCAGTTCGTGATGGGCCAGCGACGCCAGCACGGCCTCCACACGCGGCAGCGGCAGGTGGAAGTCGGACACCAGGAACACCAGCGAACGCTGCCGTCCCAGGTGCACGGCAGCCAGGGCCAGCGCGTCGGCCGACGTGCCTTGCAGATCGAGCGCGCGCAGCCGGCCCGCCAGCGCGGCACCCACGCCGCGCACGCGCGTGGGCGGCTGCAGCAGGTCCTCGCGCACCTCGCCGTCGCAGCCGATGAAGCCGAAGCTGTCGCCCTGGCGCCAGGCCGACCAGGCCAGGCTGTCGACAAGATCGGCCATCACGTCCAGCTTGCGGCGCGTGGCGGCGAAGCCCATCGACGCCGACAGGTCGGCCACCAGCACCACCTGGATCGCCTTGCGCTGGCTGTAGACGCGGACCACCCATTGGCCGAAGGGATCGCGCAGGCTGGCGTGCAGGTCGAGGCGCCGCGCGTCGGGCACGTCGAGCAGCGGCGCATGCCCGCGCAACTCGAAGCCGCCCTCGCCCCGCGTGCTGCGGTGCGACCCGGGGAAATGGCCCGGCGCCGGCGAACCCATGCGGTAGTGAAGCTCCTGCGGCACCGATGGCGGCTGCATCATCGCGGGTCTCCTCGCATGGCCGGGCTCACGGCGCCGCAACGCTCGACACGATGGCGCGCATCAGGCGCGGCGAGATGTCCTGGCGGCGCATCTCGTACACCGGCTGGTAGCACAGGCGATGCGCGATGGCCGGCTCGAACACGGCCTGGACATCCTCGGGCGTGACATGCCCGCGCCCGTCCAGCCAGGCGGCCACCCGCGCTGCGCGCAGCAGCAGGCTCATGCCGCGCGGGCTGGCCCCGGCCAACATCAGTTGCGCGGTATCCAGATCCGGCAGGCGCACGCCGAAGTCGGCCGGCGCCGCCGTCGCGCTCCACAGGTGCAGGGCATAGGCCTGCAATGCCTCCGACGCCTGCACGCCACGCTGGATCAGCTCGCCCACCTGGTTGAGCTCGCGGTGGTCGACCAGCGCGCCGCCCAGGTCGCCGATGAGCCGCTCGGTGTCGTGAAAGCGCGGCTCCACCATGAGCGTGCGGCGCTCGGCGTCGCCGGCCGGCGCGTCGATCGCCACCTCGAGCATGAAGCGGTCGCGCGCGGCGGCCGAGATCTCGAAAGTCTCCTCGCGCTCGACCCGGTTGCGGTCGGCAAAGACCGTCAGGTGCGGGAAGCGGAACTCGCGGTTGAACGCGGACACGCTGCGCTCGGCCATCACGCGCAGCAGCAGCGAATGCACCTGCGGGCGCGCCCGGTTGATCTCGTTGAAGAAGAAGATCGCCAGGCTCTCGCCGTGCCGGATCAGCGGCCCAGGCTCGACCGCCGGCTTGCCATCGGCGCTGATGTAGGTGTAGTAGACCAGGTCGCCGGGCATCAGGTCGATGGTGCCCTCGATGCGGGCGAAATCGCCGCCCAGCACCTGCGCGAAGGCGCGCAGCAGCGTGGTCTTGCCCACCCCCACGTCGCCCTGCAGCAGCACGTGGCCGCGCGCGAACACGGCGGTATTGATCAGGCGGATGGCCCGCGCCTGGCCGACCACCGCCCTGGCGACCTCGGCCTCGAGCCGCAGCGCGCGCGCCCGCCAGTCGCTCATCAGGGCATCGTCACGGTTCATCGGTGTCTCCGGTGTCGTCAACTGCCCGTGCTGCGGGTGTTCTTCATGCGCTCGGCCGCCGCCCGCTCGCGCTCGTACTCTTCGCGGCAGGCCCGCGCGTAGTCGTGCGGCCCGAGGTAGGTGACCTCCTGGTCGTAGCGCGCCAGGTCCTCGATGAAGCGCGGGTCGAACATCGCCTGCCTGAAGGCGTCGTGCAGCACCTTCACCACCTCGTCGGGCAGCCCCCGCGGGCCGGACAGGCCGTAGGGCGACATGGCGACGATGCCGTAGCCCAGCTCGCGCAGCGTCGGCACCTGCGACCAGCGCCGGGAGCGCTCCTGGCCCAGCGTCGCCAGCAGGCGCAGGCGCCCGGCGTCCACCTCGGGCCCGAAGCCGGTGGAGTTGACGCCCACCATGACCTGCCCCGACTCGACCGCCAGCGTCAGTTCGGACGTGCCCTTGTAGGGCACGTGGATGTAGCGCAGCCCGCGCTCGGTGAACAGGGTCTCGAGCACCAGGTGCGGCGTGGTGCCGATGCCGTTGGTGGCGATGGTCAGCTCGCCCGGGCGCGAGCGCGCGAAGGCGAACAGCTGGTCCATGGCGCGCAGCGGGCTGGCGGCGCGCACCAGCACGCCGAAGGTCACGCCCGAGACCTGGATGATCGGCGTAACGTCTCGCACCGGGTCCCACAGCACCTTGGTGACGAACGGGGCGCGGAAGACCGGCTGCGGCATCTGCGCGATGGTGTAGCCGTTGGGCTCGGCCTGCGTCAGCACCGGCATGGCCAGCGTGCCGCCGGCGCCGGGGCGATTGGCGACGATCACCGGCTGGCCGAGCGCCGGCGCCGCCAGTTCGGCCAGCAGGCGCAGCGACAGGTCGGTCGCCCCGCCCGCGGCCCAGGGCACCCACATCGTGACGGGGCGTGACGGAAAGGGCTCGCCGGTCCACGCGCCCACCGGCGGCCCGAGCGTCACGCCGCCCAGGGCCAGCGCTGCCGCGCCGCCGGCCAGCCAGCGGCGCCGGTCGCGGTTCACGGGCCGCCCCGCCTGGTCAGGCCGCCGAAGCCGCGCTGCGGGTCGTAGCCCCAGCAAGCCAGCAGGAAGAAGGCCGCCAGGCAGCCCAGCACGATCCACGGCGCCGCGCCCGGGTCCTTGCCGTAGAGCGCGAAGCGCATCCACTCGACCGCCTGGGTGAACGGGTTGAAGCGCGCGAGCTGATAGACCCATTCGGCGCCCGACTCCTGCAGCTTCCATAGCGGATAGAGCGCCGTGGACATGAAATACATCGGGAAGATGACGAAGTTCATCGTGCCGGCGAAGTTCTCCAGCTGCTTGATGTAGACCGACAGCAGCAGGCCCAGCGCGCCCAGCATCAGGGCGCCGCAGGCCAGCGCCAGCAGCGCGTGCAGACCGCCCAGCGTGAACACCGGCAGCTCGGTGCCCAGCAGCGCGGCGACCAGCACGAACGCCAGCGCTTGCAGCACCGACAGCAACGCGGTCGCGCAGAGCTTGCAGAACAGCAGCCAGGCGCGCGGCAGCGGCGCGGTGAGCAGCAGCCGCATCAGGCCCATCTCGCGGTCGTACACCATGGCCAGCGACGACTGCATGCCGTTGAACAGCAGCACCATGCCCACCAGGCCCGGCGCGATGTAGACGTCGTAGGGAATGTAGGTGTCGTACGGCTCGACGATCGCGACGCCGAACACGTTGCGAAAGCCGGCCGCGAACACCGCCAGCCACAGCAGCGGCCGCACCAGCGCAGACACCAGCCGGCCGGTCTGCTGCGAGAACTTGAACAGCTCGCGCACGACGATCGCCCGCATGCCCTGCAGGGCGTGCGGCAGCGCGGCGCGGCGCGCGGGCTGCGCCGGCACGGCCGGCGGCTGGATCAGGGCATCGTCTTGCACTTCTTCTCCGGGGCGTCGGCGCCCAGCGTGTCCAGCACGTTGCTCGGGTGCAGCAGGCCTTCGACGGGCGCCTGCGAGATCACGCCCTGCCCGTCGGTGAGCAGCAGCGTCTGGCGCAGCTGCCCGTCCCACGGCCGAAAGCTCAGCGAGGTGCCCTTGGATCCGTCCAGCGGGGTCGCGCCGAGCGCCTTGGCCCAGGCCGCCGCAGGCCCCTTGGGCGCCGCGGTGGCGACGGCGACCAGCGCCTTGCCGGCCATCCAGGCGGCCCAATCGTTCGCCGTCATGGGCCGGCCGACGGCCTTGGCGAAACGGCGCGACACCTGCGGCGCGCCATAGCGCTCGAACTGCGCATGCCAGGCCAGCGCCACCAGCCCCGCGTCGCCCACCACGGGACGCGGCAGCACGGTGCGGTAGGGCAGCCCGCGCGCGAACTCGCCGTCGCTGTCGACCACCCACACCGCGTCGTAGGTGCTGCCCGCCGTCAGCAGCAGCGGATTGGCCAGGTCGCGCTCGCGCGGGTCGCCCGAGAGCTTGAACGACTTGCTGGCCACCACCTGCAGGCCGTAGCGCTTGAGCGAGGCCTGCGCAGCGGCCGCCCGAAGCTGGTCCTGCGGGCTCGGGCCGACCAGCAGCAGCACCTTGGTCCACTTGCGCGAGACCAGGGTCTGCGCCAGCGCGTCGGCGCGCATGCGTTCGCTGGGCAGGATGTGAAACAGCTGCGACCGGCAGTCCTGCTCGCGCAGGCGGTCGGCGGCCTCGCCGACGTTGAGCACGGGCACCTTCACGGCGTCGGCCGCGGCCAGCGTCCAGTCGGCCGGAAGGTCCGTCACCAGCACCGCCGCGCCCGCCTTCTCGGCCGCCTGCGCCGCGCTGCGCGCCGCCGCGGCCGAATCGGCCGTCTTCGTCTCCAGCTCGACGGCGGCATCGACCGCCTGCAGCTCGAACTGCCCCTCCTCCAGCGCCACCTGCAGGCCATCGCCGGCCGGGCCGCCGGAGTGGCCGAGGTAATGGCGCTCCAGGCGCGAGCGGTCCATCCGCGCATCCGGGTCCGGCACGAGCAGCGTGGCCTTCAGCGTGGCGGCCGCGGCGAACGCCACCGGCCCCAGCGCCAGCAGCGCCGACGCCGCGCAACGGGCCGTACGGTTCATTCGACCACCACCAGGCCGTAGGGCACGCGCCCGACCGGAATGCTCTTGATCGGCTTGGCGGCCGCGACGTCGACGACCGTGACGTCGTCGCTCAGGCCGTTGACCACGTACAGCCGCGCCTCGGCCTTGTCGAGCGTCACGTTCCAGGCCCGCTTGCCCACCAGCACCAGGTCGGTGACCTTGCGCTGCGGCACGTCGACGAAGGCGACGTGGTTGGCCCGCCCCAGCGCCACGAACGCGCGCTTGCCGTCGCGCGACATCTGGATGCCCACCGGCGTGATGTCCTCGCTGCGCGCACCCTTGACCTGGAACTTCAGCGTGCCGGTCACGGCCCGGGTGGCGGTGTCGATGATGCTGACGCTGGCGTCGAGCTCGTTGCTGACCCACAGCTCCTTGCCGTCGGGCGTGAAGGCCATGCGGCGCGGGCGTTTGCCGACCTTCACGTTCTTCACCACCTTGGCGCTGGCCACGTCGATGACGTGCACCAGGCTCGCCACCTCGGAGGTGACGTACAGCGTGCCGCCGTCCGCGCTGACCTTGACACCTTCGGGCTCCTGGCCGACCTTGATGGTCTTGAGGACCTTGCCGTTGGCCGAATCGATGAAGCTGACCGCGCCCTCGTCCTCGTTCGACACGTAGATCGTCCTGCCGTCCGGCGACAGGTCGAAGGCCTCGGGCTCGTCGCCCAGCGGAATGCGCCGCACCGACTTGCCGGTGGCCGGGTCGATCACGTCTGCCGCATTGGATTCGGTACAGGCCAGCATGATCTGCCCCTGCGCCGTCAGCTGGATGTGGCGGCCCCGCTTGCACGTGGGAATGGTGCCCTTGACGGTCAGCGTTCCCAGGTCGATCAGCGTGATCGCCGGATCCTTCTCGCTGGAGACGTACGCCGTGCCCTGCCCCAGCGCCGCCCCGGCCAGGCACAGGCCGCCCAGCATGGACGCGGCCAGGCGCACCGCGCGCGATGCAGGTCGTTTCCTCGTTGTACTCATGTCACGGTCTCCTTGTTCCTGGCGTTGCGTTCGTCGCTCGTGCGCGCGATGAAGCCGGCCTCCAGCGTGGGCCCGCCCAGCGCCTCGGTCACCTGCGCCGGCGTGCCGTCGGCCAGCAGCGCGCCCTTGTGCAGCACCAGCACCCGGTCGGCTCCGCCGGCCTCTTCGACCATGTGCGTCGCCCACAGCACGCAGACGCCGCGCTCGCGCACGTCGGCGTGGATGGCGCGCAGCAGGTCCTGGCGCGAACGCGGGTCCAGCCCCACCGTGGCCTCGTCCATGAGCAGTACCGACGGCTGGTGCAGCCAGGCGCGCACCAGCTCCACCTTGCGCCGGTTGCCGCCGGACAGTTCGCGCACGCGGCGATCGAGGTCGGCCTCGATGCCCAGGCGCGCGCAACCGGCCTGGATGCGCTCGGCGGCGAGCCGGCGCGGCAGCCCGTGCAGGTCGGCCTGGAACAGCAGGTTTCGGCGCACGCTCAGGTCGAGGTCGAGCGACAACTGCTGGAACACCACGCCGATATGGCGCAGTGCCGCGGTAGCCGCACGCGCCATCGAATGGCCGGCTACCTCCACCTCGCCCTCGTCGGCCGCGAACAGCCCGGTGAGCACCTGGAACAGCGTGGACTTGCCCGCGCCGTTGGGGCCGAGCAGCGCCACGAACTGCCCCGCCGACAGGCTGACCGACAGGTTCTGCAACGCCGCCCGCGCGCCGTAGCGCTTGGTCAGGCCGGCGGTGCGCAGCATGGTCGTCGGTTCGGGCGTCAATGGCATGAGATGGAGCCGATCAAGCAATAGACGGGCCGCGAGTCACGCCCGTGGGACAGCGTGTCCGGGACGTGTGCCAGGCGGCCTGCCGGTGAAACACTCTGTGTCGAAAGTGGTTGCCACAAATCCGGCGCAGCAACCCCTACGAGAGCGCGGAACCCGGTGCGGTGTCAAGGGAAAACCGCCCGTGGCGCAACCGTCCGCGAAGGCCCGACGTTCATCGCGCCGATGCACGTCTTCAATAGGGTTTCCACCTAACGCGGCGCGGGCGCGCAACTTGCATTTGGGGCAGATGCCGGCGCCCTCACCGGGGCGCGGCGGTCGCCCTTTCGGCGCTTCCGCGCGGGCGGGCTGTTGGCTTCAGAACAAGGAGACTTCCATGCGAATTTGCGGGCTATTCCGGGCGCGCCCATGGCGTTGGCTTGCCGGGGCGTTACTCGTGGTTCCGACGCTGGCCTTGGCCAATGCGGATGTCGAGAAGAACATCGCCGACTCGAAGAACTGGGCTGTGCAGGCTGGGGACATGTACAACCAGCGCTACAGCAAGCTCGATCAGATCAACGCCGGCAACGTCGGCAAGATGCAGGTCGCGTGGACGTTCTCCACCGGCGTGCTGCGCGGGCACGAAGGCTCGCCGCTGGTCATCGGCGACATGATGTACCTGCACTCGCCGTTTCCCAACAAGGTCTTCGCGATCGACCTGAACACGCAGAAGATCGTCTGGAAATACGAGCCCAAGCAGGACCCTGCCGTGATCCCGCAGATGTGCTGCGACACGGTCAACCGCGGCCTGGCCTACGCCGAAGGCAAGATCATCCTGCAGCAGGCCGACAGCAACCTGGTGGCTTTCGATGCCAAGACCGGGAAAGTGCTGTGGACAGTCAAGAACGGCGATCCGAAGCTCGGCGCCGTGAACACCAACGCGCCGCACGTCTTCAAGGACAAGGTCATCACCGGGATCAGCGGCGGCGAGTGGGGCGTGCGCGGCTTCCTGGCCGCCTACGACCTGAACTCCGGCAAGCAGGTCTGGAAGGCCTTCAGCACCGGCCCCGACGCCGAGATGCTGATGGACCCCGACAAGACCATGACCTGGACCGACGGCAAGATGGCGCCGGTGGGCAAGGACTCGTCGCTCAAGACCTGGAAGGACGACCAGTGGAAGATCGGCGGCGGCACCACGTGGGGCTGGTTCAGCTACGACAAGGAGCTCAACCTCGTCTACTACGGCACGGGCAATCCGTCGACCTGGAACCCGGCGCAGCGTCCTGGCGACAACAAGTGGTCGATGACCATCTTCGCGCGCGACGTCGACACCGGCATGGCCAAGTGGGCCTACCAGATGACCCCGTATGACGAATGGGACTTCGACGGCGTCAACGAGATGATCCTGGCCGACATCGACGTCAAGGGCAAGCCGACCAAGGCGCTGGTGCACTTCGACCGCAATGGCTTCGGCTACACGCTCGACCGCGTGTCCGGCGCGCTGCTGGTCGCCGAAAAGTACGACCCGCAGGTCAACTGGGCCACCCACGTCGACATGAAGACCGGCCGCCCGCAGGTGGTGGCCAAGTACTCCACCGCCAAGGGCGGGCCGGACGTCAACACCAAGGGCATCTGCCCGGCCGCGCTGGGCACCAAGGACCAGCAGCCGGCGGCGTTCGACCCCGAGACCAAGCTGTTCTACGTGCCGACCAACCACGTGTGCATGGACTACGAGCCGTTCAAGGTCGAGTACACCGCCGGCCAGCCCTACGTGGGCGCCACGCTGTCGATGTTCCCTGCCCCGGGAAGCCACGGCGGCATGGGCAACGTGATCGCCTGGGACGCGGGCAACGGCAAGATCGTGCAGACGAAGCCGGAGAAGTTCTCGGTCTGGAGCGGCGTGCTCAACACCGCCGGCGGGCTGTCCTGCTTCGGCACGCTCGAGGGCTACCTCAAGTGCGTCGACAAGAAGGACATCAACAAGGAACTGTTCAAGTTCAAGACGCCCTCGGGGATCATCGGCAACGTGTTCACCTACGAGCACAAGGGCAAGCAGTACATGGGCGTGTTCTCGGGCATCGGCGGCTGGGCCGGCATCGGCATGGCGGCAGGCCTGGACAAGGACACGGACGGCCTCGGCGCCGTGGGCGGGTACCGCGAACTCAACCAGTACACCGAACTCGGAGGATCATTGACCGTCTTCGCCCTGCCGAACTGAAAGCGTCAGGAGACAAGTGCGCGTGCCGGACAGCCCACTCCGGCACCCGCATTCCAGCGCCGGGTTTGCGCCGGCCTGATCCGGGGAGACGGCATGCCTCACGCAAGCCGTCTGCCATTCCTTCAATAACATGGATCAAGAACCGATGAGTTGGAAAAAGGCATTGCTGGGTGCTTGCGCGATCTTTTGCATTGCAGGCGCCGCACATTCAGAGGACAAGGCGAAAGTGGTCGACGGCTACAAGGTCGACAGCGAGACGATGAAGGGCTTCCGGGCCTGGCGCGCGGCGGCGTGCGACCGCTGCCACGGCGCCAACCAGGAGGGCCTGGTCGGTCCGTCGCTGGTCAACAGCCTCAAGACGCTGTCCAAGGACGACTTCATCAAGACCGTTCGCGACGGGCGGCTGGAGAAAGGCATGCAGAGCTTCGGCAACAGCCCCGTGGTGATGCAGAACATCAACCAGCTTTACATGTACCTCAAGGGCCGCTCGGACGGCACGATCACCCGGGCGAAGGTCGAAGAACTACCCCAATGACTGCCTCAGCAACCCGTTGCGCCCGCGGCGCCATGGCCCTGGCGCTGGCGGCCGCTGCGTGGAATGCGGCGGCGCAGCAGGAAGCGCCGGCGCCGCGCACGGCGCTGCGCGTCTGCCAGGACCCGAACAACCTGCCCTTCTCCAACACGAAGGGCGAGGGCATCGAGAACCGGATCGCCGAGGTGTTCGGCAAGTCGATGGGGCTGCCGGTGGTGTACTACTCCTTCCCGCAGCGCCTGGCCTTCATCCGCAACACGCTGCGCTTCAAGCTGCCGGGGCAGGACTACCCCTGCGACATCGTGATGGGCGTGCCGGCCGGCTACGACCAGGTTTCGGTCACCAAGCCCTACTACCACTCCACCTACGCGCTGGTGTTTCCCCAGGGCAAGGGTCTCGACGGCGTCAGGTCGGGCGAGGACTTCCTCAAGCTCGACCCGGCCGTGCTCGCCAAGCTGCGCATCGGGTTGTACGACGCTTCGCCCGCATCGGCGTGGCTCAACAAGCACAACCTGGTCGATCGGGGCGTGCCCTACAAGATCATGAACGCCGACCCGGCCCAGTACCCGGGTCAGATCATCGAGAACGACCTGGCCAGCGGCAAGCTCGACGCCGCCATCGTCTGGGGCCCGATCGCCGGCTACTACGCCAGGCGCGTCAAGTCGCCCGCGCTGACGGTGGTGCCGCTCAAGTCCGAGCGCGGGGTGCAGTTCGACTACCAGATGGCAATGGGCGTGCGCTACGGCGAGCGCGAATGGAAGCAGCAGGTCGAGGGCCTCATCGAGGCCAACCGCGCGCAGATCCAGGCCATCCTGGCCGAGTTCGCCGTGCCGCAGGTCGATGCGTCCTTCGAGACGCCCAGGCAGTAGGCACGGGCTGCAACCGCGCGCGCGATGACCATTGCCGCCTTCGACTTCCGCCGGGCAACCGCGTCGCTGCTCGCCGGGCCGGCGCTGGCCGCGGCATGGCTGCTGGCGTGCACGCCTGCGGGCGCGGCCAACGACTTCTCGGAGGCCGAGAAGGCGCTGTTCCTGGGCACGCCGCTGGTCACGCTGCACCCGCCGTTGACGCTGGACTACACCTTCCGCAAGAGCGGCACGCTGGAAGCCCCGTTCGACGACAGCGTGAAGCTCGACCTGAAGGCCCGCGAGGACGGGCAATGCTGCGCGGTGGCCGCACGCTTTCTCGGCGGCGATCGCGCCCTCAAGCTGCCGGAGGTCGACAACGCCCAGGGCAACCCGGCGCTGATGTATTTCCTGGAGCGTGACATCCGCGAGATGCAGCGCCTGACGGGCGGCCAGCCGAACTACTTTCGCAAGCGCATCCGCATGGCCGTCTACCAGGGCGCCACCATGCGCGCGCTGACGCTGCCCTACCGGGGCGCCAACGTCGCGGTCCGGGAATTCACCATCGCGCCCTACGCCGACGATCCGAACCGCGCACGCTTCGAGAAGCTGGCCGGCAAGCACTACGCCTTCTACATGTCCGATGCGGTGCCCGGTGGCCTGTATGCCATCCGCGCGCGCATCGACGCCGCCGGCGGCAATGCCGCGCCGCTGATGCAGGAGGAAATGCTGATCGAGGGCGCCCAGACCCCGCCGTCCATGCCACCGTCCACGACCAGGCCCTGAAAGACGCGGCAACTGCAAGGAACACCCATGCCCATGCCATCGATCCGTCCGCGCGCCTGCGCCCTGCTGCTCGTGGCGCTGGGCGCTTGTGCGGGCGCGTTCGCCGCACCGGCGGCGCCGCGCGCCAAGCCGGCCGCCGCGCCGCCTGCCAACGATTTCCCCACTGTGGATCGCGTGCTGTACGTGCAGGAGTGCATGACCGCCCACCCCGGGCCGGTCTTCGAGATGACCAACAAGTGCGCCTGCACGCTCGACAAGCTCGCCGCGAGCGTCAAGTACCAGGACTACGTGACGATGAGCACCATCGTCAAGGCGATGTCCATCGGCGGCGAACGTGGCGGCGCGATCCGTGACGTGCCGTCCTACGAACCGCAGGTCAAGCGCTACAAGGAGCTCGTGTCCAAAGCCGAAAAGTCCTGCTTCATCCTCCCGGAGCCGCGCTAGGAGGCATGCATGCCCGGCCGCCCCCGCAAGCCGCAAGGCGCCTGGCGCGCCCGGCTGCTCGCGGGCGCCCTGGCGGCGATGCTGATGGCGCCTGCCGCCGCGGCCGTGGCGGCCGGCGCCGCTACGGCCGCGCTGGCCGTGACCGAGGTGCGGCCCGGCGTGTTCGTGCACTTCGGCATGCTGCAGGACTGGGCGCCTGAAAATGGCGGCGACGTGGCCAATCTGGCCTTCGTGACGGGCAGCCGCTGCGTCGCCGTGATCGACACCGGCGGCACGCCAGCGGTCGGCGAGGCGCTGCGCGCGGCAGTTGCGCGCGCCACGCCGCTGCCGGTGTGCTACGTCATCAACACGCACGCGCATCCGGATCACCTGCTGGGCAACGTGGCCTTCCGTAGCGGCGCCGAGCCGCCTCCCCGCTTCGTCGCCAGCGCCCGCCTGGCGCCGGCGCTGGCAGCGCGTGCAACGTCCTACCTGAACGCCTTAGCGCGCGATTTCGGGCTGCGGCTGGAAGCACGGGACCTGGTGTACCCCGACATCGCGGTCGAGCGCACGGCGCAGCTCGACCTGGGTGGCCGCGTGCTCGACCTGCGCGCCTGGCCGACGGCGCACACCGACAACGACCTGACCGTGTACGACCCGCAGACCCGCACGCTGTTCGCGTCCGATCTGCTGTTCGTGCGCCACATGCCCGCCCTGGACGGCAGCCTGCGCGGCTGGCTGGCGGCGATGGCCGAGTTGCGCCAGGTGCCGGCGTCGCTGGTCGTGCCCGGCCACGGGCCGGCCGATGGCGACGGCCGCGCTGCGTTCGACGCGCAATTCGCCTACCTGGACAGCCTGCTGCGCGCCGTGCGCACGGCCCTCCGCGAGGGGCTGAGCCTGCCGCAGGCCGTCGAGCGCATCGGCGTGCCCGGCGGCGCGCCATGGCTGCTGGCCGACCGTTTCCACCGCCGCAACGTCACGGCCGCCTACGCCGAGCTGGAGTGGGAAGACAACGCGCCAGCGCCATCGCCTCCCGCGCCCGCCGGCCCTGGCGCCGCCACGGGAGCGCGCCCGTGACGGGGCCTGCCGAGCAACGGCGCCGCGCCTGGCTGCGCGCCGCGGGCGCCGGCGCCCTGCTCGCGGCCTGGCGCCCCGCCGGCGCGCAGCTCAAGACCGCCGACAACCCCGAGGCCAACCCGGTCTGGCAGAAGCTGCGGGCGAGCCTGTTCCAGTCGCGCCCGATCGCGCCCGCGGCCGACTGGTTCAGCCTCGTCCTGCCGGCGCGCGCGGAGGACGCGGCCATCGTGCCCGTGGCCATCCAGACCCGGCCGCCCGCGTCCTCGCCCGCCACCACCATCGAGAAACTCTGGCTCATCATCGACAACAACCCGTCGCCGCTGGCGGGGGTGTTCGAGTTCACGCCCGAGAGCGGGCGCGCCGACCTGGAAACGCGCGTGCGCATCGACGAATACACGCACGTGCGCGCCATTGCGCAGACCGGCGACGGCCAGTTCCAGATGGCTCTGGGTTTCGTCAAGGCCTCGGGTGGCTGCTCGGCGCCGCCCAGCAAGGACCTGAAAGCGGCGCAGGCCACGCTCGGGCGCATGCGGCTGCAGGTGCAGCCGCCGGCCGCACCGGGCGCACCGCAGCTGGTGCAGCTCATGATCAGCCACCCGAACAGCTCGGGCCTGGCGCTCGATCCGGTGAGCCGGCTCTATTCGCCGCCGCACTTCGTGCGCGAGTTGAAGGTCACGCTGGACGGCCGCACGGTGCTGGCGGCCGACCTCGATTTCGCCATCAGCGAGAACCCGAATTTCCGCTTCTACGTGCTGCCGCGCAGCGACGGCGAGCTGCGCGCCGAGATCGTCGACAACCAGGACCTGAAGTTCCACACCCAGGTGATGCTGCGGCGCGCCAGTCCGTAGGCCGCCCGGACCGGGCACCCAACACAAGGAGACCATGACCATGACGACTTCCGCGAGCAAGCTCAGCGCCTACGACAAGATCACCATCGACGCGCCGGCCAGCGCGGTGTGGGCCAGGATCCGCAACTTCGACGCGCTCAAGGACTGGCTGCCGCCGGTGGCCGAATGCCCGGCCGACAAGGGCAATGCGCCGGGCTCGGTGCGCCGCATCAAGCTGCACGGCGGCGGCGAGGTCGACGAGACGCTGCTCAGCCATGACGAAGCCGGCATGCAGTACAGCTACTCGGCCGCCGATGGCGGCGCGCTGCCCGTGACCGGCTACCAGTCGACCGTGCGCGTGAGCCCGCAGGGCCAGCAGGCGCTGGTCGAGTGGCGCGGCGAGTTCTACCGCGCCGACCGCGGCGAGAACCCGGCCGCCGACAAGAACGACGAGACCGCGACCGGTGCCATCCAGGGCATCTACAAGGGCGGCCTGGCGGCCTTGAAGAATCTGGTCGAGGGCTGAGCGCAAGACGGCCGGTGCCCACGCACGGCACCGCGACACGCGACGTCATGCGGCACCTGCGCCTGCTTTCGATCCTGCCCCGCCTGCTCGCGGCATGCATGCTCGGCGCGTGCGCGCTGGGTTCGAGCGGCGGCGGCACCGGTACGCCGGCCGCCGGCAGCGTCATCGCTTTGCGCCCCGGCGTCTACATGGTGCAGGGGGCAAGCGGCGCGGTGGACGCCCGGACGCTCGGGCGCGTGGGCAACGCGGGTTTCATCGTCGGCGATGCGGGCGTGCTGGCCATCGACACCGGCACCTCGTACCGGCACGGGCAGGCGCTGCTGGCCGCCATTCGCCGCACGACGGACCGGCCGGTGCGCCTGGCGCTGATCACGCACGCGCAAAAGGACTTCCTTTTCGGCGCCACCGCCTTCCAGGAGCAGGGCATTCCGGTGATGATGCATCGCGCCGCCGCGGACCTGATGCGCTCGCGCTGCGAACGCTGCCTGGCAATGCTCCGGCGCACCCTGGGCGAGGACGAGATGCGCGGCTCGGCCGTGCCCGCGCCGGATCAGGAGGTCTCGGGCAGCCAGTCCCTGGACGTAACCGGACGCCCGGTCGAACTGCTCTACTTCGGCCACTCCAGCGGGCCCGGCGACGTGGCGGTGCTCGACCGGCAAAGCGGCGTGCTCTTCGCCGGCGGGCTGGTGGATGCGCAGCGCATTCCGGATGCGCAGGACGGCGAGATCGACGGCTGGCTGCGCGGCCTGCGGGCGTTGCGCGCGCAGCCCGCCAGCGTGATCGTGCCCGGCCACGGCCCGGCCACCGACGCACGCGCCATCGACGCGCAGGAAAACTACCTGCGCCAGCTCGACGACCGCGTGCGCGCACTACTGCAGGCCGGCACCGCCCTGAGTGCCGTGCCCGATGCGGCCGGCCTGCCGTACTTCGCCGGCTGGGACCAGTACCAGACGCAGCATCCGCGCAACGCGTCGATGCTGTTCGTGCGCCTGCAACGCGAGCAGTTGCAGCAGCAGCCGGCGCGATAGGAAACGGCCGGGACAGCATCTCAGGCCCCCGTCCCACACCAGGCGCGGCGGGGCGCGCACAACGCTCGCGCGATGGCCGGCGTCCAATGGGTTCAAGCTGGACTTACAGGAGACCATCATGTCCATGACGAGAACCGCATTGCTGGCAAGCGGCCTGGCATTTGCATCGCTTTGCGCCACGGCCCAGACCGCGGCGCCCCAGACCGCGGCGCCGCCGACCCATCCGGCAGCAGGCCCTGCCGACACCGGATCGACCGGCCCCACGATGCCACCCTCGCACCCGGCCACGAGCGGCGGCGCTGCCAACCCCTCGGTCAACGGCTACAAGGCCTCGCCGCCCTCGCCCGATGACGCGAAGCACGGTGGCAACGGCCGCGGCACGTCGAAGCCCGCCCCCGACGCCAGCAGCACGCAAGGCGATCCGACGAGTACGGATTCGATGACCAAGGACAACATGCCCAAGCACCCGGCCACGCCCAAGCAGCAGTGAGGCGATGCTCGATCAGCGAGTCGTCGCCGTCAGCCTGCGCGAGTTGGCCGGATCGCGGAACACAAGCGGATGCTCGGTGACTTCACGCGGGCGCGCGACGGTCGCATCCGCGCGCGCCACCGCATCCTCCACCAGCGCGTGGTGCGGGCTCTTGCTGCACACCGGGTCGGCCATGGCCGGGTCTTGCGCCAGCAGGTAGGCCTGGCAGCGGCAGCCACCCAGATCGACCTCGCGCATGTCGCAGCTGGAGCATGGCTCTTTCATCCACCCGGTACCGCGATACCGGTTGAAGCCTTCGGAATCGAACCAGATCTCGCGCAGGCTCGTCTCGCGCACGTTGGGAAATGCCAGGCCCGGCAGCATCCTCGCCGTGTGGCATGGCAAGGCGGTGCCGTCGGGCGTGACCGTCAGCAGGGTGCTGCCCCATCCGTTGACGCATTTCTTGACCTTGCCCTCGTGGTAGTCGGGGGCGACGAAGAAGATGCGCATGCGCCCGTCCATGCGGGCGCGCCAGGCATCCGTGACCGCCTCGGCCCGCTGCAGTTGCTCGCGGGTCGGCAGCAACTGGTCGCGGTTGAGAAAGGCCCACGAGTAGTACTGCGTGTTGGCCAGCTCCAGGTACTCCGCGCCGAGGTCTGCGGCCATGCCGATGATGCGGTCGATGTGGTCGATGTTCATGCGGTGGATCACCACGTTGAGCACCATCGGCCAGCCCTGCGCCTTGATGAGCCGCGCCACCCGGCTCTTGAGTTCGAAGGTCCGGGTGTGCGAGAGAAAGTCGTTCATCTCCCGCGTCGAATCCTGGAAGGACAACTGCACGTGGTCCAGGCCCGCGGCCTTCAAGGCGGCGGCGCGCTCGGCGCTCAGGCCCACGCCCGAGGTCAGCAGGTTGGTGTAGTAGCCCAGGCGGTGCGCCTCGGCCACGATCTCCTCGAGGTCGTCGCGCACCAGCGGCTCGCCGCCCGAAAGGCCGAGCTGCACGGCGCCCAGCTCGCGGCCCTGGCGCAGCACGCGCATCCAGTCATCGGTCGTGAGTTCGTCCTGCCGGCTGGCGAAGTCGAGCGGGTTGAAGCAGAAGACGCAATGCAGCGGACAACGGTAGGTCACCTCCGCCAGCAGCCACAACGGCGGGCCGGGGGGCGCTGGCGCGCGGTCGGTCATGGCGCCTAGTCCCAGGCAAGCCAGCGCTGCTGGCCGGCCAGTTCGACGAAGGCTCGCACGTCCGGTCCAAGGCCGGGCGTGGAGAAGGCCGTTTCGAGTTCCTGGACGATGGCTGCCAGGCTGCGCTGGCCGTCGCAGCGCTTGAGGATCTCGCCGCTGCTCTGGTTGAGGCGGACCATGCCTTCGGGGTAGAGCAGCACGTGGCTGTTCTGCGCCGGCTCCCACTGCAGCCTGAAGCCGCTGCCGATGCGCGGCCGGGTGGCGTCGCCGGGCGGCGTCATGACGTCACCCCGTACTTGAGCGCCATCGCATCGCTCATGGCCCAGAGGATGTCGAGCTTGAGCTGCAGCACCTCCAGCGCCCGTTCCTGCTGGGCGCGGGTGGTGAAGTGCGCCAGCGTCACTGCCAGCCCCTGCTCCACGTCGCGGCGCGCCCGGCTCACCCTGCTGCGGAAATAGGCCATGCCCTCCGCCTCGATCCAGGGATAGTGCTGCGGCCAGTTGGCCAGCCGCTGCTGGTGGATCTCGGGCGCGAAAAGTTCGGTGAGCGACGAGCACACGGCTTCCTGCCATGGTGCGCGGCGCGCGAAGTTCACGTACGCGTCGACGGCGAAGCGCATGGCCGGCGCCACGTGCCGCAAGTCCAGCACCTCCTCGCGCGTGAGGCCCACGGCGGTGGCCAGGCGCAGCCAGGTCTCGATGCCGCCCTCGTCGCTCACGCCGTTGAGCTCGAAGCCGTCGTGGTCGAGGATGCGCTGGACCCATCCGCGGCGGACCTCGCGGTCGGGGCAGTTGGACAGCACCGCCGCGTCCTTGATGGGAATGGCGATCTGGTAGTAGAAGCGGTTGGCCACCCAGCCGCGCACCTGCTCGGGCGTGGCGCGCCCGGTGTTGAGCATCACGTTGAACGGGTGGTGGATGTGATAGGCGCGGCCGCGTTCGCGCAGCCGCGCCTCGAACTCCTCGCGCGACCAGGGGGCGGACTGCGGTTCCCGGGGGGCTTGCATGGCTTGGCTCATGGTCGGATCTGCATGCCGTCCTCGCAGACTTCGACACCGGCGCGGGCGAGCTCGGCGCGTTCGGGAGAGTCCTCGTCGAGGATCGGGTTGGTGTTGTTGATGTGAATGAGCAGGCGCCGCGTCGTTGCCGGAAGCCTCGCCAGCCACTCCAGCATGCCGCCCGGGCCGGACTGCGGCAGGTGGCCGATGTCGCGCGCTGTCTTGGCCGACAGGCCCAGCCGCGGCATCTCGTCGTCGGTCCAGAAGGTGCCGTCGACCAGCACGCAGTCGGCGCAGGCCATCGCTTCGAACACCGCCGGCGTGATCTGTCCGAGGCCGGGCGCGTAGAAGACGCTGCGCCCGCTGGCGCGGTCGCGCATCAGCATGCCGATGTTGTCGCCCGCCACCGGCCGCTCGCGATGCGGCGAATAGGGCGCGGCCTTGGAATCGAGCGGCAGCGCGCGAAACTCGATGTGCGCGATGCCGGGGACCTCGAACGCGCTGCCGTCCAGCGCGATGGCATGTCGATCGACGCCGCAATAGTGGCCCAGCACGCGCAGGATCGGATTGCCCTGCGTCAGGTCTTCGGCGACCGGGTCGGTGCACCACAGCGGCAGCGGACTGCGTCGCTCGCGCAGCATGAACAGGCCGGTGGCATGGTCGACCTGCCCGTCCATCAGCACGACGGCGGCAATGGCCGAGTCGCGCACCGCGCGCGCGGGCTGCAGCGCCGGCGTGCTGCGGATCTGCTGCAGGACGTCGGGCGAGGCGTTGAACAGCACGCCGTCGGCGCCGTCGTCAGGGGCGACGAAGATGGACGACTGCGTGCGCGCCTTCGCCTTGATGGTTCCGGCGCGCACGCCTGCGCAGTTGCGGCAGTTGCAGTTCCACTGCGGAAAGCCACCGCCGGCGGCCGAACCGAGAACGGTGATGCGCATCGGCGGTGCCTGGGCCCTTGAAAGGCGCCGCCCTTCAGCGGGCGGCCACGTACATCGTGATTTCGAAGCCGAAGCGGAAGTCGGTGGCGCTAGGTGTTTCCCATTTCATCAGCGGTCTCCTTGGGGTTCAGGGTGGTGATGCGGAGGCCGGACGGCACCCGCGGAACCCATGTTCTCCCTTCGGAAGCGGCGCGGACAGCCGCCCGATCATGATTCGCGCCTCATGATTTTCATGATTCGAGCGCAGCCCAGGGCGAGCCGCTAACATCGGCCGCCTGTCCCCTCCACGGCCCCGCCCGATGAGCCTTCGGCTGAAGATCAACCTCATCGTCGTCACGCTGACGGTGATCCTCGCTGCCATCGTGCTGGCGCTCGAACTGCGCAGCATGCGCGACTCGGTCCACGAGGAAGTGGTGGCCGCCAACCGCGTCGCGTCGCTGCTGCTGCAGGGCACCGCCATGCGCTACGCCGCGCAGGGCACGCCGGCCATGCTGGCCTTTCTGCAGAGCGTGGGCCGGGTGCGCTCGAACGACATCGCGCTGTTCGACACTCACGGCCGGGAGCTCTACCGCTCGCCCTCGCCCACCTACAAGGCCGGCCGCGACGCGCCGGACTGGTTCAGCGCACTGATCGCGCCCGAGCCCTCGGTGCAGACCATCGAGTTCCCGGACGGCAAGCTCGTGGTGCGCGCCAATGCCACGCGCGCCGAGGTCGATGCCTGGGACTACGTGGCGACGCTGGCCGCAGGCGTGCTGGCCTTCCTGGTGGTGGTCAACGGCATGGTGTTCTTGCTCGTCGGGCGGGCGCTGCGTCCGCTGGGGCAGATCGTGCAGGCGCTCGAGCGCCTGCAGGCCGGTCAGTTCGACGCCAAGCTGCCGCCATTGGCCGGTGCCGAGGCCGCCGCCATCGGCGCCGCCTTCAACCGCATGGTTGACGAGCTGCAAGGCCACATCGAGACCGAGCGCCGCGCGGTGCGCGCCGAGCTGCAGCTGTCCGACAGCCGCGAGCTGACGCGCTGGATCGACAAGCACGTCGAGGCCGAGCGCCGCACGATCGCGCGCGAGCTGCATGACGAGTTCGGCCAGTCGGTAACGGCCATGCGCAGCATGGCGCTGTCGATCGCGCAGCGGGTGCATGCCCTGGACCCGCAGGCCGAACAGGCCGCGCGGCTGATCGCCGACGAGTCATCGCGCCTGTACGACGCCATGCACGGCATCATCCCGCGCCTGACGCCGCTGGTGCTGGACAACTTCGGGCTGGCAGAGGCGCTGGAGGACCTGGCCGAGCGCACCCGGCGCGCGCATGCCGGCGTGCAGCTCACGGTGCAGGCCGAACCCGGTGGCGCGGCGCTGGGCGCCGACGCCGCGCTCGCCCTGTACCGCGCCGCCCAGGAGGGCCTGACCAACGCGCTGCGGCACGGCCAGGCCCGGCACCTGCGGCTGTCGCTCACCTGCCGCGGCGGCGATGCGATGCTGGAACTGCTCGACGACGGCAACGGCCTGCCGTCGGGCGAGCTGGCGCGCGACAACCACCACGGGCTGCGCTGGCTGGCCGAACGGGTCCACGGGCTGGGCGGCAGTTTCGAGCTGGAGGCCGCCTCGCCACGCGGCGTGCGGTTGCGCGTGCGCCTGCCCCTGTCGTCCGGCGCCACCCAGGAGAGCGCCGCATGACGCGCGTGCTGCTGGTCGACGACCATGCCCTGGTGCGCATGGGCTTTCGCATGCTGCTGGCCGACGCGAGCTTCGAGGTGGTGGGCGAGGTCGACAGCGGGGAGCAGGCCTGCGCCGAGTACCCGCGCCTGAAGCCGGACGTGGTGGTGATGGACCTGGCGATGCCCGGCATCGGCGGGCTCGAGGCGGTGCGACGCCTGCTGGCCCAGGATCCGAAGGCGCGCATCCTGGCCCTGTCGGCGTACGAGGACACGGCGCATCCACGCCGCGTGCTGCGCGCCGGCGCACTGGGCTACCTGCGCAAGCGCAGCGCGCCCGAGACGCTGGCCGCGGCCGTCACCGCCGTGGCCAGCGGCCAGCGCTACATGGACGCGGCAACCGCCCAGGCCCTGGCCGTGGCGCAGCTCGATGGCGACGCCAGCCCGGCCGACACGCTCAGCGAGCGCGAGTTCTCGGTCTTCATCCAGCTCGCGCGCGGCCAGAGCGTGGCCCAGATCGCGCAGGCCCTGAACCTGTCGCCCAGTACGGTGGGCACGCACCTGTACCGCGTCAAGCAGAAGCTGGGCGCGAGCAACCAGTCGGAGCTGACGCTGGTCGCATTGCGCTGGGGGCTGATCGAGGCTTGAGCCAGCCGTCCGGCGCGCCGGGGTCGCGTTTTGCGCCACAAGCGCATAGGATGCGTTCCGCTTTCCATCTGATGGGGGTGCGCCATGCTGCCAACTGATTTTGGGCCGGTGCCGGACCGCACCGCGATGCGTCGTCGCTTCCTGCGCGGCGCCGGCGCCGCCGTCGCGGGCGCCGTCGTGCTACCCCGCTGGGCGGGTGCGCAATCGGACGCCGCAACGGCGGCGAACGCGCCCGTCGGTCCGCCGAGCACCGTCACGCAGCCACCGCGCGATTTCAGCCGCCGCGGCGCGCCCACCACCTATTTCACCGATCCCGACGTACTCACGGTCGACCCGGCCTTCGACGGCCTGCGCCAACCCAACGCGGCGATCCAGCGGCTGTGGACCGGCGCGCTGTGGTCCGAAGGACCGGCGTGGAACTCGGTCGGCCGTTTCCTCGTGTGGAGCGACATCCCGAACAACCGGCAGTTGCGCTGGAGCGAGGACGACGGGCACGTGAGCGTGTTTCGCGCGCCTTCGAACAACAGCAACGGCAACAGCTTCGACTACCAGGGCCGGCAGCTGTCGTGCGAGCACCTCACCCGGCGCGTGGTGCGCTACGAGCTCGACGGCTCGACCACCGTGCTGGCGTCGACTTTCAACGGCAAGCGGCTCAACTCGCCGAACGACGTGGTGCCGCATCCGGACGGCAGCTACTGGTTCACCGACCCGCCCTATGGCGCCCAGCTCTACGAGGGCACGGTCGACGCGCCCGGCGGCCCTGCGAACAAGGCGGGCCGCCTGAATCCGAAGCTCGGGCAGCCGCCCGAGATCGGCAGCTACCAGCGCGAGTTGCCGACGGCGGTGTATCGCCTCGACAAGAGCGGCACGCTCACCCAGGTGGCTGGCGAAGACCTGGTGCCCGACCCCAATGGCCTGTGCTTCTCGCCCGACTTCAAGAAGCTCTACATCGTCAGCACCGGACAGGGACCGGGCGACACGATCGCCGGCGGCAAGGGCGACATGTACGTGTTCGACGTCGGGGCGGACAACACACTGAGCAACGGCAAGCGGTTCCACGACTTCATGATCGACGGCGTGAAGTGCGGCCCCGACGGCGTGCGCGCCGACGTCGACGGCAATCTCTGGTGCTCGAGCAATGCCGGGCGCCGCGTCGGCTACAGCGGCGTGACGGTATGGACGCCCGACGGCAAGCTCATCGGACGCATCCGGCTGCCGGAGGTCTGCGGCAACATCTGCTTCGGCGGACCCAAGCGCAACCGGCTGTTCATGGCCGCGAGCCAGTCGCTCTATGCCGTATACACGGCCACGCAGGGCGCGGCGCCCAGCTAGCCGGAGCCGCGCGCGTCCGGCCCTCCGGCCACCGGCGCAACGTCAATCGCGTCCCAGCCAATCCAGCAGCAGTCGATTGACGGCGTCTGCAGCCTCGTATTGGACCCAGTGTCCGGCCCCGGCAAAGGAGCGAACCTCGCTGTGCTG
Source organism: Variovorax sp. (assembly GCF_035634955.1). Classification (GTDB taxonomy): domain Bacteria; phylum Pseudomonadota; class Gammaproteobacteria; order Burkholderiales; family Burkholderiaceae_C; genus Variovorax. Next base: position 116,589 of record NZ_DASQBZ010000027.1, on the reverse strand, counting down.
GCGGCGCGTTGTCAGCGCTTTCGCGACGAAGTCGGGATCGAGTGTCACGTCGTGCTCGCCCCATGCAAGCAGCAGCGCACCATCGTGCTGTTCCAGAATCGACGCCATGCCACCCGCACGCGAGATGGTCTTGCTGTGAAAGCGCGTGCGCAGGCAGGCTTTCCCGTGGATCTGGAGCGCAGCCTCGTCGATGGTTGCCGGCTCGTGCAGCATGTGCATCAGCAGGTTGTGCCGCATCACTGCATTCCATTCGTGGCTGCCCGGCGGGAGCCCGCGCCACGACTGAAGCTCACCGCGGGGTCGGCGCGGGCCGCCGTGCGCAGCCGGGCCGAACAGGCCCAGGTGCGAGACGTTGCCACGACGCGCAGCCAGTCGCGCGGCCACGAGGCTTCCGAAGGAAAAGCCGACCAGGCGCAGCGGCACGTGTGGCGGTGCCAATGCGTCGAGCGCCTGCAGCGTGGCGTCGACCAGGGCATCGAGCGAGGTGCCCGCCGGCTCGTCGGAATCACCGTAGCCCGGCATGTCGGGCACCCAGACCGTGTAGCGCGTGGCCAGCGCCTCGACGTTGCGCGCCCAGTGCAGCCACGACCCGTGTCCACCGTGCAGCAGCACCAGCGGCTCGCCATTGCCGAAGCGCCGCCAGCACATCCGGCCGCCGTCGAAGGCCGCGCGCTCGACGCGTGCGGTCGAGGCCAGTGTGTCCGGCGAAGGCCAGGTCTTGGGTTCGCGCGCCATGGCCGGCGCTTCCTCACGGTCGCGGCGGCCCTCCTCGGGCGAAAGTTGCATGGTGGGTGTCCTTCAAGGGTTTCGCGGTGCTTCCGCCAATGCCCGGAAGAATAGCGACGCGCGACGGTCGCTTGGTTGCATGCACCTGGGCGCGACCCGGCGCTACCGCTCGGACGCCACCTTGATCTGCGAAGCGAAGATTCCGTTGTTGCGCACCCAGGACGAATGGCTGCGCAGCGGCCTGAGGAAAAGCACGTTCACCGCCCACCAATAGACTGCCGCCAGGCTTCCGAAAAGCGCGAAAGCCAGCGTCTCGGTGCGATCGGTGCTGACATACACCCAGCCCAGCACCGCCGCGATCATCCAGAGGAAAAAATAGCATTTGACCCACAGCACCGCCGATTTGAGGTGCGAAAAGTCGCGGGTTCTTTTTGTCATCCAGATGCCGCCGGCCAATGCTGCCGCCGGGAAAAGCCCGACCACGAAAACGCAGGCCGGAATTAGCAGAACCCCAAAAGCCACGACCTTTGCCAAAGCGGCATTCGAGAGGGGTTGATTTTTCGTTTCCATTCGAGTGGTCGCGGTTTTTATTGAAGAAATAAGCCAGGGTCGACGTGCCTTGCCGAGGCCGCGGCCTGCCAGATGCCATGGCGGGCCGCGAGCCAGCGGTAGAACTATGGTTCTATGGCAATCGTAACATTTACTTACCTATGTCGCGCAACTGTTAGCTGAGTTTGTGCAGCCCGCTGTGAGCCGCCGTCCACGGGGCGTAGCGGGTGCGACATTCCTCTTAGGTGAAAACCCTAGGTTCTGGGTTTTCCCGAATGACGCGGAACTTACCAATCGTAAAACTCTCACCACGGAAATGAAACTCCGTTCTGGTGGAGAGAACGCTCAATAAAGCCACCATCGATGCGCGCCGCCTCCCAGCAGATCTCATCAACTCCATCGCCAAGAAAAAAGGACAAACATGAAGAAACTCAACGCAATGAGTCTCGCCATTTCGGCGTTGACTCTGGGGCTGGCCGCCTCCTCGGCTTTGGCGCTGACCGCCGAAGAGCAGGCGCAGGTGAATGCCGCCGGCCAGGCTGCCGCCCAGGCCGTCAAGCAACAAGCTGCAGACCAGGCCGAGGCGCTGCTCAATACCGCCAAGACGCAGGGCGACGCGCTGCTCGCCGCCGCAAAGGAAAAGGGTGATGCCCTGATTGCCGCCGCCAAGGCCGCGTCCTATTCCGACTCTGCAGCCAAGGCCGCCGCCCTGGCCGAAGCCCAGTTGGCGAAATCGAACCTCGTCCTCGACGCCCAGGCGCAAAAGGACAAGCTGGTCGCCGAAGCCAAGGCACAGGGCGCGCAGGTCAAGTCCCAGTCCACCATCGACGCCGACGCCGCCAAGACCACCGCGAAGGCGATCACCACGTTCGACATCGGCCACCCCTGGCTGAAGGCCGCCGAGCCGACGGTGAAGGTCCAGTTCAACAGCAACGGCCCTGCCGAAAGCATGGACCCGACGTACAACGTCTGCCGTGGCATCGACCCGCGCTGCTTCCACCCGTGGAAGGGCAACATCAAGAACCGGATCCTGATCTACTCGCGCACGGCGGGTCCGCGCCATGCCAACCTGGGCCCGGCCCAGACCACCGCTGGCAGCGTGACGGGTTCGGCCAACATCCCCGACGCCAACGTCTACCAGAAGACTGTCGCCAAGTGGATGGAAGAACAAGGCGTCACGGTCACCTGGACCGAAGACGTCAACGTGCTGGCCGGCCTGAGCATCAACACCTACGACGCCCTGGTCATGGCCAGCCCGACCCGCGACACGTTCACCAAGCACGGCACGTTCGTCGCCGAAGGCGCCAAGGGCTACACCAACCTGGCCGGCACGGCCATCGGCACGGGCAACAACCCGGGCGGCAACCTGTCGTCGAGCAACCTGAACACCGACCAGGCCAAGACGTCGCTGCGCAACTTCATGCGCTCGGGCGGCGGCTTCGCCGGCATGCACAACGTGTTCGGCGCCGAGTACAACTGGCCCTACTACGAAGGCCTGCTCGGCAATGCCAACTATATGGACCACGGCTCGGCCCAGGCCGGCGACATCGTCATCGTGAACCAGGCAGACGTCTCGACCGCCGGCCTGCCCAAGCAGTTCCGCTTCGCAGACGAGTGGTACAACTTCGCGCCGTTCCCGACCAAGGTCCGCTTCCTGGCCGCCGTGGACGACAACACGCTGGCGACGGGCCGTGGCGGCACGAACCCGGGCCACTCGTTCCACCCGGTCACGTGGTGCCAGTACTACGACGGCGGCAAGGCGTGGATCACCTCGCTGGGCCACTTCAGCAACGCATTCGACCCGAATGCGACCAGCAACAGCAACTCGGGCATCTCGGCGACCACGCAGGCCTACTTCAAGCAGCACGTGGTGCACGGCCTGCTGTCGATCATGGGCCGCGAGCCGTTCTGCCAGGGCGTCGACAACCGCCCCGACGCCAACGGCAACGTCCGCGACGACAAGTGGTTCCACCCGCTGCAGAGCGCGGCCCAACCCGAACCCGGTACGTGGGCGGACGTGCGCTGAGTTCCGACTGACCGGCTCGGCAACATGAACGCGGCGGGGATGGCAACATCCCCGCCGCGTTCTTCCGTTGAAAACGCCCACACGGGCAAGCCCCCATGAAACAGAAGCATCGAGACCGCAAGTCTGCGAACCATCCGGAGCAGCCGATCATTTCGCTGCTGCGCAAGCCGCCGCTCCAGGCCCGCGCCCCGGTCGTCATTCCCGGCGTGACCGCAGGCGTGTTCGAGCTGACACGCCACAACCACGAATCGGCGATGGAAGGCCGGCCCCTGGCGGTCGTGCACTTCTGGGCGCCCTCGTCGGCGTACTGCCGCGAATTCGCACCCGCGTTCGCCGCCGCCTCGGCCCGCCACCTGGGCGTCCTGTTCGCCAGTGTCAACGTCGAGGAGCAGCCGGAGATCGGCTCGCGCTTCGGCATCGCGTCGGTCCCCACGCTCATGATCGTGCGCGAGGGCATCATCGTGCACGTGCATGAAGGCCCGCTGCCCGCCGGCGCGCTGGACGCCGCGCTCGACGCCGCGCGGGCGCTCGACATGGCGCACATGGCCCGCCAGATGGCCGACGCGGCCGGCGACACGCCCGAAGCCGCCGCCGGCCCGCCGTCGCTCGAAGCCTATCTACGCCCGTCGGTGCGCGACGCGCTGGCGCAGATCGCTCCGCGGCTGGCGGACGGCAAGCTGGTCCTGATACGCGACGCCTTCGAAGCGGACTTTGCCGAGCGCATGCATCGCAGCCTCGACCAGAGCACGGCCTGGCGCGTGCAGGAGGGCTACGAGACGCATTTCCACTATCACTACCACGACCTCTCGAACGCCCAGGCCTACCCCGAGGACATCACCGCGTGTTCCGGCATCTTCGATTCGCCGCAGACCAAGGCATGGATCACTCGGCTGTCGGGCCGCAGCTGCACCGGGCCCACGGAGTTCTTCGCCAACTGGTATCTGCCGGGCGACTACCTGCACCCGCACAACGACGTGGCGGCCAACGACGCCGATTCGCATCGCCAGGTGACCTTCGTGTGGTACCTGTCCAAGGAATGGCGCCCCGAGTGGGGCGGCTCGTTCTTCTGGTGTCCGACGAGCAGCTACCTGCCGGCTGCATTCAACACCCTGGCCCTTTTCAACGTGGGAGCCGGTGGCACCCACCTGGTCAGCCACGTGTCGCCGTTCGCCAAGGGCAAGCGCCTGGCCATCAGCGGATGGTGGACCGGGCAGGTGGCGCCGCCCGCAGCGGCCTGGACAGGACCGGAACAGATCCGCGCCGGCGACGCGGAATTCGAAGTCTATTGAGGCGACGCGCCGGCGGCGGGATCGCGGCACGCGGCGCGCCGCAGGCTCACTTTGCGGCCGGCTGCGGCTGCCAGCCGGCGAATGCCGCCGGGTTGCCGCCGAAGGTGGCGGTGAGCTCGCGGGCATGCCTGAAAAGCGGCGGCAGGATCTTCTCCGCGCCAAGCGCCTCGATGCGGTAGCGCGGACCCGAGACGTTGATGGCGCCGACCAGCCGGTTGCCATGGCCGAAGATGGGGGCGGCAAAGGCCGCCGTTTCCGGGTCGCGCTCGCCGAACGAAGCTGAATACATCTGCTCGCGCACGGTGTCGAACCGCTTGCCCGCCGCGCCATTGAAGGCGCACAGCACGTGGCCCGAAGCCCCGCTGGTGAGCGCGAAGCGATCCCCCTCGCGCACCGAATCGCGCACGGCGCGCGAAGACTCGACGCGATGCAGCACCACGCGCCAGTCGCCGTCGACGACATAGAAGGAGGCGCCCTCCTCCAATTCCTGGACCAGGCTGCGCAGCACCGGCAGCACCAGGTCGCTGGCATTGAAGTGCTTCTGGTAGAGCGAGCCCAGGTACAGCACCTTGGAGCCGAGGCGGTAGCAGCCGTCCGCGTCGCGCAGCACGTAGCCGAACCTTTCCAGGGACTTGATCAGGCGCAGCAAGGTGCTCTTATATAGACCAGTCCGCTTGGCCAGCTCGGCCAGCGTCGTCTTCTCGCCGGTCAGGGCATCGAGGATCGTCAAGGCGCGGTCGACGGCCGCCACACCGGTGTCTTCATTCATTCGGACTCCTCCAGATAGGTATCGGGGGCATCGGCATCGCAACCGGACGCGTCACCCCAAGGGCATTGATTGTCCCGCGCGTGCCGGGATTCATAGTTTGCCCTAGGTGTTTCCAAAATAGAACTCTATTATGATGGACGGAACGGTTGACCAAGGCCACTCCAGAGCCGAAACCACAGCAATGACCCTCTTTTCCGGGCCCACGGCCCCCGAACGATGAGCACTCCAGCGCTTCCCAGATACGAGCACTACATAGACGGCGCGAGCGTGCCGCCTGCGTCCGGCCAGTACCTGCCGACCGACGATCCCTACACCGGCCAGACCTGGGGCGAGATCGCCCGCGGCAACGCCGACGACGCGGCGCTGGCCGTCGCGGCTGCGCAACGGGCCTTTGCCGGCCCGTGGTCCCAGCTGACGCCGTCGGAGCGCGGCCGGCTCCTGTGGAAGCTCGCCGACCTGGTCACGGCCAATGCCGACCGCCTGGCGCTGATCGAGCAGCGCGACAACGGCAAGCTCGCCACCGAAGTGGTCGCGCAGGTGCGCTACATGGCGGACTACTTCCGCTACTACGCCGGCCTGGCCGACAAGGTGCACAGCGACGTCATTCCCACCGACAAGAAAGGCGTGTTCGCCTATACGCGCTACGAGGCCAAGGGCGTGGTGGCGATCATCACCCCGTGGAACTCGCCGCTGACGCTGACCAGCTGGAAGCTCGCCCCCGCGCTGGCCGCAGGCTGCACGGCGGTGATCAAGCCGTCGGAATTCACCTCGGCCTCGATGCTGGAGTTCGCCGCGCTGTTCGACCAGGCGGGCTTTCCCAAGGGCGTCGTCAACGTCGTCACGGGGCTGGGCCAGGAAATCGGCGAACCCCTGGTCACGCACCCGGACGTGGCGCACATCGGCTTCACCGGCGGCTCGGTCGCGGGTCGCAAGATCTACGAGATCGCGGCGCGCAACTTCAAGACCGTGACGCTGGAGCTCGGCGGCAAGTCGCCCAACATCGTGTTCGACGACGCCGACCTCGACCAGGCCGTCAAGGGCGTGGTGTCGGGCATCTTCGCCGCCTCGGGCCAGAGCTGCCAGGCGGGATCGCGCCTGTTGCTGCAGCGCGGCATCCACGACCGCTTCCTCGAGAAGCTCACGGCCTTCATGAGCGACGTGAAGCTCGGCGACCCGAAGGACCCCGCCACGCAGATGGGGCCGATCTCGACCCGGCCGCAGTTCGAGAAGATCATGGGCTACATCGAGATCGCCAAGAACGAAGGTGCCCGGCTGGTGATCGGCGGGCGCAGCCGGCCCGACCTGGGCTGCGGCCAGTTCGTCGAGCCGACCATCTTCGCCGACGTGCGCAATGACATGCGCATCGCGCAGGAAGAGGTCTTCGGCCCGGTGCTGGTGGTGATTCCGTTCGACGACGAGCAGGACGCGATCCGCATCGGCAACGACGTCGACTTCGGCCTCGCCGCCGCCGTGTGGACGCAGAACCTCAAGCGGGCGATGCTGATGACCGAGAAGATCAAGGCCGGCACGGTGTGGGTCAACAACTACCGCGCAACGAGCTTCACGTCGCCGTTCGGCGGCTACAAGGAGTCCGGCATCGGGCGCGAATCGGGCACCGAGGCGATCAAGGAGTACCTGCACACCAAGTGCGTGTGGGTCTCGTCGGACCTGGACGTTCCCAACCCGTTCATCCGCCGATGAGCAGCACGACCATGAACAAGGCGCTCGCGGGCTTCCGCGTGCTCGACCTGACCAACGTGCTGGCCGGCCCGCTGTGCGCCTACCAGCTGGCGCTGATGGGCGCCGAGGTGATCAAGGTCGAGGCACCCGACAGCGGCGACCTCGCGCGCCAGCTCGGAAACGACCGCGCGCTCAACACGAAGCTGATGGGGTCGTCCTTCCTCGCACAGAACGCGGGCAAGAAGTCGATCACGGCGAACCTGAAATCGCCGCAGGGCAAGGAACTGCTGCGACGGCTGGTCGCATCGGCCGACGTGCTGGTCGAGAACTTCCGTCCCGGCGTGATGACGCGCCTGGGCCTGGGCTACGACGAACTGCGCAAGCACAACCCGAAGCTCGTCTACTGCGCGATCACCGGGTTCGGCCAGGAAGGCCCGATGCGCGACGCCCCCGCCTACGACCAGATCATCCAGGGCCTGAGCGGCATGATGAGCGTGACCGGCGACGCGCACAGCGCACCGCTGCGCGCCGGCTACCCCGTGGCCGACACCGTCAGCGGCATGGTCGGCGCGTTCGCCGTGTGCGCCGCGCTGCTGCGCCGCAACGCAACCGGCGAAGGCGCTTTCATCGACGTGTCGATGCTCGACTCCGCGCTGGTCGCCATGGGCTGGGTGGTGTCGAACTACCTGATCGCCGGCACCGAGCCGCAGCCGCACGGCAACGACAACTTCACCGCCGCGCCGTCGGGCACCTTCCGCACCGGCTCGGGACCGCTGAACATCGCGGCGAACAAGCAGGACCAGTTCGAGACGCTCGCGCGCGTGATCGGCCGTCCCGACATGGCGCAGGACCCGCGCTTCACCGAGCGCGAAAGCCGCAAGCAGCACCGCGCCGCGCTCACGCAGGAGATCGAGGCAGCCCTTGCCACGCGGCCGGCGAGCGAGTGGGAGCAACTGCTGACCCGCGCCGGCGTTCCTGCCGGCAGCGTGCTCAAGATTCCCGACGTGCTGCGCTCGGAGCAACTGACCCAGCGCGAATTCGTGCAGACCTTCGGCAACGTGCCGGGCGCCGAACGCGAAGTGCGCGTGGGGCGTACCGGCTTCAAGCTCTCCGGCGGCGATCCGCACGCCGAGGCACCGCCGCCGGTGCTCGGCGCGCACACCGACGACATCCTCGGCGGGCTCGGCTATACGCCCAGCCAGATCGCCGAACTGCGCGAGAACAAGGCGATCTGACATGGCCGACCTCACCCAACGCCCCCCCGAGCAGCTGGTCAAGCAGGCCAGCGACTGGTGGTCCACGAGCATCGTGGACATCGAGCCGGGCAAGATCCAGTTCCGCGGCTACCCGATCCAGGACCTGATCGGCCGCGTGAGCTATCCCGACATGGCGTGGCTGCTGCTGCGCGGCGAACTGCCCACGCGCGAACAGTCGGCGCTGCTCGAAGCGGCGATGGTCGCCGGTGTCGACCACGGCCCGCATGCCCCGTCCATCGCGATCTCCCGCATGGCCGTCAGCTGCGGCCTGCCGGTCAACGGCGCGATGGCCAGCGCGGTCAACGTGCTCGACGACGTCCATGGCGGCGCCGGCCAGCAGTGCATGGAACTCATGTACGCCATCGACCGCATCGCGGGCGACGGCGAGCCGCTGGTGGCGCACGTCGTCGCCGGCCTCGATGCCTTCGTCGCCGAGCACGGCAAGATCATCCCGGGCTTCGGCCACCGGTTCCACGGCATCGATCCGCGGGCCGTCAAGCTGATGAAGATGGTCGACGAAGCGCGCGACAGCGGCTTCGTCTCGGGCCGCTTCGCGGTCATCGGCAAGCTCATCGACGAGGAACTCACGCGCCGCAAGGGCGCGCCGATCCCGATGAACATCGACGGCGCCACCGCCGCCATCTATTGCGAACTGGGCTTCGCGCCCGAGCTCGGGCGCGGCCTGTTCGTGCTCTCCCGCTCGATCGGGATCCTGGCCCATGCGTGGGAGCAGAAGCAGCAGAACGCCCGCATCAAGGGACCGATGCCGCCTTCCATCCCCTACACCTACACGGGCCCCGCCACGCGCACATTCAACCGCTGACATCCGAGAGACATCATCATGAAGCAGACCATCGCCAAGCAACTCGTCCGCGAGCTCGAACGCCGCGGCGTCGAATACCTTTTCGGCCTGTGCGGCCACACCAACATCGCCGTGATCGCCGCGCTCGACGGCGCCAAGGTCAAGTTCATGAACACGCGCCACGAGCAGGTCGCCGCCCACATGGCCGACGGCTACGCGCGGGCCAAGAAGAAGACGGCCGTGCTGCTGTCGCACCTCGGCCCCGGCCTGACCAACGCGGCCACCGGCGTGGCGAACGCGGCCCTCGATTCGATCCCGATGGTGGTGATCGCCGGCGACATCCCGACGCATTATTACGGCAAGCATCCGCACCAGGAAGTGAACCTGCATGCCGACGCGGCGCAGAACGAGATCTACCGCCCGTTCGTCAAGCGCGCCTGGCGCGTCGACCGGCCGGACATGTTCGCGCAGATCCTCGACAAGGCGTTCCAGCTGGCCGAAAGCGGCCGCCCGGGCCCGGTGCTGGTGTCGGTGCCGATGGACATCTTCTCGGCCGAGGTCGATACGCAGCAGTTCGAGCGGCTGAGCCACCACACGCCGCATCTGCTCAAGCCCTCGCTCGACGAGGTCGTCGCCGAGAAGATCGTGCGCACCATCGCCGATGCGAAGAACCCGGTGATCTACGCCGGCGGCGGCATCCTGCTGGCCGACGCGGCGCAGGAGCTGCGCCAGCTGGCCGAGCATTTCTCGCTGCCGGTGGCGCACAGCCTCATGGGCAAGGGCGCGCTGCCGGACGACCATCCGCTCGTGCTGGGCATGACGGGGTTCTGGGGCACACGGTTCGTCAACGACAAGTGCCTGGGCGCCGACTGGGTGGTCGGCCTGGGTACGAGCTTCCGCGAGGCCGACTGCAGCTCCTGGGAGCCGGAGTACACCTTCAGCTTCCCGCCGTCGAAGCTGATCCATATCGACATCGATCCGAACGAGATCGGGCGCAACTTCCCCACCGAGATCGGCGTCGTCACCGACCTGAAGCAGGCGCTGGTGGTGCTCAACCGCGTGGCGCGCCGCCTCTATCCCGAAGGCCGCAAGAACGAAGCCCTGGTCAAGGAGATCGCGCAGTACCACTCGGACTTCGTCAAGGGCAACGAGAAGCTCGCGCAGAACGACGCCTATCCCATGCAGCCCGAGCGCATCCTGGCCGCGGTGCGCCGCGTGCTGCCGCGCGACGCGATCATCACGACCGACGTGGGCTGGAACAAGAACGGCGTGGGCCAGCAGTTCCCGATCTACACGCCCGGCAGCATCCTGACGCCCGGCGGCTTTGCAACCATGGGTTTCGGCGCGCCGGCCGCGCTCGGCGCCAAGCTGGCCTGTCCGGACAAGGTGGTCGTGGCGCTGGTCGGTGATGGCGGCTTCGGCCAGAACCCCGCCATGCTGGCGACCGCCGTGGAAAGCGACATCGCCGTGGTGTGGGTGGTGATGAACAACCACGCCTTCGGCACCATCGCGGGACTGGAGAAGGCCCACTACGACACCACCTTCGGCACGGTGTTCACCAAGGACGGCAAGCCCTACTCGCCGGACTTCGCCGCCATCGCCCGCGCCTACGGCGCCGAAGGCGTCAAGGTCGAGTCGGCCGCCGGGTTCGAAACCGTGCTGCAACAGGCGATCGGCGCGGGCAAGCCGTTCGTCATCGATGTTTCGATGCTGAACAACCCGGTGCCCACCGCCGGCCACTGGAACATCAACGACATCTATTCGCCGGGCAAGAAGGTGTCCCATGCCTCGACCGATTGAAGCCCGGCAGGGAGCCCGCCGTCTGCGCGGGTTCACGCTGCTCGAACTGCTGGTGGTGATGGTCATCATCGGCCTGCTCGCGGCGTACGTCGCGCCGCGCTACTTCTCGCAGGTCGGCAAGTCGGAGGTGCGCAGCGCCCAGGCGCAGATCGACGGTCTGCGCAAGGCGCTAGACACCTACCGGCTCGACACCGGCGCCTACCCGACGACCGAGCAGGGGCTCGCCGCGCTGAACGCGCGGCCGGCCAACACGGCGAAGTGGAGCGGCCCCTATCTGCAGCGCCCGGTGCCGCTCGACCCGTGGGGCAAGCCGTACCAGTACAAGGCGCCCGGCGCCCACGACGAGTTCGATCTGTTCTCCTTCGGCAAGGACGGACAGCCCGGCGGCACCGGCGACGCGGCCGACATCACCAGCTGGGAATAGGACACATGCGCTTCGATGTGCGCGCTCTGGACGGGCAGCGGCGGGTTGTCTCGCTGTCGCTCGACGCCGCCGACGCCGCCTCGGCGACAGCGCAGGCGCAGGCCCAGGGGCTTGCGGTGCTGTCGGCGAAGAAGCGCGCCGACGCGGGCGCCGCCTTCGGCCAGCTGATGAAGCAGAATTTCCCGCTGCTGCAGTTCACGCAGGAGCTGGTCGCCCTGCTGCGCGCCGGTCTCTCGCTGCCGGAGACGCTCGAAGTGATGGTCGAGAAGGAAACCCGCGCCGAGGCCCGGCAGGTGTTCGAGCAGATCCGCGGCGCGCTCTACGAGGGCCGCTCGTTCTCCCAGGCGCTGCAGGGCAACGCGCGCCACTTCCCCGAGCTGTACATCGCCACCGTGCGCGCCTCGGAGCGCACGGGCGACCTGCCCGAGGCGCTGATGCGCTTCATCGAATACAAGGAACGGCTCGACCTGGTGCGCAAGAAGGTCGTCTCGGCCTCGATCTATCCGGTGGTGCTGCTCGCGGTGGGCGCGCTCGTCACGCTGTTCCTGCTCGGCTACGTGGTGCCGCGCTTCTCGGAGATCTACGCTGAGTCGGGGCGCGAGCTGCCGTGGCTGTCGCAGTTGCTCATCGACTGGGGCCGCATGATCAACAAGCACAGCATGGCGGTCGGCGCCGTGGCGCTGGTGCTGCTGGCGTTGATCGTCGCTTCGGCGCGGCGCATCCCTGCCCTGTTCGGGCGGCTGATGCGGCGCATTCCGGCGGCGCGGCGGCGCCTGCTGGTCTACCACCTGGCGCGCTTCTACCGCACGCTGGCAATGCTGCTGCGCGGCGGCATCCCGATGGTTCCGGCGCTGGGCATGCTGGCGACGCTGCTGCCGGAGGACCTGCGGGCGCAACTGCTGGCGGCCACGCAGCGCATCCGCGAGGGCGTCGCCACGTCGCAGGCGATGGGCGAGACCGGCCTGACGACACCGGTTGCCGCGCGCATGCTGCGCGTGGGCGAGCGCAGCGGGGACATGGCCACGATGATGGACCGCATCGCCGCCTTCCACGACGAGGAGCTGGCGCGCTGGGTCGACTGGTTCACCAAGCTGTTCGAGCCCCTGCTGATGGCGCTGATAGGCGTGGTGATCGGCGGCATCGTGGTGATGATGTACATGCCGATCTTCGAACTCGCCGGGAGCCTGAATTGACGATCGCCGCAGACCTGTTCGCGCAGGCGCGGCGCCTCGCGCCAAGCCGCGGCCACACGATCGTGGCGACGCTCGAGGAGCTCGCGGGCCTGGAGCCCGAGGCCTTCACGCAGGAGCTTGCGCAGTCGCTGCGCCTGCCCTGCGCAAGCATCCAGGACCTGCACCGTTGGACGCCGGCTTTCGAACTGCTGCCGTTCTCCGACTGCATGGCCGCGCAGCTGATCGCGCTGACCGACGACGAAGGTGCGCTGCGCCTGGTGACCGGCGACCCGTTCCGCGAGGACAGCGCCGCCGCCGCCGAAGACCGCATCGAGCAGGCCGGGCAGGCGGCGCAGCTCACGCTGGCACACCATGCCGACGTGGCCGCCTACCTCGCACGCCACGAGGAGGGCCTGTCGGCAATGGCCAGCCTGCCGGCGGACGTGCGCGGCACGCGCGAGCGGGACGTCGACGTGGAAGCCCTGTCGTTCCAGAGCATCACCGAGGACTCCAGCCCGGTGGTGCGGCTGGTGCGCTCGACGCTCTATGACGCGCTCAAGGCCGACGTCTCGGACATCCACCTCGAGACCGGATCGCACGGCCTGGCGATCAAGTACCGCATCGACGGCGTGCTGGTGGCCATCGGCACCGTCGGCGACGCCGAGGTGGCCGAGCAGGCCATCTCGCGCATCAAGGTGATGGCCCAGCTCGACATCGCCGAGCGCCGCGTGCCGCAGGACGGCCGCTTCACCGTCGGCGTGCGCGGGCGCGAGATCGACTTCCGCGTCTCGATCATGCCCTCGACCATGGGCGAGGACGCGGTGCTGCGTATTCTCGACAAGCAGCGCCTGGCCGACGCGGCGCGCGGGCTCACGCTCGACTCGCTCGGCTTCTCCGAACCCGACCGCGTGCTGATCCGCAAGCTCGGGCGCGAGCCCTACGGCATGCTGCTGGTGACCGGCCCGACCGGCTCGGGCAAGACCACCACGCTGTACGCGACACTGACCGAGACGCACGACGGGCGCGACAAGGTCATCACGATCGAGGACCCGGTCGAATACCAGCTGGCCGGCGTGTTGCAGATCCCGGTCAACGAGCGCAAGGGCCTGACCTTCGCGCGCGGCCTGCGCTCGATCCTGCGGCACGACCCGGACCGCGTGATGGTCGGCGAGATCCGCGACGCCGAGACGGCGCAGATCGCGGTGCAGGCGGCGCTGACCGGCCACCTCGTGTTCACCACGGTCCACGCGAACAACGTGTTCGACGTGCTCGGCCGGTTCACGCACATGGAGGTCGATCCGTACAGCTTCGCCGCGGCGCTCAACGGCATCGTCGCGCAGCGGCTGGTGCGGCTGAACTGCCCGAATTGCAGCGTGCCGGCGGCGCCGACCGAGGAGCTTCTGAGCGAGTCGGGCATTCCGCTGCAGCAGGCCGCGGGCTTCCGCTTCATGGCCGGCCAGGGCTGCGGGCAGTGCCGCAGCACGGGCTTCAAGGGGCGGCGCGCCATTGCCGAAATCATGATCCTGACCGACGAGCTGCGCGAAATGATCGTGGCGCGCGAGCCGATCCGCAATCTCAAGGAGGCCGCGCGCCGCGGCGGCACGCGCTTCCTGCGCGATGCGGCGGTCGAGCTGGTTCAGGACGGTCTCACGAGCCTGGAGGAAATCAACCGTGTCACCTTCGTGGCGTGATCGCGTCGAAGTCTTCGTCGGGGCGCGGGAGCTGCGCCTGGCGGTGTCGCCGCGCGGCTGGCGCGCACGCGAATCGGTGCGCATCGTGCGCGAAACGCAGGATGCGGCCGCCGACCTCGCGGCGGCACTGGCCGAGTCGGCGCATCGCGGTTGCGATGTGCGCATCGTGCTGTCGAACTTCCACGTGCGCTACGCGGCTGTCGGCGATGCCGGGCTGCTGGCCGGCGCGGCCGAGCGCGAAGCCGCCGGGCGCCAGGTGCTGCGCTCGGTGTACGGCGAGGCGGCCGATGAATGGCGCGTCGTGATGGATGCGGACAGCACCGGGGTCGCCCCGGTCGCCGGCGCGGCGCGCTCGCTGATCGACGGCTTGCGCCATGCCTGCGCCAGCGTCGGTGCCAGCCGGGTGCGGATCCAGCCGCTGCTCGCCTGCGCGATGAACGGCGCCCTGCTCGCGCTCGACAAGGACGAAATCGGCCAGGCGGGGTGGTTCGGCGTGCTCGAAGACGACCGTCTGGTGCTGGCGACGCTCGACGGCGACGGCATCCGGGCCGTGCGCGGCCTGCGCGTGCGCCAGGACGCGGGCGGCGAGATCGCGGCGCTTCTGCAACGGGCGCGGCTGCTCGATGCCGACGCCTCGGGCCGATCGATGCTGGTGCTGGCGAGCGACCGCACCGTGCCGCTGGCGCTCGGCCCGGAATCCGAACTGCGGGTGCGAACGGTTCCGCTGGACGGCACGCTGCAAAACCCGATCGGGCGCCTTGACGCCATGGAGCTCTGACGTGCGTCCCTTGCGCATGGATTTCATCGACAACCGCGTGGCGATGTCCCCGGTCGCGCTGGCCAGCCTGGCCCTGGGCGCGGTCGCGCTCATCGTCGCGGTATGGGCCTATTCGTCGGCCAGCGCCGAGCATGAAGCCCTTGCCGCCGCGGCCGACGTCGCGCCGGCGGTGGACCCGATGGCCGGCGAGAGCCAGGCCCGCCGGCGCCTGCGCGAGGCGGTCGCGAAGCGTTCGGCCAAGGTGCTGGCCAATCTCACCGTGCCCTGGCCGACGCTCTTCACCGCGCTCGAAGCCGCCGCCGGCGACGGCGTCGTGCTGACCGGGCTCATGCCCGAGGCCGAGAACCGCCGCGTGCGCATCAGCGGCGAGGCGCGCCACTTCCAGGACATCCCGATGTACACCAAGAAGCTGCTCGGGACCGGCGCCTTCGCCAACGTGCTGCTTCTGTCGCACGACACGCTCGACAACCGCCGCATCGCCTTCACGCTGCAGGCGGACTGGACGGAGGCCGCCGCGCCATGATGAACAGGATCGACCTCGCCGCGGCGCGCCAGTGGCTGGTGCGCCACCGCGACGTCTGGCCCCACGCCGCCGGCGCGCTGCTGCTGGTGGCCGCCGCGCTGCTGTGGGCCACCGCCCTGCGCCCGCTGTCGGCCGACAACGACCGCCTGCGCGAACTGGTGGCCGAAGCGGCGCACCGCCCGCGCGCCGCCGTCGCGCCGAGCCCGGCGGAACAGTTCAGCGCCCTGGAGGCCAGCCTTGCGCGTCCGGACGACGCCGTGAGCATGGTGTCGGTGATCTACCGGCTGGGCATCGCCAACGGCCTGCAGATTCCCACCGGCGAGTACCAGCTCGAGCGCGTGCCTGACGACCGCATGCAGCGCTACCGCCTCAACCTGCCCGCCAACGGCAGCTATCCGCAGATCCGCGCCTTCATCCTCCAGGCGCTGCAGACGCTGCCGATCGCCGTCGACGACATCCAGGTGCGGCGCGAGTCGACCAGCGACAAGCTGCGGGTGCGGCTGCGCCTGTCCCTCTACATGCTTCCCGCCTGAGCCATGAAGATCACCGCCAAGGTTCGATGGAGCTTGTACGCAGTCGCCGGACTGGCAACCGCGGCGGCGATGTGGCTGGTCAATCCGCGCGACGGAGACAACACCGTCATGCCGGTGCGCGCATCCTCGTCGTCCGGGCGACCCGCCCCGACCGCGGACGCCACGGCCGAGCGCCCCACGCCGGCGACCAGCGACGCGATCGCGCGGCTCAAGCGGCAGATCGCTGCGGCCATCGGCCACGACGGCATCGATCCCTTCCGCGACGGACCGACCGCCGAAGAGTTGCGCGCCGCTGCCGCGGCGCAGGCGGCGGCGGTGGCGGCGCAGGCCGTGGCGTCGGCCCAGCAGGAGCGCGCCGAAGCGGCCGCCCCGCTGCCGCCGCCCCCGCCGCCGGTGCCGCCCTTCCGCTACCTGGGGCACTGGAAGGACCAGGGCCGCACGCTGGCGTTCCTGCAGTCGGGCGACCGCGTCGTCGAGGTCCGGGGCCCTGGCCCGGTGGACGGCGGTCCGTGGACGGTCGTCAAGCTCGGCGACGACCTGGTGACGCTGCACATGCCCAAGGGGCCGACCCACACCCTGTCGTTCGACGCGCCGGGCAGCGATGCACCCGCGGCCGCCGTGGCAGGAGGCACACCCGCCCCGGCACCCGCGCCGGGTGCTCCCGCCACGCTTGCGCGGGCCGCCCAGTCCACCACGCCCGCCCAAGGAACGCCTCCCGGTTCCGCCGGCCCCGAACACGCTCCCGGCTGGGAAGAAAACTAAGTGACGCCCGAATGATCCCCCCACAAAAGTTCGCCCGCTGCCGCGTCTCGCTGGCCACCATCGCCCTGGCCCTGCTTGCCGGCTGCGCCACCGGGCCCGACCGCACGCGCTCCGATGAAGGCGCGCGCCTGATCGCCGAAGGCCGGCTCGAGGAAGGCCTTGCCCTGATGGAGCAGAACGTCAAGGCCCACCCGCGCGACCGCGAGCTCTATACCGAGTACCAGGTGCAGCGCAACAGCACCGTCCACCTGCTCATGCGCGACGCCGACCGCATGCGGTCGCTCGACAACCTCGACGCCGCCGAGGCGGACTACCGCATCATCCTGCGCATCGATCCGCAGTCGGACCAGGGCCGCTCGGGGCTGGATGCCGTCAGCCGCGCCCGCGTGCAGAACTCGCGCATGCGCGAAGGCCAGGCCGCGCTGCAGGCCGGCGACCTGGTGCGCGCCGAGCAGGTGGCCCGGCTCGTCCTGTCCGAAGAGCCGAACAACCGGGACGCCCGCGCGCTGGCGAAGGCCGTGACGGCGCGGCAGCCCGACGACGCCACGCCGGCGCGCCTGCGCGAGGCCTTCAAGCGCCCGGTGACGCTGGAGCTGCGCGACGCGCCGCTGGCGACCATCTTCAGCATCCTGTCGAAGACCGCCGAGGTGAACTTCGTGCTGGACCGCGACGTCAAGTCCGACGCGCGCACCAGCATCTTCGTGCGCGACTGCTCGATCGAGGACGTGCTCAAGATCCTGCTGATGACCAATCAGCTCAACCGCAAGGTGCTCAATGACAACTCGCTGCTGATCTACCCCGCCACGCAGGCCAAGCAGCGCGAGCACCAGGAGCTGGTCATGCGCAGCTTCTACGTGGCCAACGCGGAGGCCAAGCAGACCGCCGCGATGATCAAGGCGATGGTCAAGACCAAGGACATCTTCGTCGACGACAAGCTCAACCTGGTGATCATGCGCGACACGCCCGAGGCCGTGCACCTGGCCGAACAGCTGGTCGCCACGCAGGATCTGGGCGAGCCCGAAGTGATGCTCGACCTGGAAGTGCTCGAAGTGTCCTCCTCGCTCGCCCAGACCCTGGGCGTGGAGTACCCGACGTCGATCGGCGTCTACGGCACGGACGCTGCCGGCGTCATCGCCGACCAGGTCCAGCTCAATGGCGACGGCAAGACCACCAAGCTGCGCGCCTTCACGTCCAACCCGCTGATGCTGCTGAACCTGTCGAAGACCGACGGCAGCAGCAACATCCTGGCCAACCCGCGCATCCGCGTGAAGAACCGCGAGAAGGCGCACGTCCACATCGGCGAACGCGTGCCGGTGATCACGACGACGTCGACGGCCAACGTGGGCGTGTCGTCGTCGGTGAACTACCTGGAGACCGGTCTCAAGCTCGACGTGGAGCCGAACGTGTTCCTCGACCAGGACGTGGCGATCAAGGTGGAGCTGGAGGTGTCGAACATTCTCGAACAGCTCAACGTGTCCGGCACCGTGGCCTACCGCCTGGGCACGCGCAACGCCGCCACCACGCTGCGGCTGCGCGATGGCGAGACGCAGGTGCTCGCCGGCCTGATCGACAACGAGGACCGCAAGAACAACACCGGCGTGCCCGGCGCGAGCGACCTGCCGATGCTCGGCCGCCTGTTCCGCAACGAAGGCACCAACGGCGCCAAGTCGGAAATCGTGCTGCTGGTGACGCCGCACATCGTGCGCAACGTGATGCGGTCCGAGCTGGTGCGGGCGCAGTTCCCCGCCGGCACCGACGCCGTGCCGGGCGCGGCGCCGCTGCGGGTGGGCAGGATGAACCGGCTGGAGATCAGCGCCGGCGGCGACGCGCCCACGCTGGCGCCGGCCAAGCCGGGTGCGGCTGCGGCGAGCCAGCAGGCGCTGGAGGTCGCCGTCAGCGCGCCGCCGGAAGTGAAGGTCGGCGACACCGTCACGCTGGACCTGAAGCTGCCCGAAGGCACGACCGCCGCGACCGCGAAGGTGCAGGTCAACTACGACCCGGCCGTGCTCAAGCCGGTGGGCGCCGCGCCCGAAGCCGGCGCCGAACAGGGGCAGCTGACGGTCGGCCTTTCGACCTCCGGCATTGCCGGCGGGGAGCCGCCGCGCCCGGCGTCGGTGCGGTTCCAGGTGCTTTCCAAGAAGCCGACGAGCACCGACATCGACATGCTCGTCGTCGAGTCCAACGCGCGGGTGTCGGTGCCGCGCACCTTCAGCCTTTCGGTGATCCAGTGAGAACGCGCGGTTTCACGCTGATCGAGCTGCTGGTCACGCTGGCCATCCTGGGGCTGCTGGCGACCGCCGCGGCACCGATGGCGGAGTTGACCGCGCGGCGCGTCAGGGAAACCGAACTGCGCCACGCGCTGCGCGAGATCCGCACCGCCATCGACGCCTACAAGCAGGCCGGCGAGGAAGGCCGCATCGCCCGCGCCGCGGACGCCACGGGCTACCCGGCCTCGCTCAGGCAGCTGGTGGACGGCGTGCCGCAGGAGAACGATGCCGCCAAGCGGCGCATCTACTTCCTGCGCCGCGTGCCGCCCGATCCGTTCTACGTCGGCCCCGCCGTCAGCCGCCCCGAGGACACCTGGGGGCTGCGCGCCTATTCCTCGCCGCCGGACCGCCCCCAATCGGGCAAGGATGTGTTCGATGTCTACTCGACGTCCCAGGCCATCGGCCTCAACGGCACGCCCTACAGCCAGTGGTAGCCCCACCATGCGCAGAACACACGGCTTCACGCTGATCGAGCTGCTGGTCGTGATGGCCATCATCGCCACGCTGCTGTCGGTGGCGCTGCCGCGCTACTTCGGATCGCTCGAGCACGCCAAGGAGGCCACGCTCAAGCAATCGCTGGTGGTCATGCGCGACGCCATCGGCCAGTACTACGCCGACAAGGGCCGCTACCCCGAGCAGCTCGAGGACCTGGCAACGCAGCGCTACCTGCGCGAAGTGCCGGTCGACCCGTTCACCGGCTCGCGCGACACGTGGCAGATCCAGCAGCCGCCGTCGGATTCCGCCAACCCCACCGGCAACGTGTACGACATCCACAGCGGCGCGCAAGGACGCACCAGCGATGGCATCACCGACTTTTCGGCCCTGTAGGCCCGGGCAGCGCGGCCAGGCGGGCTACACCTACATCGGCCTGATGTTCCTGGTCGCGGTCATGGGCATCACGCTTGCTGCCGCGGGCATGGTCTGGCGCACCCAGGCGCAGCGCGAGCACGAAGCGGAGCTGCTGTTCATCGGCCGCCAGTTCACCGCTGCGATCGCCCGCTACTACGAAAACACGCCGGTCGGCCAGCGCCCGGGCTTTCCGGCCAAGCTCGAAGACCTGCTGGACGACCGCCGCTGGCCGGTGCCCAGGCGGCACCTGCGCCGGATCTTCATCGACCCCATGACGGCAAGCACCGAATGGGGGCTGGTGCGCACGCCGGCGCCGGACAACCGCATCATGGGCGTCTACAGCCTGTCGAAGGAGACCCCGTTGAAGCGGACCGGTTTCGGCTGGCCGTACGACGCCGGGGACATCGCGGACATCACGGCGGCGCTGACCTACCAGGACTGGCGCTTCATCTACGTGGCGCCCGGCGACAGAGGGAACTGATTCCCCGCCTTACCGAACCCGAAAGAAAGAACACGCATGAAACCGATCTTCCCGTTGCGCAAGTCGTTGCTGGTGCTGGCTCTGTGCCTTCCCGTGGCGGCCGTCCAGGCCCTGGCCGGGGTCGACGACGAGGGCGAGATCAGTAGCGGCGCCGGCGAAGACGTGCGCTACAACGGCGTGTGGAACGTCCGCTTCGACGGCGGCGGCAGCGCCGTACTGGTGTTTTCGCCCCAGGGAGAGTCGTGGCTCGAGAAGGGCCGCCCCGGCATGCCGAAGGTCTGCCAGGGCAAGCCCCTGCCCATGACGATCCAGGGCGGCACGGACAAGGGCGTCCAGTTCACCGTCTTCGCATCGCCCATCGACAAGTCCTGCCCGGACGTCACCTATATCTTCAGGGTGGTTCCCGGCGCCAAGGTCCAGACGCTCAAGGCCAGGCTCGAGGGCGGCGGCGCCGCGACGATGACGCTGGCGCCCGCCAGCCAGGGCAAGCCGCACTGAGTCGCAAGCCCGCTGGCGTCTGCCCGGTTGCCGCCGAGCGGCGGCGGGCCGGGCAAGGGGCCCCGCGCAGTAAGCGCGGGGCCGTTCACTCGCTCAGTACACCGTCACCTTGCCCGTGGAGAGCGGGTTCTTGCAGTCGTTGTAGTAGAAGTCGCCCTTCTTGTTGAAGGTGTACGCGAACGACTCGCCCGGCTGCAGGTGCGGGTCGAACAGGCCTTCGAAGAACTGCGTGGCGCAGTACTCGCGGCTGTTGCCCTCGGGGTTGGTGAACGTCACCGTGGTGCCCAGCGGCACGCGCAGGTTGTTCGGGTAGTTGCCCGCCGTCTGCGTCAACGTGGCTTCGGCGCTCGTCGCCGTGGTGCGACCCAGCAGCACGATGTTGTTGACGGTCGAGCCCTCGGTGGCCGTGCCGCCCACGCCGCGGCGCGTGTCGATCGGTGCCGGAGCCGCCGCCTGCGCCACCGTGCCGCCGAGCTTGAAGGCCCACAGCTTGTCGCCGCGCGTGACCTGGTTGCCGTAGGGAATGCCGGTGCCGCCCGCGTAGATGGCAACGTACTGCTCGCCGTCGATCTCGTACGAGACCGGACTGGCGCTGATGCCCGCACCAGTCTGGAAGCGCCACAGTTCCTTGCCGTTCTTGGCGTTGAGCGCCAGCAGGTTGCCGTCGGGCATGCCGATGAAGCCGACGTTGCCCGCGGTGCTCAGGAAGCCGTTGCCGTGCGCCAGGTCATAGGGCTCCGGAACACGCCACTCGACTTCGTTGGTGCTGGCATTGACCGCCACGATGCCGCCGGACTGGTATTGGCCGATGGCGCGCTGGCCGTTGGAGCCCGCTTCCGTGTAGTGCGCAGCGGGGCTGACCGCGTAGCCGGTGTAGAACAGACCCGTCTTCGGGCTGAAGGACTGGGCGTTCCAGTTGGCGCCGCCGTTGTGGCTCGGCGTCGTCAGGATCGGCTTCTTTTCGCCCAGGTTCTGCATCCAGAAGGCGTCGTACATGCAACCCTGCGCATAGTTGGGAACCGCGCGGTTCGGGTTGCCGGGGATCGGGCCGCCGAGGTCGGACGGCGCAACGCAATCCTCCAGGTAGCCGCCCTGGTTCGGGTACGGCTGGGTCGCCCAGGTGAGCTGCCGCTCGTCCTGCGGTACGGGGCGCTCGGTGATGCCCAGGGGCGCTTCGCCGGTCTTGCGGTCGAGGATGAAGTACATGCCCGACTTGCTGCCGTAGGCCAGCACCTTGCGGTCGGCGCCGTAGATCTTCACGTCGGCGAACACGGGCGCCATCACGTTGTCCATGTCCCAGATGCCGTGGTGGACGGACTGGAAGTGCCATTTGTACTGGCCGGTCTTGGCGTCCAGCGCAACGATCGAACTGGTGTAGAGGTTGGTGCCCTGGCGGGTCGCGCCGTTCTGCGAGGAGCCGCAGCTGCGCGCATTGCCGAAGGTGTAGTACACCATGCCCAGCTCGAGGTCGACCGCCGGGTGCATCCACGGTGCACCGCCGCCCACGCGGGCGCACGCCTCGGCGGCCACGGGGTCGCTGCCCCAGGTGGGGATGACGCCGGTCGGGTCGTCGCCGTTGCGCGGCGTGCTGTAGAAGTGCCACTTCTCGGCGCCGGTCTTGGCGTCGAACGCCAGGGCGGTGCCGACGCTGCCGTCGTTCGAGCCCGCGTACACCACGCCGTCGGCGTACACCACCGCCGCCTTCTGGACGGTGCCGTAGTCGGCCTTGGCCTTGACCTTCCAGATTTCCGCGCCGGTTTCCTCGTCGACCGCGGTCAGGTAGCCGCTGGCGATGGTGAACACCTTGCCGTCGCCGACGGCCGCGCCGCGACGCACGCCGGTGCCGCCGAGGTTGTAGGTCCACTTGATGGCGCCGGTCTTGCCGTCGATGGCATGGAGGTGGCCCTGGGCGGTCTCCATGAAGATCACGCCCTTGGAGACGATGGGCGAGCTCTGGTTGTCGCCGGTCGTGGCGCCGCCTTCGAGGTTGACCTGCCACACCGCGCCGAGCTGGCTGACGTTGTCCTTGTTGATCTGGGCCAGCACGCTGTAGTTCTGGTTACCCAGGTTGCCGCCGACCTTGGGATGGTCCTTGACCGCGTCCTTGACCGCCTGCTTGGCCGCGGCGGCGTCGACGGTGCCCTGCGCCTTCACTTCGGCCTTGTCTCCCTTGGCGTCGAGCATGAGCGCGTCCTTCTTCGCCTGCGCTGCGGCGATCAGGTCCGCCTTCTGCAGCTGGGCGTCCGCCACCGCGGCCGCCTTGGCTGCCGAGTTCGGGTAGCTGGCGGCCCTGGCGGCCGCGACCAGCGCGTCGCCATCGGTCTTGGCGGCGGCGACGAGCGCGTCGCCCTCGGCCTTGGCGGCATCCACGAGCGCCTGGCCGTCGGCCCTTGCCTGTGCCTTGACGGCCTGCGCGGCGGCCTGGGCCTCGGCATTGACATTGGCAGCCAGCGCAGAAGCGCCGGCCATGCCCATCACCGCTGCCGCGATCGCGAGCGTGATCGGGGAGAGTTTCTTCATGTTGTATCCCTCGGGAGGAAAAGAGTTATGGAGGTGCGGGGCGCTGGGGAACGTCAGTCCCTTGTCTGGTCAGACGCCGCGACACGAACACCGGCAGGGACGCCGGCAACGACAACGAACCGGGTGGGAAGCCTGGCCTGTGGCTTCGGATGTCTCCTTGTTTTTCTTTGGAACCGACGGGGCGGATTGCCGGATGGGTTGCGTTCTCTTAGATAGAACGTCATTCCATTTCAGAATTCTAGACGCGGAAGCCCGCGCGACAACTAGGGTTGTCACCAGAGCGGGCGTTTTTGTGGGGGAGCGGAGATGAAGCAGGCGGCCGGAGGCCGCCGCGAAATGCCTGCCGGGGGAAGGCGCTGGCTGGTTAGGAGGTCTTCTGCCTGCGCACCAGTTTCATGGTGGCCGGACCATTGCCCCTGGCCGTGGCCTTCAAGGTCTTGGCGGTGGCGTCGACGGGATTGAACCGGTAGCTGATGTTGGGGCACTTGGGATCGACCGTCGAGGCGAAGACGGTGAACGACAGGCCCAGGTCCGGATGGGTGAGCTGCACCGTCAACGGCAGCTTCTTGCCCTGGCAGACGGCCGGCATCTTCGAGCGCCCTTTCTCGGTCCAGAAGCCGTCCCAGTCGCGCAGGTCGAGCACGGCGGTGCCGCCATGCTCGAAGCGGACGTTCCACACGCCGGCGAACACGGGCGCGTCGTCCTTTCTGTCGCTGCCGTGGGAAGGCGCCTGCCTGTCGCCTCCGTCGCCGTTGATGTCTTCGTCGTGGTCGTGCTGTGCGAACACGGCGGCCGGCAGGCACAGGGCCAGCAGCAGGAGGGATTTGCGCAGAGTAATGAAGGGCATGGTCGGTCGCGTTCTCTCAGTCAGAACTTGGTTTCAAAATGAGCCGCGAAGGTACGGGACGCGCCTGCGCGCGTCAACGGGGACGATCCGAAGTCGCACGAAGTACTCAAAAAAGGGGTTTTCCCTCGTGCACACAAAATCAGAACATAGTTATGCTGCGCGGAACGAAACGAAACGTAGCGCCCAAAGTCCGTCGCCCGTTCCCACCAAGACACATTCATCCAACCAAGCGATCCATCGCCATCTGAGGAGCCACCATGAAACGCCTGTTCTTCCGCACCACCCTGTGCGCCGCCCTGCTCGCCTTTGGCGCTGCGGCCTCACACGCGCAGGACATCAAGGAACGCACGATCAAGTTCGGCCACATCAACAACACCGACCACCCGGTGAGCCTGGGCGAGCACAAGTTCGCAGAACTGGTGGCTGCCAAGAGCGGCGGCAAGATGAAGGTACAGGAGTACCCGGCCTCGCAACTGGGCAACGAATTTCAGCAGCAGTCTGCGCTACAGGGAGGCGTGCAGGAAATGAGCACGCCGGCGACGACGTCGCTTGCAGGCATCGTCAAGGAGTTCGGCCTGATCGACTTCCCGTTCGCCGTGTCCACCTTCGAGCAAGCCGACGCGCTGCTCGACGGCCCGCTGGGGCAGGCGCTGATCGCCAAGCTGCCCGAGAAGGGCCTGGTCGCCCTTGGGTATTGGGACCTGGGCTTCCGCAACGCGACCAACAGCAAGCATCCGATCGCCAAGGTCGAAGACTTCGAAGGCCTCAAGCTGCGTGTGATTCCCAACCCGGTCTTCCTCGAAGCGTTCAAGTCCTTCAAGGCCAACCCCGTGCCCCTGCCTTTCGCCGAGCTCTACAACGCGCTGGAGTCGAAGGCGGTAGACGGCCAGGAGAACCCCTTCTCGGTCATCGAATCGAACAAGTTCTTCGAAGTGCAGAAGTACCTGAGCGGAACCAACCACGTCTACGCCGCCAACATCCTGCTGGTGAGCAAGAAGTTCTGGGACGGCCTGACGCCCACCGAGCAGCGCATCATGAAGGAAGCGGCCGATGAGGCGCGCAGCTACCAGCGCACCGTCAGCCGCGCAGCGGCGCAGAAGTCGTTGGCCAACCTCAAGGCCAAGGGCATGGTCTACAACGACGTCGCCCCGGCGGAGACGGACCGCATGCGCGCGCTGGTCAAGCCCGTGACCGAAAAGTTCGCGGCCAGCTACGACCCGGCCATCGTGAAGCTCTACAACGACGAACTGGCCCGCATCCGCGCCAACGCGAAGTAATCCGTCGGCACGCTTCACGTCGAACCTGCCGAAGCGCGGCGCCCCCGGCGACCAGACCTGGCCCGAACGGGCGCGGCGCAGCGCTTCACTGAATGACTTGGGGTGGGCTTTTGTCCCACCTTTCTTTTTCCCAGGTGCTTCCTCCCATGACATCCACTCTCGCGCCGCTCTCGCCCGAAGAGCGCGGTGCCGACGAACTCTGGTTCGACCGCGCCCTGCGTCGCTACTGCCGCTTCCTCGAGTACGCGATCGCCGCCTGCCTCGCCGGCATGGTGGCGCTGGTCTTCACCAACGTGATCCTGCGCTACGTGTTCAATTCCGGCCTCGACCTCGCGGAGGAGTTGTCGCGCTGGCTGTTCGTGTGGCTGACCTTCCTCGGCGCCGTAGTGGGCATGCACCGCCACGCCCACCTGGGCACCGAAGTGCTGGTCGGGCATCTCGGGCCGGCTGGGCGCAAGGTCTGCCTGGTCATCGGCTACGCGCTGATGTTCATGGTGTGCTGGCAACTGTTCAGCGGTTCCTGGACGCAGACGGTCATCAACTGGGACGTTTCCGCGCCGTCGAGCGGCTGGTCCATGGCATGGGTCTATGGCGTGGGACTGGTCTTCAGCGTATCGGCCGCGGTTGTCCTTGCGGCAGACCTCTACAAGCTGCTCACGGGTCGCGTCAGCGACGACGAACTGATCATCATCAAGGAATCGGAAGGCTGAAATGACGCTGCTGGTTTTCGTCGGCTCCCTGCTCGCCGCCATGGCGGTCGGCATCCCGATTTCCTTCGCGCTCCTGGTTTGCGGAAGCGCGCTCATGGCATACCTGCACATGCTGGATCCACAGATCCTGGCGCAGAACGTCATCAACGGTGCCAACAGCTACCCGCTGCTGGCCGTGCCCTTCTTCCTGCTTGCCGGCGAAGTGATGAACGTGGGCGGCCTGTCCAAGCGCATCGTCAACGTGGCCATGGTCATGGTCGGCCACGTCCGCGGTGGCCTGGGCTATGTCTCGATCGTCGCCGCCTGCCTGCTCGCAGCACTGTCGGGCTCAGCGATCGCCGATGCTGCTGCGCTGTCGTACCTGCTGCTGCCGATGATGGTCGCCGCCGGCCACGACAAGGCGCGCTCGGCCGGCCTGATCGCCGCGGCGGGCAGCATCGCGCCGGTATTTCCGCCGAGCATCGGCCTGGTTGTCTTCGGCGTCATTGCGAACGTCTCAATCGCCAAACTGTTCTTCGCCGGGATCTTTCCAGGCCTCATGCTGGCCGCCTCGCTGTGGATCACCTGGGGCTGGCTTGCACGCCACGAGAAGATCGAACCGCCGCCCAAGGCCAGTTGGGGCGAGCGTCTGCGTGCCATTCGCGATGCAGCCTGGGCATTGGTGATGCCATTCATCATCATCATCGGCCTGCGTATGGGGGTCTTCACCCCGACCGAGGCAGGCGTCGTCGCGGCGGTGTACGCCGTCATCGTGTCGACGTTCGTGTATCGCGAGTTCAAGTTCTCGCAGCTGCTCGAGGTGTTCATCTCGGCCGCGCGCACGACCGCGCTGATCATGTTCATCATCGCTGCATCCGCCGTGAGTGCCTGGCTGATCACCGTCGCCAACATTCCGGGACAGGTGGTGGGGCTGCTGAGCCCCCTGCTCGACAGTCCGCGCCTGCTGATGGCCTGTGTCATGGTGATAGTGATGATCGTCGGCACGGCCCTCGACATGACGCCGACGATCCTGATCCTGAGTCCGGTGCTGATGCCGCTGATCAATGCCGCGGGCATCGACCCGGTCTACTTCGGCGTGCTGTTCATCATCAACAACGCCATCGGGCTCATCACACCGCCGGTGGGCGTGGTCCTGAACACCGTGGCCGGTGTCGGCAAGGTCACCATGGACTCGGTCACGCGCGGTGTGATGCCGTTCATGGCGGTGCTATTTGTCATCATGTTCGCGATGGTCATGGTGCCCGAACTCGTGACCGTACCGGCGCACTGGTTCTACAAGTAGCTCCGCGCCCGAGCTCTCCAGGCTCCCTCGGCAGAACAGCGGCGACGCCCCATGTCCCGACGTGAGATGGGCCGTCCACCACAAACTCAGAACTCAACCAAGATGCACATGAAGAAACTGGTATTTGCAAACGCCGTCGCCGCCATGCTGGCAACCTTCGCCCTCGTCGGCTGCGGAGGCGGAAGCGGCGAGGAAGGCGCCGTCTCCACGGCGGTGACCACGACCGAGCCGGACCCGGTGCAGGAAGCGCCGGCGCCCGGCAAGACTCCCGTCCCCACGGAGGCCGCCGGTCCCGGCGTGACGCTGACGCTGACCGATTGCGCGCGGGTGACGGGCAATCCGGTCCCCGCGCCCGAGATCAGCGGCGCCGACATGCAGGAGGTCAATGACGTTCTCATGAGCCACGACGCCGCGCACAGCTTCGACGTGTTCCAGCGCTCGCCGGCGGAGGTGATGTGGTGGGTTCGAAGCTCCGGCCGGGCGGTGACGCTTGCCGCGCTCGGAACCGGTGTTCACGAAACCAACCACGTCCTGGATTTCCTGCTGTCGGGCATCTGCAATGAAGACCGCTACGCCCGATACCTGCTCGACGGGCAGGTCCACGTGACCGGCACGCGCATGGGAGACACCGCCAACCGCGTGATCGTGGACAGCACGTACCCGGCGGCGCTGAAGGTATCGCGCGCCGCGCGATACAGCCTCTACATCACGGAGACCGCCGGCAACTCGCGCAACGACTTCTCGTCGCTCCTCGACGAGTTCAATGCGTATGCGGGCGCGGCCGCACTCGAAGCGTCGGTGCGCAGCGACCCCGACATGGGCTACCTCTACCAGGCAAACGTCATGTCCGACGAGAACATCGGCGGCATGGTCGACTTCATGCTGTTCATGCAGCACTACCTGCTGGCCGCCAGGACCAGCAGCCCGCAGACGTATGCGGCCATTCAGGGGCAACCGGACACGCTCGCATTCATGCAGGTGCTCTGGACCCGCGCGGAATCGCTGCTGGCGCGTGCCTACCCGTACTCGACCGCCGCCACCGGCAAGGGCGGCACGATCGTCCCGGCGGATGTGTTCGCCGAGATCTATTCGCCGCAGATGCTCTCTGAGCTGGACGCGCTGGGCATCACCCACAAGGTGGCGGCCGACTGGGCCGGCACCTATCTCCACTAGGACGGCGCCGCCGGGGCGGGCGAAACACGCCCCGGCTGGTCAGGGCTGACGCGCGTAGCGCAGGTGCGTGGCGGCAGGGCCGGCCAGGACGCTCTCGATGCGAAACTGCGGCGCGGCATCTCCCAGGTGCTCGAAGAGCCGCCGGCCGCTGCCGAAGAACACGGGCGCCAGCGCGATTTCCAGTTCGTCGACGACTCCCAGTGCCAGGTACTGCTGGATCACGTCGGCTCCGCCCGAGATGCGAACGTCGCGGCTGCCCGCGGCTTCCCGGGCCAGTGCCAGGGCACGCTGCGGCCCGTCGTTGACGAAGTGGAAGGTCGTCCCGCCGGGACGCACCCACGGATCGCGCTTCTCGTTGGTGAGCACGTAGACCGGCGTGTGGAACGGCGCTTCTTCCGGCCAGGCGGCCTCGCCCTGGTCGAACATGCGCTTGCCCATGATGTTCGCGCCGGTGCGCTCGAAGGTGGCGCGCACCAGGTCGTTGACCGGCCCGGTCTCGCCGCCTGCGACCTTGAGGACGTTCTCGCGAAAGTACTGCTGCCCGAGTATCCAGGCCATCATCGCGCCCCACTTGGCGCCCCAGTTCTTGTAGCCGGGGTTGTCCATGGTCATCCCCTCGGGGGCCATGTAGCCGTCTAGGCTGAGGCCGATGTTGACGAAAACCTTGCTCATGCGTGGATCCTGTTTGTGTACGGCGTCCACAATTCTAGCCAGTCCCTGCGTTTCGCGCCGTGACATCGACCCGGCGGGGTCCGCAGCGAGCGACAGCGTGCAGGACTACGTCAGGTCAGCGCGCGCCGCCGACACATGGCGAGACCCGCACCGACAGGTCGTTACAACGATCGGCCGCATGCTTGGGGCAGTTCCCGACACCGCCGCCATCCATGACCGATTTCCTTCTCCTGCTGAGTCTGCTGACGCTGGCCATCAGCTTTGCCGCCGCCGCACTCCTGCGCGGGATGGTCCGCTTGATCCAGCAGTTCGTGGCCACCCGCACGACCGCCGGACAGGGGCGCGGGTTGGCGCACCCCTTCACGGCGGTTCGGAACGGATAGGGTTGCCTACAGCAGGCCTGAGCCCTGCGCTGCATTCACGACCGCACCGGTCAGTTCGAGGACCTGGGCGGTGAAATCCCTCGACGGCTCTGCGACGAAGGTCGTGCTCCAGACCAAGCGATTCTGGGAAATGTCCGTGAGCCGCCCCTGGGCCGCAAAGCCGGTGCTTCCCCAGCCGCCGGTGCCGTTCGGCAAATCGATGCCGACGCCGGCGCCAC
This sequence comes from Variovorax sp., assembly GCF_035634955.1. GTDB lineage: Bacteria > Pseudomonadota > Gammaproteobacteria > Burkholderiales > Burkholderiaceae_C > Variovorax. The sequence goes on along the minus strand of NZ_DASQBZ010000027.1, from coordinate 86,632 downwards.
CGCCTCTTCCCCAGCTGAAGCCGCCCAGGCCGATCGAGGCACCGGAGAAACCGCCACCGCCGATGGCGGCCGGCGTGAGCGCCACGACCAGCACTGACCTTGCGCCAACACCGGCAGCCTCGGCCGCCAGCTGGGCGTCCAGGTCCCTGCCGCTGGCGAGCGAAGACTCTCGTGCCACGAGGGGTTGCGCACCGCGCTTTTGCAATTCGCTGAGCAGCGACGCCTGGCAGTTCTGCCGCATCGCAATGTCCCACGCTTCGCAAGCGACAAGGACCTTGTCTGTGCGCAAAAGCCCCGACTTCGCACCCAGCGCCGGGTCGATCCAGTGACCCGACTGTTGCGGCGACGAGGCACAGCCGACCAGGGAAATGGCCGCGAGCGCAGCGGCCACGCCGAAAAACTGCGCGGACGCCTGCCGACGCCTAGGACTTCTGCTCGCGGGCGGCATTTCGCAGATCGCGGATCTGATCGTGGTTGCGCTGCGCGCCGTCGGCCTGTCGTTGCACCGCCGCGCGCACGTCGGCCGGAAGGTTCTGCTTGAGCGCCTTCCGATATTGGGCCACGGCCGCGTCCTCTCCGCGCTCGCAGGATTCGAGCATCGACAGTTCGCTGTCGGCGCCGACCGTGCCTTTCACGTGCACCCAGCCGCGGTGCAAGGCGCCAGCGGCCGTGCCGCCGTCGGCCGGCGTGCCACCGTATTGGCCGATCAGCGCTACCAGTTCCTGCTCTCCGTCGCGGCAGGAATCGGCCCGGCTGACGAACAGTTGCTTCATGGAAGCAGATTCGACCTCTTCGGCGCAAGCCAGGAATCCCTTGCGCCCGTCACGCGTGATCTCGAGCAGATCATTGAGCACGTCGACCACGTCGTCGTTGGAAAGCGGGTCGCCGGAAATTGCGGATTCGTCAGTCATGGTGCGTCCTCTATAGGAAAGCCGGGCAGGGTTACCCAGCCAAACACCAGCATGGCTTCCGGCCAGTCCGAGGGAGGTGGGACCGCGCGACCTGTCGCTGTAGGTTGATGCGAGGCTTGCCACTTTACATTGACCATCCACTTGGATGGTTGTAGGATGCCCTTCATGCCCAAGAAAAGCGCAACCCTGGCCACCAAGCCCGCCGATGAAAAGATCACCATCAACGTTGGTTGCGTCGATCTTGGGCAGATCGACCTGCTGGTGCAGGAAGGCTTCTATTCGAATCGCTCCGATCTCGTCCGTACCGCCATTCGCAACCACCTGGCCACGCACGCCGAGACGGTCCGAAGCACGGTTGCGCGCAAGGACCTGGCCCTGGGCATCCAGCACTACGGCGTGGCCGAGCTCGAAGCCGCCAAGGCCGCGCGCGAAAAGCTTCAGATCCGCGTTCTCGGCCTGGCCGTCATTGCGCGCGACGTGTCGCCGGCGCTTGCTCTTGCAACCATCGAATCCATCACCGTGCTGGGCGCGCTCCATGCCAGTGCACCGGTCAAGGCGGCACTTGCCGGCCGGCTGCGGTGAAACATCAAACCATGGGCCATCACATGACCATCGACTTCGCACGAATTTCCGATGCCACGCGCCTGGTGCGCTCCGGTCAACTGCGCGCCGCAACCGCGTCGATCCAGGCAGCGCTTTCGGGCCGCGCCGCGCCTCCGGCCGCTCCGGCCACTGCGTTCGCGGCAGCGCCCGACGTCATCGACGTACCGTCGCGCGTCCTTCCGCCTGAAGTGCATCAAAGCGGCGATTCGCCGCAGCGCGACGAGCGCGACGCCGAGCACGCGCCGGAAGTTGCCGCCACAGGCGGCGCGCGGGCGCCGAGTGCCGGCCAGCGCTTCGTGGCAGGCAGCTTCAGCAACGGACACGACCGCCGCGACTACAAGTTCTTCGTTCCGGCACAGGCAGGCGAACGCCCCTTGCCGCTGGTGGTGATGCTGCACGGGTGTACGCAGGATCCCGATGACTTCGCCGCCGGGACCGGCATGAACGAGCTGGCGGAATCACGTGGGTTCTATGTGCTGTATCCCGCCCAATCGCGCCAGGCCAATCCGCAAGGCTGTTGGAACTGGTTCAAGCACACTCATCAGCAACGCGAACGCGGCGAGCCCGCGCTGCTGGCCGGAATGACCCGGCAGCTGATGGCGCAGCACCGGATCGACCCCGACCGGGTCTACGTGGCCGGCCTTTCGGCAGGTGGCGCCATGGCTGCCATCCTGGGCGAGACATACCCGGACCTGTATGCAGCCGTGGGCGTTCATTCCGGGCTGGCGTCCGGCAGCGCGCTGGATCTGCCGTCCGCACTCTCGGCCATGAAAGGTGCGGCCAGGTCACCGGCCGGCATGCCGAGCGGCGTGCCGACCATCGTCTTCCACGGAGACGCCGACGGCACGGTGCACGTGCGCAACGGCGAACACGTCATTGCCGCCAGCATCGGTGCCACGGCCTCGGTGGAAGTGTCGGCCGTCGAAGACCCGAGTGTGCGCAACGCCACGCGCGCCGTCTATCGCGCCGCGGACGGCCGGATCATCGCGGAGCGCTGGACGGTGCACGGGGCGTCCCACGCATGGTCGGGCGGCAAGGCGCAAGGGTCGTACACGGACCGGCAAGGCCCCGACGCCAGTGCGCAGATGCTGCGGTTCTTCTTCGAACACCCGCGCCGCGAGCGTGACGCGCAGGAGCCCGGTGGGTCCCGGCGCTACGCCTGAGGGTGCCTCGCCACGCGTTCCGCCTGGTGCATCGGGTCAGATCTCGTGATCTGCGGGAAGGATCATGACCTGCGGGATTCTCACGTGGGCGGGTTGCTCGAGCACGAACATCACCATGCGCGCGACGTCGTTCGAGCCGCAACGCTGGGGGACTTCATGAAGATCCGTCGGTTCAGGTCCGGTGATGAAGCTGCGTTGTTCCGCGTGTACTTCACGGCCATCCATGACATCGCCTCGCGCGACTACTCGCCCGAGCAGATCCAGGCCTGGGCGCCGCCCGACCTCGACATGGACCTGTGGGCGAACCGGATTCAAGGCATCCAGCCTTTCGTGGTCGAGCTCGACGGCGGCGAGATCGTCGGCTATGCGGACCTCCAACCCAACGGCTATGTCGACCACTTCTTCGTCTCGGGCGCTCATCCGCGCCAGGGGATCGGGACGCTGCTGATGGCTCGCATCCACGAAGAGGCCGAGTCCCTCGGCCTTGCCGAATTGAGCGCGGAGGTGAGCACGACCGCCGAGCCCTTCTTCGCTCTCCATGGGTTCGAGGTCGTCGAGCGAAGGCAGCCGGTGCTCCGGGGCGTCACGCTTCGCAATGCCTTGATGCGCAAGGCGCTTGGGCGACAAGGTGGGGACGCATCGGGTTGAATGCCTCGTGCCCGGCCGGGTTCGGCCCAGGCCTCGTTCACCCGGCGCAAGACGTCAGTCCAGCGGCAGCTCGATTCCTGACTCTGCGAACACCTCGCGCACCACGGACAGGCCGTTCAGCGCCGCCGGAAATCCGGCGTAGACCGCCATCTGCATCACGACCTCGACCACCTCTGATGGTTTGCACCCGACGTGCAACGCGGCATGGACATGCACGCGCAATTGGGGCTGCGCGTTGCCCAGTGCGCACAGCGCCGCAACCGTCGCCAGTTCGCGCTCTCGCAAGCCCAGGCCTTCCCTGGCGTAGATGTCGCCGAACGAAAACTCGAGCACATAGCGCGCAAAGTCAGGGAACGACTTCGCCAGCCCCTCGACGACCTCCACGCCAGCCGGACCGTCCACGGCGGTCAGCATGCGGGAGCCGCGTTCGTAGCGGTCGGCGCTCATTTCGTTGCGGGTGGAATGGGTCATGAATGCTCCGGAAAAAAAGTTGATGAAGGCCACTGTAGGACTGGCGTGTGCCCCGCGGAATGACCAAGTTCGTGATACCTTTTTGATATGTCAAACCTCCTGGATTCGCGGGCACTGGCGCTATTTCTTGCCGTCGCGGACGCGCTGAGCTTCCGCCAGGCGGCCGAGGCGCTGCACCTGTCCCAGCCGCCGTTGAGTCGGGCGATCCGAGAGCTCGAGGAACGGTTGGGGACGCGGTTGTTCGACCGCAACACGAAGGGGGTGAACCTGACGGCGGCCGGGCAGCGGCTGGTGCCGTATGCGCGCAGCATCGGCAGGCTGTTGCGCGAGGCCGAGGCCGAACTGGCGACAGGGGGCTTGCCGGCCACCCTTCGGCTCGGCCTGACCAGCGCTGCGGAGCCGAGCTGGTTCCGCGGACTGGCGCAACGGGTGCAATCGACTCATCCCGGGACAACGGTGTCGACCGTGTCCGATACCTCGCCCCGGCTGGTGCGCCAGCTTCGCGCCGGCAAGCTGGACGCCGCCTTCGTGGCGCTGCCCACGGATGCGCATGGGCTGGACGTCCTGGCGCTCGATCGGCTGCCGATGGTGGTCGCGATGCAGTCCTCGCATCCACTTGCAAGGCGCAGGGCGGTCAGGCTCGCCGACTTGGCGCGTGAACCGGTCTTCTGGTTCGAGCGTGCGCGGCAGCCCGCGTTCTACGACTACTGCCAGAAGGTCTTCTCGCGCCATGACTTCGCGCCATCGAAGCTGAGGGAACCGACCGACCATCATGTGCTGCTGAGCGACGTGGCCAGCGGACGCGGCGTGGCGCTGCTGCCCAGATCCTTCACCGGCTTGAGACGGGCGGGCGTCGTGTACAGGGCGCTGGCCGAGGGCGAAGAACTCGCCGTCGGTATCGGGCTCGTCACGCGCCGGGACCGGCAGCCATTGCGGGACATGCTGACTGCGGCTGCGGGAGCGCGCGGACAACCGTAGCGCGTCCAAGGCGCAAGTTTCAGGCGCGCGTCACAAGGTCGATCGCGTCGCGGGCCGAAGCGGGCACTTCCGCCACGCGGTTACAGTCATCCACCTTTTGTTACAGGGTCGTCATGACTTCCGATGCCTTGATCGCCCCGCGCGCCGGTTTCTCGAGCCCGGCCGCCAACCGCCTGGAGTGCCAGGCCTTGGCCATGCTTGCGGCAGCGACACTTCTGGCTGGCTGCGGCGGCGATGCGCGCGACCCCGGGCCGGCGCCCGCGCCGCCGGTGCAGACCACGCCGCCCGTGCAGGCCTCGCCGCAGGAGCCGGGCTTGCCGGTCGGCGCACCAGCCGTGCCGGCCAGCGCGCCGGCCGACTTCGTGGTGGGCTATGCGGCGCAGCGCTACGACTTCAGCTGGAGCCCGGTGGCAGGTGCCACGTACTACCAGGTGCAGGAGGACCCTGACGGCAGCGGTCCGGCACCCGCCAACCAGGTCGGCGCCGACGTGGGCGTGACCGCACTCCAGTACACCGTCGCACTGCATCTGCGCCTGAACGCCAGCTACACCGTGCGCGCGTGCAACGCGTCGGGCTGCGGGCCGGCATCGGCCCAGGTCGTGCCGGATCCGACCAAGGCCATCGGGCAAGTCAAGGCGCCCGGGCCGGCGACCGGCGATCTGTTTGGCGCCTACATGGCCCTGTCGGCCGATGGCACGACGCTTGCCGTCGCCGCGACTCAGGAGGCGAGCAACGCCACCGGCATCGATGGCGACCAGGCCGACGACAGCGCACCAGCGGCCGGCGCGGTGTACGTGTACACGCGCACGAACGGCGCCTGGGTCCCGCAGGCCTATGTGAAAGCCTCCAACACGGAAGCTGGCGATTGGTTCGGTTCCAGCGTGGCCTTGTCGGCAGATGGCACGACACTGGCGGTCGGCGCCCCCGGCGAGGACAGCAGCGCCCACGGCGTCGATGTCAGCCAGTCGGACAACAGCGCGGCCGACACCGGCGCGGTGTACGTCTACGCCCGCACGAATGGCGCCTGGGCCCAGCAGGCCTACGTGAAAGGCTCGACGGCGCCAGGCAGCTACTTTGGCACCAGCGTGGCGTTGTCTGCCGACGGCACCGTGCTGGCGGTCGGGGCGCTTTCCGAGCCGAGCGGCGCCACCGGCATCGACGGCAACCAGTTCGACACGAGCGCACCCGGCGCCGGTGCGGCGTACCTGTACACCCGCGCCAGCGGCACGTGGGCGCAGCAGGCCTACGTGAAGGCATCGAACGCCGACGTCGGCGATGGCTTCGGGCTTACCGTGGCGCTGTCTGCAGACGGCAGCATGCTTGCGGTCGGGGCGCCGTACGAGAGCAGCGGGACGTCCGGCGTCAAGCCCGGCGGGTATGCGGACCCCGACAACGGTGCGGCATCCGCCGGTGCGGCGTACGTATTTGCCCACGCGAACGGCACCTGGGTCCAGCAGGCCTACGTGAAGGCGTCCAACCCGGCCGCCGGCGCAATTTTCGGCATCGGACTTGCCCTGTCCGCTGACGGCAGCACGCTGGCGGTCTCGGCACCGGGCGAAGCCAGCAACGCCACCGGCATCGACGGCGACCAGTCGGACACCAGCGCCCGCCTGGCTGGCGCGGCCTATGTCTACAGACGCGCGAATGGCGACTGGACCCAGCAGAGCTACGTCAAGGCCTCTATCGCCGGTGCCTTCGAATGCTTCGGCATGAGCCTGGCCTTGTCGGGGGACGGGGCGACGCTGGCGGTCGGCGAGAACTGCGCGCGCGCTGGCAGCCTGACCTTGAGCGACCCCGGTGCAGCGTATGTGTACACGCGCACGAGCGGGGCCTGGGCCCAACTGGCCCGCGTGGAGGGCACGGACTCGAGTGCAGCCTTTGCATTCTCCCTGGCGCTCTCGGCCGACGGCCGCACGCTGGCGGTCGCGCAGCCTGCACAAGCCCATGCGCCCGGCTCTACTGCAGACGGCGTCGACACCGTTCATTTGTACTGAGCCCGGCCATGGTGCCGGCAGCCGCGTCGGACGCGCGCGCGCCGGCGTCTCAGAAAGGCAGGCTGATGCCGATCGACCACCCGCGCACGTTGTCGCCGCGCAGGTAGCTGCCGGACACCCGGGCGCGGGCCGGCTGCCCCGGCGACAACGAGAGCGGCACTTCGAAGCCGCCGCCGAGCTCGGCCACCGTGTCGAAGCCCAGCGCGTGGCGGTTGGCGCCGAAGAAGCCGGCCACGCCGCCAAAGGCCAGCCAATCGAGCGGTCGTCCGGCAAGATGCAGCCCGGTACTGCGCACGAACTCGCCGCGCAGCGAATACAAGCTGGCGGTTTCGCGGAACGACTGCACCGGGTCAGTCTCTCCGAAGCTCGTGATCCAGGTATGCGCCAGGCGCGCGTGCACAGACGTGCGCCCTCCTGCGGCCAGCGCATTCCACTGCAGGCCCAGGCTCGGCGTGACGAGATACGCATCGGTGTGCCAGTTGAACAGCAGGCCGTCGAGCAGCGGGCGCAGCGGCTGCGCGTCGCCGTCGAAGCTCGCATGGTTGTCCAGCCGCGCCAGGCCGACGTCCAGCGCCGGCTCGAGCGCGAAGCCCTGCCCCATGCGCACGCTGGCCAGCACGCCGGCCGATGCGCTGTAGGCCTGCCAGCGGCTGCGGATGACGCCCGACTGCGGCGCCGCCAGCGGCAACTCGTCCCGCAACTGCAAGTAGCCGCCGGCAGCGCGCCAGTACAGGTCGGTGTCGGGCGTCAAGGCCATCCAGCGCCGTTGCAACGGCAGGCGGAACACGTCCAGGCGCCCGGTGCTGCCCCCAGGCTGGTCGGGCCCGATGCGGTAGTTGGCCGCGCTGATGTCGGGCGCGGCCGAGAGGTTGATCATCTGGGCATAGCCTGCCCCGAGCCGAGCGCCGGCCACGGTATCGCGCAGGGCGTCGCGCGGCGCAGCGCCGGTCTGCGCCTCGGCACCGCCGGCGATCGTGCAACAGGCCGCGGCCAAAGCCGCGGCGCGCCGCGCGGCGCCATGCCTCATGTGTGTTGCTCGTACTCGCATCGTTCTCCCTTGTTGGCCGATGGGTGGCTGGCAGCGGAAAGCACCGGTCCGCGCACAACCCATGGGGCGAATACTGCACTGGTCTTGCGCCCATTCGTCGTCCAAGCGAGCGATCGGAGGTAGATTCATCGGCATGGGACGCCTGACATTCAGCATCAACGTGACCCTCGACGGCTGCATCGACCACCGTGAGGGGATCGCCGACGACGAGACGCACGCCTTCTTCACCGCCCTCATGGACGAGGCGGGCGCGATGCTGTGGGGCCGCGTCACCTACGAACTGATGGAGGGCTACTGGCCGGCAGTCGCCCGCGGCGAGCAGCAGGCGCCGCCAGCGCTGCGCGAGTGGGCGGTCAAGCTGGACGCCAAGCCGAAGTACGTCGTGTCGTCGACACGGGAGCAATTCCCGTGGAACAACAGCCACCACGTTGCCGGCGACCTGCACGCGGGCGTGCAGAAGCTCAAGGACGCGACCCCGGCCGGCGTGCTCGTCGGCAGCGGCAAGCTTGCGGCCGCGCTCGATCGGCTGGACCTGATCGACGAATACAAGCTGCTCATCCACCCCCGGATCGCCGGCCACGGCCCGACCCTGTACGAAGGCGGGCTGCCCGGCACGCGACGGCTGGAGCTGGTCTCCGCCAGGCCGCTTCGCTGCGGTGCGGTCGCCATGCACTACCGGCGCGCGCGCGGCTGACGACCGCCTCAGGATCCGTTGCTGACCGCGGGCGACTTGCCGATCCAGCGCACGTCGTTCAGTTGCGCCACAAGAAATTCGGCTAGAGGCTCGCGCGACATCGAGAACAGCTTGATCGAAGGGTCACCCACGTAGCCAGTCGCGGCGGGGTGGCCACAAGGTTTGTCGGAGAGCATCGGCAGGCGTACCAGGGTCCAGTCGAGCGTCGAAGTGCGGATCGCTTCGGCAACACCCAGAATCTCGTCGTACGCATTCCCGGCGAAGGCCTTGACCAGGCGCATGGCGAGCCAGAAGGAAACACTGAAACGATCGTGGCGGTCCTGCGCGCTCGTCGTGGCGGTTGCGATCAGTCGCCGGACGCCAGCCTGCGCCATCGTCTGAACGATGTGCCGCATGCCATCGGCCACGGGCGTACCCTTGGATTTGCCGGTCGGGCCCAGCACGCTGATGACGGCATCATGACCTTCGACCGCATGGCGGATCGCGGCAACATCGGTCAACTCGCCGACGATCACATGAAGCCCGGTCGCGGGCTCCAGCTTGGCCGCACTGCGCGCGTAAGCCGTCACCTCGTGCCCGGCAGCCAGCGCCTTGCGAAGGACCAACCGCCCGGTCGGTCCCGTTGCGCCGAAGACCACGACCCGCATCAGGCGCTCCTCACCAGCGCCCAGCTGCCGTACGGCGAAGGCTTGGCACGCGCGGCATTCTGCGTGAAGAACGAGATCAGCAGCGCGATCAAGCCGACGATGGCTGGCACGAAGCCTCCATCGCCCGCATTGATGTGCGCCGAGAACGCCAGCAGCAGGTGGTAGAACATGCCTGCATAGGCCAGGTCCGTCAGGGCCCTGTTGAAGCGCCACACCACGGTGATGGCACCGGCCAGCTTGACCACCGCAAGAATGGGCACCAGATAGGCCGGATAGCCGAGCTTGGCGAACGCCTGCTGGATGCCTGCGATATTGCTCAGGTACATCGTGCCGCCGGCGACGTACAACATGGCCAGCAGCGCGGTGCTCGCCCAGTAAACCCACTTGATCTTCATGTTCGAACTCTTCTTCACGGCCGATGCCAGGTATATATTGATAACCAAGGCTATGTTAGATACCGTCACGGCACCGCACAAGAAGGCACATGAAAGTAACCACCCCACCCATCGTCGACTCCCACGAACTGGCGAAGCGACTGCATGAAACAGGCGGGCATGAGGCCCTGAAAGGCGACTGCCGTCCGGTGGCGGAGATCCTTGTTCGCATTGGCGACAAGTGGAGCGTGCTGATCGTGATGCTGCTGGGCGCAGGTCCGAGGCGGTTCAACGAAATCAGGCGGCTAGTGGACGGCATCTCGCAACGAATGCTGACGCTGACGCTGCGCGGGCTGGAACGCGATGGGCTGGTCACGCGCACCGTGTTCCCGACGATCCCGCCGCGCGTGGACTACGCGCTCACGGATCTCGGGCATTCGCTGCGTCAGCCCATCACCGCATTGGGCGAGTGGGCCTATGCGAATCGGCCAAGCATCGAAGCGGCCCGAACAGCGTTCGATCGGGCGGCTGCCAAAAGGAACGGGTAGACGATCAGCGTGCGATGGGCGCACTCCCAAGTCCCAGCTGCGGCCTCATGGCCTCCCAGGCGACGCCATTGACGCGGTGGGAAACGTAGCCGTTGAACTGTGAAGCCGACTTCGTTCGGCGCGCCACGTAGACCGCCCCGGCGTACTCTCCATAGGTGCGTACCGTACTGATCGGTGAGTCGGGATAGCCAATGAACTCCAGCACCCTGGCAGTCCCCGCGGTCTTGATCTCGACCGTACCCGTCGCAAGAACGGCGCAGTTGCTGACCACGCCGCTTACGAAGTCGCAGCGGTAGTACTGCACGGCCTTGGCGCCATCTATCGAAGCCACCCTCAGGTTGTGCACGTTGTCGTCGATCAGGCCGAGGCTGGCCGAGCCTGCGCCGGTTGCGAGGTTGACACCCGATACCGGCAGCGCGGCGATCAATGCCTCCAGGTTGGAGTACCCGGTCTTCTCGTTGGGGTCGAACAAGCTGATCGAGTAGGGCTGGCTCAGATTCACGCCGCGGCGCAAGGTCAGCAGCGAGCCGGGAGGAAAGACGGCATTCGGATCGGCGAAGGCCACCGCGGGATTCACGCCCGCAATGGAATTTCCCTCGCCGGCCTGCATTTCTGCAACCACGTCCGCCATCTTGCGTCCCGCAATGTCCGTGGAAGCGCCGTGGCTCATCGTAAGCGTGCTGTCTTCGCAAAAGTCACTACGACTCGGCGTTCCCAAGGATGATGTGAAGGAGGCGTTCTCGTCGCAACGCACCCACCCGCCGGAGCCCAACCGCACCTGCGGGTACAGCGTGTCGTGCGGGGTTGCCGCTCCATTGGTCTTGCCTTCGCGCAGATCCGTCAGGCGACGCCTGCCGGTGCTGGGGTCGGCGACGCCATCGGTGGGATAGGTCTGCGCGAAGTAGTTGTCCGGGTTGGTAAAGGTCAGGCTGGCCAACTGGTCAGAAGGCGCGACGGTTGCGGCTGTCGGGTCGACTACGCGAAGGGCCACGCCGCTGTGCAGTGCGTCCGCTGTCACCAACGCGGCGGCAAAGGCGTTGTCCTCGAAACGCGTGGGGTCCACCACAGCAACGTTCTGGTAGTCGTACAGCTGCGCGGTCTCGGGTAAGCCCAGTTGCAGCAGCACCGCCGCCTCGGCGCGCTCGAGCGCAAGGCCTGAATCCACACCAGCCTGTATCAGCGTGGTCAACGGATTGACCTGCGCGCGCTTGCCGCTGGGCGCACTCATCGTGAATGGCTTGCTGAAGGCCGGCAGTGAAGGATTGTTGCCATTCACCTGCGCCACCAATGGGGCCGCCGCGAGTTCGTCGCCTTCGGCCTGGCTGGACGGCGTGTAGCTGAATTCGTAGGCGCCGTCGGTGCCGGTCTCGGCGGATGCCGGCTCGCCTGCATCGCAGGTGTTGTTGCGATTGCGGTCCACGCAGACTGTCGCGCCGCCCACCGGCCCCAGCACGACCACTTTGCCGGCGATGGTCGCGGACGCCGGCGTCGAGGGACCAGCCTGCGACCCTTGCGAGGAGTCGCTACCACCGCTCCCGCCGCAGGCTGTCAGGGCCAGCAGTGCCGCGCATGCCAGGGCCCTTCTTTCGAATTGCTCGTATCGGGTCATACCTTCTCCTGTCAGGTGACGTTGCAACATGTAACCGTGTCAGGCAAAAGTATTCTTAGTCGGCCTTTCTGACGCATCATGCGAATTGATAACGAAAGACCGAGACCGGTCGACGCGACTCCTTTCGTTGGGGGAGGCCATGCGCCACCGCCCTGTTTTGAATGCGCAAGGAGCACGGGCTCGTCCGGGTGGGCAGGAGGGACGATGAGGAATCAGAGCATCTTGAAAAATGCCGGTCAGGATGACCTTGTCTTGGCGCGCGCCGTCGAGGCGGCGCACTCGCTGGCCGACCCTTCGCCGCCATGGCGCGAGATCCTGACCTGCGGGCGCGAGTTGGTCGGCGCCGAGGGCGCCACCTTCATCGTTTTCGAGGGGCGCCGGCTGGTCACTTTCGAGTCGGTCGGCAACGACCCGGCGACCGAGCGGGCCTACGTGGAGCACTACAGCAGCCACGACATCATGCTCGAGCCCGAGCGGCCACGCCCTGGGGGCACATGGCTCGACACCGAGGACAAGCTGTCGAGCATCGACCGTCATCGCAATGAGTACTACGTCGACTTCATGTGTCGCTACCGCATGCGTCAGATCCAGTCCCTGGTTCTGGAGGAAGGCAGGCGATCTGCTTCCATTTCCTTCCAGCGTTCAACGATCCGTGCCGACGGCGCGGCCCTGCGCGCAAGTCCGCGCATCGCCCGCTATGCGCAAGCCGTGCAAGCCTCCCTGGTGTGTCGCCACGACCGTTCCAGTCGTTGGCTTGAGGCCTTGGAGGGCACGGCGACAGCATTTGGCGAAGGGGTGATGCTGATCGACAACTGCGCGCGCGTGCTGCGGCAATGCCCGCGCACCGCGGCGCTTCTTGAGGAATCCCGCAGCGGGTTGGGCATGCGCAAAGGGGTGCTTTGGCATGCAGACTTGCGCGTGCGGGACGCATTGGCGAGTGCATTGGCGCGTCTGCACTTCGGCACCGGCGACACGAGGGTGCTGAGCCTGGGCAGCTCAGGCGGGCGTGGTGGGTGCAGGCTGGAGTTGGCGCGGGCACCGGAGGCCCTGCGGCTGGGAGGCGAGTCGATGGTCATCGCACGCGTGAAGCTGCACCGACACTTCGCGGCCGACCCGGCATTGCTCTGCGCCTCCTTCGGCCTGACCGATGCAGAGGCGCGGGTGCTCTGCGCACTGGTCGAAGGACAGACTCCGGCGGCTCACGCGCGCGCGCAGGGCGTGACCATCAACACCGTGCGTCGACAGATCGCCGTGCTGATGCAGAAGATGGATTGCAACCGCCAGGCAGACCTGATCCGCCTGGCGTTGTCGTCGAGCTGACCCGTCTGCACTGCGTGCGTAGGCGTTGGAGGCACGCAGCGGTCTTGCTGGACGTGGTCAGCGGTAGGTCCGCTGTCGCGCACTGGAGAAGTGGAGCCGAAGCGGGCAGTCAGGGAAGCATCTGAGGCCTCGTATGTAGCGTTGACACGCCGCTGAACTGGGTCTCAAATCCGCCCCCGACACCGTCCTGTGTGCGCTTCACGAAGGGTGCCAGCTCAACTGGAGGAGGCTGTATGCGCAACGCCAGCTACGGGGAGACAACGAGCCTTTTTCCTCTGCTTGCAGCCGGGGCGTTTTGGGGCTGGTCGGGCAGCTGGGCTCAGTGCGTCAATCCCATAGCAAGCAGTTGTACGGTAGCGCCCGCGACGACCATCACGGCGACAACGGCCAACCCCATCGCACTGGACGTTCGAGCGGGTGGAGACGCCACAGCCAATAACGACTCCATCAATCTCACGAACCCGAGTACAGGCGCCATCAGCGTGACAGCCGGTGGACGAGCGACGTTCAACGCCAGCACCGTGCAGACGACCGCCTTGGGTGCGCAGGCGGCGAATCAGTTCGGCTTCCGCGTCTCCGGGGTCGGAAGCCTGTTGACCTCCGCAGGCTCGAGCGTCCGTCTGCAGCCGACCAATACCGCCGTGGCGGGAGGGCTTACCGGCGCCTTGGTAAGCGACCAAGGCACGGCGCAACTGACGGGAGCGACGGTCCTGGTCAATGGCAACGGCAACGCGACGGGCATTCGTGGCGTGGTCGCGACCGGTACGGGCAGCAGCGTGCAGTTCTCCGGCGGCTCTATCACCACGGCCTCGCGGGGCGCCGTCGCAGTGCAAGCAGAGGCCGGCGGCCTGATAACGCTCGACGCAGGGGCAACGGTCTCGACAAGTGGGGCTCAGACGACGACCTTGCCAACGTTGGCCGGACACGGCCTGTACGCCGTCGACGCGGGCAGCCGAATCGTCGGCACCGGAATATCGGTCACGGCTGCTGCGACCTTGGCCAATGCTGCACGCGCAGAAAGCGGCGCCTCCATCCAGTTGACCAACAGCACTCTGAACGGGACTGGAGCCGGCAACGCGGCGAACGCGAGCGGTGGCATCCGGGTGCTCTCCGGCTCCACTGGCAATCTCGTCGGAACAACTTCCACGGGCGGCGACGTCAACTTCGCGCATGCGGCATCTGTGGAGGACGCTGGGTCCCGGCTCGACGCATCCGCCGGCAGTGCATTCAGGGCAACGGGCCCTCGCTCAAACGGACTGCTTGTCGGAAATGGCGGATTGGCCGTCTTCCAGGATACGAGCATCTCTTCGGAGAAATCCAACGCGGTCCAGGCAACCGGGCCCGTTTCGCGCGTCGAGCTTACGAACACGACGGTGCAATCGTCGGCTGCCACCGGCGCGGGTGTTCGTGTCGAGCTGGGTTCCACCATGTCGCTGACCGGCGGTTCGGCCACGACGCTCGGCGTGAATGGCCCTTCCCTGTACGTCGCGGGCGCGTCGGCAACGGCCAACGGCACGGCATTCGTCACCAGCGGCAGCGGTAATGCGATGGGTGTCCTCGCTGACCTGAACGCCAACGTTCAATTGACGAATGGCTCGGTGGCGACTTCGGGAAACGATGACGGACAAGCTCGCCGTGCGATTGCTCTCGTCGCGCGCAATCCGGGTGCCGTTCTGACCGCCACGGGCACGACCGTAAGTACCACCGGCACGGAGGCGATGGGCGTCAACGCCGATGATGGGGGCAGTGTCGTGCTGAGCGGCACGCGCATCACGACGCAGGAACGCACAGCGTTGGGCATGTTTGCCGTCGTCGAGCAAAACGGACCTCAATTTCCGGCGAGCATCACTGGCACTGGGGTCAATGTCGAGACCTTTGGTCTGAACGCCTGGGGCGTTGCCGCACAACAGAGCTATCAAGCGCCTGCGACGATTTCGCTGGCGCAGGCTGCAGTGACCACGCACGGAGACGGCGCGGTGGGCTTGCGGGCAAACTGGGTCGAGTTGTCCGCAGCGATTGCGCCTGCCGGCGGCGCGGCCATCACTGCGACGGACAGCACAGTCACGACCACAGGCAGTTTGGCTCATGGCGCGCTGGCAAGAAAACCGTCCGCCAGCATCGAACTGACCCGCAGCAATATCCAGACGTCAGGGGCGGGCTCGCATGGTGCCGTCGTCATCGACGGCGGCGCGGTGCTTGGGAGCAACTCCGCTGTTAGCGCCACCGGCGACAGCGCGGCCGCCCTGTACGCCATCGGGCTGCCCGGCGTAGAAGGCAGGGCGTCCACTGCAACATTCACGGAAAGCCAACTGACCAACCGCAGCGGGCCGACGATTGGCGTCACGGGCGCTGCCAACATCTCGCTTTCCGGAGCCACCGTAGGGGGCAGCGGCCTGTGGCTTCACGTCGGCCCCGAAGCCGACTTCCCACCTCTGAGTGCCGACCTGCCGCTCACCGGGTCTCCTGACCTGGTAGACGGAACGCCACCGCCGGGCCCCGACACGACAGTCATCGCAAAGGCCCAGCCGCGACTGCAGGCGCCGGGAGCAACGGCCGACGCGGCAAACCTTGCGCTTTCCAGTTCCACCGTCAACGGCGCGGCCACGACGGCCGCCGGTGCAACGTCGAACGTCACGCTCACCAACGGGACGACATGGAATCTCACAGGCAACTCGAATCTCACCAACCTCAGCAGCGCAGCCAGCCAGATTCTGTTCTCAGCGCCTGTTGCCGGAACGTTCAAGACACTGACAGTGGCGAATTACAACGGTGGAGCGGGCAGCGTCATCGGATTGAACACGTACCTCGGTGTCGATGGCTCGCCTTCGGACAGGCTCATCATCAACGGCGGCGCAGCGACGGGCAATAGTGGATTGAAGTTCACCAACGCGGGAGGCCCAGGCGCGGCGACTTCGAGCAATGGCATCCTGGTTGTGGACACGACCGCCGGCGGCACTACCGCGGGCACGGCCTTCTCGATGGTCGGTCGCACCGTGCAGGGCCCCTACGAATATCAGCTCTTCAGAGGGTCTGCCGACGGCACCAATGCGCAGGCTTGGTACCTCAGGTCGCAACAGCCGGCGCCCCCGCCTGGTCCTCCCGATCCGCCTGTTGACCCGCCGCCTCCCGCGCCCCCGACGCCCCCCGTCCCGCCCGCGCCGCCTGCGCCGCCTGCGCCGCCCGCGCCGCTATATCGGCCGGAGGTCGGGGCGTACTTGTCCAATCAGCGGCAGGCCGCAGCCATGTTCCTTCACAGCCTGCACGACCGCCTCGGAGAGCCACAGTGGGTCGAAACGCAATCCTTTGACAAGCCTGATGACAAGCGGCGCTCGGGTTGGTTGCGCATCGTGGGCAAAGACACGGACGCCGGCAGCAAGGATGGCAACTTCGATGTGGACACGCGGAGCTGGCTCATCCAGGGCGGGGGGGATGTCGCTCAATGGTCAGTCTTCAAGGACAAGGATACAAGCCCGCCGGACCGACTGCATCTGGGCCTGATGCTGGGCTATGGCAGCGCCACGAGCGATGCCACGGCATTCGGCAATCCGGCCAAGGCGCAAGGGGAGACCGAGGGATGGAGCGTGGGGGCCTACGGTACCTGGTACCAGAACGACAAGGACCCACAGAAGCTCGGCTGGTACACCGATGTCTGGCTCAACTACGGTTGGTACAAGAACAAGGTCCAGGGCGATGCACTTCCCGAGGTTCGTTACGACTCGCGGGGTTTGGCCGTTTCCGCCGAGACAGGCTATGCGATGCGCGTGCGAGACGACAGTGACTGGATTGTCGAACCCCAAGCGCAGCTCATCTTTGCCAAGGACTGGCAGGACGCTGTGACGGAGCCCAACGGAACTCAGGTGCGCGGTGATGACGGCAGCGGCTGGGTTGGCCGGCTGGGTGTGCGTGTGCACCGGACCTGGGTTCACGAGGACGGTCGTCGAACTCAGCCGTACCTGACGCTCAACTGGTGGCACGACGACACCTCGGACGGCACCACGTTGAACCAGATAGCCTTCCAGCAGCTCTATCCCAGCAACCGCTACGAGGTGAAGCTCGGCGCCAACACGCAGCTGGACAAGGGCTGGAGCGGCTGGGCCAATCTAGGGTACCAGTGGGGTAGCCAGGGATTCCATGGCTACTCGGCTCGCATTGGCGCCAAGAAGACTTGGTAGCCGGCACCTCGCAGTGCCTTGGCGGCGGACCGGTTGGATCCAGTCCATCTGCGTAGCCCGCTTCTGCCGATGCGGCCGCCGTGTCTAGCGCAGTGAGCTCAGGGCCACCGATGGTGGTGTAACCTGCCATTCGGAACTCCCTACAGAGCACAAACTCGTGAGGTCAGAGCGATGATTGGCGTACAAAAGAACGCGTGTCGGTGTCTGATGGTCAGCGCAGCACTGCTGCCCTTTGGACCTGCCATCGGCCAGGAGGGCTACCAGTTCAAGGGCGGCTTCCCGACGCCGGCCACGGTGAGGAAGGCATATGACGATGCGGACCTGACGCGTGCCATCCAAACCTACAAGTTCTTCTATCCATCGGTGTCGATTGCTGCCACCTGGGACGGGAATGAGAAGGCTGGCCTGGTGCCCAACAAGACCGCCATGCTTTTGATGGGAAGTCCCTATCAGACCGTGTTCACCCCGAACTCGGATACTCCCTACGCCGGTATCAATGTGGACCTGTCCAACGGCCCGATGGTGGTGGAGTTGCCTCCTGGCCCGCTCATCTGCGTGGTCAACGATATGAACCAGCGATGGGTGATGGACATGGGTCTCCCAGGGCCCGATGAGGGGAAGGGTGGCAAGCACTTGATTCTCCCTCCCGGGTACAAGGGTGATGTGCCGGCTGGCTACTTTGTGGCGACTGCCACGTCCAACCGGGCCCTCATGTTGATGCGCGTCATTCCCGCGAATGGCGACGTGGACGGGGCCATCGCGAGGCTCAAGACCATCAAGTTCTATCCGCTCAACCGGCCGGCCGACTGGCCTGAACTCGCCTGGGCGCCCATCGGCGACCGACCGGGCGAGTTCACGCCGGGGCCGTGGGAGAACAACATCGGTTACTGGAAGCGCTTGCATCAATTGATCGATGCAGAGCCGCCATATGAAGCCTATCGAATGAACTACGGGGAACTTGCGGCTCTGGGCATCGAGAAAGGCAAGCAGTTCGAGCCGGATGCGCGTATGAAAGCCATTCTCGAGAAGGCCGCTCGCATCGCCAATGCTCAGATGCGAGTGCAGTCGTTCGCCGACCGCCGGCCAGACCGCGTCATGTGGCCGGACAGAAAGTGGGAGTGGGCGACGCTGAGGCCCGAGAACGGCACGTTCGACCTGCCCACATACAAAGACCTGGACGCTCGCGCGAAGTGGTTCTACCAAGCGCAAATCGAGTCGCCCGCGATGTTCCGGCGCACGGCAGCTGCCGGGTCGCTCTACTAGCTTGGTACACGAGACGCGTCCGGAGCCTACCTGGACGGAGCCAAGACGTACAAGCTCACGGTGCCCCTGCCGGTGCCGGGCAAGCTCTTTTGGTCGGTCACCCTTTACGACCCGCACACTCGTAGCGAATTGCTCACTGACCAGGGAAAGGCAGCACTGCGCTCGATGGTCGAACTCAAGGACGCTGGGGGTAGTTCCGTCGACCTGTACTTCGGCCCTAAACCTCCCCCCGGACAAGAGGCTCGCTGGCTCAAGACCACTCCCGGCAAAGGCTGGTTCACGTACTTCCGTATCTACGGCCCTGAGCAAGCGGCCTTCGATGGAAGCTGGAAGCCAGCAGACTTCGAACTGGTTCGGTAGTTTCGCCTTTCACCGCTGCTGACAACGCGCGGAACACTGTTGTGCGTCGGGAATGACCGCTTTGTCCGACCCGCTTGGAGGCCGCTCAGGGCGCATTCCCGCCATCACCCAACCCCGCCCCCGCCCGCTCCAGATCGAGCACAGGCCAGCCCCGCTCCAGCGCAAGCGCACGCAGGCGCTCGTCGGGACACACGGCCACCGGATGCGACACCGCTTCGAGCAACGGCAGGTCGCCGATCGAGTCGGAATAGAACCAGGATTCCTCGAAGTCGGCCAGGTCGCACGCCGACTCGCGCAGCCACTGCCGCACGCGGCTGACCTTGTGCTGGCGGTAGCAGGGCTCGCCGTCGATCTCGCCGGTGTAGGGCGCGTCCTCCACGCCATCGACGGTGGCGGTGCGGGTGGAGATGAGCGTGTCGATGCCCAGCACGCGCGCCATCGGCTGCGCGATCAACCCCGTGGTTGCGGTGACCAGCGCGCACAGGTCGCCGCGCGCCTGGTGCTTTTCGACCAGGGCGCGGCTCGCGGCCGGGATGCGCGGCGCCATGCGCCGCTCGAATTCGGCCTGCCACTGCGCGACGAGTTGGCGCGGATGCCGCAGCAGGGGTTGCATGGTGCTGCGATGCATCGCATGGATGTCCAGCGTGCCGGCGATGTACAGATGGCAGTAGGCCAGGTACTGCGGCTCGGCCTCGGGCGGCAGCACGCCGCGCTCGATGAGGAACTGCGTCCAGGCCATGCCGCTGTCGAACGGGATCAGCGTCAGGTCGAGGTCGAACAGGGCCAGGCGACGGTGCTTCATGGCTGGCCTGGCACGATGAGCTCGCCGCGCCCGTCGGCGGCCAGGTCGCCCAGGTGCCGCTGGATCGTCCTGCCCGGCAGCGATGCGAACACGCCGCCGTGGCGTGCCAGGTCCCGCGCCAGCAGCTGCCAGAACACATCGGCGGCCCCCAGCGCCGGCACGAAGGTGGCGGGAATCTCGGCCGCCCCGGCGCCGGCGGCCAGCACGATGCTGCCGCGCCGCATGCCAAAGCCGGCATGCGCGCCGACGCGTCCGCCGACCGCGACGGTGCCGGCCACCAGGCGCGACGCGAGAAAGTCGCCCGCATCCCCGTGCACGATGGCGCTGCCGCGTCGCATGCGGTCCGCGAAGCGGGCACCGGCGCTGCCCCGCACGACGAACGTGCCGCCGCGCATGCCGTCCATGCTGCCCGGCAGCGCGCCGGCGGCAAAGTCGCCGACGTTGCCCTGCACCGTGAAAGTCCCGCCCGCCATCTCGCACGCCGCGAGCAGCCCGGCGTCGCCCTGCACGCGCAGTTGGCCGGCGCGCATGCCCTCACCAGCGTGGTGGCCCACGCCGCCTTCGACGAGCATGCGTCCGCCGTCGAGCCCGCAGCCGACGCGGTCGAAGCGCGACAGGTCGCCCTCGAAGGTCAGCGTGCCGTCTTCCGTCCCCGGCGCCAGCCTGAAGAACTCGCCCAGTTCCAGCCGGGCGTTGCCGTAGCCGACCGGCAGCCGCTCGACCTGCGCCGCCGCCAGCCCGCGCAGGGCCGCAGGCGTGATCCCGCGCAGGTCGACCCGCAATGCGGGCGCGGCCTTGAGCACGAGGCGCCAGCCGCTCACGAAACACCCCCCGCGCCGCGCGCTGCGGCGTCCGCCTTGCGGGCGGCCCGGCGGCTCACGCCCCGCCCTCCCCCAGCAACCGGTGCAGGTGAAAGTGGAAGGGCCCGAGCTTGCCGCCGTAGTTGCCCGCCGAGATGCGCACCAGCCCCTTGCCAGCGCCCAGCGCAATGCCCGCCTCCAGGCCGGCGCGCATTGCCGCGCCCACGTCGGCCTCGGCCAGGCCGTCGATGACGATCTCCATCACGCAGCGCGTCGCGGTCGTGAGTTCGCTCGCGCCCACCAGGCCGAACAGGCCGGGGCAGAACGCGTCGTTGGTCGACGCGCCGAGCGCGGCGTACTTGCTGCCCACCTTGGACCCCGACCGCACCACGCCACCCGGAAACGGAAGGATCACGTTCGGCAGCGCCTGCATCGCGGCCACCGCGGCTTCGGCCACCGACAGCGCGCTGTCGGCATCGGTGCACAGGAACAGCAGGTTGCCGCCCCCCACGCCCTTGACCACCGCGGTGGTTTCCTGCGCGACGAACTCGCCATCCATGACCGGCACGCGCCAGTAGCGCACGCCGTCGATCATCTTCGAAACCTGCCAGCCGTCGCCGAAGAAGCGCAGGTTCCTGCCCAGCGCAATGGCCTCGCCCTCGGCGATGCCGGCGTAGACCGCGGTGGTCGGGCAGGTCAGCACGCACTGGCCGACGCGCCGCTCCACCTGCTTGGCCAGTTCCTTGCCCGACATGGCGAACAGCAGCAGGCTCAGCCCGGGGCGGCCGTCCGGGGTCTCGGCGGGGTCGAGCACGCGCTCGATGCCGGCCTCGCAGCCGCAGCCGATCACCGAGGTCGCCAGGCCGGTCGCGCTCACGGCCGCATGGCGCGCCCAGGTCGCGTTGCGGGCGGTCACGAGGATGCGCGTGGCCTTCATCGGGAAGGCCTCGGCGAAGGTGTCGTCGATCTGCACCCCGTTGCGCACGAGCGCCGCGGTCATGGTGCCGCACGCCCGTCGGGGAAGCACGCCGCCGGCAGCAGGCGCCCGCCGTTGCAGCAGCGGCACAACTCGTCATGGCCGATCGCGATGTGATCGAAGTTCACCGAGCCGTGCGCTGCAAGGTGGGCACGCAGCCGCTTCTCGATGCCGCGGTCGTAGTCGGGCTCGACGAAATGCGTGCCGCCCACCGGCGTGGCGACCACGCGTCCGCCGCGCGCGACGAGCGTGCCGTCCTTGAACACGTACTCGGGCACCTGGAACATGGCCTCGCGGTCGGCATGCTCGCGGTAGACGGCGATGTCCGCCGCGGCGCCCACGCCCAGGTGGCCGCGATCGGGCAGGCCCAGCAGCCGCGCCGGCGCGGCGCGCGTCATGATGGCGATCTCGTGCAGGCTCAGTTCGCGCGTGATCGAGCGCAGCGCACAGTTGGCCGCCACCTCCGGGTGCAGCCTGGCCAGCTGTTCCTCGCGGAAGGCGCGGTCCATCAGCAGCCGGATCAAGTGCGGGTAGCTGGTGAACGGGCCGCCGTTGGGATGATCGGTGGTCAGCACCACACGCCAGGGGTCGCGCACGAGCAGGAACAGCTCCAGCCCGATCACCCACTGCAACGCATTCACGTAGCTCTGCTCGCGGTAGCGGAACGGCACGACGCCGCAGCCGGCCTCGCATTCGAGGTCGGCGCCGACCCACTTGCGCGGCGAACCGAAGCCGGCCTGCGCATGCTGGCGCATGGTGTCACCCGATGCCGTGACGGTCTGGCCGAAGATGATCTGGCCCACGTCGATGCTGATGGCCGGGTTGGCATTGACCGCCTCGGCCAGCTCCAGCGCGGCCGACGAGAACTTCCTCGGGCCGTCCGTGCCGTAGGCATGGAACTGCACGTGGGTCAGGTGCGCCGGCAGCCCTTCCAGCGCCCGGATCGTCTCCAGCGTCGAGGCGATGTTGCCGGCCACGCCCAGGTTGCTGCCGTGGATGTGCAGCGGATGCGGCACGCCCAGTTCGCGCAGCGCGCGCGCCAGCGTGTGCACCACCTGGCGCGGCGTCACCTGCCAGTGCACGTGCCGCTCGTCGACGTCGAGCTTGCGCTGGTTGAACTTGAAGGCCGAGATGCCCGCCGGATTGACCACCTTCACGCCCATCGCCCGCGTCGCGCGCAGGGTCCAGCCCATGTAGTCGCGGATGGCCTCGAAGTTGCCACCCGCCGCCCCGCCCTCGGCAAGAAGCTGCAGGAAGAACTCGTCGTTGCCCAGCATCACGTAGGCGCCGTGGTCCAGGATCGGCGTGTCGCCCATCTCCATGTGGGCGTGGCGCGCGTTGCTCGCCACCATCGCCGGCTCGAACGCTGCGGTGTAGCCCATCTGCGCATAGCGGTGGCCGGTGTCCAGCGTGCCGGGGACGCAGCCGCCGCACTGCGCGTCGCCGCGGTGCGATTCGGGCATGAGCAGGCGCGCCAGGTTGACCTTGCCGCCGCCGATGTGCGTGTGCAGGTCGATGCCGCCGGCCATCACCACGCAGCCGCTGGCGTCGATCGTCTCGTCCACCGGCGCGCGCGGGTCGAGCGAGACGATGCGCCCGTCCTGCACGCACAGGTCGCGCACGCCGTCCGCGGGACCGGCCGGGTCGATGACGAGGCCACCGGCCAGTCGCATGCTGCTCATGGCGCAGCCTTCGCGCGCAGGGCCTGCACGCGCCGGGCCAGTGCGTCCAGCACTGCCGCCAGCTCCGGCAGCGTGTCGCGGTAGACCGGCACCAGCGGCAGCACCGCCCCGCCATCGGCGCGGAACAGGTGGCCCGCCGAGCCGATGCCCGGCGTCGACACCGGGACGAACACGCTGCCCTCGCGCTGCGCCGACGCCGCCAGCTCCGGATGCCCCAGCACGACGAGCGGCACAGTCGTCGCCGGCGGCGCGCAGTCCGGGTCGAAGCTGGAAACCCACAGCAGGCTGTCGACGGCGTCATCGGCCAGCAGCCGCGCGGTGCCCAGGCACGCCGGATCGTGCTCGCGCCCGGCGGGTCCGGCACGCGAGCGCAGCGGCAGGCCCGAAAGCCAGGTGAACACGGCGTTGACCGTGCCCGCGCCGTTGCCGCCGCCCAGCCACATGGCGGCGGCGCGCGTGCTTGCGTTGAGCGTGCCGACGATGCGGTGGACCGCCTCGACCACCAGCGCGCCATGCGCCGGCAGCCTGGCCGACTGGCCGACCAGCACGGCGTAGCGCGCGGCCTGCAGCCGCCCGGCCAGCGCATCGATGGCCGGCGCCGCCGCAGGCACGGTGCGTCCCGCCACCCGGGCGCCCAGCAGCGCCACCGTGTCGAACAGGTCGCCCTGCAGCGCCACGTACTCGGTGGTGAGCGCGCCGCGCGCGGCAAGCGTCGCCAGCGCCGCCTGGTCGCCCGGCGTTCCCCCCAGCAGCACCAGGTGAGTCGCGTCGGGGCTGCCCACGCCGCAGCGCGCCAGCCACTCGGCTGCCTCGCCGGCGGGCAGGCCGTCCACGCAAACGACGAGATCGGCACGGTTGCGCACCTCGGCCAGCGTGGTGCCGTAGCCGCCCCGGTCCTGCAGCGGGCGCAGGGTGTGCATCAGCGCGTCGCCCTGGGCGGCGTCGCAGATGGCGCCCGAACCTTCGGCAAGGCGGTACAACGCCCGCGCGCCCGCCACGTCGGTGCCCAGGCCGCCGAAGAGCGGCTGGCGGCTCGCGGCCAGGATGTCGGCCGCGGCCTCGATCGCTTGCTCCGGCGCAGCCGGTCGGCCGTCGACGAGCGGCGTGGCCGTCGACGGCATGGCGCCGAATCGCGACAAGGCGCGGCGCGCGCCGGCGCATTCGCCCGCGGCCAGCTCCAGCACGCGGCCTGAGGCATCGGCCCGGACCGCCAGCGTGTCGCACAGCAACAGGCAGAACGGCGAGGTCCAGCGCACCGCGCCGTCCTCCGTGGCAAGCAGGGGGTCGCTCATTGCTCCGGCACCGCAAGCGATGTGCCACCTGTTCCCGCCGCGCCAGGCCGCGCGCGCTGCGCGCCGACCCGTCAGAAAAGTGACACTGTGTGGCGCGTGCTGTTGCAGTTCCGGCCTTTGCGGGTCGTGCCGGGTCCAGCCACGCGCCCTGGCGCGCTGGCACGAAACGTGATGCGCCAGCGCCAATGACGCGTTCGATTCATCCGCCGTCCGGGGGCGACGCTGGCCCGGAGCCTGCCGACCGCACGACCCCATCGGCGCCGGCCTGGCGCGGCAGGCCGCCGTCGTGCAAGGCGCTGGCCACCAGCCATGCGCCCGCGCCCGCCCGGCGCGCGGCGTCCAGGTCGGCCGCATTGCGGATGCCGCCGGCACCGACCAGGAACGCGCCCGGCGCGCGGGCCCGCACCTCGGCCAGCGTCTGCAGGTCCGGGCCGGCGCCAGCGCCGACCCGCTCGAGCGTCATCACGATCACGCGTGTGGGCCAGTGCGCGGGTGTGTCCCAGCAGCCGGCCACGTCCAGCCTGCGGCCGTCGCGCCGGTCGAGCGACAGCACGCCGCTTGCGCCCGGCCCCCCGCGGCCGGCGTCGAAGCACTCGGCGAGTGCCTCGCGCGAGGCCAGCGATTCGCTGCCGAAGACCGGCACCCACTGCGCCTCGTCCACGTCGAGTGCGCGCTGCAGCGCGTCGGCCGCGGCGCGGTCCGCAAAGCCGGCGTCGAGCCACAACTCCAGCCCCGGCATGGCCTGCAGCAGCGCGCGCAGCACCGTCACCTGCGCCGGCCGGCCTTGCAGCGCGTCGAGATCGGCCACGTACAGCTGGCGCGTGGCGCAGTGCGCGCACAACGCCCGCGCCACCGTGGCCGGATCGCTGCCGTCGCACAGGCGCGAGACGATGGGCCGGTACGACTGGCGGTCGCCGCGCACGGCACGCACCACCTGCCCGTGCAGGAGGTCGATGACGGGAATGAGCTTCATGTCGGACCAATGAGGAGATCTGCGTGGCAACGATGACCCGAGTCTTCGTGTATGAGTCCCTGAGCGGTGGCGCGGACACGGGTGGCGAGGCGGCCGGAGAACTGCTGGCGATGGGCCAGGCCATGCGCGACGCCGTGGTGGCCGACCTGCTGGCGCTGCAAACCTATCACGTGTCGGTCGCCACCTGCAAGCTGGCGGCGGCACCGGCGCCCCTGGCGCGGCCGGTGACGCCGCACGAAGGCGAATCGGCCGCGCACTTCGTGCGCCGCCAGGCCGGCGCGCACGACCTGGCCTGGGTGATCGCCCCCGAGACCGACGGCCTGCTGGCCGCCCTGCACCCCTGCGTCGAGCCGCGGCGCTGGCTGGGCTGCGACCTGTCCGCCATCGAGGTGGCGACGTCCAAGCACGCCACGCTGGCGGCGCTGGCCGCGGCCGGTATCGCCACCCCGCTGGCGTTCGAGGATTCGCCGGAGGTCGACCGCTGGGTCGTCAAGCCCGACGACGGAGCCGGCGCGCTGGCCACCCGCGTGCATCGCGGGCGCGCGGCCGCCTGGGCCGACTGGCGCGTGCGTGCGGCGGCCGGCGAACACGCCGTGATGGAACCGTGGATCGAAGGCTGCGCGCTCAGCCTGTCGCTGATGTGCGGCCCGCGGCAGGCCAAGCTGCTCTGTGTCAACCAACAGCAGCTGCATGCCGATGCGCAGGGCTGGCTGTCATTTCGCGGCGTGCAGGGGAACGCCGTGCCGCCAGCCGACGCGCGCTTCGGCGCCCTGGCTGCACTGGCGGCGCAGGTGCACGGCGCCATCCCGGGCCTGCGCGGCTTCGTCGGCATCGACCTGGTCTGGCATGCGCGCCTCGGCCCGGTGGTCATCGAGGTGAACCCGCGCGTGACCTGCGCCTACGTCGGCCTGTCCAGCACGCTCGGGCGCAACCTGGCCGCCGACGCGATCGCCTGCCACGACCGGGCCCGCGCCGCGGCGGCAGCCTCCTGCCATGCCTGAAAAGCGCAGCGTCATCGGCTGGGACATCGGCGGCGCGCACGTCAAGGCCTGCCTGGTGCAGGACGGGCAGGTGGTCGACGTGGCGCAATGGGCCTGCCCGCTGTGGCAGGGCCTGGACCGGCTCGAGCCGGTGCTGCAGGCGGCCTGGCAGCGCTGGCGCGCCATGGCCCAGGCACGGCACGCCATCACCATGACCGGCGAGATGGTCGACCTGTTCGCCGACCGCGAACGCGGCGTGCTGGCAATCGCCGACGCATTCGCGCGCGCACTCGAAGGCCCCCTGCGCTTCTTCGCCGGCGACGCCGGCTGGCTGCGCGACACCGAGCTGCCGGCCCATTGGCGCGAGGTGGCCTCCGCCAACTGGCTGGCCACGGCGCGCCATGCGGCGCGCGTGCTGGGCACGGGGTTGCTGGTCGACATCGGCAGCACCACCACCGACCTGGTGGCCCTGCGGGACGGCCGCGTGCCCACCACCAGCCGCACCGACGCGCAGCGCCTGGCCAGCGGCGAGCTGGCCTACCACGGCGTCGTGCGCACGCCGCTGTGCGCGGTGGCGCACCGCATCGACTGGCGCGGGCAGCCGCACAACGTCATGAACGAGTTCTTCGCCACCAGCGCCGACGTCTACCGCCTGACCGGCGAACTCGATCCGGCCCACGATTTGCACCCCGCCGCCGACAACGCAACCAAGGACGAGCCCGCCACGCAGCAGCGCCTGGCCCGCATGATCGGCCTGGACGCGCGCGACGGCACGCGCGCGGATTGGCTGGCCTTCGCACGCACCTGGCGCGCGCTGCAGGTCCGGCTGCTGGCCGGCGAGGCGCGGCGCGTGTTGTCGGCGCAGCCCTTGCCCGGCGACGCCGCCATCGTCTGCGCCGGCTGCGGCGCCTTCCTGGCCGATGCGGTCGCCGCGGGTGCCTTCGGCGACGCGCAGGCACGGCGGCACCTGCGCTACGGCCACGACGTCGCGCAGGCGTCGCCGTCCGCCCTCGCCGGCGTGCGCGACCGGGCCCAGGTGTGCGCGCCCAGCGTGGCCGTGGCCTCGCTCCTGTTCCTGGACGGCTGAGCAGCCCATGTGGATCGTCAAGATCGGCGGCAGCCTCAACACCCATCCACTCCTGCAGGAGTGGCTCGCCCTGCTCACCGAGTGCGGCGGCGGGCGCGTGATCCTGGTGTGCGGCGGCGGCGCCTTCGCCGACGCGGTGCGCCACGCCCAGGCGCACTGGCGCATCAGCGACCTGAGCGCGCACAACATGGCGGTGCTGGCCATGGCGCAGACCGCTTACCTCATGCACGGCCTGAACCCGGCGCTGCAGCTCACGCGCAGCCGCGCCGACATCCATCGCGTGCTGCACAAGGGACAGACCGCGCTGTGGCTGCCCTTCGAACTTCAGCGCAAGCGCGCGAGCGACCGCACCAACTGGGACGTCACCTCGGACAGCATCGCGCTCGACCTGGCCTTGAGCCTCAACGCCGAGCGGCTGGTGCTGGTCAAGTCATGCGCCATCGACCCGACGCTGAGCCTGTCCGAACTGGGCGAGCAGGGCATCGTCGACCAGCGCTTCGGCGCGCTGTCGGAAGGCGCCGCGTTCCCGATCGACGTGGTTCACTGCGCCGAGGTGGGCCGCGTGCGCGCGCTGCTGCTGGGCGGCGGTCGGTACGTCGCCTGATCGCGCAGCAGGCCGACCAGTGCGTGCAGGCGCGCCGGATCCAGCGCGCCGCTGCGGTCGCCCGCGCAGACCGCACTGCGAAACCCCGCGAAGTCGGGCGCCAGTTCGCGCAGCTGCGGCGCGTGCGCCGCACGCAGCGCCCCCGCCAGCCCGACCATCGTGCCGGCCGCGCGCGCCGTGGCGATGAAGCGCTGCAGCACGTGCGTCGGCAGCGCGTCGAACAGGCTGCCGCGCAGCTTGTCCTGCGTGTCGGCCATCACGCCCGGGAAACCCAGCGCACAGGCGTGGGCCACGTCGGCCATCTCCAGCCCCCGGTCGGCGATGAACACCGGCACCACGGGCCAGGCACAGGCGGCCAGCGCATCGAGCACCGGCCGCGCCGCCGGCGTGCGCTCGATGCCCACCTTGACGTAGTCGACGCCGCACCGGCCGACCGCCTCGACGCACCGGATGATGCGCGGCGCCTCGTGCATCGGCACGTCGCCGATGGTGGCGCTGACCAGGCGGCTGCCACCGCTGCGGCGCAGGGCCGCGACGATCGCGCCGATGGCCCCGGTCGGCAGGCCGCCCAGGGCGCCCTGCCCCGGCTCCTTGAGGTCGATGAAGTCGACACCGGCGCCGGCCGCCAGCATGGCCTCGTCGACGCTGCGCACGCTGACCAGCAACTTCATGGCGCCAGCCCCTGCGGGATGTCGGCGCGCTCGGCCGCGCGGTGACGCTGCACCGCCTCGCGCAACCAGCCCCAGGCTTCCCGCTCGGCCGCGCCGGCGGTCTTGTCGATGGCGATCTGCAGGTAGGCCATCTCGCTGTCGACCTTGTCCGCGGGCAGCATGCGAAGCCGGCTCACCAGCACCGCGCCCTCGATCACGGCGGCCTGCGCCCGGTTGAAGCCTGCAAAGACGGCATGGACCGCCTCGTGCACGCGCGCCATGTGCAGCACCGGTCGCTGCACGTCGTCGATGCGCTCGGCCAGGCGCAACTCGACGTGGCTGAGCGCGCAGGCCAGGCGCACGCCGGCGACCCGCTCGGCCGGCTGCGTCGGCCAGTCGCGCCGGCCGGTGACGCAGCCGGCGAAGACGCGCGTGTCGGTGACGATGTTGAGCACGGCCGCGCCGGTCGCCAGCACGTTGTCGAGCGTGGTCGATGGCTTGAAGGGCATCAGCAGCACCTGCTCGCCGCGGTAGCGCACGCCCATGGGTGCGACGTGCGGCCGGCCGTCGGCGGCGACCGTGGTCAGCACGGTTTCGAAGATCACGTCGTTCATCTGCCTTCCGTCGCGCAGCCCCAGTCCAGCGGCTGGTCCTGCGCATAGCGCTTGCCCAGCTGGTGGGCGATCTGGGCGCGGGCCAGCTCGACGCCCATGTAGAAGGCGTGCGCCGCGTCCCCTTCCAGGCCCAGCTGCGGCCACAGTTCGAACGGGTCGCGGCCCAGCCGCATGCCGTCGCGGTTGTAGACGTGCAGGCCGGCGCCGGACACCTGGACGCGGAAGTTCGGGTCGCGCACCTGCTCCGCCGTCGCCTGGATTTCCTCGCTCGTGTCGAGGAACGGCCGCCGCGCGTGCACAGTCATCAATGCGTCGCTCAGGCCCTTGGGCAACTGCGCATGGCCGCGCGCGGCATGCATGATGCGGCGCGCCCAATCGGCTTCCCTGACCGCGCGGCGCGCGTGCGGGCTGACCTGCGTGGTCAGCACGGCCGCCACGTCGAGCTCGGCGCACATGCCCAGCAGCAGCGCGTTGATGCCGCTGGTGTCGGCCTCGGTCAGCTCCGTGAGGTTGCCGATGCCCATCATGATCGGCGCCTGCGGAAAGCGCTCGCGCAGCCGGTGGTACCGGACGATGGACGCGGTCAGGCCGAACGGAATGGGCTCGAGGATCGGGTCGGCCAGGAAGGCCCGGCCCTCGCGCTGCATCTGCTCCACCGCTTCGAACAGCGAGGCCTCGTCCGCCGGCGAGCGGCCGATCAGCACCGGCGTGGCGGCCACTTCCTGCGCCACCCACAAGGTGTCGGGCGTCAGGCTCAGCAGGTAGTCGGCGCCGGCGCGCCCGCCGCGCAGCAGCTCATGCGTGTCCAGCGAATCCACGCTGACCGCGAAGCCCTGCGCCTTGAGCGCCTGCACGCTGTCCTCCAGGTGGGCGAAGGGCGTCTGCGGCAGGCAGCCCAGGTCGATCACGTCGGCGCCGTCGGCGCGCAGCCGCGCAGCGCGTGCCAGGATGGCCGGCACGTCCATCCGCGGGGCGTCGACGATCTCGGCGAAGATGGCCACGCGGTAGTCGTCCAGCGCGATGGGCCGCGCGGCACGGTCGAAGAAGGGCGGCAGGTCCTTCACCTCCTCTGGGCCGCGCTGCACCGGCACGCCGAAGTGCGCCGCCAGCGCGTCCAGGTCGCCGCGGCAGCGGCCCGGCACCAGGATGCGGTCGACGCGGCGCGGGCCGTCCCCCGGCGCGCCGGTGCCGGTCAGCGGCAGGGCGAGGCGCCGACGGATCATGTCGGCCGTCATCAGCCCGGCCACCTGCAGCCCGAGGTCGCGCGTTTCCCAGGTGAAGGGCGCGCCCTCGATGCCGGCCAGCACACGCTCCAGGCTCGGCTTGGCCAGGTGTCCGGTCAGGAAGAGGATGTGTTCCATGCCAGGGCCAGTTCCTTCAATCGCAGCGCCAGCGCGGCCTCGAGTTCGGCGGGCGACGCGACGACGCGGCACAGGTCGATGGCACGCAGCCGTTGCACGTTCTCCAGCTCGATGCCGCGCGGGCGCACGGTCACCCAGTCGTGCGGCGACTTCGTCACCACCACGGGTTCGGTGTCGCATGCAAACACGATGCCCGGGATGCCCTGCTTGCCGGCCTGCGCGAACATGTTCGTCGGCAGCGTGTCGCTGATGCCGAATGCGCACTTGGCCACGGTGTTGCTCGTGGCCGGGGCGACGACGACGGTGTGGTAGATGCCGTCGTAGAGCATGCCCACCGGCACGCCGCTGGCGGTCTTGTCGCGAAAGATCCTGAACCGCCCCTTGAGGCTGTCGATGTGCAGCTTGTAGATCTCCAGCACCTCTTCGCCGGCAGCCGAGAGGAACAGGTCGACCTTGGGCAGCCGCGCGGCCAGCGCCATCGACTCGTCGAGGTAGTGGCCCGAACCGGTGACGCACCAGGCGAAGCGCGAGCGCGGCTCGCCGTCCGCCGCCGGCGCCTCGTCGCCGGGCGCCGGCTGTGCGCCGGCCGCATCACGCGTCGTGGTCTGGATGGGAAACCTCGATCTGCAGCTTGTGGATCTTGCGATAGAGGGTGTTGCGGCTCACGTCCAGCGCCTTGGCCACGTTGCTCACGTTCCAGCGGTGCTGCTCCAGCATCTGCAGCAGCAGGCGCCGTTCGTTGGCCTGGATCGGGTTGAGCTTGGCCAGGCCCGGCGCGGCATCGGCATGGCCGGCGCGCGACGGGTCGCCCGCCGTACCGCCGCCTGCCGCCGCCTGCGCCGGCTCGCCGCGCCCGTAGCCCGGCGCCGGCGGGTGCTCGCCACCGGCGTGCGACGGTTGGCCGGGGGCCAGCGCGGGCAGGTGGTTGCGGGTGATCGGCTCGCCATCGGCCAGCGCGGCCGCGGCGCCCAGCACGTGGCGCAGCTGGCGGATGTTGCCGGGCCAGAAATACGCCAGCAGGATGCGCTCGGCCTCGGCGCTCAGGCGGGCGTCGGCGCCGCCCTCGGCGGCCAGCACACGGCGCATCAGCTCGAGCTTGTCGCTGCGCTCGCGCAGGGGCGGCAGGTGCACCTCGACGCCGGCAAGCCGGTAGTACAGGTCTTCGCGGAACCGGCCCTCGCGCACCAGCGTCAGCAGGTGCCGGTGGCTGGCGCTGATGAGCTGGAATTCGACCGCGTGCGTCTCCTCGGTGCCCAGCGGCGTCACGCGCCGCTCGTCGAGCACGCGCAGCAGGCGCGACTGCAGCTCCATCGGCATGTCGCCGATCTCGTCGAGGAACAGCGTGCCGCCGTCCGCCTGCAAGATCTTGCCGCGCCGCCCGGCGCGCTGCGCGCCGGTAAAGGCGCCGGCGCTGTAGCCGAACAGCTCGGACTCGATCAGGTTCTCGGGCAGGCTGGCGCAATTGATGGCGACGAAGGCCCCGGCGGCGCGGGCGCTGCTGTCGTGCAGGGCGTGCGCGAACACCTCCTTGCCCGAGCCGGTCTCGCCGCAGATCAGCACCGGCGTGCCGCGCGCGATGACGCGCCGGCCGGTCTCGAGCTGGGCGACGATGCGCGGGTCCTCGATGGCTGCGGCCGGCTGCGCCGCGCGCGCAAGGCCCGGGCGCGGCCTGGCGCGCGTGGCCGTCGTCCCGATCGGCACCGGCGTCGCCGCGGCGCCGAGCGAGCCGCACGCGGCGTCGGCCTGCGAGGCCGGGCGCCGCGCCACCGCGAAGAAGCGCAGCGCCGCGTCGGTGCCGTAGGTGACCACCGGGTGGAAGGACGAAGACGCGCTGCGCTGCAGCATGTCGGCCAGCGAGGTCTGGAACAGGTCCTCGATGCGGCGCGCGCGGATCTGCTCCATCGACTGCAGGCCGAGCTGGAACATCGCGCTGCGGTTGGCGGCCAGCACGCGCCCGTCCTCGTCGACCGCCAGCTTGCCCTCGTGCAGCGTGTAGACGAACTCGGGCCGGCTGTGGAAGTGCAGCGGATGGGCGTCGCGGAACTGCCGGTCGATCAGGCGGTTCTCGATCATGCGGGCGGTCATGCCCAGCAGCACCAGGATGTGCTGCTGCATCAGCAGCGAGCGGCTGGTCACGTCGAGCGCGGCCACGATGTTGCCGCCCGGGTCGTACACCGGCACGGCCGAGCAGGTGAGCTGCGTGTACTGCGTGTAGAAGTGGTCGTCGCGGCGCACCGACACCGGCCCGCCGGCGGCCAGGCAGGTGCCCATGCCGTTGGTGCCGGCGCCCGCCTCGCTCCAGATGCCGCCCGCGCGCAGGCCCAGCGGCCCGACCTCGGCGGCGAACTCGGGCGAAGACACCATGTGCAGGATCACCCCGTCGGTGTCGGTCAACACCACGCCCATCTCGCTGTCGGCCAGTTGCTGGTAGAGCGTGGTCATCTCGTAGCGCGCACATTCGATCACCGCGGCGTGGCGCGCGCGGCGCTCCTCGAGCGGCACGCGCTCGAGCACGTCGGGCGCATGGGGCTTGTCGGGATGCAGGTGGTATTGCTCGACGCAGCGGATCCACGACAGCGTCACCGGGTCGCTGGCCTGTTCCTGGATGCCGGTCCGCACGATGTCCAGCACGCGGTCCGCGTGCGGATCGACCGGCCGAATGCCCTTGCTCAGCGTCAGCGCCATGTTGTGTCTCCTGTCGGGGCCGGATCGCCGGTGCAGCGTCCCGCCTCCATCCTGACTTCGGATACTGGCCCACATTTTGCAGTTTGGGGTGGCCCAAACGATACACATTGCAACAGCATTCGGCGGTTGCGACCAAAGGAGACAGGCATGCCGCATCCGGACCCGGAACCGACGCAGCACGACCGCCCGCGCGCTTGTGCACCGCAGCAACCCGCGACGGATGCGCCGGCGCAGGCGCTCGACCTGATCTTCATCGAAGGCTTCGTCGGCGAGACGGTCATCGGCCTGCATGAATCCGAACTGCACCAGCCGCAGCCGCTGGTGATCGACGTGCATGCGGGCCTGCCGCGCGCGCACGCGTGCGACACCGACCGCATCGGCGACACCATCGACTACGGCGTGGTGTGCGAACGGCTGCGCCAGCTGCTGTCGACCCATCGGGTTCAGTTGCTGGAGGCCCTGGCCGAGAACATCGCCGGCATGCTGCTGGACGAGTTCGGCGCCCGCTGGGTGCGCGTCAAGGTGGTCAAGCCGCGCAAGTTCGCGGACGTGGCGGCCGTCGGCGTGCAGATCGAGCGCCGGGCGGCGCCGCGGCCGTCCCGGTCAGGCGCGGTGCTGCGCCTGATCGGGTCCGGCATGGTGCCCGGCGGGCGCTGAGGCCCCCGCGCCACCTTCAGCTGTGCGCCTGGAACGGGTGGTCGACGCTGCCCTTCTTCGCGACCACGTCGGCGGCGCTGGGCGAGCCGGAGACGGCCCGCTGGATCGACTCCTTGACAGCCTGGTAGTTGTAGTCCTGGATCTTCTTGTCGTCCTCGGCCAGCCAGTGGATGAACACGCCGCAGCAGATGAAGAGGTTGTCGGCCTCGTCCTTGGGGATGGTTCCGTCTTCGACGCAATCGGCGACGGCCATCGCCACCGCACGCTGCGCCGGCCCGAACATCTGCACGGCCTGCTTGGCGCCCTTGATCGTGACCTTGTTGAACAGCACCGTGGCCGGCTTGGTCAGCAGGTTGGGCGCGACCACCGCCAGCAGGCAGGTGAACCCGTCCTTCTGGTTGGTCAGGGCGTTCGCGAACGCTGTCTCGGCCGGGCTGCCGCGCGGCCCGATGATCAGGTCGATGTGGGCAACCTCGTTGCCGTCACCGACGAGCGATTCGCCGACCATCATGCGATCAATCTTTGCCATGGCTTCTCGTCTCCTGTGTTGCGTTTCTGGGGCCATAGGGACACCGGCCTTGCGGGCCAGGCCTGATGCCGTCGTTATCACGTTCCGTGCCACCCGCGGCCGGGGCGGCCGGCGGCACGGCTTCAGGCGCGCGCCAGCAACGCCGCGATCAGCAGTGCGGCCACGGTCATGTCGGCGCTCGTCCCGGGGTTGATGCGCTGCGCCTTGAGCGCCGCGTCCCACGCGGCGAAGTCGGGATCGGCGCCGATGGCCCCACCGCGGCCGGCCTGCCGTTGCCAATGCTGCGCCGCAGCCATGACAGTCTGTGCCACCGCCTCGCCATGAATCCGGACAATGTGTGAATCGGGCACGCTCGCCAGCAGCGCCAGATAAAGGCGCAGCACGGCCGCCGAGGTGGCTGCATCGGCCATGCCATCCGTTGCCGCGGCGGCAGGAAAAGCACCCGGGTCGAGCACCGCATCGACCAGTTCGAACAGCGGTCCGTAGCCGTCCCGGTACAGGCGTGCAATGGCATCGCGCCGCGCCGCCAGCGCCATCGCCGTGCGCAGGTCGACGCTGGGCGCCTGGTTGACGTCCTGCTCCGGCGCCGCGCCCAATCCACCCGGACGGGCGCGCGCGATCGCGCGGAAGGCGGCCTGCGCATCGGCCAGGTCGAGCTCCTGCAGCACGCCGTCGATCGCCTCGCGCAGCGCCGCCGCGGTGACGGCATCGGGCCGCAGGTCGACGGCGCGGGCGATGGGCGCGCACAGCAGCACGATGCCCAGGTTGGTGTTGCAGCCGGCGGCGGCCCAGCTCGCCTCGACCGCGGCTTCGATGCGCTCGCCCACCCGCGCGCCAGGGCGGAACAGCGGCACCGCGGCGGCGCGCGCACTGGCGATGAACAGCTCTGCCGTCATGCCGTGGCCGGGCGAGGCGCGGCTCACGTTGCCGGGCTTGCGCACGGCCACGTCCAGCTCGCACGCGCGCAGGAAGCCGGCCCGCGCCCGCTCGATGGCGCGCTGTCGCGTCGGCGTGACGGGCGCGGTCACGCGCTGCGCGCCTGCGGCGTGCGCATGGGCGCGCCGGCCAGGCGGCGGTCGAGCAGATCGTCGACGATGGCGCGGGCGATGTTGAAGGACGTCACGCGCTGCAGGCCCTGCCAGGCGGCCGCGCCGTTGACTTCGATCACCTGCGTGCCGCGCCGCGAAGGCATCAGGTCGACGCCGGCGTAGTCCATGCCGAGCGCGGCCGCCGCCGCCTCGGCCAGCGACGCGAGGTCGGCCGTCAACGCCGCCGGCTCGCAGCGCGCGCCCTGCGCCACGTTGTGGATCCAGTGCCGGCTCACCCGCCGCATGGCGGTGACCGCGCGCCCGCCGACCACCAGCACGCGCCAATCGAAGCCGGGTGCCTCCTGCGCGGGGATGAAACGCTGCAGGTACGCCAACGCGCCGTAGGCGCCCTCGATGTCCGGCAACGGGTGATGCACGCCGGCCACCCGGCCCACCAGCCGCAGCCCCTTGCCTTGCGAGCCGAACAGCGGCTTGAGCACCAGCGCATGCCCGGCCGCGCCTTCGCGAATGGCAATGCGCTGCGCCTGCGCGAGCGATTCGGTGGCCCAGGTCGGCGGCGTCGGCACGCCTGCCGCATGCAGCAGCAGGCTGGTCATCGACTTGTCGACGCTGCGCTCGATCGCGCGGGCGTCGTTGTAGACCGCGATGCCCAGTTCGCGCAGCGCGTGCAGGACGCCCAGCCGCTTGGTCACCTGCTCGAAGCTGCCGCCGGCGATGCCGCGCACCAGCACCGCGTCCGGCAGCTCGCGGCCGAAGCCGGGAATCACCAGCCCGTGCCATGCGGCGGTGGTGTCGATGCGGCAGTCGGCCAGGTCGACGCAGCGCCCGACGCCGCCGCGCGCGCGCAGCGCGGCCTGCAGCTGGCGCGTGTGCCAGCCCACCTCGTCGGTCATGATGGCGACGGCCGGCGGCATCACGCCTCCTGGCGCCACTGGCCCATCAGCAGCGGCATGTCGAGGCCTCCGGCGTGCCAGGTGTTGCCGCTGTCGAGGTTGCTGACCCACGCCTCGGCCGGCGCGAACAAGGCGCCGTCGATCTTGTAGAAGTCGAAGCCGGCGGCCTGGAAGATGTCGGCGAACGAGCGGCCATGGTCGCGCGAGTTGCGCGAGGGCAGCTGCTGCGCCAGCTGGCGCGCGGCCGCATCGTCGCAGCGCACGGTCAGGTGCACGCGGCCGCCGTACAGGATCGCGTCGTTGGTGCGCCCCATGGCCTGCACGCCGTCCGGGCTGGGCGCGGGCAGCGGCGCCGTGCCCGAGCCGCCCATGATCGCGCCCAGGTCGAAGCCCAGCTCGTGCGCCTTGTGCAACGCCACCTCCAGCACGCGCGCCACCACCTGCGTCGTCCCGCTCGCGCTGGTCGTGGGCGTGAGGATGACGGTCAACCCGGCCGCATCCAGGCCGCAGTCGCGCAGCAGCTTGTCCATGATCACCGGCGGCGGCGGCCGGTCGACCTCCATCACCAGCACGCCGGTGCCGGCGCGGTCGCGGTAGCCGATGTCGGCGAAAAGGGTTTCCTTGGCCGCGAGCGCGCGCGCCGGGCCGGAGCCGAGCGAGAAGAACTTCCTGCCGCCGGTCTCTTCCTTGCTGGCCGCGAGGCTCCAGCCGGCGTACTGGCTGGCCAGGCAGGCCAGCACGGGTTGCGCGCTGTGCACCTCGACCCAGGTCGGCCAGTCCTGCGCCGCGCCGCTGCCGCCGCTGCGCAGCCGCACCTGCCCGAGGCCGCCCATGCAGATCCGCGCCACGCGCAGGCCCGCTTCCACGCTGCCCGCGGCTTCGATGCCGGCATCCACGATGCACGCACCGGATGCGTCCTGGCGCACCTGCACGCCCAGCGCCGCGGCGTTGTGGATCAACGCTTCGACCAGGGGACGGGCAAGCGTGTTCACGCTCAGTGCGGGTGCGGCGGCGGTGTTCATGCGTAGGTCTCTTCCAGTAGGCGCAGCACGTCGCCGCGCCGGCTTGCCAGCATGGCGTGCACGGCCTGGGCATCGGGGCCTCGGGCGCTCACGCTGCACAGCGGATCACCCGCGCCGACCACGGCGGGCCCGGCCGGGATGTCGTGGCAGTCGCCGCGGGCCGCGAGCCGGTCGATTGCCGCGGCGTCCAGCCGCAACGGGCGCGGCGCGAACACGAACTCGCTGCCATGGACCGGATCGCGCGCGCCCTGCGGCGGCCAGCGCGGCAGCAGCCCCTGGACGCAGGCGCGCACGTGCGCGGCCACGATGCCGCCACGCGCGGCATAGAGCGCCATGCTGGCCGATGGCCGGGCGTTGACCTCGAGCACCTGCACGGCATTGCCGTCGGCCATGAAGTCGAGGCTGCACAGGCCGCGCAGGCCGAACCCTGCCGCCGCCGCGCGCACGGCGGCGGTGGCGCGGGCGGCGACCTGCTCGCCTGGCGCGACCGGTCCGACCGCGCCGCAGAACACGAACGGCCGCCCGCCGAGCGGACGCACGATCAACTGGTTGAAGCCGAGGATGGCGGCATCGCGCCCGTTGGCCACGAAGGTGGCAGACATCGGCTGGCCTGGCACCTCGCGCTGGAAGTAGCGCCCGCCGCCCTCCGCATGCCCGGCGTCGTCCGCTTCGCCGGCCGGCCGGATGTGCCAGCCGCCGCAGCCGTGCGCGTCCTTCACGAGCCAGCCGACCGCGTCCGGTGGCGCCGTTGCGCGCACCGGCGGGTGCGCGATGCCGTGCGCATCCAGCAGCGCGAAGAAGGCCTGCGGGTCGCGCACGCGTCGCAGGGCATCGGCCGGCGTGCCGATCAGCGGCAACATGGCCGCGCCGCGTTCGAGCAGGTCGGGCCGACCTTCGAAGCCGGCACCGGCGATCCAGCCTGCCGTGCGCCCGGCCTGGGCGATCGAGGCCAGCGCGGCCAGCAGCCGGTCGCCGTCGATGGCCATTGCCGCCGCCTCGCCGATCGCATCCCAGCGTGACGCGGCCTGGCGGGTGTCGATGTCGCCGAAGAGATCGAGCGCCGCCACCTCGAAGCCATCGTCGCGCGCCGCCTGGGCCAGCATGCGGGCGGAGATGGCGGCCAGTGCGAGTCCGGTCATGGCGGCGCGGCGCTCAGGCCGCCGGCTTGCCGGCCTTCTCGGCGAGGAAGGCGCGCGCGGTGGCGAAGGCGTCGGGGAAGCTCAGCACCACCGCCGAGGGCGCCTCGTGCATCTGCTGCAGCAGGCGCTGCTGCGTCTGGTACTTGACATTGCCGACCGCCAGCGCGCCGATGCCCACCGCACCGGTGCCGGCCAGCGGCTTGGCGTCGTCCGTCGCGCCAACGCCGGCAATGCCTTCGGGGGGCACGGCGTTCAGGTCGGCGGCGACCTTCAGCCGCGCGGCCGATGTCAGGGCCTGCGCCGGCACTGCCTGCACGCCGGCCGCGGCGCACCCGAGCAGGACGTCGGCCTGCGCGATCGCCGCCTGCAGCGCCTGTGCGTCGGCCAGCGACGTGCCGTGCAGGCCGACGGCGAAGCGCTGACCGGTCTCGCGCGCCACCTTGTCGGCTGCCGCGGCGTCGCCGCGACTGCCCAGGTAGACCTCGGCGCCGGCCTGGGCGGCGATCACCCCCGCCACACGGCCCACCGGCCCGCTGCCGCCGACCACGAGCACGCGCAGGCCCTTCAGGCCCTGTGAGTGCCCGGGGCGCAGCGCCGCTTCGACGCATGCGACCATCGCCGCCGCCGTGGTGTAGGCCCCGCTGGGGTCGGCCATCAGCGACACCAGGAAGG
Source organism: Variovorax sp. (assembly GCF_035634955.1). GTDB lineage: Bacteria > Pseudomonadota > Gammaproteobacteria > Burkholderiales > Burkholderiaceae_C > Variovorax. The sequence goes on along the minus strand of NZ_DASQBZ010000027.1, from coordinate 47,362 downwards.
GCTTGAACATGGCCGACTTCGCGCGCTCCAGCAGGTCGGCCGCCACCAGCGCGTCGCGCCCGCCGATGAAGATGCCGGTGCGCAGGAGGCCCTTGGGGCTGCGCGAGAAGATGGTGTCCTGCACCAGGCCGGCGATGGCGTCGGGCCCCACCTCGCAGTACGGCGCGATGACCTGGTAGCCGGCATCGGCAGCCATGTTCACGTCGAACGGGCTGAGCTGGCGCCCCGGCGTGACCATGTGAAGGATGTAGGGACGTTCCATGGCAACTCCTGGAGTGGACGCGTCAGGGCGCCGGCCCGGCGGCGCGCCGATCCAGCAGCAGTGCCCCGGTGTTGCGCCCCGACACGACGCGCAGCGCCAGTGACGGGCCGACGACCTGCGACGCCTGCAGCGCGTCGGCGAGCGCCTGCGCACGCGCCGCCGAAGGCAGGATGGCGAAGCCGGTCGGTCCCCACGAGCTCTGGCCCAGGCCGGCATCCGGCTCGGCCGCGGCGATCGCGTCGATCACCCGCTCGACCGCGGCGCTGGCAAACGGGTGGCCGCCCTGCGCGGGCGCGAAGTAGTCGCCCAGCACGTGCTGGACGTGCGTGATGCCGGAGGCGAAGGCCGTGAAGTCGGCCGTCGCCGCGCCGGGCAGCACGCGCATGAGCACCTGGTGGCAGATATCGGCCGCCTGCGCGCGCGGCAGCGGCGCCAGCGACTCGATGCGCCGCCGTTCTTCTGCGCCGGACAACCCTTTCTGCGCGCGGTCCTGCACGACCAGCACGCGCCAGTCCGCCGGCAACGGCACGCGCGACAGCAGCGGCGCAGGCTCGCCGCCGGCGCCGGGCCCGCCGTCGACCAGCAGCCCGCCCTGGTCGAAGCCGGCAATGCCGATGCCCGAGCGCGCGCCCCTTCCGAGCCACTGCGCCAGCCGGGCGGTGGCGATGTCCAGGCCATGCCAGTGCGCGAACGCGCGCGCAATGGCCAGGGCCAGTTGCGTGCCCGAGCCGAAGCCTGCATGGTCGGGCAGCACCTGCAGCAGCCGCAGGTGCAGCGGCTCGCGGCAGCCGCTCTCGCGCTGCAGGCGCTGCATCCAGTCCTGCGCGCGCGCGACCTCGGCCGCGTCGATGCCGGCCCTCGCGCTGACCGACGCGCGAAGGGCCGCGCTGATCTCGACTTCGGTCTCGAAGCCGTCGATCACCAGCCCGAGGCTGCCGAAGCGGCGCCCGAGCGAGGCGCCGGGATCAAGGAAGCCCAGGTGCAGGCGCGCCGGGGCGCGCAACGAGACGCTGGCCCTCGAGTCGACGACCAGGGCTTCATCATGCAGGCGGCGCGGGAAGTCCATCGGTACCTGCGCAAAGCAAGCTCCGTTCCCCGCAGGCCCGCGCGGGCGGCCGGTCCGCGCGCGGCGCAGCGGCAGGGCGTCGGCCTGTATCGGGTTGAGGACACTGTGTCACCACGTGTCCGTCAGTCGTACTTGATGTACTTGAAGCGCGGGTCGTCGGGCGTGCCCTCCAGCGCAGCGCCCTCGACCGCGCCGGGCTGCCACATCACGACCTCCTCGATCTTGCTGGCGAGTTCGAAATCCTTCTCCGTCACGCCCTTGGCGGCATGGTTCATGAGCTTGACCGTGACGAAGGCGTACGACACGGTCAGGTCGGGGTGGTGCCAGGCGGCTTCGGCCAGGTGCCCCACCGTGTTGACCACCATCAGCGTGCCCTTCCAGCCGCTGGTCCTGAACTTGCGTCGGATCCAGCCATCCTCGAAGTACCACCGCGGCAATTCGTCGGCCAGCCGCGCCGTGATCTCCTCGGGCGTGAACACCTCGGAGGCCGTCTTCTTGCGCCAACTGCTCATGTCTGTCCCCTTCGACCAGGTCAACCAGGCGGCCGATGCTAGGTCGCCGCTGGCCCGCGCGCACGGCGCCCGCGCAGTAGCCACGTCAGCGGCCCGGGCCTGCCGATGACGAACGACGCGCGCCGCCCGTGCCGCGCAACCGTGGCTGCGCTGCTGGTCGCCATCGGCGCGGCGGCCGATGCCGTGGCCGCACAGATGAGCGCCGACGAGGTGCGCGGCGCCCTGCAGGCCGCATCGGCCGCGGCGCCGGCCGACCTGTCGGGCAAGGACCTGTCGGACCTGGACCTGAGCCGGATGGACTTCCGCCGGGCCAACCTGAAGGGCGCGAGCTTCTTCGGCAGCAAGCTCGTGCAGGCCGACTTCCGCGGCGCGACGCTGGAAGGCGCCAACCTCAACGGGGCCTGGCTGATGGGCACGGACTTCACGGGCGCGAACCTCAGCGGCGCGAGCCTGCTGTCGGTGGTGGTGCTGGGCGGCGAGGTGAAGAAGCCGCCCACCTTCAAGGGCGCCAACCTGAGCGGCGCGCGCATGATCGCGGACCTGCCCGGCGCCGACCTCTCCGGCGCCGACTTCAGCCGCGCCACGGTGGGCGTGAACATCCGCAACCAGGGCATGGGACAGATGCGCACCGACCTGTCCAATGCCAACCTGGCCGGCGCCACGCTGGCGGACGCGGACTTCAACCGCTCGCTGATGACCTACTGCAACCTCAAGGGCAGCAACCTTCGCGGCACCAACTTCTTTCGCGCCAGGCTCGCCGGCGCCGACCTCACGGGCGCCGACGTGGCCGGCGCCGACTTCACCGAGGCCGACCTCGACGGAACGATCTTTCGCGAGGTGAAGGGCCTGGACGCGGCCAAGGGGCTCGACCGCGCCGAGAACGCCGGCCGCATGGTGCGCTGACGGGACGCTCGCCTGCCCCTTTCAGCGGTGCCCGGCGTGGCCGGCACGCAGCTCCGCCGAAACGGCCTTGCCCAAGGTGTCCAGGTCGAAGGGCTTGGCCAGTATCGAGTGCGATCCGATCAGGCGCTCGACGGCGCTCATGTCGGCATATCCGGTCGCCAGCAGGACGGGGATGTCGCCGTACATCTCGCGCGCATGGGCGATCAGCTCGGCGCCGTTCATGTGCGGCATCAGGAAGTCGACCAGCAGCAGGTCGGGCCTGGCGCTCTTGAGTTCGACCAGGCCGGCGGCGCCGTCGGCGGCCTGGCGGACGCGAAAGCCGAGCACCTGCAGGCACTCGACCATGCTTCGCCGCACGCCCGGATCGTCTTCCACCACCAGGATTTCCGCCTCCGACGGGGCCGCGGCATTCTGCTCGGCGAGCGGCGCATTGGTATCGGCCCCGTCCGGCGCGGCCGCCACTGGAAAGACCAGCCTGAAGGTCGTTCCCGCGCCGACGACGCTTTGCACCTGCACATCGCCGCCGGACTGCCGGGTGAAGCCGTACACCTGGCTCAGGCCAAGGCCGGTGCCCGCATGCTGCTTGGTCGTGAAGAACGGATCGAAGATCTTGCCCAGCAGGTTCTCGGCGATGCCCTGGCCGGTGTCGCGCACGGTCAGGGCGACCGAGCCCATCGGCCTGGCCGTGTCGTCGCTACCGCACTGGCCGTCTGCGCCGGCGCCCGCACCGGGCGGCACCATGGCCGTCTGGATTTCCAGCGTGCCGCCCTGGGGCATGGCGTCGCGCGAATTGACGGAGAGATTGAGAATGGCCATTTCCAGCTGCGCCGCGTCGACGACGACGTAGGCCGGATCGGCACACATCTGCAGCGAGCACTTGACATGGGAGCCCACCGAAATGGCGATCAGCTCGGCCATGTTGCGGATCAGCTCGTTGATGTCGTGCAGCCTCGGCACCAGGCTTTGCGTGCGCGCAAAGGAAAGCAATTGCGCCGTCAGGCGCGATCCGCGGTCCACCGCTTCCTTGGCCCTGCGCGCATAGTTGCCGACGCGTTCCTCGCTGACCTGTAGCCGGCCGATCAGCTGCAGGTTGAGGTTGACCACGTGCAGCAGATTGTTGAAGTCGTGCGCGATGCCGCCCGTCAGCCGCCCCAGCGCCTCCATCTTCTGGTTCTGCACGCGCGAGTTCTCGACGCGCTCGCGCTCCATGATCTCGTGCATCAGCCGGTCGTTCGCCCCGGCCAGGTCGACGGTGCGCTCGGCGATCCGCGTCTCGAGTTCGCCGTTGAGGCGGTCCACGGCGAGCTTGGAGGCCTGCAACTGGGCCAGATGCTCGCGCGTGAGGTACTGGCGGCGGCGGGCGCGCAGGGCGGACTGCGCAGCGCTCACCAGCGTGTCCGGATTCACCGGGCGCTCGAGCAGGACCAGATTGCACAGCTCCTGCAGCGCCAGGCGTGCCTTGTCGCTGCGGCGAACCGTCTGCCGGGCCGCCAGCACCACGAAAGGGTAGTCGGACCACGGCGGCTGGCGCGCGAGCACGGCGCGCAGCGAATCGACCAGATCGTCGCCCAGCGCTTCCTCAGTCAGGACGGTCGCCGCCGACTCCTTGCCGATCTCCTCGATCAGCGCGTCGGCATCCTTGCACACGTGGGCCGACACCTGGCGCGCGCCGAGCACTTCGCCGACGACCTGCGCATCGCGCCCGAAGGGCGCAAGAATGAGGATTCGGTTCTCCACGCCGTCACACCTGTTCATCGTCACCAAGCAGCGACGTGCGGCCGCGGTAGCGCGGCAGCCCCGCCATGACGCCCTCGAAATCCGTCAACGCGTCACCGATCTCCAAGCCACCAGGACCGAGGCGGAACTGGTGGATCGTCGAGGCGTGCGCGCTCGCACGGCTCTTGATGACCGACATCGCCTTGAGGATCTGTCCCCTCGCCTCGAAGTAGCGGAACTGCAGCATGGAATCGCTCAGGTAGCTGAGATCGACGTCGTTGGGCACCTCGCCGCTGAGGCCGTGCTGGGACAACACCAGGATCGTGGCAACGCCCTGCAGGTTGAGGTAGGTGAGCAGCTCGTGCATCTGCAGCATGAGGAAGTTGCTGCCCGGCATGGCGATGAGGTAGGCGTTGAGCGTGTCGATGACCACCGTCGTCACGCCCTGGCGCTCGACCGCGTCGCGCACGTAGTGCGAGAACTGGCCGGCCGAGATGGCGGCCGGGTCGATCGCGTGCAGGAGCAACTGCCCGCTGGCGATGTATTGCTCGATGTCGAGGCCGAGCGCGCGCGATCGCGTCAGGAGCGTCCTGACGCCTTCGTCGAACAGGAAGAATGCCGCCTTGCCCCCCTGCTCCATGGTCGCGCGCGCGCAAGACACCGCGGTCGTCGTCTTGCCTACGCCGGCGGGGCCCGCGAACAGCAGGTTGCTGCCCGGCGTCAGCCCGCCGCCGAGCAGGCGGTCGAGTTCGCGGTTGCCCGACCCGACCAGTCTGCTCGAATGATCGCGCCCGTGTTCGCTGGCAATCAGGCGCGAGAACACCTGCAGTCCGCCCTTGTCGAGCTTGAAGTCGTGCTCGCCCTCGCGGAACCTCACCCCGCGCAGCTTGACCACGCGCAGCCTGCGCTTGTCAGGGCCGTAGGTGCTGGTGTCCTGCTCGAGGTGGATCACGCCATGCGCGATGCTGTGCAGTTGCAGGTCCCCGGCGCTGCTCGACTTGTCGTCCAGCATCAGCACGGTGCAAGTCTGGGTGTGGAAGAAGCGCTTGAGCGCCAGGATCTGGCGCCGGTAGCGCAGGGGGTTCTGCGACAGCAGGCGCAGTTCGGACAGGCTGTCGAACACCACGCGCTCCGGACGCACCCGCTCGACCAGCGCCATGACCCCGCGGATCGTCTCGCCCAGCTCGAAATCCGACGGATTGAGGATGCTCTGCTCGGCGTCGACGCTGAGGCCCTCGTCGCTGACCAGGTCGAATATCTCGATGTCGTCCAGATCCCAACCGTGGGAAAACGCCCCCTGCACCAGTTCTTCCGAGGTCTCCGAAAGCGTGATGTACAGGCCCTTCTGGCCGAGCGAACGCCCCTGCAACAGGAACTGGAGCCCGAGCGTCGTCTTGCCGGCGCCGGGCGTTCCCTCGACCAGGTACAGGTGGCCGCCGGGCAATCCGCCGGCCAGCACTTCATCGAGGCCAGGGATGCCGCTGGGTTGCGGGACCGGTGAGGCGGGAGGCGGGCGGCGGCTTGGCATGGCGAAAGGCGTCGTGTTGGACGCTTGGACATTGGACTCGCCGAGCGTAAACAGTTATCGGTTCGCCCCAGGTTCCGTGGCACCAGTCGACGTGTAGGCCGGCGCTGCGGGCACGTGTAGTCGATCGGGCCTGGTCCGCCGGCACCGGGCGCGCCGGCCGGTTCTAGGACGCCCGGCTTTCCGCTTCGCGACGCAGCGTCTCGTTGACGTCGTCGAGCTTCTCGGCCGCCTTGCCCAGGCGCCTTTCGATCTCACGCGTCTGGGCCACCGCCTCCTTCGCGTCGGCGCTCTCGCCGCCGTCCGGCGCCGACTGGTCCAGCACCGCATGAACCACGACCAGGTCGTCGGCTGCCTCCTTGATCTCCTCGGTTACCTCTTCGTTCTTCTTCAGCGCTTCGTCCAGCGGCGCCGCCTGGCCAGGCGCATGGGAGGCGGGGGGAACGGGCATATGTGGTCCTCAAAGTGGCTGAAAAGCCGGAATCTACCGTCGTTCGCTGCCCGGAAAACCCTGGAGCCGCAAGTTTGCGGCACCGGCCTACAACGCCGTCGTTGCGCATCGCATAGCTTTGCACGCGCACCGACGTGAAGCCTTGTCGCATGCGGCAAGCAACAACCCTCTATCACGATGCCTCTCACGACAGTGCTGATCGAAGACAACCCGACCATCCGCGACAACCTGATCGCGGCGATGCGCGAACTCGTCGGCGTCGAAGTCGTCGCCGTCGCGGCGACGCCCGCCGAAGCCATCGACGCGCTGGATTCGTACGGGCAGGGCTGGCACCTGGCCATCGTCGACCTGTTCCTCAAGGGCGGTTCGGGCATGGCCGTGCTGCGCAGGTTTCAGCGGCGCGGCGCTGGACAGCGGATGGTAGTGCTCACCAACTACCCGACGCCCGAAGTGCGCCAGCGGTGCATCGAGCTTGGCGCAGACGCGGTTTTCGACAAGTCGACCGAACTCGACGACTTCTTCGGCCTTTGCATGGCCTATGCGGCCGGCTGACGGGTCCGTCCGCTGCGCCGCCTTTTCGGCACCTGGTCGGCTCGGCTGACGGACGCCCCGATGCCGGGGCCGCCGCTTGGGCCTTCACAAAATTTGTTGGGATCCGAATTTTGTGGACCCCTCCATACACTCGTCCATCGATCGCATCAAAACACTGGAGACCAACGATGGAGAGACGCAATTTTCTTTCGGGAGCCGCCGCCGTGGTGGCTGGAGTCGGCCTGGCAGCCTGCGGTGGTGGCAGCTCGAACTCCGGGCCGGTGGCCCAGTCGCCTTCGGGCTCCGAACCTCCTCCCGTCGACGTCGCTCCTCCTCCTGCTCCGCCTGTCGTCGATCCGACCCCCGCCGAGCCGCAGAAGCTGGTCACGCAGCTGTGGTCCCGCCACCTTCAATGGGTGAGCACCCAGGCCGAGTCCCAGAATGGAACGGACCCCTACGGCGTCGGCATCAAGATCGGCGAGGCACTCCTGGCGTGCGGCTACGCCGCGGTCGATCTCACGGTGCGCGCCGACGGCCATGTTCTGCCCCAGAACGTGAAGACGCACCTGCCCGACATGCTCAAGGGCATCCGCAGCACCGGCGCGATCTGCGACCACATCGGCGTGAACTTCACGCCGTCGATCGACCCGCTCAATACCAGCTGGATCGTGGCCGAGAACGTCGAGGAGATCCTGGCCGTGGCCAACGACAACGGCATCAGGAAGTACCGCTTCAACAACGCCAATGGCACCGCTGTTCCCGGCACGACGGGCACCGGCCTGACCGTGGCCTCGTTCGCCAGCAACACTTTCGGCGACACGATGACGGCGCTGCTCGACGGCGTGCGCGCGAACCACGAGCGCCTGGCGGCGCTCAATGCCAGGTACGGCAACCTGTGCGGCGTCGCCCACACGCATGGCGGCAACATCGGCACCAGCGTGTACGACTACGAGTACGCCATGCGCGACATCGACCCGGCACTGATCGGCATCAACCTCGCGATCAGCCATACGGCTGGAGCGGCGCTGGGCGGCGGAAGCAATCCGGCTTGGGAGCTGCAGATGCGCCGGCACATGCCGCGCATCAAGTGCACGGCGGTCGAGGACATGCGTGCGACGGTCAACGCCACCACCGGCGCGATGAGCGGCACCACGATCGAGCCGCTCCCGGGCACCGCCGGCGGCGGGGTGATCAACTGGACCAACTTCTACGGGCACCTGCTGCGCGGCGGGTTCAGCGGCGCGGCCGAGTCGCAGATCGAGTACGGCATTCCCAACGGCAACAACGGCGCGAACATCAGCCTGAACACCGCCTTCTGGTCGGACAACGCCAACTTCGTCAATGGCAACCTGACGCCGGCGATGATGATCGCGACCATGAAGAATGCGTCGACCTTCATCCGGGAGCGCGCGGCGATTGCCGGCTGGGGCAAGGACGGAAGCAACAGCCAGGTGATCTGAGCCTCGTTGCCCGCGGGACGGGCCGCTTCCGGAGGCGGCCCCGATCAACCCGGCGGCGCGCCGCGAGGGGCACGCCGGTTCTTCATCCGGCGCTCAGCCGAACTCGACCCGGTAGCCCCACGAGTCCAGACGGTTCGGGATGGCATTGAACGACATGGTCATGCGGCGCTCTCCCTGGTTGGCCGGCACCGCGTGCAGCAGGTAGCTCGGGAAGAGCAGCAAGTCGCCCGGCGCGGGGGCCGGGCTGACCCATCGCTGGGCATTGAAGGGAGTGGACGCCACTTCCGGGCCGTCGTTCCTGAAGACGAAGTCGGTTCCGGTGGACGACTTCATGAACACGGTTTGCGAGCCCGCGTGCGTCGGCGTCAGGTACACGATGCCGGACACGAAGCTGTTTGCGTGGATGTGCTGCGCCTGCATGCCGCCGGTCTCGAGCACATTGACCCACATTTCCTTGATCGCCCAGTCGAGCCGCTGGCCGAACATGAGCGCGCCCATGTCGACGACCTTGGGCGTGATGGCCATGGCGGCCTCCACCAGCAGGGGGCTGTCGTCGGGGTTGAGCATCGCGGTGTGCGACAGCTGGGCCGACTCCTTGTTGCCTTGCGTTGCCCGCGCGCTGAAATGCCGCACCAGCCCCTGCACGAGACGCTCGTCGAGTGCGGCCGGAACCCGCAGGATCGGCGTGGGGAACAGGCCGAACACTTCATCCTTCATGGCTTCTTCCCCGCGCTGCGCTCGATGGCTCAGAGCAGCTGCGTTCCGTTCTGGCCCCAGCCGGCGGCCGCCGCCCGGACCCGGATGAAGTCGGATGCGTTCTTCATGGTCGCGATCATCATCGCGGGCGTCAGCCTTCCTTGCGTGAACGCGGCGTTGTCCGCGAAGAAGGCGCTGTTGAGGCTGATCGTGCCCCCGATGGCGTCGGCAATGGTGTACTCGATCTGCGACTCGGCAGCGCCGCTGTAGCCACCGCCGAGCAGCAGCTGGTAGAACGATGTCCAGTTGATCAGGCCGCCGCCCGTGGTGGCCGGATTCGGCTCGATGGTGCTGGTGCTCACCGCACCCGTGGTGGCGTTGACTGCCGCACGCATGTCCTCGACCGCCGTGCACTTGATGCGCGGCATGTGGCGCCGCATCTCGAGCTGCCACAGGGCGGTGCCCGAGGAAGGCGGCGGTGCCGCACCGGCCGTGTGGCTGATCGCCAGGTTGATGCCGATGAGTTCGGGATCGATGCCGCGCATCGAGTACTCGTAGTCGTACACGGTGGTGCCGATGTTGTTGCCGTGCGTGTGGGCAACACCGCACAGGCCACCGTACTGGGCGTTGATCTGCGCCAGGCGCTGGTGGTTGACGCGCACACCGTCGAGCAGCGCAGTCATGGCATCGCCATACGTGTTCGGGGCGAAGTTGGCGGCGCCCGCATTGTTGAATCGGTACTTCCTGATGCCGTTGGCGCCGGCCACCGACAGGATCTCGTGCACGTACTGGTCCGCGATCCATTGGGTATTGTCCGGATCGGCAGGCGGCGCGAAGTTGACCCCGATGTGGTCGCAGATGGCGCCCGTGCTGCGGATGCCCTTGAGCATGAGCGGCAGCACGGTGGCAACGTTCTGGGGCAGCACGTGGCCGTCGGCGCGTACCGTGAGGTCGACGGCTGCATAGCCCGACTGCATGAGCGCCTCGCCGATCATGATGCCCGTGCCTTCCGGGTCCGACTGTGCGTACGCCTGCGTGCTGACCCATTGAAGATGACGCGACCACAGCTGCGTGACCAGCTTCTGGGGCTCCGGTGCGGCCGCCTGCGCAGCGGCTTCCTTGCCCAATGCCAAGCCGGCCGCCATGACGGCAGCCCCCGAAAGAAAATTGCGTCTCTCCATCGTCGGTCTCCAGTGTTTTGATGCGATCGGATGAACGAGTTTAGGGAGCGGTCCACAAAATTGAGCTGCCAACAAATTTTGTGGACCCGTCCTGCGCACCGGCTCACTCACCGCGGCACTGGGCGGCGATGTTGTGCAGTTGCATGGTGGTGCCCGGTATGCGCTTGTGCGAGCGGAACGCCTCGAAAAGCGCCCTCTCCATGGCGCTTGCACCCTCCGGCGCCGCGGGCAGCGTCGACCACATGGGCCACTTGCGCGCCGCGAAGCGTCGCACCTGTTCGGCCAGCGCCTCGGAGCGTTGCCAGGCGGACAGCGACGGATCGGTCTCGAGCCATGCCATGCACAGCAGGTCGTCGCGCCGCGCCCGGCTCAGCGCCCGCTCGCTCGTCGGCAGGCGCAGGCAGCGCTCGAGGGGAACACGGCCGCTGTTGGCAAGGAACGCGGAGAAGCCGTTGCACAGCCAATCGATGTCCTCTCCCCTGAGCGTCTTGCTGGCGACTCGATGCGCGCGCATCAACTGGTTGTCCTGGCCGGCCGCCACGGCGGCCTTCGCTTGCAGCCCGGGAACGCAAAGCCCTGCAGCAGGCGGCCGTTTCATTACCGGACGTCGGTTGCGACGGCTGAGTGGGAGAGCGAATAGATGCCTCGGGCGGCACCGGCCAGCGCGAGCGCCTCGTCGGCCAGGAGGTCGGCCTCGAGCGCGCGAAGCACAGTCGCGTCGTACGCCGTGACGACCAGGACGTAGTCGGCGAACTGGTCCGGCGTGGCCCGGATCTTCTGTTCCGTCGTCTGCGCGATGGCCGGCGTTTCGTGCCGCAGGAGGTGCGCGCCCGTCAGGCCGGGGCGCTCAGTGAGCCCGCCGGCGATGGCGCTCAACGCGGCTACGCGCCCGGCGTCGTCCGGGCCGGACGCGAGCCTGATGGTCATGGCGCAGCGCGCCGTCAGGCTTCCGTGCGAGGCCAGCACGTGCGACTGGCAGCGGACCATGTCCTTGTGGAACGGCATCAGCTTGCGCGACCAGGGCGTCGGGTCGTTCAGGCGCGCCAGGTAACCGGGCGAGGAGAGCACTTCGTGCCCTTCGAGTTCGTAGATGACGAAGACGCCCTCTCCGCCGTCTGCGCTGGTCCAGCGCGAACTGCGCAGGAAGCCCGGGATGCCCAGGCGCTCGGGGAAGTGCTCGTGCGAATGCCAGTCTTCGAATTCGGACTTCATCTCCGGCGCCATGTTCCACCACATGGCAAGAGCCGCTTTTCCTAGGAGAGCCATTTAGAGAGATTTCACTTGATGAAGACTGTCGAGATTGCGGGGATCGCGGCGATGACGACGAGGCCCGCGACCAGTACGGCGAGGTAGCGCCACATGTGCTTGATGACAGCGTCGGGCGTGACCTTGCCGATGGCGCATGCCGCGTAGAAGCCGATGCCGAAAGGCGGTGCGAACAGGCCGATGCTCATGGCGATCACCACGACCATGGCGTAGTGCACGTCATTGATGCCGAAGGCGTGCGAGACCGGCAGCAGCAGCGGCGCGAACAGCAGGATGGCCGGGATGCCCTCGAGGATGTTGCCCAGCAGCAGGAACACCACGATGGTGATTGCCAGGAAGCCGAAGGCGCCACCGGACACCGCGGTCATCGCGCGGGCGAGGTCCCCCGAGAATCCCGACTGGGTCAGCGACCAGGCCATGCCGGTCGCCGTTCCGATGACGAACAGGATCGCACCGGACAGTGCCGCCGTCTCCACCAGCACCGGATAGAAACGCGACCATTGGACGGGCCGATACAGCAAGATGCTGACCACCAGCGCATAGACGATGCCGATCGTCGAGACCTCGGTGGCGGTCGCGACCCCTTCGACGACCGCCCAGCGAATCACGAACGGCAGCGCGATCGCCGGCAGCGCGGCGACGAACGACTTGCGGATCAGGGGCCAGTTGGGGCGGGAATCGGCCGGCGGCGGCTCGGAGCGCGAGCGCACGAAGGTGACGGCGGCGAGGAAGAACGCCAGGATCAGCGCAGGCAGGAGGCCTGCGGCGAACAGGCTCGCGATCGAGATTCCGGTGACCGACCCGAGCGTGATCAGCACGATGCTCGGCGGAATGGTGTCGGCCATCGCGGCCGAGCTTGCGAGCAAGGCGACCAGGTCGCCGTCGTTGGCGCCGCGGCGCCGCATCTCGGGAAAGAGGCCCGGCGCGACGGCGGCCATGTCGGCAACCTTCGAGCCGGAGATGCCCGAGACCAGCAGCATGGCGACGAGCAGCACGTAGTAGAGGCCGCCGCGGATGAATCCCATCAGCGCCGCGAGGAAGGCGATGATGGTCCGTGCGAATCCCGTGACCTCGATCAGCAGGCCCAGCAGGATGAAAAGCGGGATGGCCAGCAGCAGCGGCTGCGACATGCCCTGGTCCAGCCGGTTCATCACCACGCTCATCGGCGTGGAGGTCGTCACCGCCAGGTAGCTCAGCGTCGCGATGGCGAAAGCGAAACCGATGGGCACGCCGATGAAGATGGCCGCCCCGACGATCACCACGAAGAAGACGAGCAGGTTCAGGTTGCCGATATTCTTGAGCCACGGCCCCAGCGCCCAGAGCGCCAGGCCCAGCGCCACCAGGCCCACGGTCGCGCCGATGGTCGGCAACAGCAGCTTCGTGCGTGCCGCCTGCAGCGCCACGGTGACGAGCATGAGGCCCAGGCCCAGCTCGATCCCGAAGACGCGCCAGCTCGACGGCACGCCAAGATTGGGAAGCTGTGCGAATGCCTCGTCCTCGACGTACTCCAGCGCCGGGCGCAGCATCAGGCACAGCGTCACGAACACCACCGCCATCACGCCGGCGCGCAGCAGCACCTGCCCGCGCGCCGAGGCGCTTCGCTGCAGCGCGCTGAAGGCCAGGTGCTCGCCCTTGCGCAGCGCGATCACCGCGCCGAGCATGCCCAGCCACAGGAACATGCTGCCGGCGAGCTCGTCCGACCACACGATCGGATGGTGGAACACATAGCGCGCGATCACGCCCGAGAAAAGCAGGATCACCTCGGCCACGATCAGCGCCGCCGCGACGAAGTCGACGGCGCGACCGAGCCAGGTGTCGACTGCCTGCAGGAGCGGCGAGGACGATGCCGTCCGGGGCTCCTGCGACGCCTGGCTGGTGCTCACGCGAGGTCCCCGCCGGCTGCCTGCTCCAGGACCTTCCATGCCGGGTCACCGAACTTCTTGCGGGCCGCCGCGTAGTAGCCGTTGGCGGTCAGCTTCTTGCGGAAGGAGTCGGCGTCGATGTCGTTGAACGCCAGGCCGGCCTTGGCCATGGTGTCCTTGTACGACTGCTCCTGCCCGGCCAGGTCCTGGCGCTGCGCGAGCCCGGCCTCGTTCAGGCGCTTCTCGACGATCTCCTGGAGCTTGGGCGGCAGGCCGCGCCACACGCGGCCGTTGATCAGCACCCAGTTGCCTTGCCAGATGTGGTTGCTCAGCGAGCAGAACTTCTGCACCTCGAAGAACTTGGACGTCAGGATCACGCCCAGCGGGTTCTCCTGTCCGTCGACGATCTTGGTCTGGAGCGCCGGATAGACCTCGTTGAACTGGATGCTGGTCGGCGCGGCGCCCAGGGCCTTGAACAGGTCGACATAGGCCGCGGCGCCGGGCACGCGGATCTTCATGCCGGAGATGTCGTCGACCGTCTTGATCGGGCGGGTCGACGAGGTGATCTGGCGGAACCCGTAGTCCCAGATGGTTGCCGGCGCATAGAGATTGGCCTGCATCAGGGCGGCGCGGATGTGCGCGCCCAGCGCACCGTCCATGCCTTTCATGACCGCGGCCGAGTCCTTGAACGCGAAGCCCACGCCATCGAGCGCGGCCATCGGCACGACGCTCGAGGCGATCAGGCCGCCGACCACGAACATCTCGACGGCGCCCGAGCGCACCTGGTTGAGCAGGTCGACTTCGCCGCCGAGCTGGTTGTTGGGGAAAAGGCGCAGTTCGATGCGCCCGTCGCTGTCCTTGGCGATCTGGTCGGCCGCCTGCTGCAGCCTGACGTTGGTCGGGTGGTTGATCGCCAGCGGGTGCGCCACCTTGAACACGAACTCGGCAGCGCGAGCACGCGAGATGAAGGGAGCGCCGACGAGCGGAGAGGCGGCAATGGCGCCCAGGACGGCGCGGCGACTGATCGAGGTGTTCAAGGAATGTCTCCAGTGATGTTGCGAGTTGGTGAAGTTCAGGACCTGTGAGGGGGAACCGGCTGGTTCGGCCGGCGCTGGAAGATCTGCGAGACCGTGCTGGCGGCGGTGAGCTCCCGGGCGGTCTCGATCAGCGCATTGCTGAGCGATTCCATGCGCTCCTGGGTCAACCGGGTCGTGGGGCCGGCGATGATCAGGACGGCGACGACTTCCTTCTTCGGGTCGAAGACGGGGGTGGCCATCGAGCTCATGCCCGGCAGGAAGACGTTCATCGTGGTGGCGAAGCCGCGCTTGCGCGTGGCCTGCACCTGCTCCATGAACGCCTTGAGCGATACCGGTGCTTCCGGCCCGTAGCTTTTTGGGTCGCCAAGGCCCTGCTTGGCGACCAGCCGCAAGGCCTCGTCCTCGCTTTTCGTGGCCAGCCACACCAGGCCGGCGGCGCTGCAAGAGAGCGTGACCGGCTGGCCCATCTCGGGGTCGTAGCGCAGGCCGTGCGTCGCGCCCTGCGCCTTCGCCACGTAGATGAGCTGGTCGCCGTCCACGATGGCGAGGCGCACCAGTTCCTTGCACTTGAACGCCAGCCGTTCGAGGATGGGCTGGGCCACGTCGACGATTCCGCCGGAGCTGAGCAGGCGCAGGCCGAGCGACACGACCTTCATCGTCAGGGCGAACTCGCCATGACGCTCGTCCTTGCGGACGTAGCCGGCTTCGACCAGGTCGTTCAGGAGCCGGTGCGTCGCGCTGAGCGGAACGTCGACCTTCGTCGCCAGCTCCGACAACGTTCGCCCGTCGGGGTAATAAGACAGTTCCTCAAGGATCTTGAAGCTGCGGTCAATGATGTTGCTCATTGCTGGGCCTCCAAAGTTTCGAGCGATTCTATGGAACGCTCTCCCATTTTGGAAGCGCCTTCCAGATTGATATTGCGTTGCAATCGTAGGGGTTTACCCTTCCAACGAACAAGGTGCTCGGCGACGTCACGCGGGCCGTTGGATGAATATTTGTTCGCCAATAGCGCGCGCGGCGCTATGATCGCGCCCGTGAAACCCAAGGACGACGAAAAGCTCCGCGCCATCGCCGAGGCCACGTTCTCGCTGGTCGAGAAGACCGGCCTGAGCGGGCTGACCATGGCGGGCATCGCCCGCGAGGCCGGGCTGGCCACGGGCACGCTGTACGTGTACTTCAAGTCCAAGGAGGAGTTGATGGTCGCGCTCTACGAGCAGGCCAAGACCACCACGACCGCGAGCCTCATGCACGGCGACGACCCCAAGGCGCCGTTTCGCAGCCGCTTCCGGCACATGTGGACGAACTGGCTCGATCACCGCCTGACGCATTACGCGCAGGTGGTCTTCCTGGAGCAGTACTACAACTCGCCCTGGTTCAGCGAGGAGAGCCGCAACCTTTCCGCCCGGCTGATCAGGGACTGGGTCGCGCTGATCGAGTCGGCCAAGGCGCAGCAGATCCTCAAGGACGTGCCCACGGTCCTGTTGACCAACAGCTTCGCCGGCTCGGTGCGAGAAACCGCCAACCTGCTGCGTTCCGGCGCGCTGGCCCGCACGAAGGACAACCTGGCGATGGCCTTCGGCCTTTGCTGGGACGGCATCAAGGCCTGAGGGCACTTGACCTGGGCCGCGTGCAGGCCTATCGTTTGCCCGAACCGATATTCGCCCAAGAACAGAAGAAAGCCCCACATGACCACCCTCCACGTCAACGGCAAGGACCACCAGGTCGACGCCGACCCCTCCACGCCCATCCTCTGGGCCCTGCGCGACACGCTGGGCATGACCGGTACCAAGTTCGGTTGCGGCGCGGCCCTGTGCGGGGCCTGCACCGTGCACCTGAACGGCCAGGCGATCCGCTCGTGCGTCACGCCGGTCTCGGCCGCGGCGGGCCAGAAGATCACCACCATCGAAGCGGTCACCGACGGCAGCGACAAGGTCGGCAAGGCCGTGCGCGAGGCGTGGGTCAGGCATGACGTGGCGCAGTGCGGCTACTGCCAGAGCGGCCAGATCATGTCGGCCACCGCCTTCCTCAAGACGGTCGCGCCCGGCAAGCTGCCCACCGAAGCCGAGATCGATTCGGCCATGGCCGGCAACATCTGCCGTTGCGGCACCTACGCGCGCATCCGAGCCGCCGTCGCCGACGCGGCCAAGACGCTGGCTTGAAGAAGGAGACCGCCATGAACTTCGACCAAGCCACCTTCGAGCTGCCCGCCAACCTGCGCGCCCTCATGCTGCGCAGCGCCGACACCGACGAACCCGCCGGCCTGCCGCGCCGCAGCTTTCTCAAGCTCACCGCGATGAGCGGCTTCGCGCTCGGCGTGTTCCCGATGGGCGCGCTCGCGCAGGACAAGGCACAGGACAAGGGTGCGACGGCTGCCAAGCCCGCGGGCCTGAAGCCGCTGCAGCAGCCGGCGGCCTTCGTGCGCATCGACCGCGACGGCACCACCACCATCACGATCAACCGCCTCGACTTCGGGCAGGGCGTGCAGACCGGATTGCCGATGATCCTGGCCGAGGAACTCGACGCCGACTGGTCCAAGGTCAAGAGCGTCCACGGCACCAACGACCCGGCCTATGTCGACCCTGCCTTCGGCATGCACATCACCGGCGGCTCGGGCTCCATCAAGAACTCCTACACGCAATACCGCGAGCTCGGCGCCCGCACGCGCGCCATGCTGGTCGGCGCCGCGGCGGCACAGTGGAAGGTGGATGCCGCGACGCTGCAGACGCGCAACGGCGCCGTCATCGGCCCCGGCGGCAAGCAGCTCGGCTACGGCGAGCTGGCCGAAGCGGCAATGAAGCTGCCGGTGCCCGAGACCGTCAAGCTCAAGGACCCGAAGGACTTCCGCCTGATCGGCAAGCCCACCGGCCGGCTCGACGCGCAGGACAAGTCCAGCGGCCACCAGAACTACGGCATCGACATGCGCCTGCCCGGCATGCTGACGGCCGTGGTGTCCCACCCGCCGGTGTTCGGCGCCAAGCTCAAGTCGGTGGACGACGGTGCAGCGAAGGCGATCAAGGGCGTCAAGGCCGTGCTGCGCGTGCCGCTCGACCGCGGCGCCGAAGGCGTCGCGGTGGTCGCAGACGGCTACTGGGCCGCCAAGCAGGGCCGGGATGCGCTCAAGCTCGAGTGGGACGACAGCGGCGTCGAGAAGGTCGACAGCGACAAGCAGCTGGCGCAGTACCGCGAGCTGGCAACGAAGCCGGGCAAGCGCAAGTACGACGCCGACATGTCCAAACTTGCCGGTGCTGCGCACAGCATCCAGGCGGAATTCGTCTTTCCCTACCTGGCGCACGCGCCGATGGAACCCCTGAACTGCACCGTCAGCCTCGCCGACGGCAAGGCACAGGTGTGGACCGGCACGCAGATGCCGGGCATCGACGGCATGGCGGCGGCCAAGGTGCTGGGCGTGCCGCCGGAGAACGTCAAGGTCCACGTGCAGATGGCCGGTGGCGGCTTCGGCCGTCGCGGCCTGCTGACCAGCGACTTCGTGACCGAGGCGTGCAGCGTCGTCAAGGCCGCGCAGGCCTCGGGCATTGCCGCGCCGATCCGCACGCTGTGGAGCCGCGAGGACGACATCAAGGGCGGCTACTACCGCCCGATGCACCTTCACACCGCGAAGATCGGATTCGACGCGCAGGGCAACGTCACCGGGTGGGACCACGTCATCGTCGGCCAGTCGCTGCTCATGGGCAGCATGTTCGAGCCGATGATGGTCAAGGACGGCATCGACGCCACCGCCGTCGAAGGCATGAAGGAACCGTACGACGTCCCGATGCGGCTGACGGTGCATCACCCCAGCCAGAACGTGCCGGTGCTCTGGTGGCGCAGCGTGGGCTCGACCCACACCGCCTTCGTCATGGAAACGCTGCTCGACGAGATCGCGCGCACCACCGGGCAGGATCCGGTGGCCTATCGCATGAAGCTCATCGGCGACAAGCACCCGCGCCACAAGGCGGCGCTGCAGCTGGCGGTGGACAAGTCCGGCTACGGCAAGAAGAAGCTCGAAGCCGGCCGCGCCTGGGGCGTGGCGGTGCATGAATCCTTCGACTCGGTGGTGGCGTACGTGGTCGAGGCATCCGTCAAGGACGGCACGCCCGCCCTGCACAACGTGACCGCCGGCGTGCACTGCAACCTGGCGGTCAACCCCAGGAGCGTGGAAGCGCAGGTGCAAGGCGGCGCGGTGATGGGGCTGTCGATGTGCCTGCCCGGCGCGGCCATCACGTTGAAGGACGGCGTCGTGCAACAGAGCAACTTCGGCGACTTCGTGGTGCCGCGCATGACCGACATGCCGCAGATCGCGGTGCATATCGTGCCCAGCGCCGATGCGCCCACCGGCATGGGCGAGCCGGGGCTGCCCCCGCTGGCGCCGGCGTTCGCGAACGCGGTGGCGGCGATCACGGGCAAGCCGGTGCGGGAGCTGCCCTTCAAGTTGGCCTGAGCAGGCGCGCCCGGCTCCAAGCCGGGCGCGCGTTTGGTGCAAGCCGTCAGGCGGCGGCCATCTCCTGCGCCAGCAGTTCTTCCTTGCGCGCCGCGAGTTCCTCGCGCATGCCGACCAGATCGAGCCCGCGGGCGGCACGCGCCTTGACGAAGATCTCGTTGCGCTCTTCCTTCACGTGGTGGTCGATGTATTCGCCCAGCACGATGACCTTGGCGTCGAACTTGCCGTCGACGTCCTGCGCGGCCTGGATCTCCGCGATCAGGTCCTTGGCGGTGCCGTGCTCCACCTCGGCCTCGTCGAGCAGGTCGGCGTCCTTCTTGAGGACTTCGCGCAGCGCCGGATAGAAGATCTCTTCCTCGATCTGCGCGTGTACGCTCAGTTCCATGCAGATCTGCATCGCCAGCTCACGCTTCTTGCGGGCGGCGCTGGCCGCCTTCGATTGCGTCAAGGTTTCGTATTCCTTGAACATCTTCTTGACGTTGCGATGGTCGGCGTCGAGCAGGCTGCAGGCATCCGGCTCGGCGCGCTTGGAGGTGGTGGCCATGTTCGTCGACTCCAAAGTGGGTAGTGGGGAATCGAACTTTCGAGTCTGCACGAGTCCGCCGGCGTAGGACGCCGGCCGCAGGTACTGCCATCCCTTTGCATCGGACGGGCATCGGCGCGGCCCTGATGCCCGTGGTCCCCGGGCGCCGCCCCGGGGGCGTTGCTGCCTTCGCGTTCGACGCCGCCCTTATCCCTATCGCTTGCCAGGGCCGGGCGCAGCCTCCGGCTTCACCGGATGGGACTTGCCGTCCCGGGTGAAGACGCTCAAGGCACCGTCACTCTCGAGCCGGGCGATGCGTACTTCGCTGATGTCTTCCACCCCCTGCTCCCGCAGCTTCCCGAGCAGCTCGTCGGTGGTCATCATCTGGCGCGCGAGCATGCGGTGGTTCGGCCGGCCGTCGCGCACGAGCGTCTCGGGCGGCGGCTCGATGAAGCGCGCCACGACCGGCGATCGGAAGCTCAGCCAGTCCATCGCGTAGTTCCAGCACGCCAGGGTGGCGAGAAGCACGAAACCGTCGGCGACCGTGTTGTAGTCGCCCTGCATGGCGTTGCTGGCCGCATCTGCAACCAGCACGACGAACAGGAGATCCGCGACGCCCAGGGAGCCCACGTCCCGGCGCAGGACGAAGCGGAACACGATGAAAAGAAACCAGTAGACCGCCGTGCCGCGCACGACCATTTCCAGGATCGGCTTGTCGAAGGCCAGGATGTCGGACATTGGCGCCGCGTCTACGCCCGCGTCCGCGTCTGGCTGCACGGCGCGGATGCGGCTTTGTCCTCGCACGGGACAGCCGCCGTCTGCGTCGTGGGCTGGAAGGGGGCGACGGACGTCTTCTGGCCTGGATCATGGCGTGCGGTCCAGATCAGGACGATCAGGACGGCGGCAACCAGAAGTGCCGCCAGAAGCACCGCCATCCAGCGGTGCGCGCCTTTTCCCTTGTCCCGCGTCGTCTGCGAGAGTACCGGCCGCCGGGCGGCGCTCGACTCGATGTCTTTCTCGGCCATGGGGTGCCTCCGTCTGTTGAGGCGATGATGGCGGCCCCTCTCCACTTGCCGCGTAGGCAGGCGGCTGCAAGCGGGCTCGGACAATTGCTTCCCAAGGTTGAAATGGAGGCGCCCCTGTGTGGCAAATGTCACGTGCCCCAGTCCGTTTGGACTAGTGCCGCGCGAACACTGGATGGGTACTATCGGTTTACATGATTACCGGGGCCCACCCGATACGAACGCCGTCAACGAGTCCCGCATGCGCAATTTCTTCCAGTCCCGCAGCCGCCCGCAGCCGTCCGCACCGGTCCAGTCCGGCCGGCCGGCTCCTCAGGCTGCCGCGACCTTCCACTCCCAGCTTCGCGCCGAAATGGACGATGGCGTGACGGTCAGCGAGTTGTCGGAACTGGAAGCGCGCGCGCTTTGCGCACGGGAAGGTATTCCGTTCTTCTGGCGCGAGCCGGCGGCAGCGCCGGCGTAGGGCGACGCGTAGAGCACAGCGCAGACCAGCAAGTCGGCGCCACGGGCCTTCAAGCGGTGCCGTGGGTTCTCGCCACGATCGGCTGAGGCGCGGGCGTATCGGGCGTGGTGTCGAGCCCGGCCTCATCGCTGGCCACCGATGGCTTGAAGAATGCCGCCGCCGCTCCGATGGCACAGAGCACCATCACGTACCAGGCCGGCGCCATGTGGTCGAGGCCGCTCAGGGCGCTGACCAGTACCGGCGTCAGGCCGCCGAAGATCGCGTAGAACACGTTGTAGCCAAAGGACAACCCAGTCGACCGCACCGCAGCCGGGAAGGCGCGCACGCCAATGATCGGCACGATGGCGATGGTGCCGACGAACAGGCCCGCAATCGCATAGTGCGCGACCAGCCATCCGAACGACGACGGCAACCCGGCAAAAAGGGCATGGCAACTCAGGGCCACGCCCACCCAGCCGACGAACATCACCACGCGTGAGCCCACACGGTCGGTTGCCCAGCCGACCAGCAGGTTGCCTACCAGCAGCGCCATTGTGGCCACCGCATTGGCCGCCATCGTTTGCGCGGCAGGGACGCCATACACGCGCTGCATATAGCTGGGTGCCAACAACAAGACCACGCCCAATGCCGCAGCCAGCGTCCAGGTCTGCAAGCCCAGGTATGCCAGGGCGAAGCGGTTCTGGCTGATGATGGCGCGCAAAGGCATGGCCCGCGCGGACACCTGGCGACGCTCGATCATGGCCTGGAACACCGGCGTCTCGCGCAGGAAACTGCGCAGGTAAACCGCCACGAGGCCGAACACGCCGCCCAGCACGAACGGCAGGCGCCACGCGAAATCGTGAACCTGCGCGGCCGAGAAGTGCAGGTGAACCACGTAGGCCACAAGGCTGCCCAGGAGAATGCCGCCGCTCGAGCCGGCGGTGATGGTGCCCAGGCCGAAGCCGTAGTGCTTCGGGGGCGAATGTTCGCCCACGAACACCCAGGCACCGGTCAGCTCGCCACCGACGGCCACACCTTGCAACACGCGCATGACCAAGAGCAACGCCGGTGCAAACCAGCCGATCTGGTCGAAGGTCGGCAGGCAGGCGATCAGCAGCGTAGGCACTGCCATCAGCAGCACCGACAGCGTGAACATGCGCTTGCGACCCAAACGGTCGCCAAATTTCCCGAAGACCAGCCCACCCAGCGGGCGCGCCAGGTAGCCCGCCGCGAACACGCCGAAGGCCTGCATCTCGCGCTCCAAGGGCGACAAGTGGCTCGGAAAGAAGAGCGTGCCGATGACGCCCGCGAAGAAGACATAGATGACGAAGTCGTAGTACTCGAGCGATCCGCCCAAGGCCGAAAAGGCCAGGGTCTTGATGGCGGATCGATCGAGCCGGCGTTGCCCTGCAGGGGCTGGTGTGGAGCTCATGGAGATCTCCTGGTGGAGTGATGGGTTCATTGACCGGATCGTAGGAAAGCGGGCTGCGCCGAAGTTGCTCCACAGTCCCAATCCGTGATCGGTGGTCCAGCGCGCCGGTCCGACGATCACGCTTTCCCAACGGGCTCTTCTTCTTGGGGCTGCTGCGCCGCGATGCGGTGTGCAGCGCCATCTCCTTGAGCGCCTGCAGCCCTACTCGGGCTTCACCCCGGCCACCCGCACCATCTCCTGCAGCACGGAAATCTCACCGGCATAGAAGTCTTGCGTCGCCTGCAGGCCCGCAGGTTCGGGCACGGTGCCGCCAGTGGCCTCGAGCAAGCGGCGCGTCTCGGTCTGGTGCAAGGTGGCGCTTACCGCCTCGTACAGCCGGGCGGCCTCGGCTTCCGGCAGGCTTTGCGCAACAAAGACGCCGACCCACGCCGCCGGATGACCCAGGCCGCGCGCGCTCCGGCTTTCATCCAGGGCGGGGGCCTGCGGGTAGCGCGCCACCCGATAGGCGCCTGACACCCCCAGTACCTTGATCTTCCCGCTGTCGACCAGAGACCCCACCACGTTGTCGACCGGCAGCATCGTGAAATCGATGGTGCCGCTCATCAAATCCTGCATCAGCGGTGCGCCACCGCGGTAGGGAATGTGCGCCGCCGCGATGCCGCTGAGCTTGCGCAGGTTCTCCGTCACCACATGATAGAGAGAGCCCGTGCCCGGGCTGCCATAGTTCAGGGGGTTGGCCCCGGTGCGTTGCGAAAGGGCCGCGAGTTCGTCGACCGACGAGGCCGGCAAGTCCTTGCGCGCATACAGCGCAAGCGGCGCCTCGTACAGCGTGGCCAGCATGCGGAAGACTTCCGGCCGGTACTTCACCGCCTTGATCGTGAGCGGCGCGAGGATCGTCTCGGTTGGCGAGCCGACCAGAAGCTGCGATGCATTTCCGCTGCTGCCAAGAAATCGGTCTGCTGCGATGGAGCCGCTGGCCCCCGTCAGGTTTTCGACCACGACGACGCGCCCCATGGTCTGGCCCAACCCGGGCGCCAGCGCACGCGCCAGCACGTCGGATACGCCACCCGGGGGAAAAGGAACGATGAGCGTCACCGGCCCGGCCGCTTGCTGGGCGCAGGCGGGCCCGCCAAGGCCTGCCGCCGCCAGCAAGCAAACCGAGAGCAACCCTGACAGGAACCGGGATACGGCGAAGTGGCGCATCTTGAACCCTCTCGTACGCGCGGACGGCATTTCCACCACGGGAATGCAGGTCCGATAGCTCGCATATTCCAGGCCCGATGGCCCGCCAGCGCGGCCCGGCCTGGGACGGAATGACAAGAACTGGAACGCTACGCACACACGGCGCGACACGAAATCCATACAGTACCGCCATCCCCGAGCAGTGCCCAGGACGGGCCGGACCGATAGTGCGGGATACCCGCCAACTGCTCCTTCCCGATGCCCAGTCGCCGGCTCCCTTCTGGGTGGCGACCCCTTGGTAGATTTCAAGATGGACTTGCCAGATTGCTCCCCCCACGCCCAGCGCGTTCCGCAGTTCCGCTTCCAGTCGGCCGAGCACGCGCCCGGGGATGCCCTCGCCCTCTGGCGGGACTGCCTGTCACGAAGCTGGGAACTGAACGTGGATGAAGGCGCCGGCGCCGTGCCTTTCCACGCCGAGGCGCACATGTGGAACATGGACCGCCTGATGTTCAGCAGCGGCAGATTTGGGCCGACGCAGGTGCGCACCCGCCGCGAACGGAACATCCGGGCCGACCAGTTCGACCACTACCGCGTCATCCTGCTGCGTGAAGGGCGATTCGATTGCGACGCCGAAGGCCGGCGCACCAGCCTGACACCGGGGCGCTTTGTCATCACCGACATGGCGCGTGCCGAGAGCAACGAATCGTGCAGCGCAAGCCTGGCGCTGTTTGTGCCGCGCAGCGAACTCGACGACGCGCTGCCGCATCCCATCGACCTGCATGGCCTGTCGCCGGACAACGCCTGCGCGAATCTGCTGGCCGAGCATCTGGTCACCCTGGAAGCGCGCCTGCCCGAAGCCACCCTGCCGGAAATTCCTTCGCTGTCGCGCGCCACGGTCAACCTGCTGGCCGCGTCGATCGCGGCCACTCCTGTCAACCTGGAAGCATCGCGGGCCGCGGTTGAACACATCCTCCTGCGCCGGGCGCGCCGCTTCATCGAAATGAACCTGAAGGAAGAGGAACTGGGCGCCGCCATGCTGTGCGCGCAATTGCGCGTCGCGCGCTCGACGCTCTACCGCCTGTTCGAACCGCTGGGCGGCGTGTCGCAGTTCATCAAGGAACGCCGCCTTGCACGCGTGCATGAGTTGCTGGGCGCCAGCGCCCTTACCCGCTCCATTGCCGATCTGGCCGAGCAGCACGGCTTCAAGAGCGCAGCCCACTTCAGCAAGGCCTTCCGTGCGCAATATGGGTACAGCGCCCGCGAAGTCGTCCGCGAGGCCCAGGCGAGACGCCCGGCCGCCGCAGCGCCGAACCGGCTGGACCAGTGGCTCGGCGGATTGATGCACTGACTGGACGGGCCCACGGTGGGCTTTGGCGATCCGACCGAAGGATGCAGGGGGCCAGGCTTGGGCCGCCAGCGGACTTGCGCGTCGGTGGCCGCAGATGGCGTCGACCTGGGCTAGCGTTCCTGCGGCCACGGGACGCCCGGACATGAACCGGGACAGGCGGAACACCCCGATCCGCGCGCGCTTCCTAGCATCAACGTACCCCACGGCCTCTCATTCATGTCGAGAAAAGGTGCCTGTCTTGAATCCACGCGGCCTCCTCAGTCCGTCGCGTCCGGCGCGCACGGAATCGGTAATCCGCATCCCGCTCCTGGGCATGTCGGTGCGCATTCGCACGCCCCCGAGCGCGGGCGGCACGCCGGCCATCGTCGAGCTGCTGTATGCGACTGGCGGTGGCATGCCCTTGTGGCGGCGCGCTGAAGGCGAGATCGTGCAGATCGTGACGGGTCGGTATCTGTTCGAAGTCGACGGTGAGCGCTTCCTGGCGCGCCGCGGCGACGTCGTCTGCGTGCCCGGCGGTGCCGTGCGGGCCTGCGTCAACGTGACGGGCACCGGGGCGAGGCAACAGGTTGTCGTACACCCTTGCCTTGATGCAACGGCCTTTTTCAGCGAGCTGGCGCACGTCTTTGCGCACAATGGCGACGTCTTGCCTGACGACATGGCCGCCGATGCCCTCAAAGCCTTTGGCGAACGCTGGCAGATCCAGTTTCTTGGCACACCCCTGGCACCCGACGCACGCGGACCGCAAGGCACACCGGTCGCCGCGGCCATTCTCGATCCGTTCTGAGCATGAGAGGCCGTTGCGCCCGGCCCGAAGCGACCTCGCGGCGAAACGCGCTGCACACAGATGGGACGGTGGGCCAACTGCGGCGCAAGCCCAAAAACTAAGCTCCCCGCATGCTTTGCAAGAAACTCCACCACGCTGCCTTCCGCTGCAGCAACGCACAGGCCACCACCGATTTCTACACCGGCGTGCTGGGCCTGAAGTTCTCCCACGCGATCACGCAGGACATCGTGCCCTCGACTGGGCAGTACTGCCCGCACATCCACATCTTCTTCGAGATGGAGGACGGCAGCAGCATCGCGTTCTTCGAGTGCCCGACCGCGCCTGGCGAAATCAAGGACATGGCCTCGCCAGCGTGGATCCAGCACTTTGCATTCCAGGTTGGCAGCCCGGACGTGCTGCACCAGGCCAAGGCCGAACTGGAGCACCTGGGCATCCCTGTGGTGGGCCCGGTCGACCACGATGGGTTTGTCCTGTCGATCTACTTTGCGGACCCCTCGGGACATCGGCTGGAACTGACCACGCCGATCTGCGCGCCGGAGCGCTTGAAGGATTTCGAAGCCGATGCGCCAGCGGTGCTCGCGGGTTGGGTGCGCATGCACAAAACCACCGAGCAACCATCATGACTTGATCGGGGTCTTGGTCAGCGGAACGCTCCTTCGCGCGGCCAGGTCGCACAACGGCTGGCTGCCGCGGCCCGTCGCCGACGCCACGCTGGCGCAACGGGACCCTGCAGGCTGGCTATTTCATTCTGGCGGCCAGGGCTCTTCGACCGGCATCCGCGCCTCGACTTCGAAGAGGTATGCCGTCTGGACTGAGCACCGGGCGTGCCGAATTGCCTCGCTGCCGTCAGTGCAGGCAGGTGGATGAGCTGTTGTCTATGGACTAGCGCAGAGCGCCTACCGCGAGAGCGGCGCGGGCCATGCTTCCGGGCCGCACGAACTAGCGCTTCTCGTTGCTCAGCGTCGGCTCGGCGACCATTGACGTGTCTGAGCAAACCAGGTAGAGGCGGTGTGTTGGATGGAAGGGCTTTGGATCGTTGAATCGATTGCTTTCGTGCCTGTCGCTTCAGACAACGCCGGCTGCCCATGCACATCACTGGGCGCATACCCGAAGTACCGGCGAAAGGCCCGGCTGAATTCCGCGCCGTTGCGAAATCCAAAGCGGTCCGCGAGCTGCGCCATGTAAATGCGTTGCGTCGCGCCAGCGATGACGGCATGGCAGTGAACGAGGCGCCGCTCGTTGATGTACGCCTTGATGCCACCATACGGCTCGAAGACCCTATAGATGCCTGACCGAGATACGCCTAACTCCGCGCACAGCTCGGCGGCGCCAAGGTCCGCATTGCCAAGGTTCGCCTCGATGATGCGCTGCGCCTTGCGATGCAGGGCCTGATCAAGGGTGTCGCGAGCCAGACCCAAGCTCTCAAAAGACGGTGCCAGCGCGGCGGCCAGCAGGTGCAAGGTGGCAGAGGTCGCATGCCCGCCATCGCGCTGGCGCATGGCCTGCGCGTTGCTCGCCAGGCTGAGCAAGTACTGCGCGAAGATCTCGCCGGCGGCGCCGCCCAGCGTCACGCCATGCAGGTCGAAGGCGCGGGGCAGCAAGGCGTCGAGGGCATTGCGCGGCAGGAACAGGCAGATGTCGCGCCCTGCGCCGTAGTGCCCAACTCCGACACGCGCCAAGTCGACGAGGACGGGCTGTCCTTGGTCCACGCGCATCTGCCGGCCATCGAAGTCCAGATCGATGCCGCCGCAAGTGGTGGACATCAGCACGCCGTAGTGATCCAGCTGGGTGGCGCGAATGTGCTCGCGTCCCCGCACCAGGGCATGCGGCGTGTGGTTTCGCACCATGAGCGCCATGCCGCCAACCAGGTGCCCGCGACCCTCGAAGAGTTCGCCACGTGAATCGCTTGTGCTTTCGAAGCCGAAATTCTCCCCGAGCACGTGCTGCACTTCGTCGCGGATGCTTCCGCGCCCGTTGTGACTGATCGAACTGCAATCGGTCAGAACAAGCTCATCTTCCTGGCCTGACATGGGTGCTCCTCGATGGTGGGGCATGGACCGAATCTTGGACTAGGTGCCAACGATCCGGACGCACAGTGTACCGGCGAGACCACGCAACTTCTATCGTTCAAGGCCTGTATTCACCGACCTGTGATCCGTCATGAACTCCCGCTGCACCCTCGTCCCCAATCGCTCGACTCGCGTACCGACAACGCCACTTCGCCCGCTGTGCCGGGTACTCGCCTTCTCCGTGGCGACGGCCACCTGCAGCGCGGTGGCGATGTTCCCGGACCTCGCCCGTGCCCAGGCGAACACCCCGCCGCTGGTGCTCACCAATGTCGGCTCGACGCCTGCCCTGGGCAGCGGACAGGCCGGCGGCCAAGGCCAGAACTTTTCCGTGACCACCGGCGTGGACAACATCTATGGCGACAACAGCGCCAATCCCGCGATCGAGTTGTCGAGCACCGGCGGCGCTGGGGGCACGGGCTCCGATGGTGGCGACCCCACAGGCGGTGGCGGCGATGGCGGCGCAGCGGGCGCGGTCTCGCTCAACCTGATCCAGTCCTCTGGTGTCTACAGCGGCACCACGGCGGCCGGAGCAGTCATGCTCACCAGCAACGGCGGGGCCGGCGGGACGGCCGGCAAGATGGCCGCCGAGCTAGGCATGCCGGGCAGCCCTGGCTCGGGCGGCAACAGTGCCGGCGTCCAGATGATCCAGAACGGCTACGTCACCAGCACCAACGGCTGGGCAGGCAACACACCCGGCACGACCGCCGTGCTGATGACTGCCAATGGCGGCGACGCGGCCGAGCCGCTGGCCACGGATGGCGCCCAGGGCGGCGGCAAGCAGGTCGGGCCGAGCGGAGGCACGGGGGGCACGGGCGGCAACATCAACTACACACTGGGCCTGGGCGGCGTCACTTCCGCCGGGGCCGGCATCGTGGCCGTCAGTCAGGGTGGCCAGGGCGGAGACGGGTACCTGGCCACCTCCGACATCGGTGAAGGCTATGGAGGCGCCGGTGGCGTGGGGGGCAACGGCGGCAACATCACGATCAGCACAGGCACGGCGCTCGCCACGCCCACTATCACGGCCACTGGCGCGCCAACGGCGGCCACGGGCGCAACGATCCCGATTGATGCGCAGGGCAACACTGCGCAGGCGGCGTTGATGGCCGCCGGCATCCAGGCGCAGAGCCTGGGTGGCGTCGGCGGCGCCGGGGGCCTGGGCGACGGCAGCGTCTCCAAGGCGGGCAAAGGCGGCAACGCGGGCGATGGCGGCACCGTCACCCTGGAGCTGGGCAATACCAATATCTCGACGAGCGGCTATGCCGCCGCGGGCGTGCTGGCGCAGAGCGTGGGCGGCGCGGGCGGTACCGGCTCGAGTGCCGGTAGCATCTTCTACACCAAGGGGGGCAACGGCGGCGTGGGCGGCAATGGGAACACCGTGGTCGTCAACATGGCCGAACCCCAAAGCGTGGGCTGGCCCACCTCGCTCATCGCGACCGCGGGCGATGACTCGATGGGCGTGGTGGCGCAGAGCATCGGCGGCGGCGGCGGCGCGGGCGGCGCGGTGGCGACAGGCTCCATCCTGGCCGGCGTCGCGCTGGGCGGCAATGGCGAAAGTGGAGGCGAGGCGGGCCCCGTCTACCTGAACAACGGCGCGGCGGCCGATTCCACCACGCCGGCACAGGCGGGTTTCGTCATCTCCACCCAGGGCGAGCATTCCAGCGGGCTGGTGGCGCAGAGCATTGGCGGCGGTGGCGGCGCCGGGGGCTCTGCCACCAACACGGTGCTCGGCCCGTTCACTTACACCGTCGGCGGCACGGGTGGCACGGGTGGCGATGCGGGCACGCCTGGCATCACCCAGGTGTCGGTCGTCAACGAGGGCATCGTGAGCACCGCGGGTGCGCATGCCAAGGGCGTGGTGGCTCAAGCAGTGGGCGGCGGCGGCGGCGACGGTGGCTCGGCGATGGCACTGACGGCAAGTGCGCAGTTGAATGTCAACGTGTCGGTCGGCGGCAGCGGAGGCTCCGGCGGCAACGCCGGCGATGTGGTGGGCACCAACGGCGGCGAGATTCTCACCAACGGCTCGGACGCATGGGGCCTTCTCACGCAGAGCGTGTCTGGCGGTGGTGGCAATGGAGGCATGAGCAC
This sequence comes from Variovorax sp., assembly GCF_035634955.1. GTDB lineage: Bacteria > Pseudomonadota > Gammaproteobacteria > Burkholderiales > Burkholderiaceae_C > Variovorax. The sequence continues at coordinate 17,569 of NZ_DASQBZ010000027.1, read as the reverse complement.
TTCCGACGCATTCCAGTTCGCGGCCACCCAGGCCGCCCCCTCCGTCATCATCAACGCCAGCATCGGCGGCCAAGGCGGCAGCGGCGGCAACAGTGGCAATGTGACGGCCTCCAATAGCGGCGCGATCGTGACGGCCGGGGCCGCCGCGCACGGCATCCTCGCCCAAAGCATCGCGGGTGGCGGCGGCAACGGTGGTGACTCCGATGCATTGTCGGTGGGCGCCAGCGCCGGCAAGGGAACGTCCATCAAGATGACCCTCGCACTCGGCGGCTCCGGCGGAGAAGGTGGCAACGCCGGCTCGGTGGCCGTCGACAACAGCGCCAATGCGCTCATCTGGACGTTGGGGAACAGCGCCAACGGAATCCTTGCGCAGAGCGTCGCCGGCGGGGGTGGCTCGGGCGGCCTCGGCACGGGCAGCACCAAGTTCCTCGGCCAAGGCCCGACATCCGGCGGCACTTCGACCGTCAGCGTGGGTGGCGTCGGAGGCGGCGGGTCGGCCGGTGGCACCGTGACCGTCACGAACGAAGGCAACATCATGACCATGGGCGACGGCGCGAACGGCATCTTTGCGCAGAGCGTGGGAGGCGGCGGCGGCGTCGGCAGCGGCACCACGGCCAGCGGCTCGAGCGGCAAGATCAGCGAGAAACTCGTCGTGGCCGGCAGCACCGCGAACGGTGCCAGCGGCACGGGCGGCACCGTCAACGTCACCAACAGTGCCACTGTCGTCACCTTCGGCGGTGATGCCGCCGGCATCCTGGCCCAATCGGTGGGCGGCGGTGGCGGCAAGGCAGGTCAGGCCACGACGGCCGGGCTGCCTACGGCCAACTCCAGCACCAGTTCCCTGTCCAACTTCCTGTCCACCAGTGCGGCACTCAAGGGCTTGATCACCCCATCTAGCGGAGTGACCGCCTTCGGGGCCAACGGATGGCAACTGTCCAGCCTTCAGCAGATGGAACGCTGGGGCCAGGACTACCTGAGCTACGCGGCCGCCAATTCTTCCGGCACGCTGCCTGATTTCACGGGCGGCAACATCGCCATGGAGACCTATCTGGGCGGCGGCAGCAGTGGCGATTCGACTGGGGGCGACGCCACCCAGGGCGACGGCGGCGCCGTGAACGCGACTAACAATTTCGCCATCCAGACCTTTGGCCCCGCCTCCCCTGGCATCGCAGCGCAAAGCATTGGCGCGGGGGGCGGCATCGTCGGCGCAACCGCGGTGAACCAGTTCCAGGTGACTTCCGGAAACAACGCCCAAGCACGAATGACCATTGGTGGAAATGCAATCAACACCGGCGACGGAGGCGCGGTCACCGTGACCAACAGCGGCAACATTGGCACGCAGGGCGATGCCAGCTTTGGCGTGTTTGCTCAAAGCGTGGGCGCTGGCGGAGGAGAGGCAACGATCACTGCCAGCAATTTCCTGGGGATCGCCGGCTCAGCCATCGACATCACGCTGGCCGGCAACAACGCCAGCACCGGAAATGGCGGGCCCGTCACTGTCAACAACACTTCCTCGGCCCTCAACGCTGCCATCAATACATGGGGCAATGAAGCCGTCGGCATCGTCGCCCAGAGCGTGGGCGGCGGTGGCGGCAACGTGATCGTCATGCAGACGACGGGCAACAACGGGAACTCCTCCGGCGCCATCAGCTATGCCGATTCCAAGGGGCTGTTGAATTCGGTCACCGTCGGCAGCAACAGCATCATCGAGAATCAAAATGCCACCACCTGCGCAGTCGCCAATGGCTACCTCCTTAACGCCTGCGGCAGCGGCGGCGCGGTCACCGTCAATACCAGCGCTGCGAGCAGCATCTATACGGCGGGGATGGATGCGCATGGCATCCTGGCGCAGAGCATCGGTGGCGGCGGTGGCTGGGTCATGGGCATCACTTCTGGGAGCAATGTCCAGCCATTTGCCAAAGGCGCCTACATGGGCGGTGACGGCGGCGCCGTCAACGTTTCCGTGGGCGGCACGATCACCACTACGAACGCGGGCGCCATCGGCGTGCTCGCGCAAAGCGTGGGCGGTGGCGGCGTGCTTTCCGTGGGCCCGTCCGGCATCTCGTCGCCGATCGCATTCGAACAAGCATCCAAAGGCAACGGCTCGCAGCGGTATGGCGCCGGCGGTGACATCGACATCTCGGTGGCCGGTTCAGTGAGCACGTCCGGCTCCAATGCCCCTGCGATTTTTGCGCAGAGCGTTGGCGGCGGAGGCGGCTTGTGGTCTACAGCCAGCGGTACCCTGATGGGTTCAGCTGGCGGCGACGGCGCTGCGGGGTCCATCAAGATCGAAAACACCGGCACCATCCAGGCGACCGGTCAAGGATCGAGCGCCATCTACACGAACTCGGCGGGACAGGGCTACAACTCCCAGGTCGCCATCTACAACTCCGGCACGATCACAGGCAATGTCAGCGCGCCGGCCATCGTATTCACCGGCGCCAACAACAACGGCGATGGCTCGGTCGTCAACGGCGGCACCATCAACGCGCTGGGCGGCACGGCCGTCTCGGCCCCCGACTCCTTTGCAGTGGTGACCAACAACGCAGGGGGCACGATCAACGGCGACGTGCAGCTGGGCGCCGCTCACGGAACGATGACCAACAACGGCTATTGGAGCACCGGAAGCTCCAGCACCGCACAGTCGGTGACCAACAATGGCACGCTGAATATCAACGGAGCCAACGGCAACGCGCTGGGCACCAGCACGATCAACGGGAACTTCGTGAACTACGGCCAGTTGCAAAGCTCCGTGGACTTCTACAACAAGCAGGCGTCGGTGCTGGAGGTGAGCACCGGCGCGCTCCAGAACGGCACCACGGTGCTGGTCAGGCCGCAACTGCTGGCCCCTGGTGCAGTCACTATCATGCAAGGCGGCCTCATCTCCAGCCCGCAGTACATCGGCGTCACGGACCCGGGCAACAATTTCCTGTTCAGCTACGGGATCGTGCGCCCGAGCGTGCAGGTGGTGCAGGTGACGCCGCTGGAGACCACTTTCTACAAGCAGGCGACGGCCTATACAACCAACATCAACCTTGCGAACCTTGCCAGCTCCCTCGACGCTTGGTGGGGCGGCTCGAACGGCACCATCACCGAATCGCTCGCACAGACCTATGCCGGCTTCGCAACGATCGGCAATGGCGCCGCCTACATCAACGCGCTTTCCAACTTGAGCAACGAAAGCTCGGGCGCGGCCAGCGTTGCGCACCTGGCGGCCAGCAACGCCTTCGTGGAGCGCATGAACAGCTGCCCGCGCTTTGAGGATGGCGGCCTGTTCCAGCGCGAGCACGACTGCGTGTGGGGCCGCGCCATCGCCAACGGCACCGATCACGGGACCTCGGGCGACAGCGTGGGCTACCACCAGAGCAGCCAGGTGTTCCAGCTGGGCGGCCAGAAGGAAGTGGCACCCGACTGGTTCGTCGGTGCCTCGGTCTCGGCCGACGACAGCAGCCTGGACACTAAGACGGTCAACGACACGGTGAGCGGCAACGGCTGGACTGCTGGCCTGGTGGCCAAGCACCAGATGGGCGACTGGCTGGTGTCCGGCGCGATCACCGCCGGGCAGATGTCCTATGACTCCACCCGATCGATCCAATTTCCAGGCATGGGCGGCACCGCCACCGCGTCGTACGACGTGAGCCACGTGGGCATCCATTCGCGCATCAGTCGGCAGCTCGCGTACGACACCTGGTACCTCAAGCCGTACGTCGACCTGCATGCCACGCACATCGAGTCTGGCGGCTACACCGAGCAGGGCGCGGGCCCGCTGAATCTGCGCGCCGCCGGATCGAACACCAACGTGCTCGGTGCCTCGCCCATGCTCGAAGCCGGCACCCGTTTCAACCTGAGCGGCGGCATGACGCTTCAGGCCTACGCTGGCGTGGGCGCCACTTTCTACAATCAGGGCAACCTGGGCGCAGACTTTCAGTTCGCCGACAGCGCGCCTGGCGGCAGCTCGTTCCATGTGAGCAGCGACATTCCAAGTAACCGCATCAAGACTACGGCGGGCCTAGACCTCAGCGCCAGCGACCGGGTGAACGTGCGGCTGGAATACACGGGCGAGTTCGCCGATCACTTCCGCTCGAACACGGCGGCGCTCAAGGCGACTTATAAGTTCTGACAGCCCGGAACCGCCAAGCAATGTGGCAGGACTTCTGATTGAAACAATGAAAGCTCAGATCATCCTCCCAGACGCGCACGTGCACTGATGCACGCCACCGCTTGCGGCGAGGCAATAGATTTCAGACAGTCGACCACAAGCATGCTGCACAGCCAAAGAAGCCCGTGTCGCACTTGGCCAGGCATCGGTCGCCTTGTCTGGACCAACCGAAAAATCACCAAAATGAACTCAACTAAAACATCGAAACTTGCTGCCCCCTCGGCGCCTGCCTTGTGGTCGGGGCGCGTCCTTGCGGCCGTCGTGGTTCTCATCCTACTAGCGGACGGTGGCATCAATCTCTTTGTGCCGCACCTTGTGGCGGGGGCCATGAAAGAAACAGGATTTGCCCCCCATCTGTCGTCCGCCATTGGCTTGATTGCAATAGTTTCCGCGGTCCTATATGCCATTCCCAAAACCAGCGTGCTCGGCGCGATCCTTAGCACTGCATTTTTGGGGGGAGCGATATGCGCACACGTTCGTCTTGGGGACTTCGTATCGCCCGCGCAAGCGGTCAGCCTCGCCCTCGGCATCGCTTCATGGGTTTCTCTCTATCTGCGTTCGCCGGAGATGCGTCGCTTAGTCCCTTTGACAGCCTCTAGCCAATAGCGGCGCAGACTGGCGAATGAGGCGCCAGCACCGCGCCAGCCCTGGTCCGAGTGGACGATCAGTTCGGCGGCAGATCTGATCCGCGAAAGCGCTGCCTTGAGCGTGCTGGAAGCCAGCTGGAAGAGCGGGCGTCTAGACATGCGGTGCACGATGATCTCGCCGTTGTAGAGGTCCATGCAGGCCGACAGATAGAGCTTGCGGCCATTCACATTGAACTCGGTGACGTCGGTCGACCAACTTCTGGTTGGGCGCGGTCGCGCTGAAGTCGCGCTGCAAAACGTTTGGCACGTGCTCGTCGCTCACGCCAGGGACATGCCGGGAACGCTTCTTCGCCCGGAGCAACGCACGTAGCCCCATCTTTTGCATCAGGCGCTGCACGCACTTGTGGTTTACCGGCACTCCAGCGAACTGGACAGCGCCGCCGTGATCCGTCTGTAGCCGTAGCGGCCCTTGTGCTCGTCGTAGATGGCGCAGATCCTCGCTTCCATGGCGCTCCTCCGGTTGGCACGCTCGGTCGCTGGTACGCGACCTCCGCGCGCGGTCGCTCGTTCTCTTCTCGCAGGGCCTGGGCCGAATCGGTGCTGGCCACGCTTGGCGGCGCTGGGCGCTGTCGTTCTGGGTTCATGTTGGAACGCTCTTGCTTCCCGCTTCCGAGAGCCTCCACGCCGCCTTGGTCAAGATTGCGTCGCCAGACTACGACCTGGTTGGGATTGCGGGCGTGTACCGCCGCCACTTGGCGGCTCGAAGTTCACGGTCCTGATAGGCTAGGACCTGCAGCTTGAATTGCGCACTGTACGCGCTGCGCTTGGGACGCAATCCATCGAGTCCATGCAGACGGTAGTGGCTGACCCAGGTGCGGATCTTCTCCTCGGGCACCGACCACTGCCGAGCCAGCAGCTTGGCGCCACGTTCGCCCGCCATGAATCCCTGGACGACTTCGAGCTTGAACTCCGTTGTGTACTTCTTCATGAGACCCCTTGAAGCTTGTCCAACTTCTGGCAGTCAGTTCATTGTTGAGGAGGCTCAACATGAGCAATTCGAGCAAGTTCTCACCGGAGGTGCATGAGCGAGCGGTGAGGATGCTGCAGGAGCACCGTCGAGGCGAGATCTTGTGAAGCGCAGCGCGTGCACACGAAGTAGTAAGTTCATGGGCATTCGAGGAGAGTGTTGATCCATGCCTCGAACGCTAGGGAACAGCCTGGGTGATGCGGTCCACAGGGATCGCCGTCCGGCCGCTGCTCGTGACGTGACACACCGCGTCCAGGAATGGGACGCACAGGGCACTGTTCAGGCGTACCGCTGCCTACGATAGCCTCCATCACGAACCTTTTGAAAGTGCCCTCATGGACCGCACCGTCACCGCCATCACCGCCGAATCGGTGAGGGCACTCTTCGCGCAGCTGGAACACGGCTATGAGTCCTTCTTCACGCATGTCGCGGAAGACGTGGACTGGACCGTTCACGGAACCCATCCGCTTGCGGGTCACTACCGCTCCAGGAGCGAGTTCATCGCGGCGACCTTTGCCAGGATCACGAAGGTCCTTCGTGGGGGCACGCAACTGCGCGTCGTCAACGTGATGACCGACGGCACGCTGGCGACCGTCGAGATGCAATCGATGGCCACCGCGGCGAACGGGATGCGCTTCGACAACCGCTACTGCTGGGTCGTGCGCATCGAGAACGACAAGATCGTACAGGTGCGGGCCTATCTCGACTCCGCCTTGATCCAGAGGTTGTTCGACGAGAACCAGGGGTAGTTCGGTCTCGCATGCCCGGCATGGTTCCCGCCGTCCCGCGTCTCCCGCCCTTGTCGCCGGCCTTCCATCTTCGTCCTCCGAATCCGTCCCGATGATCGAACTGCTTTCCGATCCCTCTGCCTGGGTGGGTCTGCTCACCTTGATCGTCCTCGAGATCGTTCTCGGCATCGACAACCTCATCTTCATCGCCATCCTGGCCGAGAAGCTGCCTCCGCGTCAGCGAGACAAGGCCAGGGTGCTGGGGCTCGGTCTCGCCCTCTTCATGCGCCTGGCGCTGTTGTCGGTCGTCTCCTGGCTGGTCACGCTGACGACACCCCTGTTCAGCCTCGGTACCTTCGCCTTTTCCGGAAGGGATCTGATCCTGCTCTTCGGTGGTCTCTTCCTGCTGTTCAAGGCGACCTCCGAGTTGCACGAGCGGCTGGAGGGCGTCTCGCGCAGCGCCGCGGCTACGGGGGCCTACGCGAGCTTTTCGGTGGTGGTCGCGCAGATCGTCGTACTGGACGCGGTCTTTTCGCTCGACGCGGTCGTCACGGCCGTGGGCATGGTCGACCAACTGCCGGTCATGATGGCCGCGGTGGTGATCTCCGTCGGCGTGATGTTGCTGGCATCCAGGCCCTTGACGCGCTTTGTCAACGCGCATCCCACTGTCGTCGTGCTGTGCCTGAGCTTCCTGCTCATGATCGGCCTGAGCCTGGTCGCCGAGGGTCTTGGCTTTCACCTGCCGAAGGGCTACCTCTATGCCGCGATGGGCTTCTCGATTCTCATCGAGTCCTTCAATCAATGGGCGCACCGAAACGACGTGAAGGCACAGGCGCGTCGACCGTTGCGCGAGCGCACGGCGGAATCCATCATCCGCTTGCTCGGAGGTCGTGGTCGGGGCGAACCGGTGCCAGGGCACGAGCCGCCTGGCGTGCAGGAAGAGGCGCAGGTGTTCGCGGTCGAGGAGCGCAACATGGTGAGCGGCGTCCTCACGCTGGCCGAGCGCAATGTGCGCTCCATCATGACCCTGCGCTCCGACATTTCGTGGGTGGACCTCGACGACGCACCCGGGGACATCCGAGCGCAGTTGCTGGACACGCCGCACGGCATATTTCCTGTGTGTCGCGGCTCGCTCGACAACGTCGTGGGCACGGCACGAGCCAAGGACCTGCTGGCGGCGATCATGCACAACGGCAGAGTCGACGATGTGAAGCACCTGCGTCCTCCGCTCTACGTTGCCGAGTCGACGCCCGCCATTCGTGTCATCGACATCTTGCGAACCGCGCGGGGCCAACTGGTGCTTGTCCACGACGAGCACGGCGCGCTCAGGGGCGTGGTCACGCCCATCGATGTTCTGGAAGCCATCGCAGGCGAGTTTCCCGACGAGGACGAGACGCTCGAAGTCCAGGCGACCGGCCGGAACCAGTGGACCGTCGCCGGAACGGCAGACCTGCGTCTGCTGGAGCAGACCTTGCAGACCCATGACCTCGCAAGCGACGACGACAGCTACGTCTCCATGGCCGGACTGCTGCTCGCAAAGCTGGGGCACCAACCCGGGAACGGCGAGCGTTGGTCACATGACGATCTGGAGTTCACGATCGCTGACTCGGACGGGCAGCGCATCAAGTCGGTATCGGTTCGCCGGATCTCGCGCGACCTGGCCACCCAGGAGGATCAAGCCTGAGCGATTTGGGCACAGGCGTCATGACGCTGGCGGAAGCCACAGGGACTTGGCCGCAACCCGCCACGCCATCAGCTAGTGAACAGGACCTTCGCGCCCGTCGTGGCGATCTGAAGGCCGACGCAGAAGATGAAGAACGCGATCAACCGATTGAAGATTGCTTCGCCCCGCGTCCCGAGATAGCGCTGGATGCGCTGCGTGTTGCTGTAGAAGAAATAGACCAGCGCGCACATGCAGACGACCGCGACCTCGATGGCACCCATGTTCAGCAACTGCGCGCCGACGTCGGCGTTCGCAGCATGCGCGCTCAGGGTCAGCAGCACGGAGACCGTACCTGCACCTGCGGTCAGAGGAAACGTGAGAGGGAAGAACAGCTGATCCTCGATCGCCAGTTGGGAAGTGTCCGTTCCAGCTGCGCTCTCCCTGCGCGGCTCATTGCCCGCACCCAACAGCTGCCAACCCGAGCGGCAGATGATGATGCCTCCGGCCAGCTGCACCACCGGGATCGACAGACCGAAGAGGCTCAGGATCCAGTGCCCGAGCAACAGCGTGACCGTGCAGACGCAAAACGCATAAAAGGTGATCAGGCGCACCGCACGAGCCTTTCCAATGCTGTCCAGTTGCGACAGGTAGGGCATCACCACGAATGCGGTTCCGACCGGGTTGATCACCGGGAACAAGGCAACCACACTGATGAAGATCAGGTGTACGAGGGAATGCAGATCAGCGGCCATGTCGGGATTGTCAATGTGCCCATTGCGGCCGCCGCATTCCAGTTGAAGGGGCGGCGTCTTCGTAGCGCATGTCTCGCCGATTCGCGCGGCCCGCCGACTGCGTGGAGAGCAGCTGTGTCGCTGTCGCTTCGGCTCTGATCAGGGATCCTTCGACCCAGCCCGGGTGCTTGGTATGGATGTCAGAGCAGATCAGGACGCCGGGCGCGACCTGTGCGAACTGCGCCGCGGACGACGTCTCGGCAGCTCGCCTGAAAAAGCTGATGCCGTGCTCCCAGAAGTTCCACCGCAGGAGCGGCGCCTGCAGGCCCGTGGGCACGCGCTGGTCCATGTGTTCTTCAAGGAGTTCGCCCGGCGCCGGGTCGGTCCCGGAATGATCCGATGTGAATTGCACGGGGTAGTCGAACGGCACCATCGGCAACTGCAACTCCTCGCAAAGTGTCACGAGCCGCCCATGCCGCCCGGCGTGAAGGCGGCCTGCCCCGTATTCCACGACGAGCAGATCGCAACCGGGCCGTCCGGACCATAGGCGTCCGCCAGGCTCGCGACCCTTGTCGAAGATCGAAAGTCTCCCTTCGAATCCGCGTTGCCGCATGCAGTGCGCGGTGGCCAAGCCGGCGATGCCGGCGCCGATGATGGCGATGTGGGAAGGGTTCTTGCCGCCACGGCGGCGAGCAGTCAGGGGTGGCATAAGCATCTCCTTGGCCCGACGACGCGAAGGCGCTTCCGGGTGTACCTGAATGCTAGGTTGCGGGGGTTCGGATGAGTTCTCCGTGCGTACCAGTTCCGTTCGATTCGTCCCATCGCGAGGCGGACCGCGGCCAACTACATCCGGCAACGTTTGCCTAATGGGTTCTCTTGAACGTCAAGTGACAATTGACCTGCATTCTGCGAAAGCGCCTCGGTACGGTCCGCCTGTTCTGCGACGAAGGCTGGAGCGCCGCTGCCAGGAGGGCGACAGTCGCTTGGGCGAGCCGGGGTCAGCCGGTGGTGGCGCAGGACCATGGGTTCAAGAGCGCCACGCACTTCAGCCGGGCATCTCGCGACCAGTAAGTCCTGCGAGTTGACGCGCAGATCCGGAAGCTTCCTGCGATGAAGCACGAATTCAAGGCCGACCCTCGCGCGGTGTGTCATAGAGGCTGGCTCTGATTCCCTTCCTTGCACGCCCCCAGATCTCCTCGTCCGGCAAACTGGTCTCGATGAGTTCAACCGGAACACCAGCGTTGTCGATAACGGCCACCTGGTAGTCGTCGATCGGCGTATAGGGTCCAAGGATGACCGCATGGCCTTCGATCGCCAAGGCCAGGTTGCTGACCTTGTAGGCGAGATGGGGCTGCGTCCGCAGCAACGGGTGCAAGGGCGAGTCCGGTCCGAAGCGATGCCACTGGATCGGTAGCGGGCCGGAAAGGTCGTCGGTGGTGTACATGTCAGCCTTCGCCGCGTAGCGGGCACCCAATGGCATTTCTGCAATGGGAATGCCGATGTGGTGCAGTACGTAAGTCACGCCAATGCGTCGCATGTTCATCTCCATCTTCGATGGTTATCGTGGTTCGTGGTAGGCCATGAGGCGTTCCCGCTGAGGCGGCCAGGCGGTGGCGCCGGCCATGTCGGGGTGACGCGGTGTCTTCATGCGGAGCGATCTCCATGAGGTGTTCATGCAGATCAATGCTAGGAACCCATGCGCGGTGCGTGTCGGCCATGCGTCCCGCTTCTTGACTTGGCGTGTCATGCGCAACGGCCGACATGATCCACCGGTCGATCTCCGCTCACTCCCTGACATGCATGCCACCGATTCCGCGATCGTCAGAACAGGTAGTTCACCCGCAGCACACCCTCGTCGGAGTGGTAGCCGCTGCCGAACTGCCCGCCGTACTCGGCATGGGCGAGGCGGAGAGCATGGTGTCGCTGTTGCCGTTGACGTTCAGCCCCAGCGCACCCGCTCCTTGCTCGCTGTAGCTGCCGGTGTACTGGATCTCGCCGGATGGCCCACCGATCAGGTGGTGGCACCCGCGGGCCAGGCACCGATGCTGCGCAACGCGCCTCGCACGACGTCCATGCGTTTTGGCAGGTCGCCTGTGCGGCGCGGCGTATCGATGTTGAGCGCGAAGAACACCGCCCCTTCCGGGAACTCCATCCAGCCCACCCACCAGCCGATGCTGCCGCTCCACCCGCTCTTGGCGCGCAGTATCCAGTGGCTGCCCGCTTCATTGACGAGTACGTCCTTCACCAGGCGCTGGTGCGCCACCGCAAAGGGCAACTCGTTGCGATAAAGCGCGCGCAGCATGGTGATCTGCTCCTGGGCGGATACCGCCAGATCGCCGTCCACCCAGAAGGGGTTCTTGCCGGTGGCCAGGCAGTTGCCGTAGCCGATCTTGCGCATGTAGGCCTCTTCGCGCGCTGTGCCGAGCTGGCGTGCAAAGCCTTCGAAGACCCACACCGCGGAATCGCGTACGGCCGAACGGAGCGTCTGGTCCTGATTCCATGCTGGAATGGAGCGCTGGACGCCATCCCACTTGAACGACTGGAACTCATCGCGAACGAGTCCCGCATCGAGTGCGATGAGGCTGTGCGCAATCTTGTAGGTGGATGCAGGCGACAGCCGCAATTCCGCGCGCGACGCGTCGTGAATGAAGGTGGTGCTCGCGCTGCCGCGCGCATCTACCACCACCAACGTGCCAGGAACCTCGGCTGCTTCGAACAGCTGCGCCCATTCCGGGCGAATTCGGACAGTGCGCTCGGAGACGGCACCGGTGTTGCCTTGGGCTCGAAGGATTGCCGGCGGGGATGAGGCCGCAGTAGCAGCCAAGACGAAGTGTCTGCGTTTCATGGAGTTCAGGTTTTCAGTACAAGGCGCGCGTGTCGAGGGTTGAATCGATGCCATGAAGCGTAATGAAAGGCACCCTGGCCAACTTTTCCAGGAATCCCGCCGCTGAACTGATTCCCTCACGATCGACCGCCGGCAAGCGACTGGATCACTACCGGGTCGAGTTCCTCAACGACGGATTTTTGAAACGCGACGCGGACGGGTCGGCGCACGTCGTCAGGCCCGTTCCCACCGAACAGCGGCAGTTGCAACAGCTCATGCTGCGCCGCAGCACAAGACGGGCCCTATAGCAAGTCCGACAGACCCTACCCCATCGGACAACATGTCGACGCCCCGCTTCCCCCTACTCCACCGTCACGCTCTTGGCCAGGTTGCGAGGCTTGTCCACGTCCGTTCCCCGCGCGCATGCGGTGTGATAGGCCAGCAGCTGCAGCGGCACCACGTGCAGCAGCGGGCTCAGGGCGCCGTAGTGTTCCGGCATGCGGATGACGTGCACGCCCTCGCTGCTCTCGATGCGGGTGTCGGCGTCTGCCAGCACGTAGAGCACGCCGCCGCGGGCGCGAACTTCCTGCAGGTTGCTCTTGAGCTTTTCCAGCAAGGTGTCGTTGGGCGCGACGGTAACGACCGGCATCTCGCTGGTGACCAGCGCCAGTGGCCCGTGCTTGAGTTCGCCGGCGGCATAGGCCTCGGCGTGGATGTAGGTCACTTCCTTGAGCTTGAGGGCGCCTTCGAGCGCGATCGGGTAGTGCAGCCCGCGGCCGAGGAACAAGGCGTTTTCCTTGCGCGCGAAGTCTTCCGACCAGCTGATGATCTGCGGCTCCAGCGCCAGCACCGATTGCAGCGCCACCGGCAGGTGCCGCATCTGCCTGAGGTAGGCCGCCTCCGCCTCTTCGGTCAGCCGGCCCTTGGCCTGGGCGAGCGCCAGGGTCAGCAGGAACAGGCCGGCCAGTTGCGTGGTGAATGCCTTGGTCGAGGCCACGCCGATCTCGGTGCCGGCGCGGGTGATGTAGGCGAGCTTGCATTCGCGCACCATGGCGCTGGTGGACACATTGCAGATGGTCAGCGTCTGCTCCATGCCAAGAGAGCGTGCGTGCTTGAGGGCGGCCAGCGTGTCGGCCGTCTCGCCGGACTGCGAGATGGTCACCACCAGCGTCCTGGGGTCCGGCACCGATTCGCGGTAGCGGTACTCGCTGGCGATCTCGACCTGCGTCGGGATCCTGGCGATGCCTTCGAGCCAGTACTTGGCGGTGCAGCCGCTGTAGTAACTGGTGCCGCAGGCCAGGATCAGCACCTTGTCGATGTCCTTGAACACCCGGTGCGCGCTGGCGCCGGGCGCGCCATCGGTGCCGACGCCGTCGAACAGCTCGGGCACAACGCCCTCGATGCCTTCGAGCGTGTCGGCCACGGCGCGCGGCTGCTCGAAGATCTCCTTTTGCATGTAGTGGCGATAGGGACCGAGCTCGGCCGCACCGCTGTGCGCATGGACGGTGCGCACCTGGCGCGAGACGCTCTTGTGATTGCGGTCCACGATCCAGTACTTGCCCGGCTGCAGGTCGACCACGTCGCCCTCTTCCAGGTAGATGATCTGGTCGGTGACGCCGGCCAGGGCCATTGCATCGCTGGCCAGGAAATTCTCGTCGCCGGCGGCCCCCACGCCCAGGATCAGCGGCGAGCCGGCGCGCGCTCCGACCACGCGGTGCGGCTCGTCGCGGCAGATGGCGGCGATGGCGTAGGCGCCGTGCAGCTGCGCCACGGTGGCCTTGACCGCCTCGAACAGATCTCCGTCGTAGTGGCTGTCGATCAGGTGGCCGATGACTTCGGTGTCGGTCTGGCTGGAGAACACGTAGCCGCGGGCGATCAGTGCGGCGCGCAACGTCTCGTGGTTCTCGATGATGCCGTTGTGCACGATGGCGATGCGCGCCGGCTTGGCGCTGCTGCCGTCCACCGCCTCACCCGGGCCGTGGCTGAAGTGCGGATGCGCGTTGTGCACTTCGGGCGCGCCATGGGTGGCCCAGCGTGTGTGCGCGATGCCGGTCAGGCCCTGGACCCGGTCTTCCTCCACCTGCGCCAGCAGGTCGGCCACGCGCGAGGTGGTGCGCGTGCGCGTCAGTTCGCCCGCATGCACCGCAACGCCGCAGGAGTCATAGCCCCGGTATTCGAGCCGCTGCAGGCCCTGGACCAGGATGGGGACGATGTTGCGATGGGAAGTGGCGCCGACGATGCCGCACATGGTTTGTTCTCTCGGTTCGGTGAAGTGGCGCGAATGTTAGGCCGACCCCGGTGAACAATGCTTTCTTTGATAAGACGTTGTCGGAATATTATTTCCCAATCAGCCATTGATGGTGATTTATTCCATAATCGATCCACATATGGAAGAACTGTCAATCGACGCAATCGACCTGCGCCTGCTCCAGGCTCTGCAGGAAGACGCTTCCCGCACCAACCAGCAGCTCGCGGCCCTGGTGCACGTTTCTCCGCCCACCTGCCTAAGGCGGGTGCAGCGCCTGCGTCAGGCTGGGGTGATCGAGCGCGAAGTGGCGTTGCTGTCGCCGGACCGGCTCGCGGCGCTGCTCGGCCACGGGCTGCAGGCAGTCGTCGAGGTGTCGCTGGACCGGCAGGACGCCGATTCGCTCTCGGCGTTCGAAGCGCGGGTGATCGCGGACCCGGCGGTGCAGCAGTGCTACCGCGTCTCTCCCGGGCCGGATTTCGTGCTCATCGTCGGGGCGCGCGACATGCCCGACTACCTCGCGCTGGCGCAGCGGCTGTTCACCGCCGACGCCAACGTGCGCAACGTCAAGTCTTTCTTCAGCCTCAAGCGCGCCAAGTTCCAGCCGAGGCTGCCGCTGGCGTGATGCCGGGCGCCCGGGCGGCTCAGCCCGGCTTCTTCTTCACCGGCCGCGTCCAGTTCGGGTAGTAGGCCTGGCGCGCCCGCGCCACGGCCAGGCCGCCGGGCTCGGTGCTCTTGTTGATGGTGGAGCCGCCGCCGACGGTCCCGCCGGCGCCGATGGTCACGGGCGCCACCAGCACGCAGTTGCTGCCGATGTGCACGTCGTCGCCGATCACCGTGCGGTGCTTGTTGGCGCCGTCGTAGTTGGCGGTGATGCTGCCGGCCCCGTAGTTGACGCGCTCGCCCACGCTGGCATCGCCGATGTAGGCCAGGTGATTGGCCTTGGCGCCGTTGGCCAGCGTGGCATTCTTGATCTCGACGAAGTTGCCGATGTGCACCTCGGCGCCCAGGCGGGCGCCGGGGCGCAGGCGCGCGAACGGCCCGACCAGGGCCGCCGGCCCCACGGTCACGCCGGCCTTCTCGCCGTCGATGTGGGTGAACGGGTGAATCACCGCGCCGGCCTCGATGCGCGCATTGGCGATCACGCAATGCGCGCCGATGTGCACGCCGGCGCCGAGCGAGACGGCGCCCTCGAACACGCAATTGATGTCGATCTCGACGTCGGCCGCGCAGGCCAGCGTGCCGCGCAGGTCGAAGCGCGACGGGTCGGCCAGTCGCACGCCCTGGGCCATGAGCGCCTGCGCCTGGCGCAGCTGGAAGGCGCGCTCGAGCGCGGCCAGCTGGGCCGGGTCGTTGACGCCGGCCACCTGCAGCGTGTCGTCGATCCGCGTGGCCACCACCGGCACTTCGTCCAGCGTGGCCAGCCGCACGATGTCGGTCAGGTAGTACTCGCCCTGCGCGTTCTTGTTGTCCAGGCGTGCCAGCCAGGGCTTGAGCAGCCGGGTCGGGACCGCCATCATTCCGCTGTAAACCTCGCGCACCAGGCGCTGCTCGGGCGTGGCGTCCTTGTGCTCGACGATGGCCTGGACGCCTTCGCCTTCACGCAGGATGCGGCCGTAGCCGGTGGGGTCGTCGAACTCGATGGTCAGCAGCGCCAGCCGGCGGCCGGCGCTGGCACGCACGAGCGCCGCCAGCGTGTCCTGCCCGATCAGCGGCACGTCGCCCGACAGGACGATCGTCGTTCCGTCGTCGTCGAGCAGCGGCACGGCCTGCTGCACGGCATGGCCGGTGCCCAGTTGCAGCGCCTGCCGCACGAAAGCCAGCGGCGCGCCCTCGGGCGCCGCGTTGTTCAGCGTCTCCTCGACCTCGTGCGCGCCGTGGCCGGTGACCACGACCACGCGGCGCGGCTGCAGGCCGAGGGCGGTGTCGATCACGTGCGTGACGAGCGGGCGCCCCGCCAGGCGATGAAGCACCTTGGGCAGGCTGCTTTTCATGCGGGTGCCCTTGCCGGCGGCCATCACCACGACGTCGACCGGACCGGCGTCTTCACCGGCTTGCGTGTTTCTCTCTTGCGACATTTGAGCCATTCGAAATCTTGGGGGAACTGCACCAGAGGCAGCAGCGGATTATGGGCGGACGCCGCCGGCGACCCCGCCCGCGAAAGGGCGCCGTCACGCCCGGGCAACGGCACTACGGCACGCTACTTGCGCCTGGTGTGAGGCCGGCGCCGGCCTTCCGCCACTTGGCCTATGGCTGTTTGCGTACGTGCAACGAACGTTTCCTGTTGTAAACTAATTTACTATAACCAACCCCGTGGAAGGCAAAATGGATGCGGCGACCGTTGTCGGAGCAGGATTTGCCGGAAGTGTTGTAGCGCGAGAATTGGCGGACGCAGGATACAAAGTCCTGGTTGTCGACAAACGCAGCCATATTGGCGGCAATGCTTACGATTGCGTTGATCGTCACGGCGTATTGATTCATCAATATGGCCCGCACATCTTCCATACCAACAGCGCCCGTGTGCTGCGCTGGCTGTCGCGCTTCACCGACTGGCGGTTCTACGAGCACCGGGTGCTGGCCAAGGTGGGCGAAAAGCTCCTGCCGATCCCGATCAACCGCACCACCATCAACCAGCTCTATGAATTGGATCTGGACGAAGCCGGGGTCGAGGAATTCATCGAGGCGAGACGGGAAAGCCGCGAAATAAAAAGCAGCCTCGACGTCGTTCTCAATAGCGTCGGCGCCGATCTTTGCAGCAAATTCTTCGAAGGCTATACCCGCAAGCAATGGGGAATAGAACTTTCCGAATTGGCGCCGGGCGTGGCGGCGCGCATTCCCACGCGCACCAATGACGACGACCGGTATTTCACCGACACGTACCAGGTGATGCCGGCGGCCGGCTACACCTCGATGTTCGGGCGCATGCTCGACCACGAGAACATCACCGTGCGCCTGCAGACCGATTTCAAGTCGCTGGACGCCGCCGAGCGGGTCGGCAAGCTGGTCTACACCGGGCCGATCGACGAATATTTCGGCCACCGCCATGGTCCGCTGCCCTATCGCTCGCTGCGGTTCGAGCACCGGCACTACCCCGACGCCGAATTGACCCAGCCCGTGGGCACGGTCAACTACCCCAACGACCACGACTACACACGAATCACCGAGTTCAAGCACCTGACCGGCCAAGTGGCCAAAGGCAGCTCGGTGGTGTTCGAGCATCCGCAGGCGGACGGCGAGCCTTTCTATCCGATCCCGCGTCCGGACAACCAGCTGCTCTACGAGAAATACGCGGCCCTTGCCGAGAAGGAAGCGGACGTCTTCTTCGTCGGGCGCCTGGCGCAATACCGCTACTACAACATGGACCAGGTGGTAGCGGCTGCATTGACCACCGCCCAGACCATCCTGGGACGCCGCTGACCATGCAAAAGCGCTGCGTCCTCGTCAACCAGGACAGCCAGGATGGCGACGTCGTCATCAACCTGATGCTGTTCTACGAATCCTGCGGCTACGAGGTCACCATGACCACCGAGCCGAAGCCGGCCGACCTGGTGGTGATACAGCGGGCGTTCAGGCGCGAGTCGGACCCGCCGGTGCGCATCGAGGCC